>NZ_JBFANX010000003.1:0-565235 GCF_040675005.1 Amycolatopsis sp. NPDC049691
GTGTTTGTCTTCCTTCTTAGTTTGGGTTTCTTGCGGGGGTGTGGGCGCGGGGGGGGCCGTTGGTGTAGTGTTTTTTTTACTCGGGCGCGGCCGGCCAGGCGGGCGAACGCACTGTGGACGCCATGACGACCAAGATCCGGCCGCGTGCCCTCGTCCGGGCTTCCGGCGGCCCCCGCTACGCCGTCGCGCTGATCGTGGACGCGCTCGGCACCGGCTTGCTGCGCCCCTTCCTGCTGCTCTACGGGGTGCTGGTGCTCGGCCTGTCCGCGGCGGCCACCGGCATCGCCATGACGGCCGGGGTGGTCGTCGGCCTGGGGTGCCTGCCCGCGGTGGGACGTTGGCTGGACCGGGGCGCGCGGAGCACGGCGGTGGCGGCGTCGATGCTGGTGCGGGTCCTGGGTGTCGTGCTGCTGCTCGCCGCGCCCGTCGGCGACGTCTGGGTGTTCGCGACGGCGGCACTTTTCCTCGGCATCGGCAACCAGGCGTGGCCCGCCGCCCACGCGGCTCTCGTGGCCACGGTCGCCGACGGACGGGAGCGCGACGCCGCGCTCGCGGGCGGCCGCGCCCTGCGCAACGCCGGCCTGGGTGCGGGTGGGCTCCTCGCCACCGCGTGCCTGGCGGGCGGCGCCACGGCGTTGCAGGCGCTGGCCGTCGGCACCGGGCTCGCCTACCTCGTCGCGGCCGCCCTGGCGTGGTCGGTCCGCCTGCGCGCGGAACCGGCCGCCGCGCCGGCCGTGACCGGCGGGCCCGCGCCCCGGATGCGGACGCTGCTGGCCGCCAACGTCGTCTACGTCTTCTGCCTCAACGTCCCCGAAATCGCGCTTCCGCTGGTGCTGGTGACCCAACTGCACGCCTCGCCGGTGTGGCCGGCGGCGATCTTCGTGGCGAACACGGTCCTGGTGGTCACCCTGCAGGTGCCGGTCACCGTCCTGCTGTCCCGGTTCACCCGGCGGACCGCGCTGGCTCTCGGCGGCGTGGTGCTCGCCGCGTCCTACCTCGGTTTCCTCGCGGCCACCTCGTGGAGCGCCGCGGCCGTGGCCGCGGTGTCGGTGGTCTGCACGGTCGGTGAGATCGTCTACGCGGGCAGCGCGACCGCGCTCGTCGCCGCCCTCGCCCCGGCCCACGTCCTGGGCCGCGCCCTCGCGCGCCTCCAGCTCTCGACGGGCTTCGGCCTCGCCGTCTCCCCCGCGGTCATCACCGCTCTCGCCGCTTGCGGCCCGGCCGTCTTATGGGGCGGTCTCGCCGCCGCGACCCTGGTGTCGGCTTACGCGGTCGCGACCGAGCGCTAGTTCGGCGGGGGCTGGGTTTGCGGGTAACCGGGCGGCGGATACCCCGGCGGCGCGGTCATCGGGTAGCCGGCGGGGTACGGGGGCCGAGGCACCCGGCCGCCCTTGACGACCGCGAGCGCGACCAGGAGCCAGGAGAGCACCGCGGCGGCGTCGAGCGGGATGGCCACCGCCATGAAGACGAGGTTGAGGCCGTCGGCGCTCAGGTGGCCGGTCCGGATCCAGGACGCCGCGTCCAGCGCCACGAACTGCCACGCGATGCCCGCCGCGGTGGCGACGAGCATGACGACGAAGGCGGCGACCATCAGGCCGGAGCCGCCCTTGGCCCGGCCCTTAACCGAGAAGATCAGGCCGAGCAGTCCCACCACGAGCAGCAGCACGCGGGGAACGGCCTCGATGCTCGTCACCACCAGGGGTGTCATGCTTGCCCTCCCGAGCTTTCTCACCGGAGCTCGAGACGTCCGGGCTGCGCCGATCGTAGGGCGCCGAGGCCGTCCCGTGTGGTGCTTTCGGCGAACAACCGCCGCCACGCGGGGGCTTTCCTTCGCAAGACTAAGCATTAGTCTGAGGGGCATGATCAAGCGCACGGTCTTGGACGCCACCCGCGAACTCCTCCGCGAACTCGGCCTCACCACGGTTTTCGGCAACCCCGGCACCACCGAGGTCCCCTTCCTCACCGACTGGCCGGACGACTTCGACTACGTCCTCGGCCTGCAGGAGTCCACCGTCGTGGCGATGGCCGACGCCTTCGCCCAGGCCAGCCGCCAGCCCGTGCTCGTCAACCTGCACTCCGCCGGGGGCGTGGGGCACGGGCTCGGCAGCCTCTACACCGCGTACTACAACCGCACTCCCCTGATCATCCTCGCGGGGCAGCAGACGCGGAACCTCCTGCCGCACGAACCCTTCCTCGGCGCCGTCGACGCGTCCGAATTCCCCAAGCCCTACGTGAAGTGGTCCATCGAGCCCGCCACCGCCGAGGACGTCCCGGCCGCGCTCGCGCGGGCTTACCACGTCGCGACGCAGGCGCCGTCCGGGCCGGTCTTCGTGTCCGTGCCCGCCGACGACTGGACCGCCACCACCGAACGCCCGATCATCAGCCGCCCGCGCATCCGCGGGTTCGCACCCGATCCCGAAGCGATCGACGAACTCGTCGCCGCGCTCGAAGCGAGTGAACGGCCGGCGATCGTCGTCGGGGGTGCCGTCGACCAGGACGCCGCCGTCGTCGACACCGTCGCGCTCGCCGAACGGCTCAACGCCGCCGTGTACGTCGCGCCGATGTCGTTCCGCTGCTCCTTCCCCGAGAACCACCCGCTGTTCCAAGGCTTTCTCGAACCGGAGCGCGGCGTCGTCTCCGACCGGCTCGCGGGGCACGACCTCGTCGTCGTGCTCGGCGCACCCGCCTTCACCTACCACGTCGACCGCGGCCGCGGCGAAGCTCCGCTGCCGCCGCTGTTCATCGTCAGCGACGACGAGCAGATCCTCGCCCGCGCCTTCGAAGGCACCGGGATCCGCGCGACGCCGAAGCTCGGCATCCGCGCGCTGCTGAACGCGGTCGGCCGAAGCGAGCGCCCCGCGCCCGCGCCCCTCGAACGGCCCGCGAAGCCGAACGGGGAGACGCTCACCGGCGCGTTCGTCTACGCCACGCTCGCGGACCTGTTGCCGGACAACGCGATCGTGGTCGAGGAGGCGCCCAGCCACCGCGGCGTCCTGCACGACCACCTGCCGATCACCGCCACGGACACGGGTTTCCTGACGATGGCCAGCGGCACGCTCGGCTACGGCGTCCCCGGCGCGGTCGGCGCGGCGCTCGCGAGGCCGGACCGCCACGTCGTCGGCGTGGTCGGCGACGGTTCCAGCATGTACGGCATCCAGGCTTTGTGGACGGCCGCGCGCCAGGACCTCCCGGTGACCATTCTGATCCTCGACAACACCGAGTACGCGGCGGTCCGCATCTTCGGCGAATCGATCGACGGTGGCAAGCTTCCGGGCACCGTGCTGGGCGGCATCGACTTCGCGGCGCTGGCCTCGAGCATGGGCTGCCAGAGCGTGACGATCAGCGAACCGTCGGGCTTGGTCCCCGGCTTGACCGCGGCCTTCGCCGACAAGCGCCCGACGCTGGTGCACATCCGCGTCACGTCGTCGGAGAAGTCGCCGTACTAGCCCGGCTGCCGGGCTTCGGGCCGTGAACGACGTCCGGGCCGGCCCGGCCGGCGACCTCTCGGAGCGGAGAGGAAGCCGGCCAGGCCGGCCCGGTGCCTTTTCGGTGTGTCAGCCGGCCGCCTGCGGGGCGATCATCGACGCGGCGTCCACAGAGGACGTGATGGCGCCCATCTGGAGCATCAGGTCGGGCACCCGCTGGAGGCGCCGGGGATCCAGCTTGACGCCGAAGCTGGGCAGGGTGAGCAGCTTGGCGGTGTCCTCGTCGATCTTGGCGTACTTGACCAGCAGCGGCTCGATCTTGGACCGGTCCTTGTTCGTCTCGCTGGTGGCCCGCTGCAGCGCGCGCTGGAACGCGGCGAGGGTCTTCGGGTTGGCCTGCACCCACTTCCGGTTCGCGCCGTAACCCGAAAGCGGGAAGTCCTGCGTGGCACCGGTATTGACGTCGATCAGCGGGATCGCGCCGGCGGCCTTGGCGGCCTGCGAGATGAACGGCTCGGGCAGCAGAGCCGCGTCGACCTGGCCCTGCTGCAGCGCGGCCGCGACGTTCGGGAACGCGATCTGGACCCAGTTCACCTTGGTCGGGTCGAGGCCGTGGTCCTTCATGATGGACTTGACCAGCAGGTCGCTCGCCGTGTTCCGGGCGGTCATCGCGATCCGCCGGTTGGCGAGGTCGTTGACCGTCTTGACCGGCGAATTCGGCACCGTGACGATCGCGATCGACTTCGGGCTGATCGAAGTCGCGTCCGCGACGAGCTCCAGGTCGGCCGAGCCCGTGTTCTTCGCGACGAAGAAAGGCATGTAGCTCGAGATCGCGATGTCGGTTTCGCCGGAAATCGCCTTCGTCATCGCCGCCTGGCCGCTCGCGGCCACGACGGCCTCGACCTCGAGGCCCTCGTCCTTGAAGTAGCCGCTGTCCTGCGCGAGCCACAGCGGGACGGTGTCGACGGTGGGCAGGATCGCGACCTTGATCTTCGTCTTTTCCAGCCCACCCCCGGTGGACGAAGTGCTCGGGTTGTCCGAGCCGAGTGCACTGCAGCCGCTCAGGGCCGTCGCGGCCGCGACGGTGAGGGCGAGCCCGAGCACGGCGCGACGAGTACGACCCCGGCCACTGCTCATGGCGTTTGGAAGCAAGGTCTGCTCCTAAGAAGAAACTAACGGTTCGCGAACCGAATCCAGTGGGAGTGAGTGACTCATTCCCCAGAGTCACGCGGGACACTGTAGAGAGAATGGCTGTCGGCTCACAATGGGGTAGATCAAGACCCGTGCGAGTGATGCGCGTCACTCTTTTGGCCTCTGGCCTACATTCATTGCTCCACTCGCCGTAAACGCTCACTCAGCGTAAAGTCGAGTTTGTAAATGCCGGACGGACAAGGCTCCACGGACCCGAATTCGCCAAACCGGACCGGTCATCGAAATTGTCGAATTCCGGCATCCCGCTTCGGCGCCCGGAAGCCGCCGGTCTTTTGCTCGAGCAGTTCGGCCAGCCGCAGCGGGGTGCGGTCCTCGAACATCGGCCCGAGCAGCTGCACGCCGACCGGCAGGCCCTCGAGCGAGCGGCCCGCGGGCACGGCGGTCGCGGGCAGCCCGGGCATGGTGGCCAGGCCGGCCCAGACGAGCTGGTCGAAGTACGGGTAGGCCATTCCGTCGATGTCGATGCGCCGTTCCATCGGATTGGGCGTGTGATCGTGCGGGAACGCGGGTGTCGGCGTGATCGGGCACACGACGGCGTCGAACTCGGCGAGCAGCTGCCGCCAGCCGTGGCGGTGCACCTCGCGGCGGTGGTTCGCCGCCAGCCAGTCGTGGTGGCTGAACGCCATGGCACGCAGCCGCACGGCGTCGAGGCTCTCGTCGTCCGCGCTCGGCTCGGCGAGCGATTCGACGGGAAACCGCGCCACGGCACCCGAAATCAGCAGCTGCATGTACAGCGTCGCCGCTTCGGCCAGGTCGGGCAGCAGCGGACTGTGCCGTTCGACGCGGGCGCCGCCGTCGACGAGCGCGTCGGCCACCCGGTTCACCCCCGCCCGCACGGCGGACCCGGTCGGGATGAGCGGGTGGTCCTCGAGGACCAGGACCCGGAAGTCGCCGAGCCGCTCGTGGCGGGCGGGCGGCAGGACCGGCCGGTGCGCCACGCCGTGCGTCAGCGGGTCGGGCCCGGCCATGACGTCGAGCAGGAGCGTGAGGTCGCCGGCGGTGCGCGCCATCGGACCGACGACGGCGAGGTCCGGATCGACCGGCAAGGCCGGTTCGGACGGTGCGACCATGCCGCGGGTGGCGGCCAGTCCGAGGGTCGGCTTGTGCGCGTAGACACCGCAGAAGTGCGCGGGGGTGCGCAGCGAGCCGGCGAGGTCGGAGCCGATGGACAGCGCGCCGAACCCGGACGCCAGCGCCGCCGCCGACCCGCCGGAGGACCCGCCCGAGGTGCGGCCGGGGTCCCACGGGTTGGTGGTGGTGCCGTAGATGTCGTTGAAGCTCTGGATGTCCTGCAGTCCCAAGGGGACGTTGGTCTTGCCGAGCACCACCGCGCCCGCGTCCTTCAGCCGCGCCACCTGGACCGCGTCCTCGGCGGGCACGAAGTCCCGGTGCGCCGGCATCCCCCAGGTCGTGGGGAGCCCGGCGACGTCGTAGGACTCCTTGACCGTCACGGGAACGCCGAGCAGCGGCCGGTTTTCGCCGCGCGCGAGCGCCTGGTCGGCCCGGCGCGCGGCGGCTCGTGCGCGGTCGAAGTCCGGCACGCAGATCGCGTTGACCACCTCGTCGTCGCGCTCGATGCGGGTGATCGCCTCTTCGGTCAGGTCCGCCGAGGTGACCGCACCGGCACGCAATGCGGCGACGAGTTCTCCGGCGGATCGATAGCTCCATTCCATGAATGCGACGGTAGCGGCGGGCCGTCGAGGGCACGAAATCCCGTTTCCGGCAATGGGAGAGCCGAAGGCGCCGGAGACGGTTTCACCTGGAGAGCCACGAAACGCGGCAGCGCGCAACAGGATCGACGTCTCAATCTGCGCTTGCCGCGCAGGAGCCCCTGCCGCTCTCCGGTGACTGCCCGCCCCCGCCGGCTCACCTGCTCGGTAAAACCGGCGAAGCCGGGCTGTCGGATCGGGGCCGCGCCGTTCGTGGAGGAGGTGAGCGGCCGCCACGAGGGCGCCGCCGGACTCCACAGAGGACGAGATGTCGCACCCGGAACCCGTCGCCCGCCGCATGTACGACCTGGTCGAGCCGCTCGGCCTGGTGCCCTACTTCGCCGACGAGTCGGACGAGGCGCTGATGGCGCTCGGCCTGCGCAACCCGTGGGACGCCTACTTCGCCGGCCGCGCGGCGCCCTTCGGCCCGACGATGCCCGCCGAGGTGGTCCACGCCGTGTTCTACAACTTCGCCCCGGGCGAGGTGGCCCGCCACCTCCCCCGGGTCTGGGACCTGACCACCCCCGAGGCGGCACTGGCCGCCCGTGAGCGGGGATGCGTCGCGGGCATGCGCCGGATCCTCGGCGAACGAGCCGACGACCCGGCCATCGCCCGCGCGGGTGACCTCCTGCTGAAGGCGGCGACCAGTGCCCCGGTGGAGGGACGAGCGCTCTACGCCGCCCTGCGCGCGGTCCCGGTCCCGCAGGAGCCGGTGGCCCGTCTGTGGCACGCGGCCACCCTCCTGCGCGAGCACCGCGGCGACGGCCACATCGTCGCGTTGCTGGCCGAGGGCATCGCCGGAACGGAAGCCCACGTGCTCCACGCGTTGTCCGCCGGCACGCCGGCGCAGGACTTCGGCCGGGTGTGGCACCTCCCGGCCGCCCAGCTGACCGCGGTGATCGACGGCATGCGCGCCCGCGGCCTGGTGGGGGCCGACGGCTGGCTGACGGCCGAGGGCCGGGCCACGAAGGAGCGCGTGGAAGCGCTGACCGACCGGCTCGCGGAGGCGCCGTACACCGTGTTGAGCCCCGGGGACCTCGACCGCCTGGTCGCCGACCTCGAACCGATCTCGGCGGCTTTCCGGGCGGTGTTCCCGATGTAGCACCACGCGCCGGCAGCTACGTGTTTTCGACGACGCGGGGACGCGGACGTGCTCGCTATACCTGGGTCCTCCCCGTGTTCGGCGGGAAGATTCCCCGAGAGGACGTTCGCAATGACGCGGAAACCACGATGGGCGCCACGGGTCGCCGGCGCACTGACCGCTGTTCTCCTCGCCGCTTCGGGCACGAGCCCGGCGTCGGCGTCTCCGGGTCTCACCGGAGACAACCCGTACGCGCGAGGACCGGCCCCGACCGAAGCCGCCATCCAGGCCGAGCGCGGTCCCTTCGCGATCGGCACCGAGAAAGTGGGCGCCGGTCAGGGGTTCGGCGGCGGGACGGTCTCCTTCCCGACCGACACCGGCCAGGGCACGTTCGGCGCCGTGGCGGTCGCGCCGGGGTTCCTCGAGTCCGAAGACGCGATCGCCTGGTACGGCCCGCGGCTCGCCTCGCAGGGCTTCGTCGTCATCACGATCGCCACGAACAGCGTGTGGGACACGCCGGACGCCCGTTCCGAAGAACTGCTCGCGGCCCTGCGCTACGTCACGGATTCGAGCCAGGCCAAGGACCGGGTCGACCGGAACCGGCTGGCCGTGATGGGCCATTCGATGGGCGGCGGCGGAACCCTGATCGCCGCCCGGAAAGCGCCGACGCTGAAGGCGGCGATCCCGCTGACCGGCTGGAGTCCCAACACGACGTTCTCGGATGTCACGGTGCCGACGTTCGTCGTGAGCGCCCAGAACGACTTCATCGCACCGGACGGGATGTTCTCCCGCCCGTTCTACCAGAGCCTGCCGTCCTCTTTGGACAAGGCGTACCTGCTGCTGGCCGGCGCCGGGCACCTGGCGCCGACCAAGCCGAACCCGACGATCGCGGAGTACAGCATCTCGTGGCTGAAGCGGTTCGTCGACGAGGACAGCCGGTACGAGCAGTTCCTCTGCCCGCTGCCCACGGGTGACCCGGCCATCGCGGCCTACCGGGGCACCTGTCCGCTGAGCTGATCACCTCCGGCCGGAGCCGGGTCCCGTCCGGGCGACGAGCTGCTCGTTGACCCAGACGGCGACCTGGGTCCGGTTGCCGAGGTCGAGCTTGTTGAGGATGTGCTGGAGGTGGGTTTCCGCCGTCCGCTGGGCGATGACCAGGCGGACGGCGATCTCCCGGTTGCTCAGCCCGGTCGCGACCAGCCGGGCGATCTCCGACTCGCGCCGGGTCAGCGGCGGCAGCACCGCACAGCCGGCGGGTTCCTCGTGCTCCGCCGCCGCGGCCGCCGGGGGCGCCAGGATGTCGTGCGGGTTCAGCCGGCGTCCTTCGCCGAACGCGTCCTCGAACCGCGCTTCGCCCAGCGCACCACGAGTGGCCGCGAGCAGCTGCCGGTGCGCCAGCGACACGGCGATGTCCGGCTCGGCTCCGCACCGGTCCCACAACGTCGCCGCCGCGCCGAACAACCTCGCCGCGCCCAGCCAGTCCTCTCGCCGCGCCGACGCCCACGCCAGCCCGTCCACCCGGTACGCCGCCGACAGCACGTCGGGTCCCCGCAGGTCGATCTCCAGCGCGTCGCGCATCGCCCGTTCGCCGACGTCGAGGTCGCCGCCGAAGAAGATCTCGACCGTGCCCAGCCCGAACAGCGCCATGGAGCGGTAGGACTCGTCCATCGCCGACGCGCACCGCCGCAGCATCTCCGCCAGCAGGTGCCGGGCACCGGGCAGATCGCCGCGGTACGCCGTGGCGACCGCCTGGATGAACATGGGGTGCAACGCCTGCCGGACGGCGCCCCGCTCATCGAAGATCCGCACGGCTTCGGCCGCGTTCTCCAGTGCGTGCGGCTCGACCGCGAGCAGCGCCACGAACGCCCGCGCGTGGCGGATGTAGGGCACCGCGGCCTCGTCGCCGACGGCGTCGGCGAGCTTCAGCCGGTGCCTGGCCCCGTCCAGATCCGCGTGCAGGGCGGCGCACAGGGCCGCCCGGGCCTGCGCCGTCGCCCGGCCCGGGGCGTCCTCGGCGGTCGCGGCGAGCGCGCGGTCGAGCCACTCCCGGATCTCCGACGCGGCGCCCCGGGCCATCCAGTACTCGATCACGCCGCTCGCCATCCGGAGCGCGACCGTGGCCTCGCCGGGGTCGCGCAGCGACCACGACAGCGCCGCCCGGACGTCCGCGTGCCGTTCGGACAGGCGGGCGAACCAGTCCTCGCGCCGGGGGCCGAACCATTCGGCGTCGGCCCGCTCGAGCAGCCGTGCGTGGTGGTCGCGGTGCCGCCGGGCGACCACGTCGGCGGTCCCGGTGGCGGCCAGCCGTTCCTGGCCGAACTCGCGCAGCGCCTCCAGCATCCGGTACCGGGCGCCGGCCGGCCCTTCGACGCGCAGCAGCACGGACTGGTCGACCAAACCGTCCACGGCGTCCAGCACCGCGAAGTCGCCGAGCCCCGTGACCGCGCAGACGTCCTCCGCGGCGGACAGGTCGAACGGACCCGCGAACACCGAGCAGCACTCCCAGACCGCGCGCTCGACGTCCGTGCACAGCGCGTGGCTCCACTCGATGGTGGCCCGCAGGCTGCGGTGCCGCTCCGGCAGCGACCGCGCACCAGTGGTCAGCAGCGCCAGGCTGCGGGTCATCCGATCGGCGATCTGCCCGGGCGAGAGCACGCGGGTACGGGCCGCGGCCAGCTCGACGGCCAGCGGCAGGCCGTCCAGCTGACGGCACAACCCCACCACGGACGCCACGTCGTCCTCGGCGAACCGGAACGACGGCAGCACCTCCGCCGCCCGGTCGACGAAGAGCCGCACCGCGTCGTAGCCGAGGGCGTCCTGGACGGTCCGGACGTGCTCCGGAGGGACGGCCAAGGGCGCGATCGGCGTGATCCGCTCGCCCGCGACCCCGAGCGAACACCGGCTGGTCGTCAGGACCACCAGGTCCGGGCAGTGCCGGAGCAGGACGTCGGCCAGTTCGGCGCAGTCGTCGACGAGGTGTTCGCAGTTGTCCAGCACCAAGAGCGCCCGCCGGTCGCGCAGGTGGGCCAGCACGGTGTCCAGTGCGGTCCGGGCGGCCGTGTCGTGCAGGCCGAGGCTGTCGGCGAGGGTGCGGGTCACCATGGTGCCGTCGCGCAGCCCGGCCAGCCCGGCCACGACGACGCCGCCGGGGAACGCCCTGGTCACCGAGCTGGCAACCCGGCCGGCGAGCCGGGTCTTGCCCACCCCGCCGGGTCCGGTCAGCGTGACCAGCCGGGCCTCGCCCAGCAGGCGCCGCACCCGGGCCTCGTCCTCGATGCGGCCCACGTAACTGGTCAGGTCCCGTCGCGTGGCCGCGCCGCCGTCATCCATCACCTGCCGCGCCTCCGGCCCCATCTTGATCGGTCGCGGCGCCGGTGTCCATGTGGCCCAGCGCCCGTTGCGCCGATCAGACGCCGCCTACGTAGCCCGGATACGTCTTTTCATCGACGCGGACGGCGGCGCCGGCGGACCAGACTCGGCGCGCCAGCGATGCCCGCCCGCTCCGGAGGTCGACGATGACCGTCCCCCAGCCCCTGCCCGACGGCGCCGAGGCGGCGATCGCCCGGGCGGTCGTCGCCGGTGTCCGGCACGCCCTTCCCGAGCACGCCGCGCTGTTCGACGCGAGCGCCACCGACTTCGTGGCCGCGCTGCTGGGCCCCTCCCGGCCGGTCCCGCTCGCGATCGCCGCAGGTGCCGGCGCCTTCCGTCGCGCCGGCGTCGCGGAGCACGCGGCGGGCGGGGAACCCGAGCGTCTCGCCCACGGCTACCAGGCGGGCGGCCGGTCCGCCCTCCCGATCGTCGCCGAGCTGGGCCGCCGGGACCAGCCCGGGGTCGTCGTCACCGGGGTGGACGCCGTGCTGCGGTGCGTCGACGCCCTGATCCGCCTCTCGACCGAGGCGTTCCGGGCCGCGCACACACCTTCGGCAGCCGACCTGCGCCGGCAGCTGCTGCACGAGCTGATCGCCGGCCGGCCGTGGACCGACCTGGCGACGCGTGCGAGGTGGCGCCCGCCGGAGCGCGTGGTGGCCGTCGTCGTGGCGCCCGGCACCCGCATCGCGCGGTCGGATTCCGCCGTGCTCGCCGACCTCGTCGCCGAACCGCCGTACCTGCTGCTGCCCGACGACATCGACCCGACGCGGCTGCTCGGCCACGGCCCGGCCGCGACCGGACCGGCCGTCCGCCCGGCCGAAGCGGCCACCTCGCTGCGCTGGGCCCGGCGGGCGTGGGACCTGCGTGGCGGTGGCCTCCTCCCCCGCGACGGCCTCCTCCGCTGGTCCGATCACCTGGTCACCCACTGGCTGCTCGCGGACGAGCTGCTGACCGGCGCGCTCGCCGAGCAGAGCCTGAAACCGCTGTCCGCCGTGTCCGACAACCAGCGCGGCAAGCTCGCCGACACCCTCGACGCGGTGCTCGACGCCCGCGGCGGCGCACCCGAAGTCGCGGCGCGGCTGGGCATCCACCCGCAAACCGCCCGCAACCGCCTCCACCGGCTCCGTGTCCTGTTCGGACCGAATCTGGACGAACCAGAAGAACGGCTCAACCTCCGCATCGCCCTGCGCGCCGAGCGCGTCCTGGCCGGTCGTGGTGCGACTGAGAGCGCTCCCAATTCGCGCTACTCCGGACAGCCGCCGCATTGGCGCCGAACCGCCTAGCCCGGACTTCAATTCTTTACACGACGCGGCTCGCCTCCCTACCCTGCCATCTGGAAGCGCTCCCAGATGCCAGGAGGCGGCGTGCGCACTTCGATGACGAAGGCGATTTCCCGGGCGGTCGTCGCGCTGCTCGTGCTCGGCCTGACCCTCGTCGCCCCGGGCGTGCCCGCGGGCGCCGCCGGGAAGTTCGCCTACGGCGAGGCACTGCAGAAGGCCGTCTGGTTCTACGACGCCCAGCGCTCCGGCGCGTTGCCCAGTGGCAACCGGGTCTCCTGGCGCGGCCCGTCCGCCCTCGACGACGGCAAGGACGCCGGCCTGGACCTCACCGGCGGGTTCTACGACGCCGGTGACCACGTCAAGTTCGGCCTGCCGTTCGAGTTCAGCATGACCATGCTCGCCTGGGGCGCGCTGGAAAACGGGGCCGCCTACCGGAATTCCGGCCAATGGCCGTACCTGCTCGCGAACCTGCGCTGGGGTGCCGACTGGCTGATCAAGGCGCACCCGCAGCCCGACGTGCTCTACGGCCAGGTCGGCAAGGGCGACGACGACCACAAGTGGTGGGGCCCCGCCGAGACGATGACCATGGCGCGGCCCGCCTACCGCATCGACGACTCCTGCCCCGGCTCGGACCTCGCCGGCGAGGGCGCCGCGCAGATGGCGGCCGGCTCCCTGGTGTTCCGGGCCGACGATCCCGCCTACGCGGCCACCCTGCTCACGCACGCCAAGCAGCTGTACTCGTTCGCCGACAACCACCGGGGCGCCTACTCGAACTGCATCACCGACGCCCAGAACTTCTACAAGTCCTGGAGCGGCTACCAGGACGAGCTGGTGTGGGGCGCGATCTGGCTCTACAAGGCCACCGGCGACAGCAGCTACCTGACCAAGGCCCGCACCGAGTACGAGAAGCTGTCCACCGAGCCGCAGACCACCACCCGCTCCTACCGCTGGACGCTCGCCTGGGACGACAAGTCCTACGGCGCCTACGTCCTGCTCGCCCAGCTCACCGGCGACCCCGAGTACGTCGCCGACGCCAACCGGTGGCTGGACTGGTGGACCACCGGCGTCAACGGCCAGCGCGTGCCCTACTCCCCCGGCGGCCAGGCCGTGCTCGACCAGTGGGGCTCGCTGCGGTACGCGGCGAACACCGCGTTCGTGGCGCTCACCTACTCGGACTGGTTGCGCACCAAGGATCCCACTCGCGCCACCACCTACCACGACTTCGGCGTCCGGCAGATCGACTACGCCCTCGGCGACAACCCGCGCGGCGCGAGCTTCGAGGTCGGGTTCGGCGTCAACCCGCCGCGCAACCCGCACCACCGCACCGCGCACGGGTCCTGGGCCGACAGCATCACCGAGCCGGCACAGAGCCGGCACATCCTCTACGGCGCCCTCGTCGGCGGCCCCAGCTCGGCCAACGACGCCTACACCGACGACCGCACCAACTACACGATGAACGAGGTGGCCCTCGACTACAACGCCGGCTTCACCGGCGCGCTGGCCCGCCTCTACGGCGAGTACGGCGGCGCACCACTGGCGTCCTTCCCGCCGGCGGAAACCCCGGACGGGCCGGAAATCCTGGCCCAGGGCGCCCTCAACCAGCCCGACGGCGGCACGTTCACCGAGGTCAAGGCGTACGTGATCAACAAGTCGGCGTGGCCTGCTCGCACGTTCACCGGCTCGCTGCGCTACTACTTCACCCTCGACGGCGCCACCACGCCCGGCCAGATCTCGGTTTCCTCCGCGTACAACCAGTGTGACGCGCCGGTCGTGCGCCAGTTCTCCGGCTCGGTGTACTACGTCGACGTGCCGTGCTCCGGCGGTGTCGCGCCGGGCGGGCAGTCCCGTTACCGCAAGGAAGTGCAGTTCCGGATCACCAGCACCGGCACCTGGGACCCCGGCAACGACTGGTCGCACACCGGCCTCGCCCCCAGCGGTTCCGCGCCCGCGAACGCCTCGCGGCTGGTGCTCGCCCAGGGCGCGACCGTGGTGTGGGGCAGCGCACCCGGACCGTCCACAGCGGACACCACCGCGCCGTCGGCACCGACCGGGGTCACCGCCGTCGCGGGCAGTACCAGCGTCGGTCTCACGTGGACCGCGGCCACCGATGACGTCGGCGTCGCGGGGTACGACGTGCTGAACGCGGCGGGAGCGACGATCGGCAGCACCACGAGCACCGGCTACCAGGTCACCGGCCTCACCCCCGGCACCGCGTACACGTTCTCGGTCCGCGCCCGGGACGCCGCCGGCAACCAGTCCCCGCTCAGCCCCGTGTCGGTCACCACCACGACGACCGGCGGCGACACCGGCACCGGGTCGCTCGCCGTCCAGCAGCGTTCCGGCAGCGGAGCCACCGACAACCAGATCCGCACCAGCCTCCAGATCGTCAACCGGGGCACCACCGCGGTCGCCCTGAACGGCGTCACCGCGCGCTACTGGTTCACCGGCGACGCGACCAGCCCGGGCTATCAGATCTGGTGCGACTACGCCGTTGTCGGCTGCGCCAACGTCACGCTGCGCGTGGTGAAGCTCGGCACGCCGCGGGCGGGGGCCGACGCCTACGTCGAGGCCGGGTTCAGCGGCGGCACCCTCGCCGCCGGCGCGAGCACCGGCGAACTCCAGATCCGGCTCGCCAAGGCCGACTGGTCGGCGTTCAACCAGGCCGACGACTACAGCTACCGCGCGGCGGCGGCGTACTCCGACCTCGCCACCGTCACCGCCTACCAGGCCGGCGCTCTCGCCTGGGGCACCGAGCCCTGACGGGCTACTCCGGGTTGATCGGCAGGTCGGCGGCGACGGCGAGCAGCTCGTCGGCGCTGTCGGCCAGCAGGGCGGCGAAGTCGCTCTGCTCGCCGAGCACCCACCGCCGGGTGGCCGACGCCAGGATCGCCATGCCGAGGGCGGTGGCCAGCCGCGCGGTCTGCTCGTCGTGGCCGCGGCGGCACAGCGCCGCGGCGGTCACCTCGGCGAGCATCGCTTCCTTGATCAGGCTGCGCTCCCGCAACGGCGG
This sequence comes from Amycolatopsis sp. NPDC049691, assembly GCF_040675005.1. Classification (NCBI taxonomy): domain Bacteria; kingdom Bacillati; phylum Actinomycetota; class Actinomycetes; order Pseudonocardiales; family Pseudonocardiaceae; genus Amycolatopsis; species Amycolatopsis sp. NPDC049691. The sequence goes on from NZ_JBFANX010000003.1 coordinate 15,087, forward strand.
GTTGTCCGCGATGACGGCGCGCAGCTCGATCAGCAGCTCGGGTGGCCGCAGCACGTCGGGCACGGCGGTGAACGCGGCCATCAGCGTCGCGAGCGCGCCGGTTCCGGCGGGCACCTTGTCGATGCCCGCTTCCAGGCAGGCCTGCAGCTCGTCGCCGGCGAACAGCACCTCCCGCTTGTCGGTGAACCAGCGGTAGAACGACCGCTCGGTCAGACCGGCGTGCCTGGCGATCTGGGCGACCGTCGTGCGGTCGTAGCCCTGATCGCGGAACAGCTCCAGCGCCGCGCGCTCGAGCCGCTCACGGGTGTTGCCTTCCCAGCGGGCCATGGCGCCAGCATAGCGACAGCAGATGCTGTCATCACTGTGCTACCGTCGAGTGACGACAGCATCTGCTGTCACTCAGCCACGGTCAGGAGATCGTCATGCGGACCCTGCGTTTCCACCGGAACGGCGAACCCCTCGACGTCCTGCGCCTCGAGGAGGCCGAGCCGCCCCGGCCGGCGCCGGGGCAGGTCCGGGTCGCCGTCGAGGTCTGCACCGTCAACCCGGCCGACCTGGCGCTGTGCCGGGGCCTCTACCCCGGCGACCTGCCCCGCGGGATCGGGCTCGAGGTCGCCGGCACGGTCGACGCCGTCGGCGCGGAGGTGACCGGTGTCCGGCTCGGGGACGCGGTGTTCGGTCCGGTTCCCTTCACCGGGCCGACCGCCGGCGCGTCCGGCCACGCGGTGCTCGACACCTGGTTCCCCCGGCCACCCGAGCTGGCTCCGGCGGCCGCCGCCGCGCTGCCGATGGCCGTGGACACCGCCCAGCTCGGCCTGGACCTGCTCGGCATCACCGCCGACACGACCCTGCTGGTCAGCGGAGGCGGCGCCACCACCGGCTTCGCCGCCGTGCAGCTGGCCCGCCTGAGCGGCGCCCGGGTGATCACCACGGCGGGCCCCACCCACACCGAGGCCCTGCGCGCCACCGGAGCCGAGGTCACCCCGTACGGCAAGGGCATGGCCGAGCGGGTCCGCGAATTGGCGGGCGGGCCGGTCGACGTCGTCTTGGACGTCTCCCCGCCCGACGACGCCACGATTCCCGAACTCCTGGGCACGGTCGCCGACCCCCGGCACGTCCTGACCATCAGCAACCTGGCCGCCGCCCGCGAACTCGGCGCCCGCGACGCGTTCACCGAAGGACCACTGGGCCACCGCTACGACGTCGTCGCGAAATGCGCCCAGCTCGCCGCGGAGGGCCGGTTCGCCATCCCGCTCGGCCACGCCGTCGCCCTCGACGACTGGCGGGAGGCCATCGCGGCGAGCCAGTCACAACGTCCCGGCGGCAAGGTCGTCCTCCAACTCGGCCCGGCCGCGAAGCCCCGGTGAGAACGGGGACCGGCGTCACGGCTGGGCGGCGGCCACCGCGGCGTAGAACTCGGCCGGGTCCTGGGCGAGGCCGGCCTTCACCGTCCGGCTCCAGTCGTCGACGAGCACCTCGACCGCACCCTCGGCCAAGCCGTCCAGCGCGGCCGCGACGACGTCGCGCGGCTTGAGCAGGGGGCCGTCGTAGTCGCCCATCATGTCAGTGTCGGCGGCGCCCAGGTGCACGCCCAGCACCTGCGTGCCCTGGTCGGCGAGCTCGACGCGCGTGCCGGCGGTCAGGCCCCACTCCGCCGCCTTCGCCGCCGAGTACGACGTGGCCCCGTTCCAGGAGAACCACGACAGCGCCGACAGGACGTTGACGATCGCCCCGCCCCCGTTGCGGCCGAGGACGTCGGCGAAGGCGCGGGTGACCGCCAGCGTGCCGAAGAAGTGGGTCTCCATCTCCCGGCGGACCTCGGCCAGGTCGCCGCGGACGAGGTTCTGGCCGGTCGAGATGCCGGCGTTGTTGACCAGCAGGGTCACGTCCCCGGCCTGCCGGGCGGCCCGCTCGATGCCGGCCGGGTCGAGCAGGTCCAGTGCCACGGGCACGACACCCGGCGTCGTGACGGTGCCGACGTCCCGGGCGGCGGCGTACACCTTCTTCGCGCCGCGCTCGCGCAGCTGCTCGACGAACTCCCGGCCGAGTCCGCGGTTGGCCCCGGTGACCAAGGCGACCGATCCCACGATGTCCACGTCGCTGTCCTTCCTGTTGTGGTTCTGCGGAAAGGCTAGAATCTGACGTCAGTGTCAGCTTCAACGCGAAGTGGCGGAGGTAACAGTGTCCGAAGTGGACGCCAAGATGCGCATCGGCGAGCTGTCCGCGCGCACGGGAGCCAGCGTCCGCTCGCTGCGCTACTACGAGCAGCGCGGCCTGCTCGCCTCGGTCCGGACGGCGGGGGCGCACCGGCTGTACCCCGAAACCGCGGTGGACCGGGTGCACCTGCTGCGCCGGCTGTTCGACGCCGGCCTGTCGAGCGAGACGATCGCCGCGCTGCTGCCCTGCGTCGACGCCCCCGCCGAAGAGGTCACCGTGCAGACGCTGGAGGTGATGCGGCGCGAACGCGAGCGGATCTCCGCGCAGATCGAGGCGCTGCTCACGACCCGCGACCACCTCGACGTCCTGCTGGCCGCGGCGACGGGCCACCTCCACGAGCAGCGCGGCGCCGCCCTCGCCGGATGACGCACGCGCGACCGCGGGACTTCAGGTCACGAGGTCGAGGGTCGCGCTCCGCTCGTTGAGGGGGCTGACCACCAGATCGGTGACACCGGCGTCTTCGTAGCGCTTGAGCGCGTCGGCGATCGCCGTCTCGTCCCCGATGACGACCGTGTCGGCCGGACCGGCCAAACCGGCGCGGCCGAGCGACGCGCGGTAGGCGGGCAGCTGCCCGACGGCGGTCAGCCGGCCGGCCAGCTCCGCTCGCGCGCGGTCGGGGTCCGGGCTCAGCAGGGTGATCAGCTGCGCGACGACACGCGCGCCGGGGGCGGCGCGCGGGGTGATCGACTCGGCGATCATCCGCGGCGTCGCCCAGGTGACGACCACCCCGTCGGCGAGGTCGCCGGCCAGTTCGAGCATGCGGGGCCCCAGCGCCGACAGCAGCAGGGCGGGGGCCGGGGCCGTGATCTCGAGCCGGGTGTCGACGGTGAAGAACTCCCCCTCGAACCGGACCGGTTCGCCGTGCAGGAGGGCCCGCAGGATCGTCAGGTACTCGCGGGTGTGCCGCAGCGGGGAGGTGTAGCCGAGGCCGAGCTGCTCGCGGACGTACCAGGCGTGGCTCGGGCCGACGCCCAGGACCACCCCACCGGCGGTGGCTTGGAGGGTCAGGGCTTCGGCCGCCGTGGTGACCGGGTGGCGGGGATACGTGGCGACGATCGCCGTCCCGATCTCCGGCGGGCGTCGGCGCAGGGAAGCGAGCAGGGTGAGCGGATCCCATCCGGCGGGCTTCTGGTTGGTCCAGAAACCGGCGAAGCCGCGGTCGGCGGCGTCGGCCGCCGCGGCCGCCACCTCGGCGGGAGACGAAGGATCGAGCAGAGCGGTACCGATGTGCATGAACCGATTCCAGCTGCCGGGACGGCCGCGAACCAGACCCACCTAGACTGTTCAGCGATCACTTTTCGTCATCGTGAGGGCGAGGACCGGCCGTGGAGCTGCGCGCGTTGCGGTACTTCGTGACGGTCGCCGAGGAACTGCACTTCGGCCGCGCGGCCGAGCGGCTCAACATCGTGCAGCCGGCGGTGAGCCACCAGATCGCCCGGCTCGAGCGCGACCTCGGCACGCGGCTGCTCGACCGGTCTCCCCGGCACGTCCGGCTCACCCCGGCCGGCGAGCGGGTGCTCGCGGCGGCCCGGGACACGCTCGCCGCGGCCGCGCGCGTCCGCGTGGTCGCCGGCGAGCCCGCCGCCCGGGTGCGGATCGGCGTCACCCCCGGGGTGACCGCCCGGCTGGAACGGGCCGCGGAACTCCTGCGCGAGGGCGACCGGCCGGCCGAAGCCTCACTGGTGGACTTGCCGGTACCGGCACGGCTGGCGGCCGTCCGCGCCGGGGAGCTGGACCTCGCGCTGGTGCGCGGACCGGTGGACCCGGCCGGTCTCCGCGTCGTGCGGGCGTGGTCCGAGCCCCTCCTGGCCGTCGTGTCCGACGGGCACCCGCTGGCGGAGCGGACCGGGGTGCCGCTCGGCGAGCTCGAGAGCACCCCCCTGCGCTTGCCCGGCCACGACGAGGACCCGGCCATGCACGACGCGGTCATCACGGCACTGCGTCAGGCGGGAAGCCCGGCGAGGGCCCGCTCGGAAGGCTCGATCCTCACCATCCTCATCGAGATCGGCGCCGGGCAGAACGCGTGGACCCTGCTGCCGGCCGAACAGCTGACCGGGTTCGCCGCACGCCGGGTCCGCGCGCTCCCCCTCGATCCGCCCCTGAGCGTCGACGGCCACATCGTCGCCTCGCTGAAGACCCCGGAAATCTGCGTGTCTTCGTTCGTGCGCGCGTTCGCCGACGCACCGTCGCGGCTCAGCGAGCCAGCAGGTCCCGGATCGCGGCCGTGATCTCGTCGGGTGCTTCCTCGGCCATGAAGTGCCCGGCCCGGGTCAGCCGGTGGTCCAGGTCCGGCGCCCACGCCTTCCACACGCCGGCGGCCTCGTAGCCGAGCTGCGCGCCCCAGTCCTGCTGGACGACCGTGACCGGCATGGCCAGCTGCGAGCCGGCGTCGAGGTCGGCTTGGTCGTGCTCGACGTCGATGTCCGCCGAGGCGCGGTAGTCCGCGACGATCGACGGCACCGCGGCGGCGCTCGCCCGCAGGTACTCCGCACGCACCTCGGCCGGGATCGCGGCCGGGTCGTTGGCCCACGCGTCGAGGAACGAGCCGAAGAACGCGTCCGCGCTGGCCGCGATCATCGTCTCGGGCAGGCCCGGCGGCTGGGCCATGAGGAAGAGGTGGTAGCCGACCGCCGCCGGGACGCCGTGCAGGACGTTCCACATGTCGAGCGTCGGCACCACGTCGAGGATGCCGAGGTGGGTGACGGACTCGGGGTGGTCCAGGCCCGCCCGGAAGGCGACCAGGGCACCCCGGTCGTGGCCGACGAGGGCGAAGCGCTCGTGGCCGAGCGCCGCCGCCAGCTTGACCACGTCGTCGGCCATGGTGCGCTTGGCGTAGACGCTCCGGTCGGCGGCGGGCGGCTTGTCGCTGGCGCCGTAGCCGCGCAGGTCGGGGCAGATCACCGTGTGCTCGCCGGCGAGGCGCTCGGCGACGTGCCGCCACATCAGGTGGGTCTGCGGGAAGCCGTGCAGCAGCACGACCGGGTCGCCGCTGCCGCCGACGGCGGCCGCCAGTTCCACGTCGCCGGCGCCGGGCAGGCGGACATGGTCGAAACCGCGGATGGTGAGAGTCATGGAAAGCCGTCCTTCTTCTGGGGAACCCGACCCGGCCAGCGTGGCCGCGGTCGATCAGCAACCGATCAGCACGAGAGGCGTGGCCGGTGCCCGACCGGCGATGATGGCGGCATGCGAATCGACGTGCTGGGCGCCGTGCGGGCGCTGCGCGACGACGGGAGCCCGGTGGACCTGGGCGGGCCGCGCCATCGCGAAGTGCTCGCGCGGCTCGTCGCGGCCGAGGGGCGGATGGTCACCACCGACACGCTCGTCGGCGACTTGTGGACCGACCCGCCCGCCCGCGCGGTGGGCGCGCTGCGCACGTTCGTCGCCGCCCTGCGCCGCGCCCTCGAACCCGGCCGGCCACCCCGCACCCCGCCGCGGGTGATCGTCACCGAAGGGCCGGGCTACGCGCTGCGCCTGCCGCGCGAGGACGTGGACGTCCACCGGTTCGAGGACGCCCTGGCACGAACCCGGCGGGCTCCCGGCGCCGTGCCCGAGCTGAGCGCGGCACTCGCGGCCTGGCGGGGAGCCGCGTACGCCGACGTGCCCGACTCCGCGTGGGCGCAGCGCGAGCGAACGCGGCTGGAAGAGCTGCGGCTGACGGCCGTGGAGCTGCGCGCCCGCGTTCTGCTCGACGCGGGCGAGGGCGGCGACCTCGTGGCCGAACTCGGCGCCCACGTCACGGAACACCCGTGGCGCGAGCCTGCTTGGGGGCTGCTGGCCCGCGCCTTGCACCGCGCCGGACGCCAGGCCGACGCGCTGGCCACCCTCCGCCGCGCTCGCGCGATGCTCGTCGACCAGCTCGGGCTCGACCCCGGGCCCGACCTCCAGCGGCTGGAGACCGAAATCCTGAACGGGGCCGCGCCCGTGTGGCCGGCCGCCGGTGCCCGGTTCGGGCCGCGCACGACCGTGGACCTGGCCCGCACCCTCGCCCTGGCGGGCGGCGACGCCCTCGTCCACTCGCGGCGCGACCGCCTGACCGCGATCCAGGCCGCCGAGCGCACCGGCGACCTCCTGCTGACAGCCCGGATCATCGGCGCCTACGACGTGCCGGCGATCTGGAGCCGGGCCGACGACCCCGGGCAGTCGCGCGCCGTCGTGGCGGCCGCCGAGCGCACGCTCACCGCGCTCGGTCCGGACAGTCCGCCCGATCTGAGAGCCCGTCTCTTGGCGACGGTCGCCGTCGAGAGCCGGAGCGCCGATCTCACCGCCGCAGAGCGGGAACGCGCGCGGCGAGCCGCGGACGAGGCCGAAGCACTGGCCCGCGGCGCCGGCGATCCCGCGCTGCTGGCGTTCGCGCTCAACGGGGTGTTCCTGCAGTCCTTTTCCCGCCCCGGGCTGGCGGCCGTCCGGGACCGGACCGGCGCCGAAATCCTCGACGTGGCAACACGGCACGACCTGCCGGCCTTCGCCGTGCTCGGCAGGCTCGTCCGCCTGCAGTCCGCCTCGGCCGCCGGCGACCTCGACACCGCGGCGGAGCACGCGGCGGCGGCCGAACAGCTGGCCGCCACCGCCGAGTCGCCCTTGGTCGCCGTCCTCGTCGCGTGGTACCGGGCCCGGGCGACGGCCGCCCGCAGCACCGAACCTGGCGGCCCGGCCCCCGCCACGGCCGCGGCGCAGTACCGCGCCGCCGAGGACGCCCTGCGGACGGCGGGCATGCCGGGACTGCACCGCGGCCTCTTCCCCTTGGCACTGCTGGGGTTGCGCCTGCTGCACGGCCGGGCCGCGCCCACCGACCCGCACCTCGACTGGGGTCCGTACCGCCCGTGGACCCAGCCCCACGTGTTGCTCGCCCACGGCAGGCGGGACGAGGCCCGCGCCGCCCTCGCGGCCGCGCCCGAACCGCCGCGCGACCACCTGCAGGAGGCGATGTGGTGCCTGACCGCCCACGCCGCGGTGCGGCTCGGCGAGCACGGGATCGCGGCCACCGCCGCGGAAAGCCTGCACGACGCCGCGGGTGAACACGCCGGCGCGGCGAGCGGGATGCTGACCTTGGGGCCGGTGGCGCGGTACCTGGCCGAAGCGGCCGCGTGCGCCGCAACGAGGTGAGCGGCATTCCGCGGCGTCGTGCGGCTTCGAACCGGCGGTGGTGATCACCCGGACCCCGAGCCGGCGCTCACGACGACGCCGCGTTCAGCGCCGCCTCGATCGCGCGCGTCAGCGTTTCCAGGTACCGGTCTTCGATCGGGCCCTTGAGCACGAGCATCCGGAAGGCCAGCGGCGCGATCAGCAGGTCGGTGCCCAGCTCCAGGTCCAGGCCGGGCGGAAGGTCGCCGCGGTCGATCGCGGCACGCAGGATCGCGCGCGCCGCCGCCCGGCGCGGCTCGGCCACGCCGCTCCGCAGCACCTCGGCGAGGACCGCGTCGTGTTCGGCTTCGGCCAGCAGCCCGGCTCCGATCCGGGTGATGAGCGGATTGGCCAGCTGAGCGCGGAAGGTGGCGAACAGCTCGCGCAGGTCTGTCCGCAGCGCGCCGGTGTCCGGGGTGGGCGGAAGCGCGCCGGCGACCTTGTCCCGGATCAGTTCCGCGAACATCGCCTGCTTCGACCGCCACCGCCGGTACAGCGCGGCCTTGCCGACCCCGGCCCGCCGGGCGACCGCGTCCATCGACGTCCGCGCGTACCCCGTCTCGGCCAGCTCCGCGAAAGCCGCCTCCGTGATCGCGTCCGTCACCTGCCGCCGCAGCACCGCCCCGCCGCTCACCGGCCGGCCGCTCTCCTCACCCGTGGACATGCCGGCCAGCTTAGCGAACGGAACGGTTGCGTTCCATCTGGAACTTCGCTACAACGGAACGAGACCGTTCCGTTCGTAACCAAACCGGAGGCATCCGATGAAATTCCTCTTCGAGGACGAGTCCTTCTCCTTCGAGGCCCTGCGCGCCGCCGGCTACACCGCCTACGCGGGCGCCGACCTCGGCGAAGTCCTGGTCACCTGCCGGCAGATCCCCGAGGGCGACGAGCAAGCCTGGTCGACGCAGTGGGCCGCGACGGCCGCGCGGATCGAGGGCATCGGCCGCGACGCCCTGGCCGCCGGGCACAAGGTCAGCGCGCGGGAGGCGCTGCTGCGGGCCTCCAACTACTACCGCGCCGCCGACTTCTACCGCCGCGACGACCCCGCGCACGACCCGGAGTCCGCGCGACTGGCGAAAGCCGCCCAGCAGGCTTTCGCCGACGCCGCCCCGCTGCTGGACACCCCGGCCCGCGCGCTGAGCATCCCGTACGAGGGCACCACCCTGCCCGCGTACCTGTTCCTGGTCGACGACTCGGGCGCGCCGCGTCCGACCGTGATCTTCCACGGCGGGTTCGACTCCATCCTGGAGGAGAGCTACTTCGCGATCGCCGTGGGCGCGCTGCGGCGCGGCTACAACGTCCTCGCCTTCGACGGCCCGGGCCAGGGTGCCCCGCTGCGTCAGCAGGGCCTGTACTTCCGGCCCGACTGGGAAGCGGTGGTCACCCCGGCCGTCGACCTCGCCCTGACCCTGTCCGAAGTGGACAACGACAGGATCGCGCTGATCGGCATGAGCATGGGTGGCTACCTCGCCGGGCGCGCGGCCGCGTTCGAGCACCGCATCGCCGCCTGCGTGCTCTACGACGGGGTCTACGACCTGCACGAGCCCTTCGCCGCCGTCGCCGCGCAGGCCGCGTCGACCCCGGGCGGCCTGGACGCGGTGATCGCGCGGAACACCGGAGCGAGCTGGGTCGTCCGCAACGGCAAGTGGACCTTCGGGATGTCCACCTTCGACGAGGTGGTCGAGGCGACCAAGGCGTACACCATGGCCGGCATCACCGACCGCATCACCTGCCCCACCCTGGTCCTCGACGCCGAGAACGACCAGTTCTTCGCCGGCCAGCCCCAGCGCGTGTTCGACGAACTGACCTGCGAGAAGGAGCTGATCCTCTTCCGCGAGGACGAAGGCGCCGGCGAACACTGCCAGGAAGGCGCGCTGTTCCTGTTCCACCAGCGCACTTTCGACTGGCTCGACACAGTCATCGCCCACTGAACGACCGTCGGCGCCGGCCGCAAGAACCACCGCCCGTCTCACCGGTAAACGCGGTGAAACCCGATTTCCGGCGCAGATCCGTAATCCCGGTGGCGCTTCTGAAAAGGTTTCAGCGTCCGTCACCACCAACTGGTGCACGCGTTGCCCGAATAGGTCCCCGGCGCGTCGGTGCACGCTCGCATCACGTACTGGCTCGACGGATAGGTCAGGGTCGCCAATGTGAACGTGTCGCCGACGGTCCCCCGCTGGGTCGGGCCACACTGGTACCAGTCGCGACCACCGTTCGCGCTGTAGTCCAGCCACACCCTCGTCGTGGACGGTCCGTTCAGCGCCCGCGCCCAACCCACCTGGCGCCCGTCGGGCAGATTGCCGTACCGGACCTGGGCTTGGATGCCGTGCCAGGGCGACGGCAGCTGGATGCCGGTCTGGGCGTTCGACGTGGTTTCCGGATCGAAGCCCTCACCGCAGCTCGCACCGATCCGACCCAAGGGAGCCGCCGTCGCTCCACCCGGCGCCGCCGGGGCGGCCACGGCGGAGGGAGACAGCGAAAGAACGGTTGCCGTCACGATACCCAGCGCCGACACAACCGAAAACAATCCCTTTTTGGACATTTCGTTCCACCCTTCCGAGGCGCGAATTGAGGACGACTCTGTGTACCATTGACGGGTAGTCGAGGTGCAGCTATTGCACCGATGTGCAAAACCGCTGGTCATGACACCGAGTCCACCGGGGGTATCGTGCTGCGGATACATTTCACCTACGAAGACCTCGAGCGCACCGTCGTGGCTCCCACAGCCGATCCTCTGTGGGAAATGCTGCTCAGTGGATTTCGGCTGCGAGAGAACGATCGGTTGCCGATCTTCGAGCCGTGGGCGCGCAACGTACGCTCCGACCACCGGGCCCGGGAAGGAATGGCGCTGGGAGCCCGGCTGTTGGCCGCCCTCGCCCCGTCCGCACCGTATTTCCCGGACTTCCTCACCCCACCGGAGGCCGGTCAGGGGTTGGCGAACGGCCTGGCTGCGCTGTCCGCGACGTCTCCCGTGGAGATGCGCGCACAGTTGACCCGCCTCGACGCGATCGCTCCACTGCCGCGGTGGATCCGCCCGCTCGCCGACGGAGATCGAGACTTCCTCGGCGACGTCGCCGCGGCCTTCGGCCGCTACCACGACGCGGCGCTGGGTCCGTACTCCGATCTCGTCCAACGCGCCGTGGACGCCGACCGGTCACTGCGGGCCCAGCAGTTCCTGACCGGCGGGATCGAGGCCATGCTCACCGGTATCCGGCCGGTTGCCCAGTGGCGGCGTCCCGTCCTCGAGGTCGAGCACGCCGTCGAGCAGGACCTCCACCTTCGGGGACGCGGACTACGACTCGTACCGTCGTTCTTCTGCGGAAGGACGGCCTGCACCTTGGCCGACCCGGCACTTCCACCGACGCTCGTCTATCCGATCGATCCCGGCTGCCGGTGGACGTTCGCCGAAGCGGACCGACGCCCGTTGCGAGTGCTCATCGGCGCGACCCGGGCCGCTGTGCTCGCGGCTGTCGGTACGGGAGCGACTACTACCGAACTGGCTCGCCACGTCGGCACTTCCCCCGCATCCGCAAGCCGGCACGCAACAGTGCTCCGCGACTGCGGGTTGATCACCACTCGTCGCGACGGCATGGCGGTCGTACACAACCTCACCTCACTCGGCGAAGCACTCCTGGAACACCATTGAGCCTTCCTCATCGATTCGGCTCGGCGGACAGGCGCAGTGTCCGCGACAACCCAACGCGGCCGTCCGGACCGCCGGGGCCAGCTGCGCCGGACGAACCTGCTCACGCGGACCGCCACCGACAGCGCCGCCACTACCACCGCACGCAACGGCCAGACTTCCCAGCGCACCGAGGAACAGTATGGCCAGCGCCAGGGACACCCCGATTCCCAACCAGGTCAGCGCCGCCGGCCACGTGCCGTTGATGAGCGTGTAGAGCACCGTCGTCAGGAACACGACGAGGTGGCCGGTCAGCGCGGTCACCGCGCCGGTCGTCACGGCCGACGCGATGCCACTCCGCCGTCCGGTCAGGAAACCGGCGCCGATGTAGTAAGGGAAGAACAGCACGACGACGATCGCGACATGTCGGCTCGGGCGCGAGGCGCTCCGTTGCTCGCGAGGGCGACCGGGGCGTGCTGCCGCAGCGGACAGGCCGCAGGTGTTTCGCCGATTGCTCGCCACTCGCTCGTGGAACCTGGGAGAATTCCCCTCGTATCCGCCAGGCCTGGTTCGCGAGGGGAGATCAGGTGAACATCACGCTCCTGGTGATCGGATTGGTCTTCGTCGCCGCCGCGGTTGTCGGCGGCGGACTCAAGGCCGCCGGGATCGAAGTCTCGGTGATCTCTTCGGTTCCCCGCCAGATCGGGCTGGCCATCGTCGGAGCCGCGGCGATCGCCCTCAGCGCCTTGGGCGCCGGGAGCACCTCGGCCCCCACCGCGAGTTCTCCGTCAACCGCCCCGGCCGGCAAGGCGACCACCGGCGACCCGACGGCGCAGGCGGAGACCGGAAAGCAGCCGGCACCACCTGAACGCTACATTCCGGAATTCCGAAATGTCTCGTTCACCACCCCGATCCCCCACGGCACCTGCCGTGACGAGGACGGCGTCACGTTCTCCGCGGACGGCCCGAAGGTCGAAACCGACATCGATTCGGCCAACACCGACAATTACACCGCGGCCGACTTCTTCTACAGCAACTGCAACCAGTCCAACGACGCCTGGCTGCTCGTCCCGGACGAGAACGCCTTCGCCGCGATGGATCAACCTCCGGCCACCGCGGAAGCCTGCGCCACCGCGGCAACCCAACGCCCTGGCGCGAAGAGAATCCTCGGCCCGTCCCTTCACCCGGGGATGGGTTTCTGCCTCGTCAGCGACTTCTCCAAACAGGTCGTCTACCTCGCTGTCACGCAGGTCTCCGGCGATCACAGCATCGCCTGGACCGCGACCGGCTGGAAAGACACGCACTCCTCCTGACATCCCGCAGCCACCGAGGTGTGCGGCCAAGGTCGGTTCGGCTTCCGTCGCAGAGGCTGCCCGTACGGAGCTTCGGAGTGTCGTATTCAGCGACCATCGCCTTGCCGGCAGCGGGGCGGGTGCCCGGAAAAGCACATCCGCGTCGAGTAACGCCCGGTGGGTCACCTGCGAGACCGCAGGTGACCCACTCAGGCCGTCAGTGGAGGCCGACGCCGGTGGTGTACGCGTCCTGGTCGTTGGCGGTGGACGCGTTCGGTGCGCCGGCCTGGCAGGTGCGCGGTGGAGTACCCGGTGTGCCGGTGCCGGGGCAGAGGAACAGGTCCGGCGGGCGGGTGTCCGACCAGACCGGGTACGCGGTGCGGGCGGTGACGGCGATCCCGGCGTAGTCACCGTAGAAGGTGCCGGCGAACTGCGTCGGCGGCGGCATGCTGCCCGACGTCGCCCGGGTGTGGGTGAACCCGGCCGAGACCGTGATGTCCGAGAAGCCGGTGGTCTCGTCGGCGCCGTACTGGCGGTCGTAGTAGCTGACGGCGAAGGTGCCGTCCGGGCCGAACGCGGCACCCTGCCAGAACTGGTCGGTCCTCGCCTGCCCGGACGCGGTGGTGACCACCGGCAGCCGCCGGACGTCGGTCGTACTGCCGGTGAACGAGGCACCGGCGTTCGTCGACGCCGACAGCACGATGTCGTTGTTGCAGGTGCCGTTCTTCACGCCGGTGTAGGTGTTGATACCGGTGGCCGGGTTGAACCCCGTCGGCGTGCAGCCGGTGGCCTCGTTGGAGTTCCGGCTGATGTAGGAGCCGTAGGTCACCAGGATCCGGCGCGGGTTCCGCGGGTCGACGCCACCGATCGGGTAATTGCTCGCGCGGAACACGGAGTTCGCCGACGGCCCCTTCTCCGGGACGCAGGCGCGGCCGGGGTCCTGGCCGTTCTGGTAGGCCGCGCAGTCGGGCAGCTCGTGGTAGTTGCCGACCAGCACCGGCGCGGAGAACGTCTGGCCGCCGTCGGCCGAGCGGGCCAGCAGGACCTGGTTGTGGTTGTCCGCCGGCCCCGCGACCGCGTTGTTGAAGTTGTTGAACACCACGTACAGCGCGCCGTCCGGGCCGACGAACGGCTGCGAGTCCTGGTTCTGGTTGCACCGGCCCCGCGGAGTCGGGAAGCCGAGCGGGTTGGCGCACAACGGGGTGTCGGCACTGACGAGCACCGGCGCGGAGAACGTTTCGCCGTAGTCGGCGGAGTAGGCCTCGTAGATGTAGCCGGTGCCGTCGTCGGCGAAGGTCGTCCACGACACGTAGACGCGGTCGCGGAACGGGCTGCGCGGATTGCCGTCCACGGTCAGCAGTTGCTTGTCCAGCAGGAAGTTCCCGGCGCCGGCGGTGTCGTCGTGGGTGGCGACGGGCCGTCCGGGGAAGTTCCAGGACGCGCCGTTGGTGCCGGTCGAGCGGAACACCAGGAACGCGCTGGACTGGTCCGGGTTCGGGGACACGGTGTTGCCGCGGTTGAACACCTGGCACGAGAGGTAGGCGTTTCCGCGGGAGTCCCAGGCCACCGACGTGTCGCCACCGGACTGCCAGTATTCCCGAGGCACGCCGCCGAAGTCGGTGCCACGGCTGAAGCCGTTCGGCGTGGTCGCGTCGGCCCAGGTGCGGGCGCCGTCCAGGGAATAGCTGACGCCGCAGGTGCCGTCGCCGCGCCGGTAGTCGTTGTAGGTGGCGATGAGGTGGCCGGGGTTGTTCGGGTCGGCGGCGGCCCAGGTCTCGTTCTGTGCCTGGGACCGGCCCTGCAGATCGGCGTCGGCGAGGTTCAGGCAGTTCTGGTTGACCTTGACGTTGGCACCGAACCGGTTCGCGCACGGCGCGGCGGTCGACGGCGTGGCCCGGTCGGGAGCCAGCGCGCGAGCGGCATTGGCCGGGTCCTCACCGTTGAGAACCGTGGACAGCAGCCCGGAGACGTGGCGCTGCTGCACGGGGTTGAGCTGGCGGTAGCCGAACGGCTGGGCAGTGGCCGGGCCGACGGCGAACACCCCGAGCGCGGCGGTACTGAGAATCGTGACACTGATTGCGGAAATGGTGCGGGGACGCGACACGGGCGTACTCCCTCTTTTGACCGGTATTTCCGGTTTGCGGTCAGCCACACGGAATCGACCGTGCCTTGGCCGCCGCAGGAATGGTCGTCCCGAAACGCCTCGTCGTTACCCGGGTGCCCACTGTCCACAGGGGAGCAGGTAAGCGCACGGCCAACTGTTCCGCCGTTCGGGCGCCCCCGAACGGGTCTGGATCGGTGGAGACCTCTTTACGGCACCCGATCCGAGTGGCTGGATCGACAGTCGTCATGGCCCGCAGCGGCGACCCCGCTGCCCGCCTCACTGCCTCACCTCACCGGAGAAGGTGACCGCGCCATGCCGCTTTCCCGAAAACTCGTCACCGCAGCATTCCTGCCGGCCGTCGTGGTCGGTGGTCTCCTGGTCTCCGCGACGTCCGCGGCCGCGAACGTCGCCGTCACCCAGGTCAGCTCCGATCCGTTCACCGACGCGCAGGCGCAGCACAGAACCGAGGTCGAACCCGACACGTTCGCCTTCGGCACCACCATCGTCTCGGCCTTCCAGGTCGGCCGCGTCTTCGGCGGCGGCTCGTCCGACATCGGCTTCGCCACCTCGACCGACGGTGGCGCCACCTGGACCCAGGGCTTCCTGCCGGGCACCACCGCCAACACCGGCGGCCCCTGCGGCCAGATCAGCGACGCCGCCGTCGCCTTCGACGCCAAGCACAACGTCTGGCTGATCTCCTCCCTTGGCGTCACCTGCCCGAGTGGTACCCCGGTGTTCACCAGCCGCTCCACCGACGGCGGCAAGACCTTCGGCAACCCCGTCACCACCGCGACCGGCTCGCTGGACAAGAACTGGATCGTCTGCGACAACACCGCGTCCAGCCCGTTCTTCGGCAACTGCTACACCCAGTACGACATCACCAGCTCCGGCGACTCCATCCGGATGAAGACCTCCAGTGACGGCGGCCTCACCTGGGGCCCCGCCCGCGCGCCGTCCGGCACCCACACCGGGCTCGGCGGCCAGCCGGTGGTGCAACCCAACGGCACGGTCGTGGTCCCCTACCTCTCGCTCAACGACCAGATCCGCAGCTTCCGCTCGACCAACGGCGGCGCGAGCTGGAGCTCCACCACGCAGGTCGCCGCGATCAGCCACCACGACGCGGCCGGCGGCCTGCGCGAAGAAGCCCTGCCCAGCGCCGAAATCGACGGCAGCGGCACCGTATACGTCGCCTGGTCGGACTGCCGGTTCCGGGCCGGCTGCCCCGGCAACGACATCGTGCTGAGCAAGTCGGCCAACGGCACCACCTGGACCACGCCGGCCCGCGTGCCGATCGACGCGACGACCAGCACGGTGGACCACTTCGTCCCCGGCATCGGTGTCGACCCGTCGACCTCGGGTGCGAGTGCCCGGATCGGCCTGACGTACTACTTCTACCCCACCGCCGCCTGCACCGCCGCGACGTGCCGGCTGGACGTCGGGTTCATTTCCTCGGCCAACGGCGGCACCAGCTGGAGCACCGCCACCCAGGTGGCCGGGCCGATGAACCTGTCGTGGATCCCGGACACCTCGCAGGGCCGCATGTTCGGCGACTACATCTCGACGTCGGTCCGGGCCGGCGGCAACGCCTACCCGGTCGTGCCGATCGCCTCGGCCCCGAGCGGCTCGACGTTCACCATGGGCATGTTCGCCCCGACCGGCGGCCTGCCGATCACCGGCGGCGCCCGCCGCGCGGCGGAAACCCCGGCATCGCGAACGGCGGCAACCACCTCCGTCCTGGCCGCTTTCTGATCGCAGCAGGTGACCCGTCCGGGCCGGCCCGACTGCTAGGCCGGCGTGTCCACCCGGTCCACGCCGACCTCGGTCAGCGGCACGGACGGGTCACCGAGCCGGTCGACGTCGACCGTTGCGCCTGAGCGGATGAGGTCCTTGATCGGGTCGGTGACGTCCCAGACGTTGACGTTCATGCCCGCGACGACCTTGCCGCCCTTGAGCCAGAAGGCGATGAACTCGCGCGCCGGGACGTCGCCGCGGAAGACGACGCGGTCGTAACCGTCGTGGTGGCCGAGGTACTCCATCCCGAGGTCGTACTGGTCGGTGAAGAAGTACGGCAGCTCGTCGTAGACCTCGTCCGCGCCGAGCATCCCGGCCGCCGCGACGGTGGGCTGGTTCAGCGCGTTGGCCCAGTGCTCCACGCGAAGGTGGCGGCCCAGCAACGGGTGGTGGGCATTGGCGGCATCGCCGGCGGCGAAGATGTCGGGATCGCTGCTGCGCAGGTGGGCATCGACCTGGATGCCGTTGTCCACGACCAGTCCGGCGGCTTCGGCCAGCGTGGTGTTGGGGACCGCGCCGATGCCGACGAGCACGGCGTCGGCGTCGATCCGGGTGCCGTCGGCGAGGCGGACACCGTCCGGGCCGGCTTCGGTGACCCGGACACCGAGGCGCAGGTCGACACCGTGTGCGGTGTGCAGATCGGCGAACACCCGAGCGGCCTCCCGGCCGAGGACGGGCAGCAGCGGCAGCTCCAGGGCTTCCAGGACGGTGACGTCCAGGCCGGCCTGGCGGGCCGCCGCGGCGACCTCGAGGCCGATCCACCCGGCGCCGACCACGGCGAGCCGTGACCTGGTCGCCAGGACGTGCCGCAGCCGCTCGGTATCGCCGAAGCGACGCAGCCGCAGGGTGTCCTCCGCGCCCGGCAGCGTGCGGGGTTCGGCGCCGGTGGCCAGCAGGAGCTTGGCGTACCCGACGCGGCTGCCGTCCCCGAGCACGACCTCGTGGGCAGCGCGGTCCACGGCCGTCACGAGGGTGCCGAGCCGCAGGTCGATGTCGTGGTCGGCGTACCAGCTTTTCGGGTGCACGAACGCGCTCTCCCGCCCGGCTTTGCCCGTGAGCACGTCCTTGGACAGCGGGGGCCGCTCGTAGGGGCGGTCGTGCTCGTCACCGAGCAGGACGATCCGCCCGTCGAAGCCTTTCTCCCGCAACGCTTCGGCGGCCTTCGCGCCCGCCAAGCCGGCCCCGATGATCACGAACGTCGGCGATACCACTGTTGAGCTCCTCGCTGGAATTTTTCGGATGGTGCGCGGACCGGGCGGCGTCAGCTGCCGATGCCCAGGGCCGCGAGCAGGACGAGCACCACGGTGGCGACGGCGACCAGCCCGTGCGCGGCGACCACCACGACCGGGAAGTGCTGCTCGGGCGCCGCGTCTGCGGCCGACGCGGCCGCGGTGCGGTCGCGGTAGCCGGGGATCCACCGGGCCAGCATGGTGAAGCCCAGCAAGGCGACCGGCACCAGCAGGACGAACGCGATCCACGCGAGTGTCTTGCCGCCGGCGATCAGGTAGACGATCCACAGGACCAGCCCGGCCGCGGCGAGGGCGAAGTGCCCGAAGATCAGGCCCGGGGAGAACCGGCTGCGGCGCGGTTCGCGGGTGCCGCCCTTGGCGATCCAGGTGCCCAGCATGACGAAGCCGCCGACGGCGGTGACCAGCCAGGCGATCAGCGCGGCGATGTCCATGGGAATTCTCCTCGGTGTGGTGGCGGGAAGGGAACGGTTCAGGAGGTGTGGCGAGTCGCGTAGCCCTCGGCCTGGGTGGACTCGGCGGCGACGCGGACGCCGTAGTGGTAGGCCAGCTTGCCGCCGAGGTAGCCGGACGCGGCGAGGACGACGAGTGCGGCCGCGGACAGCACCAGCGGGCCGATCCCGACCGGACCGGGTCCGTCCGAGGCCGCGCGCCGCCAGAAGAAGCCGGCGACGTAGGCCGCGGTGACCACGAGGTTGAGGCTCATGTGCGTCAGCCCGGTGCGGAACGCCGGTGTGCCGGAAGGGATGGCCAGCAGGTCGAGCGTGCCGATCAGCGCCGCGACCAGCGCGCCGATCACCCCGATCGCGATCAGCCAGACCGAGCCGCGCGCCAGGAAACCGGGGTCGTCGACGATCCGCGAGCCGATGTCGAACACCAGGCCGGAGACCCAGGCGCCGATGGGCACGGTGACCAGGATCGGGTGGAAGGGGTGCCCGTACGGGCCGGCCAGCACCGCGCTCACCGGCTGCTTCGCCTGTTCGAGTTCGTTCGTCATGATGACCACTCCTTTTCGCCAGCGAAGTTTGGTCTTATTACCGGCGACGGTCAAGTCGAGCAGGTGAGCGCTACCCGATCGGAGTTACAGCCATGAGGATCGGTGTTAGCCTGCTGCCATGGACCAGGAGCCGATCAGCGCGCTCGCCGCGCTGGACGATCCGCTGCGCAGCGGCATGTACACCCACATCCGGCAGGCCCGGCACCCGGTCACGCGGGACGAGGCCGCCGAGGCGGTCGGCATCTCCCGCAAGCTGGCGGCCTTCCACCTGGACAAGCTGGTCGCCGCCGGGCTGCTGCGGACGCGCTACGAGTTCGTCGGCGGCATCCGCAAGGTCGGGCGCGCCCCCAAGGTCTACGAGCCGTCCGACCTCGAAGTGCAGGTGAGCATCCCGCCCCGCCAGCACGACGTCCTCGCCGAGATCCTGCTGGACGCCGTCCTCGACGAAGGCGACGGCGAAACCGCCCGGGAGGCGACGCTGCGCACAGCGCACCGGCACGGCGAAGCGCTGGGTTCGGCGGAACGGCAACAGGTCCGCCCGGGACGCCTCGGCACCGAGCGCGCCTTGACGCTCACCTCGGCCGTGGTCGAGCGCCACGGCTTCGAGCCGGATCGGGAGACCCCGACGTGCCTGCGGCTGCGCAACTGCCCGTTCCACCCGCTGGCCGCGAAGGCCCCGGACCTGGTGTGCGGCATCAACCAGGCCTTCCTCAGCGGTTTGCTCGACGGCCTCCAGGCTCCGACCGTCGAAGCCGTCCTCGATCCGCGCGCGGGCGAGTGCTGCGTCGAATTGAGGCCCGCGGCAATTCCGGGCGACGACAGTGCTCGACCGCCGTCGACCACATCCTGAGCTGACGACCAAATCAGCGGCCGCCCGCGACACGGTGTAGAAACGCTACAAACAGCGTCCCCCCATTGTGAAATCGCGACAACCGCGCAAGCAGATTTCTCCGCACCATGGAGATATCAGCACAACTGCGATGCGGAGGTCGGAAATGATCGGCGCCAACGGGAGCGACGTCACCCCCGTCACGGGTGTTCGGGGCGACCGCGGGCCACGAACGGCGATCGTGGTGGGTGCCGGCATCGTCGGGCTGTCGGCAGCGTGGTTCCTGCAGCGGCGCGGGGTCGAAGTGACCGTGCTTGATCGCGACGGAGTGGCGGCCGGTGCCTCGCGCGGAAACGCCGGGTGGATCGCGCCGAGCCTGGTGGCCCTGCACGAGCCTGCCGCGCTGCGGTACGGGTTGCGCTCACTCACGCGCCCGGCCGGCGTGCGGCGAAACTCGCCCGTCCCGGACCGGGAATGGTGGGGCTTCCTCGCGCAGGTCACCGCGAACCGCCGCTGGTCGTCGTGGACCCGGGCGGTCCGCCGGAACCAGCCGCTCACCGACGAGTGCATCGACGCCTTCCAAGTGCTTACCACGAACGGAGTCGACGCGCGGACCGTCGAAGCTCCGGTCGTCGCGGCGTTTCGGACCGTGCAGCAGGCGGAAGGCCTGCTGGGCGTCCTGGACCGGCTGGAGGAGATCGGGCACCCGGTCGAACGCAGCGGGCTGTTCGGACAGGCCTTGCGTGCCGAGATGCCGCTGGCCTCGCCGGCGCTCGCCGTCGGCGTGCGGATCGAGGGGCAACGGTATGCCGATCCCGAGGACTTCACCCACGCACTCGCCCGCTCGGTGCTCGCCCGGGGCGGGGACATCCGGACCGAGGAGGTCGTGGACGTACACGCTCGCCGTGGTGGTGTCGAGGTCCGCACCGATGGCGGTCCGGCACTCCGGGCCGACGTGGCGGTGATCGCCACCGGCGCGTCGGTGGCCCGCCTGGCCCGCCGCTGCGGCGTGCCGGTGCCGGCGCGGATGAGCCGCGGGTATTCCTTCACCGTCGCGGTGGACCGTCCCGTGCCCGGGCCGATCTACCTACCCGAAGCGCGCGCGATGTGCACACCTCATCGCGACGGGATGCGCGTGGCCGGAATGGCGGAATCGCTTGTCCCGGAAGGGGAAGACGTCAGGTCGCTCATCGCGTCCGCGCGTCCGCTGCTCGAGGGCGTGCGCTGGAGCGAGCGGGGGAACCTCTGGGTCGGCGACGGCCCGGTGACCCCGGACGGCCGGCCGCTGATCGGCGCGACGCCCGTGGCCGGCGTCTATCTCGCCGGCGGCCACGACCGGTGGGGGTTCACGCACGGCCCGGTGACCGGTCGCCTGCTCGCCGAGCAGATCACCACCGGCACGCGACCGGAGGCACTGCGCGCGTTCGCCCTCGTGAATTCCAGGGAGTAGGACATGCTCAGCAATCGCGAACGCGCGACGTTGCGCGACATCCAGGATCAGCTGGCCGACGACCCCGACTTCGAACAGTTCTTTCGCGCCCGGGTGGCAGCGCCCCCACGACCGTGGCAGCGCGTCGCCTGCGACATCACTGCCGGCGCGTCAGGTCTACTGGGCTGCTTCCTGATGCTGATCGGATCATTCGGCGCCGCTGCTTCACTTTTCGCGGTGGCCATCGCGCTCGGACTGGCCGGCCGCCTCGGCAATCGTTGACGAGAATATCGGAGAAATCATGACTGCGGCATACTCTGCCCTCGCCATCACCGTCGTCGCGTTCATGCTGATCGCGTCCAGTTTCCGGGTGATCAACCAATACGAACGCGGTGTCGTCTTCCGGTTCGGGCAGGTGCGGCCGGCCATCCGGGGCCCCGGCCTCGCCGTGATCGCGCCCGTGATCGACCGGCTGCAGAAGGTCAACATGCAGATCGTCACGATGCCGGTGCCCACTCAGGACGGCATCACCCGCGACAACGTTTCGGTGAAGGTGGACGCCGTCGTCTATTTCAAGGTCAGTGACCCGGTACGCGCGACCGTCGACGTCCAGGACTACCAGCAGGCCGTCGGTCAAGTGGCGCAGACATCGCTGCGCTCGATCATCGGCAAGAGCGACCTCGACGATCTCCTGTCCAACCGGGAACGGCTCAACCAGGGCCTGGAACTGATGATCGACAGCCCGGCGCTGGGCTGGGGTGTCCACATCGACCGGGTGGAAATCAAGGACGTCGTGTTGCCCGACTCCATGAAGCGCTCGATGTCCCGGCAGGCCGAGGCCGAGCGGGAGCGGCGGGCACGCGTCATCACCGCCGAAGGCGAGCTGCAGGCATCGGAAGCCTTGGCCCAGGCCGCCGCGGCCATGGAAGACACGCCGGCCGCCCTGCAGCTGCGGCTGCTCGAGACGGTCGTGGCCGTTGCCGCGGAGAAGAACTCCACCCTCGTCCTTCCCTTCCCGGTCGAGCTGCTCCGGTTCCTCGAACGGTCGACGCCGTCCGAGGTGAACGCGGAGCCCGCTCCCGCCAGCCAGCTGACGAAAGGATCACCATGACCGCGGCGACTCGCACGCCGACCCGGTTTCGGATGCGCATCCCCCAGGACATCGCCGGGAAGCTGGATCGCTACGTGTCCGCCATCGTGGCCGACCTGAGGCGGCGATTCGAGGATCGCGGGAAAGACCGGTCCGTCGACGGTTCACGTGCGGTCGTCCTGGATCTGACCGGCGTTTCGGAGGTTCCGCACTCCGCTCTGATCCTCCTCGTCACCCTGCTCCGCCGGACCCTCGGCGACGACGTCGCCATCACGCTGACCGGGGTCGGCCCGGCCGTCCTGGCACCGCTGACCGCACTCGAATTCCCGCCCGGCGTCGACGTCATCGACTCGCGACGACGCAGGTGGCCCGGATCGGCGACAATCCGCGCTCGGTGATCGTGGTCGGCGCGGGCATCATCGGGCTGTCGACGGCGTGGTTCCTCCAGGACCGCGGCGTCGCGGGGCAACGCCGGCTGGATTTGCAGCCCGAAGCACCACGCGAGTTCGACCCCATGCGATGACTCGCGCGCAGCCGAACGTCTCTAGTGCGTCGCGGTGGCGCGGCCGATGCGGACCCGCCACCGCGCCGGCCCCCGCTCGAGGTAGTCCCAGGCGTACTGGCCCGGGAAAGCCGTGTCGAACTCGCGGCGCAACGGCTTCGGATCATGGTTGTTCACCAGCACGAACGACTCCCCTTCGCCGAGCCGGGCGTAGGTGCCGAAGATGCGGGGGTGCCGCTGGCCGTGCGGTATCTCCCGGACGTCGAGCTCGTCCGGCTTCTCCAGGTGCTTTCCCGCCAGCACAGCGCCCATGTCCTGGACGAGGCCGGCCAGGTCGGCTCCGGGGAGTTCGGCGAGGGCGGGCAGGAGAACCGATTTCTGGATTTCCAGGCATGACTCGAGCATGGTGACGAGGGAACGGGCGGCCGCGCGGGCTCGGTCGGCCGTACTCGCCGTTTCCAGGTCCGCGATGTCGTCGGCGATGCTCCGGTGCTGGATGCGCAATGCGGTGACCAGCAGGCGGGTCGGGCCGGCACCGGCGGCCGGCGCGTACAAGGCCTGGTCCGCGGCGGTGAGGTAACGCCGGATCCGGTCGGCGCAGAACGCGTTCAGGCCGGCCTGAGCGGCCTGCCGGTCGGCGGGCTCCAAGCTGAGTTCGGTCAGCAGCGCGGACTTCGAGCGGGCCTCGCCCAGCAGTGTGTCGATGGTGCCGGTGAGCCACTTGGCCGCCCGGACGGCGGGATCGTCGCCGGTCCCCTGGATGTGGATCGAAGCCGAGCTCATCGCGTCCTCCTTCACGACCACGCCGGGTCCGCACTCCGCGGCCGGTCTCGACAGTTCAGCAGGACACCCTAATTTTTATAAGACGCCTTCGTGTAAACTCCGTCTCAATCGACAGTCTTGTGAGGAAAGGCTTTCCCGCTGTGGATCACACCTCCGGCGCGCTCCTGAGCGCGTTCAGCTTCACCTGGCTCGGCCTGGTGCTCGGCATTTCCTTCCTCGAGGCACCGCTGAAGTTCCGCGCGCCCGGGGTGACGATCCCGCTCGGGCTGGGCATCGGCCGGCTGGTGTTCCGCGCCCTGAACGTCGTGGAATGCGTGCTGGCCGCCGGGCTCGTCGTCGCCGTGGCCCTGGGAGGATTCGCCGTTCCGGCGGGTGCGCTGGTGGTGGCCGTCCTCGTCCTGCTCGCGATCCAGCTGGCCGCGATCCGGCCCCGGCTGAACCGCCGCACCGACCGCGTGCTCAGCGCGCCGGACGGTGCGGACCTGCCCCGGTCGCACGCGCACGTCGCCTACGTCGCCATCGAACTGGTGAAGGTCGTCGCCTTGCTGTCGCTGGGAATCACCGCCCTCCGACCAGGCTGAGCGTCCGGCGGCGAGGTGGGGTAGGAACGGGTCATGGTGACGCTGGATCGGCTGGTGAACGTGCTCGGGGGCTACGGCGTCCGGCTGTGCTGCTGCCCGGTCTCCCGGGACGTCTCCCTGCGCGACGTGGTGATGCACGACCCGGACGAAGCCCGCGAGCCGCGTGGCGACGTCTACCTCGCGGTCGGCGCGGAATCCGTCGCGGCGGCGGTGGGGCTGGCGGCCGCCGCCCAGGCGTCCGTCGTCCTGGTGCGGGGGGCCGCGCCGCTGGAACCGGCGGTGACCGCGGCGGCGGAGGCCGGTGGTGTCGCGGTGCTCGTCGTCGAGCCGGAGGTGTCGTGGGGCGAGATCGCCGGCGTCGTCTACGGGTTGGTGCTCGAAGGGCGCGAGACCGAGTCGGGACGCGGGCCGACCGACCTGTTCGCCCTCGCCGACAGCCTCGCCGATGCGCTGGGCAGCACGGTGACCATCGAGGACCAGCTCTCCCGGGTCCTGGCCTATTCCAGCCTGCAGCACGGAGCCGACCAGGTCCGGCTGGAGACGATCCTGGGGCGGCGGGTGCCGGAGCGGGCTCGCGAGCTGTTCGACCGGCGAGGCGTGTTCGCCCACCTCGCCGAGTCCGACGAGCCGTTGTTCGTCGAGGCCGCGCCCGAGCACGGGCTGGCCGGGCGCATGGTGGTCGCGGTCCGCGCCGGCCGGGAGTCGCTGGGCTCGATCTGGGTCGAGTGCGACCGCCCCCTCGACGATGCCCGGCGGGCGGTGCTGCGGGACAGTGCGCGCACGGTCGGCCTGCACCTGCTGCGCTCGCGGGCGAGCGCGGATCTCGAGCGGCAGGTCGAGTCCGACCTGGTGATCCGGCTGCTGGAGGGGACGCCGGACGCGGCGTCGGTGCTCAGCCGGCTGGGGCTGCCGCCCGGGCGGTTCCGGGTGATCGCCCTGCAGGCCCACATCGCCGAGGAGCGGCACGCCGCGCTCCTGCTGGCGTTCGAGCGCGCCACGACGGGATTCGGCTGGTCGCGCCCGGGCCGCAGCACGTTGTTCAGCAACACCGTCTACACCATCCTGCCCGCGGAGGACGTCGCCGCGGCCCGGAAGTGGATCGACACCATGCGGGCCGCCCTGCCCGGTCAGGTGACGGTGGTCGCGGGGATCGGCGGCGCGGCGACCTTCGCCGAACTGCCGGCCAGCCGGCAGGAAGCCGACGAATGCGTCGCTCTCCACGATGCGCAGCCGGGCGGCGACGCCGCGATCGCCTACGACGAGTCCTGGGACGACATCCTGGTGCAGCGGTTGCGCGCCGCCGCGGCGGCCGGCCGCGCCCCGGCCCGGGGACCGATCGCCGACCTCGCGCGCCACGACGCGGAACACGGCACCAGCTACCTCGGCACGCTGCGGGCGTGGCTGGAGACCCAAGGCGACCTCGCGCAGGCCGCCGAGCGGCTGGGCGTGCACCCGAACACGATCCGCTACCGGCTGCGGAAGATGGCCGAGGTGACGACCCTGCAGCTCGACGTGCCCGCGAAGCGGCTCGCGATGATCATCGAGCTCGTCGTCGCCGACCCGCCGCATTGACCGGAAACGACAAGCGAGCCGACCGGGATTGTCCGGTTCGGACAACCACCGTCCTCCCGATCCGGGTCATCCTGGTCGTACCAGCACCACTCGCGCCACGGAGGACGTCATGCCCGAACTCGACCGGATCGACGGCGGCCCGCGCTCGGTGATCGTGATCGGCGCCGGCGTGGTCGGCCTGTCGGCGGCGTGGTTCCTGCAGGAGCGCGGCGTCCGCGTGACCGTGGTCGATCGCGCCGGCATCGCGGCCGGTGCGTCCTGGGGCAACGCCGGGTGGCTTTCGCCCGGGCTCGCCATCCCGCTCAACGAGCCGAGCGTGCTGCGCTACGGCCTGCGGACGCTGTTCGACCGGCAGGCTCCGCTGCACGTCCCCGCGACCCCGGACCCCGGGCTGTGGGCGTTCCTGGCCCGGTTCGCCGCGCACTGCACCGGCCGGTCCTGGACCCGCGCGGTCCGGGCCAACCTGCCGCTGAACGACGACTGCCTCGAAGCGTTCGACGTCCTCACCGCGAACGGCGTCGACGCTCCCACCGTCGACGCGCCCATCACGGCGGTGTTCGAGACCGCCCAGCACGCGGCCGGGCTGCTCGCGGAACTGCGGCGCATGGGCGAAGCCGGGCAGGAAATCGCCTACACCGGCCTGACCGCCACTGATCTCGCGAAGCAGTTCCCGCAGCTGAACGTCCCGGGCGGCGCCGGCGTCCGGCTCGACGGCCAGCGGTACGTCGACCCCGGCCGGTTCGCCGAATCGCTGGCGCGTGCGGTGGTCAGCCGGGGCGGCACCATCCGGCACCGCTTCGCCGTCACCTCCGTGCGCCCGCACCCGCACGCCGTCGCCGTGCGGTCGGCCGCCGGGCAGACGCTGTCCGCCCACGCCGCCGTCCTGGCGACGGGGGCGTGGCTGGGCGAGCTCGGCAAGCGGTTCGGGGTCACCGTCGGGGTGCGGGCCGGGCGCGGCTACTCCTTCACCGTCCCGACGGACCACCCCGTGCCGGGCCCGCTCTACCTCCCCGACATCCGGGTCGCGTGCACGCCGTACCGCGGCGGCCTCCGGGTCGCCGGGACGATGGAGTTCCGGAAACCGGACGCGCCGCTCGACGACGCGCGGGTCGAGGCGATCATCGCCTCGGCGCGCCCCTTCCTCACCGGCGTCCGGTGGGACGAGCGCACCGACGTCTGGGTCGGCTCCCGCCCGGTCACCTCCGACGGCCGCCCGGTGATCGGCGCGGCCGGCGCGCCGGGGTTGTTCGTCGCCGGCGGGCACGGCATGTGGGGGCTGACCCACGGCCCGGTCACCGGGCGCCTGCTCGCCGAGCACATCACCACCGGCAAGCAGCCCGAAGCCCTCCGCCCCTTCGATCCCCTGCGCTGAACCCGTGCACTCGAACGACGAAGCGGCGCTGACACCCGGCGAGCGCAGCGAACTGGTCCGGCTGCGCGCCGAAAACGCGCTGCTGCGCACCGAGAAGGACATCCTCCTCAAGGCGGCCACCGGGTTCGCCGTCGACGCGGGTGCCCTCCCGCCGGGTGCGCTCGGCGAGCCAGAGCCCCGCTGACCGACGCGGGCTCTCCGAAGTCCGTGGGGGCTGGGCCCCTCCCCCACTCCTCCAGCCCCCACGGACGCCCAGCTCGAACACCACCGGATAAGGAGAACAGCATGACCGCCTCGGTCCGTCCGTGGTTGACCCCCCACGCCCACCACAGCCTGCTCCGGGAGCGCGCCGACCTGGTGCGCACGGAGAACGCTTCCTGCGGCGACGATCCGGACGGCATCGTGCAGAAACGCCACCGCCAGGCGCGGATCCGGCAGATCGACGACATCCTGCGCGACGCCGTCGTCGGCGAAGATCCGCCCGACGACGGGATCGCCGAACCGGGCATGGTGCTCACCGTCCAGTACGACGACACCAACACCGCCGAAACCTTCCTGCTCGGCTCGCGCGACGAAACGGCACAGGACGACCTCGAGGTCTACTCACCGGACTCCCCGCTCGGCCGGGCCCTGGCCGGCGCCAAGCCGGGCGAGCAACGGACCTACCGGGTTCCCAGCGGCGCCACCGTGCGCGTCACCCTGATCGACGCGGAGCCCTACGGGCGGTTCCAGCGGCTCGCGCCGTAGGTGCCGCGTCAGGGTTTCCCGTGCCCGGCGTCGTCCGGGCGGAGCCACATGAGCCATGAAACCACGGCCACGACGGCGATCCCCAGCGCACTGGCCGGGGATCCCAGCAGGAGCAGGACAACGCCGAACGCGCACGCGGTGAACACGGTCAGAGCGAGCCGTACGCGACGCCCCAGCGCCCGACGAAGCGGGGCATCACGGAACGACCGTTCGAGGTCCGGGTCGTCCGCCAGCAGCCGATGTTGAAGTTCGCGCAACGTTTTCCGCTCGTGGAAGCTCAGCATGACGCACCTCCTGGACCTACCGGATATCTATCGTATCACGACATATCCGGCAGGCGACGGCACATATATCGTGTTACGACATATGTCGATCCCGCGGATGTGCCGGCTCGACGACGGCACCGCTGAGGAACGAGGGTGAGACGATGCGGCGCAGACGTTCGATCGTCGTCGGTGTGGACGGAACCGAGTCCGCCCGTGACGCTCTCGACTGGGCGGCCGCGGAAGCGGCCGTCCGTCGGCTGCCGTTGCGTGTCGTGCACGCCTACGCGGCGGTGCCGTCCTGGGCCGTGCTGGGTGAACTGCCGCAACCGTACGAGAACGTCGGTGTGCCCGATGTCGCGAGGTCGGTGACCGAGGAGGCGGTGCGACGCGCGCGACAGGTGGCTTCCGAGCTCGAGATCAGCACCCGGCTGCTGATCGGGGCCGGGGCACCCGCGCTGCTGGCCCAATCCGGCGACGCCGAGCTGCTCGTCCTGGGCAGCCGCGGGCCGGGCGGCGTGCGGGGCCTGTTCGGCGGGTCGGTCAGCTTCCGGGTCGCCAGGCACGCCGCATGCCCCGTCGTCGTGGTCCGCCCGATGCAGCCGACGACGCCCGGTCGCTCGGCCGCTCGCGTCGTGGTCGGTGTCGATGGGTCGCACCGCTCGGAGTGCGCCGTCGAATTCGCCGTGCGGGCCGCGGCCCAGCGTGGCGTGGGCGTCACCGCCGTCCACGCGTGGTCCCCGCGTGGCACGGCCGACCTCGCCGCGGTCACCGACGACTGGTCGCTGGCCGAAGCCGCCGAGTGGCGCACGTTGCAGCGCTTCTTCGCCCCGTGGCGGTCACGCCTGGCCGCCGCGCAGATCGAGCTCCGGCTCGTCCAGGGCCGCGCCCAGGACGTGCTGGTGGCCGAGTCCGCCGGCGCCGCCCTCCTCGTGGTCGGGACCCGCGGCCGCGGGAGTGTGCGGGCTGCTATCGCCGGCTCGGTGAGCCAGGCCGTCCTGCACCACGCGGGCTGCCCGGTCGCCGTCGTCCGGCGGTAGCGCGCGGGCGGCGTAGCTCTCGTCGAGCCGGCCGACCACGGCGACGTCCCGGAAGCCGGGTTGGCGGAGGAGCCCAGCACGACCTGCCGGTCCTCGCGCCCGGCGACCTCGCGGACACTCACCACGCTGCCCGGTGAGCTCGGCACCGTGATCAGTGGTTCCACTGTGGACAGATTCGTCTCGCCGGTGACGTCGTGGGTGGCGTCCGGGTCGGCGAGGATCTCGGCGAAGTCGTCCTCACGCCGTTCGGCACGCAGGAAGTCCCGGTCACCGGTGGGAGGACGGGGGAGTCCACCGGTGACCGGGAGGCGCCCCGCTCCTCACCGGGGCGCGATTCTGCGGGCGCTGCACCCGCAGGGGGTGTTGTCGACGGGCGGCCCTACTGGACCGGTCGCCCGCCGACGGGCACGGCATGGCCGTAGCTGGTGGGTGTCACCGGTTCCGGTGCCCCGGACGGCCTCGACCGGGCGTGGCCTGCCGAACCTGGGTCCATCGCCGGCTTCCTGGTCGGACATTTGTATCGTATCACGATATAGTTGTGGTCGGGCCGGTCGCCGCGAAAGTCCTGGGCGCACGTGGTCTCATGGAGTCATGACGACGAAGGACGAGCGCGTGGGATCGAAGCGGCTCACCAAGCAGGACTTCGAGGAGCTCGCGCGCTTCCGCTTCGGCATCCGGCGGTACCTGCGCTTCAGCGAGGAAACCGTGCGCCGCCACGGGCTCACGCCGCAGCACTACCAGCTGATGCTGGCGCTCAAGGGTTTCCCCGGCCGCGAATGGGCGACCATGCGCGAGCTCGCCGAGCGGCTGCAGCTGCGGCACCACAGCGTCGTCGAACTGGTCAACCGCGCCCAGAAGCAGGACCTGGTGGAGCGGGCGCCGGACCCCACCGACGCCCGCGCGGTGCGGGTCCAGCTGACCTCGGGCGGTCAACGGGCCCTCGCACAGCTGAGCGCGCTGCACCGCGACGAGCTCCGGCGCCTGGGCGCCGCGCTCACGCTGCCGATCTGGGACGAACCGTCGGACAACGGCCAGGGTGGTGAAGGATGACGGGACAGCTGCAGGTGCGAGTGCGGCGCGCGTACGACCAGCCGGCACCCGAGGACGGTGTCCGGGTTCTGGTGGACCGGCTCTGGCCGCGGGGAATCCGCAAGGACGCACTGGATCTGGACGACTGGAACAAGGACGTCGCACCGTCGGCCGAGCTCCGCGGGTGGTTCGGCCACGACCCGGAGAAGTTCGCCGAATTTTCCTCCCGGTACCGCGACGAGCTCGACACCGTCGCCGGCCGCGCGGCGCTCGACCGCCTCCGCGCCTTGCCACAAGGCAGGCCGCTCACCTTGATCACCGCGACCAAGGACGTGGAACACAGCCAAGCCGCGGTCTTGGCCGACCTGCTCCGGAAAGACCGATGACCACCCCGCCGCGCCCGTCCGGCGACGAACCGCCCGTCTCGGAGCCGCAGTCCGGCGGTGACCCGGTCTGCTGGCTGGCCCGCGTCTGCCCGGAATGCGGCCAGTTCGTCGAGGACCCCCGAGTCGACCCCGAGTCGCACTGCCCGACCTCCACCAGGTAGACCGCCTCACGGTTGGCGGCGGTCGGGCCCCGGGTAGCCGTTGCCGCCCTTGGCGACGGTGAGCAGCACGACCGAGTCCTCGAGCGCCGCGAGGGAATGTCGTGCCCGCGGCACGATCAGCAACTCCCCCGGCCGCCCCTCACCGCCGGTGGTTCCCGCGATGAGACGGACGCGGCCGTGCAGCACCAGCACGGTGGCCTCGCCGGGATTGTCGTGCTCGTCGAGCGAAAACCCGGCGGCCAGGGCGAGCAGGGTGTGCCGGAGGACCTGCCCGTGCCCGCCGTACACCGTGTGGGCGCTCCGCCCGCTCGAGGAGGCCCGGGCACCCGCCAGCTGCTGCTGGACGAGGTCGGTCAGGGACGACTTCTCCATCGATGTGCTCCCTGGTCGCGGCCGGGCTACCGACCTTATTTTTTACGAGTAGCCTAGTATTAAATAGAGTCGATGAGCGGAACGGAGCATCGGCGACGTCACCGCTCTCGTCGCCTCGTTGCCACGCCCGCCGATGTGGAGGTAGCTATGACCGACCGAGCCCGCATCGTGGTCGGCTTCGACGGTTCACCGTGCAGCATCCAGGCCACCAACTGGGCCGTGGCCCAGGCGACGCGCGACGGAAGCCAAGTCGTCCTGTGCCACGTCGGCCGTCACCGACGCCTGCCCGACAACGACGAGGACACCGTGGCCTCCGCGGCCGACCAGCTCCTCGCCCGCGGCGTCCGTCATGCTCGGACGCGGGCGCCCGGCGTGGACGTGGTGCCCGCGGCGGTGTCCGGCCATCCGGCACGCCGGCTCGTCGACACCGCGTCCGACGCCGCCTTGCTCGTGGTCGGCATGCGCGGAGCGGACGGACCGCACGAATTCCGCCTGGGCTCGGTCAGCGCCCGAACCGCGCGGCACGCACGCTGCACGGTCGTGATCGTCCCCGACCACCTCGGCGAAGACCGCCGGCGGCTGGTCGTGGCCGGGGTCGACGGCTCGTCGAGCTCACACCTCGCCCTCGCGTTCGCGTTCGACCAGGCCGCCCAGCGCCACGCCGAGCTGCGCGCCATCCACGTGTTCGACGCCGCCACGATCCAGATCATGGCGAACCTCCCGCAAGAGGATCTGCGCCGCCTCCACGTGAACGCGGCGGACACGCTGCACAGCCTGCTGTCGTCGCAAGCGCAGCACCACCCCGGCGTCCGAGTCAGCTCGGCCGTGCTCTCCGGCGCACCCGCCGCCACCCTGACGGCTGCCGCTGCCGACGCCGAGCTGCTCGTCCTGGGCTCGCGGGGCCACGGCGACGTCGCCACGCTGATGCTCGGATCGACCAGCCACACCGTGCTGCACAACGCGACCTGCCCGGTCGCCGTCGTCCGCGGCGAGCACCGAGCGGATCCGGCGAGCCCCGAGGAGAGCACCATGCCCGACGCACTGACCACCCTGACCGAGCGCGGAGTTTCCCTCTGGCTCGACGACCTCGGCCGCGACCGGCTGACCTCGGGCAGCCTGGCCGCCCTCGTCGCCCACGACCACGTGGTGGGGGTGACGACCAACCCCACCATCTTCGCCAAGGCGATCACCGGCGGCGCGGCCTATGACGACCAGGTGCGAAGCCTGGCTGTGCGCGGTGTCGACACCGGCGAAGCCCTGCGCGCGCTCACGACCCGCGATGTTCGCGACGCGTGCGACGTCCTGCGTCCGGTCTACGACGCCACCGGCGGGGTGGACGGGCGAGTCTCCATCGAGGTCGATCCGCGGCTCGCCCACGACACCGACGCGACGGTCGCCGAAGCCGAAGCCCTGTGGTGGGCCATCGACCGCCCGAACCTGTTCATCAAGATCGCCGCCACCCGCCAGGCGCTGCCGGCGATCACCACCTGCCTGGCCGAAGGCATCAGCGTCAACGTCACGCTGATCTTCTCCCTCGACCGCTACGACGCGGTGATGACCGCCTTCCTCGACGGCATGGAGCGGGCGCGCCACGCCGGCCACGACCTGTCCCTGATCGGTTCGGTGGCCTCGTTCTTCGTGTCCCGGGTGGACACCGAGGTCGACGCCCGCCTGGACAAGATCGGGACCGCGGCCGCGACACAGCTACGCGGCCGTGCGGCGATCGCCAACGCGCGACTGGCCTACCAGCACCACGAACGGGTGTTCTCCACACCGCGGTGGGAAGCACTCCGGGCAGCCGGGGCCAGGCCGCAGCGCCCCCTGTGGGCGTCGACCTCGGTCAAGGACCCCGCCTACTCCGACACCCGCTACGTCGTCGGCCTGGTCGCCCCCGGCGTGGTGAACACCATGCCCGAAGCCACCCTGCGCGCGGTCGCCGACCACGGCCGGGTGCCGGACGACTCGATCCGTGACCACTACGACGACGCCCAGCGCGTCCTCGACCGGCTGCAACAGGTCGGCGTCGACTACGACGACGTCGTCCGAACGCTCGAGGACAACGGAGTGGCGGCGTTCGCAGCCAGCTGGGACCAGCTGAGCGAACAGCTGGCCAAGACGATGCGCGCCCTGCGGCCGACGGCCGAACCCCTGGTTTACACGAATCCACGTCGACTAAAATGACCGGCATGCGTGAACGGCCGTTGACCGATGTCACCTCGAGTGCCGCTCTCGGCGAGAGCCGGGCCCGGGTGCTGGACCTGCTGCGCGCGGCGGACCAGCCGCTCGGCGTGCAGCAGGTCGCGGCGGCGACGAGCCTGCACGCGAACACGGCCCGCTTCCACCTGGACAACCTGGTCGAAGCCGGCTTGGCCGAGCGGCACGTCGAGGACCGCACCCAGCCCGGGCGGCCGCGGATGGTCTACCAGGCGACGGCGCTGGACTCCGCCGCCGGCCAGCGCAGTTACCAGCTGCTGGCGACGATGCTGACCACCTTGGTCGCCGGTGAACTCCCGCAGCCACGGCAGGCCGCCATCGCGGCGGGCCAGGAATGGGGCCGTTATCTGGCCGAGCGGCCGACGCCGTTCGAGCGCGTCGACGCCGAGGACGGGATCCGGCGCCTGTCGGCCGTGCTCGCCGACGCCGGCTTCGCACCCGGCACCGTGGAGGACGCCGAAAAGCCGGTCATCCCACTCCGGCACTGCCCGTTCCGCGAGATCGCGCAGCAGCACCGAGAGGTGGTGTGCTCGCTGCACCTCGGCCTGATGCAGGGCGTCCTGGCCGAGGTCCGCGCGCCGGTCACCGCGCAGCGGCTCGACCCCTTCGTCGAACCGTCCCTGTGCCTGGCTCACCTGACCGTGTCGAACTCCTGAACCTACGGGGCGGCCGGGCCGGGCTCGTCCGCGCTGGGCACGGTGCGCCCGGTGAAGGTGATGTGGTTCTCGGCGCGCAGCCGCTCGATCATGTGCGGGTAGTGCAGTTCGAAGGCCGGGCGTTCGGAACGGATGCGCGGCAGTTCGGTGAAGTTGTGCCGCGGCGGCGGGCACGTGGTGGCCCACTCCAGTGAGTTGCCGTAGCCCCAGGGGTCGTCGACCTCGGCGGCTTCGCCGTAGCGGAAGCTGCGCAGGACGTTGTAGACGAACGGCAGCACCGAGGCCCCCAGCACATAGGAACTGATGGTGGACAAGGTGTTCAGCGTGGTGAAGCCGTCGGTGGACAGGTAATCGGCGTAGCGCCGCGGCATGCCTTCGTTGCCCAGCCAGTGCTGGACCAGGAAAGTGCCGTGGAAGCCGAGGAACGTGGTCCAGAAGTGCCACTTGCCCAGGTTCTCGTCGAGCATCCGGCCGGTCATCTTGGGGAACCAGAAGTAGATGCCGGCGTAGGTGGCGAACACGATGGTGCCGAACAGCACGTAGTGGAAGTGGGCGACGACGAAGTAGGTGTCGGTGACGTGGAAGTCGATGGCCGGTGACGCGAGCATCACCCCGGTCAGGCCGCCGAAGAGGAAGGTCACCATGAACCCGACGCTGAACAGCATCGGTGTTTCGAAGCTCAGCCGGCCTTTCCACATGGTGCCGAGCCAGTTGAAGAACTTGATCCCGGTCGGGACGGCGATGAGGAAGCTCATCAGGGCGAAGAACGGCAGCAGCACCGCGCCGGTGGCGTACATGTGGTGCGCCCACACGGCCATCGACAGTCCGCCGATGGCCAGCGTCGCGAAGATCATTCCTTTGTAGCCGTACAAGGGTTTCCGGCTGAACACCGGGACGATTTCGGTGACGATGCCGAAGAACGGCAGTGCCACGATGTAGACCTCGGGGTGGCCGAAGAACCAGAACAGGTGCTGCCAGAGGATCGCGCCGCCGGTCTCCGGGTCGAACACGTGGGCACCGAGCCGACGATCGGCGAGCAGCCCGAACAGCGCCGCGGTCAGGATCGGGAAGACGACCAGGATCAGGATGCTGGTGATCAGGATGTTCCAGGTGAAGATCGGCATCCGGAACATCGTCATACCCGGGGCCCGCAGGCAGACCACGGTCGTGACCATGTTGACCGCGCCGAGGATCGTGCCCAGCCCGCTGACGACGAGGCCGGTGATCCACAGGTCCGCGCCGACGCCCGGCGAGTGGAGGGCGTCCGAGAGCGGGGTGTAGGCGAACCAGCCGAAGTCGGCGGCGCCACCCGGGGTCAGGAAGCCGGACAGCACGATCAGGCCGCCGAAGAGGTACAGCCAGTAGGAGAAGGCGTTGAGCCGGGGGAACGCCACATCCGGTGCGCCGATCTGGAGCGGCAGGACGTAGTTGGCGAAGCCGAACACGATCGGGGTGGCGTACAGCAGCAGCATGATCGTGCCGTGCATGGTGAACAGCTGGTTGTACTGCTCCTGCGACAGGAACTGCAGGCCCGGCCGGGCGAGTTCCGTGCGGAGCAGCATGGCCATCACCCCGCCCACCATGAAGAACCCGAACGACGTGACCAGGTACATGATCCCGATCTGCTTCGGATCCGTCGTACGCAGCAACCGAAGCAGCGCGGACCCCTTCACCGCCGGCCGCACCGGATGGGCGCGCGTCTCGATCGGGCCTCGCGTCGTCGTCACTGCCAACTCCGTCCCACGACTTCGTCTCGCCGGCCCCGCTGCCCGAACGACAGGACAGGTCGCCAACCGGCGATCATTTATACAAGTGAGCATAGTGTAAAAAGGCGCGCACAGGTACCTGCCGGCCGGAGTTCAGTCGTTGCTCGGCGGCCGGGCCGCGGCCGGTGTCGAGATGAACGCGGACCTTCGCCTCGCTAGGCTGAGTAACCCGAAAAGGAGGGCGAAGGGGGCCGCTCGTGAACGATCAACCCGACCACTCGGACACGAGGTTGGGCGCGACGCGGAACCCGATGTCGAGTCCACTTTGGCCGCCATCGTGAAGGCCGCGATCGACCACGTCGACGGCGCCGAGCTCGCCGGGATCTCCCTCGTGGAACGCGGGCGCGCCATCCGGACCGTCGCCCCGACCGACGAGGTCGTCAGGGCGATCGACGAGGTCCAGTACCGCACCGGCCAGGGGCCGTGCCTGGACGCCATCGCCGAGCACCAGGTCTACAGCACCGGCGACCTCACCGCCGAAGACCGCTGGGAGGACTTCGCCACCGCGGCCGCCGAGTTCGGCGTGCCCTCGATGCTGTCCTACCGGCTGTTCGTCACCGGCACCACCCTCGGCGCGCTGAACCTCTACTCCCGAGCCCACGACGCCTTCAGCCACCAGACCCGGGAGGACGGCAGGCTGTTCGCCACGCACGCGGCCATCGCGCTGGTCGGCGCCCAGACGCATGGCCAAGGGCATCCTGATGCAACGCCACGACCTTGACGCCGTCGCGGCGTTCCGGATGCTCGTGGAAAGCTCGCAGAACGCCAACATGAAGCTGCACCAGGTCGCCGCGTTGCCGGGCGCGGACGACGGGCGCCGCATGCTCGCGACCCGCCGAAGGGGTCGCGAGCACGCGGTCCGTCACCGGCCCACGGTCACCGAACCGGTGAGCGTCCCGAACCGCACGATGTGGGTTCCCCGCGGCAGGTCGCGCACCTCGAACGAGACGCGGGTGGTCTGGTCCTTCCGGACCGGCACCGCGCGCTCGCCGGCGACGGCGCCGTCGATCCACAGCACCGCCTGGTACGTGCCCGCGATTTCGCCGACGTCCTTCACCGACGCGCTTACCCGCACGGGCGATCGACCGGGGCCGCCGTCGACGTGCAGGTCCGCCACCGCGAACCGCGGCTCCGGGCCGGGTGCCCGGTCGTGGACGAAGATGTCCGAGCGGCCGTTCGTGTCGTCGTCGACGAGGTTCGTCGCCTCGCTTTCGAACGCGATGTACTTGCCGTCGGTGCTGATGGACGGGAAGTCGCTGTAGCTGTCGCCCAGCCGGCCGCCTGCCCCGCCGGACACCTTGGCCGTCGTCCGCGCCCGCAGGTCGCGCACGAACACGTCCGACAAGCCGTCGTCACCGGGCACGAGGTTGGCCGCGAAGCTGAAGAACGCGACGAAGTTCCCGTCACCGCTGATCCGCGGGCTCGCCGTGTACGCGTCCGCGCCGCCGGTGCCGCTCGCCGCCTGCGACACCAGGGTGTTCGCGTGCGTCTGCCGGTCGTACACGTAGACCTGCGGCGGCGCGTCGGCGCCGCTGCTCGCGTAGGCCACCTTCCGGCCGTCCGCGCTGATCGACGGCTGGGTCACCTCCACCCCGGCCGGCGCCGGGATCACCTCCGTCGTCCCGGCCTGCCGGTCGCGCACGAATACGTCGCGGTGGTCGTTGCCGGTGCCGGGCACCAGGTTCTCCGCCCCGCTTTCGAACGCGACGAACCGGCCGTCGGCGCTCACGCTCGGCTCCAGCGAATCGCCGTCCGCCTGCACCCCGGCGGCCCCCACCGAGACGCGCTCGGTCGTCCCGGCCACCCGGTCGCGCAGGAAGACGTCCTGCCTGCCGTTCGTGTCCCCCGGCACCAGGTTGGTCGCCTGGCTGAGGAACACCGCGTACCGGCCGTCGGCGCTGAACACCGGCTGCCCGGACAGGCCGTCGGCCTGCCGCTCGTCGGAGGACACCGAGATCAGCTCGGTCCGGCCGGTCCGCCGATCGCGCGCGAACGAGTCCGGTGTTCCGTTGACGTCGCCGGGCACGAGGTTGGTCGCGCCGCTGAGGAACCCGACGTACCGGCCGTCCGGGCTGATCGTCGGGCTGATCGCCCAGGCGTTCGCCCCCGTGCCGTCCGCCGCGGCCGAGATCCGCTCGATCGCGCCGGTGCGGTTGTCCCTGGCGAAGATGTCCATGTCGTCGTTCGCCTCGCCGGGCGCGATCTCCGACGCCGTGCTGGCGAACGCGACCACACCGCCGTCGCCGCTCATCGCGGGCCAGAAGCTGTCGGCGCGGATCTGCCCGCCGTCGCGGGTCACCGAAACCCGCTGCGTCGCCGGCGGCCGCGGCAGCGCGAAGTCGGCCGTGGCGGGCCACCACGGGTTCACGGTGACCTGGCGGGGGTTCGCGGCCGAAATCCCGGCCGCCGACGCCACCACCCGGTAAGTGCCCTCCGGCACGTCCTTGATCGTGTAGCGGCCGGAGCCGTCGGAAACGGCGGTCAGCTCGTCGAGCACGTCCGCCACCCGCACGGTCGCGCCGGGCACGGTCGAACCCGTCGGGCCGTAGGTGACGCGGCCGGTGAGCACACCCCGCGGCGTCGGCTGCAGCGCGACTCGCAGGTCGGTCGGCTTCCCGTCGGTCACCACGGCCCGCACGCGCTGGTCGCGGTACCCGAAACGGGACAGCGTCAGGTCGTAGGTGCCCGCGGGCACCCGGATCTTGAAGTGCCCGTCGGCGTCACTGGTGTAGGACCGGCCGGTCGACGCCACGGTGATCTTCGTGTCCCGCAGCGGGTTCCGGGACTTGTCCGCGGTGACCGTCCCGGTGATGCCGCTCGCGAGGCGCGCTTCGGCGACGGCGGCGGCCGCGTCGATCCGGCCCGCGCCGAAGCGGGTGTTCGGCCGGGCGCCGTAGCGGGTGTCGAAGAACGACGTCCCGGTCAGGATGTCCAGCGTCTCGTCGGGAGTCAGGCGCGGGTTCGCCTGCAGCATCAGCGCGACGGTACCCGCGACGTGCGGGGTCGCCATCGAGGTGCCGCTCAGCAGGCCGTACTCGCCGCCGGGCAGCGACGACAGGACGTCGAGACCGGGGGCGGACAGGTCCGGCACGACGTAGCTGTCCGGCCAGTTCGCCGGGGCGTCGGCCCAGTCCTGCTTCCGCACGACCCCGCCGCACGAAAAGTCCGGGACGTTGTCGTCGACGTCGGTCGCGCCGACCCCGGTCGCCTCGAACACGTTGCCCGGTGCCGCCGAACCGCCCGCCACGCAGTCGTTGCCGATGGCGAAGGCCGGGAACGCGCCAGCCAGGTAGATGTTGCGGGCGGGCTCGACCATTTCGCTGCTGTAGCCCTCTTCGCCGAGCGACATGCTCACGACGTTCGCGGGCTTGCCCGCCGGCTTGCCGTCGGCGTCGTAGGGCGCGATCGCCCACTGCATGCCGGCGATCACCTGCGCGAGCGTGCCGGTGCCGCCCGGGATGACCAGCCCCGCCATCAGCTCCGCGCCGGGGGCGACGCCGATCTGCGTGCCGGAGCTGTGCCCGCCCGCGATGGTGCCCGCCACGTGGGTGCCGTGGTAGGAGCTGTCGTGCGGGGTGGAGTGCACCGGCGAGCCGTCGGCGGCGAACTCGAGCCAGCCGCCCGGGTGCTCCGGGTTCGCCGGATCGGCGCTGACGAGCTTGCCCGCGAGGTCGGGGTGCTCGGTGTCGATGCCGGTGTCGAGGATCGCCACCCGCACCCCGGCGCCGGTGCCGCCGTCCCGCTGCACCCGGTCGGCGCCGATCTTCGACACCCCCCACGCGACGGCGGCTTCGGTCTTGGCCTGCTTCCGTTGCGGCTCGGTCGGCGTCTTCAGGGTGAAGTTGGGGATGACGCGGTCGACCAGCGGCAGCGCGGCGACCGCGGTCAGGGTCTCCGGGCTGGCGCGGACGAGCACCATGTTCTTGAGCCAGAACGTGGTCACGACCTGGTCGTGGCGGGCGCCGACGAGGTCGACGACCGGAGCCTGCATGGCCCGCGCCGAGTCGGTGAGCGCCTGGCGCGCCGCGTCCGGGGCGGCCGGCCGCAGACCGCGGTCCTTCAAGACGACGACCGCCTCGAACTTCGCATCCGCGCCGTTTCGGGCACCGGCCATCCGGTCGCGCAGCTCCTGGGCGATCTTCGCGTCGGCGGCCGCGGGTGGCGGATCGGTGGCGGCCACCGCCGGCACGGCACCGAGGGACCCGGCGGCGACGAGCACCGCGAGCACCAGGTACCGGCCACGGGTCCGCAAGGCGGACAGGGACATGGGGAGACTCCTTCGTTCCGTCAGGTCGCGGCGGACAAGCGAGACGGCGCGCCCCGTGTGAGGTTGCGCGCCGTCGACTTCCAAACGGTGCAGGAATGATCACCGCGTGACAAGCTCACCAAGGCGGCGGATTCCGGTCACGTGTCGGAAACCCGACACGGAGAGGACGGGCAGTGCTGGAGCCCATCGGCGTGAGCGGCGAGGACGAAGCGACGTACAACGCCCTCGTCCGACGCACCCAGGCGACCGCCCCCGAACTGGCCCAGGACACGCACCGCTCCCTGCCCGCGACCCGGCGGGCGTTGCGGGCGCTCGTCGAGTCCGGCCTGGCGACCCGCTCGGCCGGGCGCCCGACCCGGTACGTCGTCGTCCCGCCGGACCGGGCCATCGAGGCGGTCCTGCGCGAACGCGAGGCCGCGCTGCGCGACACGCGCCGCCACATCGGCGCGCTGATGGAGACCTACCGGGCGAGCACCCGGTTCGCGCACCCGGGCGAGCTGGTCGAGGTGATCTCCGGGCGCGACGAGGTCAACGAACGCTGGACGCGGATGCAGCAGGACATCCGGGTGCAGATGCGCGGGTTCGACCGGCCGCCGTACGCGGCCCCGCAGGGGCACGGCGAGCCCAACCACGTGGAGCTGGCGCTGCTCGAACGCGGGGTCCGGTACCGGGTGGTCTACGACAAGAGCGCCGTCGAGCTGCCGGGCCTGCTCGACGACATCGAGCTGGGCGTGCGGCACGGCGAGCAGGCGCGGATCGCGGGCGACGTCCCGATGAAGCTGGCCATCGCCGACGACCGGCTCGCGATCATCCCGCTGATGCGCCCGGGCGACCCGGCACTGACCGCGTCGTACCTCATCCACCCGTCTCCCCTGCTGGACGCGCTGATCGCGCTGTTCGAGTCGGTGTGGACGCGGAGCGTCCCGGTCCGGTTCGGTGCCACCGACCCCGGCGAGCTGTCCGCGGACGAGTCGAAACTGCTGGCACTGCTGGCTTCCGGGGTGACCGACAAGGCCGTCGGCCGGGCGCTCGGCTGGAGCGAGCGGACGGTGCAGCGCCACGTGACCAAGCTGATGCGGCGAACGGGGGCCCGGACGCGCTTCCAGATCGCCATGGAAGCCACCCGCCGCGGCTGGATCTGAGCCGCCGGCCCGCTCCGGTCGGCGAGATACGCTTCGGGCGATATCGCTCGGCGGTGCCGGAAGGGGGATCCCATGCAGCTCGCGTCAGCGGTCGTGTCCGTGGCCGCGCTGATTGTCGCGTGCGTTTCGTTGTGGCGCACCCACCTGGCGACGTTCTCGCCGCGCCTGGCGGTCGGCCGGCTGTCTCTGTTCGCGGATCAGACCACGCTTGATCGCGAGTGGTGGTACGTGCCGCGCGTCGTGGTCGCCGTGAACGTCACCAACGCCGGCGCTCGCGCCGGGGTGATCACCGACGCGCGGGTCGTTGCACGCTACCCGGACCACCCAGTGGCCGACGCGCACGAGATCTTCGGGCTCAATGGCGAATTGGATCCTGCCAAGTACCACACGTTGAAGTCCCACAAGGACTTGTTCCGCGAGGCCTACCGTGGCGACGGCACCCCGTTCGTCGTTCTCGCCAAAGAAACCGTGGGCAAACTGCTGCTGTTCGGCACCCGCTGGGACCACGAGGCCCGGCTCGATCACGTCCGGTGGGAACTCCAGCTGCGCGTGAACGGCGGGAACTGGCGCACTGTCCAACGCTGGACCCAGCGACACCACGGCAGCGACGATTTCGTGTGGCGCGAGCTTCGCAACGGCTCATCGTTCAGTTACGAGCCCGACGACCCGAAGCCATCACAGGTCACCAGGCACCCTGACGACCTGCACGACCCCAAGCACTGGACGTGATACATCGCCGATCAGGGGAACGACGGCAGGACTTCCCTGGCGAACAACCGGATCTGCGCCCGCATCTCCTCGACCGTGTTGCCGACGAACAGCAACGCCGTCAGGTGTTCGACGCCCGCCCGTGCGTAGGCCTCGACCTTGGCGCACACCTCGTCCGGGGTGCCGATCAGGTTCAGGTCGAAGTACGCGTCCTGGTCGACGCCCTTGGTCATCGTCTTCGCCAGCGACTTCCGGAACAGGTCGAACGAGGAGTTCCGGAACGTCTCGCGCGCCGCTTCCCGGGTCGGGCCCAGGCAGACGACCGACTGCAGGGCCGTCGTGATCGCGGCCGGGTCGCGGCCCGCCGCGCGGGCGTACTCGGCCAGCTTCGCGCGCCCCGCGGCGATGCCCGAAGGACTCAGCTTCGCCGGCAGCCAGCCGTCACACAGCGAGGCCGCCCGCCGCAGCGAACCTTCCGCGTTGCCGCCCGAGTAGAGCGGTAGGGGTGCCTGGACCGGCTTGGGGAACGACTCGACGTTCTCGAAGTGGACGTATTCGCCGTGATAGGAAGCGTTCCGCTCCGTCCACAAGAGACGCAGGGCTTCGATCCGCTCGCGCGTCAGCCGGGCCCGGTCGGCGTGCCGCAGGCCGGGCACGACGGCTTCGAACTCGTCCCGGTAGCCGCCGACCGCGACGCCCAGCGTGACGCGGCCGCCGCTGAGCTGGTCGAGCGTCGCCACCTGCTTCGCCAGCAGCACCGGGTCCCGCAGCGTCAGCACCAGGATGCCGGTGGTCAGCCGCAGCACCGACGTCTTCGCCGCGACCTGCGCCAGCACGAGCAGGGGTTCGTAGAGATCCGGCGGGTTGGGCCAGGCGCGCCGGACGAAGTCCATTGTGGACAGGTGGTCGTTGCCGCCGGCGTCGTGGTAGCCGAGTTGCTCGGCCTCGATCGCGAGGTCCACCAGGTCTCGCGGGGTCGCGAACGGGACCGGGTGCATCATCCCGGACGTGGCGGTCGGGAGTTCGATTCCGAATTTCACCGCGGCTCCTCTCCCCAAACTTTCGCTACGCTACCGTAGCGTAGCGAAGTTGCTAGACTGCCCGCAAGGAGGTCTTCGGTGACGGATCCACGGGTGGCCCGCTCGCGGCGCGCGATCCTCGACGCGGCCGTCGAGCTGCTGGTCGAGCAGGGTTTCGCGGGCACGACGGTCGAGGCGATCGCGGCGCGGTCCGGCGCGGCGAAGACGACGATCTACCGGCAGTGGCCCGACAAGCACGCGGTACTGCGGGCGGCCGTCGAGTCGATCGTGCCGGCCGCCGCGCCGTCGGACACCGGCAGCCTGCACGGCGACCTCGTCACCTTCGCCCGCGACCTCGACCGCATCCTGCACACCGCGCCGACCTCGGCGCTCATCCCCGGGCTGCTCGACGCCGCCGAGCGCGACCCGGGCCTGGCGAAGGTGCTCGCCGCATTCACCGCCCGGCGCCGGAAACCCGTCCACGACGCGGTCGCGCGGGCCATCGCCCGCGGGGAAGCCGCCGCGAACACCGACCCGGAGTTCGTCGCGGACCTCTTCCTCGGCCCGCTGTTCTACCGCCGGTTGCTGTCCAGAGAGCCCCTCGACGACGCGTTCGTCGAGCGCGTCGTCGAGGTCACCCTCGCCAGTACTCGCTGAGCCGGGTCAACCGGCCGGCGCCGCTCCCCACAGGCGCCACGTCTGGTTCAGCGGGCTGCCCTGGGTGACGGCCCGGCACGGCCACTGGATGAGCTGGGCGCGCACGGCGGTGGAGGCCTGGTTGACGTCGACGCACTTGCCGCTGTGCCGGGCGGCCAGCTGGTAGTCGTGGGCGTCGTTGCCGCTGTAGGTGACCTTCCGCAAGGTGAACTGCTGGTTCGCCGCGCCGGGACGGCAGGTTCCCTGCTGGACCGCCGCACCGTCGGCGGTCGAAGCGCCGGCCACCTCGAGGCACTTGCCCGACTGCTGGTTGACGACGGTGAACGCGCCGGAGACCGGGCGGAAGTTCCACAGCTGCTGGTCGCCGCCCTCACAGGGGTACTGCTGCTGCCGGTTGCCGTCGGCGGTGCTCAGATCCGTGTTGTCCAGGCACTGCTGGGAATGCTGGGCGACGGCGACCGACTGGAACCCGCCGTCCGACGGCGGGAGCAGCGTGATGGTGAACGTGTCGTCGGCGGATGCGTGCGGCACGCTGACGGTCACGGCGTTGCCGGACAGGGTCAGCACGGAGTTCTGGACGGTGACCGGGCCGGCGACCGCGCCGCCGCCGTTGTACGGGATCCGCTGGACGAGCACCCGGACCTGGTTGTTCTCGACGATTCCCGTGGTGGCGTCCAGGCGCCGCAGGGCGACCGCGACATTGCCGGTCGTGCCGCCGCCCCCGACCAGCACCTTCGCCGACCCGCTCGCCGCCGTGGCGAACGCGTCGTACGAACCGCTCGGTGTCGTGGCGGCGATCCGGCCGGTCTGCGAGCCGTAGAACCGGTAGACCCACCACTCCCCCTTGGGCTGGTGCTGCCCCGCGGCGTCGTGGACGAGCAGGTTGCCGAGGTCGTTGTGGAGGTTTCCCCCGCTCGCCCAGTTGGCGCGCAGCCCGTCGGCGCCGGCCCGCTCGAGCCGGGCGATGTACCACGAGCCGTCGCCCGGGTTCTGCTCGTTCGACGCGCCGTATTCGTTGATCTGGTACGGCCGCGGGTGCGGGATGCCGCGCGTGTCGAGGGATGCGTTGGCGGCGGCGACGTTCGCCACCGGATCGCCCGGCAGGGAGTGCCAGCTCACGATGTCCGGGACGACGTTCGAGGAACGCACGAAGTCCAGGTACTGCGTCCACCAGCCCGCCGCGGTCGACGGGACGCCGGCGAGGCTCGGGCCGACGATCGGCTGCTCCGGGAACGCCGCCCGGATCCGCTGGTACGCGCGTTGCCACATGGCGAAGTACTGGCTCTGCGGGCGGTTCCAGAAGAGCGTGATGTTGGGCTCGTTCCAGAGGTCCCACTCGACGGGGGCGCCGGTGGCCCGGACGTCGCCGATCAGCCGGGTGAGGAAGGCGTCGTAGTCGGTCCAGTCGCCGTTGTCACCCGGGAACCGGGAGATCGGGTAACCGTCCGCGCCCCACAGGTCGTGCACCAGCAGGACGAACTTGCCGCCGAGCGCGCGGGTGCGCAGCAGCTGGGCGCGGGTGGCGTTCCAGCGGCGGTCGTACTTGCCCGAGACCCAGCCGCCCGGGCTGTCCAGCTGCGCGCCGCCGGCGCGCATGGCCTGGAACTGCACGTCGCGGTAGAAGTGGTCGGCCGGGGCCGAGGCGTTTTCGGTCATGCCGTAGATCCAGCCGGACGCCCGGTGGGTCGGGGTGCCGCCACCGGCGGAGAAGTCGACGGCGATCGACTCGTCGGCGGCCCGGGCCGGCTCCGCGACGGCCACGGCGGACGAGACGGTGAGGGCGGCGGTGACGAGGAAGGCGGCAAAGCCACGGCGGGCGCGCTCGCGCGAGATGTCCACGTGCGACTCCTTCGGGCACGGAC
Source organism: Amycolatopsis sp. NPDC049691 (assembly GCF_040675005.1). Lineage (NCBI taxonomy): Bacteria > Bacillati > Actinomycetota > Actinomycetes > Pseudonocardiales > Pseudonocardiaceae > Amycolatopsis > Amycolatopsis sp. NPDC049691. The sequence goes on from NZ_JBFANX010000003.1 coordinate 59,925, forward strand.
AACGAGGTCAGGTGCGACGTCGAACCGGTTCGACCAAGGAGTGAAGCTACGCCGTCAGAGATTCGCCAACAAGAGACCAAATGGCGTCGAACCGGTTCACTTCCGCGAGCGCCGAGCACCGGTACTGGACCGCAGCGTCACCGCCGGCTCCAGCAGGGCGTGCCGCGGCTCGGCGGACCGGTCGCCGATCTGCTCCAGCAGCAGGTCCACGGCCAGCCGGGCCATCTCCCCCGCCGGGACGTCCGCCGCGGTCAGCGGCGGGTGGAAGTCCTCGGCCAGCCGGTCGGCGAGCACGCCGGTGAGCGAGAAGTCCCGCGGGACGTCCAGGCCGGCCCGGTCGAGGGCCCGCTGCACCCCGGGCAGGGCGGCTTCGTTGATCGTCACCGCGGCGGTCACCTCGGGCCACCGAGCCCGGATCCGCTCGAAGCACTCCAGGCCGGCGGCCGGCTCGTCGGCGCAGCTCACGGTGTGCCCGGTGATCCCGCACTCCCCGGCCGCGCCGAGGAACCCGGCCGTGGCGCGCACCGCCGGGCCGTAGCCGGCGGCGACGAGGTGCTCGGAGCGGTTGATCAGCACGACGTGCTCGTGGCCGAGATCCGCGAGGTGACGCACGCAGCGCGCGATCAGCGTCGCGTAGTCGACGTCGACCCACCACGACGCGCCAGGGTGCTCGACGTGGCCGATCGCGACGAACGGGAGCCCGGCGCCGGTCAGCCGGTCGACCCGGGCGTCCTCGAGCAGGATCTCCATGAGGATCACGCCGTCGACCCGGCGCCCGGTCACGATCCGCTCGAACGACCGGTCGTGGTCACCGCCACTGGGCGAGAGCAGCACGTCGTGGTCGTGCGCCGCGGCCGCCTCGACGACGCTCGCGACGAAGCCCAGCTGCGCGTCGGTCAGGCGCGCGCTCGCCGGGGGGATCACCAGCCCGATGGTCCGGGTCTTCCCCTCGGCCAGCGCCCGCGCGCTGGCGTTGGGCCGGTAGCCCAGCTCGGCGATGACGTCGTTGATCCGCCGCACCGTCCGCGCCGACACCGGCCGCTTGCCGCTCAGCGCGTACGACACCGTGCTGCGGGACACCCCGGCCCGCTTGGCGATCTCGCCGATGTTCATGTCCGCTTCCCGTCCCCGGATCCGTCGGCGGCAACCGGTTCGACCATCTTGCCATCCCGGAACGCCGCCTCTTGCGGACGGGGCGAGCCGCGGTCTACGTTGTTGCGGCTCCCATCATCGAACCGGTTCGATGACTGTCGTCGCCGTGGCCGCCAGGAGGACCCCATGCCGTACCCCCCGCGCACCCGTCCGCTCCCGGCCGCGCTGGCGGCGGTCGCCCTCGCCGCGACGATGGCGGCCTGCTCGTCGTCCCCGGCCGGCGGCGGCACCGGGACGTTCTCGATCTGGGACCCGTACCCGCAGTTCACGGCCGGTTCCGCGTGGGCGAAGGTGATCGACGACTGCGCGGCGGGAGCCGGGGTGAAGATCGAGCGCCAGGCCTACGACACGACCGACCTCACCGGCAAGGTGCTGCTCGCCGCCCGGCAGCGCACCGCGCCGAGCGTGCTCGTGCTGGACAACCCGGTCGTGTCCACCATGGTCGAAGCGGGCGTGCTCAAGGCGAACGACGAGGTCGGGCTGGACGCTTCGCCGGCCGCACCGAACCTGGTGGCCGCCGGCACTGTGCAGGGCCGCACGTACGGCGTGCCGCTGGGCGCCAACACCCTCGCGCTGTACTACAACAAGGACGTCCTGGCCGCCGCGGGCGTCGACCCCGCCTCCGTCACGGACTGGGCGTCGCTCGAAACGTCGCTGGGCAAGGTGAAGGCAGCCGGGAAGAAGGGCATCACCTTCTCCGCGATCGGCACCGAGGAGGGCAGCTTCCAGTTCCTGCCGTGGTTCTGGGGCTCGGGGGCGGCGCTGACCGACCTGTCCGCTCCCCCGGCCGTCACGGCGCTGGCCCAGTGGAAGTCCTGGCTCGACCGCGGCTACGCCCCCAACTCGGTCATCGGCAACACGCAGACGACCAGCTGGCAGGAGTTCGCCACCGGCCAGTACGCCTTCGCCGAGAACGGCACCTGGCAGCTGGAGAACGCGAAGAAAGCCGGTTTCCCGTACGGCGTCATCCCGATCCCGGGCCGCACCGGCGGCACCGCGCCCGCGCCGACCGGCGGGGAGTTCGTCACCGTCCCCGCCCAGGACGACCCGGGCACCGAGCGCACGGCCGGCCGGATCGCGGCCTGCCTCACCTCCCCGGACAAGGTGCTGACCTCGGACACGGCGCTGACCTACGTCTCGGCGGTGCCGTCGGTCCAGCAGCAGCAGGTCGCCCGGAACCCGGAACTGGCGGTGTGGGTCGACGCGGTGAAGAACGCCAACGGCCGGACCGGGGACAACCTCGGCACGCGGTACCCCCGCATCTCGCAGCCGCTGTGGAACGCGGTCCAGGCCGCCCTCACCGGCTCGAAGACGCCGGAGGCCGCGCTCAAGGACGCCCAAACCGCGGCCGCGGCGGCGAAGTAGCCACGCAGTGCCACACGACAATCGGCCCCACGACAAGCGGCGACTCGACAAGAAGCGGCTCGCCGGCTGGGCGTTCCTCGTCCCGCTGGCGGCCTACCTGCTCGCCTGCTACGGCTATCCGCTGTACACCACCGTCGACCTGAGCCTGCGCGACTACACCGTCCGGACCTTCGTCCGCGGCGGGGCGCCCTTCACCGGGTTCGCCAACTACGCCACCGTGTTCGGCGACCCGCGGTTCAGCACCGCCTTGGTGAACACGCTCGTCTTCACGGCCGCGTCCCTGGTCTTCCAGTACGCGATCGGCCTGGCGATGGCGGTGTTCTTCACCCGCCGCTTCCGGTTGTCGGCGACGCTGCGGGCGCTGTTCCTCGTGCCGTGGCTGCTGCCGCTGATCGTGTCGGGGTCCACCTGGGCCTGGCTGCTCAACAGCGAGTCGGGACTGGTCAACGCGGTCCTCCACGGCCTCGGCATCGCCCGGGTCGACTGGCTGACCTCGCCGTCCTGGTCGCTGGTGTCGGTCACCATCGCCAACATCTGGATCGGCATCCCGTTCAACCTCGTCGTGCTCCACAGTGGACTGCGGAACATCCCCGCCGAGGTGCACGAAGCGTCCGCTTTGGACGGCGCGACCCGCTGGCAGACGTTCCGCCACGTCACGTTCCCCGTCCTGCGGCCCGTGTCGGCGATCACCCTGCTGCTCGGCCTGGTCTACACGCTGAAGGTGTTCGACATCATCTGGATCATGACCAGGGGCGGCCCCAGTGGCTCGTCGAGCACGCTCGCCACCTGGTCCTACGAGCTGGGGTTCGGCTCCATGCTGCCGGAGTTCGGCCCCGGCGCGGCCGTCGCCAACGTGCTGATCCTGCTCGCGTTCGCGGCCGGGCTGGTCTACGTCCGCCTGCAGCGTCACCAGGAACGCGCGTGAAGCGCCCCGCGTGGCCGACCGCGCTCGGCGTCCTGCTCACCGCGGCGATGCTCTTCCCGGTCTACTGGATGGTCGCCGTCTCGCTCACCCCGCCCGGCGACCTGAGGAAGTCACCACCGGAGTTGTTCCCGGCCTCGCCCACCTTCGCCGGCTACGAGCGCGTCCTGCGGGAACAGCTGCCCTACTTCGGCACCAGCCTGCTCGTCGCGCTGGGCACCGTCGCGCTCACCCTGGTCATCGCCGCCCCGGCGGCGTACGCGCTGGCGAAGCTCCGGCCGCCGGGCCGGCGCGTGCTCGGCTTCGTCCTGCTGGTGGCGCAGATGATCCCGGGCATCATCATGGCCCTGGGTTTCTACGGCAGCTACGTCAAGCTCGGCCTGACCGACACCGTGGGCGGCCTGATCGTCGCCGACTCCACCGTCGCGGTGCCGTTCGCCGTGCTGATCCTGGCCTCCTTCATGGCTTCCGTGCCCGACGAACTGCTGCAGGCGGCCCGGATCGACGGCGCCGGGGCGTGGCGCACGTTCGTGTCGGTCGTGCTGCCCGCCAGCCGCAACGGCGTCGTCACCGCCGCGCTGTTCTCGTTCCTGTGGGCCTGGTCGGACTTCGTGTTCGCCGCGACCCTCGACGCCGGGGGCCGGCTGCGCCCGCTCACCCTGGGCATCTACCACTACATCGGCAACAACAACCAGGAGTGGAACGCGATCATGGCCACCGCCGTGGTCGCGTCCGTTCCCGCCACCGTGCTGCTCGTGCTCGCCCAGCGCTACGTCGCGGCCGGTGTCACCGCCGGCGCCGTCAAGGACTGAAGGGACCACCCTGTGACCGCCGAGTTCTCCGTCGGGGAGATCCCGTTCAGCCGCGCCGGATCCTGGCTCGGCCTGTCCCCGGTGCTCGGTGCGACGCGGCGCGCCGACGACGTGCACGTGGTGTCCCACCGGCACGGCCTGCACCCCGTGCTGGCGCTCGTGCCCGAACGGGACGGCCACCGCGCCGCCACCGACGTCTCGGCCGACCCCGCCGTGCTCACGTGGAGCTCGCCCGAGGGCCGGATCACCGCGGCGTTCGCCGACGCCGGGACGCTCCGGATCGCCGGCACCGGCCTGGGCATGAGCATCATCGCCGCGGAGCCGGACCTCACGCCGTTCACCGGCCCGTACTTCTTCGCCGACCCGTCCGGAGCGGCCGTGTTCACCTTCTACGAGACCGGAAACCGCCTCCGCGTGACCCTCCTTTCCGGACAGTGGACGCACACCGGCGAGCAGGAACTCGGCACGGCCCGGCGCGGCGTCACCGTGGGCGCCGACGGCGGCCCGTGGGAGGTCGCGCTGGAGGAAACCACCACCGGCGCGGCACCGTATACGTCCACTGTGGACTTCCGGCGGGCCGCCGCCTCGGCGCACGGCGACTTCACCGCCTTCGCCGACGCCGTCGCCCCCTGGCGGAACCACTCGACCCCCGCGGCCGACCTCGCTTGCTACGTGCTGTGGTCAGCCACGGTCGCGCCCGCCGGGTTCCTCGCCCGCCCGGCCGTGCTCATGTCGAAGCACTGGATGAACAAGGTGTGGAGCTGGGACCACTGCTTCACCGCGCTGGCGCTGGCCCCCGGGGCGCCGGAGCTGGCGTGGAACCAGTACCAGCTGCCCTTCGACCACCAAGACGGCCTGGGCGCGCTGCCGGACTCGGTCACCCACGCCGAGGTGCTCCGCAACTTCGTCAAGCCGCCGATCCACGGCTGGGCCCTCGCGCACTTGCGCAGCCGGCTTCCGGGCGGCGTTCCCGATCCCGCCCTGGCCTACCGGCAGCTCGCGGCCTGGACGTCGTTCTGGCTCGACCACCGCCGCGCCCCCGGGCAGCGGCTGCCGTACTACGAACACGGCAACGACAGCGGCTGGGACAACGCCACGGTGTTCGCGAGCGAACGCCTCCTCGTCACCGCGGACCTCGCGGCCTTCCTCGTCCTGCAGCTGAAGGAACTGGCCGCGCTGGCCCCCGACGCCGGGGACACCACCACGGACTGGGGGCAACGCGCCGACACCTTGCTGGCCGCGTTGCTCGCCGAGCTCTGGGACGGCTCGTCCTTCCGCAGCCGCAGCGTCCGCACGGGGACGTCCCAGCGCGGCTCGAGCCTGCTCGACCTCATGCCGATCGTGCTGGGCGAGCACCTGCCACGCGACGTCTTCGAGCGGCTGTGCGCCCGCGTGGCCGAGCACCTCACGCCGGTCGGGCTGGCCACGGAGCTGCCGACCTCGCCGCACTACGAACCCGACGGGTACTGGCGCGGCCCGGTCTGGGCCCCGGTCACGGTCCTCGTCGAAGACGGCCTCCGCCGAGGAGGCGCCACCGACCTCGCCGACGAAGTGAGCAGCCGGTTCCGGAGGACGTGCGAGGACCACGGCTTCGCCGAGAACTTCGACGCGCTCACCGGAGCCGGCCTGCGCGACCGCGCGTACACCTGGACTGCCGGCGCGTACCTCCTGTTGAGCGAAGCAGCTCAGCACCGCCACGGCGCGACGACCGGGGCGGCGGCTCAGCCGAGCCGATCCAGCACGAAGGTGTGCTCGACGAGGTCGAACGGCCCGTCCGGCCCCTCCCGCAGATCGCGCCGGTAGAGCAGCGACCGCTTGGTGCCGAACACCGGGTCCTGCGCGAGGTACGGGTCGTCGTCGCGGAACAGCATCGTCGTCACGGTCGAGAAGCCCGGTGCCGCGATCCGGACGTGGATGTGCCCGGGCCGCATCACCGGCCGGCCGGTCGCGCGCATCAGCTCGCCGACGGGTCCGTCGTCCGGGATCGGGTACGGGGCCGGTGCGATGCTACGGATCTCGACCGTCCCGTCCCGGCCCGTGCGGAACAGCCCGCGCATCGCGGCCGCGTCGAGGCCGGGCACGTCGGAGTCGTAGTGCCCGTGGCTGTCGGCGTGCCACACGTCGAATTCGGCTCCGGCCACCGGAGCGCCGGCGGCGTCGACCACGGTGGCACGGAACAGCAGTGGCGTGCCGGGCAGGCCGTTGGAGATGTCGGCGCCGTCGGGGAATTCCGGTCGCGCTTCCCGGTAGAAGGGGCCCTGGACGCTGTTCTCCGTCGCGTGGGTGCTGCGCCGGTGGTTGACCGCGTCGACGAGCGTGGTCACCCCGAGCACGTCGGAAAGCAGGATGAACTCCTGCCGGGTGTCGTCGGACTTCCGGCCGGTCCGGGTCAGGAAGCCGATCGCGTGCGCCCATTCGGCCTCGGTGAGGTCCACGTCCCGGACGAAGTCGTGCAGGTGCCGCACCAGAGCGGACAGCACCGTGCGGACGCGCGGGTCGGGCGTGTCCGCCATGGTCCGCAGCACCGCTTCGGTGATGCTCTTTTCGTCCGGGTCGAGCATGGTCCGCCTCCTCGCGTTCGTGCCGGAACGGTAGCCGGGCCGCCGTTAGCCGCGGCGAAATCCGGTGTTAGCGCGGATTCACCCGGTGGCACCGGGGTTTCCTCACCCCGTCGCGCGGCACCGTCGGCACCGGCGCACCGGAAGGCGCCGACGATCGGAAAGGAGCGACCTGTGCTGCGAACCGGTAAGGAATACCTGGACGCACTGGACGACGGCCGGGTGGTGTGGGTGGGGGACGAAAAGGTCGGCAACGTGGCCACCCACCCGAAAACGCGGGACTACGCGCAGCGCCTCGCGGACTTCTACGACCTGCACCACCGGGACGACCTGCGCGAGGTCATGACGTTCGTCGACGACGACGGCGAGCGCCGGTCGATGACGTGGTTCCGCCACACGACGAAGGACGAGCTGAAGCGCAAGCGGCGTTATCTGGAGACGGTGATCCGCGAGCTCGACGGCGGCGCCGTGCCGCGGACCCCGGACGTCAACAACTACGTGCTGCTCACCTACCAGGACGACCCCGTGCCGTGGAGCGAGCAGTCGCAGGGCACCGGCGGCCGGGACCTGACGGTGGGCATCCGCGAGTTCTGGGACCTGATGGTCGAGGGCGACCTCAACGCCGCGCCGGCGTTCGTCGACCCGCAGACGGACCGGTCCCGTGAGTCGGCGCAGGCCGAGTCGCCGGCGCTGCGGATCGTGGAAACCCGCGAGGACGGCATCGTCGTGCGCGGCGTCAAGGCCATCGCGACGGGTGCGGCGTTCGCCGACTACATCCACATCGGCGTGTTCTTCCGTCCGGGTATCCCCGGCGATCAGGTGATCTTCGGCGCGGTCCGCACGAACACCCCCGGGGTCACGCTGGTCTGCCGGGAAAGCACCGTGAAGGAAGGGCAGTACGAAGAGCACCCGCTGGCCGCCAAGGGCGACGAGCTGGACACCACGATCCTCTTCGACGACGTCTTCATCCCGTGGAACCGGGTCTTCCACATCGGCAACCCGAAGCACGCGTCGCTCTACCCGCAGCGGGTGTTCGACTGGCTGCACTACCAGGCGCTGGTGCGCCAGACGATCCGCGCCGAGGTGATGGTCGGCCTGGCCCTGCTGATCACCGAGCACGTGGGCACCTACCAGCTGCCCCCGGTCCAGGCCCGGCTGGCGCAGCTCGTCGGCTTCCACCAGACGCTGCGCGCCCACGTGCTCGCCTGCGAGGAAGACGGCTTCACCACCCCCGGCGGCCTGTACAAGCCGAGTGTGCTGCTGTTCGACTTCGGCCGCGCCTACTACCTGGAAAACGTGCCGCGGATGGTCACCGAACTGATCGACCTGGCCGGGCGCTCGTCGCTGATCTTCCCCACCGAGCAGCAGTGGAACCAGCCGGAACTGCGCCGGTGGCTCGAACCGTTGCAGACGGGCCCGATCGGACGGCCGCACGACCGGCTCAAGATCAGCCGCGTGATCCGGGACCTGTACCTCTCGGACTGGGGCGACCGGATCAGCGTGTTCGAGAACTTCAACGGAACCCCGTTGCTGGCGGTGCGGATGCTGACGATGAACCGCGCGGAGATGGCACCGGCGGGCCCGCTGACCGAGCTCGCGCGGAAGATCGCCGGAATCGGGCCGGCCACCCCGAAGGACGACGGGAAGACGGACTACGCCGGTCAGGCCGCTTACGCGCGCCAGCAGGACGCGCGGGCCCATTGACCCCGAGAATCGCGGCTCGGGACGGCCGGTGCCCCATCGCCCGGCCGTTTCGAGCCGTCACCACGTCATCGGCCGGGGAGCGCTCCCCGGCTGACGGCGTCGGCGCGATCGTGCGCGCCCAGCTTGCGGAACACCGACCGGACGTGGGTTTTCACGGTGTTGTGGGAGACGTGCAGTTCGGCGGCGATCTCGCGCAGGGTCAGCGGCCCGGCCAGGGCGCGGAGCACGGCCCGTTCCCGGTCGGACAGCACAGCCGGGCGGAGATCGGGAATCCCTTGTCCCTCGAACAGGCCGGCGAGCACCGGGCCGGACCGCACGCCGCTGAGCGCGGCCCGCGCCCGGGCGCGGGCCTTCCCCCGCTCGCGAGCGTCCCCGGGCGAGGCGGACTGCGCGTCGAGCAGCGCCGCGAACGCCTCCGCGTGCGGCAGGAGGGGTACCGGAGCCGAAATCCCGCCGCGGTCCGCGCTCGCCAGGCACGCCATCGCGACGACGGGCGCCACGCACCGCGTCGGATCGGGCTCGTACCGGGCAACCGCTTGCGCCGCCGACGCCAGTGCCGCCGTGGCGTCGCCGACGAGCAGCAATCCGGCCGTGCGGGCGTCCAGGGCCCGCACGGCGACATCCCGGTAGCCGAGCTCGTCCGCGTCGCGAGCCGTCACGCCCAGCCGGTCGACGACCTCGGCCGCCCGCCCTTCCCACACCTCGGCGGTGTCCAGCGCGGCGGCGGCCATGAGCAGCCACCAGGACCGGGCGTCCTCCGGCCGGTGGCCGGCGATCACCCGCGCGGCTTCGCCCTGCGCGCCGGCCAGGTCGCCGCGGTGCAGGGCCAGCCACGCCCGCACCGCCGTCGCGGGAGCACCGGCGGCACCGGCGAGCCGGGCCGCCGCCCGAGCGGGGTGCCCGCAGGCCAGCTCGGCGGCCGCGGCCGCCGCGCGTCCCCCGACCGGCACCGTGTCGAGCCGGGCCAGCAAGGTCCGCGGGTGCGCCGACGGCCACGTTTCGAGCGCGATCCGGACCGCGACGTCGGACAGCCCGGCCAGGCGGGCGTGCTCGTAGGCGGCGTCCGGATCGCCTTCCCGTCGCAGGCGTTCCGCCGCGCGGGCGTGCAGGGCCGCGACGGCCTCGGGGTGTTCGGCCGCCAACACCGACCCCAGCACGGCCCGCAGCACCGGGTGGCACCGCAGCCCCGCTCCGGTCCGCCGCACCAAAAGCGAGGACGCGGCCAACGCGGCCAGCGTCTCCCCCACCGCCGGCAGCGCCGTCACTTCCGCGCACCGCTCGGGGGTCAGCTCGGCCAGGACGCTGCTGTGGAGCAGCAGCCGGCGTTGGCGTGAAGTGACGCGTTCGAGCACCTCGGCGCGGAAGAACTCCGCCACCGCCGGAACGGGGTACGGCAGGGGCGCGCCGGGCGGCCGGCTGCGCAGGGCCATGCCGGCCAGCCGCAGACCGGCCGCCCAGCCCGCGTACCCGCGCCACAGAGCGGCCGCCTCCGCCTCGTCGACCGGCCGCCCGGCCGTGGCCGACAGCAGGTGCCGGGTCTCCGCCAGGTCGAACCGCAGGTCGTCCTCGGTGAACTCGGCGAGCCGGCCGGCCGCGCGCAGGGCGGCGACCGGCCCGCTCGGCGGGCGCGCCGTCGCCAGCACCACCCGGACCGCGTCGGGCGCCCGGCGGACGAACTCGTCCAACGCGGCCCTGGTCACCGGGTGCTCGACGACGTCCAGCCCGTCGAACACGAGGACCAGCGGCCCGGCCGGAGCCAGCGCGTTGAGCAGCTCGGGGATGATCTCGGTGAGCAGCGCCTGCTCGTCGTCGAGCAGGGCCGCCGGTGGCGCCGGAACGCCGGCGCAGGAGGGCCGCAGTGCTTCGAGCACCGCGGACCACACCCCCGCCGGGGTGTCGTCGTGCCGGCTCAGGCTCACCCACGCGCACTTCCTGGCGGCGACCCACTGCGCCAGCAGCACGGTCTTCCCGGCGCCTCGCGGCGCGGCCACCAGGACCACCGGTTCGCCTGCCGCGTCCAGCCGCGCCAGCAGCCGCGTGCGGCGCACGTCGTCCGGGTGCGGAGCGGGTGGCCGCAGCCGGGTCCGGACGACGACGGCCGGACGCGTCCGGGGTGCGGTCACATCGCCGACGCGAAGTGCCAGCCACCGGCGGCCGCCGGGTCGTGGAGGGCGCCGAACGCGCTGGCGAAGTACACCAGCGGGGTCGTGCCCGGCACGTGGTCACACCTCAGCACGTCGCCGACCACGATGGTGTGGTCACCGCCGGGCAAGGTGTCCGCGACGGCGCAGACGAAGTGCGCGATCGCGTCGGCCAGCACCGGGACGTCGCTGTCGGGCCGCAGCTCGACGCCGGCGAACTTGTCCTTCCGGCGCGTCGCGAAGTGCTTCGCCAGGTGTTCGTGGTCTTCGCCGAGGACGTTGACGGCGAAGTGCCCCGACCGGCGGATCGCCTGGCAGGTCGGGAGGTTCGACCCGATGCAGACCAGCAGCTGCAGCGGGTCCATCGACAGCGAGGCGACCGCGCTCGCGGTCATCCCGGCGGGCCCGTCCGCGGTGCGCGTGGTGATCACGGCGACCCCGGTGCTGAACCGGGAAATGGCCTGGCGGAACCGGAAGACCCCGTCGTCGGTGACGGGCCCGGCGAGCTGCTTGGCGCTGTCCATTGCTACCTCCGTGGGAGCACGCGGGTGACGTTGGCCGCCACCACCGTGCCACCGACCCCGTTACCGGCCGGGAAATCAGCTCCGCAGCCGGGTGACCAGGCGGTGCACCTCCGCCGACGGGGGCACGGCCAGTTCGTGCATGGTCGCCGCGTAGCGCTGGTACAGCGCGAGCACGTCGTCGTCGTTGCCGCTTGCCTGGGCCAGGGTGATCCGCAGCAACCAGGCCTGCTCGCGGTACGGATCGAGGCGCAGCACGGTGTCCGCGTTGGCGACCGCCTCGCGGTACCGGCCCAGCCGGAACGCGGCTTTGGCGACGTCCAGCCGGGCCCGCAGGACGCGCTCGTCGATTTCGGCGCGCCGCGCCTCCACCCACGCGCCGGACAGGCCGGCGAGGTACCGGCCCCGCTCGGTGGCGGCCAGCGCCCGGGTCAGCGTGTCCAGCTTGACCTCCGCGTCCTGGTGGTCGGCCTGGGTGAACGCCTCCAGCACGTCGGCCGCGCTGCTGCCGACCAGGTCGGGTCCCGGCAGGTGGAAGCGGTCTTTCCGCAGGACGGGCGCGAGTTCCTCCGGCAGCACCTCGCGCAGGCGGTACAGCGCCTGCCGCAGGTAGCTGCGCCCGGCCGCTTCGTTGTCCGAGTCGAACAGCGCGCCGAGCAGTTCCTGCCGACCGGCCGCGCGGCCGGGGGTGGCCAGGAGGTAGGCGAGCAGCTCGACGCTCTTGCGCAGCCGGGGCGTCACCGTCGCGCCGTCCACCCGCAGTTCCGGCTCGCCCAGATCCTCGAGCACCAGCCTCGGCGCCCGGCCGGCCGCGGTGATCGGGCGGCCGTTCGCGAGCGACGCGGTCAGCTCGTGCCAGCGCGACAGCCGGTTCGGTTCGGTGTCCGCGCCCCGCACCGCCACGGCGGGCACGTCCGCCAGCGCGGTGAGCAGCAGGTGCACCGAACCCCGCTCCTCCGCCACCCGGATCGCCAGCGCCGCGGATTCGTCGGAATCGTCCTCCGCGCCGAGCCGCCACTGGACTTCGGCCAGGTAACACGCCGCGGTCGGGATCTCGAGCACGCGATCGGCGGCGAGCATGCTCCGCAGGCAGTCCCGCAACGCGTCCCGGGCCTCGGCGTCGCGGTGGCGCAGCAGGAACGCGAGCCCCCGCCAGAGAGAGGTCAGCTCGCGGGTGAACGCGTGCGTGCCCGATCCGCTCGCCTCCGCTTCGTCCAGCGCGCGGTGCGCGGCGTCCGGGTCCTGGTGCAGGCGCAGGCACAGCTTGGCCTCCATCACGTGCAGCAGCACTCGGTAGATCTGCGACCCGGTGGCCGGCACGAGTTCGTGCCCGCGGCGCAGGGCCTGCCACGCGTCCTCGGCGCGCCGGAGGTCGATCATGAGCTCCACGGCGTCGAGGGCGTGCAGCCACAGCGGCTGAGGTGCGTCGCGGTGCGCCTCGTAGCGGGCCAGCGCCTGGTCGATCCGCCCCGTCACGCGGAGCCCGGCGATGACCCAGGGGGCGCCGAGCACGCTGCGCCAGGGACCGTGGGTGCCGGGGTCGTCCAGGCCGGCCAGCCGTCCGCGCATGAAGGCCAGCCGCATGAGCATCCCGTCCAGCGGTCCCGACGGGGTGGTCGCGAAGGCGGGGAACGGGGGCGGTGGGTCGTCGCGGCTCAGCGCCAGCACGGTGCGCGCGATGTCGCGGGCCCGCCCCGGCGGCAGCAGCCCGGCCACCTGCTCGGCATCGGCCGGGCGGCCCGCGTGCCACAGGCACCACACCAGCAGCACCAGCGCCTCGCCCGAGCCGTGGTGCTCCTCGGCGAGCCAGCCGCTGCCGTACCGGTCGTACAGTTCCACTCCGCGCCCGGCCTGTTCCAGTGCGAAGGCGACACGCAGCACGATCCCGCCGATACGCGGGCTGAGCGGTCTCTCGGACACCCGCAGTTCGTCGAGCCAGCGCGCCGCCGGGCCGAAGTCCATCCGCTCGATCAGGCGCGGCAGCAGCTCGGCCGCCAGTGCCCACGCCTCGTCGGCCGCGCCGACCCCGAGCAGGGCGTCCACCGCCTCCTCCTGCTCGCCCCGGCGGACCAGCAGCCGCGCGTGCCGCAGCCGGACCCGCGCCAGCTCGGCGGGCTCCTGCTCGGCGAGCAGGTCGCGCAGGTGGTCCCGCAGCTGGGGACTGACGATCAGCGTCCGGTCGTCGGGCCAGGCGGCGGGGAGGTGGCGGTGGCGCAGCGCCGCCATGGTCCGGGGTGCGTCGTCGAGGCCGAGCGCGAGCGCGTCGCCGGCGGTCACTTCGTCCAGCAGGCTGGTGTACACCAAGAACCGCCGCTCCGGTTCGGACAGTCCGGAAAGGACGTGCGTGGAGAGGTAGTCGCGGAACCGGTGCGGTGCTTCGGCGACGGCACCGTCGGCGAAGAGGATTCCCGCCGCCCAGCCACCGGTGACGCGGATGGCCTCGGCCGCCTCCGACGCGGGCCGGCCGGCCAGGCGCAACGCTTCCGCGGCTTCGTCGAGGTCGAAGGCGAGGTCCGGACCGGTGAGCTCGGCGACCCGGGCCAGTTCCCCGGTCGAACCGGTGTCCAGCGGCAGGGCGGTCCGGGAAAGGAGGACGATCGCGACGTCCGCGGGGGCGTAGCGGGCCAGCGCGGACAGGACGGTCAGCGCCTCGTCGCTGCCGGCGATCCGCTCGGCGTTGTCGCAGACGAGCACGAGCCCGGTGCCGTGCAGGCTTTCGGCGAGCAGCCCCGCCGCCTCGCCGATCAGGATGCCGGCGGCGAGCGCGTCGGTCGCCGCGCCCCGCGCCTCGGGGGCGTGCGGCGCGACCGCCGCCTCGATGTACAGCAGCAGGCGTCCCGCCGCCGCTTCCGTGCCGTCGAGCGACAGCCAGGCGACCGGCCGGTCGAGGTCTTCCAGGGCCATGGCGACGGCGGTGGTCTTGCCCGAGCCGGCCGCCGCGTACACGGCGAGGACGTTCGCCTGCCCGAGCAGGGCGCGGATGCGGCCGGTCAGCCGATCCCGCCGGACCAGTCGGTCACCGACGACGGGCGGCGCCAGCTTCCGCCGGATGATGGTCCGCGCACCCGGCTCCGGCGTCGCGCCGGGTTCGGAAGGCGCCACGCGACGCACCTCCCCTCGCTGCCGGCTCGTCCGCATGCAGTGTCTCCCGTGCACCACGGGTGGGCAACGCGGGATTTCCCGCGGATTAACAGGCCTGGTTCGCATTCGGTCCCGGTGCCCGTTAGCGGTGCGAGAGCCGCCCGGCTCGCCGGCGAGCACGGTGTGAACGGCGCTGTTAGGGCGGTTTGTCATGCGGGCCGGCTCGCGGTGCAGTGGAGGCCGAACTGCCGGGGACAAGCCGAAGGAGACCCGAATGGTGGCACGCACGGAGCGGGCGGAGCGGCGCACGGCGCTGGTGACCGGGGCCGGCCGCGGAATCGGGTACGCGGTGGCGCGGCACCTGGCCGAGCAGGGCGTGGCGGTCGCGCTGCTGGCCCGTGACGAGACCGCGCTGAAGGACGCCGCGGTCCGGCTGGGCGGGGAAACGCTGGCCGTGCCCGCGGACGTGCGCGACGGCGAGTCCGTCGACGCCGCCGTCGGTCAGGCGTACGCCTGGCACGGCCGGCTCGACGTCGTCGTCAACTGCGCCGGCCCGCAGATCGCTTCGGCACCCCTCGCCGACACCGAGCACGGGGTGCTCGGGGGCGCGCTCGACACGAAGCTCCGCGGCTTCGTCCGCGTCGCGAAGGCCGCGCTGCCCAGGATGACCGGGGGCGCGATCGTCAACGTCGCCGGAGCCACCGCGCACGTGCTCGTCCCGGGAGCCGCGGTCACCGGGATCACCAACGCGGCGGTCGTGGCCTTGACGAGCTACCTGGCGGCCGAAGCCGCGCCCCGCGGCGTCCGGGTCAACGCGGTGTCGCCGGGGATGACGCTGACCGAAGGCTGGCTCGCCCGCCACGAGGCGATGGCCGGGAAGCAGGGCCTGACGGCCGACGAGGTGCGCGCGAACATGGCCGACGCGCTCGGCATCCACCTGGGCCGCTGGGCCTACCCGGAAGAGATCGCCGCCGCGGTTGGGTTCCTCGCCTCCGACGACGCGTCCTACGTCACCGGCCAGGTGCTGCGCGTCGACGGCGGCCTGACGAAGCCGGTGGCCTGATGCCGTTCATCCAGATCACCATCGCCGAGGGACACGACCGGTCCGTGAAGCGCGACCTGCTGGCCGCGGTGTCCGCGGCCGCCGCGCAGGCCACCGGAACGCCGGAGAGCGCCTTCCGGGTCTGGCTCGTCGAGGTACCCGACAGCGAGGTCATGGTCGGGGGCACGCTCCTGCACGACACCCGCCACCCGCGAGCGACGCCGTGACGGCCGGGTTCGAGTACGTCGGCCTCCCCTACCGCATCCTCTTCGGCCGGGGGCTGCTGGACGAGGTCGGCGCCGAGGTCTCCCGGCTCGGCCGGTCCCGCGTGCTGCTGCTGAGCTCCGGCGACCTCGCCGGGCCGGGCGACCGCGTCGAAAAGCTGCTCGGGCCCCGGTGCGTCGCCCGGTTCGACGGCGCCGCCCTGCACACCCCGGTCGGCGTGACCGAGGAGGCGATGGGCCACCTGCGCGCGAGCGACGCCGACTGCGTGGTCGCGGTCGGCGGGGGCTCGACGACCGGGCTGTCGAAGGCGCTGGCCGCGCGGACCGGCGTCGACCAAGTCATCCTCCCGACGACCTACGCGGGCTCCGAGGTCACACCCGTGCTCGGCGAGACCGCCGGCGGGACGAAGACCACCCGGTCCTCACCGTCGATCCTGCCCGAAACGGTGATCTACGACGTGGAGCTGTCCCGCGGGCTGCCCGTGCCGATCGCCGTCACCAGCGCGGTCAACGCGCTCGCCCACGCGGTCGAGGCGCTGTATTCGGCCCAGGCCAACCCGATCGTCGACGGCTGGGCATTGGACGCGATCTCGGGCCTCGGGAACGGACTGAGCCGTCTCACCGGCGAGCCGGACGACCTCGAGGTGCGGTCGGATCTGCTCCGGGGCGCTTGGCTGGCCGGGATGTGCCTGGCCTCGGTGGGCATGGGCCTGCACCACAAGCTCTGCCACGTGCTGGGCGGCAGCTTCGGGCTGCCGCACGCGAGCACGCACACCGTGGTCCTCCCGCACGTGATGAGCTACAACGCACCGGCTGTGCCGGAAGTGATGGCGCGGATCGCCCGGGCGCTGGGCGCGCCCGACGCGCCTTCGGGCGTGTTCGGACTGATCGAGCGGGTGGACGGTCCGACGAGCCTGCGTGCGCTCGGCCTCGGCCTCGGCGATCTCGGCGCGGTGGCAGACCAGGTGACCGCCTCGCCGTACCCGAACCCGCAGCCGCTGGCCCGCGAGGGAATCCTGGAACTGCTCACCGGAGCCTGGCACGGCGTTCGGCCCTGACGTGGAGGTGCCCGTGCCCACACTGGCCGAAATCCGGTCGATCACCCCGGGAGGAGTGCTCGCGGTCGCGCTCACGACGGTCGTGATGTACGGGGTTTTCCTCGTGCTGGTACGGATCATGGGCCGGCGCAGCCTGGCGGCGATGTCGGTCTACGACGCCGCCGCCGTCATGGCGTTCGGCGCGGTGCTCGGCCGGACCGCCCTCCTGAGCGTCCCGACGCCGGCCGGCGGTGTGGTCGCGATGGTGACTTTGTTCGTACTGCAGCGGTTGTGCGCACTCGCGCGGAAGAGCCGCTGGTTCGGCAGGGCGCTGCGGCTGGAACCGATTCTGCTCATGGAGGGTCCGCAGGTCCGCCACGCCGGCCTGCTGCACGCCCGGATCACCCCGGACGAATTGCGCCAGCACCTCCGGCTGGCCGGCATCACCCGCCTCGACGACGTCGCCTGGGTCGTCCTCGAGGCCGACGGCCGGGTGAGCGTGGCCCGGCGGGACTCCGCACCGGATCCCTTCCTGGTCGAAGACCTCGCCGGCCACGGCGAGCGGAAGCCCTCCGGACAGCCCGGGTTCCCGGGCCGTCCGGAAGCCGGGGACGTCAGCCGGCGACCTGGTACCGGCTGGTGATGGCCACGCGGTTGAACGCGTTGATCGCCGTGGTGAGCCACGCGACAGCCGAAATCTGGTCCTCGGTGAGCACCGCCGCGGCGGCGGCGTAGTCCTCGTCGCCGACGTGACCGTCCGCCACCCGGGTGATGGCCTCGGTCAGCCGCAGCGCCGCCCGGTCGGTGTCGGAGAAGTAGCCCGTCTCCTCCCAGGCGGGCAGCACCGCGATCCGGTCGGGGTTTTCCCCCTTCTTGAGGGCGTCACCGGTGTGCATGCGCAGGCAGAACGCACAGCCGTTGATCTGCGACGCGCGGATCCGCACCAGCTCGGTCAGGAGCGGGTCGAGACCCGCGGCGGTGGCGGCTTTCTCCGCCTCCGCGGAAAGGCCGATGAGTGCTTTGTAGGCGGCCGGGTGCTGTTTGTCGATGCTGACTCGTTGGGTGTTCGTCATCACTTTCTCCGATTTCTTGGATATCACTGGTGGGCGTCGTCGACTTTGAGCTCGGCTCCGTTGTCGGCGACGAAGACGACCAGCAGCCTGGCCTGCTCCGTTGCGCTCGGGTTTTCCGTGAGGACGTGGTGGGCGCCCGGCTGCTCGGTCCAGTTATCCCCCGCGCGGAAGGTGCCGACGGGTTTGTCGTCGACCTGGCTGCGCACAGTTCCGTCGAGGACGTAGGCGTAGACGAAGGCGCCGCCGTGCCGGTGCGGTGCCGCGCGGGCGGCGGGAGGCAGGGTGACGATCGCCGACGTGAAGGTTTTCCCTGGCACGTCGGGAAGAGCCTGCTGCAGCAAGGGGCTCAGGGTTTCCGTGGGTGGCGGTGCCGCCGTGGTGGCCGTCGGCGTCGTGGCCGAAGCGGACTGGTCGGCCGCACAGGCGGCGGCTCCGGCCAGGGCGGCGACGGCCAGAACGGCGCCGGCGATCCGCGTTCTGCTGTTCTTCATGACTTTCCTCACCGGGAGAGGGAATGGCGCGAGCGTTTCTTCGCCTTCCCTTTTTCGTTCTCGCCAGGGAGACGACGTAGCCCCTCCGGGTGTGACAGCTCAGAGGTGGGAAAGTTTGTCCGGGTTGATGACCCGGCGGTACGCGGTGATGAGGCCGCCGGTGATCTGCACCGTGTCGACGGAGTAGACGCGGCCCTGCCGGTGGCACACGAGGGCGAGCTCGCCGCCCACCTCGACGAGGTCGATGTGATCCAGACCCCATTGGCGGCCCACCCGCACCATCACCTCGGCGATGCGCTCGCCGCCGTGGATGAGCTTGCGTGCCGCCGAGACCTTGCCACCGCCGTCGGTGACGTAGACCGCATCCGGGTCCAGCAGCCGGACCAGGCCGGCCAGGTCACCGGATTCGTAGGCGGCGCGGAAGGTCGCGAGCACCCGTTCGCGCTCCGCCTTCGGTGCCTGGGGAGCGGACTGCTTCGCCTTGGCCACCCGCCGTCGTGCCCGCGAGGCCAGCTGCCGGGCGGCGGGCACGGAGACGTCCAGCACTTCGGCGATCCGGCCGAACTCGAGCTCGAAGACGTCGTGCAGGACGAAGGCCACCCGCTCCGGCGGGCTCAGTTCCTCCATGACGAGCAGCATCGCGGTACCGACGTACTCGTCGACGAGCACCGGCTCCGACGCGTCCGGTCCGGTCAGCAGCGGTTCCGGCAGCCAAGGCCCGACATAGGACTCCCGACGCACGCGAGCGCTCTTGAGGATGTCGTAGGACCGCCGCGCGGCCACGGTGACCAACCAGGCCCGCAGGTCATCGACTTCGCTGAGGTCCGAACCAGCTGCCCGCAGCCACACGTCCTGGGTGACGTCCTCGGCATCGGCCACGCTCCCCAGCAGCCGGTAGGCAACCCCGAAGACGGCAGGCCGATGCGTCTCCCACTCGGCACCGAGCCGGTCCGCCTGCCGGGCCTCCCGCGGCACACGCTCGTCAACCACGCGACCGCGACCTCCTCCAGCTTGCGGCTCCAGCCTACCTTCCCCCGTTGGCCCGGCACCGGCAACTCACCGCCACCGGCCGGCCTTCAGACGTGCGGGACTACGCCGGGTTCTCCGCGACGGCGAGGTAGTCCGTGTAGATCTGCGGTGAGCCGGAGAACGAGGCCAGCCGCTTCCACTCCTCGTACATCTGCTTGGTGTCGCGGTGGGCGGCCGCGAACTCCGCCGCCTCGCCGGTGGCGATGTCGGGCTCGGGGTAGAACACGTCCAGCGCCTCCAGGCTCGCGATCTCCATCATCATCACGTACTGGTCGAGGCGGTTGCCCCGCTCGCCCTTGAGCACGTGGAACCGCCAGTCCGGGTAGTCGTCGATGCGGTGGTGGTTCTCGGCGATGAAGCGGTCGAACATCTCCTCGGTCACGCCGGCGCGCAACGCCAGGTTGTGGATCCCGATGACCCGGGCGACGGGCTCCTCCCCCGGGCGGTCGCGGTAGCGGGGGCCGGGCGTGACCGTGCTCCGCGGATTGTCGGCCAGCAGCCGGTAGTCGGTGAACAACGTCGGCAGCTCGGCGAACGTGCCCAGCCGCCGCCACCGCGCCAGCACCGCCTCCGCCTCCGGGTGCCGCGCCCAGAACAGCCGGGCCGCCTCGGTCTGCTCACCCCGGGCCGTGACGTACCGGTCGCGCTGCTCGGCGCTCTCGATCTCGTACAGCATCAGGTACTGCCCGGTCCGCTCTCCGCGCAACCCGCGCAGCAGCGTCCACCGCCACCCCGGGTACAACGGCAGGTGAACGCCTTCGGCACGCACGAAGGTCTCGAACTCCTCCGGCGTGACACCAGCCTCCGTGTCGATGGCGATGTACTGAAAGGTGAACACCGACTTGCGTCCCATTGCGGATCCTAACTTCGGGCCGGGTGCGAACCGCCGCACGTCCGTCAGCCGTCCACCTCCATGGCGTCCGGGTCGGCGCCCCAGCCCGGTTCGCGGCCGGCGCGCTGCTGGCCGACCATCTGCTGCATGCGTTCCTGCTGCGCCTGGATCCGCTCCCGCACCGCCTGGTCCGACATGTCGACGTCCTTGACGTCGTCGCCCCAGTACTTCTGCTTGTCCGCGTCGGTCGGCTGCCCGAGGCGGTGGCCCATCTCCTTGTCGTGGAGGAACATCGGCATGTCCTCTTTGGACACGTTCGCGCCGTCCCGCACGACGTCGCGCGCCGTGTGCATCTCGATGACGTCGTCGCGTGAGACCGGCGGGGTGTGGGTGGTACCGCCCGGCCTGCCGACACCGCCGGTGCCGTCGCTGTACTCGATCGACTTGCCCTCCATCTTGTCCACCATGTGGTGGTAGGAGTCGTCGGCGACCTTGCCCTGGGTCGTGCCCGCGGTCGGCCGGAAGCTGTCCCGCTCGGGAGCGGGCTCCATCTTGTGGGTCTGCTTCGGCTCGTTCGGTGTCTCGATGTCGTTCTTGTAGTGCGGGTTGGGCTCCCAGGCGTGGACCTTCTTGGGCTCGTCCGGGGTCATGTCCTTGCTGACGAAGTTGGGGTTGTCCACCATGGTGGGCTTCGTGTGCTGGTGGGCGTAGGTGAGCTGGTTGAGCTGGACGCCGTCGCTCGGCCGGCCTTCGCGCAACGTGTTGCCGAGGGATTCGCGGTAGGTGTCGGCGTTGAACCCCGAGCCGTCCTTCTCGCCGCGCACGCCGGTGCCGATGTTGTCGCGGTGCGCCTGCGCCGACTCCTGGTAGGCCGGAGCGTCGTCTTCCATGCGCCTGGCGTCCTTGATGTTCGCGGCCTCGTCCGCGGTTTTCGGCCCGCGATCGCCGGCCTTGACGCCGTCGCGGATCTGGCTTTCGTGGGCGTTCGCCCGCTGGAACTCGTCGCCGCCGATGGCCTTGTACCCGATCGGGTGCTCGGACTCGTGCGTCTTGCCGCTGACGAGCTTGTTCGGGTCCTTCCAGGTCGAGTCGTTCTTGATCTCGTTCTGGTACTTCTCCCAGGTGCGCGCCTGCTCGTGTTTCGTCGTGCCGTACGTGCCGTCGGACTTCGCGGGGTTGCCGTCCGGCTTGGTCTTCACCTTCGGAGCCTTCTTGCTCGGCCCGCCGGTGTTACCGGTCAGCTGCTGCTTCGCCTTGCTCACCTTGGACTTCGCGGAACCCGAGGCGGCCGCCTGCTGCTTCTTCTTCGCCGCGCACGGGGTGACGGTCGGAGCGAGACCGAGCGGGTCGGCCAGCGCGGTCGGGTTGTGGACGTAGGCCTGCGAGTCCGGGCCGGGGTCGAGACCCAGCGGGTCGTGGGACAGGTAACGGCCGACCTCGGGGTCGTAGTAGCGGTTGAGGTTGTAGTGCAGCCCGGTTTCGGCGTCGTGGTACTGGCCGGGGAACCGCAACGGCGTGGTGGTGCGGCCCGGTCCGTCGAGGACCTTGCCCCAGAGCGTGGCCTGGCGGTGCCACGCGACCTCACCGGACTCCTCCAACAGCTCGTTCGGCGTGCCGGTGAGGTCGGTGACGATCGTGTGGAACCGCTCGCCCGGCGCGCCGAGGACGCGTTCGGTCTGGGTGAGGGCGCGGCCGGTACCCGGTTCCCACTCCCACACGGTGGCGACCGGGGGCTGCCCGGGTCCGGTGCGCACCTGTTCGGCGAGCGCGTCCCCGTCCCAGGCGAACTGGACCTGCTCGGCCACCCGCCCGTCCGGCGTGAGGCGCTGCTTGGCGACCCGGCGGCCCAGTGCGTCGTAGCGGTAGCGCCAGTGCTCGCCCCGGGGCGTGAGCACCGAGGTCAGGCGGCTCTCGGCGTTCCACCGGAACTGCCACTGCGGACCCGCCGGCCCGGCACCGCGCAGGGTGGTGCGGCCTTCGGGGTCGTGGGCGTAGCGGACCGCGCCCGCGGCGGTGAGCAGGGTGCCGCGGTACTCGCGTGGCCCGGCCGTCGGCGCTCCCGGCGTCTGCGCCTGGGCGATGACACCGGTCGGGTGGTAGACGTAGTTCTCCTGCCAGCCGTGGCCCACGACGGCCTGGACGCGGCCCGAGGGGTCCACCTCGAGGGTGCGGGGACCGGTGATCGCGTCGGCCACCGAAGCCAGGTAGCCGTCGGCGAGGTAGCCGTACTCGCGGTACTGGGTCGTGCGGTTGCCCGCGACCACCGTCTGGGCCAGCAGCCGGTCGCCCGGAGCCCAGCTCTGGCGCAGTTCCGCGGCACCGAAGCGGCGGACCCGCTCGTGGCCGGCGAGGTCGTGCTCGAAGCGCAGCGAGCGGTTCCCGACGTGCAGCGCGGCGAGCGTGCCGGCCGGTCCGTACTCGAAGCGCGACACCGCGCCCGACGGCGTGTGGCGCGCGCGGCGCCGGCCGAGCTCGTCGTACTCCGAGCGCACCACGCGCCCGTCCACCGTCTCGGCGACCACGCGGCCCAGCGCGTCGTAGGCGAAGGTGACCTCGGCGTCGGCGTTGCGCGCGGAGACCATGCGGCCGGCCTGGTCGTAGGCGAAGGTCGCGACGTCTTCGCCGGTGACGCGGCGGACCACCTGGCCCATCACGTCGCGCTCCAGCGTCGTGGTCTCCCCGACACCGTTCGTCCGGGCGATCAGCTGCCCGGCGGCGTCGTAGCGGTAGTGCAGGGTGCGGCCGTTGAAATCGGTCTCGCCGACGAGGTTCCCGGCGAGGTCGTAGCGGTAGTGCCAGACCAGGCCCTGCTCGTTGGTCACCGACACCAGGCGCAGTTCGGTGTCGTACGCGTAGGCGAGCCGCGCGCCGTCCGGGCCGGTTTCGGCCACCGGCAGGTCGAACTGCGCGTACTCGGTGCGAGTGGTGTTGCCGCGCGCGTCGGTGCTCTCGTCGGTGTTCCCGACGGCGGAGTCCTTCCACCGCCACGTCGCGCCGTCCGGCTCGATCCGTTCGGCGAGCTGGTCGCCCGCCGCCCACGTGAACCGAGTGACGGCGCCCAGCTCGTCGGTCACCGACGTGGTGCGGCCGAGCAGGTCGTAGGTGTAGCGGGTGACGGCGCCGTCCTCGTCCTCGACGGTCAGCGGCCGGCCCGCCGCGTCGGAGGCGATCCGGGTGGTGCCACCGAGCGCGTCGGTGACCACGGCGACGTTGCCGCGCTCGTCGTAGGCGTAGGAGGTCCGGGCACCGAGCGGGTCGACGACCCCGGTGACCTTGCCGCGCTCGTCGTACTCGTAGCGCCACGTGGCGCCGTCGGGGCCGATGGCGGCGACCGGGCGGCCCTGCTCGTTGTACTCGGTCAGCGACCGCGTGCCGTCCGGCGCGGTGATCGCGACGACCCGGCCGGCCCGGTCCCGCTCGTAGCGGACCTGGCGGCCCAGCGGGTCGGTGCGGGTGAGCAGCCTGCCGTGCTCGTCGTAGGCGAGGCTGGTGGTGTGGCCCAGCGGGTCGGTCTCGGCGATCACCCTGAGCCGGTCGTCGAGGTGGAAGCGGCGCACCGCGCCGAGCGAGTCGGTCACGCTCGTGACGAGGTTCTCGCGGTCGTAGTCGATCGTGCAGTCGAGGTAGCCGTCGGTGCCGCGGGCCCGCACGACCCGGCCCGCGGCGTCGAAGCCGTAGCCGTACCAGCGGCCGTTGACGTCTTCCCAGCGCACGATCCGGCCGTCGGCGTCGTAGGTGAAGCGGGTGGGGGTGCCGGCGGCGTCGACGACCTCGGCCAGCCGGCCACGCGCGTCATAGGAGTAGCTCGCGACGACCGTGCCGTCGGCGGCCCGCAGCGCGGTGATCCGGCCGCCCGCGCTGTCGAACAGCACCCGGTCGCCGGAGGAGTGGACCAGCTCCGCCGGCACCCCGTTCGCCCCGGGCACCACGTCGATGCGGTTGCCGTCGCCGTCGAAGATCGTCCGCAGCGGGAACACGCCGTCGGCGGACTCCTCGAAGAACAGCTTGTGCTGCTGCTGCGGATCCTCGACCAGGTAGCCGCCCTCGACCCGCCGGAGCGGCCGGGCCGGGCCCGCCACCGGCAGCACCGGGGAGTTCGCCGGCGCGGGGTAGCTCTGGAGGCTTCCGTCGGCGAGCGCGACGTGCACGCCGTCGTCCTCGACCTCGAGCCGCTGGTCCACGGTGGAGCTCCACGACGGGCCGAACCAGCGGCCCGCGCGGTAGGACGAGATGTGCGTGCGCGACACCTCCAGCGGCAACGCGCCGGGGATCTCCAGGTCCGTCTGCGTCAGCAGCATCCACCCGGTCGCCACGTCGATCGGGTCGCCGCACACCGACCGGTCCGGCGGCGGGGTGCCGTTCTCGTGCGGGTTCGCGTTGCTGTCCTTGATGCTCTTGCCGCCGCCGGAGCCGCCGGAACCCGAGGTGACCGTCTTGTCGTCCCCCGGCCCCTTCGGGGTCTGCGCCGGCGGCGGTTCGGGGTCGGCCTTGGGCGGCGCCTCGTCGGTCTTCGGCGGTGGGGTGCCGCCACCGCCCTTGGAGCCGCCGTCGCCGGCGCCGGAGGCGTGGGTGGTGTCGTCGCCGCCCTTGGCGACCGGCGGCGGTGTGTGGTCCTTGGGGGTGCCCCCGCCGTCGCCGCCGGGGGTCTTCACCGGTGGGGCCTTCGGGGTGCCGTTGATGTCGCGGACCTTGGGCGGCGGGGCGGCCTTGCCGACCTTGAGGTTCTTGAGTGCCTTGCCCGCGTCCTCGAAGAGCGTTCCCGCCCTCTTGAGCAGGGGCACCAGGGCCTTCAGCGCCTTGACGAGCCTGGTGACCAGGTCGGTGATCTTCGAGGCGGTTTTCGCGACGGCGGTGACGACCTGGGGGACGACCCAGGTGAGGCCGATGCCGAGGGTGAAGACGACCTGCAGCGCCCAGCTGATCAGGTGGCCGACGAGTTCGGAGATGATGTCGCGCACGAGCGTGCGGACCGCGGCCACGACCTCGCCGGCGGTCTTGACGCCGCTGGAGGCGCCTTCGCAGCCCTTCTGCGCCGCTTCCAGGGTGGTGGACACGTCCTGTCCGCGCTGCCGGTAGGCGTCCGAGGCCGGTCCGGACCACGACTGCAGATCGGCCTTGATGGCGTCGGTCAGGTCCGAGGAGACGCTGCCGAGTTCCTTGGCGACGTTGGCCCAGGTCTCGGACTGGGCCTGGATCTCGTCGGCGTTGCCGGTGAGCGCGTTGAGGGCGTCCTTGAGCGGGCCGACGTGCTCCATCAACCAGCTGACCCCGGCGGCGAGGATCGCGCCGAACGGGTCCATGGCCATCGACAGGGCATCGAGCGCCGTGCCGACCGCGCCCATCGCCACCGAGGCCCAGTCGCCGCTTTTGATCGCGGACGAGAGGTCGTTGGCGGATTCCAGGAGTGAGATCCCGGAGTAGGCCTTCGTGGAGTCCTGGGTCTGCGCGATCAACGGGTTGCTCACACCAGCACGCTAGCAGCGGAGGAGCACCGCGATCTTGCCCGCCGCTGCTTGCTCCGCCGAGCGCGGCTACGCACCGGCGACCACCAGGGACATCGCCGCACGGCCCCGTGTTGCGGCAGTTCGCCGGCGCTTCACTCGCCGAGCAGCCGACGGACTTCGGGAACCACCTCGCCGGCGAACGCGGTGATCTGGTCGGTCGTCTCGTGCTCGGGCCAGAACACGAACGAGGTGAACGGCTGCTCGGTGCCCAGCCGCGCCAGCACTTCCGCCCACTGCCCGGCGGTGGCCCGCACGGGCGCGGCGCCCTCGTCGAGCCGTGGCCGGCCCTTGGCCGTCGTGATGGTGCCGACGACCTGGGCGATGCGGCGCACGGACGCCGGATCGCGGCCCGCGGCGACGGCGGCTTCGTCGATCAGCCGGTTGGCCTCATCCCACTTCTCGTAGGGCAGGTAGGCGGCGATCGGCGCGGCCCAGCCGTCGGCGATCTCGCCGGTGAGAGCGAGCGCCTTCGGGCCCTGGGCTCCGGTCCAGATCTCGATCGGGTGCGCGGGAGCCGGCCCCGCGGGCACGCCGGCGAGCGAGTAGTGCTCTCCCGCCAGCTCGACCGGTGCCGCGTCGTCCGCCCACAGCGCGCGGATCAGGGTGATCGCCTCCCGCAACGCGGCGTTCGCCTCGCGCGGGGTGCGCCGGGGCACGCCCATCCGGGTGATCGCGTCCCAGTACCCGCCGGCGCCGAGCGCCAGTTCGAACCGCCCGCCGGACACGATGTCGAGCGCGGCCGTCGTCTTCGCCAGCACAGCGGGCGGGCGAAGGGGAAGGTTGGCCACGTCCGGGAAGACGCTGATCGTCCGGGTTGCGGCCAGGAGCCGGCCCAGCACCACGAACGCGTCCAGATAGGACGGTACGTACGGGTGGTCCTGAACGCCGACCAGGTCCAGGCCCCCTTCTTCGGCGGCCAGTGCGCGAGCGCGTACGGAGGCGATGTCGAGGGCCGGGGTGAGGGACACGCCGAACCGCAGCGAGCCGGCCGGCCCGGCGTCGATTTTAGTCATAATCTATGACTATCATAAGTGAGTACTATCTGGCGGACCGCGGACCCGAGGAGCTGACGATGTCGGTCATCGAGCTGACCACCTTCACCGTGACACCGGAGAACACCGAGGCGATGCTGGCCGCGCGCCCGGGCATGGTGGCCGCGTTCCGCGAGGACCGGCGCGGCTTCCTCGGCGCGCGGCTGGTCCGCCTCGACGAGCGGACGTGGCTGGACTTCGTCGAGTGGACCGACGACGCAGCCTGGGACGAGTCGAAGGCCAAGGGCGCCAACCTGCCCGCGATCGGGGCCTTCTTCGCGACGATCGGCTCGCTGGTCGGCGCCGAGCGCGGTGTCCGCTACGACGACGCCGAAGACGGCGCCCGGCGGGTCCGGACCGTCGCCTACGGCCCCGAGCCGTCGCAGGTAGGCGAGCTGTACCTGCCCGAGGGCGACGGCCCGTTCCCCGTCGTCGCCGTCCTCCACGGCGGCTACTGGACCGCCATCTGGGACCGCCGCCAGATCACCGGCGTCGTCGACGACCTCATCGCCCGGGGCTACGCGGTGTGGAACGTCGAGTACCGCCGGATCGGCGAGCCCGGGGGCGGCTGGCCGGGCACCTTCCTCGACGTCGCCGCGGCGATCGACGCCCTCGACGGCCTGGACCCGGCCCTCGACACCGGCCGCGTCGTGCTCCTCGGCCACTCCGCGGGCGGGCACCTGGCCGCCTGGGCCGCCCACCGCGGCGCGCTCCCACCCGAGGCGCCCGGCGCGCACCCGAAGATCACGCCGATCGGCCTGGTCGCGCTGGCCGGCGCCCTCGACCTGCGGGCCGCCGCCGCGGCAGGCTTCGGGAAGGTCCTTGCCGACCCCGACGCCGAGCCGCCGAAGGACGCGCCCGAGCCCGCCCGGCCCGAGGTGTGGCCCGCGGTGGCGGACGCCGTCGGCGATGGGATCGTGCCGCTGCTGGTCGCCGAGCACTACGCCTGGACGTCGCCGGCGGAACTGGCCGGTCCCGGCGTCCCGGTCCTCGCCGTCCACGGCACCGTCGACGAAGCCGTGCCCGCCGAGTGGAGCCGCCGCTACACCGAGAAGGTGACCGCCGGGGGCGGCACCGCCCGGTACGTCGAGGTCGACGGCGGCACCCACTTCGACGTCGTCCAGCCCGGACACCCGGTCTGGCCGGAGATCACCGGCTGGATCAGCGAGACGCTCGCCCGGAGCGGCGAATGACCACCCGTGCGGAGCGCAACGCGACCGACCCGGACCTCGGCGTACTCGCGGGGCGGCTGCTCTTCGCGGTCCAGCGGGAGCTGTTCTCGACACTCGCCGAGCGGGGCTTCGACGACCTGAAGCCCCGCCACGGCGCCGTGCTGGCCTACCTCGACCCGGACGGGGTCCGGGCGACCGACCTGGCGCAGCTGTCCGGCCAGCACAAGCAGAACATCGGCATCCTCATCGACGAGCTGGAAGTCCTGGGGTACCTCGAGCGGCGGCCCGACCGAAGCGACCGCCGGGCGAAGCTCGTCTGCCCCACCGAGCGCGGGCTCGCCCAGATGCGGACGGCGGACGAGATCATGGCCGCCATCCAGCGACGCCACGCCGAACGCCTCGGGAAAGACGAGTACGAGCGGTTCAAGCACAGGCTCATCGAGATCACCGAGCACCAGCGAGCCCACCTCGGCTCGCGCGGCGCCCACTGAGTGGCGGATCCGCTTTCGCCGACGTGCCGGGCGGAAACAGGAGGCGCCCGGCCGCCCCGCGAGTGGGGTTTGGTGATCGGTGCGGGGTGCGAACGCCGGCCGGCGTCAGGGCATTCGCCACAGCTTCAACGCAGTGTCGGACGTCTCGGCGGACGTGGTGGCGATGGTGTGCCCGTCCGGGCTGAGGGTCAGCCATCGGATTCCGGCGAGTTCGGCACCGTCTTGCTTGCCGTCGAGGTCCCGGACGACGAGCACGTCGCCGGCGAGGGTGAACAGATGTTTGCCGTCCTGGCCACCCAACGCCATCGGGTAACTTCCCTCCGGTGTCGTGCCGGCAGCCGAGGCGAACGGGAACGTTGCCCGCAGCTGGTTTTGCGTGCTCACGTCCCACTGCCTGACCCGCAGCGTCGGATCGTCCTTACCGCCGCCGCTGGCGGTCACGAAGGACCGGTTGTCCCGGCCGAACGAGACAGTCGAGAGGGGCTCGCCCTTGGGCAAGGTGATCTGGTTGCCGAAACGGCGGAGCGAAGCGGTGTCCCAGAGCGTCAGCGGGGCGGTTCCGGCTTCGTTCCAGTCGTGCACCACGATGGTGCGCCCGTCGGGGCTGAAGATCACACCGCTGACGTTCACGCTCGCCTCCAGCCGGCCGGCGAGCCGGCGGTCGGCGACGTTCCACAGGAAGACGCCGTGCTGAAGATCGTCGTCCTCGTCGGACACCGCGACCAACGCGCCGTCGGGGCTGAGCGTGGGAGCGAAGATCCGGTTGTCGATCTTGTCGACGACGAGCGGTTCGCCTACCTGCCGTCCGCTGGCGGCTTCCCAGCTCTGCACGACCGCGTCCTCGCCGTCGACCTTCGCGGTGACGAGGGTCCGGTCGTCCGAACGGAAGGCCAGGTCGCTCGGACCGGTTTCGCCGAACGGGCCGAGGATCTGGCCGATCGGCTTGCGCGCGGCCACGTCCCACAGCTGCACGGTGTGATCGGAGTTGACGACGGCCACCGTGGCGCCGTTGTGGCTGAACCGGGCGAACTGGGGGTGCGATGGACCGGAGAGCGCACCGATCCGGGTGAGCGGGGACCGTGGCTGTGGCGGAGCCGCCGCCGGTGCCGGGGGCGTCGGCCACCAAACCCACGTCGCCGCACCGACGAGGACCAGCACAAGTACCAGTGCGCTCAACACGGCACGCCGGCGGGACTTCGGCACGAGCTTCGTCGGCGGTTTCTCGTCCCCGGCTTCGTCACGGTTCACGGGCTCGGTGCGCCCGCTACCGGCGACGGTGTACGTCAGTGGTTTCGTGCGGTCGTCCGGCGCCTGCTCGAGGAAGCGGTCCAGCTCGGCGGCGTTCTCGGTGATGAGCCGCTCGACCGCGGGCGGCCACGGATTCGTCGACGGAGCGATGGAGCCGACCGCCTCGAGCAGTTCCGCCGGGGTCGGCCGGTCGGCGGGGTCGGCCGCGAGGCACGGGCGGACGAGGTCGCGGATCGCGGCGGGAAGCGCGGAGAGGTCGGGCTCGGCACGCACCACGTTGTTGAGGGTCTGCAGGGTGCCCTGATCGGCGAAGGGGCTTCCGCCGGTGGAGGCGGCGGCGAGCACCGAGCCCAGGGAAAACACGTCGCTCGCCGGAGTGGCTGCCTCGCTCCTGGCCTGTTCCGGCGACATGAACGCGGGCGAGCCGATCAGCCAGCCGGTGCGGGTCAGCCCGGCTTGCCGGTCGCCGCCGACCGCACGGGCGATGCCGAAGTCGATGACCCGCGGGCCATCGCCGGCCAGCAGGACGTTGGACGGTTTGAGGTCGCGGTGCACGAGTCCGGCCCGATGAATCCGGATCAGCGCGGCCGCGAGCCCGGCGGCAAGCCGGCGCACCGGCTCTTCGGGCAACGCACCGGCAAGGTCCAACACGTCCTGCAGGGACGGTCCGGGCACGAACACCGACGCCAGCCACGGCGTAGCGGCGTCGGGATCGGCATCGACCACCGCGGCGGTGTACGCACCGGACACCGCGCCGGACGCGGCCACCTCGGCACGGAACCGGGCGCGGAACCCCGGCTCCTCGGCGAACTGCCGGTGCACGAGCTTGAGGGCGACCAGCCTGCCGTCCGGCCCGGAAGCCAGCAGTACCCGGCCCATCCCGCCGCTGCCCAGCTCCGCAAGCGTCCGATAAGGCCCCACTGCCGCCGGATCGCCCGGCGAAAGCTCACGCACTGACACCCTCCCCCAGACCACATCGTCACTGGCAGAACAATCTTGCCAGCACCCGGCACGCCATTTGCCCGGAAGGGCCGAAACCGGCCGGGACGCGCAACCACCAGCACGAAACGGGCCCCGCGGGAACGGACCACGACCGCCGAGCGGTGCTCTGGTCGTCCGCGGTGTTTCGTCGCCGCCGTGGCCGGGCTGGCCGGCCGTTTGCACGCCAACGGATGCATGCATCTGGTCGGCTGCAACCCGTGCCGGGATAGGCTGACCCGCCATGTGGCCTGGGGTGTCGGTTTCCGGAACCGGTGGCATTGTCGCGGCGGCCGACATCGCCGCGTTCGCGCAGAAGCACGGGACGCCGCTGCCAGGCGCGTTGGCCGAGCTCTACCTGCGAGCTGGGGTCGGCACGTTCGGAGGTTTCCTGCACTTCGAGACGCCGGACGGCATGTACACGCACCGGGAGCTCATCGAGGACCTGATCGACGAGGACGACGAGGACGATCTGGCACCGACCGCCGACGTCATCGTGTTCGCCCGCAGCGACAACAGGGACATGTGTGGCTGGCACGCCGCCGACCTCGCCGCCGGCGAGGACCGTGTCGTACTGCTCGACGGCTTCGACGAGGAACCGCTCGCCGACTCGACTCGACAGTTCCTCGACAGCTTGCCCGGCACCGACTACTTCGGCTTCGGCGTCCTCGCCCCGACCTACCAACGCCACGACTGGCTCTAGCGGAGCGAGCGCTCCACCGACCGGTGCACGCCACCGGCCTCGACCGAGCCGACGGCGATCCGGAACGGGCCGAACTGGCCGACAAGCTTCGACACCGGCTGATCGAGCTACTGAGGACGCGCGGGCGGACCGGCTGGACGAAGCTCGAACGCGTGGACCCGAACTTCCCGGCCGTGACCACCTCGCCGAGTTCGGCGATCACCTCGATCACGGCGAACGCTTATGGGGGTCCATCCCGATGACGACTGGCATGCACTTCTCCCTTGTCTCGACAAATCGATGTGAGCAAGGAGGGCATCGCTACTTCGAGCCGGGCAGACCTCTTTCCAGCCACTCCTCGCGCGGTGCTCGGCGAGACGCATGCCATGAGAGAGCCACGCCAATGACGCCGGCGAGCCGCCCGTCAGGACTGCTCCAGCCGGTCCTGGGCCCGGCTCGCAACACTTGCAGTGCGATTCGCGAGGTCAGCCGAGGGTGATCACCGGCACGAGCTTGTGGAGCAAGGTGACGAGCTGCCGGCGTTCCGCGGGGGAGAACGCGCCGAAGGCCTCCGCCTGACGCTCGCGCCGGCGGGCCAGCAGGCGGGTCAGCCGTTCGCTGCCGTCCGGGGTCAACGTCACCAGGACCTTGCGCTCGTCTTCGGGTGATCGGCGACGCACCACGACTCCGGCGGCTTCCAGCTGCTGGAGCATCCGGGTGGCCGTGGGGATGGACACGTCGGCCGCGGTAGCGAGCCGGCCGACCGGCAGTTCCGGCTCGGCTGCCAGGGGCTCGAGGAGCGTGACCTGGGGTAGCGACAGCCCGCCGTCGCGGTCGGCGCCGGCCGAGCGGGCCTTGCGCATGGCGAAGAACACCGCGTCGGCCGCCTGGAGAAGCTCGTCGACCTCGGCGGCTGTCGGTGGGCGGTTGCCGGTCGTCGTCATGCGAGCTAGTCTAGCAAAGTAATAGTTAGCAACCTAGCTATTAGGAGGCTAGGCAACATGGGTGACCGGATCGACGTCCACCAGCACCTCCTCCCCGCCCGCTACCGGGCAGCACTGGAAAACAGCGGTACGACGGCAGGCGGGTGGCCAACGCCTTCGTGGAGTCCCGGCGACGCGACCGCGATGATGGACGACGCGGGCATCGCCACCGGAGTGCTGTCCATCAGCGCACCAGGTGTCCACTTCGGCGACGACGCCGCCGCCCGTGACCTGGCGCGCGAGGTGAACGACTTCCAGGCCGAGCTCGTCAAGGACGCCCCTGATCGCTTCGGGCACTTCGCCGTGCTCCCGCTGCCGGACTTCGACGGCGCGGTCGTCGAGGCGGTGCGCGCACTCGACGAGTTGCACGCCGACGGCGTCGTCCTGCTGTCCAACGCCCGGGGTCGCTACCTGGGCGACCCGGCGTACGAACCACTGTGGACGGAGCTGGCCGTGCGCCGCGCCGTGGTGTTCGTGCACCCGGCCGAGCCACCGATCGCGCGGCTCGACGGTTTGCCGAGCCCCTTGCTGGACTTCCCGTTCGACACCACGCGCACCGCACTCGACCTGGTGGCACACGGAGTGTTCGACCGGCACCCGCAGCTGCGGATCATTCTTTCGCACGCGGGCGGTTTCCTGCCGTTCGCGGCGCACCGGTTCACCGGCGCAGCGATGTTCAACCCCGGCACCACTCCGGACGGCATCCTGGCCGGGCTGCGCAAGTTCTACTTCGACACGGCGTTGTCCGCCTCGGCGACGTCGCTGCCGTCGCTGTTCGCCTTCGCCGAGCCGGGGCACGTCCTTTACGGCAGTGACTTCCCGTTCGCGCCGAAGGAGTGGCGAGGCGAGTTCGACCGGTACCTCACCACCTACGACGGCCCTGGCGCGGACCGGTTCCCCGACGTCGACCGCGGCGCGGCGGAGGCGTTGTTCCCCCGGCTCACCACCGGCTGACGTCGCTCGCGAGATGGGACGAAAATCGCTCGGATATCGGCTTCCGCGCGGATGCAACCACCAGCGGTGAGATCTCCAGGTCACCACACAAAGGGAACGAGCCGGGCCCGGTTCTCGGCAAACCGCCGGTAGCGGTCGCCCAGCGCTTCCTCGAGGGCGCGTTCTTCGATGCGGAGGCGGTAGATCAACGCGATCAGCAACACCGCGAGGGCACCCGCGGCGCTGACCCAATTGCCCGCGACCAGACCGCCGCCGGAGAAGACGAGCAGCAGGCCGGTGTAGCTCGGATGACGCAGGACTCGGTAGGGACCACGATCCACGACGAGCTGTTCCTCGCTCGTCCGCACTGTGACGGTGAACAACCTTCCCAGGCTGACGAAGCACCACCAACGCAGGAGCAGCCCGAGCCACCCGACCACGATCCCGAGCGGGAACGGCCACAATCCGCCGACGGCGGCAGCCGGACAAATCGCGCGGCCGACCGGCCAGAACAGAATCGCGACGAAGAACATCACCCGGAAGAGGACCTCCGCACGGACATCGACGAGTGTCGCCCCGTGACGCGCGCGGAACGCCTGCACGAGTTCGCCCGTGGCGAAGGCGCCGGCGCTGATGACCAGGACGGCGCCGGCCACGTCCGACAGCTCTCCGAATCGTGCGAGCACAGCGGCATTGTCACACCGAAACACCCCACGTCACCATCGGCAGCCTCGGTGCCGAGCTGCACGAGTGAGTCGGCTGGCCTGCGCGCCCACATGGTCGGAGAACCGCTGGAGTTCGCCCTCGAACTCGACGACTGGGTGCTCCGCCACCGGGACGGCGACAGCGACCTCGGCCCCGCTCCGGTCTCCGGTGGCTCGGTAAGCAGCGATCCGCGACGATGACGCACCGGGTAACCGCCCTGGTTCGACGAGAGAGGACCGCCCGGGACCCGCAATGACGGCGCCCTGTCCCACCGAAGATCCGCACCGAGTAGAAGGGGCACAGGCGGACGAACACCCGACCAACTGCTCATGCCGCTGATCGCGCGCTCACGTGCCGTCATGCCGACGACGGGACGTACCGGTGTTGCAGGCCGCGGTGGAGTCCGGCGCCACCGTGCGCAGCACAGCCGGAACATCGGTCAGCCGGCGCCGTGCCCGGCGAACGCCGCCACGTGCTCGATCACGCCGTTCTCGATGACCGTGATCAGCCTGCGCCCCTCCAGTCCTTCGAACGGACAACCCTCCAGGCCCTCCCGCAAGGTCAGCGACTCGTCGCCGGGTTCGAGCCACAGCACCTTGCCCGCCCGGAGCCACGGTGTGAGCTCGAAGTCGTACTGCGACACCCTCGGCCGATCCCACGCCCAACCCCGGTTGACGCCGTCGCGGTACACCGGATATTTGTTGGCACCCCAGAGGTTCACCAGCGGGACGGCTTCGGGCTTGGGGCCGAAGTAGCTGATCGCCCAACCGGTGTGCTCCCCCACGCGCACCTCGGCGATCACTGCCCGTACACCCGGGTTGTCGAGGACCCGGGGCACCACGAACGGCACGTCCGGCCCGGGGACGACCGGGAAGGGCGGGTGCTCCGGTTCGCCGGCCGGCCGCAACGCACCGGTCATCGCCAACCAGCCGGGAGGTAGCGCCGACGGCGGGCGGCGGATCGAGTTCAGGTAGTCCCAGAAACGACCGTCGAGGCCGTACACGTCGATCGGCCAGCGCACCGGCTCGCCGCTGTCCGGGCAACGCGCCACGACGACCTCGGGCAGCAGTGCCCGGTACCGGTGGTTGACGTCGCGGACCCGGTTGGGGTCCGGCGAGTCCTGCGCGAGCAGCCGGAAGCTCTCGGCCATCAGCCGTGCTCGCTCGGCGGTGCGGTCATCCGGCATCGCTAGTCCGGCCTTCCTGCGGGTGGCGCCCACGGGCGGCGGTCGGTCCACAGTGGAGTCTCCGCCACGACGAACCGCATGGGTTGACCGGGTGTGAACCGCACCAGGCCCTCGCCGCCGCCACGCTGGTGTTGTCGAACGAGTTTGTCGCGCATTTCCTTCTCGTGCGGGTCGTCCGGGTCCCAGCGCACGACGGCCCCGTGCATCACGCCGAACTTGCCGTCCTGCATGTCCTGGACGAGCAGATCGTACTCGTCCTGCGGGATCTCGGTTCCGTCCGGCCGCCGGATGTCGTAGAGGTCGTGATCGCCCGCGATGGGATGGCGGACCTTGTTCTTGTCGTAGCCGTGGACGACGTAGCCGATCACCTCGAACCGGCCGGGGCCCAGGTGTTTGCGCGCGAGCTTCTGCATCTTCCGACCGTATTCGCGGCGCTCCTCGACTCGCATGCGGTACCGTTTCCTTCCCGCTTCGACGTCCTCCTGCCCGAGGTTCCGGCGCTTCGGCTGGGGCACCGGGTTGAGGAAAAACCCGACCAGGCCCTTCTTCTCCCCCTCGATGCTCAGCAACGTGTCGGCGTGGTTGATGGTCTTGGCCTTGATGTCCACCGGTTTGTACCAGGCGCCACGCATGAGGTGGCGCACCGAATCCGGGTTGGTGGGCCGCACCTCGATGATCACGTTGTTGGCGTCGGCGAAGCGTTGGAACCGCCGGCCGTTCTTGATGAGAACCCCGTAGTCGGCCTGCGCCTTCTTCCGGCTCAGCGGCGAGTTCTCCGAACGGCTCGTCTTCGACGGGTTGATGGTCGCGACGAAGTGGATCACGTGGTGGTCACCGGCGAGGCGTTCCACGACGAGCCTCAGCGCGGTCAACCGGTGGCGGCGTTGGACGGCCGGCAGGCGGACCCTGATCTCGTCGACCGGCATCCCGGTATGAACCAGGGCGTGGGCGTCGCGGAGCGCGGCGTCCAGGCGTTTCAGGGCATCGTCCGGCGCGGTCGCACCCTCCGGTTCGGCGCTCCGGCCCTTCTCGACGCCACGGCCCGACAACCGGGCGAACGTGGCGGTGAGATCGGCGCGGATCTGCTCGAGAAGTCGTTGCCCCAGTACCAGGTCGCTGCGTTTGTCCTGGACGAACGGCACCGATTCCCGGTCGATCACCACGTCGATCCAGTGGTTGACGGCGAGCTGGGCCTGCA
This sequence comes from Amycolatopsis sp. NPDC049691, assembly GCF_040675005.1. NCBI lineage: Bacteria > Bacillati > Actinomycetota > Actinomycetes > Pseudonocardiales > Pseudonocardiaceae > Amycolatopsis > Amycolatopsis sp. NPDC049691. The sequence continues at coordinate 96,020 of NZ_JBFANX010000003.1, forward strand.
TGGCGCTGACAGCGAGCTGTCGTGCCAGCAGGTCGGCATCGCCTCGGTGCTGGTAGTACCGGGCCACGGCGACGGCGACGGTGTTGATGGCCAGCAGCGCGTGGCGCGAGGCGTAGCCGTAGCTCAGGGAATGGGCGTCCGAACCGCTCGCTTGCCGAGGCTTGCGCACGACCAGTTCGGGGATCGCCGCGGCCTTGGCGCGAGCTATCGCCAGACCGTCGATCAGGATCCGTGCCACCGCCGCGTTGTTGAGCTCGAGCGCTTGGACCGCGGCTGTGCGCTTGGCCGAGCTGTTTCCCGAAGGCCAGGGCGAAGAGGTGATCACCACGCTTGGGCCCGGCTACGAGGGCGTCGGTCTTCTCCTTCTTCTTCGGGTTGACCTCGGCTTCGACCGCCCACACCCGGCCTGCGTCGACCAGGTCGACCCGACGGAGACGGAACTTCCCGCGGATGGCCGACAGCGGTCCGGTCACCTCGTCGCGGCCGACGGGCTTGCGGGCGTGGCGCGCCATGACCCGCCTGGCGGCCGCCATGGCCTTGTCGAGCCGGTCCGACTGATCCCTGTCCTTGCGGCGCGCGGTGTCCGGCCGCTTCCCGGGCTGTCGCCGCCGGTCCCCCGGCCGCCGTTTGCCCGGCGAGGCCTTCAGCTTGGACCAGAGCTTCTTGACCAGGCCGACGATCTTGTCGATCCCCCAGTCCACGGCCCGGTTGACCGGCTTCGCCAGCTTCTGGAAGATCTGCCGGACCTTGCCGGCGATGCCGCCGATGCCGAGGATCGCCGCCAGCGCCCCGATCAGCACCGGAATCGCCCTGGCCAGGGCGCGTTCGACGAGCGCGGGCACGCCGCCGGTGCCGCCCCGCGCGATCGCGATCACCGCGTCGAGGACGGCGTTGACGAACTCGATGATCTGGCGGCCCTGGGTGACGACGAACCGGATGATGTCGATGATCATCTTGCAGGCGCGGATGAACGCCGACGCGGGGTTGAACAGGGACACGATCCAGGTGATGCCGGCGATGACGACGGTCGGCAGCAGATAGGAGACCAGGTCGCCGATCAGGTTCTGCTTCAGGTCGCCGACCCGGGTCTTCAGGTCGTCCCACATGCCGGCGATGCCGCGCCGCTTGGTCGCCGCGACGATCGGGACCGCGGTCTCGGCCGCGCTGACGGCTTGTTCGGGAACCTTGCGGACCAGCCTGCTGCGGATGTTCGCCCAGGTCAGGCCGAGCAGTGTCGCGAGCATCAGCAGGATGCCGAGGACGTCGAAGCTGGTCGGGAGCTGCAGACCCGCGGTCGCCGCGGTGCCCAGCAGCCAGGCGAGCACGCCTTGTTCGAGGTGCCGGCCGGCGTTCTTGGCGAACAGCTTGAGACCACCGCCCACACCGGTGACCAGGTTGCCCAGGAAGCCGATCGGGTCGCGGAGGATGGCGCCGACCGCCGAGGCCGCCTTGCGGAGCACACCCATGAGCAGGGAGCCGAGTTCCTTGATCGTGCGGATGACCCCGCCGATCGCGTCGGCCGCCTTGGAGACCAGGCCCTTGTTCTTCTCCTTCTCCGCCGCGATCTCGTCGTCCACCGACTTGACGGCGTCCTTGTACTTGGTGGCCAGGGTGTCGACGAGCTGGGTGCCCTTGTCGTCGACCGTGTCGCCGAGCTCGTCGAACTTGCCCGCGAAGTCCGCGGCCGCCTCGCGGCCCAGCGCCCGCAGGTCCTTGGGCAGCTTGTCCACGGCGGCCTTGAGGTCCTTGCGGCCGGTGGCGATGCGGTCCTTGGCCCGGTTGAGCTCGCGCCCGATGGTGTCGGCGATGTCGGCGATCACCTGGCGCATGGCCGTCAGGTAGTGGTCCTTGGCCGTCTCGTAGATCCGGTTGGCCTCCTCCGGGAGGTCGGCGAACAGGTCCTTGACCCATCGGGCCTTGCCGGCCAGTCCGGAGTAGCGGCGGTGTTTGTACTCCGCCATGCCCTTCTCGTGCTCGGCGGTGAACCTGTCCCGCGCGCCCTTCTCCTTCCGGGTGAACTCGTCGTCCACCTTCTTGTCCAGATCTGTCAGGATCTTCTCGACGTCGCACTTCGTCTTGTCGAAGACGTCCTGCAGGATCGCGGTGGTCCGGGTGCGCCGGTCCTCGTCGCCGGCCTTGGTGCCGACCTTGCCCGCGCCGACGTTCTTGCCCGTCGCGACCCTGCTCGCGTGCATGGCGGCCATCGCGGCGGCGCCACGGGTGGCCGCGACGGCCTTGACCTGCTTGATCTCCTTCGCCTCGCCGGCACGCAGCTGCTCGGGGGCCGTCGCCGAGTGGGCCTCCATCGTCTTCTTGTCCTTGACGGCCGTGGTGAAGCTCGGCTCGTTGGACTTCATCAGCTGCGGCTCGGTGACGGCCGCGTCGGCCAGCTGCCGGTCGACCTGTGCCGGGCCCGCCGACATGTCCGTCGCCGACTTGGGCAGCGGGTCGGGGGCGGCCTGGTTCGGGTTCGGGGTACCCGGCTTGCCGGGCACCTTGTCGCCGGTCAGCGGCACGACCGGCTTCTCGTCCGGCGCCGGCTTCGGCGTCGCGTGCGTGGTGTCGGCGATCTCCTTCGCCGAGGCCTCCTTGCCCTCGCCGACCTTGCCCTGGACGTCTTTCTTGACCTGTTCGGCCTTGCCCGACTTACCGAAGCTGTCCGCCTCGTCCAGGTTCTTGGGCGCCTGCTTGGCGACCGCGTCCTCGACCGCCTTGACGAACGCGGTCTTGTCGAACTCCTTGGGCTGGGCGGCATCCATGTCATCGGCGTGTGCCGCCTTGCCGCGCGCCTCCCGGTCGTCGCCGGGGGGCACGGAGGCGGCCTGCGCCGCGGCGGCCTCGGTCTTCGCCGGCGGGTGGCTCGAGCCGACCTGCCTCTTCTTGGCGCCGACGTCCTTCTTCAGGGCCTGGAACTTGGGATCGGCTCCCGGCGAACGCGGGCCGGTGGCGTCCTCCTTCTTGGTCGCGCTCTTGTCCTGGCCTTCCTTCGGGACGCCGGGATCCTCCCGGTCGGGTTTCGGGGCGGCCGGCGCGGTCGCCTTCTCCAGGGGCGCGGGCGGTTTCTTCGCCGCCGAGCGCGTTCCGGGTGGCTCCGCATCGGGCGCCGGCGGAGCGAGGGCCGGGGTGCCCGGTGCGGGAAGTGTCGCGGCCCGGGCTGCGACGGCCCGGTTGCCGACCAGGTCCTGACCGGCCCCCGACAGCAGACGCTGCCAGTCCTGTGGCAGCGCCCCAGTACCGGGCGGCGCACTCAGCCCCGCCGTGACGGCCGCGTTGCCCACGAGCGTCCGCGCGCGGACGGGCTCCGCCGACGTCGGGTCCATCGCGGTGCGCGGCCGGCGGGAGTTCGGCAGCGTCGTCACGGCCGGAGTCGTGGCCGGTCGTGCCGTGCGGGCCTTCACGGGAACGGGCATCCAGCGTCTCCACTACCCAGCCGAACTTCGCCGGATGATCGCACAGAGTGCGTCGTCGAGACGTCACCCGGGCATCACCACTCTTACTGGAGGTCGCCGGCGATGATTCGCGAGGACGTCATACGTCCTGGTGTCAAAACGACGCAGATGCGCTCGAATGCTTCGAACACACCCTCAGATCTGCGATATTCATCATATGAATGATAGAGTTCGGCCATGGCGAGATCCCTGACCGACGAAGCGATCGACCGGATCCGGGAGTTCGTCCGCTCCGGACGCTTCCCGGCGGGATCGCGGCTGCCGCCCGAACACGAGCTGGCCGCCGAGCTGGGCATCTCCCGCAGTCCGACCCGCGAGGCCGTGAAGGCGCTGGCGCTCGCCCGCGTTCTCGAGGTGCGCCGCGGAGACGGCACCTACGTCACCAGCCTCGCCCCCGGCCTGCTGCTGGAAGGCCTGGGCAACGCGGTCTCGCTCATGCAGGACGGCACCGTGCTGGAGCTGACCGAAGTGCGCCGGCTGCTCGAACCCGCCGCCACCGGGCTCGCCGCCACCCGGATCGGCGATGATCGGCTGAGCGCCGTGGCCGAGCTGCTCGAAGCGATGCAGGACGCGGTCGAGGACGTCGAGCGCCTGACCGTGCTCGACGCCGCCTTCCACCGCGAGGTGATCGCCGCGGCGGGCAACGAAACGCTGACCGCGCTGCTGGACGGCATTTCCTCGCGGACGCTGCGGGCGCGGATCTGGCGCGGCACCGTCGACCGCGGCGTCACGCACGAAACCCTGTCCCAGCACCGGGCGATCTACGACGCGCTGGTCGCCCGCGACCCCGGCGTGGCCACCGCGGCCGCGTTGATGCACGTGGACACCTCCGAACGCTGGCTGCGGGCCCACCTGGCCGAGCTGCGGGCCCTCGAGGGCGCTTAGGTCTGCCGCTTGCCGCTGGTGATGCGGGACATCACCAGCGCGACCAGGATGATCGTGCCGTTGAGCGCCCCGATCCACTGCGCGGGCACGCCGGCCAGCGTCAGCACGTTCTGGATCATGTACAGCAGCAGGATCCCGGTGAACGCCCCGAACAGCGTGCCGCGGCCGCCGTTGAGGCTGACCCCGCCGATCACCGCCGCGGCGAACACGGTGAAGATGTAGCCGTTGCCCTGCGCCGCGGCCACGGAAGCCAGCCGGCCCGACAGCAGCAGCCCGCCGAGCGCGGCCAGCACGCTCGCCGCGATCAGGACGAGCCACACGATGCGCCCGGTGCGGATGCCTGCCGCCTTCGCCGCGTCCTCGTTGCCGCCGATCGCGTACAGGCTGCGGCCGAACCGGGTGTACCCGAGCAGGACGACACCGGCGGCGAACAGCAGCACGCAGATCCAGATCGACGCCGGGATCCCGGCCCACAACGTCGTGCCGAGGTAGAGCATCGATTCGGGCAGGCCGAAGAACGTCTGGCCGCCGGAGATCCCGGTCAGCAGGCCGCGTAGCACGATCAGCATGCCGAGGGTGACCACGAACCCGCTCAGCCCGAAGCGGACGATGAGCAGCGCGTTGAGGATCCCGACCAGCACCCCGACCGCGAGCACCACCGGCACCGCGGTCCACGAGGGCAGCAGGCCGAGCGAGTGACCGCCGCCGATCGTCAGCCAGGCCGCCAAGCCAGGGGCCAGCCCGAAGGTGGACTCCAGCGAGAGGTCCATCTTGCCGACGACCAGGACCAGAGTCTGGGCGAGCACGAGCAGCGCGATCTCCGACATGGTCTGCAGGATGTTGAGCACGTTGTCGTACTGGAGGAACACGGGGTTCACCAGCTGGCCGACCACCGCGATCGCGACGATCCCGGGCACCAGCGCGAAGTCGCGGAGGCGGGCGAGGGCGATTCGCCGCGGCGGCCGGGCGGCGGCGGGCTCGGTCCGCGCTTCGGCCCGCAGGGCGGTGGGGCTGTCAGGCATCGAGGTCGACTCCTTCCATCGCGGCCACGACCTCGCGGTCCGGCCGGCCGGCGGGCAGTTCGGTGGTGAGCCGTCCGTGGACCATGACGAGCACGCGGTCGCAGAGGCGCAGGTCGTCCAGCTCGTCCGAAGCGATCAGCACGGCGGTGCCCCCGGCGGCGGCTTCGGCCACCTTGCCGAGGAGGAAGTCCTTCGACCGCACGTCCACCCCCGCCGTCGGGGTGATCAGCACCAGCACGCGCGGATCACCGGCGAGGGCGCGGGCCAGCACGACCTTCTGCTGGTTGCCGCCGGAGAGCGCCGACACCGCCAGGTCCGGGCCGGGTGTCTTCACTTCCAGGCGGTCGATCATCGTCCCGGACAGGCGGTCGCGGAGGCCGGACCGGACGAAGATGCCCGGGCCGAGCCGGTCCATGACGGACAGCGTGGCGTTGTCCGCGACCGACATCTCGGGCACGAGTCCCTGGCGGTGGCGGTCTTCCGGGACGAAGCCGAGCCCGGCGGCGAGCGCCGCCGGGACGTCGCCGGGGCGAGGGCGGTGGCCGCCGACGAGGATGGTGCCCGAATCCGCCCGCCGCAGCCCGGTCAGCGTTTCGGCGACCTCCGTCTTCCCGCTGCCGCCGGCCCCGGCCAGGCCGACGATCTCCCCCGGCGCGACGGCGAAGGAGACGTCCTCGTACGCGGGGGCGAGGCTCAGCCCCCGCACTTCGAGCACCGGCGCCGAACCCCGCCGGGCCGACGACGCGCGTTCGTCGGCCACGACGGCGTTCTCGCCGGTCATCGCGGCCACGAGATCCGCCTTCGGCAGCTCGGCTACCGGCGCGGTCAGCACGTGCCGGGCATCGCGGTAGACCGTGACCGCGTCGCAGATTTCGTAGACCTCCTGCAGGTGGTGGCTGATGAACAGGAACGTCACGCCCTGGCGTTGCAGGTCGGCGATGTGGCCGAACAGCCGGGTGATGGCGCCACCGTCCAGCTGGGCGGTCGGCTCGTCGAGGATGACGAACCGCGCGCCGAAGGACAGCGACCGCGCGATTTCGACGAACTGCCGCTGCTCGACGCCGAGCTCGCCCGCGGGCCGGCGCACGTCGACGTCCACCGACCAGCGTTCGAGCAGTTCCGTGGCCGCCCGGCGCACGGCGGACCAGCGGACGAACCCGCGCCGCGTCTCCTGCCGGTTCAGGAACAGGTTTTCCGCCACCGAAAGGTCCGGGATGATCGTCGAGCGCTGGTACACGCAGGCGACCAGCGACCGCCAGGCGTCCCGATCGGACAGTCCCGGTGCGGGCTCGCCGTTCATCCGCAGCGAGCCCGCATCCGGCGCGGTCAGGCCGGTGAGGACGGAGACGAGCGTCGACTTCCCGGCGCCGTTGCGGCCGACGAGCGCGTGCGTCTGTCCCGGCAGGACGGTCAGGTCGGCGTGGTCGAGCGCGACCGTGGCGCCGTAGCGCTTGACGACCTGCCGCGCTTCGACGACCGGTACCGCGGCCATGTTCGCCCCCTTCAGCTCTTGCTGTTGCCCCACAACGACTTGTCGTCGACCTTGACGCTGGCGACCGGTCCGAAGCTCGCGCCGTCCGCGGTGACCAGGGGCGCGGCCAGCTGGTCCTCCATCAGGCCGTCGCGGACGGCGACGATGGTGCTGTCGTGGTCGGTCTTGCCCGGCACCGGCTGCTTGCCCGCGATCGCGTCCTTGACGTACTGCAACGCGTACTTCGCGAAGAGGTCGGCGGGCTGGGACACGGTCGCGTCCATCTCGCCCGCGCGGATCTTCTCCAGCTCCTCGGGAATCCCGTCGTTGGACACGACGAACACGTGCTTCGGGTCGGCCGCCGGCACGAGCAGACCGCGTTGCTTCAACAGCTGCAGCGTCCCCGACAGCGCGAAGCTGGACTGCATGTAGACGCCCTTGATGTCCGGGTTCGCGGTCAGCCGGGTCTGGAGCTTCTGCGCCGCGGTGCCGGCGTCCCAGTTGGTGGCTTCGCCGAAGACTGTGATGCCGGGGAAGTTCTGCTTCATGCAGTCGTTGAAGGCCTCGGTGCGGTCGCGGCCGTTGATCGAGGCGAGGTCGCCCTGCAGCATCACGACCTTGCCCTTGCCGCCGAGCTTCGTGCCGAGGAACCGGCACGCCTTTTCGCCGTAGGCACGGTTGTCCGCGCGCACGACCATGTAGACGTTGCCCTGGTCGGGACGCGTGTCCACGGACACGACCGGGATCTTCTTGCCCGCCAGCTGCTGCAGTGTCGGGATGATCGCCGCGGTGTCCTGCGGCGCCATGACGACGCCCTTGACGCCCTGGCTGATCATCGTCTGCACGTTGGCGGTCAGCGTGGCGACGTCGTTCTGCGAGTTCGTGGTCTTGAGGTCGAGGCCGAACTGACCGGCGAACTGGGGCACGTACTTGATGTAGGCGTTCCAGAAGTCGGTGTCCGAGCGGGGGTAGTCGACGCCGACGACGGTTGCCCCGGTCGCCGCGGTTCCCCCGCCGCTGCAACCGGCGAGCACACCGGCCGCGGCGACCAAGGCCGTGCACAGGTAGCGGATCTTCATGACCTCTCCTCGTTGACAGGCTGTGGTGGTCACGCGACCACCTCCGCTTCGGCGTGCCAAGCCGGACCTTCGGGGTACCGGAAGCGCGCCACGGATTCGGGGTGCAGACGGGCGCCGAGCCCCGGCCGCTCGGGCGCGAGGTACCGCCCCCGCTCGACCCGCGCCGGGTCGACGAAGTGCTCGTGCAGGTGGTCCACGTATTCGATGACGCGGTCCTGCCGGGTCCCGCTCACCGCGACGAAGTCGAACATCGCCAGGTGCTGCACCATCTCGCAGAGCCCCACGCCGCCGGCGTGCGGGCAGACCGGCACGCCGAACTTGGCGGCCAGCAACAGGATCGCGATGTTCTCGGTGACGCCGGCGACCCGGCTCGCGTCGAGCTGCAGGATGTCGATCGCCTCGGCCTGCAGCAGCTGCTTGAACACCACCGCGTTGGCCGCGTGCTCGCCGGTCGCCACCTTGATCGGCGCCACGGCCCGGCGGATCGCGGCGTGGCCGAGCACGTCGTCGGGCGACGTCGGCTCCTCGATCCAGTACGGGTCGAACTCCGCCAGCGGCCGCAACCACTCGATCGCCTGCCCGACTCCCCACACCTGGTTGGCGTCGATGGCGATCCGCACGTCCGGGCCGACCACTTCGCGGGCCAGCCGCAGCCGCCGGACGTCGTCGTCGAGATCGGCCCCGACCTTGAGCTTGATCTGGGTGAACCCGTCCTCGACCGCTTCCGACGCGAGCGTCGCCAGCTTTTCCGGCGAGTAGCCGAGCCAGCCGGGGGTGGTGGTGTAGGCGGGGTAGCCCGACGCCAGCAGCTCGGCTTGCCGAGCGGCCCGGCCCGGTTCGGCGCGGCGGAGGATGTCCAGCGCTTCGTCCCGGGTAAGCGCTTCCCGCAAGTAGCGGTAATCGATGAGGTCGGCCAGCTCCGCCGGCGGCAGCTCGGCGAGCAGCCGCCAGACCGGCTTGCCCGCGCGGCGCGCCCGCAGGTCCCACGCGGCGTTGACGATCGCCGCCGCGGCCATGTGGATCGCGCCCTTGTCGGGGCCCAGCCACCGGAACTGGCTGTCGCCGGTCAGCCGGCGGGAAAACCCGCCGAGGTCGGAAAGCGCGTCGTCCACCGGCAGGCCCGTGACCAGCGGCACCAGCGCGCGGACGGCGGCGACCTGGACGTCGTTGCCGCGCCCCACGGTGAACGCGAGGCCGTACCCCTCCTCCCCCGCGCTCGTGCGGATGGTGACGTACGCGGCGGAGTAGTCGGGTTCCGGGTTCATCGCGTCCGAACCGTCCAAGGTCCGCGACGTCGGGAAGCGGACGTCGACGGCGTCGATCGCGCTGATCACCTCGGGCAAGGCCACCACCTCCGTCGAACACGTCCAGCCAGACAACATACGTATGGCTACGCTTTCCGCGCGAAAAAGTCCAGAAGCCAGCTTGTTACCGTGAACGCCTGGTCGAGACATCATATGTCTGCTACCGTCTTCGACGCCGTACCACGAGACCCGTAGCCGAAGCTCTGCCGCTGAGATGAATGCGGGGTCACGATGACAGCTGGAACAGGCACGTCCCGGAGAACCGCGCTGAGGTACCTGGGCGCCGGCGGCGCGACGGCGGCCGCGAGCGCGCTGCTCGCGGCGTGCACGAGCGTCCAACAAGGCCAGAACGGCGGCGGCCGCGCCGGCCCCTTCCCGAGCACGCCGCAGTGGCGGTTCGTGTTCGTCAACCACGTCACCACGAACTCGTTCTTCGTGCCGACCCGGACGGGGCTCGCCGATGCCGCGGCCCTGCTCGGGGTGCCCGAGCCGCAGTGGACCGGTTCGGAAAACGGCAACGTCGCCCAGATGGCGAGCGCCATGGAGACCGCGATCACCGGCAAGGCCGACGGGATCGCCGTCGCCCTGACCGACGACAACGCGTTCGTCGACCTCACCAAACGCGCGCTGGGCCAAGGCATCCCGGTGATCGCCTACAACGCCAACGCCGCCGGCAACTACCCGCTCACCTACGTGGGCCAGGACCTGTACCTGTCGGGCTTCCGGATGGGTCAGCGCATCGCGCGGAAGGTCACCGCCGGCGACATCCTCGTCGGGATCTCCCAGCCGGGCGGCAACAACGTCCAGCCCCGGCTCGACGGCATCACCGACGCGCTCAAGCAGGCCGCGCCGGGCGTGCGCGTCCAGTCGGTGAACACCGGCGCCGAACAGGCCGGCGAGCTGAACGCGATGACCGCCGCCTACACCGGGAACACGGCCGTCAAGGGGATCTACGCGGTCGACGCCGGCAGCACCGCCGCATGCGCGAAGCTGATCGCCGACCGCGGCCTGTCCGGCAAGATCGGCGGTGGCGGGTTCGACCTGCTCGACGACACGGTCACCGGTGTGCAGGGCGGCGCGCTCGACTTCACCATCGACCAGTCCCCGTACCTGCAGGGCTTCCTTTCGGTGCTCTACCTGTACCTGTTCCGGCTGTCCGGCACGCTGGTCGCCCCGCCGGTGACCGACACCGGTCTCACGTTCGTCACCAAGGAGAACGTCGGCCCGTACGCGACGGCCAAGAGCCGGTTCGAAGGCGGTGGCAACAAGGACGTCATCGCGATGCCCGGCTCGATCCCGTTGCCGCCGGCGTCGGTGCTGAGCCGGTAGCGGGCGACGTCGTGAAACCGTTGCTGCTGGGCGTGATGCGGGTCAAGGAACTGAGCATCCTGCTGGTGACGATCGCCGCCGGCGTCTACTTCACGGTGACGACCGACGCGTTCAACTCCGCCGACAACTACCAGACGATCGCGCAGTACGTGGCCCCGTGGGCGATCATCGCGGCGGGGCAGGTGATGCTGCTGATCTGCGGCGAGATCGACCTCTCGGCCGGCTTCGTGTTCACCCTCTCGCCGTTCCTGCTGATGCAGTTCTTCGTCAACGGCTGGCCGCTGTGGCTCTCCCTGTTGGCCGCGATCGTGCTGAGCGCCTCGATCGGCGTGGTCAACGGGCTGATCCGGACCGTGCTCACCATTCCGTCGTTCATCACCACGCTCGGCATGGCGTTCCTGTTGCAGGGCCTGGTGCTCATCATCTCCAACGCCCGGCCGGTCGGGGCGCCGAAGGACAGCGGCCTGCTCGAAGCGTTCGGCGGCGCGCGCTGGACCGAGTTCCTGTGGGCGCTCGGCGTGGTCGTCGTGATGCAGGTGGTGCTTTCGGCGACCCGGTTCGGCATCCACACCCAGGCCACCGGCGGCAACCCGGTCGGGGCCGCGGAGTCCGGTATCCCGGTCAACCGGGTGAAGGTGGTCAACTTCGCGATCACCAGCACCCTGGCCGGGCTCGCCGGGATCCTGCAGGGCACCCGGGTCGGCTCGTACGACCCGACGAACGGCGGGTTCACCACGATGTTCTTCGCGGTGGCGGCGGCCGTGATCGGCGGCACGGCGCTGCTCGGCGGCTCGGGCACGGTGGCCGGCGCGTTCCTGGGCGCGCTGCTGCTGGGCATCGTGTTCGACGGCTTCAACCTGACCGGTGTCAGCGCGAACGCGTTCAACGTGGTGCTCGGAGCCGCGATCCTCGGCGCGATGGTGCTGAACGTGACGCTGATCGTGGTGCGCAAGCGCGTCGGCTCCCGGGAGGTGGCATGACCGACGTCATCCGCGCCGAGGGCATCAGCAAGAGCTTCGGCCCGGTCGCCGCGCTCACCGACATCTCCCTGTGCGTGGGGCGCGGGGAGATCCTCGGCCTCATCGGGGACAACGGCGCGGGCAAGTCGACGCTGATCAAGATCCTCACCGGCTATCACCAGCCCGACGGCGGACAGCTGCTGTTCGAGGGCGAGCCGGTCACGCTGAAGTCCGTCGTGCACGCGCGGTCCCTGGGCATCGAAACGGTGTTTCAGGACCTCGCGATGGTCGACGACCTGCCCGTCTACCTGAACCTGCACCTCAACCGCGAGCTGACGCACCGCCCGCTGCCGTTCCTGCGGCGGCGCGAGATGAAACGCCGCGCCCGCGAGGCACTGGACTCGATCGGCATCTCCATCCCGTCGGTGACCACCGAGGTGGGCATGCTGTCGGGCGGCCAGCGGCAGGCGATCGCGGTGGCCCGGTCGGTGTACTCGAACGCGAAGCTGCTGCTGCTCGACGAGCCGCTCGCCGCGATGGGCGCCAAGGAGAGCGCGGTGATCCTGCGCCTGCTGCGGGAGCTCAAGCACCGCGGTGACATCGCGATCATCCTGATCGCCCACAACTACGGGCAGGTCGTCGACGTCTGCGACCGGGTGAACCTGCTGCAGCACGGGGAAATCACGTTCGACCGGGCATCCGCGGACACCTCGGTGGCCGAGCTGCTCGAACTGGTGAACGCGGAATACCGCCTCGACGGCGGGCCGTAGCCCGGGTGGTGGTCCTTCACCTGGGCTCGGGCCGACCTTGCCGGTCATCCGGCGGACGTGGTTCGCGACGAACCCGGCACGGTGTGCAGTGCAGACTCCCGCCGTTGCTCACTTCGTGCATCCCGCCACCGGCGCGGCCGTGGCTAGCGTGGCCGGAAATCCGTCCACCTCGACCACAGAGGACAGCCGCCCAGGAGGACACATGCCCCACCTCTCGCAGGAGCACTACGACTACGTCGTGGTGGGCGCCGGATCGGCGGGGTGCGCGCTCGCCGCCCGGCTGTCCGAAGACCCGGACGTCACCGTCGCGCTCGTCGAAGCCGGCCCGCCCGCCCGGGGCCGGCTCTTCGAGATCCCCGCCCTGTTCTCGCAGCAGCTCAAGACGGCCTACGACTGGGACTTCGAAACCGAGCCCGAGCCGCACCTCGGCGGGCGGCGCGCCTACCTGCCCCGCGGCCGCGCGATCGGCGGCACCAGCTCGATGAACACGATGCTCTACGTCCGCGGCCACCGCCACGACTACGACACCTGGGCGGAGCTGGGCAACAAGAACTGGGGTTACGACGACGTCCTGCCGTTCTTCAAGCGCTCCGAAGACAACCAGCGCGGCGCCGACGACTTCCACGGCATCGGCGGCCCGCTCACGGTGAGCGACCCGGTGTCCGTGCACCCCCTGCTGCGCGGCTGGGTCGAGGCGGCGCAGGACGCCGGGCACCGGCCGAACCCCGACTTCAACGGCGCCGACCAGGACGGAGTCGGCTGCTACCAGGTGACCCAGCGCAACGGCCTGCGGTGCAGCAGCGCGGTCGCGTTCCTCGGCCCGGCCGCCGGCCGGCCGAACCTGACCGTCCTGCCCTCGACGCTCGCCCTCCGGCTGCGCTTCGACGGCGACCGGGCCACCGGCCTGGCGGTCGACCACCTGGGCGACGTCCGGACGATCGGGGTGGGCCAGGAGATCATCCTGTCGCTGGGCGCGTACAACTCGCCGCACCTGCTCCTGCAGTCCGGCGTCGGCCCGGCGGACGAGCTGACCGCCGCCGGCGTCCCGCCGGTGCACGACCTGCCCGAGGTCGGCCGGAACCTGCAGGACCACGCGGGCTGCTTCCTCAGTTTCTTCAGCAGCACCCCGCCGATCGTCGGACCGGACACCTCGGCCGAGGAGAACCGCTTGCGCGACAAGGGAACCGGGCCGATGGCCTGGACCGAGGCCGGCGGGTTCCTCCGGTCGTCCGACGACGTCCCGGCGCCCGACATCCAGGTGCACGCCGCGCTGGGCATCGTTCGCGACCAGGGGCTGGCGGCACCGCTCGAACCCGGGATGTCGTTCGGACCGTACGTCGCCCGGCCGGCGAGCCGGGGCAGCGTCCGGCTGCGGCATTCCCACCCGTACGCCAAACCGCGGATCGTCCACAACTACCTCGACGACGCCGACGACCGCGCCCGGCTGCGCGAAGGCGTCCGGATGTGCATGAAGATCGCCCGGCAAGGCCGGCTCACCTCGCTGCTCGACGGCGACCTGCGGGCCGCGGCCGACGCCGGGCTCGCCCCGCGGTCCGATGTGGACCGGGACATCGACGACTACATCCGCACCCAGTCGTTCTCGTTCTACCACCCGTCCGGCACCTGCATGATGGGCAAGGTCGTCGACGCCGAACTGCGCGTGCACGGCCTGGCCAACGTCCGGGTCGCCGACACCTCGATCATGCCGACGCTCGTCACCGGCAACACCAACGCCCCGGCCATCATGATCGGCGAACGCGCCGCCGCGTTCATCCGGGGCACCGCACCCGACCAGGAAGACCGCGCCTCATGACCGACCCGTCCGTCGTCACACCCGACGCCAACGGAGAAATCGACACCGACGTCCTCGTCATCGGCTCGGGCATGGGCGGCGGCACCCTCGCCTGGGCCCTGCGCGATTCCGGCGCACGCGTGCTGATCGCCGAACGCGGGGACTTCCTCCCCCGCGAGCCGGAGAACTCCCAGCCCGAGCAGATGTACCTCAAGGGCCGCTACAAGAACGCCGGGCTCTGGTTCGACGGCCGCACGGGCGAGCCGTTCGCCCCGGGCGTCTACTACTGGGTGGGCGGGAACACGAAGTTCTACGGTGCCTCGCTCCCCCGGTTCCGGCGCAGCGACTTCGCCGAGGTCGAGCACCAGGAAGGCCGCTCGCGCGCGTGGCCGTTCTCCTATGACGACCTGGAGCCCTTCTACGGCCGGGCGGAACGGCTCTTCGACGCCCACGGCCAGGTCGGCGAAGACCCGACCGAACCACCGCACTCGACGCCGTACCCCTTCCCGCCGCTCGAGCACGAGCCCACGATCCAGCGGTTCGCGGACTCGCTGACCGCCCAGGGCCTGCACCCGTTCCACACCCCGAACGCGCTGAACGTCGAAACCCAGGAGGACCGGGCCGCCGTCACCACCGCGGACGGCTGCCCGGACGGCACCGGCCGCAAGGCCGACGCCGAGAACCGGGTCGTGCGGCCCGCGCTGGCGGCCGGGGTGAAGATCATGGTGCGCACCGAGGTCACCCGGCTGGTCACGTCCGATGACGGACGCCGGATCGTGGCGGCCGAAGCGCTCAGCGACGGCCGCAAGGTCCGGATCACCGCCAAGCGGGTGGCGCTGGCGGCGGGCGCGGTGAACTCCGCGGCCCTGCTGTTGCGTTCGGCGACGCCGCAGCACCCGGAGGGGCTCGCCAACTCCTCGGGCCTGCTGGGCCGCAACTACATGGTCCACAACAGCACGTTCTTCGTCGGGGTGAATCCGCTGCGCACCAATCCGACCCAGTGGCAGAAGACGCTCGGGGTCAACGACTTCTACGAAGCGGGTCCGGGCACGCCGTTCCCGCTGGGCAACCTGCAGATGCTCGGCAAGCTCCGCGCCCCGATGCTCAAGCCCGCGCGAGCCTGGGCGCCGATGTGGGCGCTGGACTTCATGTCCGCACGCAGCCTGGACATCTACCTGACGACCGAGGACCTGCCGTCCCGGGACAACCGGGTGCGCGTCGACGGCGAGCGGATCCTGATCGACTGGACGCCCACCAACCTCGCGCCGCACCGGGAGCTGGTCCGCCGGGTGACGAAGCTGGTCCGCAAGGCCGGCTACCCGCTGATCTTCACCCAGCGCATGGGCATCGAGACGAACTCGCACATGTGCGGCACCGCGGTGGCGGGCCACGACCCGGCGGGCAGCGTGCTCGACGCGTCCTGCCGCAGCCACGACGTGGAGAACCTGTGGCTGGCGGACGCGTCGTTCTTCCCGTCGTCGGCGGCGCTCAACCCGGCGTTGACGATCGCGGCCAACGCCCTGCGCATCGCGCCGTCGGTCGTCGCCGGGCTGACTGCTTGACGAACGCGAAAAGGCCGCCCCTCCCGGGTTCGGGAGGGGCGGCCTTCGTGCGGTTCAGCGCCGGATCGCCGGCAGGAGCGTGTCGTGCAAGGCCTCGACCTGGTCGGGCTCTTCGCCCGGAAGCGGCGCGAAGACGACGGCGTCGGCTCCCGCCCGCTCCAGGATCTCGAGCTGCCGCACGCAGTCGGCGAGGCCGCCCGAGACAGTCACCTCGCTCAGCGCTTCCTCGGCACTGCGAGCGGTCCCCAGCTGGAACCGCATGAACTCCTGCCCGAGTGCCCGCTCGACGACGGGCCGGAGGGCGGCCCGGGCGGCGTCGCGATCCGGCCGGAGGCACAGCCAGGCGAACACCGTGATCCGCCGGCCGGGACCGACCGCGTCCCGCACCGAGCGGACGTAGGCCGGGCCGGAGCCCTCGGCCAGGATGACGCCGTCGGCCGCCCGGGCCGCGAGCGCCACGCCCTTCGGGCCCCGCACGCCGAGGTGCAGCGTGGGCGGGATCCGCGGCGGGTGGGTCAGCGCGACCTCGTCGAGGCGGACGTGGCCACCGTGCAGCGTCACCGTCTCCCCGGCCAGCAGGCGCCGGACGGCGTCCGTCACCTCCTCGAGCGCGGTCATCAGGCTCGCCGGGTGGGCGCCGACCTGCCGGAGCCAGCCGGGCATGCCGTGCCCGATCCCGGAAAGGAACCGGCCCGGGTGCATCCGGGCCAGTGCGGCGATCTCCATCGCCAGGTAGGCCGGGTTGCGCACGGCCGCGGGGCTGATGCCGAGCCCGACCCGCACCGCCGAGGTCTCCGCGAGGAGCGTGGCCGCCTGGGCGAACCCGCCGGCCAGCCCCAGGTCCTCCACGACCCACAGCTCGTCGAGGCCCGAGTCGTCGATCGGCCGGGCCAGCCCGCGCACGTCCTCGGCGGGCAGGCCGTCCAGCTTGATTCCGTAGTCCACGACCGTCCTCAGAGGTGTTGTTCGGTGGCTCGGGTGCGCCGGTAGTCGTCCTGGCGCTCGTCGGTGACGTAGGCCGGCACCGGGAAGTCCCACCAGCCCGGCACCCACGGCCCGGCCGCGTCGCGGTCCGTCGGGACCTCGACCAACGCGGGCGCCCCGGACTGGACGGCCTTGCGCAGCGTCGGCTCCAGCGCATCCGCGTCGGAGACCTTCCACGACTCGATGCCGAACGACGCGCCGAGCGCGGCGAAGTCGGGGCTGTACGGGGTGCCGTCGGGGCGCGAGAACTCCGTGCCGATGTGGCGGGACGTCTGCTTGCGCTGGCCGCCGCGGATCGACATGTAGCCCGCGTTGTTCTGCACCACGAACACCACCGGCGCGCCCGTGGTCACGCTGAGCGCGATCTCCTGCGCCGTCATGAGGAAGTCGCCGTCGCCGACGACGCACACCACCGGGCGGTCCGGCTGCCCCAGCTTGGCGCCGATCGCCGCCGGGATCGCCCAGCCCATCGACGAAAACCCGCCGGACGTCAGGTGCGTGCGGGGGCCGTAGACCGGGAACGTCTGCTTGACCGCGCCCTGGGTGTTGCCCGAGCCCGCGACGATGATCGCGTCGCGCGGCAGCACCGAGCGCAGCGCGCCCAGCGGCCGCTGGGACGTGAACGGGAAGCGGTCGCTGTCGCGGCGGCCCGCGAGCTTTTCCTCCCAGTCCGCCTTGAGCGAGGCCAGTTCCGCGAGGTACTCCGGCCGGTCGGCGGCCGTGGTGGGCAGGGACGCCGCGATCGCGCCGACCGCGCGCTGCGCGTCGGCGACGATCCCGACCTCGGCGGGGTAGTTCTTGCCGATCTCGTGCGGGTCGATGTCGATGTGGATCAGCTTCGCGGGCGGGATCGAGAAGCTGATCCCCTTGGCGTAGCTGGACGCCGACCAGTCGGTGAACCGGCAGCCGACCGACACGACGACGTCGGCCGAGCTCGCGATCGCGTTGCCGGTCATCGTGCCGGTCTGCCCGACGCTCCCGGCGAACAGGTCGTGGTCCTCGGGGAAGGCGCCCTTGCCGTTCCAGGTCGTCACGACCGGGATCTTCCAGTGCTCGGCGAGCGCGACGACGTCGTCCGACGCGCCGGAGGTGATCGCGCCGCCGCCGACGACGAGCACCGGACGGCGGGCCGCGCGCAGCACCTCCACGGCCCGCTCGACCGCCTCGGGGTCCGGGTGCTGGCGGCCGACCGGCAGCCGGCGGGCGAGGTCGTGCAGGTCGACGTCGGCCGCCTCGGCCTGCACGTCCATCGGCACTTCGAGGTGGACCGGGCCGGGCCGGCCGGTCAGCATCGAGTTGAAGCACCGGTGCAGGACGAACGGCAGCTCCTCGACCCGGGTGACGACCCAGTGCCGCTTGCTGACCGCTTCGGCGACCTTCGGGAAGTCGTTCGCCGTGTAGCGGTCCAGCTCCTGGAGCAGCCCGTGCCCGCGCATGTGGGTCGGCGGGCCGCCGGTGATGACCAGCACGCTGGTCGAGTCCGTGAACGCCGTGCCCATCCCGATCACGGTGTTGCTCGCCCCGGCGCCGATCGAGGTGATCGCGGCGATCGGCCGGCCGGTGGCGCGATAGAAGCCGTCGGCGAGGTGGACGGCGCTCTGCTCGTGGAACGTCTGGATGAACGGGATGTCGGATTCGGCGTCGAGGAAGGCGTCGGTCAGGGACCAGATGCCGTGGCCGGGGATGCCGGCCACGTAGTCGACGCCGTAGTTGCGCAGGGTGCGCGCGACGATCTGGCCGCCGGTGAGGACAGGCATGGTTTTCTCCGCTCTGGCGTGGTGGCTACTTCGCGTCCCGGGCGGCCCAGGCGAAGCCCTGGGCGCACAGCCGGGTGACATCCGGGTTCCGCAGGTCGTCGAGGTCGTGGCCGACGGCGCTGTAGAACACCCGCCCTCGCCCCCACGTCCTGGTCCACGCCTGCGGGATCCGGTACCCGTCGATCCAGGGCACGTGCTCGCCGGTGAAGGTGGTCTCGGCCAGCACGTGGTTGTTCGGGTCGACGGACATGTAGTACTGCTCGGAGGCGACGCGGAAGTCGCCGAGGCCTCGGGTGATCTCGTGCGACTTGTCCACTATGGACACCTCGTACGGGTGCTTGACGCCCTCCCCCGCCGGGTGTTCCAGGAAGCTGCCGCCGAGCAGCCAGTGGTACTTGATGCTCGTGCGGAACGCGGCGGCCGCGCCGTGCCACGCGGCGATCCCGGTGCCCGCCGCGACCGCGCCGAGCAGGCTGTCCTCCTGGGCCGCCGACAGCCCTTCCGACAGCAGGGCGTTGTTCCAGTTGAGCGCGATCAGGTCGTAGCCGGTGAGGTCGGCGTCGAGCGCGAAGACGTCGTTGGTCTCCTCGACGTCGAACCCGAGCTCGGCGAACAGCGGCCGGGCCCATTCTTCGGCGACCTGGTACGGCTGGTGGCCGGGCCAGCCGCCGTAGAGGTAGAGCACGCGTGTCATGAGCTGATGCCTTCCTTCGCAGTGGCCCGGGCCCGCAAGAGGGCGGCGACTTCGAGCGCGTCGCCTTCGGGCGCGGTGGACTTGCGTTCCGGCTTGGCCGCCAACAGGTAGACCAGCCCGACCGCGGACACGACGAGGAACCCGATCAGGGCGATCCACCGGTCCACGAACGGGGTCTCGGCGTCCCCGGTCGGCGCGGCGAGCAGCACCATCGCCAGCACGCCGTAGACCAGCGCGGCGACGTTGACGACCAGCCCGTAGCGGCCCAGCGACCAGGCACCGGCCGGGCGCCAGCCGCGCAGGCGCATGCGCAACGCGGCCAGCACGACCAGCTGGAAGGCCGCGTACCCCGCGAGCACCTGGAACGCGGCGATCCGCACCAGCGAGTCCGGCGAGAAGTAGACGAACACGAAGATCAGCACCGGCAGCACGTTCACCGCGAGCAGCGCGTTGACCGGCACCCGGTGCCGCCGCGAAACCTGGGAGAACACGCGTGAGCCGGGGAACATGTCGTCGCGGGCGAAGGAGAAGACGATCCGGCTCGCCGCGGCCTGCTGGCTCAGCACCCCGGCGATGAACGACGTCAGGGTGACCACCAGGACGAGCTTCGTGCCCACGGTGCCGATCGAGTTCTGCAGGATGGCCGGGATCGGGTTGGTGTCCGCACCGGACACGATCGAAGTCAGGTCGGGCGCGGCGAGCGCGTACCCCGCGAAGGCCAGGATCGCGGCGAGCCCGCCGACGACGACCGTCAGCTGCATGGCCCGCGGGATGCTGCGCGCGGGGTTCGGGACCTCTTCGGCGACCTCGCCGCACGCCTCGAACCCGTAGTAGAGGAAGAGGCCGACGAGCGAGGCGGCCATAAACGCCCCGAAGTAGCCGCCGGCGCCGCCGGTGCCCATCCCGTCGAAGAAGACGGACACCGGGTTGTGGCGCTGGAACACCAGCAGGTAGAGGCCGACCAGGACGATGCCGATGAGCTCGGCGGCCAGGCCGATCTTGGAGATCAGCGCCAGCACCCGGGTGCCGAAGGCGTTGCACACCAGGCAGAACGCGGTCACGGCGAGCGCGATCACCAGCCGCTGCCCGGGTGTCGAGCTGACGCCCGGCTGGGCCGCGGTGCCGCCGAAGAGACTGGCCACGAAGTCCGAGCTGAACAGCGCGGTGCTCGTGATGCCGATGGTGATGCAGCTGATGTAGGTCCAGGCGGTGAACCAGGCGTACCGGCCGTTCCACAACCGGCGCGACCACTGGTAGAGGCCGCCGGCCAGCGGGAACTGCGAGACGACCTCACCGAAGACGAGGGCGACCAGCAGCTGGCCGACGCCGATGACCACGATCCAGAAGATCGACGGCGGGCCGGCGGTCGAGAGCCCGATCGCGAACAGGGACACCACGCCGACGAGCGGCGAAAGGTAGACGAAGCCGAGGGCGAAGTTGCCCCACAGGCTGACTTTGCGGTCGAAGCGCTGCTCGTAACCCAGCGCGGCCAGCAGTTCCGCGTCCTCCGCCGACGACGCGGGCGCGGCCGTGGCGGGTGGGCGGGCTGCTTTTTCCGGTGCTGCCATGACGACCTCCGTCGGTCGAGGCGGGAAGGGGGAGTTGCGGGGCGCCGCTCAGGCGCGGCCGAAGGAGTGCTCGGTCCAGTCGAGCCGGGCCGAGCCGAAGCGGGCGGTGCGGACGTCGCCCGAGCGGGCGTGTCCCTCGAAGTTCTCCAGGCGCGACGCGCGGCCGCAGATCTCGCCCAGCTCCGCGCTGGAGCGGGTGTCCTGGATCTCCTGGTAGGTAACGGTTTTGAGGTACTTGCCGACCCAGAGCCCGCCGGTGTAGCGGGCCGCGCCCAGGGTGGGCAGGACGTGGTTGGTCCCGATCACCTTGTCCCCGTAGGCGACGCAGGTCTTGTCGCCGAGGAAGAGGGCGCCGTAGTTGCGCATGCGGTCCAGCGCGAGCCGCGGCTGAGCGGTGAGGATCTGGACGTGCTCGCTCGCGTAGTCGTCGGCGAGCTCGTACGCCGCGGTGAGGTCCGGGACGACGACGACCTCGCCGTGGTCGCGCCAGGCCCGCCCGGCCACCTCGCCGGTCGGCAGGCCGGGCAGCAGTTCCTCGACGTACTCGATGGTGCGCCGGGCCACCTCCGCCGACGTCGTGATCAGCACCGCCGGGGAGTCCGGACCGTGCTCGGCCTGCGAGAGCAGGTCGGTCGCCACGGTGAACGGGTCGGCGGTGCCGTCGGCGACGATGAGGACCTCGGTGGGCCCGGCGAACAGGTCGATACCGACCTCGCCGAAGAGCTGCCGCTTGGCCTCGGCGACGTAGGCGTTGCCCGGTCCGGCGAGCATTTCGACCGCGGCGACCGTCTCGGTGCCCAACGCCAGCGCGGCGACGGCCTGGACGCCGCCCAGCACGTAGATCTCGTCCGCGCCGGCGAGGTGCATGGCCGCGACGCTGATCGGCGGCGGCGCGCCGCGGTCCGGCGGGGTGGTGGCGGCGACCCGCTCGACGCCGGCGACCTTGGCGGTCACCACGGTCATGTGCGCCGACGCGGTCAGCGGGTACCGGCCACCCGGGACGTACGCGCCGACGGCGCCGAGCGGGATGTTGCGCTGTCCCAAGTAGACACCGGGCAGCGTCTCGACCTCGAAGTCGGTGAGCGAGTCCCGCTGGGCCTGGGCAAACCCCCGCACCTGGCGTTGCACGAACCGCAGGTCGTCCAGCACGGTTTCCGGTACCGAAGCCAGGACGGCGGCGATCTCGTCCGGCCCGAGCCGGAAGGAGTCCGGGCTCCACGAGTCGAACTTCTCCGACCAGCGCCGGACCGCGACATCGCCGTTGGCCCGGACGTCCGCGATGATCTCGGCGACCGTGTCGGCGATTTCCGGGCGGCCGGCGCGCGGTGCCGCGGCCACCACGGGCTTCTTCACGATCATGGACGATGTGGACACTCCGCACTCCTTGCCGTTACGCGAATCCCGGTGGGCTCGACCGTGAATTCTGGGGAAGGCGTGACCCCCGCGACAGACACAAGCCGTGCCACCCCGGGGTCCGGAGTTGCACACACTGGACCGCCGGTCAGCGGCGGCGCGCCCGCCGGTCGAGCAGGTCGTGCCCCCGGACGGCGAGCTGCAGCCGCTGCTGGACTTCGACGTCCGCGAGGTCGAAGCCGAGGACGGCGGTGAGCCGGTCGAGCCGGTGGTAGAGCGTCCGCCGCTGCACGAACAGCTCTTCCGCGGCACGTGCTTTGTTGCCCCCGCACCGGAGGAAGACGCGCAGCGTGGGCAGCAACGGGTTCGAGGCGGTCGCGTCGTGCTCCAGCAGCGGGCCCAGCTCGTCCTCGACGTACCGCGACAGCTCCGGTCCTTCCGCGAGCGCCACCAGGAGCCGCAGGGCCCCGAGTTCGTCGAACCGCAGGAGCTGCCCGGACTGCCCGTCGGCCGCCGACGCGGCGCTGCGGCTCTGGCGGATCGCGGCGGGCAGTGCGGCGGGGGCGACGATCCGGCTGACCCCGCCGCGCAAGCCGTGCTTCGCCAGCCGCGCGAGCAGGTCGGCGTCGCCCGCGCCGGGCGGCAGCCCGACCACCGCGAGGTCGAGATCGCCGAGGTCGCCGACGACCGCGGGGAGACCGGCTTCGCGCAGGACGAGCGCGAGGTCGGCGTCGGCCGCGCGCCGCGTGACCACGGCGATCAGGTCGCGGTGGCGCAGGTCCTGCCCCAGCGCCAGCGCCCGGTCGAGGAACTTCTCTCCCGGGATGTCCCCGAGCTGGAGCCGGTTGAGCAGCGCGCCCTGCCGCTGGGCCGCGCGCGCACCGCTTTCCCGTTCGCTCAGCAGGGTGATCGCGACCGCCGCCGCGGCGCGTTCGAGCGTCCCCAGTTCGACCGGGTGGGGCGGGACGGGACCGTGCAGCAGGTGCAGCCAGCCCCACGACTCCCCGCGCAGCACGACCGGGCGCCGGGCGCAGGCCGCGACGTCGCGGAACGACCCGGCCCGGGCCGTCGGCGCCGCGCGCCCCTCGCGCAGGACCGGTGGGTGCCGCTCGTGGATCGCCCGCGAATGGACGCCCCAACCGGCGACGACGTCGTCCGCTTCGGTGGTGGCGCCGGCGTAGGCGAGCATCCGGTGGGCGACGTCTTCGAGCACGACCGGGTGCCCGGTGCGGCGCGCGACCTCCTTGACCATCCCGACGTAGTCTTCGCCGGCCAGCAGCAGGTCCATGAACGCCTGGCCGGTCGCCTCCTCGGCGATCAGGCGGCTCACCCGCAGTTCCACCAGGACTTCGTGGACCTGCGCCGAAGCTTCGGCGAACGGGATCTCGTCGCGCAGCCCGACGAGCGGCAGCCCGGCCGCCCGCGCCTCGTCGACGACCGCCGCCGGCATCGCCGAGAACATCCGCCCGGCCAGTTCGACGACGAGGACGGCCGCGCGCGCGTCGGCGATCCGCCGGACGAACGCCCGCTGGAGCTCGGCCGTCGCGCCCATGCCCAGCCCGGCCGTCAGCAGCATCTCCTGGCCGGAGAGGAAGCGGTGGATGTCCGGGATCTCGCCGGTGTGGACCCAGCGGACGGGCTGGTCGAGCCGGTCCTCGCCGGCGAGGACCGCCACCTCGGTCCGGCGGAAGACCTCGAGGCCGAGCGCCTCCCGGACGGTCAGGACATCGCCCATCCCGCACTTCCCCGCGCAAAGGTTTCCGCCGTCGCCCGGACCCGCGCCGCGGCCTCGGTCAGCCGAGCCGCGAACGGGTGGTCGGTGCTCGCCCGGGCGGCGATGCGGCCGGCGAGCCCGGCGAGTTCCGGGCCGCCGGGCAGCAGGAGCAGGTCCGCGCCCGCGTCGAGGGCCGCCATGACGGTCTCGGGCAAGGACCGTCCCCTGGTCGTGGCGGGCGTGTCGAGGTCGTCGCTGACGACGAGGCCGTCGAAGCCGAGTTCGCGCCGCAGCAGCCCGACGGTCGCCGCCGACGTCGAGGCGGGTTCGGCCGGGTCGATCGCGGGCACCACCACCGGTCCGGTCATGACGGCGCGCACGCCGGCCGCCACGACCCGCCGGAAGGGTTCCGGGTCGGCCGGGACGGACGCGTCCAGCGTCGTGTCGTGCAGCGCGGGATCGAGGGCGAGTTCCGGGTGGCCGGGGAAGTGCTTCGCGACCGCGAGCACCCCGGCACCCTGGACGCCGGCGACGAACGCGGCCGCGATGCGCCCGACCTCCGCGTGGCCGAAGGGCAGCGTCCGGCCGGTCAGCCACGGGTTCTCGCCGGAGAGGACGTCGAGCACGGGCGCGAGGAACACGGTGACGCCCAGTGCGCGGGCGGCGCTCGCGACGGCGGCCGCGACGGCGGCGATCTCCTCGTCGGGCAGCCCGCGCAGGACGTCGGGGGCCGGGAAGGCGGGCACCAGGTCGTGCAGCCGCGCGATGCCCCACGGCTCCTGGTCGACGGCGAACAGGAGCGGCTCGGCGGCGGCGTCGGCCAGTTCGGCGGTGAATGCCTCGAAGTCCGCGGCCGACTCGGCGGCCCGGCGCTCGGGAGTCATCGTGCGGGCGACGTATTCGGCGCGGGTCTCCCCGATCAGGACCGCTCGCGTACCCCGTCCGACCAGGTCGCGAAGCCACGGTTCGGCCGTCAGCCCACCCGCGACGGGCAGCAGGACGGCATGCGCGGCACGCTCGAATTCGGTCACGTTCGCCCTTTCCTCGACTCCGCTGAGTAGTTAGTGATACGATTAACTTCACACAGAGGGTACGCATCGAAGCGTCGCTGTCAAGCCGTCGCGTTCCTGCGAGAGCCGATCGAGGAGACTTCGCGGATGGTCACGATGAAGGACGTCGCCCAGGCCGCGGGGGTGTCGCAGGCCGCGGTGTCCTACGCCTACAACCGGCCGGAGAAGCTCTCGGAAGGGCAGCGCCGGGCCATCATGGAAACCGCCGCCCGGCTCGGGTACGCCGGTCCCAACGCCGTCGGCGCCAGCCTCCGCTCCGGCCGCAGCGGGGCGATCGGCGTGATGCTGATGGACACCCTCGAATACGCGTTCACCGACCCGTCCACACGATGTCTCTTGGAGGGCATCGTGCGGACGCGGCGCTTCGACGATCTGGCCCTCACCCTGCTGCCGCTCCCCCGCGGCGGCGAGCAGGCCGCGCTGCGCGGGCTGGTGGACGGCGTGATCGTGCACAGCCTCCCCGACGACCACCCCGCGCTGCTGACCCTGCGGTCGCGCGGCATCCCGATCGTCGTCGTCGACGCTCCCCGGCTGCCCGGCGTCCCGCTCGTCGGCATCGCCGACCGGGCGGCCGCCCGGGAGCAGGTCGAGCACCTGCTGGGCCTGGGCCACCGCCGGGTCGGGATCATCGCGGAACGCCTGGTCCCGGACGGCTTCCGCGGACCGGTCGACGCGGGCCGGCGCGCGAGGTGCACCGAACGCGTCGTGCGCGAGCGGATCACCGGCTACCAGGAGGCGTGCGAAGCCGCGGGCCTGGACTTCGACCACGTCCCGCTGGTGGAAGCCGGCGGGTTCGACCTCGCCGCGGGCGTCCCGGCGGCGCTCGGCCTCCTGTCGGACAACGAGGTGACCGCGGTCGTGGGCACTTCGGACACGATGGCGATCGCGGTGCTGGAAGCCGCTCGGGAGCTGGACCTGCGCGTACCGGAAGACCTGTCGGTCGTCGGGTTCGACGACGCTCCCGAAGCCGGCTCCCACGGCCTGACCACCATGCGCCAGCCCATGGTCCACAAAGGACAGCTGGCGGCCGAGCTCCTCTTCGCCCTGTTGCGCGGTGATCCGCGGCCGGACGACGTCAACCTGCCCACCGAACTGGTGCGCCGCCGCACTTCGGGCCCGTGCGGATGACGGGCGGCGAACGCCGGCAGGTCATCGTCCAACGGCTGCGCGCCGCGACGAGGGTCACCGTCGCCGAACTGGTGGACGCGACCGCGGCCTCGGAGATGACCATCCGCCGTGACCTGGACGCACTGGCCGCGCAGGGCCTGCTCCGCCGCGTCCACGGTGGCGCGGTCCTGCTCCGGCGGACCGAGCCGGCCTCGTTCGACGTCAGACTGACCCTGGCGGCCGAAGCCAAGCAGGCCATCGGCGCGGCGACGGCTTCGCTGATCGCCGACGGCGAGACCGTCGTCCTCGACCGGGGCACGACGGCCTTGGCGGTCGCCCACCACCTGCGCGACCGCCCGGTCACCGTGATGCCGCTGTCGCTGCACGCGGCTCTCGCGCTCATGGACGGCACGCGGGCCCGGGTGCTCCTGCCCGGCGGTCAGCCGTCCCTCCCGGAGCTGGCGCTGGCGGGGCCGCTCGCCCTGGCCTCGTTGCGTGCCCTCCGGTTCGACGTGGCGGTGCTCGGCGCGAGTGCGTTCAGCGCCGAGATCGGGATCACGACGCCCGACCTCGCCGACGCGGAGGCGAAACGGCAGGCGCTCGCCGTCGCCGGCCGTGCGCTCCTCGCGGTCGACGGGTCCAAGTGGGGCCGCACGGCGTTGGTCCGCGCCTGCCCACCGGACGAACTCGACGTCGTCGTCACCGACAGTTCGGCACCGCAAGCCGAACGAGACATCCTTGCCACCGCCGACGTGCGGGTCCTGCCGGTGTCGTAGCGCGGCGCCGCGCCGCCTCCGCTCGCCAGTCCGCGCAGCTTGGCGATCGTGATCTGCGGCAGCGCCCTGATGCGCTCGTGCAGCCGCATCATCGGGTTCGGGGACCGGTCCAGCTCCGGGGCGATCGGCAGCGCCGCGAACGCCGCGGAGTCGCCACTTCGATCGGCGGTGAACATCGAGGGATCAGCTTTCGGGTGCTTCCTGACGCGGCGGCACCGGTTCTCCCGGCCGGTGTGGGGGTGCCACGTCCTTTCGGCCGGTCGCCATGATGCGGCGCGCGACGGCGAGGCTGAGGCGCGGCGGCAACAGCCGGCCGAACAAGAGAGCGGTCAGCGCATTGGTTCTCCCGTCGACGACCGCCGGTCCGGTGCCCGACAGTGCGCGCAACACCGTGGCGGCGACGGCCTCGGCGCTGCGCGTGCCGCGGGGGTTCATGGGCGTCTTCGTGGGACCGGGACTGACTGCCACCACCCGGACCCCGGTGCTTCGGGTTTCCGCCCACAGCGCCCGGGTGAACGAGACGACGTACGCCTTCGTCGCCGCGTACACCGCCAGGTAGGGCGCGGGGATGTACCCGCCGGTGCTGGCGATGTTGACGACGGCCCCGTGGCCACGGGCGACCATCGCGGGCATCAGGAGCGTGGTCAGCTCGGTCAATGCGGTGACGTTGACGTCGATCAGGGACCGGAACCGGGCCGGATCCCCGTCGAGCACCGGCCCTCCCGTGCTGACGCCGGCGTTGTTGACCAGCATCTCCACCTCGATGCCTTCGTCGGCCAACGTCTTGGCCAACCGCGTCGGCGCGTCGGCGGCGGCGAGATCGAGCGGAACGGCTCGGACGATCACTCCGTGACGCCGGCTCAGCCGCTCGGCCGTCTCGTCGAGCTTGCCGGCACTGCGGGCGACCAGGACGAGGTGCGCGCCGGAGGCGGCCAGCCGCTCGGTGATGGCCGCCCCGATGCCGGTGGAAGCGCCGGTGACGACGGCGAACTTGTCGCGCAGGTGCGCTGCTGTGGTCATGATTTCGACGCTAAACCTTGACGTCAATGTCAAGGTCAAGGTGAACTGGGGCATGCGCATCGGCGAGTTGAGCAAGGCGACCGGCGTCAGCAGCCGGGCACTGCGCTACTACGAGCAGCAGGGCCTGCTGCGCAGCGAGCGCCGGCCCAACGGCTACCGCGAGTATTCCCCCGACTCGATCGAGGTCGTCGCGTTCGTCCAAGACCTGTTTCACGCCGGTCTGTCCTCCGACGTCGTCCGGGACATCCTGCCCTGCGCCCGGGATGAGCACACGCGTGGCGACTGCACCGAGCTCGTCGCGCGCGTCCGGCAGATCCGCGACGAACTTCTGCGGCAGGAACAGAACATCGCCGAGCGGCGCCGACGACTGGACACCTACCTCGCCAACGGCTACGAGACGCATCAGGCCTGAGGGCGGCGGCCGGCTGGAGCTTCACGTACGGCGTGGCTTCGTGCTGCGGCCGCGGTCCGGTCGTCGACAACCCGAAGTTCGCTCGAGCGGTGCCCAGTGCTGCAACACCGAGCATGGCCAGGGTGATGCGGGCATACCAGGATCGGACCTGGTGGTGGTCGAGTCCCGGCCTCATTCTTGGCTTACCGGAAGCACTCTTCGATCTGCCGGCGACCCAGGCAGGTCCGGCAGCGTCGAGCGGCGGGGTCCGTAGCAGGCGGTGTCGGCCGGGTCGGTGCGTGAGTGTCCTCCGCCGGCGCCGTTCAGTGTCCGGTGGAGTAGATGTTGATGAGGTTGCCGTCGGGGTCGCGCAAGAGCATCGACCGGTTTCCCCATGGCTGGTTGGTGGGTTCCTGGACCCAGGTGGCGACCTGGTCGCCCAGGCGGGCACGTTCGGCGTCGACGTCGTCGACCTCGAACTCGATGATGGCGGATCGGTTGGCGGCGGCCACGGCGGCGTTGTTGTTGAAACGCTTGACCGCCGCACTGTCGGCCAGCGCGATGATGCCGCCTTCGGTGTGCAGTTCGGCGTAGTCGCCGGACCCGTAGGGGGTCACCGGCTCGGAGTCCGTGAGCGTGGAGTAGAAAGCGGTCAGGGTGGGCAGGTCATCGGTGACGAGGCGTACTGAGGCGAGCTTCACGGCGTTCTCCTGGCTGCTCCCGGCGAGCCGGACCATCCGGCTCCCCAAAACAGTACGGTACAGTACCGTACTGTTTCGCTGCGGAAAAGGAACGGAGATCACCACGTGGCCCGATCCGGGGACTTCGTCGACGTTCGAGTCCAGCGGTCCAAGGCGGCGGTGCTCGCCCAGACGTACGAGTTGCTCTCGGCGGGCGGTATCGGCGGTGTCAGCATCGACGAGGTGTCGCGACGCTCGGGCGTCTCCAAGACCACGATCTACCGCCACTGGCCGTCACGGGCCGCGCTGCTGATCGAAGCGTGCTCGACGATCGGGTCGGCGCCCCCGGTCCCCGACACGGGCAGCTTCGGCGGGGATCTCGTCGCCTTGGCCGAGGCGTTGGCCGAGCAGCTGCGGAGCGCCCGCTGGGCGGCGGTCCTGCCCTCCATCGTGGACGCCGCCGAGCGCGATCCCGAGCTGGCCGGGCTCCATGCTGATCTGCACGCCCGGTTGACGGCTCCGTTCGGTGTGGTGACCGAACGCGCGCGAGCCCGCGGCGAGCTCGCCGCGGATCGCGGGCCGGCCGACGTCACCGCCGCCGTCGCCGGCCCGCTGTTCTACCGTCGCTGGTTCTCCCGCGAGCCGCTCGACGCCGCGTTCGTCGCACGCGTCGCCGAGGACGCCCTCGGCCATCTCGGCGGCCAGCCCCGTCCGGCCTGCCGGCGGGCACCGGATGTCGCCTCCCGCGAAGGGACCGAGCGCAAACAGCCGGCCAGCGGCCAGCGCCGCACGCTCCGGTAGCCGGCCAGGTCGGTCCCCGCGGGCAGCCGGTAGTTCTGGTGAGCAGGCGCCGCATCCTTACGGCCGCTCCGGGCGCGTCGCGGACTTCGGCTCGCCGGCGAGTGCCAACCAGGACATGCCGATGGCGACGCCGATCATCGTGAACACGCCGCGCGGCCAGAAGATGTGACTGTCGAGAAAGGACACGCTCGCGACCAGCAGGAGCACCGCACCCGGTACCGCCCGCCACTTCGCACGCGAGATCACCGCGGCGACGATCAGGGCATTGGCGATGAGAAAGCAGGCCGACCCGACGTAGCCGAGCAGATCACCGACACCGAACACGGCACCGACGACCGGCGTCGCACCGTGCTGGGCGTGCACCACGGTGCCCGCGGCGATGCCCGCGACGGCGTCGAGCCCACCGTAGAAGGCCGCGAAACCGAAGGCCGCCACCCGCCCCGGCCACCGGAGCCACGGCGGCGCGGGGGCCAGCAACAACCACTGCGCCACAGCCGGCAACGGAAAGAACGGAAGCAGAACGATGTGCAGCTCGGCCCACCACGACGCAGTGGCGGCATCGAGGTACGCGGGATGCACCGCGCCGAAACCGGCGAGCAGAAGTCCCGGCAGCGCGAAGAGCAGACCGCGCAGCCACCGTGATCCGAGCACCCGGCGACGATAGCCCCGAGCGGCCGACGGCCCGGCGATCAAGGGATTAGGAGTCTCTTACGTTTCCGGGCGGCCGGCGCGCCTCACTCCGACATAGCGCGTCACGGTCGGCCGATTCGGTCCAGCTCGGCCAGATCGTCGGCGGACAGGGCAGTTGCCGCGCCCGCGACGTTCTCGGTCAGGTGCGCGACCGACGAGGTGCCCGGGATGAGCAGGATGTTCGGTGCCCGGTGCAGCAGCCAGGCCAGGGCGACCGACATCGGCGTCGTGCCCGATCGCGTGGCGACGGCCGACAGCGTCGAGGACTGCAGCGGGCTGAACCCGCCGAGCGGGAAGAACGGCACGTAGGCGATGCCGTCGCTCGCGAGGGCGTCGATCAGCTTGTCGTCGTGCCGATAGGCGAGGTTGTAGGCGTTCTGCACGCACACGATCGGCGCGATCGCGCGCGCTTCGGCGACCTGCTCCGCCGTGGCGTTGGACACGCCGAGATGCCGGATCACGCCGTCACGCTGGAGCTCGACCAGGGTCTCGAACGCCTCGGCCAGCGAGCCGGGCTGTGGTCCCTGCGCGTTGCCGAGGCGGAGGTTGACCAGGTCGAGCCGCTCGACGCCGAGGGTCTCCAGGTCCTCGTGCACCGCCCGGCGCAGCTCGGCCGGCTGCCGCGCCGGGGGCCACCCGCCCTGGCCGTCGCGGCGCGCGCCGACCTTGGTCACGATGTGCAGCTCTTCGGGGTAGGGGTGCAGCGCCTCGCGGATCAGCTCGTTGGTGACGCGAGGGCCGTAGGCGCCGGAGGTGTCGATGTGGGTGATACCGAGGTCGACGGCCTTGCGCAGGACGGCGAGCGCGCCTTCGCGGTCGGCGGGCGGCCCCATCACCCCGGGGCCGGCCAGCTGCATGGCGCCGTAGCCGAACCGGGTCACGGTCAGCTCGCCCAGGGACCAGGTGCCACCGGGCAGGGAAACTTCGGGTCGATCAGTGCTCATGCCGTCGATCTTCACGCGCTGCCCGGCCGAGCGGCCAACACCGATCCGGTGCGCTGTGATACTCGGTCGGTATCACAGCTACGCTGTGGCATGGACACTGTGGAGATCCGCGAGCTGCGGTACTTCATCGCCGTCGCCGACGAACTGCACTTCGGCCGGGCCGCCGAGCGCCTCGGCATCGCCCAGCCCCCGTTGTCCCGCGCGATCCAGCAGCTCGAGCGGCGCCTCGGCGTCACACTGCTGGAGCGCAACCGCCGCGGTGTCTCGCTGACCGGCGCCGGGGAAATCCTGCTGCAGGAGGGCCGAGTGGCTCTCGACGCGACGGCCGCCGCGGTCCGCCGCACCCGCCGCGCCGGCCGCCAGGACGGCTCCCGCGACCGGCTGGTGCTGGCGGTGAAGGCGGGCGCGTTCCACGAACTGCTGAACAAACTCCTCGACGCCTACGCGGCCGAGCCCGGCGCCGCCGAGATCGAGGTCCTGCCGAGCGGAACGTGCGAGCAGGAGGACATGCTGCGCGACGGCCGCGCCGACGTGGCGCTCATGCACACGCCGTACAACTCCCTGACCGGGTTCGACAGCGTCGCACTGATGACGGAGGCGCAGGTGGCGATCCTGCCCGCCAGACACCCCTTGGCCGAGCGGAAGACGTTGTCCCTGAACGACATCGCGGACGTGCCCGATCTCCCGCTCGCCCGCTGGGCCGGCAAGGACACCCACGCGCCCGGCCCAGGACCCGAAATCCACGACCAGACCCAGCTCGCCCAGCTGATCGCCCTCGGCCGCACCGTGGCGGTTTTCCCCGAGTCCGCCCGCACGTGGCTGTGGGAGGAGCACGCGGCCGTCCCCCTGAGCGACGCTCCGCCGGTCACGACCCACATCGTCTGGCCGGCGCACAGCCGGTCCCGCGTCCTCGCCGAGCTGATCCGGACCGCCTCACGACTGTGACGGCATCGCCGCGCACGGTGAGCACCTTCGGCACCGGAGCCGTCGCGATGGGAACCGTCGCACGAGCGCGCGGCATCCCGTTCCGCGGCCGGACTGGTCCGTCCGATCAGGACGGTGCCGTCTCCCGGGTCAGCCGTTCGACGGCGGTGCTCGCACGCACGGCGTTCCGGAACGCCGCGACGGTCTCGCGGCGGTCGCGCTTTCGCGAGGCGACGGCGACGGTGGCGCGCGGACCGTCCGCCAGCGGCAGGTAGCGGACGCCGGGGTGGGGGAAGAAGCGCGCGGCCGGTTCTCCGTGCAGCCCAAGGCATCCGGTGGTCGCCACGGCGATCGGGATGTGGGTCGGCGAGCGCACCTCCACCCGGTTGCGGGCCGCGGGGCCGGCGGTCCACTCCGCCAGCCCCGGCTGTCCGATCGGCGCGACCCACGGCCGTTCCCACACGTCGGTGCCGGTGAGGTGGCCGGCCTCGGCGAGCTCCGAGTCCGCCGGGACGACGGCGTAACGCCCGGTCTCCATGACGGTCTCGACGAAGAGGTCGTCGTGCCCGCCGACGTCGTGCACGATCGCCACGTCGACCTCGCCCGCGCGCACCGCGTCGTACTGGTTCGCCCAGTCCAGTTCGACGTAGGTGAGCTCCAGGTCGGGGCGGCACCCGGCCAGGACGGAGCGGGTCACCGGCCAGCGGTCGGCGAGCCCGTAACCCAGCACACCGATCCGCAGGACGGGTTCGGCCCGGTCGCCCTCCGCGACCTCCATGAGCGCGTCCAGCTCTGCCAGCGCCCGGCGGGCCCGCGGCAGGAACCGCTCTCCCGCCTCGGTGAGGGACACGCGGCGGCTGGTGCGGTCGAACAGCCTCGTGCCGAGCTCGTGCTCCAGCTCCTGGATCCGGCGGCCGAAGGCCTGCGCGGCGATGAAGTGGGCCCGCGCGGCACGACCGAAGTGCAGTTCCTCGGCCAGGGTGAGGGCGTAGCGCAACGACCGGACGTCCATGTCCCACCTCTTTCCGCGCGGGCGGAGTCTAACCCGGGCGAACCTCCCGATCACAACCGTTTCCGCTGATGATCGGGGGCGGCGGCGGAGGTGATGCTCTTCCCGGCAACGACGCTGAGGAGAGAGCCGATGAGCCCGCACCGCACCCTGGTCCGCAACGGCCACGTCCTGACGATGGACCCCGCGCTCGGGGACCTCCCCACCGGGGACGTGCTGATCGAGGACGGCGTGATCGCCGCCGTGGCCCCCTCCCTCCCGGTGACCGACGCGGAGGTCCTCGACGCGACCGGGCACCTGGTGCTGCCGGGGTTGATCGACACGCACCGGCACACCTGGCAGTCCCTGGTCCGCGGTATCTGCGGCGACTGGACGCTCGCCGACTACTACTTCGGGATCCGCCTCGGCGTCTCCCCCGCCTACACACCCGACGACGTCCGCCTCGGCAACCTGTTCGGCGCCGTCGACGCGCTGAACTCGGGCGTGACGACGATCCTCGACTTCTCCCACTGCAACAACACCCCCGACCACTCCGACGCCGCCGTCCACGGCCTGCGGGAGGCCGGGATCCGGGCCGCCTTCTGCTACGGCTTCTTCGAAAGCTCGCCCGAGCAGAGCCGGTTCGGCGACCACGCGGCCCGCGTCGCCGACTTCCACCGGATCGCGGACACGTACTTCGCGTCCGGGGGCCTGCTCACGCTCGGGGTGTCACTGTCGGAACTGTTCGGCTTGCCCTGGGAACACACCGTCGCCGAACTGGCGGCCGCCCGCGAGCGGCGCGCACTGCTCGTCAACCACGCCGGCTGCGTCTTCGGCAGCGTCCTGTGCACCGGCATCGCGGAGCTGGACGCGCTCGGGCTGCTCGGGCCGGACATGGTCCACGTGCACTGCACCGCCTTCACCGACGCCGAGTGGGACGCGCTCGCCCGCAGCGGGGGCAAGGTGTCCATTTCGGTGGAGACCGAGCTCAACATGGGGTTCGGCCGTCCCGTCTTCGAACGCTGCCGGCGGCACGGGATCGCCCCGACGCTGTCCGTCGACGTGGTCTCCCTCAACAGCGGCGACCTGTGGCACGAGCTGCGGTTCGGCCTCGCCTGCGCGCGGGAGGACGTGCTGGGACCGGTCAACGCCGCCGGGGCGATGCCCGACAGCGTGGGGATCCCGGCCCGCGAGGCGCTCGAGTGGAGCACGGTCAACGCCGCCGACGCGCTCGGCCTCGGCGACCGGATCGGCTCGCTGACCCCCGGCAAACGCGCCGACCTGCTGCTCGTCGGCGGCCCCGCGATCGAGCAGCACCCGGTGGTCGATCCGTACGCCACCCTCGTCTTCCAGACCACGGCAGCCGACGTGCGGACCGTGCTCGTCGACGGCCGGATCGTCAAGCGCGACGGCGTGCTGGCCGCGACCGACTTGACCACCCTCACCGCCGAGGCCGACTCCGCGGCCGAGCGCATTCTCGGCCGGATCCGTGCCGCGGGCCGCGCGCTTCCCGGTACCCCGCCGGGCGCGTGGGCCGCGGTCGAACCCATGGCACGGGGCTTCCACGAGCAAGCCGTGCGGGCGGTGAAGAACCGGTGAAGTGGGTGACCTACGACGCGGGCAGCGGCCGGCGCACCGGCCTTCTGGACCGCGAAACCGTCCGTGGCCTCCGTGCCGGGGTCACGCTGTTGTCGCTCCTCGAATCGGACGCCCTCGCCGAAGCGGGCGACACCGCCCGCCGCGCGCCCGACGAGGTCCGCCCCCTCGGCGACGTCCGGTTGCTCGCGCCGTTGCCCCGGCCGCCCTCGGTGCGAGACGGGCTCTGCTTCCTCGACCACCTGCGCGGCTGCTACCGCGCCCTCGGGCGCGGCGAGCAACTGCACCCCGTGTGGTCGCGGATCCCGGCGTTCTACTTCACCAACGCGGCCTCGGTCGTCGGGCCCCACGACGACGTGCCGATCGCCCCGGGCAGCCGCATGTTCGACCTCGAACTCGAGGTGGGTGCCGTCATCGGCCGCGGTGGCAGCGATCTCTCCCCCGCCACCGCCGAGAGGCACATCGTCGGCTACACCCTGTTCAACGACTGGACGGCACGGGACCACCAGCTGTCCGACCTGGCCCTCGGTCTCGGGATGGGCAAGAGCAAGGACAGCGCGCTCACCCTCGGCCCGGCGCTGGTCACCGTCGACGAGCTCGAGGACCACCGGAAAGACGGCAGGCTCGCGATCGGGCTCTCCGCCGCGGTCAACGGCACGCAGCTCACCCACGGCAGCCTCGACCGGATGGACTGGAGCTTCGGCGAGCTCCTCGCCTACGTCTCGCGCGGCGTCGAGTTGTCACCGGGGGACGTACTGGGCTCCGGCACCCTCCCCGGCGGCTGCCTGCTCGAGCACGTCGACACCCCGGACCTCGAAAGCTTCCCCCGCTGGCTGCGGCCCGGTGACGTCGTGACCCTGAGCGGGCAGGGGCTGGGCGAGACCCGCCAGACCGTGGTGGCGGGAACCGGCGTCCTCCCGCTGCCGACGGGATTCTGAAGGAGGAGGAACCGATGCGCCAACTCGTGGACATCTCCGTGTCGCTGCGGGCCGGGATCGCCTCCGACCCGCCGGGCCTCACCCCGGAGATCGACTACCACACCCATGACCGGACCGCCGCGGACCTGCTGGCGTTCTTCCCCGGCGCCACCGTGGACGATCTGCCCGACGGCGAAGGCTGGGCCCACGAACAGGTCCGCATGACCACCCACAACGGCACGCACCTGGACGCGCCCTACCACTACTCCGCCACGATGGACGGCGGCCGCTGCGCGATCACGATCGACGAGGTGCCGCTCGACTGGTGCCTGCAGCCGGCCGTGAAGCTCGACTTCCGCCACTTCCCCGACGGCTACGTCGCCACCGCCGCCGACGTGCGGGCCGAACTCGACCGCATCGGGCACGAGCTCTCCCCGCTGGAGATCGTCGTCGTGAACACCGCGGCGGGCGCACGCTACGGGGAGGACGACTACGTGTCCTCGGGCTGCGGCATGGGCCGCGAGGCCACCCGGTACCTGCTCGAGCGCGGGGTCCGGCTCACCGGAACCGATGCGTGGAGCTGGGACGCGCCGTTCGTGCACACCGCCGCCCGCTACGCCGCCGAGCGCGATCCCTCCGTGATCTGGGAGGGCCACCGGACGGGCCGCGAGATCGGCTACTGCCACCTCGAGAAGCTGCACGCGCTGGAGCGGCTTCCGGACCAGGGCTTCCAGATCGCCTGTTTCCCGGTCAAGGTGCACGCCGCGTCCGCGGGCTGGACGCGGGCGGTGGCCATCATCGACTCCTGAGCCGCCCTGGAAGCACCCGGCAATGCGACAGCGCCACGTGACTGACCGCCGCGCGTGGTCGACGAACAACGAGCCCCGACCCCTGGACGAGTGGGGCACTCGGGAAGAATCCGCCGGAGTGGTAGCTCAGAAGGAGGCCGCCGTGCTGTCCGCTGTGTCCGTCGAGCTGAACCGGCACGACTGGGGGTCGCTCGCCACCGTCCACGGCACCGCCGCCGAGGTGCCGGCGGAGGTGGCGGCGCTGGTCGCCGCCACCACCGAGGCGGAGGCCGAGCGTCACTACGACTACCTCGGCAACAACGTCGTCGTGCAGGGCAACCTGTACGAGGCGGCGGTACCGCTGGTGTCGGTGCTCTGCGCCGCGCTGATCGAGGAGTCGCCGGCCGCGGCCCGCACGGAGACGCTGCGGCTGGTGACCGAAATCGTCCTCGGTGACACCCACTACTCCGAGGTCCGGGCGGGCCGGCCGGACCTGGCCGAGCGTGCCCGGGAACACGCACGGGCCGGCCTGTGGCTGTTCTACCGCGAGCTGGTGCACGGGTCCGCCACCAACGCCGAGTACGCGGCGGACATCCTCGACTACATCGAGACCGACCGGGAACGGTACGAACTGTTCCGGGCACAGGCCAAGTCCGGATAATGCGACGAGGGTAGATCTGCACCGGGCCACGAGGGGGCGTGCCGATGGAGGAGTCGAGAAGCTACCGCTGCCCACCGGCCTGGCTGGGGTGGACCACGCTGGCCGGCGGCGCCGCGGTCGCCTGGACGGTCTACCTCGCGCTCACCTCCGAGCGGCTCTTCGACATCGTCCTCGCGGAGTTCTTGGCCGTCGTGGTCGCCGCCGTGACCGGGGCGGCGGCGTGGCGGCTGGTGTCGCGGTACACGGTGGTGTCGGCGGCCGGGCTGACGATCAGCCGGGGCCGGTCCACGGTCTTCGTCCCGTGGGCGCGGGTCGGCGCGCTGCGCGTCGACCCGACGCCGTTCCGCTACCGGCGGCCGGGGTTCGGCATGGCACGCACGAGCAGCGTCGCGCTCAACGACCACGCGCTCTGCTTCGAGACCGACGGCACGTGCCACGCGCTGCCGTACCTCACATCGGCCACCGGCCACGTGGTCAGGACCGAGGTGGCGGAGCTGAGCCGGATCTGGCGGCGGAACCGCGGGCCCGGCTGGGTCCCGTCGCCGGCGCCGGGACGACGTCCGATCGACCCCGAGCGGTGGGGACGCGCGGTCCTGCTGGTGGTGTCGGCCGAGTTCGTCGCCGTTTGCCTGGGGGTGCTGCTGCTGGACCTCGACGGCCGGGCCGCGGCGCTGTCGCCGTCGAGCGGGATCGGCGTGATCGTGTTCGTGACGCTGCTACTGGCGGTGCCGACGGTGGCGGGGATGTTCGTGCACCGCCGCCGCGCGGTCGTGACGCGAGCGGCTTCGCAGCCGATGGGGAAACGGCAGGCGCGGCCGAAGTAGCGTCACGGCGAGGCGCTCGCCGGGTTCGGCGGCGAACGACGCCAAGCTCGCCCACAAGGATGCCGGTCGGCAGCGCTACCGCGATTGATCCGAGGTAGGCGCCGGATGATCGTTCCGGGTCGTGCGATCACGCAGGAGTGCGGCGGCCTGCACAGCCCAGTCGTGGTGTTCCTGCTCGAACCGGCGGCCGCGCAAGCACGTCAGGTACGGCCCGATCGGAGATCCGTGACGCAGGTAGGTCTCCTCGTCGAGGTCTCCGCGGTAACGCCGCAGGATCTTGCCGAGGATCTCCACCTTGGCCGCGGCCGCCGCGGCTCGTTGCTCCAGTTGCGCGATCACCGGTGCCGCGTCGACGTGGTCGACGGCTTGGACCTTGACCAGCAGGTCGTCGCGGATGAACGACGGCTTGCTCGCGGCGGCGGCGAAGTCCGCCAGTTCGGCGAGGCCGGCGTCGGTGACCATGAACAGCCGCTTGGTGGGACGGCTTCGCTGGACCACCTCTCGGCCGCTGACCAACCCGTCGTTCTCGAGCTTGGACAGCTCCAGGTAGAGCTGTTGCGGCCGGGCGTACCAGAAGTTGGCGACGCCCACGTCGAACGCCTTGGCCAGCTCGTAGCCGCTGTACTCGCCGGACAGCAACGCCGCGAGCACGGCATGCCGCAGACTCACCGCCGCGTCTCCTCGTCGTCGACCATGGGGGCAAACCCATCGTAGCCATGATTATGATTAGTCAACATTATGACTAGGAGGATGCCGGTGACGAGGCCCCAGGAACCCGTTCGCAGCGGCAAGTACCTGCGCTACGTCGCCTTGGGTGACAGCCAAACCGAAGGCGTCGGTG
The DNA here is from genome assembly GCF_040675005.1 of Amycolatopsis sp. NPDC049691. NCBI lineage: Bacteria > Bacillati > Actinomycetota > Actinomycetes > Pseudonocardiales > Pseudonocardiaceae > Amycolatopsis > Amycolatopsis sp. NPDC049691. The sequence continues at coordinate 134,730 of NZ_JBFANX010000003.1, forward strand.
ACGGGGACGACATCGCCGGCCTTCGGGGCTGGGCCGACCGGCTCGCCGAACACCTCACCATCCACAACCCCGATCTCCAGTACGCCAACCTCGCCGTCCGTGGCCGCCGCGCTGGCGAAGTCCGGTCCGGGCAGCTGGGGCCGGCCCTTGCCCTGCGTCCCGACCTGGCCACCGTTGTCGCCGGAGTCAACGACCTGCTCCGGCTCCGGGTCGAGACCGCCACGGTGGCCGACGACCTCGAAGCGATGTTCGCCGCGCTCACCGGCTCCGGAGCCCGCGTGGCGACCCTGACCTTTCCCGATGTCACCAGGATCATCCCCCTCGCCCGGCCGGTTCGCTCCCGCATCCTCGACCTCAACGACCGGATCCGCGCCGCAGCCGCCCGGCACGGAGTCGCCGTCGCGGAGATCGCTCGCCACCCCTCCGTCGCCGACCGCCGCTTCTGGAGCGAGGATCGGTTGCACTGCAGCCCCCTGGGGCACCAACTGATCGCCGACGCGGTCGCGCACGCCCTGCAGCTGCCCGGCAGCAACGCTTCCTGGAACGACCCCGCACCACCGTTGCCCATCCCACCGTCGAGGCACTGGCGCGCCACCGCTGAACTGCGTTGGGCAGCCACTTTTCTCGGCCCGTGGCTCGGCAGGCGCCTGCGCGGCCGGTCTTCCGGGGACCAGCGCACGGCCAAACACCCTCGACTCCACCGCATCAACGACCGCAGAGCCGAGAGCCGCTGACAGCTCGGCACACCCTGGCGCGTCGCGCTGACCGATCAGAAGGGTGACCGCCGGGTCTTCGAGGCCGGCGAGGCATTGTTCGTGCCGCAGGGGCTTCCGGGGCCGTTGGGCTCCTGGAACCCGGAGGCGGGGAACGCGCGTTCCACACCGCCGAGCCTGCCCTCGATCACGGTGAAAGCTCTTCGAGCACCTGGTTCCTGGTTTCGATGGCGAACAGGATGGTGACGATCCCGCCGATGAGGGCAACCGCCGCGAAGGCGGAGAAGACGTAGCGGATCCCGAGGTCGGCGACGATCCAACCGACCAGGAGCGGGCCGACGGAGGAGCCGGCGCGCAGCCAGGCGCTGCCGAAGCCGGTGCCGATCGCGCGCAGCCGCGTCGGGTACAGCTCGGCCGAGTAGAGGTAGAGCGAGAACGAGATCGTCTGCAGGATCGCGTAGGCGAGGGTGGCCATGATCAGGACTTGCACCGCCGAGGTGGCACCGGAGACGGTGAGCGCGACCAGCGGCACGATCGCGAGCAGGAAAGCCCAGGAGTACCAGCGTTTCCGGCCGACCCGGTCGATCAGCAGCGCACAGGCCACCGAGGCCAGCACACCCACACCGGAGGTGACCCAGCCGTAGGCCAGGCTGGTCTGCAGCGGCAGGTGGAAGAGTTGCTTGTAGAGGGTGGGCAACCAGGTGACCAGCCCGTTGTTGACCAGGTAGACGGTCGCCCACAGCACCCAGATCATCAGTGTGCGCCTGCGGTAAATGCCCTGGAACAGTTCGCGCCAGTCCGAACGGGTCTTCACCTTCGGGTCGACGGGCCGGACGACGGGCTCGGCCAGGACGTGCCCTTGCTTCACGGCCTCGTTTTCGAGCATCGAGACGACCTTGTCGGCCTTCTCGACGCGGCCCTTGGCGGCCAGCCAGCGCGGCGATTCCGGCATCAGCAGGCGCAGCGGGATGGTCAGCACGGCGGGGACGAGCCCGACGACGAACAGGGCACGCCAGCCGTAGACGGGCACGAGGAAGTAGCCCGCGATCCCGGCGAACATCAGCCCGACCGGGAAGATGACCTCGTAGAGCAGGAAGAACCGGCCGCGCTTGCGGGCGCCGATGAACTCGTTGATGTAGGCACTGGCCACGGGCACTTCCCCGCCGGTGCCGATGCCCTGCAGGAACCGGAAGATCAGGATCGAGGTGCCGCTCCAGGCGAACAGGCAGGCGATGTCCATCGAGACGAACAGAACGATGGTGATCAGCAGCGTGTTCATCCGGCCGAACTTCTCGGCGATCCAGCCGAAGGTGACCGCGCCGATGAGCTGGCCGACGTAGCCGGCGGAGAGGATGGCGCCGACCTGGGCCGGGCCGAGGTGCCATTCGGTGACCAGCTGGGGCATCGCGAAGGCGATGACCAGCACGGTGTAGGCGTCGAAGAAGGTCGCCGAGCCGATGATGACGCGGATCAGCAGGAGCCGGCGGGTGATCGGGAGCCGCTCGAGGCGGGCGACCAGGGCCGCGGTCGTCGTCGCCGCCCCTCCGCCTGCAGCAATGGTGGTCATGGGTTCGTTCCTCGCTCTCCGCCTCGTCGCGGAGTCCTTCGGGACTGCATTGTCACCGGATCGCGGGGCGGCAGCGAGGTGCTGCCGCCCCGATCGACGTTCAGAGGAGTTCGGCGGCCTTGAGCGCGAGGACGATTTCCTCTTCGGCCTCGGCGGACAGGTCGATCAGCGGGGACCGCACGGTCGCGGTCGGCAGGACGCCGCGGGCCTTGAGGCCGAGCTTGAGCGCCACGGTGCCTTCCATGTGCGAGCCGCGGTGGTAGACGGCCTTGGTCACCGGCAGCAGCCGGTCGTGGACCGCGCGGGCGGCCGGGTAGTCCCGTGCCTTGCCCGCGGCGATCAGTTCCAGCAGCGGCTCCGGCGCCAGGCCGCCGTAGCCGACCAGCAGGCCGTCGACGTCGAACATCGTGTGCAGCAGGTACTCGTCGTGGCAGGACAGGATCTGCAGATCCGGGTGTTCGGCGCGCAACACGGGGATTTCGGTGTCCCAGCGACGCATGTTGCGCACGCCGTTCTTGGTGGCGAACACGCCCGGCTGCGCCGCGATCTCCAGCTGGGTCGCCAGGTCGTAGCTCGCCTTCGTGACGTCCGGGTACTGGAAGAGGATCAGCGGCAGTCCCGAGGTCTCGAAGATCGCCCGGTAGCGGTCCTGCGGCGCGCCGGCCTGGAAGCCGAACCGCAGCCAGCCGTGGGAGGGGTAGACCAGGCCGGCGGACGCGCCGGCGTTCACCGCGCGCACCGCTTCCTCGGCGGCGACGGCGGTGCCCTCGCCGGTGATGCCGGCAATGACCGGGACCGCGCCGGCGACCGCCTCGACCAGGGTGGCGATGGTGGCGACCTGCTCGTCCTGGGTCAGGAAGGTGCCCTCGCCGGCGTGGCCGAGGCAGACCAGGCCCTTCACCCCCTCGAACCCGGCCAGCCACTTGCCGTAGGAGGCGAGAGCCGCGTGGTCGACCGCACCGTCGACGGTGAACGGCGTGACGGGCGCGGGCACCAGCCCGCGCAGGTCGAGGGTGTGTTCGGGTGACATTCGCAAGCCCTTCACGAGTGGTATGGGAACGTTCGCGGGAACGTTCCCATACGATGCGCCTCATGGCCTCCGCCGTCAACCCCTCCCCGGAAAATGACCCTGCGACCAGTAGCCTGCACCTGTGGTGACCATCCTCGACGTCGCACGGGCGGCGGGCGTCAGCAAGTCCACCGTGTCCCGCGTGCTCGACGAACGGCTCCCCCGGTCCAACAGCGAGACCGCCCAGCGCGTCCGCCAGGTCGCCGCCGAACTCGGCTACGTCCGCGACCCGCTCGCCTCCGGCATGCGCCGCGCCGGCACCAGCACGGTCGGGGTGATCGTCCCCCGGCTCACCGACACCGTCATGGCGATGCTCTATGAGCAGATCGCCGCAGCCTCAGCCGGTCGCGGTCTCTTCGCCGTCGTGGCCACGACCGAAGACGACCCCGCGACCGAGCAGTTCGCCGTCCAGACGCTCGTCCGCCGCCGCGTCGACGGCCTCATCCTCACCACCGCGAGACTCGGCGTGCCGACCGCGCAGGGCGTCCCGCACGCACTCGCGCTGCGCACCGACGGCATCGGCCCGGCCGCGATCGGCGACGACCGGCTCGGCGCCCGGCTGGCCGTTCGGCACCTCATCGACTTCGGCCACCGCAGGATCGGCCTGGTCGGCGGCCCGGACTACGCTTCCAGCGCCCGCGGCCGGCTCGACGGTTATCGCGACGCGCTCACCGAAGCGGCGATAACCGTGGACGGGTCCCTGATCGCCGGTGACTCCTTCTCGATGAAGTCCGGCGAAGCCGCCGGCCGGCTCCTGCTCGACCGCACCGACCGCCCCACCGCGATCTTCGCCGTCAACGACAACACGGCCATCGGCGTAATGGCCGCCGCCCACGCCCTGGGCCTCCGCATCCCCGAGGACCTGTCCCTGGTCGGCTACAACGACATCCCGGTCGTGACCAGCCTGCCCGTTCCGCTCACCACCGTGCGCGTGCCCTTCGCCCAGATCGCCATGACCGCCTTGGATCTGCTCCACGAGGCGAGCAACGACCTGGCCGCCCGCACCGTGGTGATGCCACCCACGCTCATCCCGCGTGCTTCCACCGGCCCGGTCCCGGCTCGCCCCTGAAGCGGTGTCCTCGACCGCCGCCGGCCACGGCTCAGGCCGGCGGTGGTTCGCTGGAAGCCGCACGAAACCGGCTTCACCCCGGCAGCTCGACCACGACCAGCGCACCCCTCCCATCCCCCGGATCGTCGAATCGCGCACGCCCGCCGTGTGCGGCCGCGATGTCCGCGACGATCGCCAGGCCGAGTCCCGAACCCGGCAGCGACCGAGCCTCGGGAGCCCGCCAGAACCGCTCGAACGCGGCCTCGCGGTGCTCCGGTGAGATGCCGGGGCCCTGGTCGGCGACGGAGATCCGGCCGGGTGCCGAGCGGACCGTGATCACCGACCCCGCCGGCGAGAACTTGATCGCGTTGTCGAGCAGGTTGAGCACCATCCGCTCGAGCGCGGCCGCGTCGCCTCGCACCCGCCACTCGGCGCTTTCGACTTCGAACTCGTGGTCCCGGGCACGGCTCGACGCCCGCCGGACGGCCTGCCGGACCACGACCGGCATCGCGACGTCGGCGTGCTCCAGTTCGCGCTCGTCGCGGGCGAGCACCACCAGCTCGGTGACGAGGTCGCCGAGCTCCTCCGCCTGCACCTGCAGCCGGTCCAGCGTCCGGGCGCGCTGCCCGTCCCCGAGCGGGCGGCCGGTGTGCTCGCTGCGGGCGAGCAGGTCGATGTTCGTCCGGAGGCTGGTCAACGGGGTGCGCAGCTCGTGGGCCGCGTCCGCCACCAGTGCCTGCTGACGCCGCCGGGACTCGGCGAGCGCGCCGGTCATCGCCGCGAACGCCCGCCCCAGCCTGCCCACCTCGTCCCGGCCGGACACCGCCACCGGGAGATCGAGGTCCTGGGTCCGGGCGATCTCCTCGGCCGCCCCGGTCAGCCGCGCCATCGGTGCCAGGGTCCGGCGGGTCAGCAGCAGCCCGGCGGCGGCCGCGAGTGCCGCCCCGACGAGCGACACGATGATCAGGACGTTGGCCAGCCCGTTGAGCGTGCTCTCGACCTCGGCCAGACTGCGCGAGATGACCAGCACGTTCCCGTCGCCGACCGGACCCACCAGGACCCGCACCGGCGTGCCGGACTGCGTGTAACCGTCTCGCAGCGTCACCGCGCGCGTCGTCCGGTCCGATGCCACCAGCGTGACCGAGTCCACGCCCGCGGGCGAGCAGGTCGTCCCGTCGGACTTGAGCAGCTGCACGCCTTCGAGGAACCGCTGCAACGGACGGCCCCGGTTCACCGCGCGGCACAGGTCGGCCCAGTCGGGTTTCGGCGCCGCGGGATCCTGCGCGCCGGGTGGCGGCCAGCCGCCGAGCAGCGTCTCGTCCAGCTGCGCACGCAGGTTGTGCTGGGTGGAGACGTAGGTGACGGTGCTGATCGACGCGATCGCGAACGCGACGATGGCCGCGGTGATCAGCGCGACGCGGCCGCGCAGCATCCGCGGCCTCACGGTGCCCGCAACACGAACCCGACACCGCGGACGGTGTGCAGCAGGCGGCTCGCCCCGCCCGCTTCCGTCTTGCGCCGCAGGTACCCGACGTAGACGTCGAGGTTGTTGGTGCGGCTCGGTTCCCGCCCCCACACGGCGTGCCTCAGCTGGTGCTTGGTCAGCACCTTGTCCGGCGCGTCGAGGAACGCGGTCAGCAGGTCGAACTCGGTCGGGGTGAGGTCGAGGCGCCGCCCGGCGCGGGTGACCTCGCGGGTGCTCGGGTCGAGCGTCAGGTCACCGAAGCGGCGGATCTCGGGGACACCCCGGCGGCGGCGGTTCTGCTTGAGCAGCGCGCGGACGCGGGCGAGCAGCTCCTCCAGCGCGAAGGGCTTGACGAGGTAGTCGTCGGCGCCGGAGTCGAGGCCGGTGACGCGGTCACCGAGCGCGTCGCGCGCGGTGAGCATCAGCACCGGCAGCCGCTCCCCTGCCGCCCGGATCCGGCGGCAGGTCTCCAGGCCGTCGATCTCGGGCATCATCACGTCGAGGATCACCAGGTCGGGCTTCGCCTCGCCGGCGACGGCCGCCAGCGCCGTCGTCCCGCAGTTCGCCGTGCCTACGTCGTAGCCCTCGAACTCCAGGCTGCGCTCAAGGCTTTCCCGCACGTCAGGGTCGTCGTCCACCACCAGCAGTCGCACCGGCCAGAGGTTACGCGGCGATTCTGTGCGCCGGCTGTTGATCTCACCGGGCCCGGTGAAAGATCCACCTCTCATGATTCTCTCAGGTTAATTCCAGGCCATTCTCACGACCGGTAGCCCACCGTGAGAGCCACGTAACCGGTCACACAGCGTCGTGCTCGACCGCAGGAGACCCAGAACGGAGGAAGCATGTCGGTCGGCGCGACCGGAGGCCTCACAGCCTCCCCCGAACAGCGTGCTGTGACAGCCACGGTGGACATCGTCGTCCCGGTGTACAACGAGGAACGCGCGCTGCCGGGGTGCATCCACGTGCTGCGCGAGTTCCTCCGCGACCAGTTCCCCTTCGACTGGACCATCGTGGTCGCGGACAACGCCAGTACCGATCGGACCCTCGAAGTCGCGGAGGCCCTGGCCCGCGACGACGAGTCCGTCCGCGTGCGCCACCTCGACCGCAAGGGCCGCGGCCTGGCCCTGCGGGAAACCTGGCGGGCGAGCACCGCCGACGTCGTCGTCTACATGGACGTCGACCTCTCCACCGGGCTCGACGCGCTGCTGCCGCTGGTCGCCCCGCTGGTCAACGGCCACTCCGATGTCGCCATCGGCTCGCGGCTGGCCCCGGGGGCGCGCACGGTCCGCGGGCCGAAACGCGAGTTCGTCTCCCGCTGCTACAACGGGCTGATCCGGCTCAGCCACGGCGCCCGGTTCTCCGACGCGCAGTGCGGCTTCAAAGCCGCGCGCACCGACGTCGTCCGGCCGCTGCTGGACCACGTCGAGGACGACGCCTGGTTCTTCGACACCGAACTGCTGCTCCTGGCCGAGCACAACGGGCTGCGCGTGCACGAGGTCCCGGTCGACTGGGTCGAGGACACCGACAGCCGCGTCGACGTCACCAAGACCGCGCTCGACGACATCCGCGGGCTGATCCGCGTCGCCCGCGCGAAGGCGGCCGGGACGGCGCGCGTGCCGGACCTCCCCCGCCGTCCCGCCCCGCGCGCCGCCCACCCGGACGCCGTCCTGGGCACGCCGAGCGGCGGCCGGCTCTGGGAAATCCTGTCCTTCGCCGTGATCGGGGTCGTCTCCACGATCGCGAACCTGGTGCTGTACGCGGTGTTCCGGTTGTGGTGGCCGGTGCTGGTGGCCAACCTCGTCGCGCTCGTGCTCACCACGCTCTTCAACACCGAAGCCAACCGCCGCTTCACCTTCGCCGGCGCGAGCACGTCACGGGGCAAGGCGCACCTGCAGGGGCTCGTCGTCTTCGGGCTGTACTACGCCTTCACCTCCGCCGCGCTGCTGGCCCTGCACGGGTTCGATCCCGAGCCGGGCCGCGTGCTGGAGCTGACGGTGCTGTTCGCCGCCTCGGTGCTCGGCACCGCGGGCCGGTTCGTGCTGCTGCGCAGCTGGGTCTTCCACAGTTCCCCGGGAAAGGACGAAGAATGACAGTCGCCGCCGACCAAGCGGCACCGGCCGGTTCCGTCACCACCCCCTCCCGCACGCGGTGGCGGGGCTGGGCACTCGCCGGGATCTGCGTCGCCGCCGCCGTGCTCTACGCGTGGCGGATCGGCGCGGGCCAGCTGGGCAACACGTACTACTCGGCCGCCGTGAAGTCCATGACGGACAGCTTCACGAACTTCCTGTTCGGCTCGTTCGACCCGTACGGCGTGTTCACCGTGGACAAACCGCCGATGTCGCTGTGGCCGCAAGCACTTTCGGTGCTGGTGTTCGGATTCCACGGCTGGGCGCTGCTGCTGCCGCAGGTGATCGAGGGCGTCGCGGCGGTGTTCCTGCTGCACCGCACCGTCCGGCACTGGGCGGGCGAGAACGTCGCCCTGCTGGCCGCACTGATCCTGACGCTCACCCCGATCACCGTGGCGATCAACCGGGACAACAACCCGGACACGCTGCTCGTGCTGCTGCTCGTCGCCGCGGCATACGCGTTCACGCGCTCGGTGAAGGCGGACGCGAGCCGCGCGCGGACACGCTGGCTGCTGTGGTGCGCGTTCTTCGTCGGCTGCGGGTTCGTCACGAAGATGATGCAGGCGTGGATCGTCGTCCCCGGGTTCGCGCTGGCGTACCTGGCCGGCACGCGCGCGCCGGTCAAGCGGCGGATCGTCGACCTGCTCGGGGCGGGTGTCGTGCTGTTCGCGTCGTCGTTCTGGTGGGTGGCGCTGCACGACTGGTGGCCGGGATCGAAGCCCTACATGGGCGGCAGCACCGACGGCACCGCGTGGAACCTCATCTTCGGCTACAACGGCTTCGGCCGGATCTTCGGCGGCGAAGGCAACTTCGGACCCGGTGGTGGCGGCGCGAGGCCGGATCTTCCCGAAGGGATGGGCCTGCCGTCCGGGATGGGCGGCGGCATGTTCGGCGGCGACACCGGGCTCGGCCGGATGTTCGGCTCGTCGGTGGGCGGGCAGATTTCGTGGCTGCTGCCGCTCTCACTGTTCGTCCTGGTGGTCGTCGCCGTCCAGGGCGTGCGGGCGAAAGGATCGGGTGACCCGGCTTCGCGGGCCGGCTGGTTCGCCTGGGGCGGCTGGCTTCTCGTGACGGGGGTGGTGTTCAGCTACGCCCAGGGCATCTGGCACCCGTACTACACGACGATGCTCGCCCCGGCGATCGCGGCGATCTCCGCGGCCGGGCTCGAGCGGTTCTGGCGTGCGTACCGCGGGGACGGGGCGGCCTCGTGGCTGCTGCTGCCCGGCGCCGTCGCTCTCACCACGGTGTGGGCGTTCGTGCTGGCGAGCCGCGATCCGTCGTGGCACGGCTGGACCCGCTGGGCGGTCCTCGTCGCGGGCGTGGTCACCGTGGCCGCGTTGCTCGGGGCACGGCTCGTCGAGACGCGCCGGCTGGTGGCTTCCCGGGTGGCGTTGGTGTCCGGGCTGGTGACGGTGCTGTTCGTGCCCGCGGTATGGTCCACCGCCAGCGCGGCAACCGGCGAAGACCTCGGCGCGATGCCGGCCGCGGGACCGAGCGGCGGCGGGTTCGGCGGCATGCGCCCGGGCGGGTTCCCCGGCGGTTCGGGAGACCTGCCGCAGTTCCCCGGCGGCACCGGCGGGTTCCCGGGCGGCATGCCGCAGCTGCCGGGCGGTTCGGGCCGCGGCCGCGCGGGCGGCGGTTTCGGCGGGATGGACGGCAAGCTCACCGACGAGCAACGCCGCGTCCTCGACTACGCCCGCCAGCACAAGGGAAACGCGGAGATCACCCTGGCCGTTGACGGCTCGGCGATGATGGCCGCGGGCTTCATCATCGGCTCCGACGAGACAGTCATCGGCATGGGCGGCTTCTCGGGCGGCGACGACTCGCCCTCGGTCGGCCAGCTCCAGCAGTGGACCGCCGAAGGCAAGCTGAAGTTCGTGCTCGGCGCAGAGTCCGGCGGACGCGGCGGCGGACTGCCCGGCATGAGCGGTGAGGCCGGCCAGCGGCGGCAGCAGTGGATCGCGCAGCACTGCACCGAGGTCGACCCGGCTGCCCATGGCGGGCGCCGGCAGCAGGGTGAGCAGCCGGTGGGACCGACGGAAGCGCAGACCCTCTACGAGTGCCACTCGTGAGCGGCGTTGCCGTTCCGGACACGCGCCCCGGGTCCGGAACGGCAACACCGCCGCCAAGCCGGCCGCGACTCCGGCCGGCTGTTCGACGACCGAGGGCAGCTCACCCCCCGGTCGACGGCACGAACCCCGGGAAGCTCTGCTCCCGTTTGCCCAGCCAGTGCGAAATGCGCGCCGGGGCGCGGACGTACGGATCGGGCACGCCCAGTTTGCGCGCGGCGTCCAGCGGCCAGTTCGGGTTGTAGAGCAACTCTCGGCCGAGCGCGACCAGGTCCGCCCGGCCGTGCTCGATGATGGACTGGGCTTGGGCGGCACGGACGATGTGCCCCACGGCCATCGTCCTGCTCCCCGTCCGCTCGCGGATCTGGTGCGCGTAGGGCACCTGGTAGCCGTAGCCGGTTTTCAAGCCTGGGAACGGCAGCCCGGTGATCCCTCCGGAGCTGCAATCGATGACGTCGACGCCGTGAGCCTTCAACTCCCCCACCAGCTCGACGGTCCGGTCGATCGTCCACTCGACATCGACGCACGAGAGGCGGACGAAAAGCGCCTTGCCGTCCGGCCAGACCGTCCGGATGCGGTCGACGATCTCCACGAGGAAACGGAACCGGTTCTCCGTCGACCCGCCGTAGTGGTCGGTGCGCCGGTTCGCCAGCGGTGAGAGGAAGCTGTGGATCAGGTAGCCGTGGGCCGCCTGCAGTTCGAGCACCTCGTACCCGGCTTCGTCCGCCCGTCGGGCGGCGTCCGCGAAAGCCGCCACCGTGCCTTCGATGTCGCGCAGCGTCATTTCGACCGGGGTCTCGGCCCCCTCGAGTCCCAGGGGAACCGCACTGGGCGCGAGCAGTGGCCAGTCCGCGGACGGCGGTGGCGTGCCGGGGATCCACGGCGCGTTCCGACGCCCTTTGCGGCCGGCGTGGATGAGCTGGATGCCCGGCACGGCGCCACCGGCCTTGACGACCTCCACGAGCTGCGCGTAGAGCGGAACCACCTCGTCCTCCCACAGGCCGAGGTCGCCCACGGTGCCGCGGCCGCGCCGGTCCACCGTCGTGCCTTCCTGGATCACCAGTCCCGCCCCGCCTTCGGCCAGCCGTCCGTAGTGGACGGTGTGCGTCGGCGTCGGGCGACCGTCCACTCCGGAGTACTGCCACATCGGCGACACGACCACCCGGTTCGGCAGGCGCACCCCGCGGATCTCGATCGGGCTGAAGAGATTCGGCGGCATCCCGCTGCTCCTTCACTCGGCGATTGACATGCCTCCACGGCGCACTTACCGTCATGCTACTTGACGAAACGTCGTATCGCATAGTGGCACGAGGAGCAGGCATGGCGACGCACCGGGTGACGGACAGCCGCGAAGTCCACCGACCGGACGTGACATCCATCCGGTACTCGATCAGCGGGCCGGACGAGGGCCCCACGGTCGTCTTCGTCCACGGCTGGGCGTGCGACCGGACGGACTTCGACGCGCTGACCCGGTTCTTGCCGGACGAGTTCCGCGTGCTCGCGGTCGACCTCGCCGAGCACGGCGAATCGCGCTCGGCGCGCGACACCTGGACGATCGAGGAGTTCGCGCGCGACGTCGCCGCGGTCCTCGACGCCGAAGGGGTGACCGACGGCGTCGTCGCCGGGCACTCACTCGGCGGCGCGGTGGCGGTCGAGACCGGCCGGCTGCGTCCCGTGCGGGTCCGGCACATCGTCGCCCTCGACGCCCTGCACTACCTGTTCCTCTTCGGCGCCATGGACGAAGAGCAGGCGGCGGGCTTGCTGCAGCCGCTGCGAGACGACTTCGCCGGGCTGGTCCGCTCGATGGTCGAGGCCGGTTCACCCCCGGGCACCGACCCCGCGCTCAAGGACGCGCACTTCGCCAAGATGGCCGCGGTGCGGCAGCCGGCGGGAACAAGGGCGTTCGAAGGCCTGGTCGCCTGGGACATGGACGCGGCGCTCGCCGCCGTGCGGCAGCCGATCACCGTGTTCGGCGTGCGCGACCTGGTCACCCCGGAAGCCGTCGACCGGCTGTCGGGCCGGGCCGACGTGGTGCTCGTCGACCTCGGCAGTCACCACTTCCCGGTGGAGTCACCGGAGGGGACGGCCGCGCTCATCGCCGACGTCGTGCGCGCGGATGCCGTCACGGGGACGCAAGCAGGCGGCTGATCTCGTCCGCGGCCGCGACGACCTTCTTCGCCAGCTGCTCTTCCTGCGCGGGCTGGTACCGCATTTCCGGGATGCTCAGCGTGACCGCCGCGATGGGTCGTCCGGCCGCGTTGGTGACCGCCGCGCCGAGGGAAGCGACGTGCGGGCGGTACCACGACGACATGTTCACCGCGTAGCCGCGCCCGGCGGTCCGCGCGATCTCCTCGCGCAGCTCGTCAGGACCGAGCAGCGGCGCGCCCTCGAACTCCCGGGGCTCGGACCGCAGGAGTTCGCCGACCTCGTCGGGGTCGAGGCGGGCGAGGATCGCCACGCCGCCCGAGCTCGCCCCGAGCGGCACCCTGGTGCCGATCTCCATGAAGACGCGGACGAGCTGCGTGCTGTCTTCGCGCGCGACGATCAGGTACTCGGCGCCGTCGCGCAGGCCGAGGAGCACCGTCTCACCGGTCTCGGCGGCTAGCCCCTTGATGACCGGCGTCGCCACTTCGCGCAGGTCCTGCTCACCCGCGCTGCGCAGACCCAGCACGAGCGCCTTCATCGTGACGCCCCACCGCGCGTGCTCCCGATCCACGATCCGGAGCCAGCGGGCCTGTTCGAGGGTGACCAGGCAGCGCTGGACCGAGCTCTTGGGGATGCCCGTCACCCGGGCCAGTTCCGAGACGCCGATCGGCTGGCGCACCGCGACTTCTTCGAAGACGCGAAGCGTGCTCAGCACGCTGTTCATCGACCGGATGCTGCTGGTCGGCTTGTCCGGTTCGCCGCCGTCGCCTGGGGTGCTCATGAGGTCACGACCGTACCACTGGACGCACTGCCGTACCTCATCCCGGCACAGCGACTTCTTTACAACGCCGCCAGCATCGGTCTACTCTGCGGCACAGCGTGCCACATTACGGAACGGAGTTCCCATGGATCTGACTGTCGTGGGCGATGTCGTGATCTCGGGGTGGCCGCGCCGCCCCGGAGGCACGGACCCCGGCGCTTCGGCGTTCGGGCTGCTGCGCGGCGGCGACCTGACGATCGGCAACCTCGAAGTCCCGCTCACCGGACGGGGACAGCGCGCGGAGAAGCTGGTCGCCATGCGGGCCCCGACGTCGGGCGCCGCCGAACTGGCCGACCTGGGGTTCGACCTGGTGTCCCTGGCGATGAACCACGCGCTGGACTACGGCGCCGACGGGATGCGCGATACCGTCCGCGCGCTGGACGCCGCGGGAGTCGGCCACGCCGGCTTCGGCGAGACGCGCGCCGAAGCGACGCGCGCCCGCGTCGTTTCCGCCGGCGACGAAAGCCTCGCGTTCTTCAGCTTCTGCTGCGCGCTACCGCGGGGCTTCGACGCGACCGCGGACCGCGCCGGCATCGGCGCCATCCGGGTGCGCCAGTCCTTCGAGTACGACAGCGGCTTCCTGGACGAGACGCCGGGCACGCCGCCCTTCGTCCATTCCGACGCCCACGAACCCGACGTGCAGGCGGCCGAAGCCCTGGTCCGGGAAGCGAAGCGGCACAACGACTTCGTCGTCGTCGCGCTGCACTGGGGTGTTCCGCACTGCTACCTGCCCGCGGCGCAGGGGCCGCTGGCCCAGTACCAGCAGCCCCTGGCCCGGCGGTTGGTCGACGCGGGTGCCGACCTGGTCATCGGGCACCACCCCCACTGCCTGCACCCCGTGGAGTTCTACCGAAACGGGCTGATCCTGTACTCGACCGGCAACTTCGTCTTCGACTGGTGCGACGGCTGGAACGCCGAATCGATGGTGCCGACGGAAGACGCGCAGCTGTCGGCCCCCTACCGCCCGGCGCTCGTGCGCGGCCCCTGGTTCGAAAGCGCCGTGTTCCGCGTCGGGCTGGGCGGCGCCGGCGGGCCCACCCTCCGCCTCGACCCGATCGAACTCGACCCGGACAGCCAGCCGATCCTCCCCCGGCCGGACGTCGCCGCGTCGGTTCTCGTGCAGGTCGCCGAATCGTCCAGGGACCTGGACCCGGAGATCGTCGTGGAGGACGACGGCACCGTCCGGCGCTCTGCCACCGCCTAGCCGCCACTGACCACAAAGGAGCGTTCTCGATGTACAGCCCCGCCGCCAAACCCGACGACTACGAGTCATTCCCCTACCTCCGACGCGGGGTCGACTTCCCCGCCGTCGAGCTGTCCGATCCGCGCGCCCGCCGGAGCCGCTTCACCGCCGGTTCGGACGACGACCGGATCGACCACCTGCTCGCCGACAACGTCACCATCAGCTTTCACGACCACCCGCAGCTGCTGCCCGCCGACTTCGCGGACACACCCGACTTCCTGCGCGCCAACCACGAATTCACCGCCTTCGCCGAGCTGCGCCGGGCCGGCCTGACCGCGGTCTTCGACAACTGGTTCGGCGTCATCGGCAGCAGCCGCCGGACGGGCTGGAAGTGGGACGACCTGATCACGACGCTCGGCCTGCGGCTCGCCGATCTCGCCCACCAGGACGGCGTCGTCGTCGCCCGCACCGTCGGCGACATCCTCGGCGCCCAGCGAGACGGGCACGTCGCCTTCGTCATGGGCACCGAATCCGCCGGCATGATCGAAAACGAGCTGGACCGCATCGACGTGCTCTACGGACTGGGCATCCGGCAGATGGGCCTGGTCTACGCGGAGGCCAACACGCTCGGCAGCGGCCAGAAGGAGCAGCGCGACGGCGGCCTGACCGCCTTCGGCCGGCGTGCGGTCGAGCGCATGAACGCCGTGGGCATGCTCATCGACGTCTCCCACGCGAGCGACCGGACGAGCCTGGACGCGATCGAGGTGTCAGCCAAGCCCATCGCGATCACGCACGCCGGGGCGCGGGCAGTCTGGCCCATCGCGCGGATGAAACCGGACGAAGTCCTCAAGGCGTGCGCCGAGCGCGGCGGCGTCCTGGGCATCGAGGCGGCGCCGCACACGACCGTGTCCTACGACCACCGGGCGCAGTCCATCGAGTCGGTGATGGACCACTTCACCCACGCCGTCGAGGTGATGGGCATCGAGCACGTCGCGTTCGGCCCGGACACGCTCTACGGCGACCACGCCGCCTTCCAAAAAGCCATCTCCGAGGTGATCGGCTCGTCCACCGTGTTCGACGCGGGCGACCTCGAGTGGGAGCGGGTCAGCCACGTCGACGGGCTCGAGAACCCGACCGAGAACTTCCGCAACATCGCCGGCTGGCTCGTCGAGCACGGGTACCGCGACGACGAGATCACCGCCGTGCTCGGCGGCAACATTCTGCGGCTGCTGGGAGAGGTGTGGCGATGACCGGCATCGAAAGCGCTTTCGCGAAGCACCTCGATGACGTCCTGGCGTTGTCGCACGCGATCAACGCCGACCCGGAGCTGGCATTCGAGGAGCACCGGACCTCGGCCGCGATCACCGACGTCCTGGCGCGGCACGGATTCGCCGTCGAGAAGCCGGTGGCGGACCTGCCCACGGCGTTCGTGGCCTCGGTGGGGTCCGGCGAGCTGGTGTTCGGCATCTGCGCCGAGATGGACGCGCTGCCCGGCATCGGCCATGGCTGCGGGCACAACACGATCGCCGCGGCGGCCGTGGGCGCGGCCCTGGCGCTGGCGCCGTTCACCGACGAGCTGGGGTTGACGCTCAAGGTGTTCGGCACGCCGGCGGAGGAACGCGGAACCGGCAAGGAGATCATGGTCAACCGCGGTGTCTTCACCGGGACGCACGCGGCCATGATGGTGCACCCGTCGCTGAAGGACGTCGTCAGTCCTCAGTTCCGGGCCTCGCGGTCGTGGCGGATCGAGTACAACGGCCGGGGCGGTCACGCGTCGCGCCCGTGGAACGCGCTGAACGCCGCCGACGCGGTGGTGGTCGCGCAAACCGCCATCGGACTGCTGCGGCAGCAACTTCGCGACGGGGTCCGGGTCCACTGCGTGGTGCCGGAGGCCGGGTCGGCCGTCAACGTCATCCCCGACCGGGTGGTGGCCGAGTGCATGATCCGCTGCGACACCATTGCCGAAGTCGACGAGGTGTGGACGCGGGTCCGCCGGTGCTTCGAAGCCGGCGCGCTCGCGGCCGGGACCACCGTGGACTTCACCACCCAGCCGTCGCTGTACCGCGAGTTCCGGCACGATCCGGACCTGGCCGCGCTGTTCGAGGCCCACGCGAAGACCTTGGGCCGCACGTTCCCGGACTACCCGGACAAGCTCTTCGGCTCGACCGACATGGGCAACGTCTCGCAGGTGATCCCCGCGCTGCACCCGATGCTGTCGTTCGACCTCCCGGCGGAGGACGGGAACCACACCGCCGCCTTCGCGGCCGCGGCCGGTGGCGCGGAAGGCGACCGGTTCGTCTGCGACGGCGGCCTGGCGATGGCGCTGACGATCGCGGACGTCGCTCGGTCCGCACCGATCCGGGCCCGGCTGACGGCCTCCGGCAACTGAGGGAGAACGACCATGGAATCCACTCGGCTGGGCACGAAGGTGGCAGCGACCGGACGGGGCAACCGCCGGGCGCTCGTCGCCGGCAGCATCGGCAACGCCGTCGAGTTCATCGACTGGGCGGTGTACACGACGTTCTCGTCCGTCTTCGCGCACCACTTCTTCCCGCCGGGCAACGACAGCGCGGCCCTGCTGTCCACTTTGGCCATCTTCGCCGTCGGTTTCGTCGTGCGGCCGATCGGCGCCGCGATCATGGGCGCGTACGCGGACCGGCACGGCCGCAAGAAGGGCCTGGTGCTCACGATCGGCCTGATGGCCGCGGCGACGTTCGTCATCGGGGTCTCGCCGTCCTACGCCCAGGTCGGCCTCGCGGCGCCGATCATCCTGGTGATCGCGCGCATGGCGCAGGGCTTCGCCGCCGGGGGTGAATTCGGCTCGGCGTCGGCCTTCCTCGTGGAGTCCGCCGGACCCGGCCGCCGCGCGTTCGCGGGCTCGTGGCAGCAGGTGTCGGTCGGCGCCGGCATCCTCATCGCCTCGGGCATGGGCGCGATCGTCACCTCGGCGCTGCCCCGGCAGGCGGTGGACAGCTGGGGCTGGCGCCTGGCGTTCGTGGTCGCCTCGCTGTTCGGGCTCATCGGGCTCTGGCTGCGCCGCTCGGTGGAGGAAACGGCGTCGTTCCACCGCGCCGGCGGCGGCCGGCGCAACGCCCTGGTGACGATGCTGCGGGAGCACCCGAAGGCGGCGTTGCGCGTCTTCGGCCTGAACATCGCCGGCGTCGTGCTCTACAACATGTGGCTGACCTACCTGCCCACCTACGCGGCCGTGTCCACGCACATCCCGCTCAACCAGGCGCTGCTGGCCAACGTCATCGGGCTCGTCACGTTCGTGGTCCTGCTGCCGTTCGCCGGGATGCTGTCCGACCGGGTCGGCCGCAAGCCCACCCTGGTGGCGTTCGCCGGCGGGTTCCTGCTGCTCGCGTGGCCCGCTTTCCGGCTGCTGAACGGTGATTTCCGGCTGCTGCTGCTCGTCCAGGTCGCCGGTCTGGTCCTGCTGCTCGGCTATTCGGCCAACGTCGCGGCCGTCATGGCGGAGCAGTTCCCGCCGGAGGTCCGGGCGACCGGCATCGGTCTCCCCTACGCGTTGTCGGTCGCGGTGTTCGGCGGCACCGTCCCGTACCTCACGACGTGGCTGACCACCCGCGGGCTCGGGTCGTGGGTGTGGCTGTACTGCGCGATCGCCGCCGCGATCGGCCTGGTCGTCTACCTGACGATGCCCGAGACGAAGGACAAGGCCATCGACTGACGCATCAGCCGATCGTCAGCACGACCTTGCCGAAGCGGTCCGGGCTCACCAGCCGTTCGTGAGCCCGGGCCAGGTCGGCCAAGGGGAACACCGAGTCGACCACGGGGCGCACCTTCCCCGCGGCGAGCCAGGCGAGGACGTCGGGAACCTCGCGGAGGTCCCCGGCGTGCGCCCCGCGAAAGTCGATCTCGTGGCGGTAGAGGCTGTACAGGCTGATGTCGGCGTGCGGACCGGAGTGCGAGCCCATCCCGATCAGCCGGCCACCGGGGCGCAGCGCCCGGATCGACTCCTGGATGGTGGCCCCGCCCGCCGAGTTGTGGACCAGGTCGACACCCCGCCCGGCCGTCAGCGAGCGGACCGCCGCGCCGAATCCGGGCACCTGCCGGTAGTTCACGACCTCGTCGGCGCCGATTTCCCGCAACTGGCCCCGCTTGTCGTCGGTGCCGGTCGTGGCGATGACCCGCGCGCCGAGAGCGGCGGCCAGCTGCACCGCGGCTGTGCCCACGCCGCTGCCGGCGCCGACGACCAGCGCGGTTTCGCCGGCCTGCAGGCCGCCGCGGGTTACCAGCATGTGCCAGGCCGTCAGGTACGCGAGCAGGCTCGCCGCCAGGTCGACGTAGGTCAAGGAATCCGGTGCCGGGACGGCGTTGCGAGCCGGGACGGCGAGGTATTCGGCGTACGTGCCGTCGGTGTGCTCGCCGAGGAACTTCAGTTCGCGGCAGCGACTGTCCACATCGGACCCGCACGCGTCGCACACGCCGCAACCCAGCATGGGCAGCACGACCACGCGTTGCCCCACCGCGACGTTCGTGACCGAGCTGCCGACCGCCGCGACGTCTCCGGCGCCCTCGACACCGAGGATGATCGGGAACGGCGGTTGTTCGGCGAACTTTCCGTCCCGGACGAGCACGTCGGCGCGGTTGAGCCCGGCGGCCCGGATGCGGACCAGGACCTCTCCCTCGCCGATCGAGGGACGAGGCACGTCGTCGATCTCGACGACCCCGGCTTCCCGTACGATTGCGGCCTTCATCGTGCTTTCCTTTCTCCAGTATGCGTTTCGACCTGGCCGGTCGCGGTGATCCGGCCACTGTGGTCACGAACGGAAACCCCGCCGCTGGTGGCGCGCACCACCAGGCCCTGGTGGTCGAACAGCGGCGCGACGACGCGGTAGCCGATCGCGGTGGGCGTCACCCCGGTGGCGCGGACCGTTTCCGTCATGGCCAACGCCTGCAGCGGGCCGTGGACGACCAACCCCGGATAGCCCTCGACGTCCCGGGCGTAGTCGCGGTCGTAATGGATGCGGTGGGCGTTGTAGGTCAACGCCGAGAACCGGAACAGGACGGTCGGATCGACCGGGAACGCCCGCTCGTCCGCTTCGAGCGGCACCGGCGTGGCCGCCGACGCCGAGACAGGCGTGGACGCGGCGGCGCGGTAGACGATGTCCTGTTCCTCGACGACCTTCACCTCGCCGTCCTGGCTGATGGTGTGCCGGACGACGACGAAGGTCAACGGGCCCGAACGTCCCGTCTTGTCCGTCGTCGACACGACTTCGGTGCGCCGGGTCGCGGCCCGGCCGACGACCAGCGGCCCCGTCCGGGTGACCCGGCCTCCGGCCGCCATGCGCCGGCGACCCGGCGCCGGGACGATCCCGCGCACGGGATGGCCGTCCGGCCCCAGATCGGCTTGATGCGGCCGATCGAGCAAGTAGACCCAGTGCCACAGCAGCGGCAGGCCGTCGTCCGCCAGGTCCGGCAGGTCGACGCCGAGCAGCCGGGCGAGCGCCACGGCGGGCTCCGGTTGCAGCACTTCGGTGTGCTCGGTCACGGCGTGACCTCCTCGCGCCGGGAACCGAACTCGGCGCGGAGGGCGTCGTTGTGCTCGCCCAGCCGGGGCACCGGACCCAGCACCGGTTCGACTTCGTCGATGTCGACCGGCGGCAGCAAGGCCCGGACGGCACCACCCGGGGCCTGGATCGGGTGCCAGCGGTCACGCCCGGCGAGCTGGGGATGATCGAGGAGCTCACCCGGCCGGCGCAGGCGGGCGCACGCGATCCCGGCGTCGCCGAGCAGTGCGACGACCCGGTCGGCGTCGAACGCGGCGAACGCCTTCTCGACCAGCGGATCGATCAGGTGGTCGTGGGCGACGCGTTCGGGGTTGTGGGCGAACCGCGGATCGGCGGCCAAGTCCGGGCGCCGGAGCACCTCCCGGCACAACCGGACCCATTCGCGGTCGCTTTGGACGGCCAGGAAAACCTGGTTGCCATCTCCGGTCCGATATGGCCCGTAGGGGGCGATCGACGCGTGCTTCGCGCCGGTCCTGCGGGTCTCGGAACCTCCGTAGACCGCGTGGTACGCCGGTTGGACCATCCACTCCCCCAGCGCGTCGAGCATGGCGACCTCGACGGTCGCGCCGGCGCCCGTGGTGGCCCGGCGCAGCAGCGCGGTGAGGATGCCCGAGTAGGCGTACATGCCCGTCGCGATGTCCGCGATCGAAATCCCGGCCTTGCTCGGCTCCTCCGGCGTGCCGGTGGCGGCGACGAGCCCGGCCTCGCACTGGATCAGCAGGTCGTAAGCCTTCTTCCCCGAGTACGGGCCGCCGGGACCGTAGCCCGAGATCGAGCAGTGGACGAGATCGGGACGGGCCGCCCGCAGCGTCGCGGCGTCGAGGCCGAGGCGGCCCACCGCGCCCGGCGCGAGGTTCTGGACCACCACGTCGGCGGCCGCGACCATCGCGTCGAGCACCCGGCGGTCGGCCGCGTCCTTGATGTCCAGCTCGATCGACTCCTTGCCGCGGTTGAGCCAGACGAAGTAGCTGGAGTCGCCGTGGACCGTCCGGTCGTAACCGCGGGAGAAGTCCCCGGCGCCGGGGCGTTCGACCTTGATGACGCGGGCACCGAGGTCGGCGAGCTGCCGCGTCGCGAAGGGCGCGGCGACCGCCTGTTCCAGCGCGACGACAGTCGTGCCTTCGAGTGGGAGCATGAAAAGCCTTTCGTAGCCGGTGCTTCAGGACCGGAGGATCGCGTGGGCGCGGTCGAGCACGGGCTTGTCGATCATTCGCCCGTCGGGACCGGTGACCGCGCCCGCCGACCCGTCAGCTGCGTGGAGCACTTCCCGTGCCCACGCGATTTCCTCCTCGCCGGGGGCCAGACCCCGTGCGGTGGGCCCGACCTGGGCCGGGTGGATGCAGAGCTTGCCGCGGAAGCCGAGGCTGCGGGCGTAGCGAGCCGCCGCGGTCACGGCGTCGGCGTCGTCGGTGACCGTCGTGACGCCGTCGATCGGTGCCGGCAAGCCGGCCACCCGGGAGGCGAGCACGATCGTGCTTCGCGCGAACAGCATCGCTTCGGCGGTGTCGTCGGCCCCGAGGTCGGCGGCCAGGTCGAGCGCACCGAACGCGAGCCGGGTCACCCCGGGCGAGGCGGCGACGTCGTGCACGCGGTGCACTCCGGCCGCGGTCTCGATCAGCGCGACCACCGCGGTGTCCGGTCCCAGCCGCGCCGACAACGCGGCCAAGGCCACCGGGTCCTCGGCTTTGGGCATGAGCACGCCGAGCAGCCCGCTCGCGCCGACGACGGCATCGACGTCCGCGTCGAACCACGGCGTGCCGGTGGCGTTGAGGCGGACCCAGGCCTGGCCGCCGTCGGACAGCCAGCGGAGCGTCTCGGCGCGGGCGGTGTCCTTGTCCTCGGGCCGCACCGCGTCTTCGAGGTCGATGACGACGGCGTCGGCGCTCGCGGCCGCCGCCTTGGCGAAGCGCCGGGGGACGTTGCCGGGCACGAAGAGCCAGGTGGCCTCGGGCCTCATCGGACCGGGTTCCGCTTGATGAGCTGACGCGCGATGACGGTCCGCTGGATCTCGTTGGTGCCCTCACCGACGATCATCAGCGGCGCGTCGCGGAAGTACCGCTCGACGTCGAACTCCGTCGAGTAGCCGTAGCCGCCGTGGATCCGCACCGCGTCGAGCGCGATCTTCATGGCCGTCTCGGAGGCGAACAGCTTCGCCATCCCCGCTTCCATGTCCGCCCGCTCGCCGGAGTCGTAACGGCGGGCGGCGTACTGCACGAGCTGCCGGGCCGCGGTCAGCCCCGTCGCCATGTCGGCGAGGTGGTTGCCGATGGACTGGTGCTGCCAGATCGGCTGCCCGAAGCTTTCGCGTTCCTGGCTGTAGCGGATCGAGCGCGCGAGGGCGGCGGCCCCGACGCCGAGCGCTCGCGCCGCCACCTGGATGCGGCCGATCTCGAGCCCCCGCATCATCTGCGTGAACCCCTCGCCTTCGACGGTGCCCAGCAACGAACTGCGGGGCACGCGGAAGTCGGTGAAGGACAGCTCGCAGCTCTCCACGCCCTTGTAGCCGAGCTTCGGCAGGTCGCGGGACACGTCGAAACCGGGCCCCTTTTCGACCAGCAGGATGCTGATGCCGCGGTGCTTCGGCTCGGCGTCGCGGTCGGTCAGGCACAGCAGCGCGATCAGCTGCGCGCGGCGGGCGTTGGTGATCCAGGTCTTGGACCCGTTGATGACGTAGCTGTCTCCGTCCTTGCGCGCCACGGTCCGGATGGCCTGCAGGTCGGATCCGCCGCCGGGTTCGGTGAGCGCCATGGTCGCCCGGATCTCGCCGGTGGCCAGCTTCGGCAGGTAGTGGTCCTTCTGCTCCGGGGTTCCGTAGTGGAGCAGGAGCTTGGCGACGACGCTGTGCCCGCCCATGGCGCCGGCGAGGCTCATCCACCCGCGGGCGAGTTCCTCGGTCACCGCGGCGTAGCACGGCGTGGACACCCCGGCGTCGTTCCACGGCTCCGGAACGGCGAGGCCGAAGATGCCCATGCGCTTCATCTGCTCGATGAGGGCTTCGGGGTAGGTGTCGGCGTGCTCCAGTTCTCGCACCACGGGCTCGACCTCGCGGTCGACCCACTCGCGGACGACGTCGACGATCGCGGTCTCGTCTGCGCTGAGTTCGTACATGGCCGTCATCCTGACTCGTTATGACGAGTCGAGAGAAATACCGATTCGTGATATCCCTAGACGCGTCCGGCATACCGGCAGGAGGACGCGTGGAACTCAAGCAGCTCTTGGCCTTGGTGACCGTCGGCGACACCGGGAGCGTCACCAAGGCCGCACGCCTGCTCCACGTCGTGCAGCCCGCGGTGAGCCGGTACATCCGCGCACTGGAGGACGAGGTCGGGGTCCCGCTCTTCGAGCGCAGCCGCCAGGGAATGACCCTCACCCCGGCGGGCGAAGTCCTCGCCGAGCGCGCGAGACGCGCGCTGCTCGAACTGGACCGGGCCCGCGCCGAGATCCGCCCGGACCGCGAGCACGTGCGGGGCATCGTGACGATCGGGCTGCTCGAGAGCACCGTCGAACTCGTCGCCGCGCCGTTGGTGGAGGCGCTCGGGCGGCGGCACCCGGGCATCGAAGTGCGGATCCTGAGCGCGTTTTCCGGCCACCTGCGGCAGTGGCTCGACGACGGCGCAGTGGACATGAGCCTGCTGTACAACGTGAACTCGACACCGTCGATCGCCGTCACCCCATTGCTGAGCGAGGCGTTGTGGGCGATCGCTCCCCCCGACGCGGAACTCGGCCCCGAAGCACTCACCTGGGACCGGGTGTGCGAGAACCGGCTGATCCTGCCGGTCGAGGGACACGGCCTGCGCACCCTCGTGGACGAAGCACTCGGCACGGCGCCCACGATCGCGTGCCAGACCAACTCGATGCCGGTGCAGAAGAGGCTGGTGGCCGCCGGCACCGGGTGGAGTGTCCTGCCCGCGGCGGGCGTCGCAGAAGACGTGGCAGCCGGACGGCTGCGGGGCGGCCCGATCGTCGATCCCGCGGTCTCCCGCACGATCGTCCTGGCGTTGCCCCGATCCGGCCGCATCCCGCCCGCTGCCGAGGTCGCCGCCACCGAGATCGTCCGGGTGACCCACCGCCTGGTCGAGGACGGCACCTGGCCGACCGCCAGCGTGGCTCAGTCCGGGTGACCGAAGCTGCCGAGGTCCGAGTCCCCGGGGCGGCTGAACCGCCGTCAAGGGCAGGCGCTCGGCCGCGAACCACGAGAAGCGGGTCATCCTCGCGGCACTACCCCGGCCGCTTTCCTCGTAAGGCGTTCGCGGCACTCAGCCGGGCTGAGCACCGCGGCGCCCGCGTGTCGCCAGGTCAGGCAGGACAGCTGTAGCGGAAGGTCGTCGGCGTGGCGCCGATCGTGGTGGCGATGATGCCGTCGTCGGTGATCACCGGCCCGCCGAGCCTGCCGGAGCTCGGACTGGTGGCGAGGGTGTGGGTGCGGGCTCCGCTGTCCCAGACACCGAGCGCCTCGCCGCCGTCGGCCGTCAGGTAGGTGCCGGCGGTGCGTGTCCCGGAGTCGACGGCAGGCTCGATCACCCACGTGTCCAGCGTGCGAACGATCGCGCCGCTCAGATCCCATTCGACCGTCTTGAACTCGTCGTTCTCGTACTTCTCGCCCGCGATGCGGCCGTTCCGGAACCCGCTCACGGAGTCGGTGCCCAGTGCGAGCTTGGTCATCGTCCTGTCCGGGTACCGCACGAAGAAGTCCGTCTGCGAGCCCTCGGCGCGAATCAGGATGCGCCCTTGCTCGTCGATCCCGACCGGGCTGACGTAGCCGTAAACGGCGGGATCGGGATCGATCGTCAGCACCGTGCCGGGTGCGGTGGCCGGCCAAAGCGTCAGGGTGAAGTTGTCACCGAGGCCGAGCGCGGTGCCGACGACGTCGCCGGCGTCGTTGATGGCGAGGGCTCGGGCCGACCGGCGGCCCGGCGGCACCGGAAGAGCGGTGAACCGGCCGTCCCGGTACACGACCGCGTCGCGTTCGACGCTGTCGGCAAGGGTCGCACCGACTGCAGTGCCCACGGAATTGATGTCGTGCAGATCGATCTGCAGACCGAAAGCGCGTCCGAGGTCTTCCGCGACGCCGTTGTGCCACCGGATCCCACCGCCCGTGGAGCCGCTCCCCGCGACCCAGCCGCCGTTCGCGGCGGCCGTGACGTATCCCCAAGCCAGCCCGGCAGGCGGCGCCAGCGTGGCCTGCGTCCACGTGCATGCGACGGCATCACGCGCCTCGGCGACGCCCGGCGTGACCAGAAGCGCCGGCACCAGGGCCGCTGCGGCGGCGAGGACCGTCCTCTTCATGCGTCTCATGGTTCCCCTCTCGTTTCGCAACTCGGCCGGAACACGCCTGGCCACGTCATTCGGTTGAGCCCCTCCGCCGTGTTGTCCGGCCAGCACTGCTCCGATGAGAAACGCGCTCTGCTTGTGGAGGTGGCTGGAGCGCGACCGTTGACGGAGGACGGGCAGGGTGCAGTCCTGGCTCGGACCCTGGCGAACTGTCGACGGCCAATACCCCTACGTCCGCAAACCGAACACCTTCGACGAACTCCTCGTCGAGACCAGCACCAACTACCAAGACGTCGCCGACATCGTTGGCCAGGCCTACGACGCGAACCGGTTCAGCCTCCAGGGCGCCGGATGTCCCGCCTGCCGACGACGGCGACGAAACTGCCGTTGCCGATCCAAGTTCCTTCCCCCGGCCCGCTCCGATGCACCATCACCGAACAGCACACTCCGGAGGCCTCAGTGCCCTGCTGAGTTTCTGCACGCTGGAGCCCGATCAGGACAAGGCCGACGGCGCTGCTACGGACTCGGCCATGGCGACGACGTCGCCTCTGCTCGAAGTGCCTGCCCCGTCCTCATCGGGCCACTTCGCCTGCAGTTGAAAACGCGCGGCCTGCGACCGACGTCCGGTCACACCCCGGCCGTAGCGCATGCCGGACCAGCGCCGGGTGTGCTGCGGTTGCGTTGAGCGCCTCTCAGCACCAGTTCATGCCGGGCGTTTCGTCGTCAGCCCGGATCCCTGGCTCCGGCCGGAACCTGTCCCCAGGTCCGATGCGGCCGACTGTTCTCGGCTCTAGCTTCGGCTTTGCCCCGTTCCGGGTTCCGGGGCGGGTTCGCTGAGCTGGGAGGGACTAGTGAACGTGCGAAGGTGGGTTTCGGCCGTCGCGGCCGGGGCCGCGCTGGTGACCGCGGGCGTCGTCGGCGGCGCGGTACCGGCGAGCGCTGACAACGGCGACGGCGACGTCAATTGCAACCTCGGGGAAATCTGCTTCTGGCGCTACAGCAACGCCGTGCTGTGGACGAAACAGTTCTGGTACACCGCCGACCACGGCGGCTACACATGGTGGGCCGGCGGCGCGACGAACGTCCGCGTCCAGGACGACGCCGTGGACGTCACCAACCGGGACACCCAGTGCAACGTGCGGGTGGGCGACCTGAGTGCCGCGACCGGGATCTGGACCTGGCGGTACTTCCCGAACGACCAGCTGCGCCACGAGCTGGGCGTGATCCGCAACGCCAACGACCGGCACGAGCGGTGCGTCTGACCGCGAAAGGGGAATTCCACATGATCGCTCGATCGGTGCGCCGGGTCGCCGGCGTGGCCGCGCTCGCGGCCGCGGCAGCGGTGCTGGCGCCGGTGGCCGCGTATGCGGACAACGGGGACAACCTCCCCGGGTGCGCGAACGGGGAAATCTGCTTCTGGTACGACAACGGCACGACCTACCAGAAGCAGTTCTGGTACGACGCGGACCACGGCGGGAACAACTTCATGTTCTACGACGGGTTTTCCTACCGCGTCTCGGACAAGCCCGTGCAGGACAACGCGCTCAACGTGACCAATCGGGACACATCCTGCTCCGTGCGGGTGGGTGACTTCTCCGGCGGGTTCTGGACCTGGCGGTCCTTCCCGAACAACAACGCCGAGTACAACCTCGGTGTCATCAACAACCGCAACGACCGACACGAACGCTGCAAGTGAGGAAGGTGCCCGGCCGGGGCCACGGCCGGGCACCTCTCGGCACGGGGGAGTACGCATGCGAGCACGATATTCCGCGGCGGTGGTGTGCGCCGTCGCCGCGCTGGCCGCCGTGGCCGCCTGTTCCGCCGACGCGCGGACCGGGCCGTCAGCCGCCGACCTGCCGGTCGACCGGGTCGCCGACGAGGTTTTCCAGGCCGGGAACATCAGCCTGATCGAGTACGCGAAGAACAAGCTGACCGCCGACTGCATGGCACGCAACGGGTTCCCGCAGCTGGCCCAGGTGGGGGTGCACCAGAACCCGGAACCCTTCAGCGACATGAACGTGCAGCCTCCGCTGTTCGCCCAGCGGAGCGCCGAACAGGCGCGGCTGCTCGGGTTCGGCGAAAACGAACCCAGCGAAGCCGCACACGTGCTGAGTTCCGATCCCGGCTTCGACCGGCACCTGACCGGCTGCTTCACCGAGGCCGCGCAGACGCTGGGTGCCGAACTGAACGAGGTGCAGGCCCAGAGTTACCAGCTCTACAACGACATCGCCGACGAGCGGGACAAGCTGCTCGCCTCGCCCGAGGAGACCGCGGTGACCGACGCGCTGCTGCGCCCGATGCTGGCGTGCGTCGAAGGGAAGGGTTTCCACCAGATCAAGTCCGGGGCCCGGACGCTCGACACGTTCGGCATCGGCTACCCGTCGGGCACTTACCAGGGTGCCGAACCGCCCGCGCCGAAACGGCTCCCGGGGTCGGTCGAGATCGTCGCGGCCAAGCCGGAACGCCGATACGTTCCTTCGGCCGCGGAGGCACGTTTGGCGGTCGCCGCGACGGAATGCGCTCAGCTGACGAAGTTCGGCAGCGGTATCACCAACCAGCGGATCCGCCTGCTGCGCAAGGCGATGGGCGAGCACGACACGCAGATCGCCGAGCTGCGCCCGAAGGTGGAGAAGGTGGCCAAGGCCGCCGCGCAGGTGGTCGGGCGATGACGGCTTCGGCCTTGCGCCGCCGGCGTCGCCGGGCGGTCTGGTCCGTCCTGGGCACCGTCGCGGTCGCGGCCGTTGCGCTTCTCGTCGGCATGGTGGCCGGCCCAGCCGTCCGGTCGCCGGCTCAGGCCGTCGCCGAAGCCGCACCTCCGGCGCCGGCCCCGGTCACCGCGGCCGCCGAGCGACGGGTGCTCACCGAGCCGGTGATCACCCGCGGCACGGTGCAGCCGGGCTCGGCGACAAAGGTGACCGCTCCGGAGGGACTGAGCGGAGTCACCGCGGTCGTCACCCGGATGAGCGCCCGCGTGGGCACGCCGCTGCACGAGGGCACGGTGTTCACGGAGGTCGCGGGCGAGCCGGTGTTCGGGCTCGTGCTGCCCTTCCCGCTGTACCGCGACCTGACCCCCGGTATCCGGGGCCCTGACGTCACGGAGGTCCAGAAGGCGTTGCGGCGCCTCGGCGCCGCCTGCCCGGTGACCGGCACCTTCGATGCGGGCACCTCGCAGGCGGTCGACCGCTTCTACCGCGCGCGGGGCTATGACGTTCCGCGGGGCGGCGCAGCCACCCAGCCACCGGAGAACCAGGCCGCTGCCGCGCCCCCGGAACCGATCTTGCGCCGCGTCGACGTCGTCCGGCTCGACCGCGACGGTCGCACCATCACGGCAGTGCCCGCCCAGGTCGGTACCGTGCTCAACGGCGCGGCGTCGGTCCTGCTGGAGCTGGATGCCGGCGCGGCCACGGTGCAGGCGAAAGTAGACCCGGCGCAGCGAGCGCTGGTAAGGCCAGGCAGCACGGCCAAGGTGACCGATGAAGCCCAGGGCACCACCGTCGAAGCGGTCGTCCGCACCGTCGCCGACCAGGCCGACGCCGACGGTTACGCCGTCACGCTCGCGTTCACCGGTCCCGTGCTGCCACCCGGCCCGGACCACACCGTGCTGGTCATCTTGGATCCGGCGGCCGACGCGACGCCGGTGCTGGCGGTCCCGGTCTCCGCCGTCTACTCGCGCCCGGACGGCAGCACCTTCGTGACGGTGGTGGGCCGTGACCGCGCGCGGACCGACGTCGTCGTCCGCACCGGCAAGGTCGCGGGCGGCTGGGTCGAGGTCGCGCCGGACAGCAACGCGTTCGGGCCCGGTGCGCAGGTGGTCGTCGGCGCTTCGGCGGCGGGAGGGAAGTGACGTGTCCGAGGATGTCCTGCGCATGCGGGGAGTGAGCCGCAGCTACGAGGACGGCCACCTGGTCCGGGCGCTGCGGCCGACCGACTTGACGATCCGCCGAGGCGACTACGCGACCGTGACCGGGCCGTCCGGGTCCGGCAAATCGACGCTCCTCAACCTCGCCGGCTTGCTGGATCGCCCGGACGACGGCACGTACGAGGTCGCCGGCCGCGACACCGGCGCGCTGCCGGAATCCGCGCGCTGCGCGCTGCGGAGCGAGCTGTTCGGGTTCGTGTTCCAGGCATTCCACCTCGTGGCCGGACGCAGCGCGGTGGAGAACGTCGAACTGGGCATGCTCTACGGACGACGGCCCGCGCGGCAGCGGCGCGCGCTCGCGAGCTCGGCGATCGAGCGGGTCCGGCTGGGCCACCGCGCCGACGCCGACCCGCGCACCCTCTCCGGAGGTGAGCGGCAGCGCGTGGCGCTGGCACGTGCGGTGGCCGGCGGGCCGGTCGTGCTGTTCTGCGACGAGCCGACCGGCAACCTCGACAGCGCCAACACCGGCAACGTGCTCGAGCTGCTGCGGGAGCTGCACCGCGACGGCATGACAGTCGTGGTGGTGACCCACGATCCCGAAGTCGCCGCGGAGGGCACGCGCCGCCTGCACGTCATCGACGGCGTCGTGGCCGAGGAGGCCGGGTGAGCGGGCCGAAGCGCCGGTCCGGGCTGGGGCCGCGAGACCTGTTCTCGGAAGCGTGTCTGTCGTTGCTCGCGCAGGCGGGGCGCTCGGCGCTCACCGCCGCCGGGATCGTGCTGGGCTGCGCGGCTTTTGTGGCAACGCTGGGCATTACGGCGACGCTGTCGCACCAGGTGTCCTCGTCGTTCGACGTCACCCGGGCGACGGAAGTGGTGGTGAAGGAGCCTGCGATCGCATCCGACGCGAACACCGGCGCCGCCACGCCCGCGCTTCCACTGTGGCAGCGACCGGTCGCACTCGACCGGCTGCGGCGGCTGCCCGGCGTCGAGTCCGCCGGCGCGCGCGTCGCGCTGCCGGAACATCGGCTTACCCGGTCGGTGGCGGCCGGAGCCGGCGACGAGCAGGCGAAGGTCGTAGGCGCCGACGCGGGCGCGCTCGCGGTGATCGGCCCGCACCTGATCCAGGGCCGCGCCTTCGACGCCTTCCACGATCGGGCGGGTGCCGCGGTGGTGCTCCTGCCGGCGAATCTCGCCCGGCGGCTGAGCATCGACCGGACCGGAGTCGCCGTGTTCGTCGACGACCACGCCTACACGGTCATGGGGATCTTCGACGACATCGCCCGTGAACCGGCGACCCTGGCATCGGTCGTGATGCCGTTCTCGACCGCGCAAAAGCTCGCGGCCGGCGCGCGAACCCGGCCGGAGCGCGACGTCGTCGCGCAGGTCAGCCCGGGCGCGGCGCACGTGATCGGGACGCAGGCACCGCCGGCCCTGCTGCCGGAAGCGCCTGGGCAACTGCAGCCCGCCGCGCCACCGGACGCGTTGTCGCTGAGGAGGTCCGTCGAAGGCGACGTCACCACGTTGGCCTTGCTGGTGTCACTGATCGCGCTGGGGATCGGCACGTTCTCGATCGCGACGGTCGCGACCGCCGGCGTGGCGGCCCGGTCGGCGGAGATCGGGCTACGACGTGCGATCGGCGCGCGGCCGCGGCACATTTTCGCCCAGTTGCTGACCGAAACGACCCTGCTGGGCGCGTTCGGTGGCGTGCTGGGCAGCGCCGCGGGTGTCGTGGTCGTGGTGGCGGTCGACCTGGCGAACGGCTGGGCGCCGGTACTGGACCTGCGCACGGCGCTGCTGGCCGCGGCCGGTGGGGTGGTGACCGGCCTGGTTGCCGGCCTCGTACCCGGCTGGCGCGCGACCCGCATCGAGCCGGTGGTGGCCCTGCGCGCGTGAGGGCCGCCGGGTCCCGACGAACCCGGCGGCCGTTCTGTGGTCAGCGGAAGCGGAGGGCCAGGGCCACTGCGTGCGCGCGGTCCCGGGCGCCGAGCTTCATCAGCACGTTCGTCACGTGGTGCTTCACCGTGCGGACGCTGATGACGAGCGACTCCGCGATCTCGACGTTCGAATGGCCTTCGGCGATGTGGTCGAGCACCTGGCATTCCCGGCCGGTCAGTGGTGGCAGCTGGGGAGGCGGGCCCTGCAGCAGCCGGGCGCCGATCACGGGGCTGACCCACCTGAGTCCTCTACCGACGCTGAGGACTGCCGGCACCAGCTCGGTGAAAAGGCTTTCCGCGTCGATGAAACCACCGATCCCTGTCCGGCCGAGCGCACTCACCTCGTCGCGAGTCGCCGTGGCCGGCAGAACGAGAACGGTGCGATCGGCGCAGTTTCGAGCTGTGGTCGCGCAGTCGGTGATCAGAACATCCGAGCCCTGCGCGCCGACGGTGACCTGCCGGGCCGTGTGCGCCAGCGCTGCCCCTACGCGGGCGCGGGTGTCGGAGTCGGTGATCGCGAGTGTCGCGACGACGGATCTCTCCGTTCGGGTGCGGACGCTATCGTTCGCAGTCGACAAGTTCATCCCCCTATGCGTGCGCACGCCGGACCTTTGCCGCGTCGTCCGGCGGGCGTTTCCCCTGATATCGACAAGAATTCAGCGGTGCGTTCCGAGCCGGTCACGAGAACCGGCGGGTTCGGTCGATGTGCTGCGGCAGCGCCGGCGCGGACCCCTCCCGCGCGGCGAAGTGCCTGTCAATTCCCCACGGAACCATTATCGACTTCGAACCGCCGGGAGAACACGCCTCCGCGGCGGGTTCGCCCGTTCGGAGCAGGCTGGCCCGCTGACCGGAACAGTTACCTTTGCAGGGCTTCGCGCTGAGCGAACCGAAGCGGCGCCCGATGACCGCGGCAGCGGGTGGAACGGCACGGTTCCTCAGGGCGCCGTCCGAGAACAGGTTTCACTCTTTCGCGTGGCTCAACTACTCGTTTTCGAGCGTGCTAGGACAGATACCCGGCCACCTTAGACGTGCTTGCCGGTGTGGGGCGCGAAGCTGAAGGTGTGGGGCAGCGTGGTAAGGGCCGCCGTCCCGTCGATCTTGATCTCGAGCCGGTGCGGCTGCGCCGGAGGCGCGCTGGATTCGGGCGAGGACGACCCCGGTAGAGCACCCCGCGAGCAGCACAGCGACGAGCGCGGACAAAAGCCTCATGCCCCGACTTCAAGTGCCCGGTGACGAGTTTGTGAATTGCCGAGCGCACGAATCCTCGTCGTACTCTTCGCCCGCCCCGGGCGACCGATCGAGTCCGGCTCAGCCGATCATCTCGGCGCCTCGGTTCCGCGAGCCGGGCGTGGCTTGGACCTACCCGATCCCCAGGTTCGGTCAAGTGGGTCGATCACCGGCTTCCTCGCGGGCATCGTGCTGCGCTTCCTCGACTCGGTGTGACACCCGGAGCAGCCGGATCGAGGTGACCAGGCCGATGCCGCCGACGATGTTGCCCAGCGACGACCAGGCCAGCGCGATGGCCCAGTCACCCCACGAGTAGTACGCCAAGCCACCCAGCAGGCCGGCGAACATGATGATCGAGTCGAGCACCGAGTGGAACAACTGTGCCCCGACGAGGAGGAACGACATGGCCACCGCGGCGACGACCTGGACGCCCAGGTCGTCGGTCGCGTGCTGCATCCGGGTCATCAGCGTGATCACCGCGCCGGCCAGCACAGCCAGCAGCAACGAGCGCCACGACGTGCCCAGTGCGGCGTAGTGCAAGCCACTCGCCGCCGCGGTACCCCGGAGGTCGGGAAGCGCCACGACCACCATGCCGGCCATCGCGAACCCGCCGGCCAGGTTCGTCACCAGGGTGACCAGCCACAGCCGCAGCAACCGTGGCCAGGTACCCCTGCCGGACGCCACGGCGGTGACCGGCACCAGGAAGTTCTCGGTGAACAGCTCGCTGCGCGCGAGCAGTAGCGCGATGAACCCGATCGTGAACGCGACGGAGGCCACCAGCGGCTGACCGGTCTCGTGCTCGACGACCAGGTAGGCCAGGACTCCCACCGCGACGTCGACACCGCCGAGCAAGCCGGTCGCCACCAGCGGCAGCAACGGACGGCCGAGCCGGTCACGGCCCTCGTCGACGATCCGGTCGAACGCTTCTTCCAGTTCCGGTTCGTCCCGGCTCCCGGCCGGCGACCGCAGGTTCCCGCTCCGGTCCTCGTCGATCGATTCGCCTCGCATCGCCACTCCCCCGCCGCGTATCGCACGTCACCGCCATCGGCGACCGTGCGCATACCCGAGCGGACCGGAACTACTCCCCGGCTGGGGGATTCGCGGGTGATTTGCTACGTCTCGGCGCCTCACCCGGTGCGGAGGCAGGTGATCCGGCAGTCGCCGCCGGAGTCCCTGGTGACGCCGTGGGTTTCACTGGGGAAGCCGGGGAAGTGCCGAGCGAAGTACCGCTGCACGCAGGATCGCGATCACCTCGTCGGCGAGCACGAGTTCTTCCTCGACGACGGTGTGCACGTGGCGTCGGTGCTGTCGTCCGGGTCGATGATGAACTGCTCCGCGCAGCCGCGGCCGTCCCGGGTGCTGTCGCTCACCCACGGCTCAACCAGCCACGCCGGCGGTTCCGCCCGCCAGACGGAATCGACGCCGGCGTCACTCTGCCCGGTCTACTGGCCCATCCGGTGACGCAATACGTGGACCTGGAACACGGCCCTGCACCAACCTTCCCGATTCCACAATGTCCGCTTCTGTCACTTGAACACCTTTTGCCGCGAATCAGCCCGGTATGCGTACTCGCATGCTGTCGACGACCCCGATAAGCGATAAATGTCCGAGTCTCATGTTAAGTCGGCCTTAAGTATTAAATCGTTGCCACGACAGCGGTTTGGTTCGGAGTGCGCATGCGCCATAGTGCTCCGAAACGCCACCGGAGGGCCCCGGGAGAACTCCGGACTTCGCAGACAGGAGTGTGCATGGCTTCCTCGCGAACCGTCGTGGCCTCGAACGAAGGCAGCGGACAGCTGAAGCGAGCGGTCGGCTTCTACGGGTTGACGTTCATTTCCCTCGGCTCGATCATCGGTTCGGGCTGGTTGCTGGGCGCCCTCAAGGCAGCCCAGGTCGCCGGCCCGGCGTCGATCATCTCGTGGCTGCTCGCCGCGGCGATGCTCGCCGTGCTGGCGCTGATCCACGCCGAACTCGGTGCGGCCTACCCAGTCGCCGGCGGCACGGCGCGGTTCCCGCTGTTCGCCTACGGCACGGTCACCGGGTTCGTCGCCGGCTGGTCCGCGTGGCTGCAGGCCGTGGCCATCGCGCCGATCGAGGTCGAAGCGAGTCTGGAGTACCTGAACAACATCGCGTGGGTCAAGGACAACCTGAACCTCCTGCACCCCGACGACGGCACGCTCACCGCAAGCGGGTTCGGCTGGGCCAGCCTCCTGATGGTGGTCTTCACCCTGATCAACATCGTCGGCGTGAAGCTGATGTCGGAGACCAACTCCTACGCGGTGCTGTGGAAGACCGCGGTCCCGCTGGTCACCGTGTTCGTACTGATTCCGACGAGCTTCCACGCCGCCAACTTCACGGCAGGCGGTGGTTTCGCGCCGTACGGGGCGCACGGAATCTTCGCGGCGTTGCCGGTCGGTGTCGTATTCGCCCTGCAGGGCTTCGAACAAGCCATCCAGCTCGGCGGCGAGGCCCGGAACCCGAAACGTGACCTCTCCCGCGCGGTGCTGACCGCGATGGCGGTCGGCGCGCTGGTCTACATCTTGCTGGAAATCGCTTTCATCGGCAGCATCGACCCGCACAACCTGATCCAGGGCTGGGCCAACCCGATCGAAAAGGGTGACTTCGGCCCGTACGCGACGCTCGCCTTCGCCGCCGGCGCCGGCTGGCTCGCCTACGTCCTGTACGCCGACGCGTTCGTCTCCCCCGCCGGCACCGGCCTCGTCTACGTCGCGACGTCGGCCCGCCTGACCTACGCGCTCGGGCGCGACCGGCTGCTGCCCGGCATCCTCGGCAGGGTCAACGTTCGCGGCATCCCGCTGTGGTCGATCATCCTCGCGTTCGTCGTCGGCGAGTTTTCTTTCCTGCCCTTCCCCAGCTGGCAGGAGCTGGTCAACGTGGTGACCTCGGCGACAGCGGTGATGTACGCGTTCGCGCCGGTCTCCCTGGCCGCGCTCCGCAAGCGCGACCTCGGCCGACCCCGCCCCTACCGCACGCCCTACGCGAAGGTCCTTGCCCCGATCGGGTTCGTCAGCGCCAACCTGATCATCTACTGGGGCGGCTACGACACGACGTGGAAGATCCTCGCCGCCGTCATCGTCGGCCTCCTGATCTTCGCGATCAGCTACGCCACCGCCCCCGCCGAGAAACGACGCCCGTTGGAGCTCAAGGCCGCGGTCTGGGTCATCCCCTGGCTCGTCGGTTCCGCGATCATCGGCTTCCTGGGCCGGTACGCGCAGAACGTGGCCCCGCGCAACATCCTCCCGGAATGGTGGGACCTCGTCACGGTCGTCGTCTTCGCGCTGGTCATCTTCTACTGGGCGGTCAATTCGGCGCTCGCCCCGGAGAAGGTACAGGCCACGGTCGCCGCCGAGGAAGCGGAACTCCTGACGGCGGAGATCGACGGCACCGCACCGGCAGTCTGAGGACGGTCAAGGGGCGTGGCCTTCTCCCACGTGGTCTCTCCTTCGGTCCCGCCGACGACTGCTACATGTCGTGCTCCCAGCTGCCGCGCGTGTCGACGTCCGCGGCATCCGCCAGCGTCTCCAGCTCCGCGATCTCCTCGTCGGTGAGCTCGATGCCGTGGGCTCGGACCAGCCCATCGAGGTGATCCGCCTTGGTGACCCCGATGATCGGGGTGGTCCCCTTGGCGATGG
Organism: Amycolatopsis sp. NPDC049691; assembly: GCF_040675005.1. Lineage (NCBI taxonomy): Bacteria > Bacillati > Actinomycetota > Actinomycetes > Pseudonocardiales > Pseudonocardiaceae > Amycolatopsis > Amycolatopsis sp. NPDC049691. Next base: position 170,410 of record NZ_JBFANX010000003.1, read on the forward strand.
CCCAGGCGGTGGCGACGTCGGCGGCGGACGCACCTCGGTCCTCGCCGATCGCCGCCATCCGGTCCGTCAGCGTCTGCAGCCGGGACAGGAGGCCGTTGTACACGGCCGCTCGGCTGCTGCCCTCGGGCAACGGATTGGCCGGGCTGTACCTGCCGGTCAGCGCCCCTTGTTCGAGGACCATGTAGGAAAAGAACCGCACGTCGTGCTCGCGGCAGTGCTCGAGAATGCCCGCGCGCTCGGAGCTGCGGTACAGGAGGCTGTAGTGGTTCTGGACCGCCTCCACGCGAAAGCCCGCCTCGCCGAGGATCTGATCGGCGAGAGCGATCTCCTTCAGGTTGTGGTTCGAGACGCCGACGTGCTTGATCCTGCCGCTCCGCAGCAGCGGGATCAGCAGCGGCGTCCACCGGGCCACGTCGGCGGGGTTGTGGATCCAGTACAGATCCACGTAGTCCGTGCCCATGCGGTCGAGGCTCTGCTCCAGCATTTCCGCGACCGGATCGTCGCCGTCGCCCGCGATCTGCGGGGTGAACTTCGTCGACAGCTGGTATTCGCCGCGCGAGTAGCCCTTCAACGCCTGAGCGAGGACCGTCTCCGAGCGGCCCATGCCGTACACCACCGCGGTGTCCCACAAGGTGAACCCGTTCGACTGCGCCTTCTCGACGACCTCTCGCAGACCGGAGGCGGTCAGCCGGCTGCCGAAATAGCCGTCGCCCGCCTCGCCGCTGTCTCCCCAGGCCCACGTGCCCAGCGCCACCGCCGGCGCGGTCAGCGTCTTGCTCGTCATGTCTCGTACCTCCATACGGAACCGTCGATTCCCAGGAGACCGCGATCGCCGCCACCGGAGAAGGTCGCGGTTGTCAGGGGTACAAGCTCCACCCCCCTCGCGCCCTGACCGGCGGTTACCGTCAAGGGCATGGACCAGCAGCACGGGAACCGCGGCGAAATCCGGGACTTCCTCGTCAGTCGCCGCGCCAAGATCACCCCGGCGCAGGTCGGGCTGCCGACCAGTGCTCGTCGCCGGGTCGCCGGGCTGCGGCGTGAGGAGGTCGCCGTCCTCGCCGGCGTGAGCACGGAGTGGTACACGCGGCTGGAGAAGGGGCACATCGGCGGCGTGTCCGAAGACGTCCTCGCCGCGGTCGCCCGCGCCCTGCGGCTGGACGACGACGAACGCGCCTACCTGTTCGACCTGGCCCGGTCATCGCGGTCCGGAAGCCGCACGCCGCCGCGCCGCCGGGACGTCGAGGTCCCGCCCCAGGTCCAGTGGCTGCTCGACTCCATGACGATGTCCTCGGCGTTCGTCCGCAACGGCCGCACGGACGTCGTCGCAAGCAACCCCCTGGCCCGAGCCCTGTACGCGCCCATGTTCGGAAGCGCCACCGTCGACCGGCGCGGCCGCCCCAACCTCGCCCGCTACATCTTCCTCGACCCGAGTGCACCCGGCTTCTTCGCCGACTGGGACGCAGCATGTAGTGCCACCGCCGCTCTGCTTCGCGCCGAGGCCGGGCGGGAACCCCACGACCGGGCACTGCGCGACCTCGTCGGCGAGCTGTCCACCCTCAGCCCCGAGTTCCGCCGCCTGTGGGCCGAGCACGACGTCCTGATCCGCCACGACGGCATCAAACGGCTCCAGCACCCCGACGTCGGCCACCTGGAACTGACCTTCCAGTCCCTCGACCTACCCCTGCCCGGCCGAGCCGTGCACAACCTGATCACCTACACCGCCGAACCCGGCACCGCATCCGAAGACCGGCTCAAACTCCTCGCCAGCTGGGCAGCCACGCAATCCCAGGCGGCAGAGCCCACCCACCACTCCCCTCAGCCCGGGCCGCTCTGATCCGTCGCGGTTCGCCGATGTCGCGACGCCGGAACTCGTGGCGCGGCATCCGCGTGAACTCCGGCTCGATCGACACGCCGACGGTCGGGGCGAGTGCCCGTGCTGCTCTCACTCCGGGCGTGGGTCCAGCCGTCGGCGGACTGGCTCTGCGTGATCTGGCCGGTCTGCGGGAAAGCTCGGAGATGCCCAGGCGGAGGCCGGAATTTCCGTAGCCGTAGACGCGGTCGCCGGGCTGGGCGCCCGCGGTGTTGATGTCGACCGGGCCAACCCAGTACGGCAGGCTCGGGTTCACCACGTACTCGGCGGGCGCGACCAGCGACGTCCTGGACCAGATCGGCCACGAGCAGCACGCGACTGCCGGCGCGTACCGTCATCCGGAAGACGCCGTCGCCGCGGCGGCAGATCACCGCGGACGAGCGGATCAGCGTGATCAGCAGTCGGTCCCCGGCTTCCAGTCCAGGGCGGCGACACTGCTGCGGTCCTGAATCCGGCCGGAGGTGTCCGGCAGAAACCTCGGCGGCCCGGCCCACGGCGCCGGGCGCGCGTCCGCGCGGCAACGGACGCGTGGGTGATCAACGAAGCAGCTTCTCGAGTGCCTCGGCCGTCGCCTCGGTGTCCGCGGTCGTGTGGGCGGTGCTGAGGAAGACCTTGCCGGAAGGCAGGAACAGGAAGCCCTGTCGCAGCATCCCTTCCAGGATCACCGTCCAGAGCCCGCCGGTGCCGTGGAGGCCGGTGGCCCCGCCCGCCGGGACGTACTGGAGGAGCGAGCCGACCCGGTTGAAGCTGCCGGAGCCCGGACCGAGGGCACCACCCACGAGGGCTTCGAACTCGGCCGACGTCTTCTCGAGCGCCTCGTAGACCGTCGCGTCCGCCAGGATGCGCATCGTCGCCTCGACAGCGGCGAGCGCGATCGGGTTGGCGTTGAAGGTTCCGGCGTGGACGACCCCGGCCGTCACCTGATCGACCAGCTCCGCCCGGCCGACGACGGCGCTCTGGGTGAAACCACCGGCCATCGCCTTGCCGAAGACGGACAGGTCGGGGCGCACGCCGTACTTCTCGGCCGCGCCGCCGCGCGCGATCCGGAACCCGGTGATCACCTCGTCGTAGACGAGGACGACGCCGTGCCGGTCGCACAGGTTTCGCAGCGTGGCCAGGAATGCCGGATCGGGTGCCTCGACCCCGGCGTTGCTCATCACCGGATCGACGAGCACCGCCGCGAGATCGTGCTCGCCCAGGAGGCGCTCGGTCAGCGGGACGTCGTTGAAGCGCCCGATGACCAGGTCGTCCAGGACGCTGGGCGACTGTCCCCGGCCGCCCGGCTCGGCGGGCCGGTCACCGTCCTCTTCGGACATTCCGGCGTGCACGGTGTCGTGCCAGCCGTGGTAGCTCTTGGCGAACTTGAGGACGCGGCGCCGCCCGGTCGCGGCCCGGGCGAGGCGCAGCGCGACCTGCACCGCTTCGGTTCCCGTGTTGCTCCACAGCAGCCGCTCGCCGTGCGGCACGGCCTCGAGAACCGCCTCCGCGGCGAGGTACTCGAGGGCGTGGCCGGTCCCGACGACCTGCATCCTCTTCGCGACCTCGGCCACCGCCGACAGCACGCGGGGGTCGCCGTGGCCGAGCACGAGCGGCCCCCACGCCATCACGTAGTCGACGTACCGGTCGCCGTCGAGGTCCCAGACGTGTGCGCCGCGCGCCTCCCGCACGAACAGCGGATGGGGTCGCATCGCGGCGCGCAGGCCCGACCCCACGCCGCCGCCGACGCTGCGGCGGGCTCGTTCGAAGGCGAGCCGGGAAGATTCCAGCGCCATCAGTACTCGATCACCGTCCGGATGCCGACGCCACGCTTCATCCCGTCGAACGCCTCGTTGACCTCCGCCAGCTCGATCGTGCTCGTCACCAGGGAGTCGAGGTCGATGCGGCGGTCCAGGTAGTGCTCGACCAGCTGCGGGAAGTCGACGTCGGGCCTGCTCGACCCGTAGTTCGAGCCGACGAGCGAAAGTTCCCGATCGGACAGGACGAACGGATCGATCGTGACCCGCACGCCGTCGGCCACCTGCCCGGCCACGACGGCCCGTCCGCCGCGTGCGAGCACCGCGTAAGCCGCCTCGATGGTGCGCGGCAGCCCGATCGCCTCGATCGCGACCTCGACCCCGCGCCCGTCCGTGAGCTGGGCGACCCGGTCCGCGAAGTCCTCGCGCGCATTGTTGATCAGGTCCGTCGCACCGAAGACGCGTGCCTGCTCCAGCTTGTCGTCGGCGATGTCCGCAGCGATGATCTTGCGCGCGCCGACCAGGCGGGCACCCTGGATCGCGTTCAGCCCGACGCCGCCGCAGCCCAAGACCAGCACAGTGTCGCTCGGCCGGACCTGCGCGGTGTTGACCGCCGCCCCGACGCCGGTCGTGACCGCGCAGCCGATCAGCGCCGCTTGGGCGAACGGGGCGTCGTCACGGACTGCGATCGCGGCCGATTCGGGCACCAGCGTGTACTGGCCGAACGTCCCGAGACCCGCGAAGCTGTGGACGTCCCGGCCGTTCGCCGTCGTGACGCGGGTCCGGCCGTCGAACGACAGGTGGTTCGCCGAGTGCCGGCTGACCAGGTCGCAGAGGACAGGCCGGCCGCTGACGCAGTAGCGGCACCGGCGGCACGACGGCGTCCAGGAAAGGACCACGTGGTCGCCCTTCGCCAGGGTCGTGACGCCTTCGCCCACGCTCTCGACGATCCCGGCGCCTTCGTGGCCGAGGATCATCGGCGCGGGCGTCTCCCAGTCACCGGCGAGCACGTGCAGGTCGCTGTGGCACAACCCGCTGGCCTTGAGCCGCACCAGCACCTCACCGGGCGGCGGTGTATCGGGCAGCGAAACGCGTTCGACGGCCAGCGGCGCGTCCGGCGTCCGGAAGACGGCGGCGTCGAATTCGATGGTCATGACAGCGTCACCCCGCGGATGAGTTTCTTGTTGGCGAACTCGTCGATCCCCGCCCGGCCCAGCTCGCGGCCGAAGCCCGATCGTTTGATGCCGCCGAACGGCAGTTCCGGGCCTTCCAGGCCGACGCCGTTGACGAAGACCATGCCCGCCTCGATCCGGTCGGCGACGCGCATCGCCTGCTCGGGATCGGTGGTGAACACGTAGGAACCCAGTCCGTACGGGGTGCTGTTGGCCAGCTCGACGGCCTCGGCTTCGGATCCCGCGCGGTAGACGGTCGCAACGGGCCCGAACAGTTCCTCGGCGGCCGATGGCGAAGCCGGGGACAGTCCGGTCAGGACGCCCGGCGGGAAGAAAGCGCCTTCACGTCGTCCTTCGCAGACCAGGGTCGCGCCGTCCGCGACGGCCCGTTCGACCTGTTCTTCGAGGCGCTCGGCGGCCGTCACCGACGACAGCGGCGCCAGTCCGTCGGCGTTGGCGAGCACCTTTTCCGTGAACCTGTCGAGGAATTCGTCGTAGAGGTCGTCGGCCACGATGAACCGCTTGCCCGCGTTGCACGCCTGTCCGGTGTTCTCGAACCGGGCGTCCACCGCGGCCTGGACCGTGGCCTCCATGTCCTCTGTGGACAGCACGAGGAACGGGTCCGAGCCGCCCAGCTCGAGCACGACCTTCTTGAGGTTGCGGCCCGCCGTTTCCGCGACCTGCGCGCCGCCTCGCTCGGACCCGGTGAAGGACACGCCTCGCACCCTGACGTCGGCGATGGCTTCGGCGACCTGCTCGTTGGACGCGGAGACGTTGACGTAGCAGCCCTCGGGGTAGCCGGCGTCGGTGAAGATCCGCTGCAGGGCCGCGGCCGACTCCGGGCACTGCGGCGCGTGCTTGAGGACGATGGTGTTGCCCAGCGCGAGGTTGGGCGCGGCGAACCGGGCGACCTGGTAGTACGGGTAGTTCCAGGGCATGATGCCCAGCAGCACGCCGATCGGCTGGCGGCGGACGAACGCCGTGCCCTCCCCCGCGAGCAGCTCGACGGGCTCGTCGGCGAGGAACGCCTCCGCGTTCGCCGCGTAGTAGGAGTAGATGGACGCGCTGAACTCGACCTCGGCGACGGCCTCGTCCAGGGGTTTGCCCATCTCCTCGTGCGCGAGGCGGGCGAGTTCACCACTGCGCTCGGTGTGCAGCGCGGCGACGGTGTGCAGCAGTTCGGCGCGCTGAGCCACCGTGGTCGCGTTCGACCGATAGGCCCGCTCGGCCAGGTCGAGTGCCCGGTCCATCATGAAGACGCACCCGCTTCCTGTGCCGGTGTCACGCTCGGTGCCGCGTTGCGGTTGTGCAGCGCGCGGTAGGCGAAGAAGTACACGAATCCCTGCGTACCCCACGTCGCCAGCGCGGCGGTGTAGAAGAACGTGCGGTTCGCGTCGTCGAACGGGAAGGGGAAGAAGTCGTACGTGATCGCGATGGTCGTCGCGGCCGCGGTGACCAGGCCCGTCCAGATCGCCGGCCACCTCGCGCCGGCCTCCCACAGCCGCTTGGCGAAGTACGCCAGGAAGACCGCCGTGACGAGGTTGACCACGACGTAGAAGGCGGCGACGGCGAACGCGCCGCGGTCGGCGTGGGGGTCTTCGCCGTGGAAGTGCCGGAGGAACAGCCCGGCCGCGGCGGCGAGCGCGAACACGCCGACATCCACGGCAACGGACGGCTTGTATCGGTGGGTGACCTTCATGAGGCCCATGACGAGGATGAGCGTGATGCCGACCGACCGCGAGAATGCGTCGAAGAAGTACGCCACGCCGTACAGGACGCTGCCCTCGTCGCCGCCGAGCAACGACCAGACGAGGAAGTTGCTGCCCGACGTCGCGACGACCATCCATTCGAGACCGAGCAGGTAGTTGCCGTAACGGCGGATGAACCGCCAGCCGAGGAAGTAGCCGACGAAGATCATCCACACGTCGGCGAGCAGGAAGAAGACGTCCTTCATCGCGCCGCCACCTCTCGCGCGAGCAGGGCCGCGACGCGCTCGGCGGCGCGCTGACCGCTCAGGACCGCGCCGTTCATGGACCCCGCCCACTCCCCCGCGGCCTCGGTGCCCGCCCAGTGGACGCGCCCGTGGGGCTCGGTGAGCGCGGGACCGAAGGCCGTCGTCGCGTACGGGGCGACGGCCGGGTTCGGGCCACCCGGGGCGAACGGTTCCGCTCCCCAGCGGTGGTCCACGTAGCCGATGGGGGCGCTCGCCTGCGTGCCGTACAGCTGGACGAGCTGCCGGAGGACCATGCCGCGCCGGGTCTCGGGACTGAAGCCGTCGAAGACGCGGGGGTCGCAGAACGCCATCAGGACACCGGGGCCGCCCTCGGGCGAGACGTCGAAGGTGATGAACACGGTCCCGGTGTCGGTCACCGCCTCGCCCGAAAGCCCGTTGGTCCGCCAGAACGGCTTCTCGTACGCGACGAACGCCTTGCTCAAGACGCCCATGCGCCAGGTTTTCGCGAGGCCTTCGGCCGGCTCCGGCAGGGCCGGGTGGAAGGCGATGCCGGCGCGGTGCGCCGGGGCGGCGGTCACGATCGCGTACTCCGCCGTGATCTCTTCCGAGTCGGTGCGAACCGTGACTCCGGTGTCGTCTTGAGTGACCCAGCGCACCGGCGTCCCCAGGACGACGCGGTCGCCGAGGCGCTCCGCGACCCGCTTCGCGATTTCCTGGGTGGTTTCGGTGTACCGGTCCTGTTGCTGGCCGCCTTCCACGTCGAGCATGTGGTCCACGCCGCCCGCCGCGCGGATGTAGCGCAACGCGTGCAGCAGCGAGACGTCTCCCGGGCTGCAGCCCCACTGCACCTTGCTGACGACGGTCATCATGGCCCGGGTGACCGGCTGCGCGTTCTTCCGGTCGAGCCATTCGCCGAACGAAATCGCGTCGAACTCCCCGGCCCGGGGCGACTTCCAGGCCGCCTCGACGTCGATGGTGGCGACCAGCTTGTTCAGCGCCAGCTGGACGCGGGTCAGGTCCACCAGCGCCGCCGGCGAGACCTTGGGAATGGTGCTCCGGTACGTGCGGCGCCGGCCGGCCATCCACAGGACGTTGCGCCCTCGGGCGAACTGGCCGGTCGTGGTGCAGCCCACGCGGTTCGCGAGGTCGCGGATCGCCGTGTGCCGCCGCGCGACCCACGTCGCGCCCAGATCGACCTTCACCCCCGCCACTTCGCCGGAGAGCGATCGGCCGCCGACCCGGTCGCGGCCTTCGACGACCCGGACCGACCGGCCCGTGCTCACGAGCCGCTCGGCGGCGCTCAGCCCGGCGAAGCCGGCCCCGACGACCACGACGTCGACCGAGGTGGCCGCCGGGCGACGCTCACGAGATGGTGCCATGGTTTCTCCTTTTCAGCGCACGCGAGCGGCCGCGTGCAAGGCTCGGCGGCGGCTGCCGTTGATCAGATCGGTGAAGCGGTCGAGTGCCCACACCAGACGGAGGCTGCGCGGATCGACCATCGCGAAGGGCGGGAACTTCGGCTTCTCCGCCCAGATCCCGGCGAGGTCCTCGTGCCGCGTTCCATCCACAATGGAGTCGGCGATGAGTGAACCGACGTACGGTGCCTGCGCCAGCCCGTGTCCGTTGCACGCGATCGAGTAGTGGACGTTGTCCCCGATCCGGCCGGCGATCGACAGCCAGGACGACGTGATCGCGATCCACCCGCCCCACGCCCGCTCCACGGCGACGTCGGCGAGCGTCGGGAAGCGAGTCGCGAACGCGCCGGCCAGTTCTTCGACCAGCTCGCGGTCCGGAGCCTTCGCGGGCAGCGGGTAGGTCATGCCGCGTTCGACGCGCCGGACGCCGAACACGATGGTGCCGCGCGCGGTGAGGCGGTAGTGCTCCATGACCTGGTGCTGGGTGATCACGCCCGACCGGCTGGTCCAGCCCAGCGCGGCGAGCCGCTCCGGCGCGATCGGCTCGGTCTCCAGCTCGATGAGCCACAACGGCACCGAGAGCCGCTTCGGGGTGATGGCCCACTCCCCCGAGTAGGCGTTCGTCGCGAGCACCGCCTGGTTCGCCCGCACGGTGCCGCCGGGGGTCGAGATCACCACCTCGCCGCCGCGCCGGCTCACGTCGGTGACCTTGGTCCGTTCGAACACCCGAGCCGGCGACGTGATCAGGGCGCGGCGCACTCCCCGGCTCAGCTTGCCGGGGTTCAGCATGCCGCCCACGGCCTCGCGCATGCCGCCGACGAAGCCGCCGGGAATGCCGAGTTCCTTGCTGGTGCCGACGTGCCCGCGGCCTCCCGCGCGCCGCAGAATCGCCGCCAAGGTACGGATGCGCAGCATCTGCCCGTGCCCCACGGCACCCCAAGCCAGGCCGTTGGGCTCGTAGTCGCAGTCGATACCGTGGGTCTTGATGAGGTCTTCCACGAAGCTCGCGGAGTTCTCGGCCAGCCGCACCATGCCGGGCACCTTCTTGGGGTAGAAGAGGCTCAGCAGCCGAAGGTCCCCGCCCGGGACGCTCGCGATCTGGCCGCCGTTGCGCGAACTGGAGCCGTAGCCGCAGAACTCGGCCTCCAGCAGCACCACGTCCTGGCCGCGCTCGGCGAGCCGCAGCGCCGTCGCCATGCCGCCCATGCCGCCGCCGATGACCGCGACGTCGCACGTGAGGTCGCCGTCGAGGCTCGGGAGGACGTCGGTGGGTGGGTCGATCCAGCCGCTGAAGGTGCTGCACTCGACGTTGTCGATCCTCATGATTCCGCCCTCGCTTTCCCGTGCGTCGTGGCGTGTTCCGCGATGTACTTGGTGATGGGTTCGACGAGGGCCTCCGGGATGTGGTGGCCCATGCCGGGGATGACGACGTGCCGGGCGCCGCGGATGGCTTCCACGGTCGCGGCGCCGCCGCTGGGGGCGACCAGGAGGTCCCGGTCGCCGTTGACGACGAGGGTGGGCGCGGTGATCCGGCGCAGCTGGGCGGTCCGGTCCCCGGAGCGCTGGATGGCCTGGATCTGCCGGGCCGAGCCCGCGGCGAGGTCGCCGGCCGCGCGGTCCCAGCCACCGGCCGCGATGGCGGCTTCGGCCGCGTCGTCGATGGGGTATCCGGTTCCGGCGATGTGCCGGGTGATCCGCAGGTGGGCACGCACCGCGTCGGTGCGGGTCTTCGCCGGTGGCCCGGCGAGCAGCCGGAGCGTCGACAGCGCGGGCCGGCCGACCTTCTTCGCGCCCGTGGTCGAGAAGATCGACGTCAGGGACCGGACCCGCGCGGGTTCGGTCGCGGCCACCGTCTGCGCGATCATCCCGCCCAGGGAGCGCCCGGCCACGTGCGCCTGGCGGATCCCGAGGTGGTCGAGGACGCCGACCGCGTCGGCGGCCAGGTCCGCCAGCGAGTAGCCGTCAGGCCGTGGGCGGGCGAGCACTTGGCGCCACAGCGCGGGCGCCGGGGTGACCGCGAACGTGGACCGGCCGACGTCGCGGTTGTCCATCGTGACGACCCGGAAGCCGTGGCCGACGAGCGCGTCGACGAACGAGCCGGTCCAGAAGGTGAGGTCCTCGCCCATTCCGGCGATGAGCAGGATCGCGGGGGCGGCCGGGTCGCCGTGGTCGCGGTAGCAGATCGTCACGCCGGACGGGAGGGCCGCGTATTGGTCTTCAGACACGGGCCGACCGCCGTTCAGCGGACCGGGCGGTGCCGAACTCGAGGTGCTCGTCGGCGACCGGGCCGCGCAGGGCCCTGGCGTCTTCGGGGTAGGACATCGCCATCCGCCAGGGCGCGGAATCCCCTTGCTTGGGCAGGATCTTCTCGGCGCGCTTGGCGTAGCCGGCCTGCAGGTCCATCACCGGCCGGTGCGGCGTGCCCGCGGGCGCGACCGGGACGACCCGGTCGTGGCCGTGCGCGTCCATGTGCCGCACCAGGTCGATGAAGTAGCGGCACATCAGGCTCACTTTGAGCGTCCAGGACGAGGTCGTGTAGCCGATCGCCATCGCCCAGTTCGGGACCCCGCTCAGCAGCATCCCGCGGTAGCAGACCGAATCCGCGACGTCGATCTCGCGCCCGTCGACCACGATCGGCATGCCGTCGAAGAGCCGCACGTTCAGCCCCGTCGCCGTGACGATGATGTCGGCTTCCAGCTCCTCGCCCGAGGCCAGGACGATGCCGCGGTTGCTGAACCGCGTGATCGTGTCGGTGACGACGGAAGCGGTGCCCGCCTTGATCGCGTCGAAGAAGTCGCCGTCCGGGGCCAGGCAGAGCCGCTGGTCCCACGGGTCGTACGGTGGGGTGAAGTGCTTGTCGACGTCGAAACCCTTGGGGAGCCGCTTGACGTTCTCGCGCCGGATCACCGCGCGGCCGAGCTTGGGGAACGCCCGCAGACCCTTGACGATCCCGTGTTCGATCCAGATGTTCTTGAACCGCGTCGCGGCGTACCCGCGCTTCTCGCCGAGCAGCTTCGTGAGCGTCGTCGCGACCCGGTCGACGCGGGGCATCGCCATGATGTAAGTCGGCGTGCGCTGCAGCATCGTGACGTGCCGGGCCTCGGTGGCCATCGCCGGCACCAGCGTGACCGCGGTCGCGCCACTGCCGATGACGACGACCTTCTTGCCGCTGTGGTCGAGGTCTTCGGGCCAGTGCTGCGGGTGGACGATCCGGCCCGCGAAGTCCGCACTCCCGGGGAACTCCGGCGAGAACCCCTGGTCGTACCGGTAGTAGCCGGTGGCGGCGAACACCCAGCGCGCGCGGATCGTCTTGACCGAACCCGCGGCCTCGACGCGCAACGTCCACTTCGAGTCCACTGAGGACCATTCCGCTCGGACGACCCGGTGGCGCAGCCTGATGTGGTGCGCCAGGTCGTTCTCCTCGACGGTCTCCTGGAGGTACTCCCGGATCAGCGGGGCGTCGGCGATCGCGGCTTCGTGGCGCCACGGCTTGAACTCGTAGCCGAAGGTGTGCAGGTCCGAGTCCGACCGGATGCCCGGGTACCGGAAGAGATCCCAGGTACCGCCGATGTTGTCGCGGCCCTCCAGCACGACGAGGGACTTGCCGGGAAGCTCCCGGCGGAAGTACGTCGCCGCGCCGATCCCGGAAATCCCCGCGCCGATGACGACGACGTCGAACTCCTCGTCGGCGTCCAGCACCTCAGCTGTCATGTCTGCCTCTCCTCGCTGAGCCGGCTTGTGATGGCTTCACTGTCGCCAAGCCATGGCCGCGGTCACAACGACAGCGGGCACAGGGTTCGCGCGGTGCTGGTGCACAGTGCACACTTCGGGGATGGAAGAGCTGTGGCCCGCGCCGACCCCCGAGGTCGCCGACGCGATCCGGTCCCTGTGCCAGCGGCTCCTGGACGACACGGACGCGCTGACCGACGCCCTCGCCGCGCCCGCTCTCAAAGCGCAGGCGCAGCACGACCCCGCGTTGCTCTCGGACGCGTCGCTGCGCGAGGAGGACCGCCACCTCAACCGCTCGGATCTCCTCCAGTGGCTGACGTCGAACATCCAGCACCCGGGGCGGCGGGTGGAGCCGTACGTCGGCCCGCGGATCACCGCGTACATCGGCGATCTCGTGGCTCGCGGCATCGCGCCCGACTTCGCCGGCGGGTGGCGGGCGGCACTCGGGATCGGCTGGCGCCGGTGGCTGGAGGAGTGCGTGGCGCACTGCACGGATCGCGACCTGCTCGTGGGCGTCCTGGACGTGTCGGCGAAGTCTCTGGTGCAGTACGCCCTCGACTCGGTCGCGATCCTGCGCGAGGCCAGTCTCGCCGCGGCGATGGGCAACGCCGACGCCGACGCGATCGCCCTGATCCAGCTGATCGCCGGCGGCGCGCCGGTGTCGGAGGACTTCGCGGAGGGACGCCTGCGCTACCGGATGGCCCGGTGGCACGTGGGCCTGGTGCTGTGGGTCGACGACCCCCGGCAGCACGAGGTGCTGGACGAGGCGGTCGCGGCCGTGCGCTCCGCCCGGAACACGCTGGTGGCCCGGGCCAGCGCCACCTCACGCTGGGTCTGGCTGTCGGACGCGGATCCGGTGGATCTGCCCCGGCTCGAGCAGGTCATCGCCGGAGAGGTCCGCGTGGCGGTGGGCCGGCCGGGACGCGGGCTCGACGGGTTCCGGTCCAGCCACCAGGACGCTCTCTCGGCCCAGGCGCTGGTCGTCCGGCTCGGCTCGGCCCGGCGGTTCACCGCCTACGCCGACGTCGAGCTGATCGACGCCCTCACCCAGGACCGCGCGAGCGCCCGCCGGTTCGTCGGCAACACCCTCGGCCCGCTGGCCGAAGCCGACCCGGAGCTGCGGCGGACGCTGCTCACCTACGTGCAGTGCGGCTTCAACACCACCCGGGCCGCGGCCGCCCTCCCCGCCCACCGCAACACCGTCGAGCGGCGGGTCTCGCGCGCCAACGAGCTCGCGATCGTCAAGGTCGAGGACAACCCCACCCATGTCGCGGCGGCCCTGCTCGTGCTGGACGTCGCGCCGGAAATCATGGCCGGCTGAGCTTCCGGAACCAGCGCAGGGCCGGCAGGGCCAGCAGGGTCGCGCCGGCCAGTGCCGTGAACGCGATCGCCGGGCTGGTCACGAGGAATCCGACCGCGGTGGCCAGCACGACCCCGCCCAGGTTGCCCGCCATCCAGATCAGCCCGGCCGCGGTGCTCTCGGCGTCGAGGGCGTGCCGCTCACTCAGCGAGAGCACGATGGGCAACGCCGGCAGCAGCACGAACCCGGTGCCGAGCAGCGTGAGCCAGGCCATCGGCGTGCTGGGGACCAGGGCCAGGTGCAGGCACGCCACGGCCGTGAACGCGATCCCCGCGCCCATCAGCGCGACCTCGCGGCCGCGCCGGTCCGCCCACACCGGCACCACGGCGCAGCCGAGCACTCCGGCGATCATGGTGCACGCGAGGATGAGCCCGGCGGTGGCTTCCGAGACCCCCGCCGGCGCCAGCAGCGGCTGGGCGAACGTGGCGAGCGCGATGAACGTGCCCATGGGCACGGCGACGACCGCGCACAGCCGCCGGACGTACCGGTTGCCGAAGGCCGCACGCACGGCCCGGAGGCCTCCGGTCGCGGGGCTCCCCGGTGCCGGTGCGACGCGCAGCGCTCCGACGAGGCACAACCCGGCGTCCAGGGCGATCAGCGCGGTGATGAGCGTGAGGCCGCGGATGTGGCTCTCGCCGGGCAGGAACGCCCCGAGCAGGTAGCCCAGGACCATGCCGCCGAAGGTGGCGGAGGACGCGGCGGCGATTCCGGTAGCGCGGTCCTTTTCGGACAGATAGCCCACGGCGAGACCGGGGATGGCGTTGAGGACGAACGGCTGTCCCGCCGCGGCGACGACCTGCCCGGCCAAGGCCCAGGCGAAGTCGTCGGCCACCAGCCGCAGGAACGCCCCGCCGGCTGTGAGAACCGCACCGGCGACGAGGGCCGGCCGGAGGAACCGGTCGAGCGCGAGACCGGCCGGGATCGCGAGAAGCACGTACACCAGCGGGAAGACCTGCGACAACCAGCCGATCGCCCCGACGGAAACGCCGAAGTGCCGCGCGGCGTCCCCGGTGACGGGCGCGTAGGTCACGAAGAGCGCCTGGCTCGCAGCCGCCAGCAGCCCGTAGGCGAGAAAGACCGTCCACCGGCTCTTCACCGGGGTGGCGGCAGCGCGCACTGGGCGTGCCCTGCGGCGCGGAGCGTGCAGACCGAACGACTCGCTGCGCCTGCGGGCGGTGCTTCCGATCAAGACCGTGGCGACCGCAACCGCACCTGCGGCGGCAGCACCACGCACTCGTCGTCGAGGGGGCATCTGATTGTCCTTGTCGGTCGATCGAGAACAACCACTGTCGCCATCGCGATCGCCCTTCGGTACGACACCGCGCACCGGGATTCGCGCCGCGCTGTGCATCCGGCACCAACCCGCGGATTACCTACTAACGGACGTAGACGCTCGTTGCTCCGTCGTGTTGATTGTTGATTGAGTATGCGCAAAGTTGCGCGTTTCTGGAGGTAGTCGTGCGTCGTCTTGTTGGAATGGCCGTCGCAATAGCCGCCTGCACCTCGGTGGTCACCGTCGCCGAAGCTGTCCCCGCCGCAGCCGCGGAGCCGGCCTACTTCGCCGCCCAGCGCGTCGGCGAACGGCCGCCGATGGGCTGGAACAGCTGGAACAGGTTCGGCTGCGACATCAACGAGGACCTCATCCGCGGGGCCGCCGACGCGCTGGTGTCGTCCGGCATGAAGGACGCGGGCTACCAGTACGTCAACATCGACGACTGCTGGGCGGAACAGAATCGCACGGCCGAGGGCAAGCTCGAACCCAGCCACGAACGCTTCCCCCACGGCATCAAGACCCTCGCCGACTACGTCCACGGGCTCGGCCTGAAGCTCGGCATCTACACCAGCGCCGGCACCCTGACCTGCCAGAAGACCATGCCCGGCGCGCTCGACCACGAGGAGGCGGACGCCCAGTCCTTCGCCGATTGGGGCGTCGATTATCTCAAGTACGACAACTGCAACAACCAGGGCCGCCCTGCGATCGAGCGCTACACGAAGATGGGCGACGCGATCAAGAAGACCGGCCGCCCGATGATCTACGCCCTCTGCGAATGGGGCGAGAACAAGCCGTGGACCTGGGGGCGCGACGCCGGTGCGCAGCTGTGGCGCACCACCGGCGACATCAGCGACAACTGGGGCAGCATGACGGGCATCCTCGACCAGCAGGTCGGCCTGGAGAAGTTCGCGGGCCCCGGTGGCTGGAACGACCCGGACATGCTCGAAGTCGGCAACGGCGGCATGACCGACGCCGAGTACCGGTCGCACTTCGCACTGTGGGCGCTGCTGAACGCGCCGCTGCTGGCCGGCAACGACCTGACCGCGATGTCGCCCGCTACCAAGGCGATCCTCGAGAACAAGGACGTCATCGCGCTGGACCAGGACTGGGCCGGCACGCAGGGCCACAAGCTCCGCGACGACGGCGACATCGAGGTCTGGTTCAAACCGATGTCCGATGGATCGGCCGCGGTAGTGCTCTTCAACCGCGGGTCGGCGAGCACCACCATCAGCACCACGGCGGCGGAACTCGGTCTCGAGGGCCGCACCTTCCGCGTCCGCGACCTCTGGACCGGCACGGAAACCGAAACCGCGGGCACCCTCCGCGACGCCGTCGCGTCGCACGACTCGTCCGTCTTCCGGGTCTGGCCGTCGACGCACCCGGCGGCCGCGCCGATGACGACGCTTTCGCTGCCGGCGCCGGACTACGTGCCCGCCGACCGCCCGCTGACCACCACCCTTCAGGTCACCAACGACGGCAGCACGCCGATCACCCAGCTCCGGGCCACCGTCGCGACGCCCGTCGGCTGGCAGCTCGACGGCCCCGGCACGTTCACGGTTCCGGCCGTGGCCCCGGGGAAGTCGTGGCAGCAGCCGATCACGTTCAAGCCGGTGGCCCCGGGTGGCGAGCGCGTCAGGCTGGCGGCCAAAGCCGACTACTCCACCGCATGGGGCAAGCGCGCCTCGGGCTCGGAAGCCACGTCACCGCTCGTCTTCCGCCCGTCGCCGGGCACGACGGCGTTGTCGAAGGCCCCCTGGATGTCGTCCGAAAACGGCTGGGGCCCGGTCGAACGCGGCACGAGCAACGGCGAGAGCCGGCCTGGTGACGGCCACCGGATCACCATCGCCGGGGTCGGCTACGACGACGGCATCGGCGCCCACGCCCCCTCGAGCGTGCGGGTCTACGTCGGCGCATCCTGCACGTCCGTCAGCGTCCTGGTCGGGATGGACGACGAGAACTCCGGCGGCAGCGTGGGGTTCCGCATCCTCGGTGACGGCAAGGAACTCGCCGCGACGGGCGTCATGCACCCCGGGGACAAGGCACAGGCGCTGTCCGCGCCGCTGACCGGCGTCCAGGTGCTGGAACTGTCGGTGACCGACGCCGGCGACGGCAACACCAACGATCACGCCGACTGGGCGAACCCCGCGATCACCTGCTGAGGCCGGGCCGCGGCGACCTTCTCGCCGGATTCCCGCCGGTTCGTCCCCGGACCTCCCGAGCTCAGGCCTCCGCAGCCAAGAGCTCGGTGAGCAGTTCCCGCACTCTGCGATCGATCTCGTCCCGGATCGGCCGGACGTCCTCGACGCCCTTGCCCGCGGGGTCCGCGAGCTGCCAGTCCAGGTACCGCTTGCCGGGGAAGATCGGGCAGGCGTCGCCGCAGCCCATCGTGATCACGACATCGGCCGCCTCGACCGCGTCGGTCGTCAGTTTCTTCGGCACCTCGTGGGAAAGGTCGAGCCCGATTTCGGCCATCGCCTCTCGCACGGCGGGGTTGATGCTGTCGGCGGGCGCGGAGCCGGCCGAACGGACGTCGACCGCACCATCGGCGTGGTGGGCGAGCAGCGCGGCGGCCATCTGGGAGCGGCCGGCGTTGTGCACGCAGACGAACAGGACTTCAGGCTTGCCGGTCACGGGTGTTCTCCCCTTCGACGTGTGGAACGGGCAAGCCGACGAAGGGCCACAGCACCAGCACCCGGACCACGCCGGCGTGTCATCGAGGGCTCCTGGCGAAGCGGCGCCGCAGCGCGAGGGAGACGTACACGAGGCCGACGAGCACCGGGACTTCGATCAGCGGGCCGACGACCCCGGCGAGCGCCTGGCCGCTGGTCGCGCCGAAGGTCGCGATGGCCACGGCGATGGCGAGTTCGAAGTTGTTGCCCGCGGCCGTGAACGCCAGCGTGGTGGTCCGCTCGTAGTTCAGCCCCACCGCTTTGCCGAGTGCGTAGGAGCCGGCCCACATCAGTCCGAAGTAGACCAGCAGCGGAACCGCGATGCGCGCGACGTCCAGCGGACGGCTGGTGATCTGGTCGCCCTGCAAGGCGAAGAGGATGACGATGGTGAACAGCAGCCCGTACAGCGCGACGGGCCCGACCTTCGGCAGGAAGCTCGTCTCGTACCAGTCACGGCCCTTGGCGCGTTCGCCGACACGGCGGGTCAGGTAGCCGGCGAGCAAGGGGATGCCGAGGAAGATCAGTACGCTCTTGGCGATCTGCCAGCCGGACACGGCGAGGTCGGCCTGCGGGAGGCCGAGCCAGCCCGGCAGGACCGCGAGGTAGAACCAGCCGAGCAGCCCGAAGGCGAGCACCTGGAACACCGAGTTCAGCGCGACCAGCACGGCGGCAGCTTCGCGGTCTCCGCACGCGAGGTCGTTCCAGATGATCACCATCGCGATGCAGCGAGCCAGGCCGACGATGATCAGCCCGGTGCGGTACTCGGGCAGGTCCGGCAGCAGCAGCCAGGCGAGGGCGAACATCAGCGCCGGGCCGACGAGCCAGTTCAGCACCAGGGAAGGCCACAGCAGCCGCCGGTCGCGGGTCACCGTGCCGAGCCGGTCATAGCGGACCTTCGCCAGCACCGGGTACATCATCACCAGCAGCCCGAGGGCGATCGGCAACGAGATGCCGTCGACCTGCACCGCGGACAGCGCGGTGTTCAGGCCAGGCACCCAGCGCCCGGCCAGCAGCCCGGCGACCATCGCGGCCGCGATCCACACCGGCAGGAACTTGTCCAGCGTGGACAGGCGTGGCGGCGCCTCGGCGACCGTCGTCACGCGGTGACCGCTTCGCTCGTGGTCGTCAGCACCGCCGACAGCCGCGCCAGCACCTCCGGGTGCACGCGGTAGTAGATCCAGGTGCCGCGCCGGTCGCCGGTGATCAGCCCGGACTCGCGCAACACCTTCAGGTGATGGGAGATGGTCGGACCGGTCAGGTCGAAGGCGTCGGTCAGGTCGCACACGCACGCCTCCCCGCCGGCGTGGGAGGCGATCAAGGACAGCAACCGCAGCCGCACCGGGTCGGCCATCGCCTTGAACAGGTGCGACAGCTCGACCGCCTGGTCCTGCGTCAGCGGCTCCCGGGCCAGGGGCGCGCAGCAGGCGTCCATCGCGACGAGCGGCAGTTGCTTCGACATGTCTCTATATTGACAGATTCACATATAGACGGCAATCTAAGTTCAGCTGCTTAGACAGCCATCTATTCAAGGAGGTAGCGGAGATGTCACGGGTACAGCTGGCCCTACGGGTCGGAGACCTGGCCGGATCGATCGACTTCTACTCGAAACTGTTCGGCACCGAGCCGGCGAAACTACGGCCGGGCTACGCGAACTTCGCGATCACCGAGCCCGCGCTGAAGCTGGTGCTCCTGGAGGGCGAGCCGGGCCAGGAGACAGTGATGGACCACCTCGGCGTCGAAGTCGAGTCGACCGACCAGGTCAACGCCGCGACCCAGCGGCTGACCGGCGAAGGACTCGAGACGCTCACCGAGGACGACACCACCTGCTGCTACGCGGTGCAGGACAAGGTGTGGGTCCACGGGCCGGGCAAGGAGCCGTGGGAGGTCTACACGGTCAAGGGCGACTCGACGACCTACGGCACCGACAGCGCCGCGCTGGTCACCCCGGCGACCTGCTGCACGCCGGACGCCGAAACCGCCACCCCCGAGGGCTGCTGCAACTGAAAGCCCGGGGCCGGTGCGCAATCGAGGGGTGCACCGGCTCCGCTCAGCTGCCGACCCGCGAGCTACGGCGTTCGATGGCGGCGTAGAACTGGCCGATCGTGCGGTACTCGTCGGTCTGCGGCGGCGCGTCCGCCGTGCACCGACCGGTCGCCGTGCGGCAGCGGGTGCGGGTACGGCGGCAGCAGCTGCGGCGTGTCGAGCTTCGGCGCGCCGCCGACGGCGTTGAGCAGGTTCGCCACCGGCGCCAGGTGGATCATCTCCTCCGCGAGGACCGTGCCCACCAGACAAGACCGGACGCCATCGCGGTTTGTCACAAACCGGGACGCCGTCCGGTCCTTGCTGGAGAACGACGTCCCGGAGCGGCCGGGACGCGGGAGGAGAGGCACCCCATGAAGATCGTCGTGATCGGCGGCAGCGGGCTGATCGGCTCGAAGCTCGTCCGGAAGCTGGCCGCCCACGGCCACGAAGCGGTCCCCGCGTCCCCCGATTCGGGCGTGAACACGCTGACCGGCGAGGGGCTGGCCGAAGTGCTGGAAGGCGCCCAGGTCCTGGTCGACGTCTCGAATTCACCCTCGTTCGCCGACGACGCCGTGCTGGACTTCTTCCGCACCTCCACCGCAAACCTGCTCGCCGCCGAGGAGAAGGCCGGGGTGGGGCACCACGTGGCGTTGTCGGTCGTCGGCACCGAGCGGCTCGCCGAAAGCGGTTACTTCCGCGCGAAGATCGCGCAGGAGAAGCTCATCAAGGAGGCCGGGCGGCCGTACTCGATCGTGCACGCCACGCAGTTCTTCGAGTTCGTGGGCAGCATCGCCCAGGCGGCGACCGAGGGGAACACCGTGCGCCTGTCGGACGCGCGCATCCAGCCCATGGCCGCCGAAGACGTGGCCACCGCGGTCGGCCGGGTCGCCGCCGGCGCACCGTTGAACGGGACCCTCGAGGTCGCCGGTCCCGAGCAGTTCGGGCTCGACGAGCTGATCCGCACCGGGCTGGCCTTCCGCGGTGACCGCCGCGAGGTCGTCACCGACCCGGACGCGCGCTACTTCGGTGCCCTGCTGGACAAGGACATGCTCCTTCCGGGCCCCGGCGCGCAGCTGGCCGCCACCCGGTTCGCCGACTGGCTCCCGCTCAACCCGCCGCCGGCGAAGTGACCATGACCGAGCACCGGATCGCCACGTCGGTCCTCGTCATCGGGACCGGCGGAGGCGGCCTGCGCGCCGCGATCGAGCTGGCCGAGCGCGGCGTCGACGTCCTGGCGGTCGGCAAGCGGGCGAAGTCGGACGCGCACACCACCCTCGCCGCGGGCGGCATCAACGCGGCGCTGGCGACGATGGACCCGGAAGACTCGTGGCAGCAGCACGCGGCGGACACGCTGAAGGAAAGCTACCTGCTGGCCGATCCCGAGACCGTGCGGATCGTGACCGAGAACGCCGCCCGGGGCATCGAGGACCTCGAACGCTACGGAATGCCCTTCGCGCGGGAGGCCGACGGGAAGATCTCCCAGCGCTTCTTCGGCGCGCACACCTACCGCCGCACCGCGTTCGCCGGTGACTACACCGGACTGGAGATCCAGCGCACGCTGGTCAACCGGGCAGCGCAGCTCGGCGTCCCGGTCCTGGACTCCGTCTACGTCACGCGGATCCTGGTCCGGGACAACGTCGTCTTCGGCGCCTACGGATTCGACCTCGCGGACGGGACGCGGTACGTGATCCACGCCGACGCGGTGATCCTCGCCGCGGGCGGGCACACGCGGATCTGGCGCCGCACCTCGTCCCGCCGGGACGAGAACACCGGCGACTCCTTCCGGCTGGCCGTGCTGGCCGGCGGCCGGATCCGCGACGCCGAACTCGTCCAGTTCCACCCGTCGGGGCTGATCGCGCCCGAGAACGCCGCGGGCACGCTCGTCTCGGAGGCGGCCCGCGGCGAAGGCGGGGTGCTGCGCAACGCCCTCGGCGAGCGGTTCATGGCCGAGTACGACCCGGACCGGATGGAACTGTCCACTCGCGACAGAGTGGCGCTGGCGGCCTACACCGAGATCAAGGAGGGACGCGGGACGCCGGGTGGCGGGGTGTGGCTCGACGTCTCGCACCTGCCGAGGGAGACGATCATGCGCCGGCTCCCCCGCGTCTACCAGACCCTGCTCGAACTGCAGATGCTCGACATCACCCGCGAACCGATCGAGATCGCGCCCACCGCGCACTACTCGATGGGCGGGGTCTGGGTCCGGCCGGAGGACCACGGCACCGGCGTCGAGGGCCTGTACGCCCTCGGCGAGGCGGCGAGCGGTCTGCACGGCGCGAACCGGCTCGGCGGCAACTCCCTGATCGAGCTGCTGGTCTACGGCCGCATCGTCGGTGAAGCCGCCGCGCGCTACTCACGCGACCTCGGTGCGCAGCAGCGGTCGCCGGCGGCGACGGAGGAAGCCTCGGGCGAGGTCGACGAGCTGCTGGCCGCGGACGGCCCGGAGAACGTGCGCGCCCTGCAGCGCACGGTGCGGAACACCATGACCGAGCACGCGGGCGTGGTCCGCGACGAGACCGGCCTGCGCGCCGGCCTGGCCGAGCTGGACGAACTGGAAAGCCGGATGCGTGCCGTGGGCGTCCACCCCGACATCGCCGGGTTCCAGGACCTGGCGCACGCGTTCGACCTCAAGGCGGCGGTGCTGGCCGCGCGGGCCACGCTCGAATCGGCGCTCGAACGCCGCGAGACGCGTGGCTGCCACAACCGCGCGGACCACCCGGACCTCGACGAGACGCTGGGGGTGAACCTCGTCTGGTCCGGGCCCGGGCAGGTCGCACGCGAAGAGCTTCCCCCGATCCCGGGGGACATCGCTTCGCTCATGCGCGAGGTGTCCACCGCGGGCAAGCTCGTCGAATGAGCTTCCGGGGCCCCGGCCGCGCGGCCGGGGCCCCAGGAGCCGACGTCGTAGAGTCGGGGGGTGACGGATTCCGGGATGAGTGCCCGAGCGGACGATCTCGACGCGGCCACGGCTGCCTTCACCCAGGTGCGGCCGCGGTTGTTCGGGATCGCCTACCGCATGCTCAGCAGCGTCGCCGAGGCCGAAGACCTCATACAGGAAGTCTGGCTGCGCTGGCAAACCTACGACCGGTCCACAGTGGCCAGTCCGGAGGCCTTCCTGGCCACGACCACCACCCGGCTGGCCATCAACGTCCTGCAGTCGGCCCGGAAACGGCGCGAAACCTACATCGGGCCGTGGCTGCCCGAACCGGTCGACACCGCCGCCGACCCCTACCTGGGCGCCGAACGCGGGGAAGCACTGGAGTTCGCGGCCCTGCTGCTGATGGAGAAGCTCACCGCGAACGAACGCGCGGCCTACGTGCTACGCGAAGCGTTCGACTACTCCTACGCCCAGATCGCCGAGATCCTGTCCTCGACCGAACCCGCGGTGCGCCAGCTGGTCAGCCGGGCCCGCAAGCACATCGCCGGCGAACGACGCGCCCCCGTGCCCGCGGCCGAGCAACGCGAACTGCTGACCGCCTTCCTCACCGCCGCCCGCTCCGGGGACATGGCCACGCTGGAACGGCTCTTCACCCCGGACGTGACCAGCCTGTCCGACGGCAACGGCCGCAAGGGCATCGCCCGCACGCCGGTCGTGGGCGCGGCGCGGGTGGCGAAGTTCCTGCTGGCGATCTCCAGCTGGTTCTGGGACGACGTGGACGTGCGGTGGGCCGTCACGAACGGCCAGACCTCCGCGGTGCTCGTCCAGGACGGCGTCGTGTACGGCCTGCTCACCGTCAGCGCCACCAGCGACGGCATCGATCAGGTGCTGTGGCTGGTCAACCCCGAGAAGAACAAAGCGGTGCCGGTCCCGGCCTGACCCACCGGCGGGAGGAATCCGTGTTCGACCCGCACGAGGTGACCGTGCGCCGGTTCGCCGCGGCGTGCCGACGGCGGGACCGCGCCGCGCTCGAAGCCGTCCTCCGCGACGACGCGACCGCGACCTGCGACGGCGGTGGCCTGGTACCCGCACCGGCGGGCCCCGTGCGCGGCAAGGCCGAGGTCGCCCGGCTGGTCATCGCGGTGCTGGGCCGAGG
Organism: Amycolatopsis sp. NPDC049691; assembly: GCF_040675005.1. Lineage (NCBI taxonomy): Bacteria > Bacillati > Actinomycetota > Actinomycetes > Pseudonocardiales > Pseudonocardiaceae > Amycolatopsis > Amycolatopsis sp. NPDC049691. The sequence continues at coordinate 193,641 of NZ_JBFANX010000003.1, forward strand.
GGCGGGCGCCGAGCTGACCGTCGAGTCCGTCAACGGCCGCGCCGGGCTCGCCCTGCGCCACGCCTCCCGTGCCGTCGCGGTCGTCGGCGCCGAGACGGCCGGGGCCGAGATCACGACGTTGTGGATCGTGCTCAACCCGGCCAAGCTCAGCGGCTGGCACCGCGGGTGACCGGGCCAGCACGCCGTGCGGGCCCGGTCTCCGTCACCGCGCCAGCCACTCCCGGTACGTGGTCTTCGCGATGACGGCCCCGTCCTTGGCGATGAGGGCGTCGCCGGGAGCGGCCGCGAACAGGCCGGCCTGGTCGTCGGTCACGACGGGACGCCGGTCACCCTGGGCGGCGAGGGTGATCCGGCCCAGCTCGTCGAGGGTGAACACCTCCGGCCCGGCGACGTTCCGGGTCCCCCGCAGCGGAGCGCCCATGCTGACGTCGGCGACCGCCTGGGCGACGTCGTCCGCGGCGATGGGCTGGATCCGCGTCGCGGGCAAGCGGACGGTGTGCTCGTCGGAGGTCCAGGACATCGTCGGGGCCATGAACTCGAAGAACTGCGTGGCCCGGACGATGGAGTACGGCACCGGCCCGGCCTTGAGGATGTCCTCCTGCAGCACCTTGGCGCGGTAGTAGACCAGGTCCGGCACCAGGTCGGCGCCCACGATCGACAGGATGACCGCGTGCCCGACCCCGGCCGCGTGCGCCGCCTCCAGCAGGTTGTCCATGGTGGTCCGGAAGAACGCGGGCGAGGCGTCGTCGAACGTCGGCGAGTTCGTCAGGTTGACGACGACGTCGGCCCCGGCCAGCGCTTCGGCGAGGCCCTTTCCGCTGAGCAGGTCCAGCCCGGTGGACGGCGAGTGCGGGACGGCTTCGTGCCCGTTCGCGGTCAGGATCTTGACCACGCGGGAGCCGATGAGCCCGGTCCCGCCGATGACGGCGATCTTCATTTCCGCGACCATCCCTTCTCACGGAGCTCGTCTTCGGTCACCAGGTCGACCATCGGTTTACCCGGTTCGCAGAGCATGGTGACGGTGAACTTGACCGGGACGTCGGCCCGGTTGTTGCCGTCCTGGTAGTGGATGACGTCGCCGCCCGGCTCCCAGAACGCCTCGCCGGCGCGGACGACCCGCGGCGGCTCGCCTTCGAGCTCGAACACCATTTCGCCTTCCAGCACGTAGCCGAAGGCCGGCCCGGGGTGGCGGTGCGGCGGGGTGCCGGGGTCGCCCGGCGGGTACTCGATGACGATCGTCATCGCATGCGCCTCCTCCGGGATGAACGGCGGTTTCGCCTCCTGCAGCACGGTCAAGGACATCGAACGGCCTCCTCGGTGAACGGGTACACCCGCTAGGACCGGACAGCCCCGCGATTTGTGACTGGCGGACCGTCACGCGCGGTCCCGGCCGACAGGAGGCGCAGTTCGCGGCCCCGCCGGACGGCCGCGCCGCGGTCGGTGGCGCCGAGCTTGGCGTAGATCCGGCGGATGTGCGTGTTGACGGTGTTCAGCGAGACCAGCAGTTCCCCGGCGATCTCCGGCCGCGTCAGGTTGGTCGGCAGGTACCGCAGGACGCGCAGCTCGCTGGGACTCAGCTCCGCCAGGGGTGCCCGCACCGACGGGGCCGCAACCCGGCCGCGCACCGCGTCGAGGATGGTGGCGACGAGTGCCGCATGCCTGGTTTCCCACGCCGGCCGAGCTTCCAGGAGCCGCCACGCGCCGGTCATCGCGAACGGGAGCACCAGCCCGTCCGGCTCGGCCAGGTCGAGCGCCCGTTCGAGGGCGGCCGCGGCGGCGCGCCGGTCGCCGACCTCGGCGCGACCGAGGGCGGTGCTCAGGTGCGCCTCGAGCTGCGTGAAAACGTCTCCATCAGCGGCGGGCCGGAGCACCGGAGCAGCGGTGTGCCCGGCGCGGGCCCGGGTGGCGGCCGTCCACGCGGCCACCGGGGCGGACAGCACGTGCTCGTCGGCCATCCTCGCCTGGCTCTCCCGCGCTGCGGCGAACTCGGTCAGCGCGGCGCGGTGGTCGCCGCGGGCCGCGGCGAGGAGCGCGGCGACCACGTGCACGAGCAGCCGGATGCCGGGTTCGCTGTCGGCGTCGGCGGCCTGCCTCGCCTGGTCCAGCCGGCGGTGCGCGTCGTCGAACTCACCGGTCCAGGCCAGGACCCAGGCGAGGGTGACCAGAGCGGGCGCGACGACCGGCTCGGCGTCCCACCCGTGCTCGGCGGCGAGCGCGATCGCGTCCTCGCAGCGCCGGCGGGCCAGGGCGAAGGACCGGTTCGTGGACGCGAACCCGAGGTGCGCGAGGGCGGCCACCTCCAGGTACGGGCGGTCGAGCTCGCGGGCCAGGGCGGCGGCCGCCAGCAGGTGGCGTTCGCCGTCGGCGGGCCGCCGCGACCACGCCTCCGTGACCCCGGCGTTCAGCAGGACGACAGCACGCAGGTCGGCTCCGGCGGCGGGCAGGGCGTCCACGTTCGCGACCACGCAGTCGAAGTGCCCGCGCAGCCGGGCGAGCAGCAGGTCCACCGCGGTGACCGCGCTCCGGTCCGCGCCGGCCGACCGGGCGGTCTCCAGGTGTGCCGCGGCCTCGTCGAGCCGCATCCGGCCCAGCGCGTCGATGGCGTGGACGAGGGCGAGCGAATCATCGGGCGCCGGGAACGCCCGCAGCAGCGCTCGCACCGTTTTCGCCTCGCCGTCGAGGGTCATGGTGAGCGCGTGGCCGGAGAGCAGGGTGGCTGCCTCGGCCCAGTCGCCCGCGGCCTGGAGGTGCCGGACCGCCTCGGCGCGCTGCGCGTGGCCGGCGAACCACCGGGCCGCGAGCCGGTGCAGGCGCGGGATCTCCGCGGCCTGGGTGCGGCGCAGTTCCAGGTTCAGCAACCCGGCGAACAGGCGGTGGTAGCGGAACCAGGTGCGCTCGGGGTCGAGCGCCACGACGAAGGCGTTGGCCTCGGCCAGGTCGAGCAGGATCCGCTCGGACCCGGTCGCGCCGGTGAGCAGGTCGGCGAGCGCGCCGCTGACGCGGTCCACAATGGAGGTGCGCAGCAGCAGGCGCAGCACGTCGGCGGGCTGCCGCTCCAGCAGCTCGGCCATCAGGTACTCGGCGACGGTCCGGTCGCTGCCCGAGAACGAGGCCACGAACCGCTCCGGGTCGGGGTGACCGGCCAGCGACAGCACCGCCAGCCGCAGTCCGGCGGCCCAGCCCTCGGTCCGTGCGTGCAGGACCGCGATCACCCGTTCGGGCAGCTTGATCCCGGCCGCGGCCACGAGCGCGGCGGTCTCCTCGATCGTGAACCGCAGCCGGTCCGGGCGGATCTCGGCCAGTTCCCCCGCGAGCCGCAGCTTGTGCAGGCCCAGGGGAAGGTCGCGGCGGGCGGCCACGATCACGCGCGCCCGCGGCGGGAGCGCCGCCAGCAGCGCGGCCAGCTCCTCGGCGGTATCGAGCTCGTGCGCGTCGTCGACGACCAGCACGAACGGGCCCACCACGCCGCTGATCTCGGCGAGCACCTTCTCGCGACCGTCGCAGTCCGGCGCGGCGTAGGGCGGTTCCCCGCCGCATGCCGACCGGAGCCCGCCGAGCACGCTGAACCAGAACAGCTCCGCTCCGGGTTGCACCGACACGAACGCGATCCGGCGGTCCTGCCCGTGACGCTCGGCCCACAGGCGAAGCAGCGAGGTTTTCCCGCTCCCGGCCGGCCCTGAAACGACCGTCACCCTTTTGTCCACCGCGGCTTCCAGTGCGGCGACGAGGCCGGCGCGGTCGATCAGGGCGGACACGAAACCGAGTGTAGGTCGCCGTGATCACCTGGATCCAGTGACGACCGCTCACCTGACGGGTGACGAAGCTGGCCCCATGACCACAACGAACGAACTGCCGGACTTCGCGCCGGTACCGCACTCCGCCCACGGCCCCGCCGTCAACGAGCAGGGTTACTTCGTCGGCCGCGTGGAGAAGAACCTCTACTGGGTCACCGACGGCGGCTACCAGGCCGCGTTCCTGACCACCTCCGACGGCGTGGTGCTGTTCGACGCGCCCCCGACCATCGGGCACAACCTGCAGCGCGCCGTCGACGAGATCGCGTCGGCCAACGGCGTGTCCAACAAGGTGACGCACCTCGTCTACTCCCACCACCACGCCGACCACATCGGCGCCTCCTCGTTGTTCGGCAAGGACGTGGTGCGCGTCGGCCACGCCGGCACCAAGCGGTTGCTGCGGCGCTACGACGACCCGGCGCGGCCCCTGCCCGACATCACCTTCGAGCGGGACCACACCCTGCGGGTCGGCGGCGAGCGCGTCGACCTGGCCTGGCGCGGCACGAACCACACGCCGGACAACATCTACCTCCACCTGCCCGAGCACGACACCCTGATGCTCATCGACGTCGTGGTGCCGGGCTGGGGATCGTTCGCCGCCTTCAACGTCAACAGCGACGTGCCCGGCTCCATGGCCGCCCCCGGCACCGCGCTGTCGTTCCCGTGGAGGCACTTCATCGGCGGCCACCTCGGCCGCCTGGGCACCCGCGACGACGTCGTGCTGCACCGGCAGTACATCGAGGACATCGCGGAGAGCGCACGCGCGGCCTTGTCCACAGTGGATCCGATGCCGTTCTACGCCAGGTACGGCGACAACACCTGGGCGGCGGTGAAGGCCTACCTCGACACGGCGACCGAGTACGCCGCGGCGCCCGTGGCCCGGAAATACGCCGGGGTGCTGGGCGCGGCCGACGTCTTCATCGCGAGCACGACGTTCGTCATCCTGGAATCCCTTCGGCTGGAGGCCGGGGTCGGCTTGCAGATTCACCCCTGAGCCGCGGTCAGGAGGGGCGGAGTTCGACGACGACGCGGTAGCCGGCCGGTTCCGAGGTGATGTGCAGGCCCGGATCGTCGAACAAGCGCCGCAGCGAGGCCTGCCATTCGGGATTGGCGGTGGCCTTGTCGAGCGCGGTGCCCGAGGACCACTCGGCGATGTGGACGAACCGCACCTCGGGGGCGTCGGTGAGCGGCCGGTGCAGGCGGGATCGGATGAAGCCGGGCTGGGCCGACATGATCCGGGCGTTCTCCTGGTACCTCTCGACGAAATAACCGGCTTCGCCGGCCGGAACGGTGTAGTACTTGACGACCGTGACCGGTTCGTCGACCTCGGTCTTCGATGCCAAGGATCTGCTCACCTGGTTTTCGCAGTGTTCGGCCTCCACCTCGATTTCGGGCCCGTGCAGGAACTCTTCGTCGTCCGGCGTGCTCATGTCTCTTCCAGACAGGGCAGCCCGCCGTGTTGTGACAGGCGCGACCGAAGTTCCGTTCCGGTCACAACCGCCGGTGCTGCGCTGTCCTGGCTCGCGACCGACCCAGTGGGATGGAGCGAGCCCTTGCCGCCGATGAGCACCAGGATCCGGATCCGCCTCCGGATGAGCGCGCGCCCGATCGACGAACCGCACCGCGCGTCGAGCCAGCTCGAGCTGCTGTTCGACCTCGTCTTCGTGGTCGCCGTCGCGGCCGCCACCGCCCAGCTCGCGCACCGGATCGCCGACGGCCACGCCTGGACCGGCCTGGCCGGGTTCCTCCAGGTCTTCTTCGCGATCTGGTGGGCGTGGATGAACTTCACGTGGTTCGCGTCGTCCTACGACACCGACGACGTGGCCTACCGGCTGCTGACCATGGTGCAGATGGCCGGTGTGCTCGTCCTCGCCGCCGGGGTGCCCGCCACGGCCACCGGCGACTACCGCGCCGTCGCGGCCGGCTACCTCGTCATGCGGATCGGGCTCGTCGCACAGTGGTTGCGGGCCGGCCTCGAGGACCCGGCGCGCAGGCGGACCGCGTTCCGGTACGCCGGCGGCATCACCGTCCTGCAGATCGGCTGGCTGGGCTGGCTCGTCCTCGGCGAGACGGGTGTCCTTTCGCCGGGCACCCGGACGGCGTGCTTCCTCGCGCTGGCTGCCGCGGAACTCGCGGTGCCACACTGGGCGGAGCGGCCCGGCGCCACCACCTGGCACCCGCACCACATCGCCGAGCGCTACGGGCTGTTCACGATCATCCTGCTCGGCGAGAGCGTCTTGGCCGCGATCACGGGCGTCCGGGGAGTTCTGCAAGCGGCGGAGATCAGCGCCGCGTTCGGCACGATCGCGGTCTCCGGCCTCGTGCTGCTCTTCGCCCTCTGGTGGCTGTACTTCCTGGAACCGGCCGGGGACGGGCTGCGCGATCGCCGCGCGGGGTCCTACCTGTGGGGCTACGGCCACTTCGGCATCTTCGCGGCGCTCGCGGCACTCGGCGCGAGCCTGGAGGTCGCGGTCGAGGACACCGGGCACCACCTGCCGGCCTCACCGCTTCTGATCGGCTACGCCGTCGCCGCCTCCGTGGGCGTGTTTCTCGTGCTCCTGTGGCTGGTCCACGTGCCCATCGTGACGAGGACCGTCCTGCGTCCCGGCGCGGTCCTGACCTGCGCCACCGTCGTGTTCCTGCTCCCGCTCGCCGCGCCGTGGACCGGCGTGGCCGTCGTGGTCGCGGGCATCGCGGCGGCCTGCGCACTGCTGGTCGCTTTCACCATCACCCTGGAGCTGTCACACGCCGCAGGGCTGTCTTGTCTTCACTGGCACCGGGATCGCGATGATCCCCGGCGGACAGGAGGTATGCCGTGACGACCGTGGTGACGCCCATCGCGGAGGCAGGGCACCCGTCGCCGGCCGGACCGAGCCGGTACGGGCGCATGTTCCCGAGCCTTGCCCCGCTCGTCACCGATCCGCGGCTGCTGGCGCGCGCGGGCGGCCACGGCGGGATCTGCGACGCGGCGGCCTGGCCCGGGCCGAGCGGCGACGACGCGGCCGAGGCAGCCGGGTGGCCGTTCTTCGGCCAGCTGATCGCGCACGACCTCACCGCCGACCGCTCTTCCCTCACCGGTGACCTGCCCCCGGGAGCGCTGCGCAACGCCCGCGCACCGAAGCTCGACCTGGAGATGCTCTACTCCGACGGCCCCATCGGTTCGCCGTTCCTCTACGACACGGACGATCCGGCGAAGTTCCTGCTCGGCCGCCCCGATGGCTACGACGTGCCCCGCAACCAGCAGGGGGTGGCCCTCATCGGCGACCCCCGCAACGACTCGCACCTGGTCGCACTGACCCTGCACACCGCGCTGCTGCGGGCACACAACCGCATCGTGGATCTGCTGCGCGACGACGGCGTGACCGACGTTTTCGACCAGGCGCGGCAGGCACTCACCTGGCACTACCAGTGGATCGTGGTCCACGACTTCCTGCCACGGCTCGTCGGACGACCCCTGGTCGAGCAGGTGCTCACGACAGGCGGCCGGTGGTTCGCACCACCGCCGGGACAGGCCTGGATCCCGCTGGAGTTCTCCCACGCGGCCTTCCGCTACGGCCACAGCCAGATCCGCCACGCCTACCGGCTCGTCCCCGGCGGCCCCGAACTGCCGCTCTTCCCGGACCTCGTCGGGTTCCGGCCGGTGGCCGCCGGCCGGCGCGTCGATCTCGCGCTGTTCTTCGACATGCCCGGCCATCCGCCGGCGCAACGGGCCAAACGCATCGACGGCCGCCTTCCGGCGAGCCTCATCGCGCTGCCCGAGCAGGTCACCGGCACCGTCGACGCCGTCGCCCACCGGTCGCTCGCGGTCCGCGACCTCCTCCGCGGCGAGACCACCGGACTGCCCAGCGGCGAATCCGTCGCCCGGCACATCGGCGCACCGCCGTTGACCGCGGGCAAAGGTTCCTGGCCGCACGGCACGCCGCTGTGGATCTACGTCCTCAACGAAGCCCAGCACCACGGCGGCGGCGACCGCCTGGGCGAGGTCGGCGGCCGCATCGTCGCGGAGGTCCTGATCGGACTGCTGCGCGCCGACCCGGCGAGCTACCTGAACGGCGAACCGGGCTGGCGACCGGCCCTGCCCGCCGCGGGACCGGCCTATGGCCTGGCCGACCTGCTCACGCTGGGCCCCGCGCGACCGAGCTGATTCGTCGAACAGTTCGAGGGACTGGTCGCGATCGTGACCGGGACGCCTACGGCCACCGTTCTCTCCCGGCGGGGCTCACGATGGCGCGTCCCGAGCCGCGATCGAGTCACTCACCCGCGGTCGGGCATCGGAAGCACTGCCCGTCGCCGGGTTAGGCGCGGTGAGCCGAGGAGCTCGCCCCGCGACAACGACCGTGAGGAGATTTCAGCAATGGAAGGTTTTTCTCGCGCCGGATCAGGGCCTGATTGTCACGCACTTCCTGACCGTGCGCGACGTCGAAGTGTCGCGCGAGTTCTACGCCGAGATCTTCGACGGGCACGTTTTACGGCGACCAGTTCAACGCCGTGCTGACCACGCTCCGGACGCAGGACATCCAACTGTGCTCCCCGAAGCGAGCGGGCCGGTGAACCTCAGGACCCTGTGCACCAGGCACTGATGCTGCTGCTCGGGTCCCAGTCACGTCGCGAGGTACTGCGGGCCCGGCACCGGGTACTGGCTGCGATGCACATCCAAACCCGTGTCCAAGGCAGGTTCCTTGGCGGCTGACCGCCTTACGGCTACCGCCTGCCCGATGCCGGCCTCCGCCCGATTCGAGCCCACGCGAACTGGGGCCGCCGCCTGCACCGTCTCGAACCCGATCCGGCCACCTCCCGTGCGTGCGGTGGATCTTCCAGCAACGCGCTACCGGCCGCAGCGTGGCCGGCATCGCGCGCGAGTTGAACGACCGCGGCTTCCCATGCCCCTCGAGCGCCGACCGGGACCCGAGACACGAGTGGATCGTCCGGACGGTGGTTCTGCTCCGGCGGTCGCGGCGGGAGCGCCGGGAACCCCACTGGACTCGGTGAGGCCGAGGTGTACGCGATGATCGACTCGCTCGGGAACGTCAGCGCTGCGCTGGCCGACGGTCAACCGGGCTGGCCGGCGCAGCTCCACCAAGATTTGCGGCTTGGCCTGCGGTTCGACCACGAAAAAGAGGCCGTCGACGTGACGGCCTCTCCGCGGGGTGAATAATGCGTGTCCGAGGGGGGACTTGAACCCCCATACGTGGGATATCTCCCGTGTTTGGGGAGATCATGCCGTCACAGTAGCGCAGAGTTACGGCTTTTGCCCATCCCAGCCGCAGGGTGAAGGAACACCGACAGCAGCCTGGGAGCGATGCCGTCGTCCGCCTACAGCAGGCTTCGGCCCAGCGCCAGCCTGTCCACCTACTGGCACAGCACGACATCCTGGTCGGCACTGCCATACCCGCCGAAGAACAGCACTCGCAAGTCAGCCGAGTATGTAATGAACCACTGGGATGTCCCCTCGTTGGCAGGGCCGGGTGCTGGCACGCAGACGCATCACCCAGGCGGTCCCACAACCACCGGTGGAGCTTCATCGCCGACCTGTCCGTCAACGCTGTCATCCGGCCCGCCGGCCTGCCCATCAACACCTCCATCATCGGGGTGTTGCGCCGACCAGTTGAATCCGCCCTGGGCGCTTCGGTCGGAGTGGACAACGGTGCCGCGCGGGTCGCGCAACGCGATCGCTTCGGCGGGCGCTCCCCGGATTCCCTTCGTGCAGATAGCCGACCGGACCGAGGCCTTCCAGCGCGGACGGTCGCCGACGCCGGTCCATCCGCGCTCGGCCGGCTGCACCTACACCCGTCTCACCAGCCGGCGCGGCGCCCGGACGGGTCGTGGGCCCGTGCGCCGGTCCCGTGGGCTCGTCGCTGCGACGCGGGTTCGGTCTGGCCGGCGGATGGGGGCGCCGGCGTGTACACCGGCTGGCGGAACAGACTCCCGTAGCGGTCCTCCTGAGGCGTGGTGAGCGTTCCGGGCCGGGGTTGCTCATCCTTGGGGTGGCTGAACAACGCACTGTCCATCATGGATTCGATGATCGGGATGTCCTCTCGTCCGACGCCACCGGAACGGCGGCGTCCGTCATGCGGGCAGCGGTGCGCCGTCCGTGGTGCGACTGCGCGCGGCAGTGGTGCCCCGAGCCGTCAGCAGTTGCGAGCTGTCGTCGGTGTTGTTCTCGTCGGCGGCGGTCGCGAGGACGTGCCCCGCGACTTCGGGGCCGGTTTCCGGTGCGATGACCAGCAATGTCAGCCGGTGGTGGTTCCAGCCGACCACCGTCAGGGTGTCGTCGTGTTGCGACCGGAATCCTTCGAGCCGGACGACGTACTCGCCGACGGCGAGACGGCGGCGGGGCGCCTGCCATTCGCCCAGCCGGTACGTGACCCGATCGGTCCGCCCCAGCCGACCGCCCGGGACACCGGCCTCGAGACCGGCTACTGCGCCGAGATCGTCGCGCTGACCTACGAAGCGATGGGCCTGCTGCCCCGGGGCCGCCGGCCGAACTGGTACGACCCGGGCCGCTTCTGGAGCGGTGACCACCTCGACCTGGCCGGCGGCGCCGCACTGGGCGACGAGATCGCCGTGCGCGTCCCGAGCTGACCCGGTTGGTCCACTGTGGACGTCACCGGCGGACCTCGGTCGGCCGGCGGGGTTCGCGGTGCAGCAGTTCGAGTGCCTCGGTGCCGGCGACCGCGGCGAACTTCCGGTAGCTGTTGCGCACCTCGTGCAGCCAGGGCACCGGGCGCAGGCAGACGAACTGGTCCACCTCGCGGGCGAGCCGGTCGGCGACGTCGGCCTGGGCGACCGGGACCGCCAGCACGATCCGGCAGACCTGGCGGGCCCGCAGGACGCGGATCGCCGTGTGCGCGGTGGTGCCGGTGGCGGCGCCGTCGTCGGCGAGGACGACCGTGTGACCCGCGATCGGTACCGGCGCCACCGTGCGCCGGTACACGCCGACCTGACCGGCCAGCGCGGCTCGCGCCCCATCGGCGAGCCGCGCGAGTTCGCCCGGCGAGATGTCGAACCGGCGGATGGCGTCGTGGTCCCAGACGAGCAGGCCACCCTTGCCCACGGCGCCGAGCGTCGTCGGCGGCGGCCCCGCGGCTTCGACCCGGCTGGTGAGCAGGATGTCCAGCGGCGCACCGAGGACGTCGGCGATCTCGCCGGCCACCACCAGCCCGCCTTCGGACAGGCCGAGGACCACGGCCCGGTCGCCGCGCAGCGGTCGCAGTCGCAGGGCCAGCCGCTCGCCGGCTTCCCGGCGATCACGGAACCGCATGAGAACTCCTGCCTTCGAGGGCCGGTCGGCCGCCTCCAGCCTCACGGCCCCGCGTCCGGGGCGCTAGGGCCGTCAGCCACCACGGGCCGGACCGGCCGGCACCTTCCGCCGGTGTCCACAAAGGACTATTCAGCCCGTGGCCGCCGGGGTCAGCACGACTGCGGGGACGAGTTCGCGGTCGGCCAAGGCGCGGGCCACCTCACTGAGGCGGAGGTTGTTGCGGCGAGCATAGCCGCGCAGCGCCGTGAAGGCCGCATCCATGCTCAGCCCGCCGGTGACGGCCAGGACACCCTTCGCCTGCTCGATGATGACCCGGCTGTTCAACGCGGTCTGCAGCTGCTCGGACAGGACTTCGCCCTGACGGACAGCGCGTTCGTGGAGGATGCCGATCGTCGCGGTGTCGGCCAGCCCCTGCGCCAGCGCCACGTCGTCCGCCGACAACTCGCCCGGTTGGAGCCCGAAGAGGTTCAGCGCCCCGATGGTCTGCTTGCGCAGCCGCAGCGGCAGGGCGTGCACCGAGGCGAACCCGTCCTTGGCCGCCTCGGCGGCGAACCGCGGCCATCGCGCGGCCTGCGCGGCGATGTCGGCCACCAGCACCGGCGTGCTGGTGGTGAAGCACTCGATGCACGGGCCTTCGTCGATGTCGAGCTGGAACAGCTCGAGCAGCCGCGCCTGCTCGGTGGAGGAGGCCAGCACCTGCAAGCCACCCCGCTCGTCGACCAGCGTCAGCCCCGCCGCGGCGACGTCGAGCAGCGCCACGCACTGCTGCACGAGGGTGTGCAGCAAGTCGGCGACGTCGTAGTCGTCGACCAGCGTGTCCGCCAGCGCGACGAACGCCCGGGTCACCTGTCGTTCACGGTCGGCCATGCCCACCATCTCCCGCTCCATCAGCTGCCTTCATGGTGAACCCTCACCGAACGCCTCGTCCAACCGCAGCCGCCCGGCCACGACGTCACCCGCGACCTCGAGCAGGGAACGGCCGTGCCCGAACGCATACGCCCGCAGCCGCGCCAACGCGACCGACGCGGGCAGACCCAGGTGGGCGATCAGCATCCCGGTGGCCTGGTGCACCTCCCGGAACCGCATCCCCGCGCCCTCCATCCACCGCCCGTCCCCGTCGAGCCACCGGCCACCACCGGCCCGCAAGCCCGACAGGGCGAGCGCGGCGACGTCGGCCACCCGCAACGCCGTCGACAGCTCACCCGGACTCAACGAACCCGGCGTCGAACGGTAGGTGTCGAGGGTCGCCACCCGGGCCGCCCCGATCTGCACCGGAAACGTGAACAACGCGGCCACCGGATACGCCGCCGCCTCGGCCGCGAACACCGGCCACGCCGCCGGCGGTTCCGCGACCAGATCCGGCACCAGCACCGGCCCGCCGTTGACGTAGGCCTCGAAGCACGGCCCTTCCCCCAACGAGAACTGCAGCTCCGCCAGCGCCGCGCTCACCGCGTCACTCGCGTAGACGACCTCGCGGTGCCCGGCGTCGACCATCACCGACACCGCCGCGCCGTCCACCGGCAGCAGGTGCACGCACGCCTGGCACACCCGGCCGACGACGTCGACCCCGTTGCCGGCACCACCCTCGTCCAGCGCGGCCTGCACGCTCGCGCGCAGAACCTCGATCTCAGCCACCGCGAGCCCACGACCCGCGAGCTTGGCGTTCCCACATCCGGTCCCCTTCGAGTCGGTGTTCGTGATCGCCACACCAACTCGGACACGACCGGGCCCGGATCAGCGCCGCCACCGCGGCTGCGTTCACCGATCGTACCCGCGCACTGATCAGGGCACCGGGGATGCGGCGATGTGCCGCCGAAACGTGGTCAGCACGCCGATCAGGACCGCCTGCGCGCAGTCGTCCGCGTCGCCGTCGACTGCTGCCACGAGGTGGTCCTCTCGGTCAGTTCCGGGTGGTCAGGTACGGACTCGGATCGCCGCCGGCCGTCGGGTCGCTGTCGAGCCAGCGCAGGAACCCGCGGCGGTCCCGTCGTTCGATTTCGTCGAGGAAGTCCTGGCGGCGCTGGACGACGAGCCGGCGCACCTGCTCGTCGGTGGCGAGGAGCAGCAGGAAGTAGCTGCGCCGCCACGCCACGCACAGCTCCTCGGTCGCCATGTCGGCCACCCGGCGAGGGGACGCGGGCCGCGGAACCGAAGCGCGGTACGGCTCGGACGAGGCTCTGTGCAGCGCGGGCCGGTGATGGTAACCGGCCCACACCCCGCCGGCCACGAGCAGCACGAGGACGGTCGCGGTGAGGCCACCGCCCACCGTGGTCAGCAGGCCGGCGATGGCCAGGCAAGCCGTGACGAACGCCGCCGCGGCGGCCGCGCCCAAGGGCAGATCCGGTCCGCTGGACACAGCCCGCCCGCGCGGGAACCGCGAAGCGCCGAAAGCGACGAGAAAACCCGCCCCGGCTCCGAGCAGGCTCCAGCCGAGCAGGACGTCCCCAGGCAGCCTCAGGGCACCGATCGTGGCCAGGACGCAGACAGGAACGGCCAGACCGAACACCGCCACGCGTCCCACTGTCGTGCGCCTCACCGTCCGGGCCGGGCGCCGACCGGGTGGCCGGCGCCGGGGAGAACCAGGAACGCCGGGGTCCGGGGCGTCCTCACAGTCTAGACCTCGGGGTTCGAGAACGCGGGTCGCACTGTCCAGCCGCGCCCGCAGCCGTCCTCGGTCCGCGGTGGGCGGGGTGGTAGCCGGGGTTGAGCTTGCGGTCGAGGCGGCCGGGTTTGGGCCAGTGGACGTCGGTGGCCCAGCCGAGCTTCTCGAACGCCCAGATGATCCGGGCGGATACGTCGAGCTGGCCGCGGCGAACACCGTGGCGAGCGCCGGTGGGGTCGGCGTGGTGGGAGTTGTGCCAGGACTCACCCATCGAGGCGATGGCCAATGGCCAGAAGTTCGCGGACTTGTCGCGGGCGGCGTAGGGCCGTTCGCCGATCAGGTGACACAGGGAGTTCACCGACCAGGTGACGTGGTGCAGCACAGCCACCCGCACCAGGCTCGCCCAGAAGAACGCGGTCAGCGCACCCCACCAGGATATGGTCACCAGCCCGCCGATCAGCGCCGGGCTGAGCAGGGTGACCACCGTGAGCGCGGGGAACCAGCGGTCGATCCGGACGATGTCGCGATCGGCCAGCAGGTCGGGCGCGAAGCGCTGGGCGTTGGTCTTCTCCCGCTCGAACAACCAGCCCATGTGGGCGTGCCAGAAACCTTTCGCGAGCGCGGCGGCGGACGTGCCGTAGCGCCACGGGGAATGCGGGTCGCCGTCGCGGTCGGCGAAAGCGTGGTGACGGCGGTGGTCGGCGACCCAGCCGATGACCGGGCCCTGCATGGCCATGCTTCCGGTGAGGGCGAGCGCGACCCGCAGGCCGCGGTTCGCCTTGAACGCGCCGTGGGTGAAGAGGCGGTGGAACCCGATCGTCACCCCGAGCCCGGTCAGGAAGTAGAACCCGACCGTCAAGACGACGTCGGTCCAGCCCAGGCCCCACCCCCACGCGAACGGCACCGCCGCGGCCAAAGCCAGCAACGGCACCACCGCGAACAACTTGACCAGGAAGGTCTCGGTGCGGGACTTCTCGCCCGCCAGCATCGGCTGCGCGGCCTTCGGCGGCCGTTCCAGCGTACGTGTCATTTTGATCGCTCTTTCCGCTGACGTACCTGCCCGCCAGGGTCCGGGGCGATCAAGTGGGGAGTAGCCCGCCGACGGCGGCCTAAACCTGGGGGACGAGTGCCGGAGCTGTCCTCCACCCGAACAGCGACAACGAACGTACTGCCGGGATGGTTCCCCGGAGACGACTTCCGCGCGGCGATCCGGCGGTCGGGCCGGAAGCCCTCTAGCGTGGCGGTCATGGAACACCCCGAACCTGACACCCGGACCCTCGAGCGCCGCCTGGGCGAATACGTGCGGGCGGTCGCGGTCGCGGTCGGTGTCCCGGCCGAGAGCGTCACGGTGGAGATCAGCGACACGGCCACCGCCTACCTCGGGCTGCCCCGCCGTTGGCCCGATCGGCCCGGCCAGGACATCATGCTGGTGTGGAGCGAACGGCGTGGGTGGTCGCTCGCGGTGGAAACCGATCCCGCCGAAGACCCGGTCGTCATCGCGCGCCAAGGCGGCGGCGACCTCGTGCCCGCCCCGCGCGCGGTCGCGCAGTTCGTCACCGACACCGCCGCCGGGCGCCGCCCCGGCCAGGAGCGTCTTCGCCCGGCCGCCACGACCCGCAGGGTGCTGGCCGAGCGGCTGAGTCCTTACGTCCATCACCCACGCTGACGGCTACCGCCGGGTACGTCGGCCCGGAACGAACCGGCGCCGGAGTCAGCACAGGGGTACGGTCGAAGGCACAGCGACGATTGCCCGGACCCTGCTCTCGCGACGACCGGCAGCGTGGCCGGATCGGCCACCCATCGCCAGGAACAGGCTCGTCATGACCCCCGCGAAATCCCTGATCGGCACCCACCCGTTCACCGACCGTGGCCGCTCCGCGGCACGCGAGCGCTGACCCGGTGGGAGTATCCGAGCCTTCTCCGGTGCCGTACGGGCTCCGCGTCGCGGCGGCCGTTTCCTGGCGCCTGCTGGTCGTGGCGGCAGCGCTGGCGGTACTGGGCTTCCTGGCCACCAAGCTCGCGTCGGTGCTCGTCCCGGTCGCGGTGGCGCTGTTGCTCGCCGGTCTGTTCTCCCCGGCTGTTTCCTGGCTGGCGGGCAAGAAGGTCCCTCGCGGACTGGCGACCGCGATCGTGCTGGTCATGGGGATCGCACTGGCCGGCGCCGTGGTGACGTTCGTGGTCATCACCGTCACCGTGGGCATGCCCGGGCTGATCGACCAGGTCACCGTCAGCCTGACCGACCTGCACACCTGGCTGAAAACCGGCCCCCTGCACCTGAGCCAGGGCCAGCTCGACGAGATGGTCGGCAACCTGACCGCCATGCTCGGCCGGAACAAGTCGGCGATCGCCTCGGGCGCCCTCACCACCGCCGTCACCGTAGGAGAACTGCTCGCCCAGCTCCTGCTGGTGGTGTTCTGCCTGATCTTCTTCCTCGCCCAGGGAAACGCGATCTGGGCGTTCGTCCTGCGGGCCGCGCCGGCCCGCCTGCGCGAACGCGTCGACGTCGCCGGGCGCAGCGGGTTCACCACCCTGGCGCACTACATCCGCGGCACCGCCGCCGTCGCGTTCGCCGACGCCGCCGGCATCGGCCTCGGACTGGTGATCATCGGAGTACCCTTGGCGGCTCCGCTGAGCACGCTCGTCTTCCTCGGCGCCTTCGTGCCCGTCATCGGCTCGGTGATCGCCGGTGCGATCGCCGTCCTCGTGGCGCTGGTGGCCAACGGCGTGTGGGCAGCCGTCATCGTGCTCGCCGTCGTGGTCGGCGTGATGCAGCTCGAAAGCCATGTCCTGCAACCACTTCTCCTCGGGCGGGCGGTCCGGCTGCACCCCTTGGCCGTCGTCCTCGCACTCGCTGCCGGGCTCGTCACCGCCGGCATCGTGGGTGCCTTGCTCGCGGTTCCGCTGCTCGCCGTCTTCAGCTCAGGTGTGCGAAGCCTGGGAGCTTCCGGTGCCGAGGCGGAAGATCCCGGTGCACCCTGAGCGAAGGCAATCGAGGCGCGTGCTTCGGGACCGGCTCGGGGTATAGTCACCGTCGATCGCCGCGTTCGCCCCAGTCCCCGGTGACGTCGCCATCAGCTCCACGCTGATCGTCGTTTCCGGCCGGCCCGGCCGGCCATCCGGGAGGACCACGCGGTGAAAGTCGGTATCCTCGACATCCTCGGACCGCCGGCCCGGCGCCCGGTGGACCTCGCTTATCAGCTGTTGATCACCAAGCAGTACGCCAGCATCACCCCGCAGGCCATTTCGGTGTGGTGCCGCCGGAACGGGCACCAGACCTTCTACGCCACCTACTACGGCCTCGGCCGGCCGCACCGCTTGCTGCCCGCCGACCTGGACGTGGTGTTCATTTCCTGCTACACGCAGGTCAGCCACCTCGCCTACGCGCTGGCGAAGCTCTACCGCCGGGCCGGTGTTCGCACGGTGATCGGCGGCCCGCACGCCAAGGCGTTCCCGGTGGACTGCCTGCGCTTCTTCGACCTGGTCGTGCGGGAGTGCGATCCGGAGCTGGTCGCCGACATCCTGTCGGGGCAGTTCGACCCGGGCACCGTGATCTCGGCAGCCCGGCCGTTCGACGACGTGCCGACGGTCGAGGAGCGGATGCCCGAAATCCGCGCGTCGGCCTTCTTCTGGGGACGCAAGCCGCTGCTGCTGTCGGCGGTGCCCATGCTCGCGAGCATGGGCTGCCCGTACCGGTGCGACTTCTGCATCGACTGGAGCAGCACCTACCGCCCGCTCCCGGCCGACCGGCTCCAGGCCGACCTGCGCTACCTCGCCCGGCACCTGCCCGGCAGGCTCATCGTGTTCCACGACCCGAACTTCGCGGTGAAGTTCGACGACGTCTTCGAGACGCTGGAGGCCCAGCCACCCGGGCAACGGCCGCCGTACATCATCGAAAGCTCGCTCACGGTGTTGCGCGGTGACCGGCCGCGGCGGTTGAAGGAGACGAACTGCGCCATGGTCGCGCCAGGCGTCGAGTCGTGGACCGGCTACTCGAACAAAGCCGGTGTCGGCCGGACCGGCGGCACCGCGAAGGTCGAGCGCGTCGCCGCGCACTTCGCCCAGCTGGCCGAAAACGTGCCCTACTTGCAGGCGAACTTCATGTTCGGACTCGACACCGACCAGGGCGACGAACCGGTCGAGCTGACCAAGCAGTTCATGGACCTGGCCCCGTTCGCCTTTCCGACGATAAACATCCCGGTGCCCTTCGGCGGCACCCCGCTGCACGAAGAACTCACCGCGGCCGGGCGGATCCTCGCCGCCATGCCGTTCAGCTTCTACTACGCGCCCTACCTGGTGACGACCATCAAGAACTACGATCCGATCGCCTATTACGAAAAGCTCGTCGAGCTCTACTCGCACGCCGCGTCACCGGCGATGCTGAGCCGGCGACTGCGGACCACCTCGCACCGCGTCGTCGAATACGTCCACCGGGCGCGCACCGCAAGTTTCCGCTCCGACATCGCGAGTTTCCGCCGCCTCCTGGAAATGCTGCGATCGGACCCGGCGTTCCTGGCCTTCCACGAAGGCCGGACTGCCACACTGCCGAAGTTCTACCGCCGGACCAGCGAACGCATGCTGGGCCGCTACGCCGAACTGCTCTCCCCGGCCGACCGGACGCCCGACCTGTCACCGGCCGATCCCCCGCGCCGCCACCTCACGATCGAGGGACGGTAGCCACGGGAACGGCGTGCCGATCCGCTTCGTTCCCGGCGGTCCCGGCGGCCACGTGACTGGACCGGCAGGACCTGAGCCCGGTCTTCTGTGCAGTTCCAGGATCGAAGCGGCAGGCCGGCGGGGCCACGAGAACAGCGAACATGACGTCCTGCGTGCAGTCCTCCGCGCCCGCGCCGAGGCGCTCCCCGAGGTGGTCGGCGATTCCCTGACGAAGGTGCGCGCACGATTTCTCCCGAATCGGGTCCGGGCAGGCCACGTGACCGGGTCTCGTGCCGATCTCGCGATGACGGCGCAGTCCTTGTGGATCGTCAGGGCGGTCCCGGTTCGCGGCGGAACGACCTGACGCGTTCGAGCAGCTGCCGGGCGTCCGGTTCCGGCAGCCGGTCGCGAACGACGGTTTCGAGGGAAGCCAGCCGGTCCTTCGGCCGTGCGGAGCGAAGAGACCGAGCCGTGCGGATGGCCTCGGCGACGACCCTGTCGGCCTCGTCGAGGTCGTTTTCCATCGCGTGCCCGAGCGCGAGCAGGATCTGCGTCAAAGCCCGGCTCCTGGCCATCTCGGGTCCGTAGCCGGCGACGGCCCCGGCCAGGAAGGAAATCGCCGCACGGGCGTGGGACGCGTCCACCGAACGAGCCAGTTCGACGTGCACGGTGCCGCACATGGCGGCCAGATCGTTCGCGTCGAAGAACGCCGCCCACGGGGGCGACGGGCCGCTCACCGCGGCGAAGTCGTCCTCCGCCCGGCCGAGCTCTGTCAAGGCCGGAGCTGCCTGTCCCCGCAACGCGTGCGCCCACGCCTGGTTGGCGTGAAGAATGGCCTGCGCGTGCCGCGAGCCGGCC
Source organism: Amycolatopsis sp. NPDC049691 (assembly GCF_040675005.1). Lineage (NCBI taxonomy): Bacteria > Bacillati > Actinomycetota > Actinomycetes > Pseudonocardiales > Pseudonocardiaceae > Amycolatopsis > Amycolatopsis sp. NPDC049691. Next base: position 212,806 of record NZ_JBFANX010000003.1, read on the forward strand.
CGCCGGGCGACGGCCTGGCCACGGCCGAACTCGGCGAACGCACCGGCGGTGTCCAGGTGGTGCAGGTTCAGCCGGCCGGTCCGGTAGCAGATGTTGGCCACGAGATCGCCGTCGTCCGCTGCCACCGCCAGCTCATCGGCGACCGCGAAGTGCCGGCGGGCCTGCGCGACCCGTCCGGTGTCGAACTCCGTCCACGCCAGCAGGTTGTACAAGTCCCCCAGGTCCCGGCTCAGTCGCCGGACCAGCCGAGCCGGCACCGTTCCGTTGCGCAGCATAAGGGTCCACGAACCAATGGCCCGCAACGCCCGCCGGCACGATTCACCGCCGAGACGGTAGTCGAGCGAGCGAAACGCGCTCACCGCCGCCTCCAGCCCTTCGACGTCGGCGAGCTCCACCCGCACCGGAAGCCGTTCACCGTCCGCGATGGTCACCATCGGAGCACTCCCGGTTGACGGCGAGTTGTCGGGAACCACCGGGGGCCGGAGTAGCGGGAAACCGGTTCCACCGGCATTCCCGGAAACCGACGTTAGGCTTTTCATGCATCCGGGCACACCGCCGAGTGGGGCATCCCGTTGGCGGCAGCCGGATCGCACGTGAACCGGCAAGTGCAGCAGAGCTTGCGTATCCACTCTCCTGGCGGGTAATTCCGACGCGATCGCGAATGTCCACAGTGGATCGACAGTCAATCCCGCACCGGATTTCACCCCGGGGGCGGCGGCGTGCCGGCGAGCCCGTCGGCGGGCTCGAGTCCGAGCACCGCAAGCAGCAGCGCACAGTCCTCGGCGTCGTTCGCCGCCGAGGCCACCAGCCGGGCACCGCGGAAGCGCTGATCACGGGTGAGCGCGACCGGGTCCGAGCTCGGCTCCTCGGACTGCCGTACGCGCCTCACCGCCGCACCGGGTCGGACCGGGCAGCCGAACCTCGGCACCTCTGAGCGGTCATCGGCTCTCCACCGGCGTCCGCCGCATACGGTGTCGGCGCCTGCCGGATCCACCAGCATAGCGCGGCGACCTCGCCTGCGGGCGGTGAACGCAGTGCCGGACGTCACCCGGGACCACCCGCCTGGACGACTACTTCGCGGACCGGCGGACCTAGTCTGAGCCCCCCACCGGACCCGGACGGGAAGGCAGCACACCCGCACCTCCCCGGTCCCGCACGCCACCGGAGCCCGTCGCCGCGGTGCCGGACGACCGATCTCGAGCCCGCGACCGCCGTACCGATCCGAGGAGAAGTGCCCATGGTCACGAAGACGACCGACCTGGAACCGGAAACGATCGACCGGATCGGGGCGGAACTGGACGCCCTGCGCTGCCGGCTGGCCGCCGACCTCGGCGCGACCGACGCTGACTACATCCACAAAGTCATTGCGGTGCAACGCTTCTCCGAAGCCAGTGGCCGCGTACTATTGTTCGCCGGGTGGTTCCCGCCCGCATGGCTGGGCGGGGTCGCGGCGCTGGCGTTGTCGAAGACCCTCGACAACATGGAGATCGGCCACAACGTCACGCACGGGCAGTACGACTGGATGAAGGACCCCGCACTGAATTCGCGGACCTTCGAGTGGGACATGGTCTGCCCGGGCGAGCAGTGGCGCCGCTCGCACAACTTCATGCACCACACCTACACCAACATCCTCGGCAAGGACCGCGACGTCGGCTACGGCATCCTCCGCATCACCGAGGACCAGCCCTGGCACCCGTACTACCTCGGCAACCCGCTCTACGCCGCCGCGCAGGCGATCTTCTTCGAATACGGCATCATGCTGCACGACCTGGAGATGGACCGGATCGTGCAAGGAAAGCGCGGCTGGGCCGACGTCCGGCCGCTGCTGGCGCCGATGCTGCGCAAGACCGCCCGGCAGGCCGGCCGCGACTACGTCCTCCACCCGTTGCTCACCGGCCCGCTGGCACCGCTGACGCTGACCGCGAACATCACCGCCAACCTGGTCCGCAACCTCTGGGCGTTCGCGATCATCTTCTGCGGTCACTTCCCCGACGGGACCGAGGTGTTCACCGAGGAGCAGAGCCGCGACGAAAGCCGCGGGCAGTGGTACCTGCGCCAGCTGCTCGGCTCGGCGAACATCGAAGGGAGCCCGCTGTTCCACGTGCTCTCCGGGAACCTCAGCCACCAGATCGAGCACCACCTGTTCCCGGACCTGCCCAGCCACCGCTACCCGCAGATCGCCGCGGAGGTGCGGCAGATCTGTGAGCGCAACGACCTGCCGTACCACACCGGATCCCTGTCGTCGCAGCTCGGCTCGGTCGTCCGGAAGATCTTCCGCCTGGCTCTGCCCCGGTGGCGCTGAGCCGCCTCGCCGCCGGCCGCGGCACACCATCGACGACCGGGTCACCCGGCCGGCACTGACGGCAATGCGCGGTCCCGCGTAGGCTGGGTGGCCGCCCCGGACCTCGGCGAGACTCGTCCCGAACGCCGAACGAACCGGGAGTGCGCAGTGGGATCACCGATGGACGACCTCGACGACGAGTACCCGGTGGGCTGGGTGCTCACCTACCGGCGACGCCGCACGCCCGGCCCGCCGGTCGGCAGTTGCGCGACCGGCGTGGTGCTCGGTTCGCCGGTGCGCGACCCGCGCACCGGGGCCGGCCGGATCCCGCCCGCACCACCCGGCGGCACCCGTGCCCCGGCGGTCTGGGTGGCGGAAGAGGACATCATCGGCATCACCCCGAGGTGAGTCACTCCGCTCGCGGGGCGGGACTTCGTGCACCCCAGCCCGGTTTTCTTCGTGTCCACATCGGACCCACATCGGGACCGGTTCCCGAACGGCACCGGAGGACCCCGGGGCTTGCGCGACCAGGTCGAAGTGGCGCCGCAGACCCCAACGACGACGTCGCACGAGCACGGCCCAGACGACTTTTCCGCCGCTCCAGGACCGTGCGCAACCCCAGCGCCGGGCGGCCCGGACGACCAGCCAGAGGCCGAGGCCCGGTTCCACACGGCTGAGCCGCTCGTGCAGCACGGCCGGACGCGGGTCGCCGTCGGCCACCGCCACGGTGAAGCTCCGGCGCCGCAGCTCCAGCCGCAGCCCCGGCGCCGACACGGTGTGCCGCAGCACGTTCTCCACCAGCTCGGTCACCACCACGACGGCGTCATCGGCGTAGCCGGGCACCTCCCACGTCGCGCAGACGTGCCGGACGAACGCCCTGGCATCGGCCGACGTGGTGGAGGACAGGGCCGGCAGCCGGTCGGCTCGCCGGGCGGTCGCGAGCGGCTTCCGCCATGGCGGCGTAGCGCACATCGTCGCTCGACACCCGGTACGGCGGCGAAGCCGCCTTGGCCGAGCAGCTCGCCTCCGGGCAGCTCCGAATTCGCGCGCTCGGACGACCGTCTCGTGCTCGCCGCGGCCCTCGGCCATCTCGCGCGGCGCGAGGGCGCGATCATCGAGATGCGGGTTCACCGGGGAGTTCACCCAGAGCGAGATCGCCGAGCGCGCCGGGGTTTCCGAGATGCAGATCTCCCGCCTCCTGGCGAAATCGCTCACCGAGCTCCGCCACCACATCGCCGGCTGACGCTTGTGGGCGGCCTCGCTCCGGTCAGCTGCCCGTCGCGTCGGCCACGGTCGGGTAGACGGCCAGCACCTCGTCCAACGCGGTGAGCGTGATGGTGCGCAGTGCTGCGCCGGTCGCGACCACGCGCAGCCGGGTGTGCTCGCCGACGGCACGTCGAGCGTCGAGCAGGACGTGCAGGCCCGCCGAAGCCAGGAACTCCACCTCGGTCAGGTCGACCACCAGTTTGACCGGCCGCTGGGCCGCGCCCCGAGCGACGGCATCGGACAGGCGGGGCGCGGTACGGAGGTCCACCGTCCCCGCGGCCGCCACCACCAGCGCGCCCTCGCGCGCGCACACCGACACGACCAGGTCCTCGCGCAGGCCGGCCGGAGATTCTTCGGGATCGGGACCGCGGTGAGTCACGACAGTCATTCTGGCGCACGCAGCGTCATCCGGACCGGTGATCTGGTGCGTCAGCTTCGGTCGGGGGAGACGGCGAGCGTCGCCCAGACGACCTTGCCGCCCGACCACCGGCGGCTGCTCCCCCAGGTCGCCGCGGTGTCCGCGACGATGCTCAGTCCGATTCCGGGGGCACGCAGATGAGTTCGTTCGAGGAGGACGGCAGGGCGGGCATTCTCGTCGGCCACGGCGATGGTGAGCAAGTCCTGGCGGAGGTCGAGGTGCAGCTCCGGAGACGAGGTGGTGTGCTGGAGCGCGTTGCCGAGGAGTTCGTTCACGATCAGGACGGCGTCGTAGAACAGCTCTGGCACTCCCCAGTCCGTCGTCCGGTCGCGAAGGAACGCGCCGGCCAGCTTGGTCGCGTCCTCGGTTCGCGGGAATTTCCGGTGAGCCCCTCGGCGGGCGAGGACCTCTTGCCGGCTTTCCGCGACCTCGGCGTCGCCGTGGACCGCGACGAACCGATCGACCCCTCGGCGGCGGAAAGCCTGCAAGTGGATTTCCTGCCGGGTGACCAGGGCCAGCGGGATGCCCGGCCAGTGGGCGATCCGGCGGGCAACCCGGGGAAACACGACGACGGGGGACAGCTCCCGGATGATCAGCCCGTCGATGTCCGCGATCAGCGCAGGCGGTCCGTCGGCGGCCACTTTCAGCAGGCCGTCACGAGGAAGGCGTACCCGGACAGGTCGAGCTCCCCGGTAACGGTCACCAAGGCACTGGCGGACCGGGGCGCGAAAACCAGGGTGACACCGCCGGCTAGCACGGCGGGGATTCAGCCTTCGGCGGCGCCGCGACGTCACTCGCCGGCATTGCGGTACCGGGATCGGCGCGGCACCAGCACGGCCCAGACGACCTTTCCTCCGGCCCACGACCGGCGGCACCCCCAGGCACGCGTGCTCTGGGCAACCAGCCGGAGCCCGAGACCGTGCTCAGTGGGGGGCTCGAGCAGCACGGCCTCGTGCGAGTCATCGTCGGCCACCGCGATGATGAAGGTGCCCGGGCGCAGCTCCAGCCGCAGCCGAGGGCGCGACGTGGTGTGCCGGATGGTGTTCTCCACCAGCTCGGTCACGACCAAACAGGCGTCTTCGGCCTGGTCCGGCACGTTCCACTGCTCGCAGACCCGGCTGGCGAACGCCCGGGCGACCGACGATGCGTCGGGCGAGGCGGCCAGTAGCTGCAGAGCCCGTCGGCGGGGTGGGCGGTCGCGTGTCCGTTCAGCCGCGGGAACGTCGGTGTGGCTCGGCACGAACCGGTCCGCGGCCTGCGTCGCCAGCCAGGCCACGTGGTCCGGGTGGTCGGTCACCACCGCGAACGGTATTCGCGGCCAGTCATCGATCCTCGCCGCGATCGCGGTGAAGACGGTCATCAGGGTCGTGTCGTCGATCCGCAGGTCGCGGATGTCGGCGATGACGCTCACCGGAGCGTCGGTGGCCACCTTGAGCACCCCGTCGCGCAACTCCGCGCAGTTGTCCGAGGTCAAGGTGCCGCTCAAGGTCGCCACCGTCGATTCCGCCCGGTGGTCGGGCACCAGGTGCAGACCGTTTTCGCTGTTCATCTACCTGCCTCGAGCTGAAGGGATGGCAAGGTACCGGACCCGGGTTCGCCGCTCGCGGCAGCACGGGCGGCATCGAACCCTGACGCGGCGACGACAAAGCGCAGCCGGCACACCACTGCTGCGGAGCGTGCCACCGCACGGGCTCCGAGCCGCCGATCTCCGCGGGCGCTACCGCCGCGCGCCTCATCTGCCGGGTAGCGGACGTTCGGCCGCCGGCCCCGGAAGCGTCGAGGTGATCATGAGGTCCTCCGCCGATGCCTGACCATTGTTGGCCGTACCGCCGGGGTCCGGAGCGGGACGCGTGCCGACGGCCGACCAGGGGTCAGCGCCGCCGATTCACCCAGTGTAGCCCCGGAGCCGGCAGGTGACCGAGGTGAGCGGGTCCCGGGCTCAGGTCCGGCCGGCACGAGGCGAACCGGGTACGGGGAGGCGCCGCGGACATCGAGCTGACGTCCTTCGCGGCGGCCTTCGCCTGGATCTCCGAGGTCAGGGCAGCGAAGCGGATGCCGCGGCCGCTGCTGGGCAACGGCCTCAGCCAAGCGGGCGGAGTCGCATTGCCATTCCCGGTGAGTGCAGCAGGGGTCCGTCGGGCCACCAGTCCCGCACGGGAGCCACGCCGGGGTCGAGGAGTTCGTAGCCGTCGAACAGCCGTCGCAGCTCCGGAACGGTGTGGCAGCGGACGTCGGCCAGATGCGCGGTGGCGCTGAGCCAGACGGACGTTCGAGAGCGAAATGGACCTCCACGAGGCGACCTTCGAGCTGACGATCGGCGCACGTGACCTCAGCCGTGGGTGACGCGGACCCGGCTCCTTGCCGCTTTGAGCGACGAAGTCGACGACTCCTTGCATCCCGGCCGTCTGGACGAGCTGATCGGAACCGTCACCGGGATCTACGAGTCCGGCGTGGCCGCTGACGGAGAACCCCTATACGCCGTCGTTCAGGACACCTTCGGCGAGTACCTGGCCGCCCGCTGGGTCTTCGAGAATGCCCGGGACGGTGAAGATCTCGCCCGGCGGGTGGCCTGCATGATGGCCGTCGGCCGATTCGACGCGGGCTGGCAGTACGTGCTCGACCTCGCCGAGCGGCGAGGGCGCCCCCGTGCAGACCTCCTGATTCAGCTGCGACGAGCCTCCGAAGACATCCCAGACCCCGCCGGCAAGGCCCGCATGGTCGGAATGTTGAACTGAGCACGTTGGCCGCTGAACGGGTGACGCGGATGAGCGGCTCGCCGCATAGAACGTTATACGACCACTGGCTCGGGTCGCGGCTGCGCTGATCGGGCGAACGGCTCGAAGCCCGCCGTCATGACCGGACGGCCGCTACATCCGTCCAGCGTGATCCCACCTCATTCGCGTTCTCCTCACATGGCCGGCCCCTCTGCCTGCGCGACCGACCTGCTCGCGCAGTGGATGGCCACCGGCAGCTCCACCCGCACGGCTCGCCCAGCACAGATGGACAACGGGTTGCGGTTCGCCTTCTACGGCCGGACCTCGACCACCCGCCATCAAGACCGCGTGTCGTCACAGGGCTGGCAGCGCGACATGGCCGATGAGTTGATCGCGGGCCACGGCCAGGTCGTCGCCGCCTACTTCGACGCCGGCACCTCACGCCGCGTCCCGTGGCGACAGCGACCCCAGGCTGCCCAGCTCATGACCGAAGCGTCGAGTCCAGAATCCGTGATCGATGCGGTCGTGGTCGGCGAGTACGAGCGCGCCTTCACCGGCACCCAGTTCGCCACCCTCTACGCCTGGTGCACCCGGCTCTACGCCTGGTGCACCCGGCACGGCCTCCAGCTGTGGCTGCCCGAGACAGGAGGTCCCGTCGATCTCGCCAACCGCGATCACCGAGCACTGCTGTCGCTTCTCGCCACCCAGTCGCAGCGCGAAGTGCTCCGCGCCCGCCACCGGGTACTGGCGGCGATGCACAACCAGGCCACCCAGCAAGGCCGCTACCTCGGCGGACGACCACCCTACGGCTACCAACTCGTCGACGCCGGCCCCCACCCTAACCCCGCTGACGCCCGCTGGGGCCGACGCCTCCAGCGCCTCGCACCCGATCCACGAACCGCCCCCCCACGTCGCCTGGATGTTCCGCCAGCGTCTCGCCGGGCACAGCGTCGCCAGCATCGCCCGACACCTCAACGAGCGCCATATCCCCTGCCCGTCTAGTGCCGATCCAGACCGCAACCGGCATCGAACCCGCCGTGCCTGGACCCTACGCACCGTCGCCGTCATCCTGGCGAACCCGCGCTACACCGGTCGCCAGACCTGGAACCGCCGCGCCACCGGCACCGAAGGCCCAGCCTCAACGCCCGCGCTGTCGGCGAAGGCTGCCCATGCCGCGCTGATCACAGAGCAGGACTTCGTCGCTGCGCAGCAAGTCCGGGCGGCGCGCCCCGCCGGCGACGGCCAGACTCGCCGATTCGCCCTCGCCGGGCTCATCCACTGCGGCGTTTGCAACCGGCGGCTGGACTCGCACTGGAACCACGGGCGACCGACGTACCGCTGCCGCCATGGCCACACCAGCACTCAACGCGCGGGCCAGCCTCGACTGAAGTCCCTCTACATCCGCGAGGACCACCTCGTCGACGAGATCCATGTCCGGCTCGGCGTTCAAGACGGTGACGGCCACGCCGGGTTGAAGTCTGCCCGGGCACTGAGCAGTCGCGTCGCGATAGCACTGCGCGATTCGGGACAGTACGTCGTCTGCGACAACGCAGGATGGCGACTGCAAAAGGTCGATTCAAGCTGAACTACGATGGCCCCGGCTTCAAGATCGCGTTTCGCGATCCGTGGGGTAATACTGTGTCCGAGACTTGAACCCCCATACGTGGGATATCTCCCGTGTTCGGGGAGATCATGCGCTCATGTTAGCTCAGAGTCACTACTCATGCTCGACTCATCCAGATTCACCCACGAGCGGATCGACGACGCCGTCGACGTACTCCGTCGGCTTCGTTCAAGGCGATCACGGCGGTGACGGTGTCGGACGGTCCACGACAGTCCAGTTGAATGCAACTAAACACCGTTACACTTGATAGCGTCGCAGGTCAGCAAGTGTCGTCCCCGCACGCGCGGGGCTGGTCCCTCTGGCAACGGCTTCGGGGCGCGAGGTGATCGGTACCGAAAGCTCGGTGATCGGCTCGTCCACGAGTTCGTCCCCCGTGAGTTTCAGTTCGCCGGCACCGAGCAATGCCGCAGCACTTGTCCGTCCGCGCGGTCGTCGACGAAGCACAACGGTCCGGTCGGAGGTGTCCGGAAGGCACGCGCGAACGGCTCCTGCCAACAGCTGAGGGTGATCGCGTCGGCCGAAGCCAGAAGCTCGGAATACGGCTGCACGCTAAGCCGCTGATCGTACTTGACCGGGTACCACTTCCAGACGGCATGCACCACTGCCGTGCACCGGTCGATTCTGCGGCAGCGTGCGTACTCCGCGCCGACGTCGGTTCCCAGTTCTTTCTGGGCGGCCGCGATCCGGTCGAGAACGCCGAGCAGCATCGTCTCCAGCACATCAAGGTGACCGGCGAACCGGCGGATGAGACGCTCCCCACCTTGAGCTGCGACCCACGTGATCATGTCGTCCCGCGCGGCCGAGATCGTTTCCGCGCAACGCGCCATCCCTCACACGCAGGCGGTCAGGATTGACCGGGCCGATGAGCAGCGAGGGGCTCGAAGCCGTCGTTTGAACGTCCATCGTCCCCTCGGGTCGCCAGATCACCTGCCGAAGTTACAACGGCGGCCGCCGGCTACGTCCTCGACACCGATCTCGCAAGCGCGCGGTCGGCGATCACCTAGGTCGGTGACACCACCCGCGAAGCCCTCACCGAGATGCGGCGGCTGCTCGATGTGCTTCGCGTCGACCCCAGTGAGGAACCGGATGTCTCACCGCAGCCCGGCCTCGTGCTGCTCGACGAACTGGTCGACCGCACCCGCACCGCCGGCGTGCCGGTCGACGTCGTGGTCTCCGGCGAACCCTGCCCGTTGCCGCCGGGCACCGATCTCTGCGCCTACCAGATCCTGCAGGAGTCGCTGACCAACGCTCTCAAGCAGGCCGGCCCGGCCAGGACCCGGCTCGAGGTCGGGTACGGCGAACGCGCCCTCACCCTGCGGGTCAGCGACGACAGCCGGCCGAAGGCCCTGGTCCCGGATGTCGTCCCGGATCGCACGGCATCCGGGCATGCCCGAACGCGCCGAGCTGTACGGGGGTGTGCTCACCGCGAGCCCGCCGAGGACGGCGGCTTCCACGTGGTCACCCGCCTGCCGACGACGGACCGGCCACGACGATCCGCGTGCTCGTCGCCGACGATCAGGCCCTGATCCGGACCGGGCTCATCGCCCTCGTGAACGCCGTATCGGGCCTGGAGATCGCCGGCGAAGCCGCCGACGGCGAACAAGCCGTTGCCCTGACCGCCGAGACCCACCCGGACGTCGTGCTGACATCGTGCTGATGGACATCGATGTGCCGGTGCTGGACGGCATCGCCGCCACCCGGCGCATCCTCGCCAGCCCTGAACCACCGCAGGTCATCGTGCTTACGACGTTCGAGCTGCCCGAGTATGTCTACACCGCGCTCGGCGACGGCGCGTCCGGGTTCCTGCTGAAGGACACCCCGCCGGACCGCATCATCGCGACCGTCCACACCGTCGTGGCGGGCAACATCCTCATCGCACCCCGGATCACCCAGCAGCTCATCGACACCTACGCCGACCACCACCACCGCACCGCCGCTGCCGGCCGGGCGGCGCTCACCATCCCACCGTGCGGGAGACCGAGGTCCTGCGGCTCGTCGGCAACGGCCTGTCCAACGGCCTGAACACCGCGCTGCTCGTCCTCAGCGAGGCGACGGTCAAGACCCACGTCAAGCACCTGATGGGCAAGCTGCGCCCGACGAGCCGCGCGCAGGCCGTCGTCGTCGCCTACGAAACCGGGCTGGTCGTTCCGGCCGACCGCCCCCGATGACCTTCGCCGGGCCGCGCTCCGCACGGTGGTGGCCGGCGAGTCCGAAGACGCTCATCTTGTGCCAGCGAGGAAATCCCGGTAGTACGGTCCCATGGCCGCGTCCGACAAGGATCCTGACCTCGCACAGCGACTGCTAGACCAGCTCAAGTGGGTGGAACTGCGGGTGAGCAACCACGCAAACCTCGTCGGCGCTGACGAAACCGACCCCGGCACCGTGGATTGGTGTGCCGCGGCAACGGTACGGGTGCTCCCGGCCGACGAGCCCGACGACGTCCGACCGTGGTACGAGGATGAAAGCACCGCACTTTCGGTCAAAGCGCTCGACGCGGAAGCCATCGGCGTCACGATCCTCGAAGCCAATGGCTTGACCATCGACCTCCGGCACGTCAACGACTTGCACGACGCACTCGACGCGCGCAGCGCGGACTACGCCGAGTTCATCCCGCTGTTCGGCGGTCGCGATCGTTTCGGTTTCGTCACCCTCAAGGGTGACCTCGAAGAGGATGTCGAATCCCTCGGATCCCAAGCCGTCATCATCGATCGAGTACGGCTGGCGCCGGGCTGGCGCGGGCTCGGCGGCGTCGGACGCGTGCTGATCGCGCGCCTGCTCCGCTGGGTCTGCGCCGATCCACGGCTTGTCGCCGTCTACCCCTTCCCCATCGACCTCGATCGCTCCCTTCTCGACGATGAATCGATCTTCGAACCCGCGTTTGAAAGGGTGTGCCGCACTTGGGCGTCACTCGGATTCCGTCCGGCCACGGACAAACTGTGGATCATGGACCCCGCTGACGGGGAGCACGAGAACGCCGTCGACCGGCTCGAGGAAGCCCTCAAGATCACGAAAGACAGATAGAGCAGCAGGTAGGTGGACCTCAATCCGGTGTCGGCCGGACGCGCAAGCCTCGCATTGTCCACCTCACCGGCGGTTCTTACGCCGGGCCGCGCTTTGAAGCTTGCGCTTGGATTTCTTGAGATCACCGCCGCTGCCTTTGCCCGCAGACACCTCGCCGCGTTGTGCCCGGTTCAACGCGGTTCTGCGCCAGTTCGCCAAGATTTCCGGCAGGTGTTCTCGGCTGTTGAGCCACTTCACCGCGGCACGGGTGTACAGGTCCTCGGTCTCCTCGAACTTCTTCGCGAACCCAGGTGCCAGCAGGACCCGCCGTGCGAGAGTCGTGTACATCGGGTCACCGGCGAAGCGCTGCATACCCTGCACGGTGCTGATCCCCGGACAGAACGCTCCACCGACGAACCAGGCCGCCCCCGCCATCACACTGCCGGAATCCTCCCCCTCCTCGATTGTCGGTTCGGTGAGGCGAGTGACCACCTCTCGTTCGATGTCATCGACGACGACGTCCGTGTCGGCCTCCAGAGCTCGCTGGTAAGCCTCGATCGCTTCGGCTGAGGTCGACAGCGTCAGCCGCTGTTCGACATCGGTGGTCTCGAAGTGCAGAACGGATTCGGAGGTCTGCAGCCCCGAGCGTCGACCGAAGACCCGCGCTGTCCGACGGAAACCGGTCAGGAACGTGACTGCAGGACGTTTCATGCCCTTGCGGAGCTCGTCACCGTGCCGGGCGTACGGGGACGAGACGAACGGGCAAACCTGAGCCGCGTAGAGGGCGCAGATTCCGTGCACCGGTGCCTCGTTCGAGACGAGCGTCGCAGCCTTCGCCATCGCTTCGTCGAAGGAAACCTGCCACCGCAGCTCCTCGCCGAACGGAAGCGCACACACCGCACACAAGTCAAAGGTGGCCAGAGCAAGTTTTCGTGGCTCCGAAAGCGCACCGAAGTCGACGTCGCCGGGCGCCTGGCTGGTCGTGGCGATGATCGGGTAGCCACGGGGGTCGACACGAAGGTGCTCGAGCCGCTTCGGCCTCGGCACCGACCGGGGCCCCTTGCCTGCCGGGCCGGGAGAATCACCGTGAGTCATCTTCTCAGCCTATGGCACAGAGCTGGTGAGCGATCGCCTCCCGGCCCTGCCCGGGGCACGTGTGCGGCTTCAGCCCCACGACGGTGCGCTGACCACCGATTTCAAAGTGCCACGCACTCGGCAGCCTCAAGTCCTCGCCGCGAGCCGCTAGTGGCTCTTACCAACCACGGGAGGCTGCGAGTTGTGAACCGTATCAGCCGCCGTTCAGGCTCCGTGCGCCCACCACTGCATCGCCAGGATCTTCCACCAGGCCGGCCAAGACTGCAGATCTGCTCTCGTCTGCCACGAGATGAGGTTGTTGCGGATGGTCAGCGTGGACTCGTGTCCGGCCCCCAGTGCGCGCTCTAAATCCGCTAGGAGGGCTTGCAAGTCCTCGACGGCGCCGGCCAGGTCGCCTGCATCGCCGCGCCAGGAAGCGAGGTTGTTGCGAGTGATCAGGGTGTCGCGGTGGTCGGAGCCGAGTACGCGGCGCTGGTCGGCCAGTACCGACTCGTATTCGGCCACCGCGCAGGCCGGGTCGCCGCCCTCGCCGCGCCACCGAGCAAGCATGCCGCGGGTGGACAGGACACTGGGGTGGTCGGAACCCAGGATGCGCTGTTGGTCGGCCAATAGTGCCTCGAGTTCGGCGACGGCTCCCCCGGTGTCACCGGCCTCACCCCGCCAGGAGGCGAGGTTGGCGCGGGTGGTCAGGAGGGCGGGGTGGTCGGCTTCGAGCACGCGGCGCTGGTCGGCCAGCAACACTTCGGCTTCGGCGACGGCGCGGGTCGCGTCACCGGCCGAGCTTCGCCAGTAGATGAGGTTGTTTCGGGTGGTCAGAGTGCTGGGGTGGTCGGGGCCCAGTACGCGCTGCTGCTCGGCCAGCAGCATCTCGTACTCGGCGATCGCGCCGGGTACGTCACCGGTCTGGCCCCGGAAGCTCGCGAGGTGTCTGCGTGTGATCAGGATGGAGTAGTGGTCAGGGCCCAGCACACGCAGTTGGTCGACCAGCAAAGCTTCTAAATCGGCAAGGGCGCCAGCAGCGTCACCGGCATTACCCCGGCAGGAAGCGAGGTTGCCGCGATTGCACAGAGTGCCCAGGTGGTCGGGGCCTAGTACGCGTTGATGGTCGGCGAGGAGCTGCTCGTACCCGGCGATGGCGCCAGCCGAGTCGCCGGACTCGTCGCGCCAATGGACGAGATCGTTGCAGATGGCCATCACGAGATCGTCGTCCGCCCCAACGGCATCTTCGGCCGTGGCTCGCAGCGCTTCGAACTCGGTGACAGCACCTGATGCGTCGCCAGCCATCCCCTGCAAACGGGCGAGATGACAGCGGGCGGCCAGAGTCTGGGGATGGACTGGCCCCAGCCGGCCGGTCGCATCCCGATGAAGGCGCAGAAAGTGGGTGGTGGCGGCGGTGATCTGCCCTGATTCGGCCAACGACCGCCCGATGCGGAACAGCAGCGGGTGGTAGTCGGGTTGGGAGAGGGCCGAGGCGGTGACGGCGTCGAGGGCTTCGCTGCAACTGCGCAGCGTCCGGGCTACACCGCGGTCGGCGGTGTCGAACTCGGGCCAGAGGTCGAGCAGCGCATCAGCCGTGAGCCGGGCCAGGTCGCCGACGTGTGCCGGGGTGAGAGCGTCGCGGACCGCACGCTGTACCAGCGGGTGCACCGCCACCGCGCGACCCGGCCGAGTGGGGTCGAGGGTGAGGAGGTTGAGCCGGTGCAGGCACGCCAGGCCGTCCTGGACTGCTTCTTCATCCACCTCACGCCCTACCGCCGCGCCCAGGCAATCCCGGACGACGGTGCCGGTGAACACCGCCAACGGACTACCATGAGGATCCAAGAGGCTGGCCACCTCGAGGAGCGGCCGGGCCAATCCCCGGGGCCGGAGCCGGTCGGCGCGTTCGATGGACAGCGACCAGGTCGCGTCCACAGTCGCTGCGTACTGGTCAGGTAGCTCGGCCGAGCTGGGCAGGACATCTGCGAGCGTATACCGACGGTCGGCCAGCCGCCGCCGGTAGCTGGCGACGGTGAGCAACGGCTTGTCGTGCAAGAAGGCCACCGCCTGCGACAGCGCCAGCGGTAGCCGTCCGAGGTCTTCGGCAAACCCCTGAAGCTGCACCCGCTCCACCGCGTGGCCGGCCAGCGCCTTGGTCAGGAAGTCGATCGCCTCGGCCTCCGTGTAGACACCGAGCTCGATGACGCGGTGCCACATGCTGGTGGCTGTGTTCAGCGCGGCGTCCCGACGCCGCGATGTCAGCAAGATCTCGCCCGAGTCGTTGGGCGGAGGCCAGAGTCCATGCAGATCCTGCGGATCCTGCACGTCGTCGAGCACCATCAGCCAACGTCGGCTGGTCGCAGCAAGCCAGTCCCTCAGCAGTTGCGCGGCTTCCTCAGGGGCCCGCAGGGCAATGTCGGGTATTGTTCCGGACAGCACCTGCCGAGCGGCTTCCGCGTAGGTGGTGATCACCGCGTCGCGGGACAACGCCGGCATCCAAACGGCCAGGTCGATGGCGCTGTCAGGCCATACCGACCACGCGTGGTGGGCGGCGAGCTGCGACTTGCCCACTCCGCCCAACCCGGAAACCACCACACTTCGGCCGCGCGCCCTGGTTCCGCCTGGCGCCAGGGCTTCCGCCAGCTGTCGGCGAGCGTCGCGGTGCTGGTAGTGGTCGACGACTTGCGGGGGCACACCCAGGCGCACCGGCCATGCGGTCCTCACGCCAGGCACGTAGAAGGTGTTGCGCTGGACGTTGTTGTCGCCGACCTGGGCACCGAGGTTGTGATCGACGGCGAACGTCCCGCCGAGCGGATGCGCAGACTGACCCGTGCGGGGAAAGCGGCGTCGGGGCACAGTAGCTCAGGAACTGAAGGTGTTGGTCTGCGTGTTGTGGTCCCCTACCTGGACTCCCTGGTTGTCCCGCACCTCCACCTGTCCATACCTACTGCCCGAAACCCCCGCGAGGCCAGTCAACTCTAGGACGTGCCGCGCCGCGGCGACGAGCTCGTCGTCCAGCTCGACAGCGGCTGCGGATAACGCCGCCGCCAGCTCGGCTTGGTGTGCTTCAGGGGCTGCTGCCAATTCTGCTTCCAGTACAGCTTGTCTGTCCTCGAACGTCGAAGGGGAGCGTCGCACCGCTCTGAGCGTCAGCGACTTCAATCCCTCGTACCCGTCCCTCACCGCAGCCGAGGCCGCACCACCCGCACCCGCGGCTGCCCCAGCCGACAACGCGGCGACCACCAGCCCTACCGATTCCAGCAATTCCTACCCTCCTGACTTTCCCAGCTCAGTATGAACCGCAGCCGCATCCCAGCCAGGACGACACTCCGGACAGTGTCGAGTCCACGGGTCGTTATCGACCGGTATGATCACACGGCTCCAAATTGAAGACCTCACGGCACGCGCTGGCATCTGATGCAACACAACGATTCAGCGGCCATCAGCTCGACGAGCGACCCGCATTCGACTCGGCCGATGGTTCATCGGCCGGATGGGTCCATCCGTTCTTGGATGCCTGCCGCTCCTGCGACTCGGTCAGCAGCGCATCAGCAAACTGCTGTCCTCGTTCAGCCTCGCTGAATCTCGCCATGACGTCGCGAACGAAGTTGCCCAACATGACCAGCTGCGGCGGTGTCAGCTTGTCACTGAAATCGATGAGCGTCTTCGCTGCCCGCACCCAGCCACTGTCAGGCTCCCATTTTCGCACCAGCTCCACCAGCCGGTCCGGGTCTCCAGCAGGTGAGGATCCGGTGAGCCGCGGCGAAGGCGGCAGCAGCATGAACAGCTCGGCCGCAGCTGGATCCCGCAGACACTCCTCCCGAAGGAACCGCATGCGCGCTTTGATCTGCCGGTGTGCCAGCTCGTCGAGTTCGAGTTCGTGGCGAGCATGTTCCACTCGCATCGCCGCTTCCAGGTCCTCCGGCCGTACTCGGACGGCTAAGGTCGCCTCCCGGAGCTCTGCACCCGACACCGAGAACGGAACCCGCTCCATCAGCCGGTTCGCCAGCAGTTGCCGCACCGATTGCCACCGCACCAGCGAAGACTGGCTCGTCACATCCTCGAACGCCGCTCGGACATGGTCGGCGCCAGCCATGCCAACCTCCCCGTTCTGCGCTGCGTTGGCTATCGCGACGCCAAAGAACCGAATCTGGACATCGAAGTAGAGGCCGTCATCCCGACTCGGCAGATACTCCTGGTGCTCCCACCTCTCATACGGCTCACGGCCTCGATTCCGCCGTCGCGTCATGCCGAGCTGCCCGAAGCCGCCCCGTGAGAAGCCATGAAGTCGTCGTCCACCTTCCCGGTGATGAGCGTGTAGAGCTGCTCGCGCTGCTCCACCTCAGCCGAAGGACGTTTGCTCCACTGGCGTACCAACCCCGTCAAGCGGTTCCGCGGTGACTCCTCGCCGGCGATCTCCGGACCCCGCACCGCCCGGCACAAGATATCGGCGATCCGCCCGCGATGTTCCGGGAACGCGACCGCTGCCTCAAGCCAGAACGGCAGCACCTCTTCCAGGTGGTCGTCACTGTTGCCCGGCGCCAGCAAGCTGCGCCAACCGCGGGAGAGGTCCTCGACCGTGGGCGCCGGCTCCTCGCGCTCGACAGGTTCGATCAACAACGACGGCTGCCGCGAATCGACCGGAGGACTCATAAGAGCGAGCGTGCAGAACGACTGCCGACCGGCGGCAGCGGTCTTGTCGTCGCCACACCATCCGATGACAGCCGCGAACAACGCGTGCCGGACAGTCTCGTCGTCCCATAACGTCTGCACGGCCTCCTTCACCGCGCCGACAACGCGCACATCGTCAGAGTTCGCCGCATGCTTCAGCCGGATGAGGGCCTTGCCCGTGTATTTCCTGCCGAACTGCCGGGAGCAGATCTCGGCCACGGCCAGCTTGCAGGGCTGCTTGCTGCCCGGTGACGCGTTCGCCCAGGTCAGCAGCATCGGGTGAATACTGCGGGCGGTGCTGGGCTGCACCGCCGCGTGATCCAGGACGTCGATAAACTCCGACCACACCACCCCTTGGTCGTACCACTCTTCCGCGATCCGCGTGAGCGGCTGGGCTCGTCCCTGCCGGACTGCCCAATCGACCGCCAACTGGGAGATACGCCCCGCCAGCGCGCGTCGCTGTACCTCGGTAAGGGATTCGAGCGCCTCGTGCTTGTGTGACTGCACAGCCCGCTCGGCCAGCCAGTCGAGAAACAACTTGCGCGACAATGGCCGGTCGACCCAGAAGTACTGCAACGCCGCGTCGTCCCAGCCAACGCGATCGAACACGACCGTGCCATCGTTGGCGAGGTCTGCCTCCACCGCATCGACCAAGTCGATCACGCCAGGCACGTCCTGCCCGGTCGGTGTCCTTCGTCTGTGCTTCTCCCCCAGCGCCTGCCCCAGATCGGTGGCTCCTGTGTACACGTAGGCGACAGGTGCCCCCTTCTGGACAGCCGCTGAGATCAGAAAGTTGCGCTCGATGCCGGTCCGCCCCTGCGCGCGATGCCACTCCAGCAGCCGCTTGTGCCAGTTCAGGCGGGCTTCGACGACCACCTCGACGCGCTTGTTGAACAGCCAGTCGTCGCCGCGCACCAGTCCACCCTCCGCGCCGCGGTCCGTTTTACGTGCGCCGTCGTCCTCCAACGCCGACTCTGGCATCTGCTGCGCGGCGACGATGAGCTCGACGATCTCCTGTACTTCTGCCGGGATCTGGCCGGTGATCAAGCGTGCTACCCGCCGGTCGGCAAGCCATTGCTCGACCGGGATCTGGCTGTCTCGCACACGTAAGGCTCGGCGGGCGATCTCCTGCGGGTCAACCCGACCGTCCCGGATGGTGACAAGGCCGGGAACCTGCGCTTCGGCGCGGTTCCACTGCTCGACGCTCATCACCATCACCATCCAGCAGGACTGGTTGCGCAGCCTCTCCTGCAGTGCACGCAGGCTGCTGCCGAACGTCGAGTGCAGCTTGAACTCAGCCTCCTCGGCGGGAACCTCGACTACATAAGCCCGGTCACGGTGTGGTGGCAGCTGCCTGACGGGGAACGTCGACCCACCACCAAAGCTCAGGGCACCGACCTTGACCCCGCGCTCCTTGTGGATGGTGGCCAACGACGCGTGCGCCGTAATGAACCGACCGCGATCCTGATCCAGGGCGACGACCATTAGATGAGAATCCATCCACTCAGCGACACGGTTGCCAAACCCAGCCGGAGGCGCGAACAGCTCCAGCACGGCGGCCAGGTAGTCCCCGTCCGCGTCAAACCGCTCAAGACTCTCCTGCAGATGGTTGACAATTTTGATCGCAGTGTTTTCGCCCGCGTTGGAGTTCGCGATCGCCACTGCCCTGCCTGCAGTAGCCAGCGCGTCCGCTGTCGCTGCCGCCGCGGCTGGTGACACCGCGTCTACCTCCGACAGGGCAGCCGCAACTGCTTCATCGGATGCCTCACTGACCGCGGCCGCCGGTTCCGCGCCGCCCGGTTCCGAACCAGCACCCCCGTGCCATGCCACGACGTCCGAGCGATGGCCATCCGGCCGCGCCGGCTCCGGCTGGACCCGGCGATCGTCGCGGAACAGGCTCATCCCAGCCTCCGCTCGATCCGCATTCCGGTAACCTCGCCGCCAGCCTTGACCGTCCTCGTACGGACTCGCACATCGGCACGCCCGGTTTCGCCGATCTCCTCGGCGACCAGCCCTGTCACCGTTCCCTCAACGTCGTCGCTTTCCACCTCCACCGCCACACCAGCGCGGGCCACAGCGGCGATGTCGATGGGTCGGCCCTCGATACGCTGCAGTTCGCCCAGCACAGTCTCCAAATGCCCGACTAGCTTTGCGTCGTCAGACCGCAACGGCAAGCCATGCTCGTCGTAGACTTCGAGTGCATTCATCGCACGCCTCAGGTTCTCCACCGACTCACGCTCAACTGCAGTTCCGCTGGCCCCTTCCGCACCGTCCTCCACGTTATCCTTGGTCGCATTACGCCGATCCAAAAATGTGCTTGCCCGATCGAAAAGAAACTTAAATGCGGCCGCCATCATCGGCCCCGTCATGGTCGCCAGAGACACCGCGTCCGACATACCGCCCCTCCCCATCCCTCACCGACCAGCACAGCCAGCCCGAACAGCCTGACGCCGGATCACACGAAAGACAAGCATTGCAGACGATCACCACCCAACAAAACGCATTTAACCCTAATTCTTCCTTAAATTGCCCACCGAGCCGACTCCGACCACCTTTGACAAAAAGTGGACAGGAGGACGAATAATCGCAGGCCTGCACGTGCAGGTTCACGGCCGCCCAGAGTCGGGGTCATCCAGGCAAAACCAATGCCACAGACGTCCAGCCTGTTCGACCACCCGCACTACCTGAACCGAGCCTAGGCAAGTTCGCCTCTGACCTGCAGCTCGGTCGACCGCGCCAGGTGCGGCGAACTGCTCGGCGCGGACGATAGGAAGGACGAATCGGTGCCGGTTCAGCGGCCGATGGCTACACTGCAGGTGGAAGTCGATCAAGTCGATGACTTCCTCGCAGGTCCGGTGGCCGAGCAGGGGCCGCGCCGGCAAGTCTGGCCTGACAGCACGAGCCGCTGTCGGATACCGGTCACTCGGCTGCGACCGCATCCCCGCGCCGGCCCCGCACCCCTCGCGTTGGAGTATTGCGGCACTGCACCTGTGCCTGACAGCGTCATCCGGGCCTGACCGCCACCAAGCGTCCTGCCCTGGGGGCGGCGATCCCCGGCCTCGCCTCTCGATGACAGGGTCACCACGACCGCGGCCTCCTTTGGACCGTACTCGTTCACCGCCTCATCCCCTCCGCGTACGGTGCCGCGCCCGGGCCTGCGACAGCTGCGCGCCGGCGCCGAACGTCGAGTCAGCTCGCAGAGCCGAGCAAACCCGCCCTTCCCAGCAGGACAGAGATCTGTTCGGTCGCGAGCGTCATGGACGCAGGACCACGCAGGTCTCCGTCCGCGTGCGGGTGGAGGCCGAGTATCGTGGCTTCGGCTTGCTGAGGCGCCGATTCGATCGCACCGCGCAAGAGATCCTGGGCCGCGGCCAGGAGATCAGTACCCCAACGCTCTACCGCCTCGTCACCAGTATCGATCTCCTCCGCCCCTTCGGTTCCGGTGAGCAGCCCGTCCTCGGCAAGCAGATCCAGGCTGGACTCCAGCCACGGCTTCCCGTCTCCCAGCCGCACCCGCCGGGTGACCGGGTCGTACTCCACCCGCACGCAGTGCTCGGCCCGACGCAAAAGCAGATCCTCCAAACCACCGTCCCACGTCGATCGCTCCAGCTCGACCCAGCCCGCGCCGGACAGCGTCGAGCCCACGACGTCGAGGACCGAGTCCGCGTACTCGGCGAACCCCGTCGCCCCGTACAGCTGCAGGTATGCCTCGGCAACTTCACTCTGGTCGGTCAAGGCGCCTGACGTCTGGCCGGCTTCGATCAACGGCGACAACAGAGGGTCGAGCTCCGGCTCAACCGTCTCCACGCAGCCTCCGCGATGGCACCAGTCCGGCCCCGGGCAGGAAAGCGTCACACGGTGCGCAGCGTCGATCACATCCGTCCCCGCTCGCGACCGGGTGACGCACAGCAGATGACTGTGGAGCGGACCCGGATATCCCGACAGCCCTTCGTGAGCGTGGAACGCTCCACCCGAAACGTAGAGAATCAAGCCGCTGGCGCTCTCGTGCGCCCAGCCCGCGAGGGCGGCTCGGGCAGTGACCAACACTCCTGCGTCCGAAGTCGGATCCCACGCGTCGAGCCGCCACCGTCGGCTGAACCGCCAGTCCCCAGCCACCACGAGGGCTTGCGCTATCACCTCGGGCGAGTCATCAATCACCCGGACACCGCCGAGGGTCGCGCACGTGGCCAGCAGCTCGCTGGCGATCCCAGGATCGTGTGTTGCCGGCACGGGCCCGGTTCGTTGCCGGGACCACCAGCACGTCTCATCGGGAACGAGTGCTTCGTTGGCTGCGGCGTCAAGAGGCAGCTCACCGAGTACTCCCTCGGCGCCAACGGTGCCTAGGACAGCGTGCAGCACCATTTCCAGCTCGCCGATTCCACCGGCGAGCACCGGGACATCGGGGCGATCTTCGCCGTCGGTGGGCAGCTGGATGGAGACCTCACCGAGCTCGGGGAAGCCGGCGATCGTTAGCGAGACCGATGGCGGCTCGTCCTCGGCGCTGGTCGAGGGCATCGGACGGCCGTCGCGGTCGATGGTGGGAATCCAAGATGGCCTGCGCTCGTGCCGACGCTTGATCCGCTCGAGCTCGTCGAGCAGTTCGCCCTTGGTAGGGTACGACCGCAGGAACCCCGTGGCCGCCGGGCGGACCAGCTCAGCCAGCTCAGCCTTGGACAGCTCCTCGGGGTGTTCAGGAATGTCGATGACCACCTCGGGCTTGGCCACAGCAGCAAGCTGCGCTTCGATCGCAGTGGCGAACCGGGCGGCGAAATCGCCCCGTGTCGTCTCGAACGCGATCCTCGCAGGCTCAATGTCGATGTCGGCGCCCGCGAGGGTCGAGAGCATCGACTCCAACAAGGCGTTCTGCGTCACCGGGCTCAGCATTGGCTCAACATACTTGATCAGCGAGTCGCCGGAGACCGGGTCAGGCGAATCGGACGGCCGTTTTCAGCAGGCCGGGATCCCCGCGGAGTTCTTTCAGCCCGACCGTTTCCTGGGGGATCCGCGCGCGCTGATGGAGCAAGTCCGTCACGGCCTCGTGCATGTCTTCAGGGAGCCAGGCGGTCAGTGCGGGTACATCGATCGACCCGCGGCTGGATTTGTCCGGCCGGGCGGTGCCGTGGTCAAGCAGCCGGCGGTAGAGCGACTCGGCCGGGCGCACTGGGGGCAATCCCAGGCGTGCCGCGGTCGCCGCCGCGCCACAAGCTGCTCTGAGGCCGGCGACGTCGAGATCGCCGAAGTAGTACAGCTCGTGTGGCTGCGGTTGCAACAGCTCGACCGCGGCGATCCCGACCGGGATCTGGTTTCCGCTTCCCCAGCCGAGGTGCAGGGCCGGTCGGCTCGCCGGGTCTAGGCTGCGGGCGATGGTGAGCAGAGACTGGAATGTCGCGTTGTTCTCGGCAACCAGCAGCCGGACAGGTCCGACGCCCGGAACGAACTGGGACGGGAACAGCAACGGTGGCGGGAAGCAGGCCAGCAGGTCCAGGGTGAGCGCTCCCGACGTGAAAAGCCGGTTCGGCAGAAGGGAACCCAGCATCTTCTCGTCGTCGAGCAGCTCCAGCGAGCGTTCTTCGATCGGCACACGTTCGGGATGCGGGTTCTCCCGCAGCCAGTTCGCAACCCGGTCAAGTATGTCGAACTCGTCAGGTCGCTGGGCAACCGCAGCCGCGGCGGCCAGGGCCTCCGGCCACACTCGTTCGGTGCCGGCTGGTTGGGGTTTGGTTGCGGCGGTTGGCTTTCGCACCCAGCGCGGCAGGGTCGGGCGGGCGCGGTCGTCCCAGCCAGCCGCCGTTTTCGGTACCACGATCAATCCATTGTCGGCCAACTGCTGCACCGCGTCGGCAATCTTGTGGCGTGCGGCGGGATCCCCGACCAGCGAAGGACAGCTGGTAGTCGCTGCGCGCATCAGGTCGGACATCTCGATCCGCTGTTGTGTCTGCCCGGCAATCCAGGTGGCGAGCAAGCCGGGCAATGCGACCGTCATCGGGCTGCCTCAGGCGGTCGCTCCGTGTGGGCCACTCGCACGCCTTCCACTGACCGGGTGCCGGCATCGCCGTTCTCTTCCCCGACGATGTAACGCCGGTTCCGGGTCCGTCCCGGCCGGTTGTCCAGCCGGATCACCGTGGGGAAACGGGACACCGCATCGGGGTCTTTGACCCCGGTCGTGTAGACCAGTTGCACCCGATGGGCCGCAGCAACCGCCCGCTGCAGGGTGACGAGGCTGCCGTGTGAGGCGCGGCCGATGGGATTGTCCAGCAGCAGGACGCCGCCGGATCGGTCACGACGTCCGGCGTTGGCTGCGCGGAGCGCGGCTATGGTGCAGTACAACGCGACGCACACTGTCAGTTTCTCGCCACCGGACCACTTGCCGAGGCGGGTGATGTCCTCGGTGGTGGATACCACATCGAGCGTCGGCTTCAGGACCTTCACCCGGAATCCGGCCGGGCCCGCGGCTTCGTGGACTGCGTCCTTCAGCAGCGGCAGGCCCTCGGCCTTGACCTTGGCCTCGATCCGCCGCTCGATGACGCGGTCGACGTAGGTGCGCAGGTCCGCTTCACTCGCCGGCACTGTGAAGCCGATCCGCAAGACCTGTTTGCCGGACCAGCCGCCCAGGTGAGTGGTGACACGGGAGTACCGCTCGGCCTTGCGCAGCGTTTCCAGAGTGCTCGACACCAGGTGGGTGAGTGAGTCGACGATGATCGCCTGATCCTTGGCGATGCCGGCCAGCTCGCCCTCGATCATCTCCGCGCGCAGCCGCAACTGCCTGATCAACGCGCCTGCCTGCTCGGCAACGACCTCCTCGGGGTCGTGCACCAAGCGGTCCTTGGCGGGCGTGGCGACGGTCTGGAAGCGGCTGCCGATCGCCCGGAGATCACCGACTGCCCTGGTGCGGGCACCAACCTTGACGTTGTGCCGTTCCCGGGTGTCCAGCACGTCCTTCGCCACGGCCGCTTTTCGTGCACGTGCCGCGTCTTCGTCCCCATCGAAGGCCAGCGCGGTGCGTTCGCCCGCCTCCGGCAGGCCATCGGCTAGCAGGAGGAACGTGTTTGCGCGTTCTTTGAGCCCGTTCTGCTGCTCCCGGATGGCGGCAAGCTCCTTTTCAGCGGCAATCCGCCGTTCGACGGCGGCCTGCCCGATCCGTTCCTGCTCGGCCGCGAGGGAATCGGCGTGCTCCGCATCATCCGGTTCGGTCGGCAAAGCCCGTCTCGGCGGTTCGAGACGGCGCTGTGTGATGGCCTTCAGTTCCGATTTCCGGTTCTTCGCCTCGGCTTCGGCTCGCCCGAGTGCTGTCAGCGCATCGCTTCCCCTCTGGCGGGCGTCCGCCAGCGCTGAGGCACGGTCCGCGGCTGTCTGGCCACGTCTGGTCAGAAGCAGGGAATCGGCCTGCTCGACGACGCTCCCGTCTGCCTGGGCGAGTGCGGCGTTCACGTCGGCGAGCTGGCCTCGGATCACGCGTTCACGCTCGGCGAGGACGGATTGCGCCGCCTGCACCGCCCAGGCACGCTCGGCGTCCTCGTACGTCGCGCGCAAGGAATCCAGCAACACAGTCTCGTCGTCCTGGACCTCGAGCACCGCGTCGAGGAACCTGACCGATTCCGCCTCGGCTGTGCGCTGCTCGGCGGCCAGGTTCTCGCTGTTGGCCGCCGCAGCTGCGGTCACGGCGCGCGCCGAGGCCGCCTCCCGTTCGGTCTCGTGGTGATCGGCTTGTTCCATGGCCTGGCTCGATCTGCCGTTGGCCTCTTCCAGGACCTCACGCCAGGTGCCGGCGGCAGCCACCTTGGGTATCAGGGTGGCGAGCTGCGCGCGCCGCTGGGCAATCTCGGAGAGCGCGGCGGTCGTGTCCGTCTCCAGCTGGGCATCCGCACGTTCGGCGACCTCGAGCGCTTCGAGTTCCACAAGGACCGCCGACACCGACTCGCCCAGTTCACCTAGCGTGCGATCGAGATCGGCGATCCGCCGCTCCAACGCATCAAGGTGGCCGGCCGGGCAGTCCGCGAGGAACTGCGTCAGGTCCGCAAGCAGCGTCCGGTCGCGGTCACGATCCGTCATCAGCGCCGTACGTTCGCGCTCGTGGTCGGTGATGCGTGCGTGAATGCGGTTGATCGCCGCCTCCGCGACAGCCGTGTCCACGAGACCGCGGTGCAGGCCCGTCCACACAGGGGTGACCGCCGGGACGGGCGAACCGGTCGCCCGGGCCACCCGCGACGCGTCGGCAGCGGTGTACAGGCCGACGAGCGCGGTTGTCGACGCATCGGCTTCCAGCAGGGTGAGGGCAGCATCCTCCGCCTGCTCGGTCGCGACGACGACACCGAGACCGACACGCACGAGATCGGGGTCGCCCAGC
The DNA here is from genome assembly GCF_040675005.1 of Amycolatopsis sp. NPDC049691. Lineage (NCBI taxonomy): Bacteria > Bacillati > Actinomycetota > Actinomycetes > Pseudonocardiales > Pseudonocardiaceae > Amycolatopsis > Amycolatopsis sp. NPDC049691. Next base: position 238,195 of record NZ_JBFANX010000003.1, read on the forward strand.
AGCTCGCTCAGGCGGGCGTCGGCCACCACGGACAGCAGGTGCGTCCAGCCGGTCTCTGAGGCGATGCCCTGACCGGACAGGATCGTCCGCACGCGATCAGCGTCCAGCGTGGTGGGCAGGAGCCCCGTGCGGGCCTGGGTTTCCGTGGCCCGGCGATCTTCCATTCGCTCGGCTTCATGGCGGACCAGAGCCAGGTCCGCGCCGACGATCTCGTCGGTGAGGCGCCTTGTCAAGGTGTCCGCTTCGGCCCAGATGTCGGCTGGGACATCGCCACTTGCCTCGGTGAGGTCGAGGACCCGCTGGTCGCCGGACAGCGCCGCCGATCGATCCGCGAGTGCACTACGCTCAGCAGCCGCTCGGCCACGGTCGGCGTCGAGCTTGGCGATCTCGCCCGAGAGCTCCGTTCGCCGATCGGCCAGCCTCTGCCGGGCCACCGGGCGTTCCTGCCGACTGGCCCGGACGTCCGCGAGGGTGGTTTCCTGGGCCTCCCACCGATCGGCCAAGGCCGCGTCGTGAGCACTCGGGTCCGTCGCGGCGTCCGGCAGCGCACCGGCCAGGACGGCCGCTTCGATGTCCGCGGCGAGTGTGTCGAGCTTGGCCTGTGCGCCGGCGGCTTCCTGATCGGCTTTCCGCGCTTCGACGCGGAAGCGTTCGGCTTCGGCCTTGTGCTCTCGGGCGCTCTGTTCGGCTTCTCCTTGATCGTCGCGGGCTTGACCGGCCGCCTCCGCGTGTTCGGCAGCGAGGCTCAGCAGGCGAGTTCGCAGACGAGCGGCGTGGTCGTCGTGTTCCCGGCGTTGCGGTGCGGTGCGGGTCCGTTCCTCGGCGGCTTCCCGGGCATTGGCGTCGAGGTCGGTCTCGAGCTTCCGCTTCGCCGCGAGGTGACCGGCGACTTCCCAAGCGGACACAGTCTCGTTGGCCGCATTGACGGCGTCTCGTGAAGCAGCTTCCTCTTGGTCGGCCTCTTCGACCCGGAACCTCGCGCCACGGAGCTGGTACAGATAGAGCAGGTCATAAGCAACGCCTTGCTGCTGATCGGCGACGCTCCTCCGCCGGTCCACTTCACCGGCGCGTTCTCCGAGTGCATCGGTCCTGATCTGCGCCTCGGACCTGCTCGCCACGAACGCTGCGGCGAGAGCATGAGCCGCATCTTCCGCCCTGTCGAGGGCGTCCTGCGCCGCGAGTACTTCGGCATGCACAACCTCCAGGCGCCCAAGGCCTGTCACGGATTCGAGGCAGAATTCCCGCTCCGCCTTCTTCGCCGGTTTCGTCTGTAGCAAGGAAGCGATGGACGAAAGGCGTTGAGCCACGTTGTCGGCGTCTTCGGGCGCGGCGGTGAGCTCGATGAGCAGATCGATGAACTGCCGGGCCGAGGCGAACTTGAACATGTCCTCGACGCCGCCCTCGACGTGGTTCATCTGCTTCTGCGTGCGGAACAGCTCCGGATCCAGACTGCGGTTGACCAGCGCCGTCGTCCATTCGTGCTGCCGGCTGGTGATGACCAGATCGGCAGCCTGAGGGTGGGCGGCAGCCGCTTCCCGGACAGCGGCGAGGAAGGCGTTCTGCCGGAGTGGCGTCCCGGACTCGTCGGAGAGAGGCAGACGACCGGGCTCCAGAACTCCGGGCACCGCGTAGAAGGCGTAAAATGAGATGTTCAGCTTGTCCCTGGCCTTGTCCGCGTCCGCAGGACGGCGAAGATCCGCCCACTCGTACACCGCTCCGGTGACGAGCACGTCCTCCGCCGCGCCGTCCAGCGTTCCGCTGGTCGCCGGGTGCCAGACCGCGATGGTGTGCGACGTGTCGCCGGTGTCCACGTAGTCGGTGAGGCTGCGCTTGGCGACGCGGCCGAGGAAGTCGTTGGCGTTCGGCAGAACGAGTGCGTAGAACAGGGAGAGCAGGGAAGATTTGCCGCCGCCGTTGCGCAGCCACACGACACTGTCGGCTGGCGTGACCGCGGGGCCGTCCGGCGCGGTGAAGTCGAGCGCGAGGTCGGTGAACCTCGCCGAGCGCTCGCCGACCGAATGCAACCGGAGTTCCGCGAGGTGGTAGGTCAATCGTCCTCCTCGTCGAGTGGCACCGGTGCTACTTCGTTCCGCCGCAAGTGCTCGCCGCGCCCGATCGCGGCGAGGACGGTGTACGCGGGCTCGCTCGCCATGTCCTTGACCTGGATGCGGAACCGCTCGGTCAGGACCCAAGCGCCGCCGCTGGTTTCCGGCCGCGCCATGCCCTGCTCGGCGAGCCAGGCGAGGGTGTTGCGCACCCAGTACAACGTGCACTTCGGTGACAGCCGCCCGGCGCCACGGCCGCGCTCACCGACCCGGTGCGCCGGCTTCTCGTGGTAAGCACGCCACGCCTCGTCCAAGCCTTCGTCTGGGATCGGCTCACCGGCCGCGTCGCGCCCGCGAAGCCGGTCACACGCGGCCCGCAGCCACTGCTCGAACTCGGTTTCCGGGATGCGCCGGACCCGCTCCTCGTCCAGGTCCGCCGGGCTGGGGTAGGCATAGGCCGCGATGCCGACCAGGACGAGACCGGCGAGCAGGCGGCCATCGCGCGTGGCGGCGTTCGGCAGATCGGCCACCCGGAACGCGAACGGCGATTCCGGGTTGACGCCGAGCACCAGCCCGAAGTCACCGTCCGACAGCACCCGCGTGTCCAGGCCCTGCAGAACCGCGTCCGTGGCGAGGCGGAAGTCCGGCTCGGTCCGGTACCGGCCGAGCACCCGGCGGTACTCGGGACTGCGGCCGGGGCGCTGGTTCGGCTGTAAGGCGAAAGCCAGCAATGTCCCGAGATCGGTGTGGTCGGCCTGGGTGAGCGTCATCGTCGTCCACCTCGCTCGGTCACGGGTGCCGGGTCGGCATCGCGCAGGGCATCCGGCTGCGCCACCACGATGAGGTCGTCGCCGTCCCAGCCGGTCAGGTCCAGGCGAAGCCCGTCGGCATCGGCGGCGGCCCGCGGACCGAAGATGCTCGCCGCGAGATCGGCCGACTCCGGGCGTCCGGTCTCGGCTTCCTCCGGTGCATAGCACCACAACGCCGCCAGTGCGACGATCTCCGCCGTAGCCTGCCGGTCTGCTGTTTCGTCCGGCGCCGTGAGTGCTTCGGCCAGCAACGCGGAGAGGCGGGCGGGCAGGCCGACGTTGCCCACGACGGCTGCGGCGGCCTCGACGACTTCGGGCACGATCGTCGGCGGGTCAGCGTCGCCGATCTCGTCGGTGTCGGCGCCGGGATCAGTCATGGCCGGCTCACGCACCGACCACAGGTCTTCGACCAGCCGATAGAGCCGCGGCAGTTTCGGTGGTCGCGGGCCGGTGATATCGGACAACCACCGATCCGTGACCTCGAGCGCAACGGCGGTGGGAAGTCCGAGCAACGGGTTCAGTACCTCGACGGCCAGGTCCGGCAGGTAGCCGAGGGCCGGAGGACGGAACGCCTGCCTGTCCTGTTCGTCGAGGAACACGCTGCGGGCCGTGATCACCCGGGCGTGAAGCGCCTGGTGTCTGCGCGCGCACTCGGTGAGCAGCCGCGCGATCCGTGCCGCGGCCGCGGTCACCTGCGCATCCTCCGCTTCAAGTGACTCCCTGACCTTGGTCAGCAACCGGTGTTCGGATTCCAACCTGCCCGCGATGTGGTCCCGCGCCAGTTCGAGCCGCTCGGGCACCTGCTTTGCCCACTCGTCGAGCACCGACCGCAGATCGCGTCGCGTGTCCTTGATCAGCCGGGCCAGGTCCTCCGCGAGCGACACTGACAACAGGCGAGCCCGCACGGCCGCCTTCTCGGCAGCGTCGAATGCACCCTTCGCGAGCTGGCGCTCCAGCATGAGTTCGTTGGCGATCTGCTCGTCTTCGACATCGAATTCGAGACCGCCGACCAGCGCGTTGATCGCGTCCCGGGTCGCGTTGACCACCACTTCCCCGCGGACCGGATCCTCCCGTTCCACCAGCAGCCGGAACTGCACCTGACGCTGCCGGTGTCCGCCGCGATCGGTGTGGTCGCTGATCCGGTAGGTGAACGGCGCTTCCTGCGCAGGCCGGTTCAGCAGCCCGCCGATCGTGAATTCGGCCACCCGCCGGTGTTCCTCGCCAGACCTCCCCGGTGCTGCACGGCGGGCGAGGATTGTCAAGCCGCCGACCAGATCGTCGTAGGTCGCCTCCTCGTCGAATCCCTGCCGCGCGATGACCAGGTCGATCGCGGCGAGCGCGAGGGTCGTGACGTCGTAGCTGTCAGCCGGCCAATCCTGCCGACCGGCCGCCAGCACCGCCTCGACGATGGGCCGCGAGCGAAGCAGCGCAGCCACCCTGGCCGGGAATGTCGGATCCGATGGCGGCAGGTCCGCGAGTTCCTCCATCCGTCTCCCCCGTCCGACGCCCCTTCGCGGCCGTCACGCAATCCGGATCAAGCTTCCCCACGAACACAGCTTTGACCGCCGAATGCAGCAATGATCACGACGACAGTTCTCATTCGCATCAATTCCCCTTTGGATCATGGTGCGTGTGCGCTGTCGTCAAGCAGAGCTCCGCTGTTACGTACGGGGCGCCTGCCGTGACCGGATCGTTTCAACTTTTCGCCGAATCGGCCCACCGGAACACACGCCTTGTCTTCCACTCGACGGTGATAGCGGACCGCGAGCCCTACGGCCGCCAAGCAGGTCGGTGACACTGAGTAACTTCAGAGCTCGGAGCACATCGGATCGACACTGTGCTGGCGGTGGCTGAACTCCTGGACGAGGAGCGCACCTGCCCGGCTGAGCCGAGGCCCTCAACTGCTTGGAGAGCCAGATGCCTCGCGCCCCATGATTGATGGCCTGCACAACGAGTCCGGTCGAACGGGGGTTCGCTACCCGTAGACCAGCTGTTCCGCGGCCGAGAACCCGAAAGCGCTTCCGGCCCACTCCGACGTGCGTGGAGACGTCGTCCAGCACGACGACCCCGCGGTCAGGTACTCGATCCGGACTGGGATGTCCGACGGGGTGAAGCGAGGAAAGCCCAGAGTGCCGCTCGCTGTGATGGTGCCGTCCGCGACTTGGGTGGCGGTAAACGACGTGAACTCGGCAGGCTGGATCACGACGACGTCCGCTGTACTCGCTTTGGCCAGCGCGAGGGTCCCGTCGGCGGGCACGCAGTCGGCCCGGTGGTGGCCCGACCGGACCGGGGTCGGGTGGCCCGGTACCGCCCGTTAGCGTCGGTCACTGGCTGGACGTCGCGCTCGCTGCAGAAGTCGCCAGCATAGTAAACGATGCCAACGGGCACACTGCACCAGGAACTGGCGGTCGAGGTGACTCGTCGTGACCAGGGCCAGGTCGTCGACGAGGCCCTTGCCGGCGCTGGACGTTATACATCGCCCCCGTGCGAGCACTCACTGCGCTGAATGAGCGAATGCTGCCGGACTCACCGTCATACGTCCTCCGAAGACGCATCCGGTCATCGTGATCCCGAATCGACCACTCGCAGAACCGGCGCCGCCTCCAACCGGGACCGCAGACCTGCTCGCGCAGTGGATGGCCACCGGCAAGCCCACCCGCACTTCTCCCCCACCCGACCACAGCGACGGACTCCAGTTCGCCTTCTACGGCCGAACCTCGACTACCCGCCATCAAGACCGCGTGTCGTCACAAGGCTGGCAGCGTGACATGGCCAACGGCCTCGTCGCCGGCAATGGTCAGATCGTCGCCGCGTACTTCGACGCCGGCACCTCACGCCGCGTCCCATGGACACAACGACCGCACGCCGCGCGGCTCATGGCTGAGATTGCTGGATCAGACAAGACAATCGATGCGATCGTGGTCGGTGAGTACGAGCGCGCGTTCACCGGCTCCCAGTTTGCCACTCTGTACGCCTGGTGCGTCCGGCACGGCGTCCAGCTGTGGCTGCCGGAAACAGGAGGTCCGGTCGATCTCGGCAACCGCGACCATCGGGCGCTGATGTCGCTGCTGGCCACTCAGTCACAGCGCGAAGTGCTCCGTGCCCGCCATCGGGTGCTGGCGGCGATGCACAACCAGGCCACCCAACAGGGCCGCTACCTCGGCGGCCGACCACCCTACGGCTACCAGCTCGTCGACGCCGGCCCGCACCCCAACGCCGCCGACGCCCGCTGGGGACGGCGGTTGCAACGACTCGCTCCTGACCCGCGCACCGCGCCGCACGTGGCATGGATGTTCCGCCAGCGTCTCACAGGGCACAGCGTCGCCAGCATCGCCCGACACCTCAACGAACGCGGTATCCCCTGCCCGTCCAGCGCCGATCCAGACCGCAACCGGCATCGAACCCGCAGTGCCTGGACCCTACGCACCGTCGCCGTCATCCTGGCCAACCCGCGCTACACCGGGCGCCAGACTTGGAACCGCCGCGCCACCGGCACCGAAGGCCCAGCCTCAACGCCCGCGCTGTCGGCGAAGGCCGCCCATCCGGCGCTCGTCACCGAACAGGACTTCGTCGCCGCGCAGCAAGTCCGGGCAGCGCGCCCCGCCGGCGACGGTCAGACTCGTCGATTCGCCCTCGCCGGGCTCATCCACTGCAGCGTTTGCAACCGGCGGCTGGACTCGCACTGGAACCACGGAAGACCGACATACCGCTGCCGCCACGGCCACACCAGCACCCAACGCGCGAACCAGACACGACCGAAGACCCTCTACATCCGCGAAGACCGCCTCGTCGACGAGATCCACGTCCGGCTCGGCGTTCAAGACTGTGACGGCCACGCCACGCTGGAGTCAGCTCGGACACGAAGCAGCCGCGTCGCGACAGCGATACGAGGCTCGGGACAGTTCATCGTCTGCGACAGCGCAGGATGGCGACTGCAGGAGATCGATTCGAGCTAGGCTACGATCACCCCAGATTCACGATCGCGTTTCGCGATCCGTGGGGTAATACTGTGTCCGAGGACGATCTTGCTCACTATCTACACGGCTTTCGCTGTGCTGATCGGTCGCGTTTCAGCAGGTCAAGGCTGTAGTGGTCGGCTGGCAACGGACGGAACGCCTTCGCAACCGCACGGCGAAGTGCCCCAATGAGGAGCAGCTGACCTGAACGAGGCGCGACTGAACGGGTTGGCGCACCGTGGCCAACGAGTGGCTCGCCAAGCTGTTCCGCCCCGACAACGTGTACCGAACGGCTCACGCGCCGCTCCATTCATGCTCATTGGCTGGTCACCGGCAGTCGTGTCAACACGTTCACAGCTTTCAGGTCGGCGATGTGCTCGGCGACTCGGCGTGGGGTGTGTCCTCCGCGAACAAGGAGCCCAGCTTCGATGTTCTTGGCCACGCCGGACTGGGTGAGATTGGCGCTGGAGACCAGCAGAACGCGGCGGTCGGCGACAGCGAGCTTGGCGTGCATCTTGGAGCCAGGTTCAGTGCGCTGAGAGGCCGGCCAGTGCCAGAGCTGGACGCCGGGAATCGCGGCGAACGCCGCAGCCGGTTCCGCCCCGGCCAGCGCGCTGCCCGCACCTTGCAGGGTCTCGACAACGGCGGTGATCTCGACGCCGAGTGCTCCGGCGGCGGCGAGGGCCGTGCGGATGTCGGGGTGAGGCTTAGCCGAGTAGGTCATGAGCAAGAGTTCATGCCGCGCCTGCGCGATGACTTCGATCAGCGCTTGTGCCGTGGCTCGGACGGGCACGGAGTGGCTGCTGGGTCCGCTCCACACGGTTTCCACACTCACTGCGGCGGTCAGTTGTTCGTGGGCCGCCGCGAGTCCGCGCAGGTAGGCGGCGGCCTCCGCGTCGCCGGCGGACTCGTCGCGCGTGGCCAGGACGGGTGCTGCGGCCTCACTCAGGGCGTGGCCGATCCAGCTGAGGATCGCCGCGTCCGGCCAGCCTGATCCGATGCGGTCAGCCAAGCCACGCAGTGCGACAGCTCCCAGATGAGGAGCTGCTGCGGCGGCGGCCCGCTCGAACGGGTTCATGGCAGGTCGGGGAACAGGGCGAGTTTGGGGTCGTCAATGGACACTACGAAGCGGCGGTCGAGGAAGTGGTTGCCGCGCTCGCAGGTGGTTTCTGAGACGAACAGGCAGACGTGGCAGGCGGCGCCGTGCAGGAAGTCGGCGGGCGGCTGCGGCAGCCTTTCCTTGCACAGCGGGTCGGACGAACACCGCTTCGCGTCGCGCAGGGCGCGTCGGGTCAGCCGCACAAGCCGTTCGGGCCCAGCCTGGGACACCAGCCCACCGAGGCTGCCTTCGGCGTCCGGTACGGCGGTGTAGATCAGAATGCCGCTGCGGGGGTCGTCCTCGCTTCCGGCGTAGATGCGCTCGGACAGGCTCGCCGCGTTGTAACCGCAGTCCAGCGCGATGGTTCGGATGAGCAGGTGGGACAGGGTGTGCAGTGCGATGTAGCGGGCGCCGGGCCAGTGCATCATAGGGTCGAACTGCGCAGGGATACGGTCGGAGTAGCGGTTCTTGCGGAACTCGGCGTAGGCGGCCTTGTGGCAAGACAGCGCGGTCGACCCGTCGACGCGCTGCTCCCACTCGGCCAGGAGCGGTTCGGGGACGCGCAGGAAGATGCCCTCGCCGCGGACCTCGCTGGCGGGCACCCATTTCGGGTCGTCGCGAGACAGTGGCGCGGGCGTGACAAGTTCAGGGTCATCGGGGTCCGGGGAGTCGAGCCGGGTGAAGCCGACCAAGGCGCGCACCTCGCGCAGCCGCTCGACCTGGATGACGTCGGCGAAGATGCCCTTCAGCGATTCCGGGACACCATCGGGGTCGCGGCGCAGCGCGAAGTCGTCGTTCGGTTCGGGGACCTGCTGCGCCGAGAAGATCTCCCACTCCGGGGTGCGCAGGTCCGGGTAGCCGGACGTGAGTTCCTGTTGGGGGCCTTCTTTGATCGCACGGACGGTGGTGACTACGGCGTCGATCTCGTCGTCGGTCCATTTCGCGAGCTCTTTGAATGCGGTGACGTTCTCTCGGCCGTATGCATACATCGCCTTCGGGAGCCCGGAGATCTGCTCCCAGTGCTTCTCGACCTTGGCCTGCAGCTCGTTGACGCCGCCGCAGGGGACAACGAGCACGGACAGCGTTTGCGAAAACCATTGATTGGAGGCGCCGACCACCAACACCTTGGGGTCGCGGTCGCACCCTTCTGGATCGAAGGTGCCGAGGTGGGCGTTTCGGCCTCGACAGCGAGGCAGATTCTGCTCGTTGCGCTTGCCCATCGCCTCGCGCATGTTGCGACGCTCACCGCATGCGATGCAGCGGATCTCGACGTTCGCTCCGATGTTGCCGCCGCGGTCCTCCATCTGCAGCCGTGGGTGGCTGGCTTTGACGCACGGGCCCCCGCGATGCACATAGTGACTGTATGGGAACTCATCGAGGTGGCCCGCCGTGCAAGACAGAACGAAGCGGGCGGCGACAGCCAGCGGCTTGCGCCCGGAGCGCTTGCGCCCGCATGAGTCGTGGAAGAAACGGGCCTCGTGCGGGCGTGTCGGCTTCTCGTTCTCGAAGCCGAACACCTGCGAGTCGATGGGGCCGAGTTCGTTGCACACCGTGCAGCGGAGCCACGCGGGGAACGGAGTGGTCGGCACACCGACGCGGGACGCCGGGCCGCGCGGGTCGCCATCCAGCCCTTCCAACCACGGCGCGGGGCGCAGCTGCTCGACATGGCGCTTGCCGTGCAACGTCTTCACCGCCGCCAGTAGCCGCTCTTCCTTGATCGGCTCCCACTCCGGGATGTTGTCATAGCGCCAGTCGTCCAAGCCTTGCACCAGGACCGAGAAGTTCGGCAGGTCGACGAGCGAGCCGATGCCGCTGGTGAACATCAGGTGACTGGGGCGGACGGCGCCTACTCGGCGGCGGTACTGGGCGCACATCAGGATCCCTGCCTCGTGTTGGTCAGGTCCGACTCGCCCATCTCGTCGCCCTCGGGTGAGTCCTCCTCGTCGGTTGCGCCGTCCGGCGGGGTGAAGGACCAGCCGGGCGCGTTGTAGGTGGGCTGGAAGAACTCGCCGCTACCCGGCAGGAGCAGGTTGATCTCGTTCTCGGTCTCGCGCATGGACATGCCGACCGTGGTGTCGGTCCACTTGCCCTCGCCCGGCTTGGTAAGCAGTCCGATCAGCCGTTGCTTCTTGAACGAGCCGGCCTCGTACCCGAGTCGGGTGGAGCCTTTCTTGGCCTGGTTCCAGATGTCGACGAGGCTCTTGATGCGCTCCTCAAGGTAGCCCCGTCCACGCTCGCCGGCCACTACCTCGGCGCGGGCGAGGAGGCGCGTGATGAGGCGGCGCACCAGCGGATCGTCCAGCTGGACGTCGTACGCGTCGGCGTTGCGCGAGTTGCCCTCGACAATGTTGCGCACCGCGGCGACGAAGGTGCCGGTGGTGCCGCGATCCAGTGCCCGGCGGGTGTACGGAGTGACGGACAGCGCTTCGACCTGGCGGTAGAAGGTGGCGTGGTAGTGCTCGAAGTCCTCGTAGTGCGCCAGATCACGCGGCCGGGTCCAGTTGTAGAGCGTCACCACGAGACCGGGACGGCGCGGGTCACGGCCGACACGCGAGGACGCCTGGATGTACTCGGCGGTGTTCTTCGGCTGACCGGTCACGACCATCAACCCGAACCGGGACACGTCGACTCCGACCTGAAGCATCGAGGTCGCCAGCACCACATCGACCGGGACACGGTCGTCCTTCAGCCGAGCGCTCCGCCGTTCGGCGACCGGGTGGAACTCGGCGCGGTCCTTGCTCTGCGCCGACTTGCCCTTATTCACTGTGAGCACCTCGCCGAAGTTCTGATTGATCGCCCGGCGGCGGGTGCTGGTGTCCAGGTCGGCGTCGAAGCCGATCTCCAGGCGTTTGAGCACGTCGCTGATGTCGCCCGAGGAGATCCGCGAGGTCAACTCCTGGATGGTGAGCATCGCGGTGGCACCGATGATCCGGTCGGACAGTCCCTTGCTGCGGCCGTGGCGGCGGACCCTGGTGGCGACGTCGTCGTCGAGATAGCGCCGCATGCCGGCCAGCTCGCGGGTGGCGTTGAAGTAACCGACCAGCGTCATGTACGGATCGGCCGCTTCGCCGTGCGCGTCGAACATGGTCTGACCCGCGATCAACAAGATCTCAGCGAGCCGGATCTCGGCGGACTTCAGACGCACACCGTGCGCGCAGATACCAAGGTAGCGCCGGCCGGGGTTGGCCGCCGACACCGGAACCTGCCTCGAGAAGAACGTGTCCGCGACGTCGATGACCTGCGGCGGGAAGATCTCCAAGTCTCGTCCGAACACTCCGCGCACCTGCTCGCGGGCGCGTTTGGTGGTGGCGGTCGAGGCGACGATCTTCGGTCCAGCTTCGCCACCGGACGGGGTGGTCCAGGTGCACAGCTCGTCCACGGCGGCTTCGAACAGCCCGACTATGGTGCCCAGCGCGCCGGAGATCAGGTGCAGCTCGTCCTGGATGATCAGATCCGGTGGCCGCAGCCGCACCACCGGGTGGCTGGCTACCGTCGGCAGCGTTCCCTTCGCGTTGTGCCGGACGCCACAACCAGTGCGCGAGTCCAGATCCTCGTGCCGGTACCCGTGCCGGGGGCAGTACTGGGAGACGCGGCCGAACAACATCCCCGCGAACCCCCGCCACGGCAACTGGGCGAGCTTGTCCACCGTGGCGATGACCAAGCTCGGAGCGTAGCGGTAGATCTCCTCGTCCACGGTGAGGATCGGTAGACCTTCGGGAGACTTGGTGCGGGCGAACGGGCAGGCGGTCGCGCCCTCGGCGTTCGGGCAGTACAGGAAGAGCCGCCGCGCGACGGTGTCGACATGCAGGTCCCGGTGTGCCTCGAGCTTGCTGCCGCACCACGGGCAGGACAGCGTCTGCAGCACGTTCGCCCGCTTGCTCTGACCGGCCTCGCGGGCCTCGGCGATCTGGTCCCTGGCCTGGTCGAACCAGTTCGGCGACACCGTCCCGCCGACCCACAGCCCGATGCGGAACGGCTCGCCGCCCCACGTGGACTCGTCCGCCCGCCGCAGCACCTCGGCGGCGCAGATCAACGCGGCCGCGCGCTGGAACTGCTGCGCAGTCAGCAGCCGTAGCGTATAGCGCATCAGCACCGCCACCCCCGCCGCCCCGTTGCGACCGTCCTCCCCGGTCCCGACGACGCCCTGCAGCCGACGGATCGCGAAGGTGTAAGCGGTCAACCCCAGGTAGGCCTCGGTCTTGCCGCCACCGGTCGGGAAGAACAGTAAGTCCACAGTCGCGTCCGGGCTCGCCGCCCGCTCGATGTGGTCGGGGTCGGTGATGGCCGGCAGGTTCAGCAGCACGAAGGCGAGCTGGAACGGCCGCCACGACGCCACCTTGGCTCCCAGGCCCTTCACGTCCGCTTCGGCATCGGCGTAGGAGACCATCGGGTCCGCACGGCGCAGCGCGATCTCAGTGTGCCGCCGCTGCATCGCCATCGTCTCGTTGGCGAACCCGAACGCGCGCAACGCCTCCTTGTGGCGTGGTGACTCCGGGTCGGTGAGCAGCCTGATGCCCGCGCTGATGCGTTGGTGCGCGATCCGTGCCCTGAACACAGCACCCTCGGCCGGACCGCGCAGCGCTTCTGGCAATGCGACGATCTCTCGCTCACGCTTGTCGAGCCAAGTGGCGTAGCCATCCGCCAGTGGTGAGAGCCCTGTGCGCAACGCCTGCGGCTCGGCCGTCGCGAGTGTGTCCATCGACAACTCCGCGCCAGCCAGTGCCGTGCCCGCGCCGACCTGCGCGATGGTGGCCGGCACTTCATGGGTCGGTAACCACCGGGTCTCCAGCTTATGCGCGCGCCGGATCGCCAGCTCCGTGTGCGCGTACACTGCGACGTTCTGCCCAGTCGCGAACTTCAACTGGTCGCGATACAGCAGCCGCAGGTGCAGCTCCTCCTGGTCCTCCACGACGGGGTTCGCGTCGGCCATCGGATCGTCGATCGGCACGAAGATCGGCGCGGTGCCGTCCAGCGCAGTGACAGTCAGTTTGGTCTGGAAGATCCACGCCGCGTCCCGATTCGACTCTGGTTCTTCCTGCACGTTGATAAGCGTCACCTCAACCGTGCGGGTGCTTCCCGCCGGGCGAACCGCGACCGCCAGCGACACACCTGGATCACTCGGATCGGCCACGGTCAGCGGCACGCGGAAGTCTCGCTCGCCGTCGAGCCGGAGCTCTGATTGGAACTCCATCGGCTCGCGCGCCCACACACTGCGCTTGCGCCCCTCGGCATCCTCGGACTCGTGCTTGAAGTAGCGCCCCCAGCTCGCGGTGACAACCACTACGTCAGTGTCCGCGCCTACACAAAAGGACAGCCCCATCGATGACGCCCAGATCCGCCCGAGGTTCTGCGGTGTGAGAATGTCGGGCAGCTCGCCGCCTTCCTCGCCCCGTGCGTCGCCCTGTACCCCAGACTCGGCATCGGTTGTGGCGTCGGCCTCGTCCATAGTGGACCTCGGTGCGCGCTTCGGCCCCAGCATCCCGACTAGGTACCGCTCGCGCGGCCCCATCGCGCGCGGTCTGAACTTCTCGGCGTCGCCATCCCATGGCCCGAGCAAATCCCGCTCCACCAGATCCTGGAACTCATCGCGCACCTTGAACGAACTGGCGTCGGAAAAGGACTGCTCGACGTCCAACGGCGACACGGCTGATGTTGCCCCGCTGTCCGGTTTCGGGAAGAGGCTGTCACTGGTCATCAGAACAATGTTCCGTCAGGGCGCTTGAGTTTACCCTTCTTATCGTGCAGACCCTGCGCGACCTCCTCGGCGTACCGCTCGTGGTTCAGGTCCAGCAAGCTATCGAGAACCACCCGTTGAGCGGCCGGGCCAATGGTGTATCGCGTCTGCCGGCCGAGCTTGTGGAAGCCCTGATCCAACCCTCCAACCGCCGCGATCCGGTCCTCCCACCCGTATGCGCGGATCGTTGCCTCGTCTATCATCTGGTGGATGCGACGGAGGTTTTCGATGTCGGCGTCTATACAAGCTGGGTCGAAGACCTGATTGTATATCTTTGTCAGTCCAGAATTCTTAGCTTGGCTCACTTCACGACGGAAAGCAGCTAGACGCTCGCCGGACTCTCGCAGATCGACCGTGAAGTCGGGAAGCGGGAACGTTTCAAACTTATCTGACGGAGCGTAACGTGAAGTCGTGGATAATGTCGATGCCCCACCTGTAGTTGCCCACAAATAATGCGCGGAACTACTGATAATGGATAATATGGCCGCGTCGGAGGTTGCGAACACGACGCAGCCATGGGAATAAATCGTGTGACCTGGAGCAAAGGTAGGAATCATATGTTTATTATGTAGAGTCATGGCGATGACAGTGTCCAGATATTGGGTGGCAGCCTCTAGCCCTTTCCTGTAGTCAGCGTATCGCCACCAATTGACCCTATGGGATTTTCTATTCTTAATGTCGCGTTCAGGTTTTACGCGCGTTTGCACCACTTGAAAACATGCCGGATACGCTTGGCTTTGTTCAATCGACCAATCTCGAAAGTTTATTATATGAGAGGTGGCAGCTATTTGTGTCGACTGATTCAGTTCGTCACCCTTGATATAAGGGCTGATCGCATCACTGCTCCTCGGATCGCTCTCAATAAGCCTGGCCACGTCAGATCTTGACAGGATAAACCCCGCACCTTTAATGTCGTGACCGACAAATGCAATTCCCTTGCTAGAGTCGAGCTTGTGACGGATGGAGGAGACTGTGCTCGCTGGCTCCAGCGCTGGAGATATGCGCGAAACGATCTCTCCGTCCAATATTCGATCGAGAGAATTCGGAAGATCTGATCTACTGGACCACACAGCACAGTACTGTATTCCAGCGCTCTTTGTAGGCCATTTCTTGCTCTTGATTGCCCGACGAATGATCGCGCCCTCGCGGACCAACAATTCAAGTCCGGTTTCCATTGTGTCACCCTGGGCTAAAGTGTCAGTGGCCAGCAGGCCGCTTTGCCCTGACTTGCGGAGCAAAGTATGGGCAACTATTGTAAAATAGGCGACTTGGTCGGCTCGACCGTTGCCGCCCCGTGCCACTACTTCAGTCAGATATTTGCGGTAGGCCTCGCCGTGCGTTGGGGATATCTTTGGTCCACCAAGGTACGGAGGATTACCGACTATCCCATCGAAACCTCCCAGCTCGAAGACCTCGGGAAAGATTAATGGCCAATGCACCGGTACCCGATCAAATCCGCCGCCTGGGCGCTCAGTCTTGAGCCAGTCTTCTGCCTGTTCACGTGTCTCCATCTCCGCCGTGTCAATTCGGCGCGCGTAGTCGGCGGCGGTGACGGAGCCAATTCGCAGTCCGTTATCGCCGCGCTTGGCGTGGACGAGCGCAGCGCCCACGCAGAGGTCGGCGAGCAGGCGGGCGCGGCTCGACTTCTGTTCGAGATCCGCAAGCACCTGTCGTTTGCGTGCGAGGCCGGCGAGGGTCGTCCCGTCGATGTTGGCGACCGTGCGACGTGTGGCAGCGACTTCGGCGACTAGTTCCCGGTTCTCGGCTGTGAAGTCGACTAACCCGCGCTGGTGGATTCGGCGCCCCTTCTCCGGGTCCATGTGCATCCACTCGAGCTGGTCCAGCGACGTGATGCCGAGCAGGGAGTCGCCCGCTACGAGCCGGTCGTCGAGGAAAGTGAAGGGCCGGTGTGGGTCCATCGAGACGAGCCAGAGGGAGAGTTTGGCCATTTCGACGGCCATGGGGTTGATGTCGACGCCGTAGAGGCAGTGTTCGATGATCTGCCTGCGGGCTTCGATCACTACCGGATCCTGGTCGGCGTCACGCTCAGTATCCGGGGCGCGGTTGTCCCGTACTCGGTCGTCGCCTTCGCGAGTCCAGGCTTCGATAAGTTTTTCGCCAAGATAGCGAGCGGCGGCGACGAGGAACGCAGCAGAACCCATCGCGATGTCGGCGACGTTGAGCGCGAGGATCTCGCTGGACGACTTGAGTTTCCACTCGTTTTTGTCCGCTGTTTGCAGCGGCCCAGGCTCGTAGACCAGCGGTTCGAGGGTGCCATCGACGATCTGCTCGGCCAGGAAGCGCGGGGTGTAGTGGGTGCCAGTGTTCTTGCGCAGCGGTGACTCGGTGACGAACAGCTCGCCCGGCATAATTACGACGGGTTGCTCGCGCAGGTCCTGGCGGATGATATCGAAGAAAACCAACAGCTGATCGGTCAGCGCCGCGTCGCCACGGGTGACAGCGAGCAGCTTGCGGCGGGCGTCCTCCTTCTCTACTCCGATCAGGGGCGCAAGCTTCTTCTCCAGAGCACGTGGGGAACCGATCCAGGATTTCTTGTACTCCTCGGCAAGCGCGGCGGCGAGGGCAGGCACATCTAGGCATTGAGCGGCCAGTTTCGTCAGGTCACGGAGCCGGACTTCCTCCTCCAGCCCGGCTTTGCCGATCAGCCCGAGAGTGACGTCGTCGGCGCGGAAGCCGTCGAAGGAGAGCAGGCCCTCGTAGACGTAGCCGATCTGCTCGACATCCAGCTCACGGAAAGACAGCTTGCGACGTTCCTTCGAGCGGCCGGTGCCGACCTCCACGTATTGCACGGCGCGGAGCATGTGCAGCACGGTGCGGTCGTCGATGTTGGTCGGCAGCCAGGTGTATTTGAACGGGCCGAACAGCGAGCCGTTGTGGGCATGCATCCGTAGTCTGGGGTGGCTGATGCCGTAGTAGACCGCGTCGAACAAGGCAAGTAGCCGGTGCCAGGCGACGTCGCTGTACTCCAGGTCGTCCTCGCTGCCCTCGCGCGCCTGCTGTTCGAGCTGCGCGCACAACCGGCTGGCCGAGTAGGTGCTAGCGTACAGGGGGCTGTCGGAGGGCAGCAGTTTGCGCTCCTCCGCGAAGAGTAGGAAAACGATGCGCATCATCACGGTGACCGCGCCGCGGTAGACCTCGCAGGCGTCGACCTCGATGCCCTTCTCGCCGCGGTCGCGCTGGGCAGTGTCGGCGCGGCCGATCGCGGCGACCAGCAGTTCGACGGCTTGGCGGACCTGCACACCGAGCGCTTCGGTGACCTCCTCCTGGGAGTCCTCGCTCTTGTCCAGCAGTTCGACGAGCTTCTCGTTGTCCGGCACGCCGTAGAACCGAGAGCGCCGTAGCAGCGACACGAACGCGCGCACGACATCCAGCTCGGCGGCCTCGTTCCAAGCGACGGTGTCAAACACGGCGGTGGTGGTGACCTTGCCGCGCGGCGCTGACACCAGCACCCACCAGCGGCCGTCGGTGGCCAAGCCGAGCTGCACCTCGTGGTGCCGGCACAATTGCGCGAGCCGGTCCACAGGGGTGGCTGCCCATGCCTCGCCCTTAAGCCGGGCTGTCGGCTGGGTGCCTGGTGCGCAGATCAGCCCGAGCACTTGCGTGGTGCGGGGTTTGGCGTCCTCGCCCGGGTCGACCAGCGCGAACGCCGGGGTGACTTGGGTGTCGTGCTCAGCCAGGTCCATGGACAGGGCGTCGAAGTCGTCGTCCTCGGCCCAGCGCAGCGCGTCGCCCCATTCGAGCAGCTCGCCGAGGATGTAGTCGATCCAGCCGCGCTGCCCGGACTCGGTGTTCTCCTGCCACGTGGCGTGCGCCAGCCGCAGCTTCTCCTTCGTCGGTTTGTCCAGCGCGTCGAGGGTAGGCCAGATCGAGCGCAGTACCGGCAGGGAGAGGAATGGTCCGCTGACCTCGATGAGGCTGAGCCAGTCCCGGTGCTGTTGTGCGCTGTCCGGCGCGTGCGAACGACGGGGTCTCATCGGATCGCCTCCCTCTTGGGCACGACGAACACCACGGCGACCGGGAACCGGTGCGGCTCCTGATGGCTGTAGCGGGCGGCGATCGCGTCGAGCTCGCGTTGACGCTCGGCGGCCAGCTCGGTCAGCCGCGTTTCCCAGCGCCTGCGGTCGCGCCGGTACTGCTCACGCTCGTCCCGGGTCTTCTCCAGGTCGAGGCGGCTGAACAGCGCGTCCTCCTGGTCCTCGGCGAGCGCGGAGCGCAGGGTGGCTGCGAATTGATCGATGGTCGTGGTGATGCGCTTGCGCTCGGCGTCCTCACGCTGGCTCAGCGCCCGGCGCAGCGAGTCGAGACGAGTGGTGGTCCGCCAGTCGATCGCGCGGAGCAGGCCGCCGGAGATCCTCGTCCAGCGCCCGGCGATGCGGCGCCGGACCGGTTCGGCGCCGGGCGTGCCGTCCGCGAGGGCGCGGTCCAGGATGTCGGCGAGCAGCCCGAGGTTCTCTACTCGACGGAAGCGTCCTCGCTCCGGGGCCCAGCCGCCGGCGTGCAGGACCTCCTCGTGCAGTCGCACGCCATCGGCACCCACGATCAGGAAACGGGAGTACGCGCCGACCAGCACGTCTTCTAATCGTGGGTCATCGCTGACCACGGCGGTGATGCGGTGCAGGTCGATGTCGTTGTTGGACACCGCCGCGCGCAGCAGCCGGGTGGACATCGCGACCAGCGGGTGGTTCAGGTGCGCGAGCACGATGTCGTCGCGGCCGCGCGCGACCGCAGCGTCGAAGGTGACCGGCAGCTGCTTCGGGACCTCGTCGCGTTTGTGCTTCTCCGGCTGGAACTTCTCGATCAGTCCCTCGCTCGCGCGGACCCACGAGCCGGTCAGGGTCGGCACCACGAACGCACCGTTGGCGTCGTCAGCGCGCAGCGGCTGTTGCCTGGCCAGGGTCAGCGCGGTGTCCACGACCCGCTTTACGCGTGACGGTGTGATGCCCAGCTCCGCGACCGTCTCGTCGACGTTGGCGCGCAGCTTGCGGACCTGCTCGCGGACGTTCTGTTCGGCGGGTAGCTGATCCTTCTTCGCGCCGGCCTTGTCGACGTCGAAGTCCTTGAGCTGGCCGAGCATGCGGCGCTGCACCGCGTCGGCGAGCACGGCGTTGACCGACCCGAGGTCGGCCTCCATCCGGGCGACTTTGGTGGCTACGCGGGAGAGGAACTCCAGGTCGGCTTCGTAGGAGTCGACCTTGCTCTCCCAGCCGGTGCCGACGAAGTGCCGGATGTCGGGCGTATGGCTCTGTCCATAGCGGTCGATGCGGCCGATGCGCTGCTCGAGCTTGTTGGGGTTGAACGGGATGTCGTAGTTGACCAGGCGGTGGCAATGGCGCTGCAGGTCGATCCCTTCGCTCGCGGCGTCTGTGGCCACCAGGATCCGCACAGGGTGCTCGGACGGGGCCTTCTGGAACGCCAGCCGCAACTGCTCGCGCTCCTCGGTGCTCATCCCGCCGTGCAACTGAGACACGCCGTCCCCGCCCAGGCCCTCCTGGCGAAGCAGCTCGACTAGCCAATGTTGGGTGTCGCGGTACTCGGTGAACACCACGACCCGGTCGTCGGCCCACCGCTTGCCGTCGGGTTTGCACACGCCTTTGAGGTAGGTGATCAGCACGCGTGCCTTAGCGTCGGGCTCCGCGTCGTGCGTGCGTGCCCACCGGTGCATCCGCTCCAGCAGCGACCGTTCGTCCTCGTCCGCGTCGGGCTGCATGGGCCGTGAGCGGCCGAGCACGTCGTCTTCAGCCTCGGCCAAGAGCTCATCGTCGTAGGTGGCAATGTCGTCGAAGAAGTCCTCCATCCACGCCGGGATGTCATCGCCTGCAACGCTGAGCGCCCGGGTCTTCGACAGCATCGTCTCCTGGTAGACCGCGACGGTATGGGCGAACGCCGCCGGGCTGGAGAACAGCCGCTTCTTCAGTAGCAGGGTGATGAGGTCCGTGGCTTTGCAGCCCCTCCGGGTGGTCAACTTCTTGCGGCGCAGCTCGGCGAACTGGGTCAGCAACTGGTGGATCTCGCGCTCGCTCTCCGGGTATTCGACCAGAAGCGGTTCGGTCTTGCGCGCGAGGAAACGGGGAGTGCCATCAGCGTTGGTGATGTCCCGCTTCAGACGTCGCACCACGGTCGCTTTGACCGCCGAACGGTCTGGTTCGACGCCGCGGGCGAAGCGCTGGTCGTCCAGGATCTCCAGCAGCGCGGTGAAGGAGGCCTGGTAGCCGTTGTGCGGGGTAGCGGACAGGAACAGCCGGTGCGTGAAGTGCGGCGCGAGCCGGCGGATCAGCTTGGTCTGCTGCGAGTCCACCGCGTACACCTGCTTCGGTGCCGCCGGCGCGACGTGGTGGGCTTCGTCCAGGATCAGGAGGTCGAACGTGCGCGGGTACGTGGGCCCGTCGACGGGCAGCACCTCGTCGAGCAGCCGCTGGGCTTTCGCGCCGCGCAACCAAGGCAGGCTGATGATGCTCAGCGGGTAGACGCTGAACGGGTTGGCCGCACTGCCATAGTCGCGGCGGACCTGCGCACAACGTTCGGAATCGATGATGGTGAAGTCGAGGCCGAACTTCTCGGCCATCTCGTCTCGCCACTTCATCGTAAGCCCGGCGGGGCACACAATCATGATCCGCTGCGTGCGGTGCCGCAGCAAAAGTTCCTGCGCGACAAGGCCGGCCTCGATTGTCTTGCCTAGCCCAACGTCGTCCGCGAGCAGGAGGTTGACCCGGGGTGCGCGGATGGCACGGGCAACCGGCTCGAGTTGGTAGTCCTCGATGGCGACGCCGGAACGGAACGGTGCCTGCAAGGTCCCGACGTCAGCCGAGGTCACCGCAGACCAACGGACAGCGTCCAGGAACGCGGCGAGCTGCTCCGGCGGATCGAAACCCTTGGTGGTGACTGCGGGAAGCGAGCCGCTCGGGAGTACTTGCCGACCGGGCTCGACCTCCCAAATGACCTCAAGTGTCTCTCCGAAACGGCCCTCATCGACGCTCTGCAGCGTTACGAGCGTGCTCGAATCGGCAGGATCGACGTCGCTGACTACCCATTTCTGTCCACGAACGGAAACAAGCGCGCCGGTGGTCAGTTCTGCATCGGTCGAGATACTGCTCGACATCACGGCCCCCTCAGTGATCACCCTGCTGCCGTTAGAGTTCTGCGGTCGAGACACAACGCGATCGAGCGAACGGTCAGCTTGCCCGAAGCAGACAGCGATCAGTCGCGTTGGCTTCGAGATCCGTTACAGACCAGCTTGCGTGGTACGACCATCGGAAGTTCCGGGACGGCTCGTGGCCAATGCAGTTTGGATCCCTGAACATCTCAATCTCTAGTGTTGGCAAATCCCAAACCAAGTGCAACGCGCAAACATTGATGTTCGCGCCTCAGTCACTAAGGACGACATATCCGATTCGGATGCGACGATTGAGTGAACCTGCGAATAATTAGAGCGTGACGCGTAACAGATCCGCGCACCACGCGACAGCGGCTGCTGCCAGGACCGTCGGGTTGCTTGTCGCTGGAACTCAAGGCGCGCGGAGGTCGCTGATGTGATCACCCTCCGGGTAGGACTGGCAGCTCTGCTCTTTGATGGGTCCGGCAGATGTTCCCGAAGGATAGAGTCCTCACCTTGCCTGCAGAGGCAGCACGCCGCTCTACTTCAACTCACCCCGGGTGCGAGGCGCGGACAGCAGGAGCCAGCCTGTTGCCGGACGTCGACGATCTCGGCCGCCGGGAGGGAGCGCTTTGATAAGCCGCGACCGCATGCCCGCCAGCTCCCTAGAAGCATGGATCAGTCCCGCCGCCCGCCCGAGTGGTCGGCGGCCGAGGCAGACATCGAACACAGAGTCAGCAACCACATCGGCCGGATGCCCTTCCGATGACTGGTTGCGCCCAGTCGGCCAGCGCCTCCAGCGCCATGTCCAGCCGGCCCTCGGTCAACGGCTGCCGCGGCTCCGGAGCGGGCCACGTCGAGGTCGGACAGCACTTCGGGCGTGCGCGATCCACTCGGCCGGAACGGGTTCGGACCAGGTCAACCCGCTGCGCCTAGACGCAACCCCGCTGGCAAAACTGACTACGTTTAGCAAATTAGGCATGACACCGAGTGGCCAGACCTGGGGGCTATCGGTCCACCGCTCACCCCCTCGACGGGCACCTCCGCGATGATGCCGAACTGAGTCCTGTAACAAAGAGCCGAGAACTACGACCTACGACTAAGACGACCGCGGAGGTCACGATATGAGCATCACCGCCGTCACCACACGATATGACAAAGTAGAGCCATCGGCGGTCATTCGACGCCCCATCACGCTCCTTAGCTCCTTCATGCTGCCAGCCGAAGGTGACTTCTCCAGTGACAGTGGCTTGACAGATATGTAGCATCCATGATCACTCGTCGAAAGGCACGCACAGCGCTTGTGACTGGTTGCTGCCTGGCCGCCGTTGGCGCACTGGCAGGCCTCTGGCTAACCGATCACCACGACGCCTGGCTTGGTGTCATGATCGCCGCGGTCACTAGTGCTTTCGCTCCTTCGCTCTTCACCAAGCTGAAAGATAGACGGCAGGCCAGGAAAGATCTTGAGCGTGCATTAGAGCCTGAGCGCCAAAATGTCCACGAACAAGGACCCGCCGGTCTACTCGATCCGCGTCGCGCCTTAGTAACCTTTATCGGTCGACAGGCAGAACTAAGTGATTTGATCGCTTGGTGCGAGGACGACGAATCAGGACCTATCCGATTATTAACTGGCCCTGGCGGCACCGGTAAAAGCCGACTGGCGGTCGAACTTGCTAGCCAACTTACCACGATCGGCTGGCACTGCGAGCGAATCGCTGATGACGCCGAGTCAACAGCTGTAGAAAGAGTTCGCCAGGCCGTAAATAGACGAATCCTGCTCGTCGTTGACTACGCCGAGACAAGGACCGGACTCACCAGATTTCTACACGACATCGCCCGCCATGAAGGCCACGCTTTACGGGCGTTGCTCATCGCGCGAAGTGCAGGTGAGTGGTGGGAACGACTTGGCGCGACAGATCCCGCCATCCGTCACATGCTCGGGAGAGCATACGCAGGAAACCCTTTGACCACTGTCGTTGAAGCTGCGATTTCCGACGCCGAGATCGTCCGCATGGCGGTGCCAGTTTTTGCAGCCGCACTCGCCGTCAGGGCACCTAGACATGTTGAAGTTACAACGCAACAGAAGCGGGCCAGAATTCTGGATCTCCATGCAGCAGCTCTTGTCGCTGCTCTGCAATCCGGAAGCACTGGTACGTCGACCGTGCATGTCAGTGTCAATGGAATTCTCATCGAGCTATTGGCACATGAAGACCGATTTTGGCAAGGCAGTGCACAACGTTTCGAACTGTTACAGGGCCCTACAGGCCTCACAGTGGCAACACTGCGCCGAATTGTAGCGGCCGCATGCCTGCTTGGCGCTAGCACCGAGGATGAAGTAACACAGTTGCTGAAACGGGTTCCCGGATCGATAGCTTCAACAAAAGTCGCCTCGTGGCTCCGAGATCTCTATCCGCCACTCACTGACGCTACGCCGACTACTGGCCACCCCCAATGGCTTGGAACTCTTCAGCCAGACCGCCTCGCCGAGTACCATGTCGTCAACCAACTAAAGCTCAGCCCGGAACTTGCCGAGAACTGCTTATCCAATATCGACGATCGACAGGCGCTTCGCGCCTTAACCGTGTTGGGCCGGGCCGCATCAGAATCACCTGCCGCCAAACCTTTCCTTAGGCAAACACTTCCACTACTTAGCCGCGTGGTAAGCGAGATTGAACCAAATATAGATACTTTGAACGCAATTGCGAACACTATAATGTGGCCGCCCTGCGAACTAAGCGACGCCAACGTCATCATCACGCAGCGACTGTTGGATTTGCTACCTTCTGACGATTCTCTTCAGCGAGCGAAGACACTTAGCCAACACGGAATGGCACTCAACTACGCCGGAGAATTTCTCAAAGCAGTCGACGCAGTCCAAGAGGCACTAGCGATATTCCGCAGCATCAACAACTCATATCCCGGCCAACTCACGGGCGGAATACAGGGCTGCCTGACGTATCTCACAATTATATACGAAAATATGGGTCGCATTTCAGATGCGATCATCACAGAAAAAGAGAGGCTGTCGATTGAACAGGAATTGACACATAGTACCCCCAGCGCAAAGGAGATGGAGCAGCTCGCGAAGTCCTTTGACGGCATGTGCATTCGACTGGACACACCAGAACGGTGTGCCGAAATAGTGGAACCGGCAAAGGAGGCCGCGTCCGTTTATCGAAATCTCGCCGAGCTCACCGAATTCAATTCGGAGCATCGAACTCGTTTAGCGAGCGCCCTGCACTATCAAAGTCGAGGCGTGGCAGCCCAGTACACCGAGAGACTATTGCCATTGGAGCAAGCCGCGGCTCTGCGCAAGGAAATCGCGGGCGCCTACCCCGGTTCGCACCATAGACTGTCCTCAGCACTAAGCAATGTCTACCTTGCACTCGTCGAACCAGATCACCTTGTCGCCAAGCTTGCATTTTCCGAAGAAGAGGTTGTAATCCTCCGAGAGTTGGCCGCGATTGACTCCACTTATTCGCCGACACTCGCCTATGAACTATTAAAGGTATCGCAATTGATACCTTTCAGTCGCGACCAAGATGCACTGTCTTACTCTAAAGAAGCAGTTGAAGTATGGCGCAAGCTCGCAGAGGCAGACTCCGGACATCTTGCAGGGCTAGCGTTCTCATTGAGCAGTCTCGGCCGAAAATATGCCGGGTTTAAGCAGTACGACAACGCCGTTGCTCCATCCAAAGAGGCAGCCGAAATCTACAGGAAGCTCGTGACCGCCGACCCCAGCAAGCAGGCCCCACTGGGCAGCTCATTGCAAAACCTAGTGTTCACCTTAGGAAAATTGAACCAACCCAACACTGCCATACCATACGCCAAAGAAGCAGTAGAGATACGCCGCGAACTCACAGAAAAAAGCTCAGACCAGCTCGCAGACCTCGCCTACTCATTAAAGAGCCTTGCCTGGCGACTTTACGAACAGGGCTGTTACGATATCGCTTTAGACGCAGCTAGAGAATCAGAGGCCTTGTACCGACAACTGGTCGACAAGGCTGAGATCATGCTCCCTGGTCTCGCCAATGCACTTGAGCTTATCGGTAACCTCATGACAAAGACTGATCAACCACAAGAAGGGCTTGAATTCCTACTAGAGTCGGCGACTATTGAGCGAAAGGCACTACGCAAATCTCCATATGGTTCCAGCGCAGCTCTTGTCGAAACACTAACTGAGATTTCTGATTTACTTGAAACACTACACCGACCCGCGGAAGCACTGCAAGCTCGTAAAGAGGCTGCGCTTCTCCTCAAGAGAACAACACTCAGGCAGAGCCGAGAACCAAATCAACTCGGTTAGCTGTTGCGGGTCACTCCAAGCCACACCTGAACTAGCAAGGTGGTTACGTCGGACGCCACGCACGCCAGGTCTGGACGTACCGCCTAGCCTTTAGCGTCGCGCTAGATCGCTACTTTTACAACACGGACGGCGTGTGATTGCCATCTCTCGGCAGCACCCTCTCGGCTATCTTGGCAATCGATTCGGTAACAGTGTGAGAGCAGCGGATGCAGGTGCCGATCCCTGTGCGGTAGTCGACTACGTCAAGGATGACGACGCTTTGTAGCACGCGTCTGCCAGGACACAGATGCCGTCAGGACTCGTCTCGTGAGCCGTCACACCGTCACACGCGCTGTGACAGCGACGAATGCTGCTCGACCTGCGGAAACACTTGCTTGTGACGGCTGTGACGGGCCTGCTCGAACCGGTCACAGGCGTCACCACCGGCCTCCGCGCAGAGGCTTTGGGCGTCGGCGGAGCGCCCGTCACAGATTGCGGGGCAGCCGGAGTGCTGCGCGCTGTGCGGCGACGAGTTCGGCGGCCGTGGCCGCGACCCTGTCGAGCGCGGTCACGTGCTCGGTCAGCCGGTCGAGGCCAAGCGTCGTGAGTCGGAGCTTTGCGCGACGTCCGTCGGCTCGGGTCTCCAGATACCCCGAGACGCGCAACCGCTCGACGTGTGGCGCGAACTTCCGCTCGCTCAGACCCAACACACCCTGGACAGCGGCGTCTTCGCACCAGCGCATGTCGGCCACCAGACACGCGATGAACAGCCGCACCGGCAGGAGCAGCAGTGGGTCCAGCTCGCGTTGGAAGGCCGGCACGATCGGCCGCGGACTTGACGTCATTGCTCGATCGCCGGCTGTTCCGCGCCTCCCGGAGTGGGTGCACGGTGGAGGCAGGTCACGCAGGGCATCCCGACCGGACGCTCCAGCAACTCAAGCTCGCCGGGCCCGAACGCAGCGCCGCAGTACGCGGTCAGCCGCTCCGGCATGGTCTCCTCCGCCGGTACCGGGAACACGTGAACGACGCGGCGAGACTCGCCAACCGTGCCGGGTAGCGGGCGCGCGGTGACCAGGCGGACGGTCATCGGGCGCCTCGCCGGTCGTGGTGATCGGCGGGAACGGGCACGGTCGGGGCGCCGCCCGTTCCCGCCGACGTCGTGGTCCGGCCGCCCTGCTCGGGAATGAGCCGCACGCGTTGAGGCGGGCGCGGCGGCAGGACGGCCGGAGTCTGGAGGCGGCCGAACAGGCGACGCCAGCGCGACGGCTTCCCGTGGCACGCGCGTTCAGTCGTCGGCGGGGTCGAGCGAAGCCGGACCAGCGCGTTGCATACGCCGCACCGACGGCCCGGAGGCACCAGGCAGGAGTCGAGCAGCACTTCGCGATCGCACAGCGAGTCGTAGCGGCCCGTCTGGAGTGCGATGCCGTCGGCAAGGTCTTCGTCGGTGACGGCGTGGTCCAGGTTGTCGGCCACGCTGCGGTGCCAGGTCACGTACAAGCGCGAAGGCCGCGAGCCGCGTTCGCCGCTGGTCACGTTTCGCTCCCCTGGTCGCCGGATGTGTTGAAATCATCCAAACCGGAGGACCCGCCCACGCCCAGAGCGCAAACGTCGGTGTTTCGTGGCGGAGATGTGGCGGTCATCGACTCTACCAGGAAATATGCCTGCTAGGCTGTGATCACTGTCAGCAGAGCGAGGTGTTCGGATGGTCAGCATTCGTCGGCGCGAGGAGCTTGTTTCAGCTCGCAAGGCGGCCGGGCTGACTCAGGAGAAGCTCGCTGAAGTGATGTGCGTCGACCGATCAACCGTCATCCGGTGGGAAGCCGGCGAGTACGCGCCCCTGCCCTACCAGTGGCCGAAGCTGGCCAAGGTGCTCGGCCGCTCCGCCGACGAGCTGCGCGAGCTGATCGGCCGGCGCCTGCCCAAGAAGCGCCGATGCTCCGGTCGCGGCTTGACCCTGCGTTCGGCTGGCTGGATTGGCACATCGGGTGGCCCCCAGGAACTACGCGCACGCGAGTCGCAGCGGCCGCGACGGCGGGGTCGCATGTTGGAGCTACGACCGGGCGGAGTCTCGTGGCTGAGACCCTGGCGAGCTACTACGGCGATTCGGTTCCAGGTCACGCGCTGTACGCCGCGCGATGCGGTTCAGTTTTGATCACGACCAGTGTCCTGACACGGACGGCGTGGCTGGATTTGGCTTGCCCCTTGACGTTTGAGAGCGACCAG
The DNA here is from genome assembly GCF_040675005.1 of Amycolatopsis sp. NPDC049691. Classification (NCBI taxonomy): domain Bacteria; kingdom Bacillati; phylum Actinomycetota; class Actinomycetes; order Pseudonocardiales; family Pseudonocardiaceae; genus Amycolatopsis; species Amycolatopsis sp. NPDC049691. Next base: position 265,457 of record NZ_JBFANX010000003.1, read on the forward strand.
TTGGCATTGTCGGCCGACGGCGACACGTCGCGCGAGCAGGTTGACGCGGCCGCCGCGGTTCGCAGGCTGACTGAAGCCGCGACCCATGACGTCCGTATCGCCGACGTGCCGCTCTACCGGCTCACGGACGTGCAGGTTCAGCCAGGGACGGTCGGCGGCAAGGTCAGCGTGGTGCCGTTCGTCGAGTACGCGCTGAGTGTCGACCTTCTCGAGCGCGAGCTACTTGAGAGCCTGGCGGCCGGTCGCGACCAGATGCCGCTCCGGGACCGGTACCTGCCCGATCTTCCTGCAGTGCTCGACCTTCAAGGACGGCTTTGCGCCGGTGGAGTTCTCGCTTTGACGGCGATTGCTCGGACGGCCGACCCGTACCGCGGTGAGGCGGACTACCTGCTCCTGATCCAGGAGCGGTCGGGACATGTGCTGAACGCTGCGCGCAGGCTAGCCGTGATCCCGAAGAGCTTCCACGCACCCCTTGCCAACCACCGTGCCGACGCGCGGATCGGCGCCACGCTGCGACGCGAGCTGGAAGAGGAGCTGTTCGGGCGGGTCGACGTCGACCGGACGACCGGAACGCAGCGGGCCGCCGACCCGATGCACCCGAGCAGGCTGTCTGCTCCGATGCGGTGGCTCACCGAGCAGCCTGGCCGGCTGCGGATGGAGTGCACCGGGTTCGGTTTCAACCTGGTCAGCGGGAACTACGAGTTCGCCAGCCTGGTCGTGATCGAGGATGAGGAGTTCTGGCCGCGGTTCGGGGGCGACGTCGAGGCGAACTGGGAGGCCGCCGGGCTGCGGCAGTACTCGACGCTCGACGGCGACTTGATCAGCGAGCTGATCGGCGACGAAACCTGGAGTAATGAGGGGTTGTTCGCATTTCTCCAGGGCTTGCGTCGGCTCGCCGAGATCGGCGGCGATCGAGTGCAGATTCCCGCGGTGGCGTTATGTTGCTGACGGCCAGCGGACGGTGAGGACCACCGAATCCGCCAATGCTTCCCAGGAATGGTCGACTCCTGGACCCCACATCACGTAATCGCCCTGCCGATTCATAATCTTGCCGCCGCCGGTGACCTCGACACGGAACTCTCCGGAGACGAGCATCACGAGGGTGGTTCGCTGGTCGTCGGACGTCCACTCAGGACGTTTGTCGCCTGCAGGGTGGTTGGCCCACTTAACTTCCACGTCCTTGGAGGCGCGGACGCCTTGCGACGGGTCGATGAAGTGGCCGACCAGCCAGCCGCGGGTGTCGGCTGCGTCGTCGTTGGCGTTGCCGGCGGTCCAACCGTCGCTCACTGGCTGATCTCCCATTCAATCTCGGGCAGTTTCACACGCTCTCCGCCGATTTCAGCAAGGCGTCGGAGTCCTTGCGTCATGGCGAACAATCCTTCGTTGCTCCACGCTACATCACCCAACAACTCGGTGACGAGTTCCGCGTCGGTAGTCGAATACTGACGAAGAGTCGCAGATTCCCAGTTTGCTTCCACCACTCCGCCGTAGCGTGCCCAGAATTCTTCGTCGTCGATGACGATCAGGCTGGCGAACTCGTAGTTCCCGCTCACGAGGTTCAGGCCGAACCCGGTGCACTCCATCCGCAGGCGGCCTGCCTCCGCCATGAGCCAGCTCATCGGCTCGGTGAGCTTGGTCGGGTGCAGTGGGTCGGCCGCCAGCATGTCGCCCAGGGTGTTGTCGATGTCCGGGCGGCCGAACAACTCCTCCTCCATCTCACGGCGGAGCGTCATGCCGACCTGCGCGTCCCGGCGGACGTCGGTGAGCGGCTGGTGGAAGCCCTTCGGGATCACCGCGAGCCGACGCGCGGCGTTAAGTACGTGGCCGGACCGCTCCTGGACCAGGAGCAGGTAATCCGCTTCACCGCGGTACGGGTCAGCGGGCCGGGCAATCGCGGTAAGCGCGAGTACGCCACCCGCACACAGGCGGTCGCCGACGTCGAGCACCGACCGAAGGTCCGGCAAGTAGCGATCTCGGAGCGGCATGGCGTTCGAGCCGGTGGCCACGGCGTCCACCAGCTCGCCTTCGAGTAAGTCGACCGTCAACGCGTAGTGCACGAACTGGGACATGCCGAACGTCCCGCCGAGCTGGTGTTCACGGATGTCCGTGCTCGTCAGCCGGTAGATCGGGCTGTCCGTCAGCCGGGTGTTCATGGACAGCGTCTCGGCGAGCCGCTGAACAGCGCGGCCGGCGGCGTGGTTGTCCAGGTCCAAGTCAGCTTCAGGCTGCGCGCTCGGAACACGGAACCGGTCGTGCGGCGGGCGCAGTTCACAGTCCAGGTCCAGCCAGTCTGCGCAGGTCAGAACGCTCGTGTTCATGGCCAGCTCGCCACACTGAGCGGTGTACAGGCCGTGGTCGTCGAGCCGGTTGCCGTAGTAGGTGGCCAGCGCTTCCGCGACGTCACGTTGGCTGACCCAACCGCGTCGTATGCCGCGGTCGTGCAGGTCTTGGACGTCGACAGTCGCGACCCGCTCAGCGACGGCGCGGCGCGCGCTCCCAGGCGTCCAGTGGGCGTGCCGGTCGAGCCATTCGAGAGCCGCGCCGATGTGGGGGTCCGCGGCAAGCCGCTGGTCGGCCTCCGTCGTGTCGACGGCCAGCCCCTCGCCGATCAGCTCGGCGAAGCGGGCGCGCTCGGCCTCCGATGCCCGTTCATGGGCGGTGTCCAGGACCTGTTGCATCTCCGACTGCGGTCTGAGATCCGGCTTCTTGTGCCAGGACGCCACCGTGCGCGCGCTGATTCCGAGATGTTCGGCGAACCGCTCTTGACTGAGTCGCAATGCCGACTGCAATGCGACCGCTGTTCGCCCAGTCCATCCCCCGGCCGGACTCATCGCGCTCCCGAATGTCGCTGATCTGCGGTGGTTGTGCAGTGGTGCTGCGGTGCTTGTGCATGGGTTGCGACGCCGTTCCAGCCTTCAATTAGAGGCATGGAAAACACCTCACTCACCAAGTCACTAACGCTTCGGCTTCACGTGATCGACCACGGTCGCAAGGCTCGTTTGGACGTCCTCAAGCCGGTCGGTGATCTCGACCAGGCGCTGTTCGAGCGCGTCCAGCCGGGACCACAGTTCATGACCGTCGTCGGCGGGCTCGTCCGGGTGCGGCGGCGTGCGGTTCTGCAGCACAGCCAGCAGATGTTGCGGGTGCCAGCCCAAGGTCGTCGACAGCGCTTCGAGCGTTCGCGCGCTCCGACGGCGCTCCACCGTGTGGTGCTGGAGCTCGCGCACGATCGCCTGCGACACGTGCGATCGCTCGGCCAGCTCGCGTTGTCGCCAGCCGAGTTCGTTCACGCGCATGTTGATCGCCTTGGCGACTGCCGCCCAGTCCTCCGTCACGTATTCCTCCGCGCTCCGCCTCAGCGCCGAGATTAGCGGTTCGTCGAGCTTTCTCCGCGCCGCCTAGCGCATTGCCTGCGGCGCGTCGGACAAACACGTCCGACTAAGAGCTGAAATCAACAACATAGTCTTGAAATCATCAGATTGGTTCTCTCATGAACGCCAAAAAGACCTTTCACACCATTCCCGAGTCCGCGTGGATTCTCGGCGTCTCCCGCAACACCGTCAGCCGGGCGATCCGGACCGGCATGCTGCGCGCCACCCTCTGCCGCTCCGGGCTGCGCGTGTCGTCTGCCGAGCTGACCAGGGCCCTTCAGGACGGAGGTGCGGCATGGAAGCCGACGACCTCTGGCTGATCGGCATCGCGTGGCGGCTCGAACGTCTGCGGTGGGTACCTACCGATGTCCTGCGCGACGTCGTGACCAGCGATGGAGCCTGCATGACGCCGTCGGAGGCCGGTCCGCCGGACGCTCGCGATGACCGGGAGTTCGCCAAGCTGCTGTGCGGCGGCTGCCCGGTCCAGGACGAGTGCCTTGAACTGGAACTTCGGACGGCCGGCGTCCAGACGGTCGGAGTCTGGGGCGCGATGACCGACGACGACCGGCGCGCGCTGCACCCGCACTGGCTGCGTCGCGGCGAGCGTTTCGAGCGAGGTGCACGATGAACGGACTCACCGTGACGCCCACGCAGATCCTCGCCGGTGTCGGCGTGCTGATCGTCCTGTTCTGGGTCTGGCGGGCCGGTGCTCGCCGGGCGAAGGCCGCGGCCGAAGCTGCTCGGTCTGGAGCGCGGCTCGTATCGTTGGCCGGGCGCGTGCTGTTCAATGCCGGTTTGATCGTCGCTGTCCAGTGGGTGGTGATCGCTCACCCGGGTAGCCCGTGGCTGCTGTTCGCCGTGCTCGGGTTGCCGGCGCTGTTTGCGTCCTACGCGCTGACTCGCGCCATGACCGTGACCACCGTCGACACCTCGAAGCGGGGTGGTCGACGATGAATCGGGCGCAACGGCTCGCGCAGGACGCGGCCGAGGCCGCCGAGGTGCGCGCCTATCAGACCGATCCGGACGTCGTCGCGCTGCGGATCGAGCGCGTGCGGCGGCAGGTCGACTGGATGTGCTGGTCCGGGATCGTGCTCGGACTGCGTTCACGATGACCAATGTTCAGGGCTTCGCGTCAGCCGGGACACGGCCGGGGTCACTGCCGTGGCTGGCCGCGTGGGTGCTGGACCCGACCGTCTCGCTCGTGCTGCTGGCGATCCTGCGAGCGGAGCAGGTGACCGCGCGGTATCAGGTCAAGACGGGCGCGTGGGTGCGGCGGGCGAAGTGGTTCACGCTCGCGGCTACCTACGTGATGAACACCTGGACGTCGTTTGCCGCCGGGGAGGCCGCCTCGATCGTGCTGCATTCGGTGCCGCCGCTCGTCGTGTTCGTCGCCGTCGAGGCGATCACCGACCTGCGGGACAAGCTGACCGATGCCGTGCTGGTAGCTGCTGAACGGCCTCCCGTTCAGCAGGAGACCGGCGGGCGGCGGGTGCTGTTCGCCGACTATCTCGCCGTCGCTCGGGAAATGTGGACGCCGGACGTCGAGATCACGCCGGCGTGGGTGCGGCGGGCAACCGGGTGCTCACGTGGCCTGTCACCCCGGCTGGCGCGCGCGCTGCGGGCGGAGGTGGGTCATGACTGACTCGTTGCCGGTCAAGGCCGATCCCGTGCTCGACGGCGAGCTGATCGACGACACGTTGCCGCAGCCGCGCCCGCGTGCGCCGAAGAGGAATCGCTTCGTGTTGTGGTGGCTGCACTCGCCGCGCGTGCCGCTGTGGCTGAAAAGCAAGCCGCAGGCGAGGCAGGCACTTAAGGATGCCGTGGTGTGGCTGGTGCTGTCGCCGTTGCGGTTCCTCGGTGCCGTTGTGCGCGGTGTCGTGGTCGGCGCGCGGTGGTGGCGCGGCTGGGTGACTGTCCGGGACTATCGGACGGCCGCCGAGGAGTCGGAGAAGCTTGCCGACAAGTTCACCGAGATTCGGGCGCTGACGTTGTTCCGGTGGAAGGTCACCGGTGCGGTTGTGGTCGTGACGGCTGTGGCGGTCGCCATTGTCGATCTCGTGTACGGAACCGATCCTTTGTGGATCGGCGGCGGCGCTGCCTCAGTGGCGCTCGCGATCCTCGGGCGAAGGAAGGACGGTAGTCCTGGGCGTAAGCCGGCGCTCGCCGGTCCGCGAACGTTGACATGGACGATGGACCCGCAGGTCCTGGTGGACGCGTTCCGGGACGCGAAGCTGATCGGCAAGGACGAGACGTTGCGGCTCGTCGAACGTGCGACGCGCGTCGGAGACGGCTGGGCCGTCACCGTCGATCTCCCTGCCACCCGCAAGGCGGCCGACGTGGTGAAGAACCGGGACGCGCTCGCGTCGGCGCTTGCCGTCGATGAGGTACAGCTCATCGTGGAGCGCGTCCGCGGCAACGGCGGACACGCCGGACGGGTATCGATGTGGGTAGCCGACGAAGACCCGTACAGCTCGCCACCGTTGCGGACGCCGCTGCTCGGCGTGACGCAGTGGGACGCGTGGCGGCCGATCCCGTTCGGACGGGACGCACGCAACCGGCGGATCGACCTGCCGCTGGTGTGGACGTCGCTGCTTGTGGGTGCGATTCCGCGGCAGGGCAAGACGTTTGCCGCCCGGCTCGCGGCGGCTGGACTCATCCTTGACGCGTGGGTACGGCTGTACGTCGCGGACTTCAAGGCCGGAAAGGACTGGGACGCGGCTGGCCTGGTGGCGCACCGGTTCATGTCCGGCGACGAACCCGAACACGTCTTGGCCCTGGTGGACTGGCTGATCGAGCTGGTCGGCGAGGTTCAGACGCGGTTCCGGCGGATGCGCGACCTGGACGACCTGACGTGCCCGGAGTCGAAGGTCACGCCGGAGATGTCCCGCGACAAGGCGCTGGACATGCCGATTACGGCGATCTTCATCGATGAGGTACAGGTTCCGCTGGAGGACCGCACGCCCGTTGACGTTCAGGGAAAGAAGCTTCCTGCGGGTGAGTACGTCGGCGAGTTGCTGACGTGGCTGGCGAAGAAGGGACCGGCGGCCGGGATCGTGCTCGTGCTCGCCACTCAGCGGCCGGACTCCAAGACGATCCCGTCCGGGCTGCGAGCGGTGCTCGGTTCGCGGTTCGCGCTGCGGGTGATGGACTGGCGCGACTCCAACATCGTCCTTGGCGAGCAGATGAACACGCGCGGGTTCGACTCATCCAGGCTTCTGCCCTCGCACAAGGGCGTGGGCGTCCTGCGGCCGGACGGCGACACGGCGGCCGGGGCGGACGTGCTGGCCATGACGGTCCGGACCTACTACATGCCGAACGAGGACTGGCGGACTATCTGTGAGCAGGGCCGGGCACTGCGCGAGGCGGCCGGGACGCTCACCGGGCACGCGGCCGGCCAGGACGCGACGCCGGTGCTCGACCACGCTGCGGCGGTCAAGGCGATCGGTGCAAGTCATCCCCTTGACGCGGTTCCGTCGCCAGGTGAGCTGCCTGAACTGCTCGCGTCGCTCGTCGAGTACCTGGGCGACGACCTGGGCCCGGATGGCAGGGAGTTCGTGCCCACTGCTGAGCTGCTGGGCGCTCTGGAGATCGACCGAAAGACGTTCGCGCAAGAGATGACCAACCTGGGATGCCGGCCTACGCGCGACCGTGTGACCGGCGAAGACGGCGAGGTTCGGCAGGTACGCGGGTACTTGACGGCTGAAATCAGGAGCGCCATCGGCCGCGTAACCACTGACACCGGCGCGACAGACAAGGACGACCGGCCATGAGCGCCGCTCGTTCCGAAGAACCGCAGATCCGGGTTATCCTACCTGCGGGATTGCCCGAGTTGACGCCTGCCGTCGCGCGCGCACTGCTGGCTGTTCTGATCGAGGTTACTGAGGTGCCGATGCTGGACATGCCGGCGGAGGGGATGAACCGTGAAAGCTGAAATCATCAGCGACCCGTGGGCAACGCTGGACGATCTTCTGGGCCTTGAGGTCGCCGACGTGGCGGACGACGGGATCGGGAACCTGGCGGGCTACGGCCGGTGCTCGACCGAGGACAATCAGGACCCGGAGACCTCGCGCGGCTGGCAGTTCGGGAACGCTCGCAAGTTCGTCGAGCCGCTCGGCGGGCAGATCGTGGCGGAGTTCTTCGACGTCGGGCAGTCCCGGTCTGTCCCGTGGGAACGACGAACCGAGGGCGCGCGGCTGCTCGCCGAGTTGAAGAATCCGCGCCGCGGATGGGATGGGATCGTCGTCGGTGAGGGCACGCGGTGTTGGTTCGGCAATCAGTTCTCGCTTATCGCGCCGAAGTTCGCGGCGTACGGCGTGGATCTGTGGGTCCCAGAACTGGGCGGCAAGTACGACGCGCGGAACCCGTCGCACAAGATGCTGATGAGCGTGCTCGGCGGGATGAGCGAGTCCGAACGCCAGCACGTTCAGGCTCGCGTCCGTGCGGCAATGGACGCGCAGGTGATCAACGAAGGACGGCACCAGGGTGGCCGGGCGCCGTACGGCTACGTCGTCGTCGACAGCGGTCCGCATCCGAACCCGCGAAAAGCTGCGGAAGGGTTCAAGCTGCGGGTACTGGCGCTCGACGAGACGACAGTGGACGTGGTCCGCCGGATCTTCGCCGAGTACCTCGACGGAAACGGCGATCGCGCGATCGCCAACCTGCTCAACCGCGACGGCATTCCCTGTCCCTCCGCGCATCGGCCGGACCAGAACCGGCACCGGCTCGCGGACGGCTGGCAAGGCAGCTCGGTGCGGGCGATCCTGGACAACCCGCGATACACCGGCTACGCGATCTTCGGGCGCTGGACGAAACAGGAGACGCTGCTCGACCCGGAAGACGTCGCCGCGGGCCACGTGGTGCGGTACAAGCGCGCGGCGCCGAACCGGATCGTACGCTCGCGCGAGCAGGCGCATCCAGCGATCGTATCCGTGGAGACCTTCACGCAGGTACAGCTTCTGCGTCGGTCGAAGTCGGCGGGCGGATTGAAGACGGCACGCAAGGCCGAGCGAGGCGCCCGGAAGACCGCGCGGTCCTACCTCCTGCGCGGACTGGTCCGATGTGGAATCTGCGGCCGGAAGATGCAAGGCGCCACGATCCGGAAGGGCGCCTACTACCGCTGCACCTCGCGGACCATGGCGCCCGGCTCACTGACGCTGGCGGATCATCCGAAGACGGTCAACTTGCGCGAAGGCGTGGTCGTCGAGGCGCTCAGCGGATGGCTTCACGAGCTGTTCCACCCGGACAACCGCGACCGGACGGCGGCCGCGCTACTCGGGTCGGACGGCAATCAGGCCGGCGGTGGTGCGTTGGACGCGGTGAGGAACAGGCTGGCGGACGCGGAGGCAAGGCTTCAGCGTTATCAGGCCGCCATCGCGGCGGGAGTGGAGCCCGAAGCACTCGTCGACCCGATCAACCAGGCACAGGCCGAGCGAGCCACCGCGAGAGCACAGATCGAGAGCCTTCCGGCAGGCACGAGCGTGTCGACAGCCGAGGTCTACGCGAGGATCGATCAGCTCGGCGACGTCTGCGGAACGCTGGCAGACGCAACGACGTCCGGCCTGAGCCGCCTGTACCGAGCGCTGAACCTAGAGCTACGCTACGAACCAAAAGAGCTGGCCGTCTATGCGACGACCAGCCCGGGTGTAGATAGTGCGTGTGTCCGAGGGGGGACTTGAACCCCCACGCCCGTTAAGGGCACTAGCACCTCAAGCTAGCGCGTCTGCCATTCCGCCACTCGGACCTGCTGAAGAAAGAGTATACGGCGCCTCCCCGGCCTCGTTCAGGGGGGTCTGGATCCGCCTCTCCGCCCCTCTGGCATGATCGGCAAGTTTCAGCCTATCTGCATCGATTCAGCGAGCCAGCAGCACGGGACCTTGTACCGCTCGTGCAGCGTCGGGATGCGGCTGTCACGCAGGTCCAGGCGGGTGTCCGGCAGCGTCGACCAGATCACGTGCCGCCTTCGCCGCCTCGGCATCGCGCTTGCTGCGCGCTCAACGGAGTTGTACTCCCAAACGCCCTGACAAGGTAACCGCCGTACGCGCCTTCGAGGGCCTTCCCGAAGCTCCGCCGACGATGGCGATGCTCCTCGGGTCGGGTATCAGCGTCTCGTGCACAGCCGGTGTACGCCGCGTGCACGTGGTTTACAAGGTCGCCGGCGCTTCCTAGGATTCGCCGCTCGGGCCGCGGAACAGGAGGACTTTGGATGGGTCGGCGGCGGGACGACGACGAGATCTCCGTCGCCGAGCTGCTCCGGGAGACCGGAGCGACGCCGCGCTCGCTCGGCGGGCCGTCCGTGGCTGCGGTGCCCCGCGACGAGGACACCGGTGATGGATACCGTGAACGGCTCGAGCAGCGGGCCCGTGCGGCCGCCGCCGCTCAGCAGCGGGCCGGGCGGCGGATTCGGTGGATCTCCGCCTTTGCCGGCGCTGTCGTGGTGCTCGGCAGCCTCGTCCTCATCGCCGTGACCTCCGGGAGTGCGCAGCAGCGGGAGGCCAGGCCGCAGGAACCGCTCGCGCCCGCGACGACTCCTCGGCCGGCTCCTGCGTCGACCCGGCCGAGTCCGACGCCCATCCCGACCGTGCTGCGGCAGTCCGCGACGCCGACGCCGACGTCCACGCCGACTTCGAGCGCGGCCAAGCCTCCACCAGTCGAACCCGCGACGTGCGTTGTGCGCTTTTCCGTGACCGACCAGTGGAACGACGGCTTCACCGCGGGCGTCGCCATCACCAACAAGAGCGGCCAGACGCTCTTGCCGTGGACGCTCGCCTGGACCTTCACCGCCGGGCAGCAGGTCACCCACGGCTGGGACGGCAAGTACAGCCAGAGCGGCAGCCGGGTGACCGTGCACGCCGAGTCCTACAACGCCACCCTCGCGCCGGGGGCGACGGTCAGCACCGGGTTGAACGGGGCCTTCGACCACGGGAACCCGCCGCCGACGGCGTTCACCCTCAACGGCGCCCGCTGCGACGCGGGCTGACCATCCGCACGTCGGCCAGCTCCAGCAGGCCGTCCAGCTCGACGCGCGCGGACGTCCGGCGCGGGTCGGGCACCAACCCCTCGGCGCGGACGACGTCGAGCAGGCGGCTCGCCAGCGGCAGCACCAGGTGCCGGCCCCAGCAGCGCTCGCTGACGTGCCCGAACGGCAGGTAACCCGGGTGCCGGTCGGCGTCGAGCCCGGCCCAGCGCCGCGGCCGCCACTCGTCCGGGGCCTCCCACAGCTTCGGTGAACGGTGGCTCAGCAGCGGCAGCAGCAGCACGTCGTCGCCGGGGGTGATCCGAGCGTCGACCTCGGTGAACTGCGGCGAGCGCACCCGCAGGATGTTCCACGACGGCGGCAGCAGCCGCAGCGCCTCGTTGATGACGTACTCGTTCGGGACGTCGTCGTCGAACGGCGCCCCCAGCCACACCGCGTTGGTCACCAGCGCGGCGACGGTGAAGCAGATCGGCGCGGCGACCCGGCGGTAGAGGTACATCCGGAACCGCCGCTCGGCCAGGGTTTCGGCCGCGACGACCTGGCGGGCGAGCGTCGACAGCTCCGCGGCCGGACCCGGCCGGCGGGCCAGCGCGGCCCCGGCTGCGACGGCCGACCACGTCAGCTTCGGCGTCAGCTCCAGGCGGCGGTCGACGAGCACGCGGAACCGGCGCGTCTCCGGCCCGAAGACGAATCGGCGCAGGTAATCGTGGGGCACGGCCGGCCACGCCCCGGTGAGATCGGGCCGGTCGGCGGGCCGCTTCAGCGCGGCGCGGACGTCGGCGCCCAGCGCCTGCATCAGGCTGGCGGACTCGGCGCGGGTGACCTCACGGCCCAGCACCGGCTTGAACGTCGGGCGCTCCTGCGCGCCCGCCGGCCGGGCGCGCAGCACGGCGTCCATCAGTCCGGGATCGGCGATCCCGACCGTGTCCGGCTCGAGGCGGAAGAGCCCGCTGTCGCGGTGCTCGCGCAGCAGTTCCGCCAGGCGGGGCGCGAAGACGACGGTGCGGCGGGCGGGGGCGATGACCACGTTCGGCACTCCTCCACGGGAACGGGCCGGTCCCGGTGACCGGGACCGGCCGCGCGATCAGATCCAGCCGTACCAGGCGTAAGCCTTCAGGCTCTTCTTGGGAAGCGCTTTCTTGACCAGGCGGACGAGCTTCACCGGATTCCTCCCTAGTGCGGTTGTCAGAACCGTGATCGACACTAGGCACAGCGGGATCGGTTCAGCACCAAGCACTACACGTTCGGTCCAGACCTTTCGGCGGGAAACGGGCGCCAAGAAAAATGCGTGTTAAATCAGCTGAGCACTTCGCGCATGAATGTCACAAGCCAGTGCTGCGCCGGGCTGCGGGCGTGCGTGTGGCGCGTGTACACCGACACCTGGGCCGGCTCCACCTCCAGTGGCAGCTCGAACAGCCGGACCTCGTGCTGGGCCGCGAACATCTCCGCCACCAGGCGAGGCACCATCGCCACCAGCTCACCGTCCTGGACCAGATACGGCAGCGCCGCGAAGCGGGTCACCTCCAGGACCACGCGGTCCAGCAGCCCGTGCGCCTCCAGCGCCCGGCGGGGGCCGTCGTGGCCGGTGGGGCCGAACACCGTCACGTGGCGCTCGGCCGCCAGTGCGGCGAAGTCCACCGAAGCACCCAGGCGCGGGTGGTCCCGGGCCACCATGCCCAGGTACCCCTCCGAGAACAGCGGGACCCGCGCCACGCGCTGGGAGCCGATCAGCGGGGAGGCGATGAACGCGTCGATCTCGCCGCGGCCCAGCTGGTCGGCCGCGCGGTCCACGTCCAGCGGGCGGACCGTCAGCGTCACGCCGGGGGCCGCCGAGGGCAACGCCGCCATCAAGCGCGGCAGCAGCGAGATCTCCCCCAGGTCCGACAGGCACAGCGTGAACGCCGCCCGTGCGGTCGCCGGGTCGAACGACCACGCGCCGCTGACCGCCGTCTCGATGCCGGACAGCGCGCTGTGCAGCGGCTCGTACAGCGCGCGGGCCGTCGTCGTCGGGACCAGGCCGCCGCCCGTGCGGCGGAACAGCTCGTCGGAGAAGCGGCGCCGCAGCTTCTGCAGGCTGTAGCTGATCGTCGGCTGCGTGACGTGCAGGGACTCGGCCGTCGCCGTCACGCTGCGGGTCTCGTAGAGCAGCACGAACGTGCGCACCAGGTTGAGGTCGAAGTCCCGCATTATCGATCCCCTCTATGAACCACCGAGGCAACATCTATTGGAACACGTGCCGCGGTCTCCCTAGGGTCCTGGTCCAACCCGCCCGAGAGGACAGCGCATGCCCACCGCCCGCCGGCTCGCCCACGAGTTCCTGCACCGCCGCGGCCTGACCACGATCTTCGGCAACCCCGGCTCCAACGAGCTGCCGTTCCTCGCCGAGCTGCCCGGTGACTTCCGGTACGTCCTCGGGCTGCACGAAGGCGCCGTCGTCGGGATGGCCGACGGCTACGCCCAGGCGACCGGGCGCCCCGTGCTGGTCAACCTGCACGCCGCCGCCGGCTCGGGCAACGCCATGGGCGCGCTGACCAACGCCGTCTACTCGCGCTCTCCCCTGGTGCTCACCGCCGGCCAGCAGGTCCGCGCGGCCATCGGGCTGGAGGCGATGCTCGCCAACGTCGACGCCACGCAGCTGATGCGCCCCCTGGCCGCCTGGTCCGGCGAGCCGAGCTGCGCCGAGGACGTCCCGCGCTCGCTCGCCCAGGCCGTGTTCGAGGCCGAGCTGCACCGGCGCCCGAGCTACCTCTCGGTGCCCTACGACGACTGGGCCGTCGAGCTGGACGCCAACGCCGCCGTGACACTGGACCGGAACGTCCAAAGAGGACTCACGCCGAGCGAAGCCCAGCTCGACGACCTCGCCGAGAGCGTCAAGACCGCGAAGAACCCCGCGCTGGTCCTCGGCGGGGACATCGACGCCCTCGGCCTGTTCGACCGCGCTGTCGCCCTCGCCGAGCACCTCGGCCTGCCGACGTGGGTGGCGCCGTCGCCGCACCGGCTGCCCTTCCCCAACCGGCACGCGCTCTTCCGCGGCGTGCTGCCGGCCGGCATCGCGCCGGTCTCGGCCGCGCTGACCGGGCACGACCTCGTGCTCGTGCTCGGCGCGCCCGTCTTCCGCTACCACCAGCACGTGCCCGGCGCCTACCTGCCCGAGGGCACGCGGCTGGTCCAGGTGACCGACGACTTCGGAGCCGCGGCCCGCGCGCCGATGGGCGAGGCGCTGGTCGCCGACCCGGCACCGGTGATCGAGGCGCTGCTGGCGAAGGTGCCGGCGAAAACGTCGAAGGCCGAGTTTGTCGAGAGTCCCGAGCCCAAGACGGCCGAAAAGGCGCTGCACCCCGAGCAGGTTTTCGCGGCGCTGCGCGAAACGCAGGCCGACGGCACCCGGTACGTCGTCGAATCGACGTCGACGAACTCGGCGTGGTGGCGGCAGCTGGACCTGCGCCGCGAGGGTTCCTACTTCTTCCCCGCCGCCGGCGGGCTCGGGTTCGGGCTGCCCGCCGCGGTCGGCGTCGCGATGGGCAGCCCGGACCGCCCGGTCGTCGGCGTCATCGGCGACGGCTCGGCCAACTACGGCATCACCGCGCTGTGGACCGCCGCGCACTACCGCGTCCCCGTCACGTTCGTGATCCTGCGCAACGGCGTCTACGGCGCGCTGCGGTGGTTCGGCGAGCTGCTCGGCACCCCGGACGTCCCCGGCACGGAGATCCCCGGCCTCGACTTCACCGCGATCGCCGCCGGGTACGGCGTCGAAGCCACCACGGTCGCCGACGAAGACCACCTGCGCACCCAGCTCAAGACGACCCCGGACGGCCCCCGGCTGATCCAGGTCGACACCGAACCGACCACACCGGAGTGATCATGACCTTGCTGGACACCGAGTTCCGCCGCGGCAGCGGCGGGACCCACGCCGTCGTCGAACCGGCGACCGGGGAAACGCTGGGCAGCGTGGGCATCGCGACGACGGCGGACGTCGCGAGCGCCGCGGCCTCGGCGGCGCAGGTCCAGCGCGACTGGGCGCGGCGCAAGCCCGCCGAGCGCGCCGCCGTGCTGCGCCGCGCCGGCGAGCTGTGGGAGGCACACGCCGCCGAGGTGCAGGACTGGATCGTCCGCGAAGCCGGTTCGACACGGCCCAAGGCCGCGATCGAGACGGAGATGGCCGCCGGGATCTGCTTCGAGGCCGCGGCGTTGCCGACCCACCCGCGCGGTGAGGTGCTGAGCACGGGCGAGCCGCGCTGGTCGCTGGCCCGGCGCGTCCCGGCCGGCGTGGTTTCGGTGATCTCGCCGTTCAACTTCCCGCTGATCCTGGCGATCCGGTCGGTCGCGCCCGCACTGGCGCTCGGCAACGCCGTGCTGCTCAAGCCGGACCTGCGCACCGCCGTGTCCGGCGGGGTCAGCATCCTGCGCGTCCTCGAGGAGGCCGGCCTGCCCGAAGGCCTGCTGCACCTGCTCCCCGGGGACGCCGCCGTGGGCGCCGCGGTCGTCGACGCGCCCGAGGTGTCGGTCGTGTCGTTCACCGGCTCGACGGCGGCCGGACGCAAGGTCGGCGAGGCCGCGGCGCGCTCGCTCAAGCGCGTCCACCTCGAACTGGGCGGGAACAACGCGCTCGTCGTGCTGCCTGGCGCCGACGTCGCCAAGGCCGCGTCCGCCGGTGCGTTCGGCTCCTTCCTGCACCAGGGCCAGATCTGCATGACCACCGGCCGCCACCTCGTCCACGAGTCCCAAGTGGACGAATACGTCGAGGCACTGGCGGAGAAAGCACGCCGGCTGCCCGTCGGCAACCCGGCCGAGCGCGACGTCGCGCTCGGCCCGATCATCGACGACCGGCAGCTCGCGCACGTCACCGACGTCGTCGACCGCAGCGTCGCGGCCGGCGCCCGGGTGCTCGCCGGCGGCAAGCCCGACGCGCCGTTCTACCCTCCGACCGTCCTCTTCGGACTCGACGACGAGACCCCGGCCTGGCGCGAGGAGATCTTCGGCCCGGTCGCGCCGGTGCGCTCCTACCGCACCCTCGGCGAGGCCGCGCGGCTGGTCAACGCCTCCGAGTACGGCCTGTCGGTCGGCATCCTCGGCGACGTCGGCACCGCGATGACACTCGCCGACGAGGTCCGCTCGGGCAAGGTGCACATCAACGAGCAGACCGTCGGCGACGAGCCCACCGCGCCGTTCGGCGGGGTCGGCGACTCCGGCAACGGTTCCCGCTTCGGCGGCGCCCAGGCCAACATCGAGGCCTTCACCGAAACCCAGTGGCTGACCGTCCGCGCGGACATCGCCGGCTACCCGTTCTGAGGAAACCATGACAACGACGTCTTCCCGTCCCGTGTGGACGGCGGTGCTCTGCTGGCTGACCGTCCTGCTCGAGGGCTACGACCTGGTCGCGCTCGGCGCCACCATCCCGACCCTGCTCAAGAGCGGCTACCTCGGCTTCACCGCGGCCGGCGCGACCGCGGTCGCCACCGTGTCGCTGGTCGGCGTGGCCGTCGGCGCGGCCTGCCTCGGCCCGCTCACCGACCGGTTCGGCCGCCGCGTGATGCTGATCGGCTCGGTCCTGCTGTTCTCGCTGTTCACCCTGTTGACGCCGCTCGCGCCGAACGTCGCGACGTTCGGGGTCTTCCGGTTCGTCGCCGGCCTCGGGCTCGGCGCGTGCATGCCGGTGGCGCTGACGGTGATGTCGGAGAACCTGTCCGCGCGGCGGCGCGCCAGCGCTAGCACGTTCACGATGACCGGCTACCACGTCGGCGCGGTGCTGACGTCGATCCTCGCCCTGTCGGCGAAGGAAGACTGGCACGTGCTGTTCTACGGCGGCGGGATCGTCGGGCTGCTGGCCGTGCCGCTGATGTGGTGGAAGCTGCCCGAATCCGCGGCGTACCTGGCGGCACGCGAGCAGCCGGAGACCGAGCGCGTCGGGCTGCGCGACCTGCTGGGCACGCGGTTCCGGCGGATCAGCATCGCGGTGTGGACGGGGTCGTTCATGGGCCTGCTGTTGGTCTACGGGCTCAACACGTGGCTGCCGCAGCTGATGCGGACCGCGGGCTACCCGATTTCGACGTCGATCACGCTGCTGCTGGTGCTCAACATCGGCGCGGTGCTCGGGCTGGTGCTGGCCGGCACGATCGCCGACCGGTTCGGCATCCGGCCGATCGCCCGGATCTGGTTCGGCGCCGGTGCCGTGCTGCTCGCGGCGCTGAGCCTGAAGATCGGCAACGCCTTCGTGCTCAACGCCGTCGTGCTGCTGACCGGCGTGTTCGTGTTCTCCGCGCAGGTGCTGATCTACGGGTACGTCGCCCACGCCTTCCCGGCGCAGGCGCGCGGGACGGCGCTCGGGCTGACGTCGGCGGTCGGCAGGCTCGGCTCGATCCTCGGGCCGTTCGTGACCGGCGCGCTGGTCACCGCCGGGGTCGCGTACCCGTGGGGCTTCTGGTTCTTCGCCGTCGTGGCCGCGTTCGGGCTGGTCGCGGTGCTGATGCTGCGCGGCGAGGCGCGGACGTCGTCGCGGTTGACGACGGCGTCCGCGGGGTAGCCGCCAGGATGACGCAACCACGTGACGAAGCCGGCGAAGAGGACTCGAGCGGTAATCCGGTCGAGGTGCCGCCCCGCCGTGACGAGCCGGAAGGGCCGTTGGAGGACGAGGAAGCCCGTGCGCGGCCGGGCCACCCCGGCGCGCACGAAAACTTCCGCGGCGACGACTAGGCCGTCTCCTCGGGACGGCGGCGCATCGTCGGCTCGGGGTTCTCGGTGCGGCGGTCGGAGTCCGCCAGGACCTGGCGGGCCTGGGCTTCGGGGTCGGCGCTGTCGGCGGCCTGTTCCTCCGGCAGCAGCTCGGCGCGGGTTTCCGTCCGGTCGGGGATCTTGTCGTCCATGCCCGGGTGGTACCCGATCACGACGGGACTCAGACACCCAGCCAGCCGACGGCGAGCGCGATGACGAGCCCGGCGACCATCAGCACGAGGACGCCGGTCAGGACCAGCCAGAGCACCGGCGCGGTCTTGCCGGGCATCGGCTGCGGGTGCGAGAGGCCGGAGGTCTGCGCGGAGTCGGGTGGTGTGCTGCCCGGCGGCACGCCACCACCGGCCTCGAGGTCCGGGGTCCGACGGGGGTCCGGATCCGGGGGCTGGGCGGTCATGGCGGGTCCTTCCGTCGCGGTCGGCTTCCCCGGCGGGTGCCCGGAAGGCAAGCGGGCAAACCCGCCTCAGTCCCGCCCGCGCCGGTTGCCGACCGCGTCCCGGCGGAGGCGGTCCGTCTCCGCCGAGATCTCCCCCAGCTCCTCCGCCAGCCCCGCGTGGTGCCCGGCCAGGTGGGACCGGGCCGCGGCCAGCGGCGGCAGCAGCGTCGCGGGGTCGTCGTCGCCCAGCGCGGCGCCCAGCCGGTCCGCGCTTTCCTGCGCCGCCGGGCCGAGGCCGTCCAACGCGCTCACGCGGCCGGCCAGCTTGCGCAGGTTCGCCGAGTTGCGCCGGGCCCAGTCGGCGACCGCCCGATCACCCGCGCGGCGGTCGCGCTCCGCGTCGACCCGCGCTTCGCCCGTTTTTTCGCCGGTGTGCGACGGCTGCAGCCGCAGGTACCGCCGTTCCGCGGCCTGGCGGCTGGCCACCCCCAGCGCCGGCGCCAGCGCCACCCAGCTCGCCCCGGCCGACCGGGCCGCCGTGATCAGCTCCGGCTCCCAGGCGGCCAGCTCCTCGCGCAGCACCCGCAGCCCGGTCAACGCCGTCAGCAGGGCCTCCCGGTCCGCGGTGCCCGCGCGGGCCGCCTCGACCACCTCGTGGATCCGGCTCACCGCGCCGGCGGGATCGCTATCACCCATTCGTCATCCTTCCGACGACCCTCATGTTGTCATCTCTTTGATGACATGCTAAAACAGACACCTCCGTTCGTCGAGATCCCGGAGGTGGTTCCGATGGTGCAGCGCACCGGATCGTTTCGCGACCTCGGCTCCGGCGGACGCGCGGTCTGACCGTCCCCACGGCACGGAGGACGACCCCGTGCTCACCGACTCCGTGACCGCGCTGCTCGAAGAGCTCCTGAAGCGGATCGCCGCCGACGTGCCGGGCGCCCTCGGCGCGGCGGTTTCCGTGCACCACCACGGATTGCCGCTGCACGTCGCCGCCGCCCACGGGCTCGCGGACGTCTTCGTCCCGGCCCAGCTGGACGGGCTCGGCGGACCGGTCGCGACCGCCGGCGACACGGGCCTGCCGGTCGTCACCGCCGATGTCTTCGCCGACGAGCGCTGGCCGTCACTCACCTTGGACACCCTGCTCGAACGCCACCCCGGGCCGGACTGGTCACGCGTCCGGGGCGTCGCCGCGCTGCCCGCGCCGTGGGACACCGAGGGCAGGTTCGTGCTGTCGGTGACGCTCGACCGGCCAGCCACCGACGAGACGCTGAAGGTGTTGCGGCGCCACGAAAGGTTCACGGCGATGGCACTGGTCGTCGCCGAGGCGGCCCAGCCCGACCGGACCGAGCAGATGCTGGACCTCCTGCAGTCGCGGGCCGCGCTGGAGGAGGCGAAGGGCATCGTCATCGCCCTGCGCCGCTGCGACCCCGACGAGGCGTGGGCGACGCTGCGGCGCGCCAGCCAGCAGTTCAACGTCAAGGTGCGCGAACTCGCCGTCGCACTGGTGGAACTGCTGGGCGGCGCGCCGGCGCCGCAGCCCGACGGCGACCGCACGATCGAGCCGAGCCCCGCCGCGCGCGTCGCCGCCGAACAGGTGCTGCGCGCCTTCGAATCCGGCCCCGCCGAGCTGACCGACCCCTAAAGGGATCAGGCCGGCTCGACGCGGAACACGGCGATGCGCTCGGCCGCCGCCGCGACCGCGTCCGGCGTGGCCGCCTCGGCCAGGCCGGTGGTCACCAGCCGCTTCCCCACGCTCGCCGGGCTGTCCGCGACCAGCCGGCGCAGGAGCGGACGGCGTTCCTCCACCGGCACCTCCGTCAGGCGCGCCCGCGACGTCCGGCGGCCGCGGGTGAGCGTCACCTCGGCCGCCGCCCGGGCGTTCGCCACCCAGGCCGCCTTCGGGTAGGCCTGGAAGATGTAGCGGCCGCCGTCGATGGGGATGACCGCGATCGGGAAGGTGCGCGGCACGCCCGTCCGCCGTCCCGGGACGGTGAGCAGCTGCATCGGGCCGAACGCGACCCCCAGCCGCTGGAGCCCCACCACGATCTTGTTGCCGGCGTTGACCATCCGCCGGTAGTTCTGCGCTGTCGTCATGCCACGACCGTACACCAGATCGTATGGAACTCGTATTATCTGTGGTCCGTATCAGTGGCGTTCCGGCCCGGGCTGCGGGTCTGGCGGGAGTGGGTCCGGCACGGGCGTGCCAGGGTGCGGCGCGGGCCGGTCCGGACCCGGACCGGGCGGAACCGGGTCCGGACCGACCGGCTCGGGCTGGACCGGCTCGGGCGGCGCCGGGGGTGCGGTCAGGCGGTCTGCGTACGGCATCGGTCTTCCCTCCGCCACGCTGCGCCGTCCGCCGTTCGGACGGCGATCACTCCCGGCTACCACCACCGCGCGAACCGGAAACCCCCGCGGCCGCCGGCTCCCACGCCCGGCGGCCGAGGAACGCCAGCATCCGCGTCTGCTCGTCGGCTCCGGCGGGCGGGACGAGCTCCGGGCCGAAGAAGCCCGGCCGGCGCACGACGTTCGCCCGGGCCCAGCCGAACGCCAGCGCCACCAGGTCCGGCGGGAGGCGCACGTCCCGGTCGATGTCCCAGCTGTGCGCGACGAGATCGGTGGTCAGCAGCGGCACGATCCCGGCGACCGGCACCTCGCCGAGGCCGGGCAGCGACACCTTGCGGCCCAGCTCGTCGCCGGTCAGCGTCCGGACCGCCGCCGCCCGCCACGTCCCGACGGGGTCCGCGGCCGCCAGCACCGCGGGGTGGGGCGCGCCCGGCGCGCCCGCGGTCTCGCCGTAGTCCGCGCCGCTCGCCCACGCCCGCAGCTGGCGCTGACCCCAGATGACGTGCCCGGCGACGTCCCGCACCGACCACTCCGCGCACGCCGACGGCGCGTCCCACCGGTCGTCCGGCACGGCCGCCAGTACCGCGTCGAACCCGTCCTGAGCGCGCCGGTACAACTCCATCGCGTCCATTTCGCTCCTTCGTCGAAGGTGTTCTCGCCCCGAGGACGAACGGGCGCGGCGGGACTCGACAGTTGACCCTGACACCGTGTCAGCCGCTATCCCGGACCCATGACGTTCTTCCGCACCGCCACCGACGTGGCCGCCGATCTCCGCCGGGGCGCGCTGTCGTCGCGTGAGCTGACCGAACAGCTCTTCGCGCGTATCGACGCCTCAGACGTCAACGCCGTCGTGGCGACCCGCCGCGACTTCGCGCTCGAAGCCGCTTCGCGCGCCGACGCGACGACCGGCGGCCCGCTGCACGGCGTCCCGATGACCGTCAAGGACGCCTTCGCGGTCGCGGGCATGCCGACGACCTGGGGCGAGCCCGCGTTCGCCGAGACCGTGGCGGATCGGGACGCCGTCGTCGTCGAACGGCTGCAGGCGGCGGGCGCGATCGTCGTCGGGAAGTCGAACGTGCACCACCTGCTCGCCGACTTCGGCCGCACCGAGAACCCGGTCTACGGGCGGACGGTGAACCCGCGGGACCCGGCGCGGACGCCGGGCGGCTCGTCCGGTGGCGCGGCGGCCGCCCTCGCCGCCGGACTGTCCTTTGTGGAGTACGGCTCGGACCTGGCCGGGTCGATCCGGATCCCGGCGGCCTACTGCGGCGTCTACGGCCTCAAGCCGACGCCGGGAACCGTGCCGCTGCGCGGTTTCCAGCCCCCCGGGCCACCCGCCGACCTCGCCCGGGAGTTCCCGTCGGCGGTCGGCCCGCTGGCCCGGTCGGCCGCCGACCTGCGGCTCGCGCTCAGCGTCACCGGCGGGCCACTTGCGCCGCCCCGCCGGTCGCGGCTCGCGGACTTCCGCGTCGGCGTGGTGCTCGACGACCCCGCCTGCCCGGTGACCGAGGAGGTCGGGACGGCCCTGTCGGACGCCGTCGACGCGCTCGCCAAGGCGGGGGTGCACGTGGCCGAAGGCTGGCCCGACGACGTCGATCCGGTCGTCCAGGCGGAGGCGTTCGGCTTCCAGGTCGAGTGGTTCTTCGCCGCGCAGGAAGGCCGCGAACCGGACGGCGCGGACGCCCAGGAGCGGCAGCGGGCGGCGCTCGGCGCGGCGTGGGCCCGGTACTTCGCGGACGTCGACGTCTTCCTGACCCCGACGGTGTTCACGACGGCGCCCGAGCACGACGACCGGCGCCGCTACGACGACCAGGTGTTCTGGATCGCGCAGGCGTCGCTGCCCGGGCTGCCGGCGGTGAGCGCGCCGATCGGCGGGCCGCTGCCGGCCGGGTTGCAGGTGGTCGGACCGTCCCGCGAGGACGACACGGCGATCACCTTCGCCGAGCTCGCCGCGGACGTCGTCGGCGGGTTCGTCCCGCCTGCGGGATGATCGGCGCGTGTTCTCGATCGGCGACTTCGCCCGCCACGGCCGCGTGTCGGTCCGGATGCTGCGCCACTACGACGCGCTCGGGCTGCTGCGGCCGGCGCGCGTCGACCCCGCGACGGGCTACCGCAGCTACGCGGCGGCCCAGCTGGCGCGGCTCAACCGGATCGTGGCGCTGAAGGACCTCGGGTTCACCCTCGACCAGGTGGCGACGCTGCTGGCCGACGAGGTACCGGTCGAGCAGGTGCGCGGGATGCTGACGCTGCGGCGGGCGGAGCTGGAGGCTTCGCTGGCGGAGGGCGCGGCGCGGCTCGCGCAGGTGGAAGCCCGGCTGCGGACGATCGAGGCGGAGGGAAGCGCACCCGACGTCGTGGTCAAGGAGCTGCCGGCGCTGCGGGTGGTCGAGCTGACGGGCGTCGCGGCGGGGTTCGCGCCGGAGGCGATCGGCCCGGTGGTCCGCCCGCTGTGCGCGGAGCTGGGCCGGCGCCTGGCCACCGCGGACGTCACCCCGGCCGGACGGCTGACGTGCTACTACGAGCAGCGCGCCGAGGACGAGGTCGTCGTGCACGCGGCGGTTCCGGCGTCGGTGGGGCCGGGCGAGCTGAACGGCCTGACGGTGGCGGACCTCCCACCGGTGCGCGCGGCAACGCTGGTCCACCGCGGCGCGATCGACGGCGTGCTGCCGAGCTGGCAGGCGGTGGTCCGGTGGATCGACGAGCAGGGGTTCACGTCGGCCGGGCCGCAGCGGGAGCTGTACCTGGACTGCCCCGAGGACCCGGCGGGCTGGGTGACGGAACTGCAGGAGCCGATCGGCTAGGGCCGGTGGGCGTGCTCGGCAGGCAGGTCGCGGTCCAGGTGGTCCGCGTGGTGCAGGGCCTGGGCCAGCAGCCCGCGCACGTGGTTGTCCGCCGCCGAGTAGTACACGAACGTTCCCTCGCGGCGGCCCTTCACCAGGCCCGCCAGCCTCAGCTTCGCCAGGTGCTGGCTCACCGCCGTCGGGGCCGCGCCCGCCAGCTCGGCCAGGCACGCCACCGAGGACTCGCCCTGCAGCAGCGCCCACAGGACCTTGATGCGGGTCGGGTCGGCGAGGAGGCGGAACGACTCCGCCGCCAGGTGGACCTGCTCGTCGGTGGGCATGTCGAAGTCCGGCAGCGACGCGTGCATGCCGTGAACCCTACTACTTGCGTATCTGCGTGTGTGCGCAGATAGACTCGCAAACATGGGACACGGACATGGGCACCGGCACTCCCGGTGGCGCCCGCACAGCCACGACAGCGCCGACCGCGTCGACCACGCCCTCGAGACCAGCCGGCGCGGCCTGCGCACGCTGACCTGGTCGTTCGCCGCGCTCTTCGTGACCGCCGTCGCGCAGCTGGTGCTCGTGCTCGTCACCGGGTCGGTCGCGCTGCTCGGCGACACGATCCACAACTTCGCCGACGCGCTGACCGCCGTCCCGCTCGGCGTCGCCTTCCTGCTCGGCCGCCGCGCGGCGACGCGCCGCTACACCTACGGCCTCGGCCGTGCCGAGGACCTCGCCGGGGTCGTGGTCGTGCTGGTCGTCGCCGCTTCGGCGGTGCTCGTCGGCTACGAGTCGGTCGTGCGGCTGGTCGATCCCCGGCCGGTCGGGCACCCGTGGGTCGTCGCGGCGGCGGGCGTGATCGGCTTCGCCGGCAACGAACTCGTCGCGCGGTACCGGATCAAGGTCGGCCGCGAGATCGGTTCGGCCGCGCTGGTCGCCGACGGCGTGCACGCCCGCACCGACGGCTTCACGTCACTGGCCGTCGTCGTGGGCGCGGCCGGGGTCGCGTTCGGCTTCCCCGCCGCGGACCCGATCGTCGGGCTCGGCATCACGGTCGCGATCGTGTTCGTGCTGCGCGACGCGGCGAAGGAGGTGTTCCGGCGGCTGCTGGACGCCGTCGACCCGGCGTCGGTCGAGCTGGCCGAGCGGACGGCGGCCGAAGTGGACGGTGTGGTCGACGTCCGCGACCTGCGGATGCGCTGGATCGGCCACCACTTGCGGGCCGAGCTGGCCGTCGCGGTCGCGGCGGAGCTGACCGTCCGCGACGCCCACACGCTCGCGCACGAGGTGGAGCACCGGCTGGTGCACGCGGTGCCCCACCTGGCCGCGGTCGTCGTCCACACCGAACCGGCTAGCTCCGGCGCAGCCCGAACGCCAGCTTGAGGACCACCAGCAGCACCGTGCCGAGGATCAGCGGCTGCGCGAGGACCAGCTGGACGACCGTCGGCATCGCCTTGAGCGTCGCCGCCGGGACGAACAGGCCGCCGATCGCCGTGATGAACGGGAAGCCGGCCAGCATCAGGTTGTCGCGGGACCAGTGCACGCCCGAGAGGACGTCGATCGCGCTGGCGAACAGCACGCCGAACAGCACCGTACCCGCCGCGGCCAGCACCGGCAGCGGGACCGCCTGCAGCAGCCGGTCGAACGGGCCGAGCCCGCCCAGCACCAGCAGGATCACGCCGGTGGCGAGCGTGACGTAGCGCGAGCCGACCTTCGTCACGCGCAGCAGGCCGATGTTGTCCGGGTAGGCCAATGTGGACAGTCCACCGAACACCGCGCCGACCGTGCTGCCGAGCACTTCGCCGAACACGCCCTGGGAGACGCGGTAACCGGACAGCTCCTGCCCGCCCCAGTCCGCCACGATGTCGTAGGTCGCGATGCTCTCGGCGATCGCGGGCAGCAGCGTGATGAAGAAGATCAGCACGAGGTCGCCCCGCACCGCGAAGCCGAACGGGAAGATCCGCGGCACCGTGACCCCGAGGTTCTCCCCCACCGCGCCGAAGCTCGTCGGCGAGAGGAAGGCGTAGACGACGGTTCCGGCGACCACCGCGACCAGCACCGCACCGCGGCGCAGCAGGGTTCCCTTGGGCAGCAACGTCAACGCGATGACCAGCGCCGCCGCGACACCGCCGGCGAGCAGGTTCACCCACGGGAACCCCGGGCTCGCGGGCGTGCCGAGCCAGTTGGGCAGCGCGGTGCTCGTCAGCTGGGTCGCCAGGATCAGGACGAGCACGCCCGCGATGATCGGGTCGCGCACGAACTTCGCGAGGTACGTGATCGGCCCGAACCGCCGGAGCGGGATCGCGAGCACGCACCAGATCAGGCCGGCGACGACCATCGACCCGAACGCCGCGCCGAGGCCGCCGCGCCCGTGCCCGACGGCCAGCAGCGCGGCCAGCGAACCCGCGTACGGGCCCTGGACGATCGGCAGCCGCAGCAGCAGCACCGACTGCAGGACCACCACCAGCCCGGACGTCATGAACGTGACGCCGTAGAGGTAGGCGGTGTCGGCGGCGGACAGCTTGAACGCGGTGCCGATCAGCGCGGGGAAGATCAGCAGGCCGGCCATGCCGAGGATGTTCTGGATCCCGAGCCCGACCGCGCTGGAGACCCGGACCTTGTCGTCGATGCCGACGTCGAAGACGGGGACCGGTTCGGGCGGCGCCGGGACGGTGAGGCGAGTGGTCATGGCGCCTCCGGGGCGGTGGCGCGCAGGCGGGCGGCCCAGCGCTCCAGGAGGCCGGCGAGCACGACGCGGAGGAGCGCGGACGCCTTCATGGCCGGGACTCCGGCGGCGGGCGGAGGAGGGGCAGCACCGGCGCCGGCCGGGGTTGCGGCCACCTCGGCGGGCGCGCCGGCCCCGGCGGCGACCGCGCCGGCCGGCTGCCCGCCGGCGCCGGGCTCGTCGCCGTGTTCGATGCGCTGCCGGACCCGGGAGGCCAGCTCCCCCACCATCCGGCCGGAAACGTCGGCCATGATCCCGCGGCCGAACTGCGCCAGCTTCCCCGAGATCGTCAGATCCGTGGCCAGCACGACGTTCGCACCTTCACCCGAAGGCGTCACCCGCATCGTCGCGCGGGCCTTGGCCGTGCCCGAGCCGCGGGTGTCCTTGCCGTCGGCGAGCAGCACC
Organism: Amycolatopsis sp. NPDC049691; assembly: GCF_040675005.1. Lineage (NCBI taxonomy): Bacteria > Bacillati > Actinomycetota > Actinomycetes > Pseudonocardiales > Pseudonocardiaceae > Amycolatopsis > Amycolatopsis sp. NPDC049691. The sequence goes on from NZ_JBFANX010000003.1 coordinate 291,165, forward strand.
GCCGTGCGGGCCACCTCGTCGCGCTCGACCACCTTCGCCACGCCCTGGTAGGCCGCCGTCACCGGGCCGACCTTGATCTTCACCTTGCCCTGGTACGCGTCGTCACCCAGGTCCTCGACCAGCTCCGCGCCCGGGAAGCACGCGGCGACGTTGTGGGCGTCCTGCAGGAAGCGGTACACCTCGTCGGGGTCGGCGGCGACCTCGAAGGAGTTTTCGATCAGCATCAGGAAACCTTTCCGGCGGCCAGCAGGGCGTCGACGATCCGGGCGGGGGTGACGGGCGCGCGGGTGACCCGGGCGCCGAGCGGGCGCAGCGCGTCCTCGACGGCGTTGGCGATCGCGGCCGGCGGCGGGACCGTGCCGCCCTCCCCCGCGCCCTTCGCGCCGAGCGGGTTGAGCGGGCTGGGCGACGCGATGTGGAACAGGTCGACCGGCGGCACCTCGGCCGAGGACACCAGCGCGTAGTCGAGGTAGCTCGTGGCCTGCGGGGTGGCCTCGTCGTCGTAGACGGCTTCCTCGTACATCGCGTTGCCGAGGCCGTGGGCGAACCCGCCGAGCACCTGGCCGTCGACGAGCAGCGGGTTGATCACGGTCCCGCAGTCGTGGCCGATGACGTACTTGAGGATGGTGATCCCACCGGTCTCCGGGTCGACCTCGACCAGCGCCGCGTGCGCGCCGCTCGCGTAGGCCGCGCGCTCCGGCGAGAAGTAGCTGGCCGTCTCGAGACCCGCCGTGATCCCCCGCGGCAGCGTGATCCCGTGCTTGCCGATGTTCGCGACCTGCGCGAGCTGCTGCAGGGACACGGACTTCTCGCGGTCGCCGCCCAGGCAGGCGAGATCGCCGTCGAAGTCCACTTCGGACGGTGAACAGCCGAGCAGCACCGCCGCCGTGTCGAGCAGCCGGGCCCGCATCTGCTTGGCCGCGTCGAACACCGCGGGCCCGCAGGTGGCCGTGATGCGCGAGGCGAACGTCCCCTGGCCGAACGGGATCCGGGCGGTGTCGCCGGTCGTGACGTCGATGAAGGACATGTCCAGGCCGATGCCGTCGGCGGCGATCTGGGCGTAGATCGTCTCGTAGCCCTGCCCCTGCCCCGCCGCGGCGAGGGTCACCAGGATCCGGCCGCGGTTGGTGACGCGGATCTTCGCACCTTCGTACGGGCCGAGGCCGCAGCCCTCGACGTACACGGCGAGGCCGATGCCGAGGTACCGGCCTTCCGCGCGCAGCCGGGCCTGCTCTTCCCGGGCCGAGGCGTAGCCGATGCGGTCGAGCGCGCCTTCCAGCAACGCCGGGAAGTCGCCGCTGTCGTAGGTGAGCGGGCTGCCGTCGCGGAACATGATGCCGACCTGGTACGGGAACTCGTCGGCCTGGATGAGGTTGCGCCGCCGCACTTCGGCGGGGTCGAGGCCGAGGTGCGCCGCGATCCGGTCCATCATGCGTTCCATCACGAACACCGCCTGCGGCCGGCCCGCGCCCCGCACCGACGAGGTCGGGACCATGTTGGTGTAGCAGGCCCGCAGCTCGATGTCGATGTTCGGCACCTTGTACGGGCCCGGCACCGTCGCCGTCGTGATCGACGGCACCTGCAGCCCGGCGCAGTACGCGCCCTGGTCGTGCTCGATGACGTCCTTGACCGCCAGCAGCCGCCCGTCGTCGTCGAAGCCGACCTCGACGCGGTGGGTCTGCGAGCGTTCCATCATCGCCGAGACGAAGTTCTCCTGCCGGTCCTCGACCCACTTCACCGCGCGGCCCAGCTTCTTCGCGACCCACGGGATGACGACTTCTTCGCCGTAGAACTGGGCCTTCGGGCCGAAGCCGCCGCCGACGTCCGGCGGGGCGATCACGCGCAGGTCGTCTTCGGCCATTTCGTAGATCAGCGACAGCTGCTGGCGCGCGTAGTGCGGCGACTGCGTGGTGTCCCAGATGGTCAGCTGCCCGGTCGCCGGCTCGAAGCGCGCGGCCACGGCCCGCGGTTCCATCGAATGGCCGCCGCCGCGCATCTGGTAGAACTCCTCGCTCAGCGTGTGCGGCGCGGTACTCAGCGCTTCCGCCGCGTTGCCGGCGCTCTGGGTGAGCAGCACGGCCACATTGGACTCGTCGCCGCGGTGGACGAGCGGTCCGCCGGGACGCAGCGCGGCGGCGGTGGAGCCGACGGCGGGCAGCACCTCGTAGTCGACGTCGATCAGTTCCAGGGCGTCTTCGGCGATGTACCGCGACTCCGCGACGACGACGGCGAGCGGCTCGCCGACGTAGTGCAGGTTCTCCGGCGGCATCGGCAGCCGCGGGTAGTCGCGCAGCTTCGGGTGCTGGACCTTGGGCGCCAGGGGTTTTTGAATTTCCATCAGGTCCGCGCCGGAAAACACGGCGACGACGCCGGGCAGCGCGCGGGCCTCGGTCGCGTCGAACGCCGTGATCCGGGCGTGGGCGTGCGGCGAGCGCAGGAAGGCCGCGGCCAGTGCGTCGGGCAGGTCGAGGTCGTCGAGGTAGCGGCCGCGGCCGGTGAGCAGGCGCCGGTCCTCGCGCCGCGGCAGCCGCTGTCCGATCATGTCAGGCATCGGCCCGTCCTTTCGCGACGTCCAAAACGGACTGCACGAGTCCGCTGTACCCGGTGCAGCGGCAGATGTTCCCGCTCAGCACCTCGCGCGCCTCGGTCTCGTCGCGAACGGTGTCCTCGCGCAGCGCGGCCGTGACGCTCATCAGGAACCCCGGCGTGCAGAACCCGCACTGCAGGGCGTGGTTGCGCTTGAACGCCTGCTGCAGCGGTGCGAGCTCGCCGTCGCCTGCCAGACCTTCGACCGTCTCGACGGCCGCGCCGTCGACCTGGACGGCGAGCATCAGGCACGCCCGGGTCGCGGCGCCGTCGACGATCACCGTGCACGCCCCGCACACGCCGTGCTCGCAGCCGAGGTGCGTGCCGGTGAGCCGCAGCTTCTCGCGCAGGAAGTCGGCCAGGGTCAGGCGCGGGTCGACGTCGACGTCGAACGGCTCGCCGTTGACCGTGCCCCGGACGCGGTGGGTGACTTCAGGCATGGGCCTTCTCCGTGATGTCGGCGAGCGCGCGCTTGACCAGCACGCCGGTGAGCCGGGCGCGGTACCCGGCGCTCGCGTGGATGTCGCCGGTGGGGTCGACCTGGGCGCGGGCGGTGGCCTCAGCAGCCGCACCCAGGTCGGGTCCGAGGGGCTGCCCGATGACGAGCAGCTCGGTGTCGGTCAGCCGGTGCGGGGTCGGCGCCACCCCGGCGGCCGCGATCCGGCACGCCGTGACGACGCCGTCGTCCACTTCGCACACCACGGCGACACCGGCCAGCGCGAAGTCGCCGCGCCGGGTGGCGAACTCCCGGAACGCGGAGAACTGGTTCGCGCGCGGCCGGTCGACGCTCACCTCCAGCAGCAGCTCGTCCGGTTCCAGCGCCGTGGTGAGGTGGAACAGGAAGAAGTCCGCCGCGGGCACGGTCCGGACACCCCGGGCTGAGGCGAGGGTGAACTTCGCGTCCAGCGCGGTGAGCACGCTCGGCAGCTCGGCGGCCGGGTCGGCGTGGGCCAGGCTGCCGCAGACCGTGCCGCGGTTGCGGATCTGCGGGTGCGCGACCTGGTGCAGGGCCTCGGTGAGCACCGGCAGCAGCCGCGCGGCCTCGGGCGAGCGTTCGAGCTGCCGCTGCCGGACCAGGGCGGGGATGGTGATCGTGTCCTCGCCGAACGTCGGCGTGCCGAATTCCGCGCCGAGGCGGTTGACGTCGACGAGGTGCTCGACGTGGGCGAGGCGGAAGTTGAGCATCGGCACCAGGCTCTGGCCGCCGGCCAGGACCTTGGCGTCGTCGCCGAGGTCGCGCAGCAGCTCGAGGGCTTCGTCGAGTCCGCGCGGCGCGTGGTAGGTGAAGCGGGCGGGTTTCATCGGGTCTCCGTGACGCGGCGCAGGTGCTGCCGGACGCGGCCGGCGAGCAACGGGCGTTCGATGAGCGACAGGTGCCGCAGGTCGGACAGGATTTCGAGGTCGGCGCCGCCGATGCCCTCGGCGAGGGTGCGGGCCATCGACGGCGGGGTCGCGTAGTCGTCCCGCCCCACCAGCACCAGGGTGGGCGCGGTGATCGACGGCAGCAGCGGCCGCGAGTCCATGGCCCCCATGGCGATGGACGCGGCGGCGTGGGCTTCGCTGTTGGTGCGCAGGAAGATCTTGACCACGCGGTCGGCCTCCTCCGGGTGCCGGTCGCGGAACTCCGGGGAGAACCAGCGGTCGAGCTGGAAGGCGACCTGCTTGGCCCGCGGCACCGTGACGGCCTTCTGGGCGCGTTCGGCCCACGTGGTGCCGGCGTCTTCGCCGTACCAGGCCGTGGTGTCGGCCAGGATGAGCGACCGCACGCGGCCGGGGAACCGGCCGGCGAAGTTCACCGCGACGCTGCCGCCCATCGACAGGCCGAGCAGGCTCGCGGACGACAGGTCGAGCGCGTCGAGGGTGCGGGCGACGTCGTCGGCGAGGTCCTCGATGGAGAACGGCTTGCCGTCCCACGCGCTGTCGCCGTGGCCGCGCAGGTCGAGGGCGAACACCTGGAACTCGTCGGAGAGGGCTTCGGCCAAGGGCGTCCACAGCTCGCCCGACAACGCGAGCGGGTGCAGCAGCACGAGGGGTTCGCCCGCGCCGCGGCGGCGGACGGCCAAGGGCTTGCTCATGCGGGCCTCCGGAAGAGCGCGTCGGCGTTGGTGTGCAGGATCGCTTCGACGAACGCGTCGTCGAGGCCGCTTTCGCGGACCGTCCGGACCGGCTCGGGGTCGCCGAGCGCGAACGGGTAGTCGCTGCCGAGCAGGACGCGCCCGGGGCCGACGAGCCCGGCGAGGAAAGCGATCGACGGACCGGACAAACCGACCGTGTCGTAGTGGAAGTCGCCCAGGTAGGCGGACGGCTTCCCACGCCGCAGTTCGCCAGCGAACGCTTCTTTCGTGCGGTAGCCGCCGTCGAGCCGGTGCGCCTGGTACGGCAGGAACCCGCCGCCGTGCACCAGCACCAGCCGCAGGTCCGGGTGGCGGTCGAGGACACCGGCGAGGATCAGCTTGGTGACCGCGACGGTGTTGTCGATCAGTCTGCCGTGGACGTTGCCCATCGTGCCCAGCGACGTGAGGTCGCCGGACGGCCCGCACGTCGGCGGGTGCAGCACCACCGGGATGCCCTCGGCCGCGGCGAGCGTCCACAGTGGATCGAACGACGGCTCGTGCGGCGCCGGCCCGGAAGGCGGGTCGGTGTTGAGGATCAGTCCGGCGAATTCGGGCCGCTTCCACGCTTCCAGCAGGTCGTCGGCCGCTTGGTCGCCGTCGTCGGTGGCCACCGAGGCCAGTGCGACCGTGCCCGCCGCCGACTCGGCCATCGCGTCGTTGACCGTGCGCGCCCAGTCGCGGGCGCGGGCCGGGTTCAGCGGCGCCGACTGGATGTCCAGCCACGGCGAGAGGATCTGCCGCGTGACACCGGCCTGCCGCTGCCAGTCCGCGCGCGGGCCGGCTTCGGTCATCCGCGCGCCGATCGGCCGGGTTTCGCCGGTGCCGGGCACCGCGACCACCCAGCCCCGGTCGGTGCGCCGCGCCGAGAACCCCGCGACGGGGCGCTGTTCCAGCGCGGTCAGCAGCGAGCGCGGCACGATGTGCGCGTGCGTGTCGAGGACTTCCGTCCGACTCACCTCCACCGGTCGGGTTGGTGTCTTGACGCTAAGCCGGCGTCGCACCGGCGACCAGCGCGCTTTCCTGGCAGCAGCCGTAAGGAGAACTGACAGCCGGGCCCTCGCATCCGGCGGGCGTTCGTGTTGCGATGGGAGTCCACAACGGAAAGGCGGCGGTCGTGGCGGAAACCCGGAACGTGGTCGTGGCGATCACCGGTGCCAGCGGAGCGTGCCTGGGCGTGCGCGTCCTGCAACTCCTGCGGGAGCAGCCCGGGATCCGGACGCACCTGGTGCTGTCGAAGGCCGGCATCCTCACCCTGCGCCACGAATGCGACCTCACGGTGACCGACGTCCGCGCGCTCGCCGACGTCACCTACCGGCCGGGCGAGATCGGGGCGGCGATCGCGTCCGGCTCGTTCCCGGTCGCGGCGATGCTCGTCGCGCCCTGTTCGGTCAAGACGCTCTCGGCGATCGCCACCGGCTACACCGACGACCTGGTCAGCCGCGCCGCCGACGTCTGCCTCAAGGAGGGCAGGCCGCTGCTGCTGATGGTCCGCGAAACGCCGCTGCACCTCGGGCACCTCAAGTCGATGGTCGCGGTGACCGAAGCCGGCGCGATCGTCGCGCCGCCGGTGCCCGCGTTCTACCCGCGGCCGCGGACGGTCGGGGACCTGGTGGACTACACGGCTCGCCGCGCGCTCGCGCGGGTGGGATTATCGGAGCTGGCGCCGCAACCGTGGGACGGCGAACTGACCAGGGCCGACCCGGCCGACCTGCTGGGGCGGTGACGAAGGGGACCGGGGTGCTCGAGGCGCGGCGGCTGCAGATCTTCTCCGCGGTGGCCGAGCACGGCTCGTTCACCGCGGCGGCCGAGGCGCTGTTCATGACCCATTCCGCCGTCTCGCAGCAGATGGCCCTGCTCGAACGGCAGCTGGGTGTGCCGCTGATGCTCCGCGGGCCGCGCGGGATCGAGCTGACCGAGGCGGGCAGGCTGCTCGCCGAGCGCAGCACCGGGCTGCTCGGCACCATCGCCCACATCGAGCAGGAGATGTCGGACCTCAAGGCGCGGCACGCGTCGGTGCGGCTCGGCGCGTTCCCGACGGCGGGCGCGGACCTGATCCCCCGCGTCGTGCGCGAGTACCAGCGCCGGTACCCGGAGACGAAGATCGTGCTGCGCTCGGCGCACGCGTCCGACATGACGGCGGCCCTGCGCGACGGCTCGATCCACCTCGGCCTGGTCTGGGACTACGACTTCGACCCGCGGTCGGTGCCCGCCGACGTCGAGTGGGTGCACCTGGCCGACGACCCGCTGTGCGTGCTGGTGCCGCTGGACCACCCGGTCGCCGGGGAGTCCGAAGTGGAGCTGCGGGAGCTGGCGGGCGAGACGTGGGTGGTGCGCAGCCACCGGCCGCCCTACGACGAGGCGTTCACGACACTGTGCCGGTTGTCCGGTTTCGAGCCGCGGATCGGGTTCGCGACCGAGGACTACCTGTCGGTGCAGGGCCTGGTCGCGGCCGGGATCGGCATCGGCGCGGCCCCGCGGCTGGCGCTGGTGGCGCAGCGCCCCGACGTCGTCGCGGTGGCGATCGCCCCGGCCGCCCCGCGCCGCCGGATCGCGGCGGTCCGCCTGCTGGAGGCGAGTCATCCCCCTGCGGCGCGGCAGATGCTGGAAGTATTGCGGGTGGTGGCGACGACCGACCCGGAGGAACCCGCGTGACCGAACCGTCCGACGTCCTGCGCCGGATGCTGCTCGACGGCCGCACGGACGTGTCACTGGTCGACCGCATAGTCGAGGACCTGGCCCGCCGCATCATCGACGGCTCGCTCCCGCCGGGCGCGGACGTCAACTCGGTGGACTTGGCGCGGCGGTTTTCGACGTCCCGGACCCCGGTGCGGGAGGCGCTGCTGACCTTGCAGCGCGAGGGGCTGGTGGACATCCCGGCCCGCCGCCGGCCGCGGGTCGCGCCGGTGACGCTGGCCCAGGCGCGCGAGCTATACGAGATCCGGGCTTCGCTGCACGCGCTGGTCAGCGAGCTGATCGTGGCGCGGTCGCCGGATCTGTCGGTGCTGGCTGCGTGGCAGTCTCAGTTGCGCGAGGACGCTTCGGCCGGCGACGTCGACGCGTACTTCTGGCACAACGTGTCGTTCCGCCAGGCCGAAGCGGAGGCGGCGGGGAACCGCCAGCTGACGCGGTTGCTGGGGTCGTTGGGACTGCGGACGTTGCAGTTGCGGCACGTGAGCTTGTCGTTGCCGGGGCGGTTGGACCGGTCGGTGGCGGATCATGAGCGACTGCTGGCGGCGTATGCCGATGGGGATGCCGTGCTGGCGGTGGCTTTGACGCGGTCGATCATCATGACCGGGTTGCACTCGATCGAGGCTTCCGGCTGGTCGGGGCTCGAGGTGTAACGGGAACCGGGTCGGCCGCGACTGGGACGGGTGTTGCCGTCGAAGACGACCAGTCGCCCGGAGCCCTCGCACCGGGCGCACGGAGGGTTTCGCCGATGAGCCTCGGTTGGCAGTACACGCAAGTCGGGTATGTCGAAGAGTCCGGCTTTTTGCGCGGGCCGAAGTGGGTCTTGAAGATGTACGACCCGGTCGGCGAAAGATTCGTTCCGCTCCAGCCGCAACCGGAACACGAGATCGTTCTCTTGAACCTGCTCGGCCGCCAGGGCTGGGAGCTGGTGACCATCCCCGAACTGCACGCGAACGCTGCCGGCGATGCGGGCGCCCCAGACCGTACGCGCACCTGGTTCTTCAAGCGCCCGATCCCCGAGTGAGTCAGACGCCGCCGGCTCGTTCGATCGCCCGGTACCCCCTCATCACCAGCGACCTGCTCACCGCCGCCGCCAACCCCGCGTCCCGGTCCGCGTACGCGTTCACCAACCTCTCGTGGTCGGCCACCGAATGCAGCAGCCGCCCCGGTAACGACAGGCTCAAATGCCGGAACCGGTGCATCTGCAAGCCCAGTGAACTCAACCGCCGCTGGAGTTCGCCGTTCTTCGCCAAGCTCACCTCCGCGTTGCGGAACCCCACGTTGTGCCAGAAGTACGCGTCGACGTCGCCGCAAGCCGCGTCCGACTCCAGAAGACCCTGCCACCGCCGCAGCCCGGCGATCTCCGCGTCCGATGCCCGCGCCACCAGCAGCTCGCTCACCAGCGCGTACAGCGAAGCCCGGATCTCGTAGATCTCGCGCACCTGCGCCATGTCCACAGGGGACACATACGGGCGCCGGCGTGGGGGGATGATCACCAGGGACTCGCGCTCCAGCAGCAGCAACGCCTCCCGCACCGGGGTCCGGGACGTCGAGAACCGGCGGGCCAGCTCCGCCGAGTTCACCTCGTGCCCCGGGGGCAGGCGCCCCTCGACGATGCCGACCGCGATCTCCTGGAAGATCGTGAACGCCAGCGACGAGCCGCCCTCCACCCCGCGCAGCGCGGTGAAGAGCAGCTCCCGCCGGAGGTCGGGCAGGTCCATCAGATCCGGCACAGTCACTAGCCGAGCACCTCGGGCCAGCGGCGGCTGACCGAAGCCACCAGCGCCGGGCTCGACTCCGCCACCGCCGGGAAGTCACCGAGCCGCTCGAACGGGCGGCACGCGTCGATGATCGCCCGGCTGGTGAACGCCACCGCGCCCGGCAGCGTCAGCGGGTCGACGCGGCTGCCCCACGTCCGCTTCATCACCTCGATGTCCAGCGACGGGTCCGTCCGCCCGCACATCGCCCAGACGACCTCGCCGAGGTCGCGCGGGTTGACGTCGTGGTCGACGACCACCGTGAACCGGTTCATGTACGCCGCGCTCGGCAGCTGCGACGTCAGGTACGCTGCCTGGCGCGCGTGCCCGGCGTACCGCTGCTCGATCGCGACGATCAGCAGCGACCGGCCGCCGCCCGCCTCGTGCGCCCAGACGCCCCGCACGCCCGGCAGCCCGGTCTTGCGCAGCGAGTCCGTGATGATCGCCGACTTCATGACCGTGCGCATGTACGAGTAGTCGTGCGGCGGCTTGCCCGGCGGCGCGCCGAGCAGGATCGGGTCGTCGCGGTAGTACACCTTTTCGACGTCGATCGTGAGGATCGGGTCGCGCGAACCCGAGTAGTAGCCGGTCCACTCGCCGAACGGGCCTTCCGGGCGCTTGTCGTCCGGCCGCACCCAGCCCTCGATCGCGATCTCGGCGTCGTGCGGCAGCGGCAGCCCCGTCGCGAGGCCGGCGATCGTGCGCACCGGAGACCCGGCCATCGCGCCGACGTAGTCGTACTCCGAGACGTCGCCGGGCACCTCGACCCCGGCCGCCACCAGGTAGGCCGGGTGGTGCCCCAGTGACGCCGCGATCGGCGCCCGGCCCTCGGCCTCGAACCAGCGGCGCAGGTGCTGGGCGCCGTGCTTGCCCGCCTCGATGTTGACGCTCACCGCGCGGCCCTCGTCCTGCACCTGCATCCGGTACGCGCCGAGGTTGATCCGGCCCGTGTCGTAGTCGCGGGTGACCACCGCGCAGCCCGTGCCGATGTACCGGCCGCCGTCGCCCTCGTGCCAGCGCGGCACCGGGAACTTCAGCAGGTCGACCCCGTCGTCCACATGGGACAGCAGCGGACCGTCCGAAACGGACACCGCCCGGAAGTCACCGGAGCGGGCAGTCCACTCCCCCGGCTTGACGGCGAGCTTCTCGACGAGGTCCTCGTCGGTGTTGTCCCAGCCGAGCCCGAGCACCGAGCCGAGCAGCCGCGGGTTGCTGACCGACCCGGACAGCACCCGCGAACCGGCCGCGTAGTCCTTGATCCCGTCGAACACCAGCGCTTTCGGGTGGGAACGCCGGTAGTTCACCTGGGACAGCGCGCCGATCTCCAGCTCCCAGTGGGCGCCTTCGACGGTCTGCACCTCCCCGGCCGCTTCGGCTTCGGCGAGCCACTTCCGCAGGTCGGTCATGCCGGGATCCTCCGCGAGGTCTGGCGGAGGTGGCCGATCGCCGCTTCGGCGGTGAGCACGTCCGCGTACTTCTGGTCCAGGTCGAACAGGCTCAGCCAGTGCGACGCCTCGAACCGGTCGAAACAGCAGTCGCCGACGACGCCGACCCGGTAGCCGCGGCTGCACGCGTCGACGACGGTCGACCGCACGCACCCGCTGGTGGCCTCGCCGGCCACGAGGAGCGTGTCGTGGCCGCCCATCCGGAGCATCGTGTCGAGCGGGGTGCCGTGGAAGCAGCTGGGGCCGATCTTCGCCAGCACGACGTCGCCCGCCCACGGTTCCACTTCGGACACGATCGCGTTCGGATCCACTGTGGTCTTCGGCGCCAAGGCGCTGCCCGGCTTGCGGTTCCACCGGCCGTACTCCGGCGGCGTCGCGTGGAAGTAGATCACCGGCGCGCCGGCGTCCCGGGCCGCGCGCAGCAGCGGGACGGTCCGGTCGACGGCGGCCCAGCCGTCCGCGCCGCACGCGCTGGGCCAGTCCGCGACGGCGTCGAGGATGTCGCGCCGGGGCAGGCCCAGCGCCGCGTAGTACAGGTCGACGACCAGCACGGCGGGGTTGTCCCCCAGCCCGAACGGGGCGCGCTTCGCCCACGACGTCGCCGCGAGCACCGCGCGGTCCCGTTCGGTCAGGTACTTCGACCATTCGGCTTCGAAGGTCATGACGTCGTCAGGCTGTTGTCGATGTACTTCGCGACGTCCGAGGGCGCGGTGGTTTTGGCGTTCTCCGCGGCTTCGTCGAAGGCCTGCTTGATCACCTTTTCGTCGACCGCTGGGGTCTTCGCCCAGACGTCGAGGAAGAAGTCGTAGGCGTAGGAGGCGAGTTCGGTGTTCTTCACCCCGCTGTACTTCTGGATGCTCTTCACCGTCTCGTCCTTGTGGCCGCGGATGTACTGCAGCGCCTCGGCTTCCGCCGCGACGAACCGTTTGACGACCTCGCGGTTGTTCTGCAGGTACTTCGACTGCACGGTGTAGGCGCCCAGCGGGAAGGGCATGTTCGACAGCGCGGCGAGCCGGTGCGCGCCCTTCTCGCGGCTCTCGGTGCCGTTGGGCGGCTGGGTGAGGATCGCCGACACCGCCCCGCTGCCGAGCGCGGCCACCTCGGCCGGGACGCCCTTGACGAACACCGCGGTGACGTCTTCGCGCTTGAGGCCGTTCGCCTCCAGCAGCGCGGTCAGCCCGAAGTCGCTTTCCGAGCCCGGCGAAGTGATGGCGACCTTCCTGCCCTTGAGGTCGGCGACCGACTTGACGTCCGGGCTCGCCCACATCTCCAGGTTGTAGTGCGGCTCGGACATGGCGACGTACTTCAGGTCGGCACCCTTCATGATCGCCGCCGCGGTGTCGGCCGCGACACCGACGCCGATCTGGACGCTGTTGCTGGCCAGCCCGGCGACCAGCTGGGAGCTGTCGTTGAGCCGGTTCAGCTTCACGTTCAGGCCGTGCTTGGCGAAGATGCCGTAGTCCTGCGCGGTGTAGAGGTCGGAGTAGCCCGCGCCGAGCGCGGTGTAGCCGATGGTGACCGGCAGCGCGCCGCTCGCGTCGGCGGCGACCGTGCCGCCGGCCCCGCCGCCGGCACAGGCCGTGAGACCGAGCACCAGGCTCGCCGCTACGAGGAAGATCTTCATTGTGCACCTGCCCAGTGGGTGAAACGGCGTTCGACGAGGCGGACGGCCCAGTTCAGGAGCAGTGCGACCACGGCGAGGAGGACGATCCCGGCCATCGCCGAGTCCATGTTGAAATTGGAGGTCTGCGTCTGCACGAAGTAGCCGAGGCCCTGGCTGGCCAGGAACAGCTCGGCGACGATCGCGCCGACCAGCGCACGGCCGACGGCCAGGCGCACGCCGGCGAGGATGTACGGCAGCGTCGCGGGCAACGCGATGGTGTAGAAGAACTTCAGCCGAGGCGTGCAGAACACCGTCGCGACGCGGGTGTAGTCGCTGTCGAGGTTCCGCACGCCGGCGGTGATGTTGATGATCAGCGGCAGGATCGCGGCCCACACGATGACGATCACGCGCGAGGTGTTGTCGATGCCGAACCAGAAGATGATGATCGGCAGGAACATCACGTAGGGCACCGAGTAGAGGATGTTGACCATCGGCTCGGTCATGTCGTGCAGGATCCGGCTGCGGCCGAGCACGAGCCCGACCGGGATACCGAGGACGAACGTGATGCCCAGGCCCCACAGCAGTTCCAGGCCGGTCGCGCCGAGCGCCGGGTAGATCTCGCCGGAGCCGAAGAGCTTCCCCTCGGCCGCGGCGATGCGCAGCGGGTTGCTGCTGAAGGAGACGTCGACGAGGCCGAGCGCCGTCGAAAGCTGCCACAGCACCAGGACGATCGCCATCCCGGCGGTGCCGAGCAGCCCGCTACGGTGTCGCCGCGCCCAGCCGGAGCTCGCCGACGCCGGCTGCGGGTTCGGTGCTGCTGTCGTGCGCGGGAGTGACGCTGTTGTCATGGTTCGGCTCCGGAGCGGCGGGGTCGTGGTGGAGGGCCGAGAGGATCTTGTCGCCGTAGGCGAGGAATTCGGCGCTGCGGCGCCAGGCGGCGTCGCGCGGGCGGGGCACGTCGATGACCACTTCGAGGGCGACGTGCGCGGGTGACGGGGAGAAGACGAGCACGCGATCGGCGAGCAGCACGGCCTCGTTGACGTCGTGGGTGACGAACATCGCGGTCTTCTTCGTGACGGCGTCGGCCTGCCAGATCCGCAGGAGCTCGTCCTGCAGGTTCTCGCGGGTCTGCGCGTCGAGGGCGCCGAAGGGCTCGTCGAGCAGCAGGAGCGTCGGATCGGTGGCCAGGGCGCGCGCGAGGTTGACGCGCTGCCGCATGCCGCCGGACAGCTCGTGCGGGTACTTCTTCACGACCTTGGCCAGGCCGACGATGTCCAGCAGGTCCTCGGCGCGCCTGCGGGTTTCGGCGGTCAGCCGGCCCTGGACCTGCGGTCCGAAGAGGACGTTGTCGAGGACGGTCCGCCACGGGTAGAGCGAGGCGTGCTGGAAGACCAGCGACCGCTCCGGGCCCGGACCTTCGATGGGACGGCCGCCGAGTTCGAGAGCCCCGCCGGCGACCGGGACCAGCCCGGCGACGGCTTCGAGGAAGGTGGTCTTGCCGCAGCCGCTGGGGCCGACGATGACCACGAACTCCTCGTCGTGGATCTGCAGGTTCAGGTCGAGGCACGCGGTGGAGAACCCGCCGCCGCGGCGGGCCCGGTGCCCGAGCAGCAGATCCCGTGCCTCCAGGCAGACGGTGGACATCAGGACGGCCCCGCCTCGGCCGGGTTTTGTGGGTGGATCACTACCGCTCCTCCTTGTCGATGGCTGCACTGCGGATCGCAAGGTGTCGACACTTCGGGAGAGTCTGCGTCCGCGATCTGCGCCTGTCAAGCCATCGAAGGCAAGGAGGAGAATAACTGTCGACACTCAGTGGGGCTGAGTTCCGGGCGGGGTCTACTCAGGCGACCGGTTGCTTCGCCGGCTCCGGCTTCGGGTTCAGGACTCCGGCGAACACCGCCGCCAGTACGCACAGGACCACCGGGACCGCGAACGTCACGTTCAGCGGCATCCACTTCGTCAGTCCGCCGATCAGCGCCGGGCCGGCCAGCAGCCCGACGTACCCGAGCCCGACCACCCGGGCCATCAACGCTCCCGACGCCCGCGTGTCCAGGTTGCCCGCCGCGGTGAACAGCTGCGGGACCCCGCCGGACAGCCCGAGCCCGAACAGCGCCCAGCCCACCAGCGACACCGGGACCCACGGCGCCGCCGCGGCCGTCGTCAACCCCACCGCCGCCAGCGTCGCTCCGTAGCGGACGATCGCCGCCGGGCCCGCCCAGGCCGCGACGCGGTCCGTCAAGAAGCGGCCCGTTGTCATCGCCACCGCGAACGCGCCGTACGCCAGTGCCGCCGTCGACGCCGAGGTGCCCAGGACCTTCTCCATGTGCAGCGCCGCCCAGTCGTTCGCCACGCCCTCCGACAGCATCAGCGCCAGCGCCAGCAGGCCGAGCAGCCACACCACGCGGCCCGGCGGGCGGCGGCGGACCGGCTCCGTGGCGGACTCTTCCGCCGCCACCGCGGGCACTGCAGTCTCTTCGGACGGCTCCATCAGGAACCGTGCCGACACCAGGGAAAGCACCACGCACAGCAGGCCGGTGCACGTGAGCGTCACGCCGGTCGGCACGCCCGCGCCGAGTGTCGCCGCGCCGATGACCGCCGCGAACGCGCCGCCGATCGACCACATCGCGTGGAACGCCGCCATGATCGGGCGCGGGTAGGCCCGCTCCACCACCACCGCGTGCGAGTTCATCCCGACGTCGATCGCGCCGTTGCCGAAGCCGAAGAAGATCAGGGAAAGCCCCAGCGTCCACCACGAGTTCGCGAACCCGGGGGCGCACACCGCGAGCCCGAGCAGGACGCCCGCCGCGGGGACCAGCCTGCGGTGGCCGAGCTTGTCGACCAGCGGGCCGGCGATCTGCATGCCCGCGAACGCCGCGCCGCCGAGCACGAGCAGCAGCGCGCCCAGCGTGCTGTGCGAGATGCCGGTCGCGCGCTCGACGTTCGGGATGTGCACCACCCACATGCCCATCGCGAAGCCGTTGAGGCCGAAGAACATGAAGGTCGCGAACCGGGCGGCGCGCGGGCGGGGCGGGGCGGTCATCGGTTCTCCAGGGGGACGGCGACGTGCACGAGCACACCCAGCCCGGCCAGCGCCGCGCGCTGGTCCTCGGGCGCGCCCGGGTCGGTGACCACCACGTCGGGGCGGTCGGCGGGGCAGACGTGGGCGAGCGTGGCGCGGCCCCACTTGGCGCCGTCGGCGAGGACGATCGCGCGGGCCGCGACGTCGAGCGCCACCCGCTTGACTTCGGCGTCGCCCAGGTCGAAGGCGGTCAGCCCGGCGTCGAGGGCGAACGCGCACGGGCTCAGCACGGCGACGTCGAAGCGCAGCGCCCGCAGCGACGCGACGGTCAGCGGACCCACCAGGGCCTGCTCCCCCGGCCTCGGCTCGCCGCCGGGCAGCAGCAGCCGGACGGCCGGGTCGTCGGCCAGCTCGCGGACCGCGTGCAGCGACAGCGGCAGGACGGTGACCGGGCGTCCGCGCAGGAGCCGCGCGAACTCCAGCGCGGTGGTGCCGCTGTCGAGGACGATCGTTTCGCCGTCGCGGACCAGCTCGGCCGCCGCGGCCGCGATGGCCCGCTTGGCGTCGACCGCGTCCGTCGCCCGGGCGGCGAACGGCGGCTCGATCCCCGACGGCGACGCCGGGACGGCCCCGCCGTGCACGCGCCGCAGGACCCCGCGCGAGGCGAGCTGGTCCAGGTCCCGGCGCACGGTCATCTCGGACGCGCCGGTCGCCGAAGCGAGCTCCGCGACGGCCACTTGGTCGGCGTCGCGCAGCCGCTCCACGATGATCCGCTGCCGTTCCGCGCTCTTCACCCGGCGATGCTCGCAAGCCACGCGCGTTCGCACAACCGGTTTGTTCGGCCGATCACGCGGTTTGTGCGAAAGGCCGCTGCGGCATGATGGGCCCGTGCACGCCGCCGACACCACCGCGACCCCGTGACCGGGGGCTACCTGAAGGGCCGGATCCGCCGCGAGGACATCATCACGGCGGCGGCCGCGGCGTACGGCGAGCTCGGCTACCACGGCTCGTCGCTGCGGGAGATCGCCAAACGCGTCGGGATCTCGCACGCCGGCCTGCTCTACTACTTCCCCACCAAGGAGGCGCTGCTCGCAGCCGTGCTCGAGCGGCGCGACACCGAGGACTCCGAGCGCGAGCAGCTCACCGTGCCGCCCGGGCTCGAAGTGCTGCGCCACTTCGTCGCGCTCGCCGAGCACAACGTCCGCCACCCCGGGATCGTCGACCTGTACTCCCGGCTCGCCGCCGAGGCGGTCGCCGCCGACCACCCGGCGCACGAGTACTTCGTCCGCCACTACCGGGCCGCGCGCGCCGGCGTGCACGAGTCGTTCGCGGTGTTGGCCGAACGCGGCCAGCTCCGGGACGGTGTCGACCCGGAGCTGGCCACGCTGACGTTCATCGCGCTCATGGACGGCCTGCAGGTGCAGTGGCTGACCGTCCCGGGCGACGTCGACCTGGTCGGTTCGCTGCGCTTCTACCTGCAGAACCTGCTCACCGTCCCGCTCTAGAGGGTCTTCGCGTAGGGGTCCCAGCCCACCGGCAGCGCGGGCGGGACGTCGACGGTGCTCGCGACCTCCACCGGCTGCCCGCGGGTCATGGACTCGTCGATGGCCAGCATCGCGTCGAGCACGTGGTAGGCCAGCTCGCCGGACGCGCGTTCCGGCACGCCGGCGCGGATCGCCCGCGCCAGCTCCAGCGTCCCGGTGCCGCGCGAAGCCGCGTGTCCCCGCGCCGGCAGCTCTTCCGGCTCGTCGTGACCGAGCAGGTGCAGCCGGGTCGGCTCGTCGAACCGGTTGGGGTCCGGCAGCTCCGCGGTGCCGAGCGTGCCGGTCAGCTCCACGAGCCCGGTGCGCTTGAGCGCCGAATCGAAGCTCAGCACGATCTGCGCCGAGGCGGCTTCGAACTCGACGAGCGCGGTGACCGTCGTCGGCACCCGCACCGGGAACTCGGTCCCCGCGCGCGGGCCGGAGCCGACGACCCGGGTGTCGCGCGCCCGGCCGCCCGCGCCGGTGACCCGCCGGATCGGGCCGAGCAGGTGCACCAGCGTCGTCAGGTAGTACGGGCCCATGTCGAGCAGCGGGCCGCCGCCGGGCTGGAAGTAGAACTCCGGCGCGGGGTGCCACGCTTCCGGCCCCGGCACCTGGAACAGGGCCAGCGCGGTCATGGGCTTGCCGATCCGGCCCGCGTCGACGGCGTTGCGCGCGGTCTGCAGCGCGGCGCCGAGGACGGTGTCGGGCGCGCTCGCCACGCGCAGGTTCTTCTCCCGTGCGCGATCGAGGAGCTTGCGGCCGGTCTGGCGGTCCAGGGCCAGCGGCTTCTCGGCCCAGACGTGCTTGCCCGCTTCGAGGGCGGCGAGGCCGACGTCGACGTGCGCCGCCGGGACGGTCAGGTTGACGACGATCTCGATCCCGGGATCGTCGAGCAGCTCGGCCACCGTGCCCGAGTGCGGCACGCCGTACTCGGCCGCGCGGGCGGCCGCGCGCTCGACGTCGAGGTCGGCGACCCGCAGCACGCGGACGTCCGGGAAGCTCGTCAGGTTCTCGAGGTAGGTACCGCTGATGACGCCGGTGCCGATGACGCCGACGCCGACCGGCCCGCCGGTCACCGGCCGGCCCCGGTCAGGAACGCGCGGCTGGCGGCGATGGCTGCGAAGAGGTCGCCGTCGTAGGCGTCGAACTCGACCACGCGCAGCGCGGCCGGCGCGGCGGCGAGCACGTCGGCGACCGGCACCCGGCCCTGCCCGGCGGGCACCTGGCCGGTGGCGTCGGTGGCGAGGCCGCCGTCCTTGACGTGGATCGCGCGGACGCGGTCACCGAGCCGGCGCAGCAGCGCGGGCGCGTCCTCGCCGCCCGCGGTGGCCCAGTAGGTGTCGACCTCCAGCGCGACGGCGGGGTCGAGCTGGTCGGCGAAGACCTCGAAGGCGCTGCGGCCGTCGATCCGGTTTCGGAGCTCCCACCAGTGGTTGTGGTAGCCGACCTGCACGCCGTGCTCGGCCGCGACCTTCGCGGCCGCGTTGAGCGCGTCCGCCGTCGCGGCGACGTCGGCCGGGTCCTGCCACTGCTCGGGCGGGACGAACGGGTCGATGACCAGGCCGATGCCCAGCTCGGCCGCGGCGGCGAAGACGGCGGCCTGGTCGGCCCCGATCAGCCGGGCGTGCGCGGTCGGGGCGGTCAGGCCGTGCGCGGGCAGGCCGGCCCGCAGCGCTTCGGCGTTTTCGACGACGCCGTAGGGCTCGACCTGCGTGAACCCGAGGGCGGCGAGCTGCCGCAGGGTGCCGTCGGGATCGGCCGCGAAGGCGTCGCGGACCGAATACAGCTGCACGGAAAGCTCGCTCATCACCGGCTCCTGGGGTCGCGGGGTTCGCTGAATTTCTACCACTCGGTCAAAATTGGCACCAGGGATTTCGCCGCCGGTCCACCGGACGGCGGCACGACGTGCCCGGCATCACGACGCGTCGTGTTTTGGCTTGCGCCGGTTGGGGCAGTAACGCCTTGAACGGGGGTCAGGGCCGATCCGATCCAGGAGGTGCCGCGAGTGGACAGGACAGGGGACGAAGTGGACACCGGAGCCGTCGGGCGCCCGGGGTCCCGTCGCGACCTGGCGGAACTGTCCGAGGCCGCGCTGGACCTCGACCGGCGGATCGAGCAGCACCTCCAGCGGCTGCGTCGCGAACGCGCCGAACGCGCCCGCGACGACATCCCTGACCAGCGGCTTCGGCCGAGCGGCTGACCTCGCGTTTACCGCGCGGACGCGAACTACTACGCTGGGTGGCCCCACGCCGAAGTTCCTGCGAGGTCGCCATGCCCGAGACGCTGTCCCCGAGCCAGACGCCGGTGGGAGTCGACCCCGACCGGCCGAGCATCGCGCGGATCTACGACGGCTTCCTCGGCGGCAACAACTTCTACGAGGTCGACCGGGTCGTGATGGAGAAGATCCGCACGGCGGTCCCGGAAGCGGTCGACATCGCCCGCGGCAACCGCGGTTTCCACAACCGCGCGCTGCGGATGCTGGCGAACCAGACCTCGATCCGGCAGTACCTCGACTGCGGCTCGGGGCTGCCGACGGCGGAGAACACGCACCAGATCGTCCAGCGCATCGACAAGGACAACACCGTCGTCTACGTCGACAACGACCCGGTGGTCCTCGCCCACGGCCGCGCGCTGCTCGTGGAGAACGACTTCACGCACATGGTCGAGGCGGACATCTTCAAGCCGGAGGCGGTGCTCGCCAACGAGGAGGTGCGGCGGCACATCGACTTCTCGGAGCCGGTCGCGCTGCTGCACGTCGGCACGATGCACCACTTCGAGGGCGACGGCGCGGTCGACGTCATGCGCGAGTACATCGACGCGCTCGCCCCGGGCTCGTACGTGGTGCTGTCGCACTTCTTCGACCCCGAGGTGCCGGAGCTGACCGAGATCGCGAAGCGGATCGAGCAGATCCTGGTGCAGGGCCCGCTGGGCGCCGGCCGGTTCCGCACCCGCGTGGAGATCGAGGCGATGCTGCCGGGCCTGGAGTTCCTCCAGCCGAACGCGACCTCGGGCCCCGGCCTGGCGGTGTGCGACGAGTGGTGGCCGGACGGCCCCCGGCTCACCCCGCTGTCGGGGTCGGCGAAGTGCGTGGCCGGCATCGTCGGGGTCAAGCGCTAGCCCAGCCACCGGTGCCGGTGTCGCCGAACTGAGCCCGGCCGGCGAGCGCCCCAATGTGGCCTTCGGTGCGTCAGACGCACCCAATGTGGCCTTGGGTGCGTAAGACGCAACCAAGGCCACATTGGGGCGCTTCCGGTCAAGCGATCGTGCGCAGCCGGCGGAGGGCGAAGTACACCAGCGCCGCCGCCAGGAGGGCGAAGATCCCCGTCTCGATCGCCTGGAACGTCCAGAACCGGTCCCCCGGCTGGAACTCCATCCAGTTGTACGCACCCGCCCCCGCCTCGCCGGGACCCGGGCCGGCGCCGCAGCCGCTCGGCGGGCACGGGCCGATCCGGGCGTTCGGCAGCACTAGCTCCCCCGCCGCGTTGCGGACGCCCTCCGACATCACCCAGTCGCCCGATGCCGGGTTGGGCGTCTGGTCGCCCGCCGGCGAGAACGACAACGTCCGCGCCGGCAGGTACCGCGGCCGGGCCAGGACCTCGATCGCCACGCGGACCGCCGCGAAGCCGACCAGCGAGATCCCCATGGCCGGCAGCACCTTGCGCCAGTACGTCCCCGCGAAGATCCCCAGCGCCAGCGCGAACAGCGTGTACGCGACGGGCACCACGCCCTGGACGTCGAACGACAAGTACGTCAGCCGGCCGGTCGACGCGGACACCAGCGGCCGGAACCACCACGACACGCCCAGCGCGTATCCCACCGCCAGCACCACGGTGATCGCGCCGACCAGGCCGAACTTCGCCAGCGCCCATTGCAGGCGGCTGACGCCCTGTGTCCACACGAGACGGTGGGTGCCCTGCTCGAACTCGCGGGACACCAGCGGCGCGCCGAAGAACACGCCGACCAGGACCGGCAGCACCACGAACAGGACCGCGACGAACACCATGCCGCTGAACTCCTGCTGGAACTGGTGGCCCAGGCTCTCGCACCGCGAAACCGCTTCGGTCTGCGTGATCATCGACGCGCTGCCGAGCGCCTCGCGGCAGGCGGGCAGGCCGAGGCTGTCGTACTTCGTGTGCATCGCCAGGCCCGTCGGGACCATGATCGCGGCGAGCACGGCCAGCGCGCCGAGGGTGAACAGCGCCTGCCTGCGGTGCTGGCGCCAGGTCAGCCAGATCATGCCGGCACCTCCCACTCGACCCGGGTCGCCGTCGCTTCGGCCAGGTACGCGAGCACCAAGTCCTCGAGCGTGACCTCGTGCTCCGTCCACAAGGGATCGACCGGTCCGTCGCCGCGGCGGACGAGCAGGGTCGACTGGCGTTCGGTGTGGCTCGCGCGGACCACCTTCGCGACCCCGGCGATCGACTCGCTGCCGGCCCGCGGGCCGACCAGCGTGCGGTGCGTGTCGAGCAGCTCGTCGACCGCCCCGGTCAGCTGGACCCGGGACTGCTGCAGGACGATCAGGTAGTCGCAGCTGCGCTCGAGGTCGGCGAGCAGGTGCGAAGACAGCAGGACGGTCGTCTCGCTCTCGGCCACCGCCCCCATCAGCGCCTGCATGAACTCGCGGCGCGCCAACGGGTCCAGGCTGGCGATGGGCTCGTCGAGCAGCAGCAGCCGCGGGCGCTTGGCCAGGGCCAGCGCCAGCGCGACCTGCGCCCGCTGCCCGCCCGACAGCTTGCCGACCGGCCGGTCCGGCGGGATGCCGAGCATGGCGAGCCGCTCGCGGGCCAGCGCGGCGTCCCAGCGGCGGCGGTTCAGCTTGCCGCCCATCGTGACGAGCTCGGCCGCGGTGAAGTCGCGGTACAGCGGGGTGTCCTGCGCGACGAACCCGATGTCGGGGAGCACCGACCGCGGGTCGCGGCCGAACACGCGCACCTCCCCCGCGTCCGGCCGCAGCAGCCCGACGGCCAGGTGCAGCAGTGTCGTCTTGCCCGCGCCGTTCGGGCCCACCAGTGCGGCGATCCGCCCGGCGGGCACGTCCAGCGCGCAGTCCTGCAACGCCCAGGTGCGCCCGTAGCGCTTGCCCAGCGCCCGGGTCTGCACGGCCAGCTCCATTCCGGAACTCCCTACGCAAGGTTGCGGGGCACCGCGGTGCCCCGCAACGTGGTCTCGATGAGGGCCGCGATGTCGTCGGGCGACATCCCCGCGGCTTCGGCGCGCTCCAGCCAGGACACCAGCTCGTCGCGCAGCCGCGCCTGGCTGCCCAGTGACGGCCCGGCGAGGTCGCCGGTGACGAACGTGCCCACCCCCGGCCTGCCTTCCGCGAGTCCCTCCAGGACCAGCTCGCGGTAGGCCTTGAGCACGGTGTTCGGGTTGATCGCCAGCGCCTGGGCCACTTCGCGCACCTTCGGCAGCTGGTCGCCGGGGCGCAGCAGGCCGACCCTCAGCGCCTGCTTCACCTGGACGACGAGCTGCATGTACGTGGCGACCCGCGAGCGGCCGTCCAGGACGAACTCGATCACCCGACACCTTCCTATTGTCTTACGACATTAAGACAACACCCGCGACCACGGAGCTGTCAAGGAGCGCCCGGCGGGCATAAGGTCTCGATCGAGACGCACACCGGCACCCGGGAGGCAGGCATGTCGTTGTTGGACGGGCTGAGCAAGGCGCTCGGCGACGGGTCGGTCGAGATCGTCGACCTGACCGCTCCCCTGAGCGCGAGCACGCCGATCCTGCGGCTGCCGGAACCGTTCGCCAACACCATCCCGTTCCGGCTCGAGGAGATCAGCCGCTACGACGAGCGCGGCCCGCGGTGGTACTGGAACGACATCCACACCGGCGAGCACACCGGGACCCACCTCGACGTGCCGGTGCACTGGGTGTCCGGAAAGGACGGTCACGACGTCTCGCGGGTGCCGCTGAAGACACTGGTGGCGCCCGCGGTCGTGCTCGACTTCTCCGCACGGGCGGCCGAGAACCCGGACTTCCTGCTCTCGATCGACGACGTCCGCGCGTGGACGGCCGAGCACGGCCCGCTGCCCGACGGCGGCTGGCTGCTCTACCGCACCGGCTGGGACGCGCGCAGCCACGACCAGGACGCCTTCCTCAACGCCGACGACACCGGCTCGCACTCCCCCGGCGTCTCGCCCGAGTGCGCGCGGTGGCTGGCCGAGGAAACCCCGATCACCGGGCTCGGCGTGGAGACCGTCGGCACCGACGCGGGCCAGCCTCGAGCCGATGTTCCCCTGCCACGAACTCCTGCTGGGCGCCGGGAAGCACGGCCTGACCCAGCTGCAGAACCTGGCCGCGCTGCCGCCGACCGGCACGCTGCTGGTCGTCTCGCCGCTGCCGATCGTCGGTGGCTCCGGCAGCCCGGCCCGCGTGCTGGCCCTGGTGGAGCGGTGAACGTCGCCGAACTCGTCGGCCGCACGCTGGCCGGCCTCGGCGCCGGCCCGGCGTTCGGCGTGGTGGGCAGCGGCAACTTCGAGGTGACGAACGCGCTGCGCGCGGGTGGCGTCCGGTTCGTCGCCGCCCGCCACGAAGGCGGCGCGGCGAGCATGGCCGACGCGTACGCGCGGATCAGCGGGCGGGTGTCGGTCCTGTCGCTGCACCAGGGGTGCGGGCTGACCAACGCGATGACCGGCATCACCGAGGCGGCCAAGAGCCGGACGCCGATGCTGGTGCTCACCGCCGACTCCGCGGGCGCGTCGGTGCTCTCGAACTTCCGCGTCGACCAGGACGGGCTCGCCGCCGCGGTCGGTGCCGTGCCGGAGCGGGTGCACTCGGCCGCGAGCGCCGTCGCCGACACCGTGCGGGCCTTCCGGACCGCGCGGCAGCAGCGCCGCACGGTGGTGCTGAACCTGCCCCTGGACGTGCAGGCCCAGCCCGCGCCGGACGCGCCGGGCGAGCTGCCGGACGTCCCCGGCCCCGCGCTCGTGCGTCCGGACGCGGCCGCGGTCGCGGCCTTCGCCGAGCTCCTCGACGCCGCCGAACGGCCCGTGTTCATCGCCGGCCGCGGCGCGCGCGGCAGCCGGGAACCGTTGCGGGAACTGGCTTCCCGGTGCGGGGCGCTGCTGGCGACGTCGGCCGTCGCGCACGGGCTCTTCCACGGCGACGAGTTCGCCCTCGGCATCTCCGGCGGCTTCGCCTCGCCGCGGGCCGCGGAGCTGATCGTCGGCGCCGACCTCGTCGTCGGCTGGGGCTGCGCGCTGAACATGTGGACCACCCGGCACGGGAAGCTGCTCAGCCCGCACGCGAAGCTCGTCCAGGTCGACGTCGAGCAGAGCGCCCTGGGCGCGCACCGGCCGATCGACCTCGGCGTCACCGGCGACGTCGCGAGCACCGCCGCGGACGTCCTCACGGTGGTGAAGGAGAAGCCGGGTTACCGCTCGGAGGAAGTCTCGCAGCGGATCGCCACCGGCCGCTGGACCGACGTCGAGCACGACGACCTCTCCCGGGACGGCCGGATCGACCCGCGGACGCTGAGCCGGCTCCTGGACGAGCTGCTGCCCGCCGAGCGGATCGTCTCGATCGACTCCGGCAACTTCATGGGCTACCCGAGCGCGTACCTGTCGGTGCCCGACGAACAGGGATTCTGCTTCACGCAGGCGTTCCAGAGCATCGGACTGGGCCTGGGCACGGCGATCGGCGCGGCGCTCGCCCGCCCGGACCGGCTGCCGGTGCTCGGCACCGGCGACGGCGGGTTCCACATGGCACTGTCCGAACTGGACACCGCGGTCCGGCTCGGCCTGCCGCTGGTGGTGATCGTCTACAACGACGCCGCCTACGGCGCGGAGGTCCACCACTTCGGCGACGCCGACATGACGACGGTCCGCTTCCCCGAATCGGACCTGGCCGCGATCGGCCGCGGCTTCGGCGCCGACGGCGTCACCGTGCGATCGGCGGAAGACCTCTTCGCGGTGCGCGAATGGCTCGCGGGTCCACGCGACGCACCGCTGGTCATCGACGCCAAGATCGCCGACGACGGCGGTTCCTGGTGGCTCGCGGAGGCGTTCAAGCACTGACCCGGCCGGCGCCGCCGCCCTGGCCGAGCACTTGCCGGCGGGCCCCGCGACAACGCCGGACGCAGCGAGTCGATCAACTCTTCGAGCCGAGTGCGCTCAATGCACGCAGGACGGCGGTTTCGTGACGGCTGTCCCTGAGCGCTGCGAACGTCTCGGCCGCAGCGGTGAGTTCGCGTGTTGCGCGCGCTGTGTCCCCTTCCGACGTGTACACCCGGCCGAGGCCGAGCCGGGCGAGCGCGACGCCCCAGGCGTCGTCCTGCGCGGTGAAGCTGTCCCGCGCCGCCTCGTACTGCTCGGCGGCCTGGGCCGGTGCCCGCTGGTCGAGCAGGACGTCTCCGTACCAGCAGCGAGCCATCGCTTCGGATCGCCAAGCGCCGTGCTCACCGAACAACCCGACGGCGCGGCGCAGCTGCACCGCCGCCTCCCTGAGCCGACCGCAGGCGTGCAACACGTGCCCGAGGTGACGGACGGAGGCCGCGCTCGCCCAGACGTCGCCGACTTCCTCGTTGAGCCGGCACGCCTCCCGCAGGTGTTCCACCGCTTCCTCGTGCGCGCCCAGGTCGCCCAGCGCACACCCGAGCCGGTCCAGCGCGCAGGCCTCGTCGTCGAGCCTGCCCAGCTTGCGGGCCATGGCGAGGGCTGCCTGAGCGTGACAGATCGCTGTTTCCGGGTCGTGGAGCTGGCGGGACACGATCGAGAGCCCGTTGTGCGCGGTCAGCTGCTCCTCGAGGCGATCCATGCGCTCGGCGAGCGCGAGAACGTGCGTGTTGGCCTCGCGCCAGTCTTCCCAGTGGCACCGCAGGTCCCAGTACCACGGCAGCGCGGCGAGCACTCCGAACACCGAGCCGGCCATGCCGAGTTCGCATGCACGCCGGACGGCGGCGACCACTCCGCGGCGCTCCGTGTCGAGCCAGCGGACCGCGGACGCGCGCTCGCGAAACCGGCCGTCCGCCGGGGTGGGCAAGGACGGATCGAGGACGCTGCCCGCGTCGACGGCGTCGTGGAGGAGCGTGTGCAGCAGGGCGCGCTCGGCGGTTTCGCGCTCGGCCGGCGATTCTTCGGCGTCAAGGCGTTCGGCGGCGAACAGCCTGATCAGGTCGTGCAGCCGGTAGCGCCCGACCTGAGCCGACGGCTGGAGCAGCCCCCGCCGGACCAGTTCGGCCACCGCACGCTCGCCGTCTTCGGGTGCGGCCGACATCGCGAAATCGGGTCCGGGCATCAGGGCCAGGCGGCGGAACACGGTGCGCGCGGACGCGGGCAACGCCTGGTAGGAGGCCTCGAACGCGCCGCGAACGGCGCGGTCGCCGGCGCGCAGGGACTCCAGCCGCCGCGCGCGTTGCCCGAGTTGCTCGGCGAGGTCGAGCAGCCTGCTCCGCGGCCACGCCGTGAGCTGGGCCGCCGCGAGCCGGGTGGCGAGCGGCAGACCGCCGCAGTGGTCGACGATACGTCGTGACTGTGCGAGCTCGGCGGCGACCCGCTCCGCCCCCACCACCCGGCGGAACAGTTCGAACGCCGAGACCGCGTCGAGCTCGCCGAGCAGGAGCTGGGCAGCGGTGTCGAGGCCGGTCAGCGGGCCGCGTGCGGTGACCACGACCAGCGCCTCACGGTGGCCGGGCAGCAGCGGCCGTACCTGGCTCTCGTCGGCGGCGTTGTCGAGCACGACCAGAAGCCGTTTCCCGCGCACCAGCGACCGGAACATCCCGCCGCGCGCGTTCACGCCGACGGGCAACACAGCGGCGGACACACCCAGCGCACTGAGCAGCTCGCCGAGGAGGTCTTCGGCGCGGGGCGGCGGTGTCTTCGTTCCCTGGAGGTCGACGAAGAGCTGGCCGTCGGGAAAGCGGTCCGCGACTTGGTGCGCGAACCGCACAGCCAGGCTGGTCTTCCCGATCCCCGGCGCGCCGGACAAACACGCCACACCGAGGCCGCTGCGCGGTTGCGTCGCCCAGGACACCAGCGACGCCAACTCGGTCTCGCGGCCGGCGAAATCGGCGAGGTCGGCAGGCAGCTGGGCGAGCTCGCGGCGGCCAGCCCCGCTCCGCTCGCGCAGTGCGGCGGCGTGCAGGGGACGCAGTCCTTCGGCCGCGGGCCCGAATTCCCGCTCGTAGAAACCGATAATGTCCTCGGGGACGAGGCGCCGTCCGTGCTCGTACTCGACGAGCGCGCTGGCCCCGATCACCCCGAACCGCTTCGCCAACCCCCGCAGCGACAACCCCGTGGTGGTCCGGACATCTCGTAGCGCGGCACCCAGCCGTGCGACGGCGGCGGCTTCCCCGGGTGCCATCCCCTCGCCCACCGTTCGCCTCCTCCCTCGCCGGGTTCCATCGTCCCCGAGGCGCCGACGAGCGGACTCCACCAACCAGACGATGTTCGCGAGGTGTTCGGCGAACGCCGCGAACGCTTGTCCACTCCCGCCGAAGGACGCGAAGGTCGCTGCATGACAACAAATTTTCCGGTCTTCTCCCGGCGGACCGCGCTCAAGGGCATCGCCGCAACCGGCCTCGTGGCCGCCGGCGGCTTCGATCTGTCGATCGTGACAGCCGGCCCGGCGAGCGCGATGCCGAGCCCCGGCGTCATCTCGTGTGCCGACTGGGGTGCACGGCCCGCGAGATGGTCGTCGCTGCCCGTGGTCACCAGCCCGGCGACGAAGATCCTCATCCACCACACCACCGACCCGAACACCACCGACTACACCCGGGCACACGCGATCGGCCTGGCGAGGCAGATCCAGGACTTCCACATGGACGGCAACGGCTGGCCGGACACCGGCCAGCACTTCACCAACACCCGCGGTGGCTACGTCCTGGAAGGGCGGCACGGCAGCCTCGACGCGCTGCACGACGGCCACCGCATGATCGAGGGCGCGCACTGCCCCGGCCGCAACACCGACTCGATCGGGATCGAGAACGAGGGCCTCTACACCTCGGCCACGCCGACGCAGGCGCAGTGGGACAGCCTCGTCCAGCTTTGCGCCTACGTCTGCCAGCAGTACGGCATCTCGGTGGACGACATCAAGGGCCACCGCGACTACTTCGCCACCGAATGCCCGGGCAACCAGCTGTACTCGATGCTGCCGAAGCTGCGCGAGGACGTCTTCGCCGCCATCGACCGCCCGGGCTACCACCTGCGATCGACGTTCAACGACAACTACGTCGCCGCCGAACTGGGCTGGACCAGCCCAGCCGACATGACGACCCGTTACGGGATGCTGCGGGCGCGTACGTCCGGCAACCCCGGCATCTGGGAGACCTACACCCGCATCGGGCTCGGCGACCGCAAGGTGGCCTTCCGCGCCTACAACGGGAAGTACGTCTCGGCCGAGCTCGGCTGGACCAGCCCAGCCGACATGACCACCCGCTACGGCATGCTCCGCGCCCGCGCCGACAAGATCGGCCCGTGGGAGCAGTTCACGCTCGAACACCACGGCTCCTACACCGCCTACAAGGCGGCCAACGGCAAGTACGTCTCCGCGGAGTTCGGCTGGACCTCGCCCACCGACATGACCACCCGCTACGGCATGCTCCGCGCCCGGGCGGACCGCGTTGACGTCTGGGAGAAATTCGCCTCCTGAACGCCGATCCACGCCACGGATTTCCGATCAGCCGGGCAGCGCGTTGTCATGCCTCTTGGTGCGTACTTGCGGGCGTTTCGGGGATTCGGTCGCGGGAAAAGGCTAGCGTGGTAATCGCTTCCGACAATCGCGCCGTCCGGCACCTTGTCCGTCGAAGATGCGTTCACACGAGGGGGAAACGTGTCGCTGCTCGTCACGTTCACCGGCAAGGTGCCGCTGGCCAACCGCGGACCGGATGCCGACTACCAGGTCTGGACCTACACCGTCCAGCCGTCGCAGAACGACCTGGCGACCGTACCGCGCATCGCGCTCGCCGTCCCGGCCGACATCGACGTCCGGGACCCGCGCCGGTATCCGGACGTGGCCGCGCTGGGCGGTGCCTTCCTCGAACACGACGCGAACCTGAGCCGCCAGTACGTGGGCAAGACGCTGGCCACGCCGGCGATCGGGCCGCAGACCATCTCGTTCGTGGCGCCGGCCGGTCAGTCCGACCGGGAGCTGCTGCTGGTCGGCGGCGCCACCGGCCGGCCGTGGACGGTCCTGCCGTACGCCGCGGCGACCGGCGGGACGGCGGCCAACGTGCAGGTGCTCCCGGCGCCGAAGCCCGCGCCTCCGGTCACGAACGGCCGTCCCGTCGGTCAGTTCGCCGGCACGCTGCCCTACGCCAGCGAGGTGTTCGGCGTGTACCAGCCGCTGATGGGCTGGCGCGGCCGGCAGAACACGCAACGCTTCACCGCCGCGCTCACAAGTGACCAGCTCACCGCGTTCGCCGACGAGCATCCGCTCACCGACGCGGTGCTGTCCCCGGTCGGCCTGGTGAACCTGTTCCGGGAGTACTTCTTCGAATTCGACACGTTCCTCGGCACGTCGGCCGGGCACCTCTGGCTCAGCCCCGGCGGCACCGTCGAGCTCATCGAGACCAGCACCCGGCGCACGCTCACCGAGCAGACCGCCGAGCAGTCCGAGACGACCGACCGCAAGGTCGAGGAGAGCCTGACCGACCAGAACGACATCGCCGACGCCGTCAAGGAGTCCAACGCCAACGACACCACACTGGGCGCCAGCGCCTCGGGCGGCGGCGGCTTCGCCGGCATCTGGCACGCCGAGGGCAGCGCCACCTTCAGCAACAAGACCACCACCAACCACTCCTCCGAGCTGACCCACAAGCACACCCGGACCCAGAGCAGCAAGGTCTCCAGCGAAATCACCCGCAACTTCAAGACCACGTTCAAGACCACCACCGAGACCACCGACACCAACAGCCGCCGGTACGTCGTGCAGAACACCACCGACAAGCTCGTCAACTACGAGCTGCGCCGCAAGATGCGCAAGGTGGGCGTGCAGCTGCAGCACCTGGGCAGCCAGCTGTCCTGGCAGATGTTCCTGGGCCTGTCGACGGACGCGAGCGGCACCCTCACCGGTACGGCGCCCGGCCTGCACCTGGGCATCGGGGAGATGGTCAGCGTGGTGCCCGCGCCGGACCTCACCTCGGCGAAGAAGCCGGAGCCGCAGCCGATCCCCGGCCTGAAGCCGGTGGTGTACCACCTGTCGGTGCCTTTTCAGCAGTCGGACGGCGGTGGACCCGACAACGACGAGGACTACGACACCGAACCGGAGAACCATGACCACGGCATTCACCACACGCCGGTCGGTAGTTCGAACGACATCATCCAGTTCTGGTTCGAGTACCAGCTGCCGGACCCACCGGACGGGTACCAGATGAGCAAGATCGGGGCACTCGACTTTCACAACGCGGACATCCAGTACGTCATCGACAACCCCGACCACGGCAAGCCGAACCCGAACATCACGCAGAACTCGTTCGCGATCCGGCTGACCCACGCCAACTTCCACGGCGCGATGGCCCTGCCCTTCGACGCGACGATCGTGTACGAACCGCTGACCGCGACCGTGCAGGCGATCAAGGACGCGAACGCCGCCGCGCAGGCGGACTACGACCGGTCGGTGGCGCTGATTCTGCGGAAGGCGTATGCGAACGCGGTGGCTGACCGGCTCAAGACAGTCAGTGGGGTCAAGCCGCGTCCATCCGAAGACCTGCGTGCCGAGGAGCGGCAGGCCGTCTACGCCCAGCTGATCCAGAAGCTGGAGTCGATCGTCCCGGACAAGCATCTGGCGTCCGAGCTGATCCGCCAGATGTTCGACGTCGACCAGATGCTGTACTTCGTGGCGCCCGACTACTGGCGCCCTGGTGCCTCGATCGGCGCTGCCGGCGCGACTTCGCTCGGCCGATACCAGGTGCCTCCGGCCGTCTGGTTTCCGTCCGACGCGCCGAAGTTCCTGGACCAGAGTGACCCGCTGCTCGGCGAGACCGTGCTGAGCTGGTATTCGCACACCTCGTCGGAGAACAAGCCGGGCGCAACGGCCACGAACACCGATCCGAGCAAGCCGCCGTCCCCCGACCAGGAGTACCGGGTCAACTACCTGATCACCGGGGATTCGCGGCAGGCGCCGATGGGCAGTTCGCTGGGTTGGCTGATCCAGACCGACGGCGACGCCCGGCGCAACGAGTTCCTCAACGCAGCCTGGGTCAAGGTGGTGCTGCCCATCCGGCAGGGCTTCGAGTCCGCGGCGTACGACTGGCTGAGGAAGGCCCAGGTGGAAGGCACCGACAACCTCACGCTGACCTACGACTGGCAGGCCGGGGATCCACCCGACTGGCAGGGCAAGCAGATCGGCGAAGTGCTGGAGCTGCTGGCCGCGCAGCTGCAGACGGCCAACACCACGATGGCCAACACGCTGGCCACCGAGACCGTCTACCAGACCGGGTTCGACCCGCTGGACGGCGGGTTCCGGCCCGCCGACCCGTACCAGATCTTCGACCAGTGGATCGAGGTGCTGCCCACCGACCAGGTCGTCGCGGTGGAAGTCACCTACGACCCCAAGACCGGTCAGCAGGTGTAGGGATGGCCGCCCACGAACGAGAGCTCTGATCCGGTGGCGGACATCGAGGTCCGGTGGCGTCGCCCCGGGGAGAAACCGCACTTCTTCCTGCGGCGCGGCGGCCCCGGCGGCGCACCGGACGGGACCGTGCTCGCGGTGCTGACGGCCTTGACGGCGGCGGACGAGGCGAAGTGGTCGGACCCGTCAGCCGGGCTGGACTGCCTGGTGACAACAGGCGACGACGTCGGCGTCCGGTTCGCCGCGGTCGCGCAGTCGTCCGGCTACCGGCTCACCTTCACCGTCCAGGTTGCCGTGCAAGGCAAGCGATGCGAGGCGCTGACGTTCACGCAGCACTTCACCGCGGCGGGAAACGGCAGGTTGGTGCCGGACAAGTTCGAGACCCCGCGCTACGACGTGACGGTCAAGCGCCAAGGCGGTGACGACCCGGTCGCCCAGGACGTGCCGGTGCGCACCGTCTCCGGCGTCCGCGGCTTCACCGGCATCCACCCGCTGCTCCGGATGACCGGCCCCGCCACGGTTCTGGTCGACACCGAGTTCCTCGACGTCACGAACCTGTGGTGGGATCTGCACTTCCGGCTGACGCCCAAGAACGCACCGGCGAGCTCCGTCCACTTCGATCCCGCCTACCTCGCGCCGGGAACACACGCCAGGTCGAAACGGCTGGTGGTGCTGGTGAACACCCGGACGCTGCCGATGATCTGGTTCGCTTCGGTGCCGGAGGCAGCTGCGGACGTCCCGGACGGCACCACCCTCGGCGGCTACGTGTTCTTTCGGCCGCCCGGTGATGTCCCGGTGACGTATTCCTCCACCGCCGCGGACGGATTGGCAAGCCCGAGCCTGGCGACCCGGGGCATGGCCACGCTCGGGCGCTACCTGCTCTCCGGACGGGTCAAAGCCCGGCAACCGGACGTGGCCATGCTGCCCGACTACCGGCCGTGGCTGGCCTACGTCGAACAGAAAGCCCGCCCGCTGGACGAACCCAACTTCCTGCCGTGCGGGATGGAAGAGGCGCTCAGCCGGGCGACCCCGCTCCTGCTCGAGCAGCGCAAGGAAGTTCGGGTCCTGCTGCTTCCGTTGCTCAGCAAGGTGAACGGTTACGGCGGGATTCCCGGCGCCGGGCTGCCGGACCGCGCCGCCGCCGCGTTGCGCCTGCTGTGGTGCCGCGACCTCGTCGGGGGGCGGGGGCGGCCCTTGGCGAACCCGGGCGCGATCACTCCTCCGCAACCACCGCAGCCGGGCCTGAGCCCGTCGCCGTCCGGGGCTCTCACGTTGGCGGATGACATCTGGCTCGGCGGCTACAGCGCCGGCGGACCGGCCGTGTGGACCGCGCTGCAAGTATCCGCGACCAGGACCCGGGTCAGTCGCGTCATCGCCTTCGACCCCGTGGAGCTCCTCAGCAAAGGCACCGACGTGTTGACCGCGACCGCTCGGGCGCGTGGCGCGGGGAAAGTCGCGATCTTCATCGCCTGGACGCCGAACACCGTGGGGGTGCCGCCCCGGCAACTCGAGGCGGGACTACGGCAGGCGGGAGCGACGGTCACGGTACTGCCCGAAGCGGGACGGAGCTACTTCACCATGCCGCCCAATCCCAAGAACCCCTGGATCGAGTACGTGTTCGACGCGAACCGCCCGTGGAAGGACGGCCTCCAGCCCGCGGCGAAGGCCGACTCGTGGTGGCACCAGGTGATCGTCTTCGCCGGTGAGCAGTTCGCCACCGATCCCGCCCAGCCGGGCTCGATCAGCTTCATGCAGAAAACGATGCTGCCGTAGCCACCGTTTCCGTGGGGCGAACTACGTCGAGAAGGGCGAGGACGCGCCTTCCGCGCGGGTGCGGCCGCGGCGGCCGCCCACGGACAGCGGCTGGGCGATGTCCTCCAGCGACTTGCCTTCCGCGTCCACGGCCAGGAACCGGGCCACCAGCCCGCCGGCGATCATCACCACCGCGCCGAGCAGGTAGCCGATGAAGAGGCGGACCGGGTGGTCGCCCGCGCCGATCAGCGCGCCGTAGATCACCGGGCCCAGTGCGCCGAAGCACTGGGCGATCGCGAAGAACACCGCGATCGCCTTCGCCCGGACCTCCAGCGGGAAGATCTCGCTGACCGTCAGGTAGCCCGCACTGGCGCCGGCCGAGGCGAAGAAGAAGATCACGCACCAGGCGATCGTCTGCGTGATGGCGTTGAGCGAGCCGGTGTAGAACAGCACCGCCGTGACCGCCAGCAGGACGCCGGAAACGAGGTACGTCCCCGCCAGCATGGTGCGGCGCCCGAGCGTGTCGAAGAGGTGGCCGATGGTGAACGGGCCGACGAGGTTGCCGACCGCGAACGCGATCAGGTAGATCGGCGTGGCCGCCGACGAGACCCCGTAGAACTTGCCGAGCACCAGCGTGTACGTGAAGAAGATCGCGTTGTACAGGAACGACTGGCTGATCATCAGCGACGCGCCCAGGATCGCCCGGGACGGGTAGTCGCGGAAGAGCACCCTGGCCAGCGCCACGTACCCGATCCGTTCGGCCGGGGTCACCTCGATCGCCTTGCTCTCGTCGACCGCCGGCAGGCTGCGGCCGGCGTGCTCGACCTCCTGCTCGATCTGCTTGATCGACGCCTCGGCCGCGTCGGCCTTGCCGTGCATGATCTGCCACCGCGGGCTCTCCGGCAGGTGCCGCCGGACGAACAGGATGACCAGCCCGAGCACCGGCCCGATCAGGAAGCCCAGCCGCCAGCCCAGCGACAGGTCCATCCGGTTCAGCAGGATGTACGTGCCGATCGTGCCGAGCACCGCGCCGGCCCAGTAGGTGCCGTTGACCGCGATGTCGACGCGGCCGCGGTAGCGGGCCGGGATCAGCTCGTCGATCGCGGAGTTGATCGCCGCGTACTCGCCGCCGATGCCCATGCCGGCGATGAACCGGGTGGCGTAGAGGAACACCACCCAGCCCGCGCCGTTGCCGAGGGTCAGCGCGGTCAGGCCGCTGCCGACGAGGTAGACGGCCAGGGTGAGCATGAACAGGTTCCGGCGGCCCAGCTTGTCGGACAGGCTGCCGAAGAACAGCGCCCCGACCACCTCGCCGGCCAGGTAGATCGTCGCGAGCAGCCCGACGGCCGCCGACGACATGTGCAGCGTCTCGGGTTTGGTCAGCGTGTCGGCGACCGCGCTGGCGACCGTGATCTCGAGGCCGTCGAGGATCCAGGCCACGCCGAGCGCGACGACCATCCGGGTGTGGAACCTCGACCAGGGCAGCCGGTCGATGCGCGCCGGGATCAGCGTTCGGACTCCGGATGACGCCGGAACGGGTGTCGCCGCCATGCCAACCTCCTCGAGAGCGTGCCCCGCGACGCGAATTCCCCGGCCTCGACGGCCGAAACCCGGTCCGGACAGGTGTTGCGGCAGCGTGACCGGTGCGGAAGCCTCACCGGCCGTGCTGGGACGCGGCGGCGTGGGCCCCGAGGTCGTCGAGGGTCAGCTGGTGGCGCGGCGGGTGTTCGAGGACGGTCCGGCGGGTGACGACCTGGTCGGCCCCGACGTGCAGCAGCTGCCCGGGCCGCAGGTCCTGCCAGCCGGGGTCCTCGTCCATCCGTTCGCTGGCGACGACGACGGCGCGGTGGTGGGCCAGTTGGCCGGACCGGGCCCGGATGCGGCCGGCCGTGCTGGCGTGCTCGAGGTGGCGGTCGCCGTGCGGTCCGCCCGGTTCGCGCTGGAGCACGAACAGGTCGTGGGTGTCCGGGTACCGCAGCGCCCACAGCTCGGTGGCGGTGGTCAGGATCAGGTTCAGCGCGTAGATCGGCAGGTGGTCGGCGGCCCAGCGAGCGGCGGCGGTGATCCCGGCACCGACGTCACCGCCGCGGGCGGCCGTTTCCTTCGTGATCAGCGCGAAGAACCGCTCCGAGTCGGTGTCGCCCCCGACGAGGTTCCGCTCGTCGCCGAGCCGTTCTTCCAGCGCCGGCAGGTCACCGATCACGCCGTTGTGGGCGAAGAGGCGGCCGTGCTGCTCGAAGGGGTGGGTGTTGCGGGATTCGAGACCGCCGGTCGAGGCGTAGCGGATGTGCGCAAGGAAGGTCACCGACTCGCATTGTTTGGCTTCGTAGGCGAACTTCTCGTCCTCGTAGGCGGCCAGTGGCTGTTTCCAGACATGGGGGCGGCCATCGTGGTCGAAGGCGCCGAGGCCGGTCCCGTCCGGTTCACGACGGCTCTGCGCGGCGAGGCTGTCGGGGGCCTCCAGTAGCCAGAACGTGGCGTGGACCCGCTGCGGCGCGGCGGACAAACCGAACAGACGACACATCTCGAACCCTTCTCCCGGCGGCTTCACATGCGGATACCCGGGGCGGGCCGGTCAAACATCGAACTGTTGCCGTATCCAACAGTGTGGGCCGGGGCATGCTAAGCCGCGGCCAGGCAGTGCCTGATGTCTTCGAGGTGGTGTGTGACCTCGTGGGCCGCCTGGCGGACCAGCCAGCGGGCCGTGCGGTGTTCGCCCGGCAGGCGGGTCACGACGCGTTCGCAGTCCGCCGGCTTCAGCCGCTCGATCTCGTCGCCGAGCCCGGCGGCGCAGGCCGCGAGTTCGGCACGCAGTCCTTCGAGGGAACGGTCGTTGTAGCGGAACCGTCGTGCGCGCAGGTCGTTGAGCATCGGCTCGAGCACCGGCCGGTCCTCGGTGCGGGCGCGGTGCAGCCGGATCGTGTACGTGACGCAGACGTCCCGCAGGTGGACGAGGTACTCCAGCGCCGACCAGCGGCCGGGCGCGGGCCGGCGCCGGAGGTCCTGCGGGGACGCGGATCCGGCCACGGCGTCCACCGCGCCGGGCAGCGATCCGATGATCGCCCGGGCGGTGTCGAGCGGGAGGTCGGGATAGGACAGTCCGCACTCGGCGCAGACGTGGTCTTCCCCGGCCAGCGGGGGGATGCCGGCGGCCGGCTCTTCGGGCATGGCCCCCATGGTTGCCGGACGACGTGTCGTCCGGCAACCGCCCGCGTATCGTCTCGGCGATGACTCGAGTGCTGGTCATCGGACTGGACCCCGCGAAGCCGGCGGGCTGGGACCCCGAACCGGTCCAGGCCGCGATCGCCCGCGGCCGGGCCCGGTTCGACGAGCACGGCATCACGGCCGCCTACTGCCTGGTCTCCCCCGACGAGCGTCCCGGGCAAGCCGTCGAGGAAGCGCTGACCGGCACTCGCCGGCACGCACCCGACGCGGCCATCGCGTTCACCAGCAGCCCCGAGGACTGCGCCGACGCGGCTCTGCGCTGATCGTTCAGGAGCCGGCCAGCGGCTGGCTGAACCGGATGCTGTTGCCGAACGGGTCGCGCAGGCCGCAGTCGATCCCGTACGGGCGTTCGGTCGGCTCGTCGGTGAACTCGACGCCCTGGGCCAGCAGCGTCTCGTACGTCTTGCGGCAGTCGTCGCTGGTGAAGAACAGCGAGCCACCCATCGCACCCTTGGTCAGCAGGTCGCGGACCTGGTTCGCCGTGGCCTCGTCCATCCGGGGCGGGCCGGGCTTCTCCAGCAGGATCTCGCGGTCCGGCTGACCGGGCACGTTGATCGTCAGCCACCGCATGAAGCCGAGGTCGGCGTCGGTGTGGACCTCCAGGCCGAGCTTGCCGACGTAGAAGTCGAGCGCCTCGTCCTGGTCGAGCACGAAGATCTGGGAAATCGTGATTGCGTTGAGCATGGCGGCGACGGTAGTGCAGGAGAGCGCCGGGACGCTTATCCGAAACGATCAGCTCCGCGGCCGCATCCACGCCATGGCGAAGCAGGTCGGCACGTCCGCCAGCGGGCCGCGCCGCCGGTAGGCCGTCGGCGACTCGCCGACGATGTCCCGGAAGGTCCGGCTGAACGTCCCGAGGCTGGTGAAGCCGACCTCCACGCAGATGTCGGTGACGCTCCGGTCGCCCGAGCGCAGCAGGAACATGGCCCGCTCCACCCGCCGGCGTTGCAGGTAGCGGTGCGGGGTCTCGCCGAAGGTGGCGCGGAAGGTCCGGCTGAAGTGCGGCACCGAGACGTGCGCGATCCGCGCCAGCGCGGCCACGTCCAGCGGCTTGGCGTAGTCGCGGTCCATGGTGTCGCGGGCGCGCAGCATGCGACGGTTGGTCTCCTCCCCGGCACGGCTCACGTCCCGATCACACCACACCGCGTCAGGACAAGTGCGCCGACAACAGCCAGGCGGGTGCCGACTTGCGGCCGTTGCCCTCGTCTCGGACGTCGCTGCCGGCGAAGCCCGTGAAGTCCGGGAAGTTCTCGGGGACGTTGGCGTGGATGCGGGCCGGCCGGATCTCGTCGATCGTCCAGTACGCGCCCACCACCTCCCGCAGTTCCGCCGGCGAGACCGGGTTGACCTTGCCCGAGGGCACGGTCGCGCTGTCGAACACCAGCACGAAGTAGGACGCGCCGGGCGCCGCGGCGCGCACGATCGATTCCTGGTACCCCCGGCGCAGCTCGACCGGGATCGAGTGGAACAAGGTGCTGTCGACGACGGTGCCGAACCGGCCGTCGTAGCCGGTGAACGTGCTGATGTCGGCGACCGCGAAGCCGGCGTTGCCCATCCCTCGGCGGGCGGCTTCGGCACGGGCGAGCGCGATCGCGGTCGGCGACCGGTCCAGCCCCACGGTCGTGAACCCCTGCTCGGCGAGGTGGAGCGCCGTCGCGCCTTCGCCACAGCCGGCGTCGAGGACGTCGCCGTGGAACGCCCCCGCGTCGATGAGCGCGGCGATCTCGGGTTGCGGTTCGCCGATGCTCCACGGCGGCCGGAAGCCCTGGCCCAGCTCGGGAGCCTGGCCACGGTAGGCGGATTCGAACAACGCGTCGCTCGATGAGCTCGTCATGCACCCCATGGTGTCAACCTGGTTGATATATGTCAACATGGTTGACATGGAAGGCATCCGGGACGAGCCACTCGGCTACCTGCTGCACCGGGTCACCTCGGCCCTGCGCGCCGAGGTGGCCGCCACCGTGCTGGGGCCGTCGGCGCTGGCGGCGCCCGAATACCTCTGCCTGCGGATGCTGTCGCAGTCGCCGAAGTCCAACGCCCAGCTGGCCCGCGAGGCCCAGGTGTCGCCGCAGGCGATGAACAAGGTGGTTCGCGAGCTGCAGGAGCGCGGCCTGGTGACGCGACCCGCCACGGTGTCGTCCGGGAGGTCGCTGCCCGCCACGTTGACGCGCGAGGGCGCGGCCCTGCTCGCGCGCCTCGACCCCGAGGTGGCCGACGCCGAGGACCGAGTCCTGGCCAAGCTCGGCGAACAGGACCGGCGCGAGCTCCGGAGGCTCCTCCTCGCCGCCGGCCAGGCGGTGTCCCGGCGGTCCCCCTGACGCGAACCGCGGAAACGCCGTGGCCGAGTTCCGGTCAAGCTGGGGAAGGCACCGAGTCCGCGGTCGCCGGCTCGGCCGGGCTCTCCGCGTCGGCGCCGGCCTCGCCGCCGAACCGGTCACGCAGTTCCTCGACGGCGTCGACGATCCGGCCCAGCTGGTCCAGCACCGCCCGGTGGGTGGCCCGGATGGCGGCGGCTTCCTCTTCCGCACGGGAAATGACGAGCTGGGCGTCCCGCTGTGCGGCGCGCCCGGTCTCCGCGGCGGCGTTTTCCGCATCGGCGACGGTTTTCTCCGCGGCCGCCAGCAGCACCTCGCTCTCCTTGCGAGCCTGCTCCTTGATCTCCGCGGCTTCGGTTTTCGCGACCTGGAGGATCTTTTCGATCCGCTTCCCCAGCCCGGCGGCACCGTCCGGTTCCGGCGCCCGCGGGGCGGGCACCTGCGCTTTGGCCAGCCTGCGCTCCGCGACCCGCCGCGCCTTCTCGTGCCGATCGACCCGCTTCTCCGCGACCCGCACGTACTCGTCCACCTGCCGGCGGTCGTAACCCCGCAGGACGATCGGGAACCGGACGTCGGACTCCGGCGCTGCCTCGGGTTCGGAAACCGTGTTCTCCATGCCCCGAGTGTCGGCAAGTTCGAGGTGACCGGCAATCCGAAAACACCCATCGGTGCGCCAAGAGCACTTTCGGTGGAATCATTCGTTCTGTTCGGCGAAAAAGCGCGCACACGCCCGAATTCACCCGATGGCGATGTTTTGTTTCCCGCTCTCCAGGCCGGGCTCGGTCCGGGCCGCCGGCTCGCCGCCCGATCCGGCTACCCCAGCGGGATCAGATGGCCAGCAGGACGCGACCGAACGGGCCACCCTCGGCGAGGTGCCGCTGCGCCTGCGCGGCCTCCTCCAGCGGAAACACGCGGTCGACCAGGGGCGTGATCTCCTTGCGGGCCACCAGTTCGAGCAGCCGCGTGTTCGCGGCGTTGATCTGCTCCGGGGTGAACAGGGCGAACCGGAAACCGTGGATGTGGGCGTTCTTCCAGATGAGGTCGGTGACGTCGATCTCGGTGCGGGTGCTCGCCGCGTACCCGACGCTGATCAGCGTGCCGTCCACGGCAAGGGCGCCCAGCGATGCACCGGTGACGGCGCCGCCGACACCGTCGAGGACGACGTCGACGCCCTTGCCGCCGGTCAGGCGGTGCACGCCGGCACGCAGGGACTCCGTGGACAGGTCGATCACCTCGAACCCGAGTGCGCGGCCGCGCTCGGCTTTGGCGGTGCTGGTGGCGGTGGTGATCGCCGCGCCGGCGCCGAGCACCCGGGCGACGTCCACGCCGCCCTGGCCGACGCCGCCGCCGACACCGGGCGCCAGGACGGACTGCCCGGGCCGGAACCCGGCGAGCTCGGTGAGCGCCAGGTACGCCGTGAGGTGGCCGGTCGCGGCGGTGAGCGCGGCCGCTGCGGTGTCGTCGACGTCGTCCGGGACGGCAACGACGTGCCGCGGGTCGACGGCGACGTACTCGGCCCACGCGCCGTCGGCGCCCACGCCGTACCGGCCGCCGCTGAGGATGACCCGGGTGCCCGCCGGCAGCCCGCTGGCGCCGGGCTCGGCGAGGACGCCGACGCCGAACCCGCCCGGCCGGATCGGCAGCGGTTTGACGGCCGCGGCGGGGAGCTTGCCGCGGCGGACGGTGTCGTCCAGCGGGTTCACCCCCGCCAAGGTGAGCTTCACGAGCGCCTGGCCGTCGGCCGGGACCGGAACCGGGACCTCGACGGCTCTGAGGACGTCGTAGTCGCCGAACTCGTCGTACTGGATCGCGCGCATGGTGTTCCCTCTTCGCAATAGGTGTTTTTCAGTTGATTCTTTCCGCGCGTTGCCGCTCGCGGAACGCGCGCAGATTGGCGGGGTTGCCGCAGACGCGCACGTCGTGCCAGGTGCCGCTGTTGTTGCGCGAGCGGTCGAAGAACGCCGCTTCGCACCGGTGGTTGCGGCAGACCTTGAGCCGGCGCCACGTGCCGGCCGCCTGACCCTCCGCGATCGCGATCAGAGCGAGTGAAGCCAGAGCACGCCAGCCGGCGCCGCGGGGTTCCGGCCGGACCCGGCCGTCCGGGCCGAGGCGGAGGCCCACCCCGGCCCAGTGTTCCGGCGGCCCGTCCACGCCGGCCACATGAGCGTGCAGATCGACGCGGAGGTCGCGAAGCGGGTCGAGGTCGGCTTCGCCGAGGGTCACGGCGGGCACGTCCTGGCCGGTCTCCTCGCTCCAGGCCGCCAGGGCCCCGTCGGCCCAGCTCTGCGCCGACGCGACGTCGCCGAGCAGGTCCGGCTGCCGGGGGCGGCCCGCGGACCGGGTGTTGAGCAGGTCCTGGACGAACCCCAGGCCGTCCGGGGCCGGGGACAGGTCGTAGCGTGCGGTCGCGAGCCAAGCCATGAAAGAAGCATGGCTCGTTTACCTATTTCGCGCGCTGCTTTGTGGGCCAGGTCACCGAACCGCCGAGGGGTCCGGCCGCGGCCTCGATCAGCACCGCGAGGTGGTTCGTCTGCCAGGATGCCGAGATGGCCCCTCGTGCGCGCGCGGTCGATCCCGGCGCTCTCGCGCACTGGTGCCGGGAACGTCTGGGAAGCTCGCCGGTGGAGGAACTGTTCAGGTCCGGGCACTTGTCCGCCGTCATCGGGCTCCGGCTGGCGAATGGCCGCGACGTCGTGGTCAAGGTCCGTCCGGCCGCGCCTCGGGTGGCGGCGTGCGTCGAAGTTCAGCGTCGCTTGTTCCAGGCCGGGTATCCCTGCCCGGAGCCGCTCACCGGCGCCGCTCCCCTCGGTGGTGACATCGCCACCGCGGAGGCTTACGTTCCAGGCGGCGCCATGCTGCCGAGCGCGGACCGCGCGGCCGCAGCCTTCGCCGAGGCGTTCGCGCGGCTGCTCCGGCTGGCCCCGAGTCCCGCGGAAACGTCCGTCCTGGAGCCGGCACCGTCGTGGGCGGCCTGGAATCACGCCGGGGACGGCCTGTGGCCGCACCCGGAGGGCACCGACGTCAACCTCGACGAAGTGGCCGGCGCGGAGTGGATCGACGACGCCGGGCGCCGTGCTCGCGACCGGTTGCGGATCGGCGGGTCCGCCGCTGTGCTCGGCCACTGCGACTGGCTTGCCGGCAACCTGCGCTGGCGCGGGGACTCGCTGCTGGTGGTCCACGACTGGGACAGCGTGACCGCGGACAGCGAAGACGTCCTGGTCGGCTTCGCCGCCGCGTTGTACTCCAGCGTCGACGCGGACGAACTG
Organism: Amycolatopsis sp. NPDC049691; assembly: GCF_040675005.1. Lineage (NCBI taxonomy): Bacteria > Bacillati > Actinomycetota > Actinomycetes > Pseudonocardiales > Pseudonocardiaceae > Amycolatopsis > Amycolatopsis sp. NPDC049691. Next base: position 332,975 of record NZ_JBFANX010000003.1, read on the forward strand.
GCCACCGTCGAGGACACGCGGCGGTTCCTCGCCGCGTACGGCCGCGCGCGCGGCCGGGACCTCAGCGCCGACGAACTCCAACGCGCATGGGCGGCGGGCGTGTGGACCCGGGCCTACGACGCCAAGTTCCAGCACGCGGCCGGGTTGCCCATCACCTCGCTGTCGGAGAACGAGGCCGACGAGCGCCTCCGCCGGGCCGGCACCGCGCGACCGTGACCGCGGCGCGGGTGGGTCACCCGCGCCGCGGCCGGGGGCCTACGACGAGAACGACCAGAGCTGGCAGGTGTTGTTCAGCCACATCCACAGCTGCGCCTTCGTGCCGTTGGCGGTGCCGCAGTTCTGGTCGTCGAGGACCATGCCGCTGTTCTCCACCACCAGCTCGTAGCGGCCGTTGCCGGCCGGGATCACCGCCCACTGCTGGCATTTGTTGCCGAGCGACTGCCACAGGTCCGTGGCCGTGCCGAGCGCCAAGCCGCAGTTGACCGCGTCGAGCACGGTGCCCGAATTGACGTTGGTGATGGTCCACTTATTGGCACCGACACTGGTGAAGCGCCACTGCTGGCAGGTGTTGTTCAGGTTCTGCCAGACCTGGACCGCGGTGCCGTTGGCGGTGCCGCAGTTGGCCGCGTCGAGCACCTTGCCCGCCGCCAGGTTCGTCAGGCGGTAGCTCGCGCCGTCGACCGGGAACGTGACGCTCTTGGCGTAGCCCACCGAGACGATGTTCGCCTGCACCGAGTTCTCCGTGGCGTCGGACGGGTAGCCCGACGTCATCACGCCTTCGAAGAACGAGCCGACCGAACCGTTGCTGTTGTCGCCGCCGATGCCGAGGATGATGGCGCCCTGCTTGGTCATCGGCTGGTAACCGCCCTGCGTAGGCAGGGATCCGTTCCACCGGGTCGCGAGGCCGCCGGACTGGGCGTTGCCGTCCTTGATCGCGTACGTCGACGTGCCGTTGTTCTTGGTCACCGCGGTGACGAACGCGCTGCCGCGGCCGGTGTTCGCGGTGTTCGAACCGTTGCCACCGGCGAAGAGACCGTTTTCCAGGTCGGCCATGACCTTCGGGGCGGAGCCGCTGCACGGGGAGAACCAGCACAGGGTGCCGAAGTAGATGGCGTCCATGTCGCCGTTGCCGGTGTCGTTGTTGTTCGTTTCGGCGTTGCCGTAGTCGAAGCAGCAGCGGTCGTTGAAGTGCGTGCCCTCGGTGACCATGTACATGCCCTCGGGGGCGCTGCCGGTGGCGATGCCGTTGGTGTTGTTGTTGCGGTAGCCGTTGCCGGCCGAGATGTAGACGCCGTACACCTTGTGGCCGCCGGCCGTGACCGGCAGGGCCGCGGCGTTCGCGCCCTGGTCGGCGGTCGGGTTGGCGCCGCCGCCGGGCGCGATGGTCAGGTCGTTGTGGCGCGAGGTCTGGTCGTAGATCCGCACGATCGTGCAGTACGTGCCCGAGCAGAACGAGTCCTGCGTCGCGGCGTTCGCGTAGCCGCCGGCGCTGAGCACGCCGATGTTGGCGGTGGCGCCGTCGGACCAGCGCCGAACCTGGTAGAGCGACCCGTTGTAGGAACCGAACAGCGCGCGAGTGGTGCTGTGCGCAGCGACGCAGGGCGTGCCGCCGGATGCGTAGATGTCGCACGGCCCGGTGCCGGCGGCCGTGGCCGTGCCCGTCGCGACGGTCAGCGCCGCACCGGTGAGCAGAGCGGCGGCTCCCACCGCGAGCACCTTTCGCCAGCGGTGACGGAGATCCCGGAAACCCATTGCTGTCTCCTTTCGTGTGCCTGCGGAAGCCGGGTCGCGGGTGCCTTCACCGCGACGTCGTCACCGTTGTGCGCCAACAGAAAACTGCGGCGGCTGTCCGGGAGCCACGCTTGCCTGAGCGTTCATGCGCCGCCTCCTTGCGAGCAGAACTTGACGTGCCACCGGTCGCGCTCCGGGTCAGGACCACCGGAGCACACCCGGGACGATAACTGCCGCAACCCGCGTCTACAAGGCTCTCTTGTTATCGCTAACAGTCGATGTTCAGGCGAGCGGCTCGAAAAACTTGGCTGAACATCCCGCAGAACTGGGCAAACCTCGGGTCGAGCACGATCAGGTCGACAGGTGAGTCACGCCTGAATGTTCGCGTTAACACTCGCCCGTGCCAGAAGAGCAGGCGCTGCGAAGAAATCGCCGGGTTCCGAGGACCGATGCGTTCGCCGATCCCCGGAACCGGCCGGCAGTCAGTTGCCGTGGACAGTGCCGCCGTCGGCCGAGCCGCCCCCAGCACAGTTGCTCGGAGACTCGCCCTCGCCGACGCCGACACCGTTGGCGACGTCGTGGACCGGCACCTGCACACCCAGGACGTTTACCTCGTTGTCGCAGAATCCGACCGTGCCGTCGACGTTGTGCAGTACGTCGGTGTCCTCCAGGTTGAGCAGGCTGACCTGGCTGATGGTGTCGGCGGACGCGACACCACCGACCATGAACGCGCCGGCACCCAGGGCAGCGGTGACGAAAAAGGCCTTCTTCAACATACGGGAGACACCTCGAAATCACAGGATCGGACAAGACAGCTGCGACGGCATCGGCCGCGCGCGCGAGCAGAAAGTACTGGGCGGTCGACGGGACACTCCACCGCACGACACCATCGAGTGAGGGCGGCGGGTCCCTGATCACGCCGCCATTGGCTCGTTCGTGGCAGCACGGTGGTGAGCACATGCTGTTCGCGCGCAGCACCGACGTCTCGGGAGTGCCGAGAGTACGAAGTGGACGGTCAAGGCGAGCGACAGTGGAACCGCCACGCTGCCGGTCGAGTTCACCTCGGCCGGCCAGCCGGGCTCAGAGCGGGCGCGCCGGGCCGGTCTGGACTCCCCCACTGCCGGAAGGCTCGGCCACCGATCCGGTCAGGTCCGACCGCGACCCGGTCGGCCTACCGGAGGCCACGCAGAGTCACCGAGCTGACGGCGCCACCGGGCCGGGTTTCACCTTTCCGGTGGTCACGGGCGGGCGGCCGCCACCGGGCTCTCTACCCGTTCGGTCGATTGTCGACGATTGGTGGAGCGACAAATAATTTCCGTTAGTCGACAATTCCAGTGAGGAGCCGATGTGGAGCCGGCGTTAGGGCTCGACCCGGACACGGCAGATCTTGTCCGGCCGTACTTCCGCACCCATGGACGTACGCGGCCCACGCGCACGCTCCCCGTCGAAACGCTCATCGCGGCCACCGAGCGAGGCCGCATCCCGGAGCACGCCTGCTCCCGGGAAGAGGCCGCGATCTGCATCCTTTGCCGCTCGTCACAGTCGGTCGCCGAGATCGCCGCGTACCGGCGGATCCCCCTGGGCGTCGCACGGGTCCTGGTGTCCGACCTCGCCGACCGCGGCCTGGTGACCGTCCAGGACACGCCACGGGCTCACGGCGCTCGGCCCAGCATCGACTTCATGGAGCGGGTTCTCCGCGGTCTTCACGCGATGACGTAGTGCCTCGGGCAGCGGGCTCGAAGCCGCCCGCTCCGCCGGGGAATTCGATGTCATCCCGTTTCGAAAGATTCATCGAATGCGGTCGAAACCGGCGGGCGCGGACAACGGGATCGCCGTGCCGGTGCCGGCTCGTCGCCGGCGGGGCCGTCAGCGCGGCGAAGGCGCGAGCCACGGCTGGGGCAGCCTGCTGCCGTCGGTGCCGGACGCCGGCCGGGCCCCTCGCTCACCTGACCCGTGTCCTCGATCGCTCACCACGCCCGGGGGTCCGGGCCGTCCCGGTGGCCGGTCCGGCTCAACCACCCGGCGGCTGGTCCCCCGCCGATCCGGCCACCCGGGCCTGGGCAGGCGAGCGGAGCCGGCACTCGGCTACGCCGGATCCGGCACGGTCCCGATGTACCGGGACGCGCGCTGCCCCGCGGCGCCGCCGGCCAGCTCCGGATGGGCCCGCGCCTGCGCGGCACGCGAACTCGCGGCAGCTCCGGCACCGGCGAAGGTCGTCGAGACTCTCGAACGTGCCCTCGCCTGAGGGGACGGACGCCTACGCCGAACACCGCGCGGATCACACGTCGACGCGGGGTGCGCCGGTTTATCCCCGCCCCGGGCCGGGGTACACCGACCTGCCTGCGACGCGCGGTTCAACCCAGCAGCCGCCGTCCCCGCCGCGTCGGTCCTCGCGGCCGGTGTTCCTACCCGTTTCGCGGAGGTCGGTCCTCATGAGCTGGCAACAGCCCCCACCCTCGATCGCCGGCCCGAGTGGCCACGCCGCCCAGCGCCCGCGCGCAAGAGCCGGGGTGGCCCATGCCCGGTGACCGGACCGGCACCGGCGGGGCGACCTCACCCCCGTTCTCCCTCGACCTCGCCGGGGTGCCGCCGTGGCGCAGAGACGATCCGGACGTGGTCGCCGAGCGCTACGAGGTCGCGGGCCTGATCGGCTGCGGCGCCACCGCACGGGTTTACCAGGCCTTCGACCGGCGCCTGGGTCGTGACGTCGCGATCAAGGTCTACGAACGCGGTGCCATGCCCGTCGAGCAGCTGCGGCGGGTGCGGGAGCGGACGATCCAGGCCAGCATCGACCACCCGGGCGTCGTGGCGTTGTTCGACAGCGGCACCGACGGCGACCGGCCCTACCTGGTGATGCAGCTCGTCGACGGGGAGAACCTCGCCCAGCGGCTGCTGGCCGGGCCGCTGCCGGCCGAACAGGTGCGCGAGCTGGCGACGCGGCTGGCCGAGGCGCTGGCCCACGTCCACGCCCGCCGCGTCGTGCACCGCGACCTCAAGCCCGCCAACGTCCTGCTCGGCGCCGACGGCCCGCTGATCACCGACTTCGGCATCGCGCACGAGCTGGACGCCACGCGCGTCACCGGCACCGGCCTGGTCACCGGCACCGCCGCCTACCTGGCCCCCGAGCAGGTCGCCGGCGAGCACGCGGGCCCGGCCGCCGACGTCTACGCCCTCGGCCTGATCCTGCTGGAGTGCCTGACCGGCGAACGCGCCTTCCCCGGCACGCTGGCCGAATCGGCCATCGCCCGGCTCAACCGCCCGCCCCACGTTCCCGACGGTGTGCCCGCTCAGCTGGCCCACATCCTCGAGCGCATGACGGCGCGCGACCCGCGGCAGCGTCCCACGGCCGAGGAGACCCTCGAGCTGCTGCGGCAGCCGGCCACCACCGCACCGGTCGCCCCTTCGCGGCGGCGTCGACAGCCCCTGGTCGCAACCGGTGGGATCGCGGCCGCCGCCGCGGTCGCCGCCGCCGTGCTGCTCACGCGCCCGGATGCCGCCATCCCCGACCCCGGCGGACAGCCCGCCGCCGGACCTGCGCACTCGACGAGCCCCACGCCGCCGTCCTCGGCGGCCGGGAGGCCGCCGGCTTCGACCGTCATGGCCGCCGCGCCGCACGGCAAAGCCGCGGACCCGCCGACTCTCGCGGCGGCGCCGCCACCGGACGCGGCCACCGCCGGCACCGTGCGATCCGCCGGTGCGGAGGGCGGCCCCGCCAAAGGCAAAGTGAAGGACAAAGGGCCGGGCAACGTCAAGAAGCACAGCGGTCCCTGACCTGGGCGCCGCTCACGGGTGACTGTCGCGCCGGTGACGCTGCGGTGACGCCCGGATCGCGGTGGCGCGACGGGCCGGCTGGCATCCTGCTGCCGTCTGGTACGTGAGCTGACCAGCGAAGGCGCCGAATGTCCGCACCCGTGAAGGCCCGCGGTCCCCGACCGCCGATGCCGACCGTCTCGCCGTCGGTCCGGCTGCGGCGCCCGGAAACCCCCGGCGCGATGGACCCGGGCACCGCCGACGTGGTCCGCGCCCGCGCGGAGCTGGGCAACGCCGCCGTGGCCGCCGCGCTGGGCAACCTGCCGAAAGGCGCCGAGCCCAAACCGTCCACCTGGGCCGGCCGGCTGCTGCTGGCCGGCCAGAACGTCGTGGGCAACCAGGCGATCGCCGGGCAGGCCGCACCCGCCGCTCTCGCGCCCCTGACTCCGGCACCGGCCCCACCCCGGCCCGCGCCGAAGAAGCCCCAGCCCGCCAAGCCGGCCGCCCGGAAGACCGAGCCGCAGCCCGCGTCCGCCCCGGACAAGAAGGACCTGGCGAAGGACACGGCGCCCGACGATCGGCCGGACAAGGACACCAGGAAGGAGAAGGGCACCGGCCCACGCTCACCCGGCGCCGACCCGAAGTTCCAGGCGCTGAAGAAGGACGTCAACACCAAGAAGAAGACGGTCGGCGCCAGCCACCCGCCGGCCGCCGCGGAAGCCGGAGCGGCCCAGGAAGCCGCGGAAGCCCCGGCCGACGACCAGGAAGCCCGCGGCAAGGCAGCGCACGCCGAGGACATGGACGCCGCCCAGCCGAAGGAGTTCGACAAGCAGGAGTTCATCCGGGCGGTCAAGAAGGCGATCGCCGACAAGGCCCCGAAGAACCTCGACGAGGCGGACAAGTTCGGCGAGTCGGGCAAAGCCGAAGAGGTCAAGACCGAGGTCCAGGGCAAGGTCGGCGAAGGCAAGGACGCCTCGGCGCAGGACATCGCCGAAACGACCGCGGCCCCGCCGGAACCCGCGCCGGACGCCAAGCGGGTCGTGCCCATGGCCGCGGACAAGGTGCCGGGCAAACCCGCCACCCCGAACCCGGCGCAGGCGGCCCCGGACCAGCTGCCGCCGTCGGCCACCGACATGTCCGCGGGCCCGGACCAGGTCAACCGGCAGATGGCCGACGCGCAGGTCACCGACCGGCAGCTGTCGTTCCAGAACTCCCGCGAACCGCAGTTCGACAAGGCGGTCAAGGAAAAGAAGACCCTCGAAGCCCACTCGGAGACCGCCCCGAAGAAACTGCGCGCCCACGAGGCCGGCGAGCTCAACGAGGTCAAGAACACCGCCGCCGCACGGGGTTCGGCCGCCATGTCCGGCATCCACGCGACCCGCGTGAGCACCGGCCAGCGGGTGGGCACCGGCAAGAAGGGCGCGAAGAAGACCGACGAGGACAAGCGCAAAGAGGTCACCGACCTCCTGCAGCAGGTCTTCGACCAGACCAAGAGCGACGTCGAGAAGATCCTGGCGGAGCTCGACAAGAAGGTCGAAGACCAGTTCACGACGAAGGAAAAGCAGGCGCGGGACCGCTTCACCCGCGAACACGAAGAGGGCATGGAGCGGTACAAGGACGAACGCTACGGCGGTCCGCTCGGCTGGGCGCGGTGGACCAGGGACCTGTTCGCGGGTCTCCCGGAGGAAGCCAACCGCATCTACGAACACGCGAAGGACAACTACCTCGCGGCGATGGACCTGATCATCACCGAGATCGCCGGCACGGTCGAGACGGAGCTGAAGCGCGCCAAGGACCGCATCGCGGCGGGCCGCAAGGAACTCAAGGCGGCGGTCGACAAGCTCCCGGCCGACCTGCGCGCGATCGGCCGCGAGGCGGCCACGGAGTTCGAAGGCAAGTTCGACGAGCTGAAGGACACGGTCAACGACAAGGGCACCGAGCTCGTCGACACCCTGGCCACCAAGTACACCGAGGCGGTCAAGTCGGTGGACGACGAGATCGCCGCCGAGAAGGAGAAGAACAAGGGCCTGGTGGCCAAGGCGGCCGACGCCATCGGCGGCGCGATCAAGGCGATCATCGAACTGGGCCAGATGCTGCTGGGCGTCCTCCGCAAGGCGGTCTCGGCGATCGGCGCGATCCTGAAGGACCCGATCGGCTTCCTGGGCAACCTGGTCACCGGCGTCGGCGGCGGGCTGAAGCTGTTCATGAAGAACGCCGCCCGCCACCTGGAGGGCGGCGTACTGGCGTGGCTGCTCGGCACCGGCGGGGCGGTCGGCCTGCAGCTGCCCAAGACGTTCGACATCCTGGGCATCCTGACGCTGATCGCCATGCTGCTGGGCCTGTCGTGGGCGAACATCCGCGCGCGCTTGGCCCGCCGCGTCCCCAACCAGGCCCTGGTGGCGGCGGAAACCGCGGTCCCGCTGGTCGTCCAGGTCAAGAGCCGGGGCGTCGCGGGCATGTGGGACGACCTGAAAACCCGCGTGGGTGATCTGAAGAAGGAACTGATCGGCAATCTGGTGTCGTTCCTGCTGCCGACGATCATCATCGCGGGCATCACGTGGATCGTGTCGCTGTTCAACCCGGCGTCGGCGTTCATCCGGGCGTGCAAGATGATCATCGACATCATCCGGTTCATCGTGACGAACGCGCGTCAGATCATCGAGTTCGTCAACGCCGTTCTGGATGCGGTGCTGGCCATCGCGCGGGGTGGGACGGGCGGGGTGCCCGCTTTGGTGGAACGGGCTTTGGCGCGGGCGATTCCGGTGTTGATCGGTGCTTTGGCGGCGTTGCTTGGCATCGGTGGGATCGCTGGGAGGGTCAAGGCGGTCTTCCAGAAGATCGCGCGACCGGTGAACAAGGCCATCGACTGGGTTGTCAAGAAGATGGCCGATCTGGTCAAGAAGCTGTGGCGCAAGATCAAGCCCAAGCGGAAGCGGCCCGCGAGGCCAGACCGCCCCCACGACAGGGACAAGCCACGCAAGCCGGAGACCAAGAAGCCGGAAGACAAGGACGTCCAGGACCGTTGGCGCAAGGGACTTCGCGCTATACGAGCCGTCAGCTCCCGCTCGCGCGGCAAGGGCGAGGAGACCAGGCCCCTCTACTCGTCACTCGTCAGTATCAGGAACAAGTTCAAGTTCAAGGAGATCAAAGCAACTCGCCGAGGCACGGGCTGGGCGGTCTACGCCAGGCTCAACCCGGACAACAGCGGCAACCTGATACCGATCTCAGGAAAAACACTGCTCGTCGGCGAAGGAAACCTGTCATTCACCGAAGCCAACCTCATCCTTGGCCGCATCTTGCCCGGAGACGTTACCGCCACGATCTACGAGAAGAAGGAGGAGAAGAGCGAAGAAACCAGGCAGCGAGCTGAACGGCTTCAGGCACAAGGAGTGACCGTGGAGTTCGGAGTCGACGCGACCCGGCTGCACGAAGACGCAGACAAGAAGCCAAAGTTCGACAACATAATCTGGATGTTCCCACACCCCGGCGGGAGGTTCAGCGAACGACACCTGGTGGCCGCCAAGGGGGCCACACTGCTCAGGTTGTTCTTCAGCAGCGCCGCGCAGCGCCTCAACCCCAACGGGAAGGTCACGGTAACGCTGCGCGTCGCAAAGGATCCCGAGTGGTACATCGCGCGCTTCAAGCCGGTCGAAGCAGCACAGGCCGCCGGCCTTCGCCTAGTCTCGGGACAGGGTTTCAGCCAGGCCGACTACCCTGACTACACTCACGAGACAACCGAGGGAGGCGAGTCACCCGACGTGTCGCGCGGCCATACATTCATCTTCACGAAGGGCTGAACCCTATGATCGATGCCCTCATGGCACGGTTCGAACAGATACCGGGGGCAAGAGTCGGACGCGGTATCGAGCATCCAGCCAGTCCCGACGCGAGCGAGGCCGGGCGACTGACAGAGTTTCTGTCGAGCTACCGTTTTCTACGCGCTGACTCGTCTTACGAAGAGTTCCTCATGAAGTACGGCGGAGCGTACATTGAAAACGAAGAAGCAACACAGATAATTGACATCCTCGGTTTTTCCGATGTATCCACCGACATCATCGAGATGGATGGTTCGATCGTCAGCGGTGACGGCTACCTGGTCTTCGCTCAGTGCATCTACCACATCGTGAGTGAGCGAGGCCTGGAGGACACACAGGAGCACGACTTCGCCTTTGACGCGACAGGCGAGCGGAAACCTGGCGTGTACGGGCTGTACGGAGACTCCCACCAGGAACACAACGAGTTCGAGTGGCGGTACGACAACTTCGCCGACTGGCTCGCCGATCTAGTGGCTCAGGACGCCAAACTGAGTCCGCCCGCACCGAAGTAACCGGTTCAGCCCTCGGTCAGAACCTCGCGGTAGGTCAGGGAAACGCGACGGCCGCGCGATATCCGCTCACCGTTGTAGAGGTCCGATTTTCTCGCCGGGATACCGTGCCGCCACCGGTAGCGGGCATCACCCTGCATGATCAGCAAGCTCCCCGGCTGCAGGAGCAGGTCAACTTTGGCGTCCTTGTCACTCATGACCATGACACATTGCGAGCCCAGGCTAACCGATACCACCGTACCGGCGAAGCAGGGAACACAATCAACATGAGCGGAGATTCCCTGCCCCGGCAGGTATTCGTTGACTATCAGCTGATTGAACTCAATGGCAACGAGGCCGTCACCGTAGAGTCGGTCCGCAAGCCTCTTCGCCCACCTCGGCAGCGGCCCCAGATAGGAGTCCTGGCCTACTTCTCGCTTTGTGTAGTCGTACCGGTATCCATAGTGCTGTACGCGGCGCTTGAGGTCACTACGCCACTGCATTGAGTCAACAGTCGACAACAGCTCGTCCTGCTCGATCTGCGGCAGGTAGTCAGCGACGTAGGTGAGCCCTGGCACAGTCGTGATCGTTGGCACAGTCAAGCATACCGCCCTGTCGACGACCATGCCGACCGTCCTTCTCCAGAACGGCCGGCGGCACCACTCGCCTTGCTGCGCACGCGACTGCGAGGTCGCCGACGCGGTCCTGGCCGACGGGGAGTGCGACGGTCGCACGAGAGTCGAGTCTGCGGCCACCGCGAGCCGCAGGAACGTGGTCAGCCGGTGACCAACCAGCTGCGGTTCGTCGCCGCGAGCGCGCCAGACTGCGCAAGTTCACCGATTGTTCTACGGCCGGATCGGGCAGACGATCGCACCAAGGATCATGGCAACGCTGACACTGGGGCGATTGTGCGGACATCCGGAAAAGCCTCGCGGAGTCGGCGCTCACCCGAAGCCGCCCACTCCTGAAAGTCACCCGATCCAGTGATTTCCCCCACCTCGGCGAATCGTTCTCGCCACCCAACGACAAGACATTTACCGAGGTCAAAGACCTCCTCCGCGCTCCAACACGACTTCGAGCGGACACCGTAGACGGCCCCGATGAAATCCCGATGAAACCGCCCCCCTACCCCGAATCCGTCGTTTCCGGATCCAGGTCAACACCGATACGCTCCCCATTGTCCGGCAAAGTCCGGACTTTCGTTTCGACAATGGGGAGTGCACATGAGGAAGACTGCGGCTTTCGCAGCCGCCCTTCTGCTGTCCGGGGGTCTTGCCACCGCCGCCGCGCCCGTCGCGAATGCGGCTTCGTGCGATGGCACCTACACCATCGTGGTCGGTGGGTTCACCGATCGGGACTCGATGATCTTCACCGGGGGCATCAGCCAGCGCGTCGGCTACTCGGCCGAAGTCAACAGCCAAAGCGCGCGGCAAGGGGTCGACGAACTGAACCGGCTCATTCGCGACCAGCGTGCCGCGTGTCCGGACCAGCACGCCAAGGCGATCGGGTTCTCCGAAGGCGCCGCCGTCGTGCACATCTGGGTCACCGAGAACTGGCAGACCTTCGGCAATGTCAACGCCGTTCTCATCGCCGATCCCAAACGGGATCCGAACGGGCTCGGCGGGCCCGGGCTCGCCGGCCAGGCGCCCTCCGTCATCTTCGGGCCCATCGTCGGTTATCCGCTCGCCGGGGTCGATCGGTACTTCGGCAATGTGCCCACCGTTTCGCTGTGCACCGATGACGTCATCTGCGACGAAGGCGCCGCCTCCGGGTGGATCGGGTACGCCCAGCACAAGCACGTCGACAACTACAACTTCAACGTAGACGTCTACTCCGACGACGGCGTCGGGCAGTGGTTCAACGGCCAGTACTTCCCGGACCGGTGACGGCGGCCCGGGCGATCAAGCCGCCCTCCGCCCCCAGGTAACGCATGATCGCCTTGGGGCGGGTGCTTCGGGATCGACGTCGGGCGCCATTTCCGCGCGGGTGCCGCCCGGCGCGATCGCGTTGCACCGGCCCCAGGCTCCCGCCGTCGCAAAGCCTGCCCGATCGATCAGCCAGACTGGGCGGGAACGCAGAGAACCGGGACGCCCGCCGGACGTCCCTTGAGGTGACCGCTCCCCGCACGGAAGGACCCGCGGGTTGGCCCTCTCCACGAGCCTGCCGCCGCGCACGGACACGGTGGCCACAGAGGACGCGCGGCCCGCACGCCGGCTGCCGCGGTGGTCGCTCGCGCTCGTCGTCGTCGCGCTGCTCGCGGAGATGGCGATCGCGATGCTCACCACCGCCGTGGCGCAGTCGCCGACGATCGACGAACCCGTCTACGCCGGCACCGCCCTCACGTACCTGCAGCAGCACAGCCTGCGCTACAACCCGGAACACCCGCCACTGGGCAAGCTGATCATCGCGACCGGCCTGGCCTTCGCCGACGTCCACCTCGACCCCGCCTTCCGCGGCGACCAGACCCAGCTCGGCCGGCACGTCCTCTACGAGTCCGGCACCGATCCGGGACGGCTGCTGTTCCTCGCGCGGCTGCCGGTGATCGTGCTGACGCTGCTCTTCGGCCTGGTCGTCTTCCTCTTCGCGCGCGACCTGGCCGGACCGGCCGGCGGGGTGACGGCGCTCGCCTTGTACGCCTTCTCCCCCGACCTCGTCGCGCACGGGTCGCTGGCCACCCTCGACGTCCCGGTGGCCGGTTTCGTGCTGACGTCGGTCTGGCTGCTGTGGCGGGCCCGGCGTCGCCCGGCGCTCTACCTCCCCCTCGCGGGGCTCGCCCTCGGCGCGGCCGTGGCCACGAAGATGAGTGCGCTGGCGGCGGTCCCGGTCGTGCTGCTCCTGGTCGTGCTGTCGGTGTGGCACCACCTCCGTGCGCACCGGACGCTGCGGCGGCTGGGTCTCGGCCTGGCGGCGGCGGTCACCGTGGCCCTGCTCGCCATCGCGGTCGTGTGGGCCGCCTACCTCGCCGTGGACCCGCGGTTGCGCTGGGCGACTCCGCCCGGCCTGCCCGCCCTCGACGGCCCGCGGGCGCTCGCCCGGTGGCTGCCGCTGCCCCGGCCCTACCTCGACGGGATGCGCGTCCAGTTCGGCTTCGAGGACCAGGCCTGGAGCACCTTCCTGTTCGGCCGGTACCACGCCGACGCGGTCTGGTACTACCTCCCGGCCGCGCTGCTGGTGAAGCTGCCGCTCGGCGCGCTGGCCCTCGGGTCGGCCGGCGCCGTCGCGCTGGTGGCGCTCCGCCGGCTGCGCCCGGTGGCGCCCTACGTCCTCGTCCCCGCGGCGGTGCTGCTGGCCGCGGCGATGACCAGCACGCGCGACCTCGGCGTCCGGTACGCCATCTACGTGCCGATGTTCCTGGCCGTCGCGGCGGCGGGTCTCGTCCTGCTCCGCCCGCGGTGGGCGCGCGTGGCGGTCGCGGCCCTGGTCGTCTTCGCGGCGGTCAGCTCGCTGCGGACGTTCCCCTACTACCTGCCCTACTCCAACGAGGCGTTCGGCGGGCCGGCGCGGACCCACCTGTGGCTGCACGACTCGAACGTCGACTGGGGCCAGGACCTCGCCCGGCTGGGCCGCCGCTACCCGCACGAACGGCTCTGGCTCGTCTACAAGGGCAGCGGCGTGCCGTCCGCCTACGGCATCGACGCCGCCGACCCGCGCACGGTGCCCCCGCAGGATGTGCACGGCCTGCTGGCGGTGTCGGATTCCGCGATCGCCAAGGCGGACGACCGCCTGACGGCCCTGCTCGCCGGCAGCACCCCGATCGACGACGTCGGCCACTCGATCACGGTCTACCGCCGGCCGTAGCCTGGGCGACCGCGCGGAGAACGCCGATCGGGTCCTCCCCCGCCGCGTGCAGGCCGACGTGGTTCGCCCCGGCCGCCAGCTCGGCACGGACGCCCGCCGCGACGGCCGTCGCGTCGCCGTGCAGCACGAGCGCGTCGATCAACCGGTCGCTGAAGGGGTCGGTGAGGTCCTGGTCGGTGTAGCCGATCCGCCGGAGGTTGGCGGCGTAGTTGGCGATGCTCAGGAGCGGCCGCACGCCGGCCCGGCCGGTTTCCCGCGCGCGGTCGGCGTCGGTGTCCAGCACCACGCCGTGCGCGGGCACCACCAGCTTGTCCGGGCCGAGCGCCGCCCGAGCGCGCCGGGTGTGCTCGGGCGTCACCTGGAGCGTGAGGGTGCCCGCGGCGCGCTCGGCCGCCAGCCGGAGCATCTTGGGGCCGAGTGCGGCCAGCAGCACGCGGTCGGCCGGGACGCCGAGTGCGGCCAGCGCGTCGAGGTAGCGCGCGGTCTTCGCCACGGGCGAGGCGTACTCGGCGTTGAGCTCCCGATGGCCGGCGCCGATGCCGACGAGGAGCCGGTCGGGGTGCTTCCCGGCGATCCGGTGGTAGGAGGCCGCGACGGTTTCCGCGTCGGCCGTCCACACGTTGAGCACGCTGGTGCCCACCACGCTCCGGCCGGTGGCGTCGAGCAGCCGCTCCGCCGAGCGGAGGTCGGCCTCGGGCGACGCGGCCAGCCAGATCGCGCCGTACCCGGCTTCCTCCAGCGCGACGGCCTCTTCCGCGGTCGCCTCGGCCGCGGCCAGGTAGGCACCCAGCGATCCCAGTTCGATGGTCATGATCACGACTTCAGCACCGGACGGCGACGCGAACCAGGGGCAACCGGTACGTGCTGCGATAAGCTCGGCTTATCGTCGGAGGACACCCCGGGTGGAACCATGGAGCTGCGGGCACTGCGCTACTTCGTCGCCGTCGCCGACGAGCTGCACTTCGGCCGGGCCGCCGAGCGGCTGCACATCGCCCAGCCCGCCGTCAGCCAGCAGATCGCCCGGCTGGAGCGGGAACTGGGGGTCCGGCTCCTCGACCGGTCACCCCGGCGGGTCCGGCTCACCGCGGCCGGGCGGCGGGTGCTCGACGCCGCGCGAACCACGCTCGCCGCGGCCGGCCAGGTGCGGCTCGCGGCGCAGCAGGCCATGACGACCGTGCGCATCGGCACCGCCGCCGGCATGACGGCCCGGCTGGAACGCGGGATCGACGCCCTGCGTGAGCGGGCGCCGGAGTTCGACGTCGTGCTGGTCGATCTCCCGGTCGAGGCCCGGCTCACCGCGCTCCGGCAGGGCGAGCTCGATCTGGCGCTGACTCGCGGCGTGCGGTCCGTGCCCGGGCTCACGGTGCTGCCGACCTGGACCGAGCGCCTGTTCGCGGTGGTGTCCCGGCACCACCCGGCCGCCGGGCGAAGCGCCGTCGGTCTCGCCGAGCTGGCCGACGACCCGCTGCGCGTTCCCGCCCGCGACCACGACCCGCCGCTGCACGACGCCGTGATTTCGGCACTGCGCGGCACCGGACGGGCTTCGCGGCCGGGCCGCCCGACCGGCACGCTGCAGGACACGATCGTCGAAGTCGGCTCGGAGCCGCGGAGCTGGACGGTGCTGCCCGCCGACCAGGTCGCCGAGATCCGCTCCACGCGGATCCGGGCCATCCCGCTCGAGCCGGCGATCACGATCGACGGCAGCGTCGTCGTCGCCGCGGAGAACGCCGGCAGCGCGGCCGAGTGCGCGGTGGCGGCCTTCCGCGACCAGGCCGCCGACCGTCCACAGTAGACACGGAGGTCGCGCCGGCGCGGGCGCTCAGCCGTTGCGCCCGGCCGCCCGCGCGGCCCGGCCGGCCAGGTCCGCGAACGCGTCGCGCAACGCCTGCGGCCCGACCACTTCGACGGCGCACTCGAACCGGAGCAGACCGGCCGCCAGTGCTCCCCAGGACCAGGACCCGGTCCGCAGCCTGGTCCTTCCCGCGTCGGCTTCCTCGGCGACGCCGTCGCCGGCGAACGGTGCGACTTCGGCGATCGGGCGGTCCAGGACCACTTCGCCCTGGCACGGCCAGGCATCGACGGTCGCCGAGCCCTTGAAGCGGGCGGCGAGGAACGTCGCGACGTCGCCGCCCGGTACCTCTCGCGGTGTGAACCGTGGGCCGTTCGGCACGCGCAGTTCCATGCGGTCGACCCGGTAGGTCCGCCAGTCCGCGCGCTCGGCGTCCCAGCCGACCAGGTACCAGCGGCCGTTGCGGACGACCAGGTGGTGCGGCTGCACCCGGCGCCGGCGGGGC
Source organism: Amycolatopsis sp. NPDC049691 (assembly GCF_040675005.1). NCBI lineage: Bacteria > Bacillati > Actinomycetota > Actinomycetes > Pseudonocardiales > Pseudonocardiaceae > Amycolatopsis > Amycolatopsis sp. NPDC049691. The sequence continues at coordinate 348,851 of NZ_JBFANX010000003.1, forward strand.
GGGGTGCCGTAGTCGAACCGCACTTCCTCGGTGGCCCGGATCGCCGAGCTGAGCGCGACCAGAGCGTCGGTGTCCACCTGGGTGTCGCGGGCGGCCGCGGTGATCTCCAACAGGTCGACGCGCTGCCGCAGCCGGGACGGCATCACCTGGCGCACCGTCGCCAGGGCCCGGGCGGCGGCCTCCTCGATCCCCGCGCCCGTCCCGACGGCGATCCGCAACGCCACCGCCAACGCCACCGCCTGCTCCTCGTCGAACAGCAACGGCGGCATCCGACTGCCGGCCTCGAGCCGGTAACCGCCGTCCGGCCCCTTGACCGCCTGGACGGGGTAGCCGAGCTCGCGCAGCCGGTCGACGTCGCGGCGCACCGTCCGCTCGCTGACCCCGAGCCGGCCGGCGAGCAGCGCGCCCGGCCAGTCCCGGCGGACCTGCAGCAGGGACAGCAGCGAGAGCAGGCGGCCCGAGGTCGCGGTCGAGGAGGAAGTCGGCACGAACTTCATGGTGCCACGAGAAGCGGACGTTCCCTGACCGCTACTGCTGACACGCTGGCGCTCGTCGCCGGAAACCCCCGGCGGCGGACCCATTCCGAGAAGGACCACCATGTCGCTCACCGCTGTCGCCCACCTCAACTTCACCGGCCAGGCCCGCGAGGCGCTCGAGTTCTACCAGTCGGTCTTCGGCGGCCAGGCCACCGTGATCACCTACGGCGACTTCGGCATGCCCGCCGAGCTGCCCGACGCGGGCAAGGTGGTGTTCGGCCAGGTCACCGCGGACAACGGCTTCAGCGTCATGGCCTACGACGTCCCCGGCACCGACGGACCGGCCACCCCGGCCGCCCCCACCACCCGCCGCGAGAACGGCACCACGGTCACGAAGGAGAAGTTCTTCCTCTCCGTCCGCGGCGCCACCGTCGACGAGGTCACGCCGGTGTGGAAGGGCCTCGCCGAAGGCGCCACCGTCGTCGAAGAATTCGGCCCGGCCCGGTGGGCGCCCGCGTTCGGCATGCTCGTCGACCGCTTCGGCGTCACCTGGATCGTCGACGTCGCCGCCGAACACCAGGGCTGATCCCGCGCCGCGGTGGGATGCGGCGCGCGCATCCCACCGCACCCGACCTCCGGAGACTCCTTTGCAGACCCGTCCCCTCGGCCGCACCGGCATCGAGGTCAGCAGGTTCACCCCCGGCACGATGATGTTCGGCCCCTACGGCCCGGCCCTCGAAGGGTCGCTGCGCCGCCTCGGCGTCGACCACATCGACCTCTACCAGCTGCACCACCCCGAGCCCGGCACCGACATCGAAGAACCGCTGAGCGCGCTGACCGATCTGCTGCGCGCGGGCAAGGTACGAGCCATCGGGCACTCCAACCTGCCGGCTTCGGAATCGTCGAGGCGCAATGGGTGGCCGAAAGCCGTGGCCTCGCGCGGTTCCGCACCGAGCAGCCGCACTATTCGATCCTCAACCGCGGCGCCGAAACCGAGATTCTGCCGGTGTGCCAACGCCACGGCCTCGGCGTGCTCGTCTGGAGCCCGTTGTCGATGGGCCTGCTCACCGGCCGTTACCGCAAGGAAACCGCCTCGGCCGGCCGCCTGCACTGGGCGCCGAAGCACCTGACCGACGAGCGCCGGTCTACCGCGGTCGGCGAGGCCGGAACGTCTTGCGGTACTCCCCCGGGCTGATGCCCGTGGTTTGGGCGAACTGGACGCGGAAGTTGCTCGGCGACGGGAACCCGACCTGCCAGGCGATGCGGTCGATCGTGTGGTCGGTCAGCTCCAGCAGTTCCTGGCCGTGCCGGATCCGCACGCCCGTCAGCCACTGGATGGGGCTCTGCCCGGTCTCGGCCTGGAAGTGCCGGGTCAGCGTCCGCGTGCTCATGCCCGCGGCGTCGGCGATGTCGGCGAGCGTGAGCGGGCGGTGGGCGTTCTCCTCGATCCACACCAGCGCCTTCTCCAGGGTCGCGGTCTGGTACGTCGGCCGGTTCCGGAGGATGTACTGGCCCTGCCCGCCGGTGCGCTGCAGCGGCGCGACCGCGAGCCGCGCGGTGTCGGCGGCGACCGCGACGCCGTAGTCGCGCTCGACGATGTGCAGGCACATGTCCAGCCCCGCCGACGCGCCCGCGGACGTCAGGATCTGCCCGTTGTCGACGTAGAGCGCGTCCGGCTCGACCCGGACGGCCGGGTGGCGGCGAGCCAGCCGGTCGGTCGCCAGCCAGTGCGTGGTGGCCCGCTGCCCGTCGAGCAGCCCGGCTTCGGCGAGGGTGAAGGCGCCGACGCAGATGGAGGCGACCCGCGAGCCGCGGGCCACCGCCGCGCGCAGGAACTCGCCGACCGCCGCCGGGGTCGCCCGGTCCGGGTCGTTGCGCCCGGGGACGACGACGAGGTCGGCGTGCTGCACTTCGTCGAGCCCCGCGTCGACGGTGAGCCGCAGCGGGCCGGCACCGACCACCGGGTCCGGCCCGGCGACGACGATCCGGTAGCCCCCGCGGCCGTCCGGCAGCCTGACCCGCCCGAGCGTCTCGATCGGTGTGGCCAGATCGAAGGCGATCACATCGTCGAGCGCGAGCACCGCAACCGTGTACATGGGCAGAAACATACGCCCGGGCCGGCCATGGCGGGATTCAGGCGGACGGTGGCCTGGTCGCCACGGACCGGGCGCGCGAGAGGATGCCTTGGACGAGAACGTCCACCGACCACGCGAACCGCTCCTCCCCCGTGCCGGACATGATCTCCTTCCGGGCGGCGTGGACGCGGGGGTACTCGTCCGCCGGAGCGCGGTTGATCGCCTGGGCGACCGGGCCGTCCGGCGCTCCCGGGTCCGAGCCCTGTGCGTGCTCCGCCGCGACCGCGGTGGCGAACATGGTGAGCAGGTCGATGGCCCAGGCCGCGTTCGCCTGGTCGACCCCGGCCTCGGCGAGGAGCCCGAGGAGGGCTTCGGCGATGCGCAGCGCGTTGGGTCCCACCGCGGTGGTCCGGACGGCCATCAAGGCGACCGCCGGGCTGCTCATCAGGACTTCGGTGTAGGAGCGGAGAAGTTCGTCGAGCCGGTGGCGCCACGAGCCTTCCGCCTCGCCGACCTCGACCGCTTCCAGTGCGCGGTCGAGCACGAGCGCCTGGAGTTCGCTCATGTCGGTGACGTAGGCGTAGAGCGAGGCCGGGCCCGTGTCGAGCGCCTTCGCGATCTTGCGGAGGCTCATGGCGCCGTCGTCCGAGGTGAGCTGGCGCAACCCCTCTTCGATGATCGCGTCGCGGCTCAGCAGCGGTTTCGCCGCTCTGCGACGGCTTTCGACCTCGACGGCACCGAAGGGATCACGCTGGGACACCCCCGGACGATATCCCTCACGAACCCCGTTCGTCAAGTTGACGAACGGGGTTCGTTAAGCCTACGGTCGTGGGGTGACCGGCGGCGAACGTCTGGGCCGGCCACGGAAACGCTGCCAACGGAAAGGTGGATTCGGCATGCCCGAACGCAGTATCGCCATCGTGGGCGCGGGCCTCAGCGGTCTCGTCTGCGCGCGCATCCTCCAGCGGAACGGAACACCCGTCACCGTCTACGAAACGGACGCCACCCCGGACGCCCGTCAGCAGGGCGGCTCGCTCGACATCCACGACGACACCGGGCAGATCGCCCTCAAGGAAGCCGGCCTCTACGAGGAGTTCCGCGCTCGTACGCACGTCGGCGGCGAGGACGTGCGCGTGCTCGACAAGACCGGGCGGGTGCACGTCGACCGGCGCGAACCGGCGGGCGGCGGTGGCCGTCCGGAAATCGACCGGACGGAACTGCGGCAGCTGCTCGTCGAGTCGCTGCACCCGGGCACGATCGCCTGGGGGCGCAAGGTCGTCGGCGCGCGGCCGGCCGCGGCGGGGCACGTACTGGAGTTCGCGGACGGCTCCGCGGTCCACGCCGATCTCGTCGTCGGCGCGGACGGCGCGTGGTCGAGGATCCGGCCGCTGCTGACCCCGGTGAAGCCCGCCTACACCGGGATCACCATCGTCGAGCTGCGCCTGGCCGACGCGGCGGCCAAGCACCCGGAGGCGCTCGCGCTCACCGGGCGGGGGACCTTTTTCGCCTTGTCGGACCACAAGTACATCGGCGGGCACGGCGGGAACACCATCGCGTACGGCTGCGGCTTGCGCGTTCCCGAAAACTGGGTCGCCGACAGCGGGATCGATTGGCACGACCCGGAATCCGCCCGTGCGGGACTGCTGCGCGAATACCCCGGGTGGGCCACGCCTCTGACCGATCTGATCCGCGAGTGCGACGACGACGCCATCCGGCCCCGGCCCATCTACGCGCTGCCGACCGGCCTGCGCTGGGAGCGGGTTCCCGGGGTGACCCTGGCCGGCGACGCGGCGCACGTCATGTCGCCGTTCGCGGGCGAAGGCGCCAACATCGCGCTGATCGACGGCGCCGACCTGGCCCGGGAGCTGCTCGGCGGTGCCGACGTCGAGACCGCCATCGCCCGCTACGAGAACACGATGTTCCCGCGTGCCGCCGAAGCCGCGGCGGCGTCGCGGAACGGCCTCGACATGATGTTCGTCGACGGTCCGCCGACGGAGATGGTCCGGTTCTTCGAGGACGCGCTGTGACGACGCCTCGCGGCGCGCCGCGGTCTCGCCTGATCCGCCCCGGCCACGCTACGCTCTGATCAAGACGGACACAGTCACGGTCAGCGCGGACCCGAGGGAGCCACCGACGTGGTCGAGACGCACGACATCGTTCGCCCGCCCGCCGAACTCAGTGCGGCCCTCGCGGCCATCGGCAGCGCGACCGCCAGCGGTGAACTCAGCCGGATGGGTATCCGCAGCGCGTTCATCCACGGCCCGGTTTCGTGGACTCCCGGCGTGCGCGTGGCCGGACCCGCGCTGACGCTGCAGTTCCTGCCCAAGCGGGAGGACCTCTACCCCGTCGACGAATACGAGGAACCGGAAAAACAACTGCACCGCCACGTCATGTACCACGCCCAGCCCGGCGACATGATCGTCGTGGACGCGCGCGGCGACATGAGCAGCGGTGTGTTCGGCGAGATGATGCTGACCTACTTCAAGGGCCGCGGCGGCGCCGGCGTCGTGATCGACGGGTGCCTGCGTGACACCGGGGAAGCCAAGAAGCTCGGGCTGGGGCTGTGGATCCGGGGCGCCACGCCGAACTTCCACGCCCAGACCGGCATCGTCCCGGCCGCCGTCAACGTGCCCGTCGCGTGCGGTGGCACCGTCGTCGAGCCGGGCGACATCGTCGTCGCCGACGACGACGGCGCGGTCGTCGTGCCGGTCAAGCTCGCTCCCGCACTGGTGGCGCACGCCCAGGAACACGCCGAATGGGAAGAGTTCTCCCGCATCCGGCTGGCCGAAGGCGGCGACCTGCGGCGCTACTACCCGCTGTCGGACGAGGCCCGGCCCGAGTACGAGCGGTGGCGCGCCGAACAGGGCCGTGCCTAGCTCCACAGCCGGTCGTGGCTCGACTCCTTGTCCCAGTGCGTCGTCTCGGCGAAGAACACCGGATCGCGCGGGTCGAGGTGGCGGCGCAGCAGGTCTTCGTCGAGGTCGCCGAACCCCAGTCCCGGGGTGTCCGGCACGGCGATGTGGCCGTCGCGGATCAGCGGCCGGGGCAGGCCGGTGACGAGGTCGCTCCAGAAGTCCACATCGGCCGCGTGGTGTTCGAGGGCGAGGAAGTTCTCCGTGGCCGCCGCCAGGTGCACGCACGCCATCGTCGCGATCGGCGACGCCGCCAGGTGCAGCGCCATCGGGATGCCGCGCTCCTGCGCGTAGTCGCCGAGCCGCTTGGTCTCCGCGATCCCGCCCGCCGTCGCCGGGTCGGGGTGCACGACGCGGATGGCGCCGGCGTCCAGCAGCGGCCGGAAGCCGTCGAGCAGGTAGATGTCCTCCCCCGTGCACGTCGGGACGGCGACGGCCTCGGTGAGCTGACGCCACTGGTCGGTCAGCTGCCACGGGATCAGGTCCTCGATCCAGGCCAGCGTGAACGGTTCGAGCGCACGCCCGATCCGGATGCCCGAGTCCAGGGCGATGTGGCCGAAGTGGTCGGCGGCGAGCGCCACGTCGTAGCCGACGACGGAGCGCACGATGTCCACATAGGACACCAGGTGGTCGACGCCCTTCGCCGTGACCTGGATGCCGGTGAACGGGTGCATCGTCGTCCGGTCCTCCCGGGCGCCCGGCGGGGCGATCAGCGCTCCCGGTACGTCCCAGAGCAGGTCGATGCCCACGTCCATCTTCAGCATCGTGAACCCGCGCCGCTTGCGCTCCAGCAGCCGAGCGCCCATCGCGTGCGGGTCCGGCAGCGACGGGGTGTCCGCGTAGCACCGGACCTCGTCCCGGAACCGGCCCCCGATCAGCGCGTACGCGGGCACGCCGTACGCCTTGCCCGCCAGGTCCATGAGCGCCATCTCGACGCCGGAGACCCCGCCGCCCTGGCGGCCGTGGTAGCCGAACTGCTTGATCTTGCGGAAGATCTTGTCGACGTTGCACGGGTTCTCGCCCACAATCCTGCTCTTGAGCACGAGCGCGTAGGTGGCGCTGGCCTGGTCGCGCACCTCCCCGTAGCCGGAGAGCCCCTGGTTGGTGTCGATCCTGATGATCGACGAGCGGAACGGCACCCCGTCCACAGTGGCCACCCGCAGGTCGGTGATGCGCAGGTCGCTCGGCCGGGACGCCGTCGGGACGTGCTCTTCGGTGATCATCCCTTCACCGCCCCGGCGGTGAGGCCCTCGGTCAGGAACCGCTGCCCGAACCCGTACATGAGCACGACCGGGATGCTGACCAGCAGCGAGGCCGCCGCCAGCTGCCCCTGCGGCACGACGTCGTTGAAGATCATCGACTGCATGCCGACCGGCAGGGTCTTGTTCTCGTTCTTGGTGATGAACACGAAGGCGAACAGGAACTCGTTCCACGCGTTGGTGAGGGTGAACAACGCGACCGCGAGCAGGCCCGGTTTGGCTAGCGGCAGCACGATCCGGCGGAACGCCCCGAACCGCGTGCAGCCGTCGACCAGCGCGGCCTCCTCGAGGTCGGCCGGGATCGACTTGAAGTAGCCGACGAGCAGCCACGTCGCGAAGGGCAGGGTGAACGTCGGGTAGGCGAGCACCAGCGACCACAGCGAGTCGTTGAGCCCGATCCCGCTCATCAGCTGGTACAGCGGGATGAACAGCAGGGCGCCCGGCATCACGTAGGTGAGCAGGATGGTCACCGTGAAGCTCTCCGAACCCCGGAACTTCAGCCGTGCCAGCGCATAACCCGCCAGCGCCGCGCAGACCAGGGCGATCACGGTGGAGGCGACCGACACCAGGATCGTGTTGACGTACCAGGTGCCGAACGCCCCGGTGAACAGGTTGGTGAACTGCTCGGTGGTCCAGGGGGTCGGCCAGAGGTCGTCGGTGCGCGCGACGATCTGGTCGTCGGACTTGAAGGCCGTCACCGTCATCCAGTAGAGCGGGGCGAGCACGAAGCCCAGCAAGCCCACGAGCGCGATCCCGCTGCCGGTGCCGGTGACCAGGCGGGCCGCCAGCCGGTTGCCGCGCGCGGCGAACGCGGAGACGACGCGGCCGACGGCGGCCGCGAGCACCACGAACACGCCCAGCACGACGGCGGCCTTCCAGACGATGTGCGGCGACGCCCAGGTCAGCATGAGCACCGCGCCGACGACGATGACCCAGGGCAGCGCGCGGCGCTGACCGGGCGTCAGTGACCTGCCCCGGCCGAGATCCGCCGCGCCGGGCTGGTCGCTGCGGCGCATCATCCGCACGAGGATCACCACGAGGATCGCGATGACCGGCAGCATCACGAGCGTGACCGCGGCGCCCGCGCCCAGCTGCAGCTGCTGGATGGCCTTCGAGTAGGCCACCATCACGTACGGGGCGGTGGCGTCGCCCGGGCCGCCCTGGGTCAGCAGCCAGATCAGGTCGAAGTTGTTGAACGTCCAGATCGACGACAGCAGGACCGTCACGATCATGACGGGCCGCAGCCCCGGCAGCGTGATGTGCACGAAGCGCTGCCACGGCGAGGCGCCGTCCACCATCGCCGCCTCGTGGAGGTTGCTGTCGATGGCCTTGAGCCCGGCGAGGAACGTCACCGTGAAGAACGGGATGCCCTTCCAGACGTTGACCAGGATGACCGCGGGCATCGCGAGCGCGGGATCGGACAGCCATTCCGCCGGCCACTTGTCGACGAGCCCGATCGCGGCGAGGCCGGGCCCGATCCCGGACTCGGTGAGCAGGACGTTGACGCTGCCGAAGATCGGGTCGAGCAGCGACCGCCAGGTGAAGCCCGTGACGACCGTCGGGATCACCCACGGCAGCAGGATCACCCCGGCGATGAACGCCCGGCCGCGGCGCATGTGGTGCAGGATCAACGCCGCGATGAGCCCGAAGGTCACCTTGAAGATCTCGGCGTACGCGGTGAAGACGAACGAGTTGAGCACGCCCTTGTGGAACATGGCGTCGTCGACGAGTGCGGTGTAGTTGTCCAGCCCGACGAAGACCGTTTCCGCGCCGTGGCGTTCGGTGGCGCTGGTGAAGATCGAGCCGATGATGGGGACCAGGATCAGGCCGGCGACCAGCACCAGCGTCGGCCCGATGAACACCGCGGCGAGCCGCCAGTCGCGCCCGAGGACGCGTTGCGTGCGGGTGAGCGAGGACGACGCGCGAGGCGCCGGGCGGGCCGGCGCCTCGCGCGGCCGCAGGACGGTCACTGCTTGTAGCCCTGCTGCTCGAAGATCTGCACGATCCGGCCGTGCGTCGCGGCGACGGCGTCGGCGGGCTTGGTGCCCTGGATGACCGACTGCATCATGTCGGTCAGCAGGTAGGCGGCGAGGGCGGCCTGCTCGCCGGGGCTCGGCGCCTGGGGGAAGGCGTACCCGGTCCTGGTCTTCACCGGCAGCGGCGTGCGGGTCTGCTCCCGCAGCGCGGGGAAGGCCGGGTCACCGCCGGTGTAGTACGGGTCGGAGTCCCACACCTTGCTCCACGACGGGTTGACCAGGCACGGTGCTTCCTTCGCGACGCCGAGCAGCGCGCTCCCGCCGACCATGAACTTCGCCACCAGCTTGGCGAGGGCGGGGTTCTTCGCCCCCTTGAACACGACGAACGAGTTGGACTCGCCGTACGCGAGCGGCCGGTCGAGCGCCGGTCCGGTGGCGCCGTTGAACACGTGCGTGTTGCCGTAGACCGGGTTCTTCTTGGTCTTCGAATCGGCGTAGACGCTGAACTGGTTGAGCGTGAGCCCCAGGATCCCGGCCAGCCAGTTCTCGTTGTTGCTCGAGTCGGTCCAGCTCCCGACCCCGGGCGGCAGCATCGGCCGGTACTTCGGGTTCGTGTAGATGTCGCCGATGAACGTGACGGCGGCGACGGTCTCCGGCGAGTTGAACACCACCTTCGTGCCGGTGTTGTCCGCGATCGCCCCGCCGTAGACGTTGATGACGTTCTGGATGAAGCCGTTGGCGTCGCCGGAGCGGTTCACCGTGAGCCCCCAGCCGAAGCGCCGCTTCGCCGGGTCGGAGACCGCCAAGGCGTTGTCGCGCAGCTCTTCCCACGTGTAGTAGGGCTTGAGCGGAAGCCCCTTCTCCTGGTACCAGTCCTTGCGCAGGTACATGCCGGACGCGATGAAGTGGTACGGGATCGCGAACCAGCGTCCGTCGAAGACGCAGTAGTCGTTCGCCTCCGTCGCCGGGTCCCCGTACATGGCACGCAGCTCGGAGACGACGTCGGTGACGTCGGTCAGGGCACCGAGGTTGTGGAGCTGGCCGACGAACCGCCGGTCGCTCACGAAGGCCAGGTCGCGGTTGGTGCCCGCCTTCACCTCGGCGTCCATCTTCGCGACCATGTCGCCGGCGTCGCCGGAGACCAGGTCGTTGCGGATCGTGGTGCCGGTGGCCTGCGCGAACGCCTGCAGCGACCGGTCCAGCGCCTTGTTGGCGGCCTCCGAATACAGCTTCTGCGACAGCATCCCCACCGACCCGCCGCGCAGCGCGGCCGCCTGATCGAGCAGCGCCTGCGGCACCTGGACGTCGACCTTCGGCGGGGCCGCGGAACCGCCCCCGCACCCGGCGAGACCGAGCACGCCCAGCGCGCTCACCCCGAGGAACGTGCGCCTCGACAGGTCCGTTTTCTCTTCCATGACAACTCCTCTCGCGTCCGGTCGGGCGGACGCGTACCGACGGGGCGACGTTGCAACCGGCGGGACAGCGGGGCGTGCGCCGCGCTGTGAGTCTTCAAAGCTGGGGGGGCGTTCATGCGGCGAAGGACGCCGAACTGCTGATGCGCTGTCCTGGCAGCCCGTCGAACAGCCCGGCCGAGCCTCGGGGCCGCCATAGCGGCACCGGGCCCGCGCCGGGCACGGGGTCGAGCGCGAGTGCGGCCGTCCGTTCCGCGGAGTCGAACGCCCGCTGGACGACCATGGCGTTGGCCACGCTCTGCGCGACGCTGCCGACCGGCCGCACGCCGAACTGCACGGCGTCGGCGAAGTCGACGAGCTCCGAGCGGTAGCCGTTGTCGATGTCGCGGAAGACCGTCGTGTGGGAGGTGGCGTCGGCGCCGCTGCGGGTCACGCGGCGCTCGGCCTCGGATCCGCCGAGCACGAGCACGCCCTCGGTGCCGTACAGCCGCATGTCGTTGGGTTCGGGCGGGACCGGGATGTCCACATAGGACGCGGTGTAGTTGCCGATGGCACCTCCGGTGAAGACGAGGTTGAGCGCGAGGTCCGACGGTGCGTCGATCGTGCTGTTGGCCGTCTGCACGGCCCCGTGCACCCACGCGATGTCGCCGCAGAGCAGGCGGATCTGCGCGATGTGGTGCACGCCGGCGTCGAGGTGCACGCCACCGCGGTACCGCGGCCGGTGCCGCCACGGCGTGCTGGTGAAGTTGCCCGCGCGGGGCACCGACCGCACGGCGTGCCGCCACGCCATCAGGTGCACGCGGCCGATCGCGCCGTCGTCGAGCAACGCGCGGGCGTAGCGCAGGTCGTCGCGGTAGAAGTGGTTCTCCCCCACCACGAACGTGCGATCCGGGTGCGCGGCCGCCAGGGCGAGGAAGGCCGCCGCCTGGTCGGTGTCGACGCCGGCCGGCTTCTCGCAGAGCACGTCCTTGCCCGCCGCGAGCGCGTCGCGCGCCACCTCGTACAGGTGCGGGATCGGCACCGAGACCAGCACGGCGTCGACGTCGTCGCGGGCCAGCAACACGGCCCGGTCGGGGGTGGCCAGGGCCGGATCGGTCCCGCTGTACGCGGCGAACCGCCGGCTCTGCTCGGCGGAGGAGTCGGTGAACGCGGTGACGACGTACCGGTCGGTGAGGCCGCGCAGCGCCGGCCAGTGCAGCTTCTCGATCGCGAGGCCGGTGCCGATCAGCCCCAGCCGGATCGGCAGGATCCCCGGTGCTCCCATGCCTGGTCCGTCCTCGTCAACGGTTGGCGGAACTCGGTCGTGCCGTGTGCTATCGCCGCTTGGCGGCCCGCTTGCTTCGCTGCTCCTTCTCGCTGAGGAGCGTGGAGTAGTTGTTGCTCAGGTGCCTGCGCATCGCCGCGCGGGCGCCTTCGGGATCACGGGCCACGAGGGCCTCGTAGATTTCCGTGTGCTGGGCGGTGGCGCGGTGCAGCCCGGCCGGCGCTTCGTTGGTGAGGCGACGGCTGGCCGTGCCGAGCCAGCGGGCGGAGTACATGATCCGGTCGAGGATGCGGTTGTCCGCCGCCCGGCAGATCTCCATGTGGAACTCGTGGTCGACTTCGAGGTAGGCCTCGGGATCGGCTTCGAGCGCCGCCATGCGGTCGATCTCGTCGCCGAGCCGCCGCAACGTCTCGTCGGTGATGCTCGCCGCGGCCATCGCGGCCAGCTCGGGCTCGAGCAGCGAACGCATCTGGTGCAGTTCCTGCAGCAGCTCGTCGACGATCTCCGTGGGCAGCCACTCGATCAGCAGCGGGTTCAGGTAGTCCCACTCCGCGCGGGGGCGCACGACGACGCGGCGGCCCTGTGCGACGTCGACGATGTCGAGCGAGGCGAGGATCTTGAGCGTCTCCCGCGCGACCACGCGGGACACCCCGAACTCGTTGGAGATCTCGAGTTCCGACGGCGCCCGGCCGTCCTCGATTTCGCCGCGGACGATCCGCCGGGTCAGGTGGGCCGCCACCTGCACCGGGAGAGTCCGGACCTTGACAGCGTCCGGAGACTCTTGTCTCCTTGGCATGTCATCAGCTTATAGGACAAGTTGGACTTCGCGACAGTCCGTTCTTTCGGCACTACCCGGCGGCGGGAGAGCAATGCGGATCGTGAACGTGACGACGGCCGTGGTGGCCTACCACGGTCAGGCCACGCTGGTGCGGATCGACACCGACGAGGGGCTCAGCGGATTCGGCGAGGCCAATCCGGACGCCGGCGCGGCCGCCGTCGTCGGGATGATCGAATCCCTGACCCCGCTGCTGGTCGGCGAAGACCCCCGCAACGTCGAGCGGTGCTGGGAAAAACTGCGTCGCAGCAAGGTTTTCGCGGGCGCGCAGAGCGGGGTGTTCGTGATCGCCCTGTCCGGGATCGAGCTCGCGCTGTGGGACCTCGCGGGCAAGGCGGCGGGCCAGCCGGTGCACCGGCTGCTCGGCGGGAAGTTCCGCGACCGCATCCGCCTCTACGCCGACTGCGGTGACGGCGACGACCCGGCGGGCTCGGTCGCCGGGTGCGTCGACCGGGCCCAGCGGATGGTCGCCGAAGGCTTCACCGCCCTCAAGTTCGACATCGACAACCTGCGCCACCCGGACAAGTTCGACGATTTCAACCACACGATCAACGCGGCCGAGCTGCGCTCGATGGTCGAGCGCGTGGCGGCCGTCCGGGAGGCGATCGGGCCGGACGTCGACCTGGCCATCGACCTGCACGCCCGCTACGACGTGCCGAGCGCGTGCCGGATCTCGTGGGAACTCGAGCCGTTCCGCCTGATGTGGCTCGAGGAACCGCTGCCGGCGGAGAACGTCGACGCGCTGGTGCGGGTGCGCGCCCAGACCCGCACCCCGATCTGCGCGGGAGAAAACCTTTACTTGCGCTGGGGTTTCCGCGAGCTGCTCGAACGCGGCGCGGTGGACGTCATCGAGCCGGACGTGCCGAAGTGCGGCGGCCTCGCCGAGGCCAAGAAGATCGCCAACCTCGCGGAGCTGCACTACATCCCGTTCGCCCCGCACCTGGTGTCGACGCCGCTGGGCACGATGGCCACGGCGCACCAGTGCGCGGCGATCCCGAACTTCTACGTCCAGGAATGGCACGCTCTCGAGGAGCGCGCGGTGTGGGACAGCTACGTCCACGCCCCCGACGGGAGCGGCTCGATCGTCAAGGACGGCTACCTCACGCTGCCCGACACCCCGGGGATCGGCGTGGAACTCGACATGGACGGCGTCCGGGCGCACGCCGTGGCGGGCTTCGGGGTCTTCGAATAGCGGTCTCGGCGGGCCGGTCCGAAAGTCGATCGAAACTCTTTGCGGGCCGGCGAGGCACCGTGTTCTTCTGCTGACGGTAAGCAACTACGTCGACGCGTGCCGTTAAGGAGACCATCGATGGCAGGAAGTTCACCGGGCCCACGCAGCAGGTGGTGGCGATCGCCCGCGACCCGGGCACTGGCAGGGGTGGCCACCGTGGCCGCGACCGCCGCCGTGCTGGTGACGGCACCCGGCGCGGATGCCGCGGCCGGCACCCTGGGAGCCGCGGCCGCGCAGTCCGGCCGCTACTTCGGCACGGCGATCGCCGCCGGCCGGCTCGGCGACTCGGCCTACACCACGATCGCGGCGCGCGAGTTCAACATGGTCACGCCGGAAAACGAGATGAAGCCGGACGCGACCGAGCCCAACCAGAACCAGTTCAACTTCTCCTCCGGCGACCAGGTCTACAACTGGGCCGTCGGCCACGGCGCCAAGGTCCGCGGCCACACCCTCGCCTGGCACGCGCAGCAACCGGGCTGGATGCAGAGCATGAGCGGCAGCGCGCTGCGCAGCGCGATGATCAACCACATCCAGAAGGTGATGGCCCACTACCAAGGCAAACTGGCCTACTGGGACGTCGTCAACGAGGCGTTCAACGAAGACGGCAGCCGCCGGTCGTCGAACCTTCAGGGCACCGGCAACGACTGGATCGAGGTCGCGTTCAAGACCGCCCGCGCGGCCGACTCCTCGACCAAGCTCTGCTACAACGACTACAACATCGACAACTGGAACTACGCCAAGACCCAGGGCGTGTACAACATGGTGCGGGACTTCAAGTCCCGGGGCGTGCCGATCGACTGCGTCGGCCTGCAGGCCCACTTCACCGGCGGCAGCTCGGTCCCGAGCAGCCTGCAGACGACGATCTCCAGCTTCGCGGCGCTCGGCGTCGACGTGGCGCTGACCGAGGTCGACGTCACCAACGCCAACACCTCGCAGTACACGGCGCTGACCCAGGCGTGCCTGAACGTCGCGCGCTGCGTCGGCATCACCGTGTGGGGCGTGCGGGACAGCGATTCCTGGCGCTCCAGCGAGAGTCCGCTGCTGTTCGACGGCGGCGGCAACAAGAAGGCCGCCTACAACGCGGTGCTCAACGCGCTCAACGCCGGCGGCGGGACGACCACCACGCCGACCACCACCCCGACGACGACGCCGACCAACCCCACGACGACACCCACCACGCCGGGCGGCGGGAGCTGCACCGCCTCGCTGTCGGCGGGACAGTCGTGGAGTGACCGGTACAACCTCAACGTCTCGGTGAGCGGCGCCAGTTCGTGGACGGTCACCATGACCGTGCCGAGTCCCGCGCGGATCATCGCGACCTGGAACATCAGCGCGAACTGGCCCAGCAGTCAGGTCCTGATCGCGAAACCCAACGGCAACGGCAACAACTGGGGGGTCACCATCCAGCACAACGGCAACTGGAACTGGCCGAGCGTCAGCTGCAGCACGTCCTGACCCGCGATCGGGTGGCTCGTTCGCTCCGGCGAGCGAGCCACCCCTTTTCACTCGCCAAAATGTTAGCGATAACATTCCGATTCGACCGGGAGAAATTCATGAAAAGAGCAGGTACCAGCCGCAGGATCGCGGCACTGGCCGCCGCGACGACCGTCGCGGCGGCCGTCGTGTCGGCGGTGACGCTGGGAGCCGGCGCGGCCGAGGCCGACGTCACCGGCTCGTTGCGCGGAGTCGGTTCGGGCCGCTGCCTGGACGTGCCGAACGCGAGCCAGACCGACGGGACGTACTTGCAGATCTACGACTGCTGGGGTGGTTCCGGCCAGCAGTGGACGGCGACGGCGGCCGGTCAGCTGACGGTGCTCGGCAACAAGTGCCTGGACGTGCCGGGCAGCGCCACCACCGCCGGTACCCGGGTGCAGACCTGGACCTGCCACGGCGGGGCCAACCAGCAGTGGCGGCTGAACTCCGACGGCACGGTGGTCGGGGTGCAGTCCGGGCTCTGCCTGGACGTCACCGGCTCCGGCACGGCCAACGGCACCGCGGTGGAGCTCTGGACGTGCAACGGTGGCAGCAACCAGAAGTGGACCGGCCTGTCGACCACGACACCGCCGACCACCACCACGACGACCGGCAGTGGCTGTTCGCTGCCGTCGACGTACCGTTGGTCGTCGACGGGCGTGCTCGCGACGCCGAAGAACGGGTGGGTCTCGCTCAAGGACTTCACCAACGTCGTCTACAACGGCAAGCACCTCGTCTACGCGTCGAACGTCTCGGGGTCGACCTACGGCTCGATGGCCTTCAGCCCGTTCACGAACTGGTCCGACATGGCCTCGGCCGGCCAGACCGGGATGAGCCAGGCCGCGGTGGCGCCGACGCTGTTCTACTTCGCCCCGAAGAACATCTGGGTGCTGGCCTACCAGTGGGGCGCTTGGCCGTTCATCTACCGCACGTCCAGCGACCCCACGAACCCCAACGGCTGGTCCTCGCCGCAGCCGCTGTTCACCGGCAGCATCTCCGGGTCCGGCACCGGTCCGATCGACCAGACCCTGATCGCCGACGGCTCGAACATGTACCTGTTCTTCGCCGGTGACAACGGCAAGATCTACCGGGCGAGCATGCCGATCGGCAACTTCCCGGGCAGCTTCGGCTCGAACTACACGACCGTCATGAGCGACTCGACGAACAACCTGTTCGAGGCCGTCCAGGTCTACAAGGTCCAGGGCCAGAACCAGTACCTCATGATCGTCGAGGCGATCGGCGCGAACGGGCGTTACTTCCGCTCGTTCACCGCGAACAGCCTGAGCGGTTCGTGGACCCCGCAGGCCGCCAGCGAGAGCAATCCCTTCGCGGGCAAGGCCAACAGCGGCGCCGGCTGGACCAACGACATCAGCCACGGTGACCTGGTCCGCACGAACCCGGACCAGACCATGACCGTCGACCCGTGCAACCTCCAGCTGCTGTACCAGGGCAAGTCCCCCAGCGCGAGCGGACCGTACGACCAGCTGCCGTGGCGGCCGGGCGTCCTGACGCTGCAACGCTGACCCCGCGGGGAACCCGGCCGCCCGCCGGCTGGGTTCCCCCGGCCGGCGGCACCGTCACGAAGCGACGTCGCCACGGGCGGGTAACCGGGGGGGGGGGGGGGGAAGCCTTCGGCAAAGGACAGCGGCGCCGCGCTGTGGCCGAAACCCGGTGCCTTGGCCCAGTGCCAGGCGTCGGGCAGGTCGCCGGCGCGGGCTTCCGCGTTCTCGGCTACCGGGTCGCTCATCCGGTTGTTCGCCCCCTCCCCCAACCAGGCTCTCGAGCAAGTGGCGGGGTTTCGCCGTTCCATATCGGGTTGCCGCCGCACGGGTGCGGTGTCTACGTTCCGGAGATGGGTTCGCGACTGCTGGCGGTGACCTTCGAGGCGGAAAACCCGGCTGAACCGGCACGGTTCTGGGCCGGGCTGCTCGGCCGGGAGGTCGTCGAGGACGCCGGTGGTCTGCTGCTGCCGGGCGGGGACACCCAGCTCGGCCTGCGGTTCGCGCCGGGCCGCGCCGGCCGGGTGGGCGCGCACCGGATGCACCTGCACCTCACCAGCACCGACCTCGACGACCAGCGCCACACCGTGGCCACGGCGATCGAGCTCGGCGGCCGTCACGTCGACGTCGGGCAGCGACCCGAAGAGCCGCACGTCGTCCTGGCCGACCCGGCGGGCTACGAGTTCTGCGTGATCGAGCCCGGCAACGGCTACCTCGCCGGGTGCGGCCCACTGGGCGAACTCACCTGTGCCGGCACCCGGCAGGCCGGCCGGTTCTGGAGCAAGGCGCTCGGCTGGTCCCTGGTGTGGGACCAGGGCGAGCAGACCGCGATCCAGTCACCGCGCGGCGGCACGAAAGTCGCCTGGGACGTCTGGGACGGCACGCCCACGGCGGAGCCGAACCCGCAGCGCTTCGAGCTGTTCCCCGAGGACAACGACCAGCGGGCGGCGGTCGACGCGGTGATCGCTCTCGGCGCCGCCCGGCTCGACGTCCGCGACGACGGCACCGTCGTCCTGGCGGATCCGGACGGCACCGCGTTCTGCGTGCGGCCGGCCGGCGCCGGCCGCGGGTAGCTACTCCCGGGTCCGCCGCAGCCGGAGTCCGACGACGACCACGGCCACCACCACGACAACGGCGATGAGGATCCACACCCAGGCCGGGATGCCGCCGCTCGTGTCACTCGACGCGGCGGCGCTCGGAGCCGGCGAAACGGCCGCGGACGTCGGTGGAGCGGCCGCCGACGTCGGCGAAGCTGCCGTGGAGCTGGACGACACCGGCGCGCTGAGGGTGAAGTGGATCGCGGCGGTCACCTTGTCGCCGTCGTCGGAAACGACCTTGTAGGTCAGCGTGTACGCCCCGGCCGGGCCGCTGGGGAGAACCGCGGCCGTGATCGTCGCGTCGGTCACCGTCGGCGGGCTCACCGACCACTTCGCGCCATCCGGGCCGGTCACCGAGATCGGGTCCGGCTGCAGCGTGACCGGCTCCTCGAAGGTGAGCTCGATCTTGCGCGGCGGTGCCGCGAGGGTGGCACCCTCGGCGGGCGAGCTCGACGTCAGCTCCGCGTGCGCGGATGCCGGTCCGGCCAGCACCAGCAGGCCGGCGAGTGCGAGCAGGAACGCTCCGAGCGGTCGTGCGATCTTCATGGGCTCCTCGATCCGGGTCGCGGCAGCCGACGGCCGCCGCTCCAGTAGTCGGATGGGGAGCTCCATCGGTTCCCGCAGGGCGCCGCTCGGCTCGACGTCCGCGACGACGGCACCGTCGTCCTGGCGGATCCGGACGGCACCGCGTTCTGCGTGCGGCCGGCCGCCGGCCGCGTGGAGTAGCTAATCCCGGTCCGCTGCAGCCGCAGCGCGACGACGTCGGTGCCGCAGAGCTGGACGACGCCGGCGCGCTGAGGGTGTTTCGAGCGGAACCCGGCCGCCGGCCGGGCTCCGCTGCGGGGCTTTGCCGTCAGGGACGGCGAACGCCGCCCGACGGGAGGCCCGCGTCGCGCATCACGTCCTGCGCGGCCGGGGGCCAGTTCCCGTCGGTGACCTTCACGTTGCCGTCCAGCACGTTGTCGTGCGGTGCGCCCGTCGCGACCTGGGTGGCGCCGGCGTTGTACCAGTTGCCGGTGAACGTGTTGTCGTCGGTGTTGTTGGTGGAGCTCGCGTTGGTGAACGCCCAGACCCCCGCGTCCTGGATCACGTTGTTCCCGAGGCGCACGTACCGCGAGCCTTCGTCCAGGTACAGGCCGACGGTGTTGTGGTTGTCGTAGACGTAGTTCCGGTCGATCACCGCGCCCGGGTCGGCGGAAAGGTTGTAGATGCTGCCGCCGTCGTGGAAGACCTTCTTCGTCCCGTGCACCAGGTTGTAGCGGACCACGGTGTCCTTCAAGGTGGTCGGTGTGGTGTACACCGGCTGGTAGTTGTACAGGCCGCGGTTGCGGTAGTCCTGGCTGCCGCCCGGGTCGTTGGCGCCCCAGCCCCAGCCGACGTCGATGCCGTCGTAGGCCAGGTCGGACACTTCGTTGTGCTCGATCACCGCGTGGGTGACGTAGGTGCTCAGGATGCCCGCCATGTCCTTGTAGTCCTTGGCGACGTCGGTGACGAGGTTCCCGGTGATCGTGACGTTCTCGTCGGTCATCGCCGGGTTGCCCGGATGGTGCGCGTCGGGCCGCACGCCGCCGGCCACGATGCCGGAACCGGCGTCGTCGGTGAAAGTGTTGCCGCGCACGGTGATCCCGGACGCGCCGAGGCCGATGCCGCCGGCGTGGGCGTTGGCGTCGTTGCCGATGCCGAGGGCGACCTGACCCAGGTGCGCGAAAGTGCTGTCCTCGAACGAGATGCTCCTGGCCGCCGAGACCTGGACGGCGGCGGGCACCTGCTGCCAGCTGTTGCGCGCCCCTTCGAACTGGGGGCAGCCGATCTGGCACGAGGTCAGGAAGTCGGCGGGCTGGGGGAACGCCGCGGCGATGAACGTGCCGCTCTGCTGGTCGGCGTAGCCGATCGACGTGCCGGGCTGCAGCCAGGTGGTGTGTTCGAAGGCGAGCCCGCGGAACGCGATGTCGTGGACGGGGTCGTCGTAGGTCCCGCTCAGCTGGAGCAACGAGGTCAGCCGCGGCAGCTCGACGTCCTTGCCGGCCGGCGACTGTCCCGGTGCGGCCTTGTAGTACAGCTTTCCGGCGGCCGGGTCCAGGTACCACTGCCCGGTCTGCAGGAAGGCGTAGGAGTTCTCCAGCAGCAGGGTGCCGCCGGCGAAGGGGCGGGCGAGGGTGTCGTAACCCCAGTTGTTGTTGTTCCACGCCGGTTGCTGCATGGTGATGGTGCTGCCGGTGATGCTCTGCACGGGCGCGAACCGGTCGGTGAAGGAGTTCTGGCTCTCCACCTCGATCCGGTTCTGGGCGGGCAGGCCGGCCAGGTAGTTCAACGCCGGGTTGAGGATGGTCAGGCCGGTCTCGGTGACTTTGACGTCGGTGCGGGCGATGGTGATCGCGGCGCGGGGCGCGGCGGCGCCGTCGACGTAGAGCTGCCGCGAGTCCACGCCCTTGGGAATGTCGGCGACGAAGACGTTCGCCGCCGGGTCGTGCAGCCGCCAGCCGGTCACGGCCTGGCCCCCGGACAGCACCGGCCGCTCACCGGGGCGGGCCTGCCAGGTGATGGTGTGGCCGCTCCGCCCGGAGTCCTCGCCGGTGAACTTCAGCGGAGCGCTCAGCCGGTACGTGCCGCTCGCGAGTTCGACGTGGACGTCCGCCCGCGCCGACAGCGTGCGGGCGAGCTTCTGGGCGTGCTGCAGGGTGTCGCCGCCGTGGGGTGCGACGACGATCGTGACCGCCGGGTGCCCGGCCGCCTGGGCCGGGACGGCGGCCGAGGCCGTGGCGCCGGCGGCGACGGCCAGTGCCGCCAGCACCGTTCGGGTGGGGTGACGCATGAGCATCCTCCTCGAGGATCTGCGGTGGGGAAATCGGGGACCGCGGTCAGCGGCCGAGCCAGCCGCCGTCGACGGGGACCAGCGCGCCGTGCACGTAGTCCGATGCCGCGGAGGCCAGGAAGACGGCGACGCCGCCGAAGTCTTCCGGCCGGGCCCAGCGGCCGGCCGGGATGCGGTCGAGGATCGCCGCGAAGCGCTCGGGATCCGCGCGCAGCGCCTCGGTGTTGTCGGTTTCGACGTAGCCGGGGACGATCGCGTTGACGTTCACGCCGCGTCCCGCCCACTCGTTGGCCAGGGCGCGGGTGAGGCCGGCGATGCCCGACTTCGCGGCGGCGTACCCGGGAACGTTGATGCCGCCCTGGAAACTCAGCAGCGACGCGGTGAACACGATCTTGCCCCGCCCGCGCTCGAGCATCCCCCTGCCGACCTCCCGGGTGAGGGCGAACTGGCTGGTGAGGTCGACGGTGAGCACCCGGTCCCAGTCGGCGTCGGAGTGGTCGGCGGCCGGGGCCCGGGCGATGGTGCCCGCGTTGTTGACCAGGATGTCCACCGGGCGGTCCAGCCCGGCGAGGGTGCCCGCCAGCTCCGCGACGGCGGCGCGGTCGGCGAAGTCGGCGTTCAGCGCGGTGCAGGTGCGCCCGAGCGCGGTCACGCGTTTTTCGACCTCGCTGCCCGACGGCTCCTGCCGGGCGCTGACGGCCACGATGTCGGCGCCGGCGGCGGCCAGTGCCTCCGCGATGCCGAGGCCGATCCCCCGGCGGGCGCCCGTGACCACCGCCAGCCGGCCGGTGAGGTCGAACGGGGAACGCGGGGTCATCGCGGCTCCCCGGAAGCGCGGCAGTCGACGAGGACCTTCATCACGCCCTCGCCGCCTTCGAGCGCGGCGAACGCGTCGGCGGCCCGCTCGAGCGGCTCGGTCCGCGAGATCAGCGCGGCGGCCGGGATCGCGCCCTCGCCGAGCAGCCCGACCGCGGCGGTGAAGTCGTCGCGGTCGTACAGGCGCGCGCCGACCAGGGTCAGTTCGCGCCAGAAGAACCGGTGCAGGTCCACCGGCCGGGGTGCCGGGTGGATGGCCACCTGGACCAGCCGCCCCCTCGTGGCCAGCGCGCCGACCGCCGTCGCCACGCCCGCCTCGGCGCCGGACACCTCGAACGCCACCGCGACGCCGGCCCCGCCGGTCTGCCGGTCGACGGTGGCGGAGAAGTCTTCGGCACGCGGGTCGAGCGCGGTCAGGCCGAGGCCTTCGGCCACCGAGCGGCGGAACGGGTCCGGCTCGGCCAGCACGACGACCGCCCCGGACCGGCGGGCGACGATGGCGATGAGCAGCCCGATCGGGCCGCCGCCGACCACCAGCACCCGCTCGCCGGCCTTCAGGTCCGCCCGGCGGACGTCGTGCACGGCCACCGCGACGGGCTCGACCAGCGCGGCGTGGTCGAGCCGGAGGTCGTAGGGCAGGCGCACCAGGGTTTCGGCGGGGACCGTCCAGCTGGTCTGCATCGACCCCGGTGCGTCGATGCCCAGGAACACCAGGCGGTGGCAGACGTGGGTGTGGCCGGCCCGGCAGGCGGGGCACTCGCCGCACCACCGCAGCGGCACGACCGTCACGGCGTCGCCGGGTCGCCAGCCTTCGACGCCGGTGCCGAGTTCGGCGACCCGTCCGGACATCTCGTGCCCGAGCACGCCGGGTGGCTGCACGCGGCCGTCCATGTCGCCGTGGTAGATGTGCAGGTCGGTGCCGCAGATCCCGGTGTAGGCCACGTCGATCCGGACGTGGCCGGGTGGCGGCGGCACGGGGTCCGCCGCCTCGACGACCAGGCTCCGGCGGCCGGAGTAGGCGACCCGCCGGGTGGGCGGGCTCTGCGGTGGGGCGGTCATGGCGTGTCCTTTCGTGCTGTTGCGCGGGCGAGGTAGGTCCGCTCGGCGTTGTGGTGGAGGACGGCGTCGGCGGGGTGCCCGTCGAGCGCGGCGTGGACGACCTTCAGCCACGTCTGGTGGTCGGTGGCCAGCGTCATGACCGGCCAGTCGCTGCCGTAGAGGCACCGATCGGGCCCGAAGGCGGCCAGGGCTTCGCGCAGCGCGTCGACCACCGCCGACCGGCCGGTGCCCGGGGCGGTCTCCGTCGCCAGGCCCGAGAGCTTGCACCGCACGTTGCCGTGCCGGGCGAGCCGCCGCAGGTCCCGCCGCCACCGGTCGTACCCGGGCCCGCCCGGCGACGGCTTGCCGAGGTGGTCCAGGACGACGGTGGTCTCCGGGCAGGCTTCGGCCAGTGCGGTCAGCTCGGGCAGCTGGTGCGCGCGGACGCAGGCGTCGAACGGGAGGCCCGCGGCTCCCAGCGCCCGGACACCCGCGCGGAAGTCGGGGCGCTCGAGGAACCCCGGAGCTTCGTCCTGCACGTTGCGCCGCACCCCGACCACGAACGGGTCTTCCGCGTACCGGCTCGCCGCCCCGGGGTGCTCGAGGTCGGCGTGCGCGACGATCCCGCGGATCCACGGGTGCTCGCCGGCTTCGCGCCGGATCCACGCGACCTCGGCGGCGGCGTCCGCCGGGGTCCGGCCCGCTTCGACGACGATCACGTCCCCTCGGCCGGGGAAGTCGTTCGGGGTGAACGGCCGGTGTAGCGCGGCGACGTCGTCGAGCCACGGGTAGCGCAGCCGCCGCGGGTCCCAGAAGTGCACGTGGGAGTCGAGGATCGCGGTCACGCCGTTCCTCCCGGGTCCTGGTTTTCCGGTCGTCCGCTGGGCCACGAGCGGTCGCGGACGGGTGCGAGGCACTCCTCGACCGCGCGCAGCAGGTCGTCGTCGACCGGTTCGCCGATCCAGCGGACGTCCCGGCGCACCTCCTCGGGATCCGCCGCGCCGACCAGCGTCGAAGCGAACCCGCCGGTCGTCACCGCGAACCGCAGGGCGACGCGCGCGAGGTCCTCGCCGCGCGCCCGGCACAGTTCGGCCGCCCGCGCGCACTGCCGGAGCACCTCCGCCGGCGCGGGGTGCCATGGCGGCGCCCCGCGGTCGGTGAGCGCCCCCATCGACAGCGGGGACGCGTTGATCACCGCGGTGCCGTGGCGGGCGAACCGCTCCCGCCACGCGGCGAGCCGCCGGTTCTGGAGCGTGTACTGGCAGTACGAGAGGACGGCGTCGACCGGCGTGCGTTCGACGACGTGGGCGAGGGCGGGCAGCGGGAAGCCCGAGACGCCCACGGCACCGACCAGGCCGATCTCCTGCAGGGCGCGCAGCGCGGGGATGGTTTCGCGCACGACCTGGCCGAGGTCGCCGAACTCGATGTCGTGGCACAGGACGAGGTCGAGGTGGCCGGTCCCCAGCCGGTCGAGGCTTTCGTGCACGCTGCGGGTGACCCGGCGGGCGGAGAAGTCGAAGTCGGCGTCGCCGTAGCGGCCGACTTTGGTGGCGAGCACGTAGGCCGACCGCTCGACGCCACGCAACGCCTTGCCCAGCACGGTTTCCGCGACCGTGCGCCCGTAGTAGGGCGAGACGTCGAAGAAGGTGATGCCGAGCTCGAGTGCGGCGTGGACGGCGTCGATGCCCCCGGGGTCCCGGCCCAGCGGGGCGGCTCCGAAACCGAGTTCGGAAACCTCGAGCCCGGTGCCGCCGAGTGGCCCTCGCTTCACGCGTCACGCCCGTCGAACGGGCTGGCGTAGGAAGCGGTCCGGGCCCGCAGGGCGAGCCGCAGGGTCAGGCGGATCCGGGTCGACCGGGGCAGGTCCACCCGCAGCCACGGACCGCCGACGTCGAGGGAGGCGGTCGTCACCACCGGTTCGCCGTGGCCGTAGTCGTAGAGGTCGCCGATCCACGACGGGTCCTCGCACGCGGTGTACGCCACGCCGCGGATGTCGTGCTCGGCGAACGCGCCGGCCTGGACGATCACCGACCGCGGCACCTCCGGGTCGAGGTTGACCAGCTCGACGACCGTCGCCTCGGGGTCGATGGCGGACACCAGCGCCGCCACCGACGGGGGCAGGCCGGGCCGTCGCGCGGCCGCGTCGTAGTACCGGACGCGGGCCTGCTGCAACCCGCCGTTGTAGACGACCTGCGGACCGCCCCAGGTGAGCTGGACGAGCGCTTCGGTGACCACCGGGTTGGACTGCTGCCACAGGTGGATGTCGGCCTCGGGCACGGGACGGCCGCGGTAGCGCTCCATGCGGGTCAGCCGGTGGCGCACCTGCGCCTGGGCGGCCGCCAGGATCCGTTCCGGGTAGTCCGGGTTGTCCCCGGCGAGGTAGGCGAACCACGGCTCCTCGTGCCCGGCCTCCTCCTTGCTGCGGAAGGGCCGCACGGTCCGCCAGTCGTGGCCGGCGGCCGCGCGCAGCCGCTCGAGGCGGGCGCGGTCCTCCGGCGCGCCGGAGTGGTGCCACAGGGCGACCGGGACGCCCATCAGCATCGGGTTGTAGTCGAACCAGCCGCGGTCGTCGTACCGGAACGGCACGTGCAGCGTCGGGGTGTCCACGTCTTCGCGCAGCTGCACCGTCCACTTGGTGGCGAGGCTGGAATCCGCTTCGGTGAACGCCATCACCTTGCCGTGGGCGATGATTTCGTCCAGCGCCGGGCGCACGAGGTCGGTGTGGGAGTCGTCGCCGGTGGCGAGCGCGGCCGCCAGCGCGGCGACGACGGCGGCGTGGCCGACGCTGTACCAGCCGTGCGGCCACGACCAGCCGTAGTGCCCGCCGTACCACCGGCCCGCCAGCAGCCCGCCCACCGTTCCGTCGGGAGCGACGTTGTCGGGCAGGATGCCGTTGTTCGCCGCCGCACGGTCCCGCCACGCACCGACGTACTCGGCGAGCCAGTCGCGGTAACGCTCTTCGCCGGACAGCAGCCACGCGTTGCCGACGAGCCCGGCCGCGGCCAGGTTGACCGCGGTGTCGCCGGTGCCGATCCGGCGGCGCATCTGCTCCCCCAGCCGGGGATCCCGGTCCCGCGGCGGCTCCTCGGCGTCCGGCGGCAGCAGCCACTCCAGCGGGAAGCCGTACATCGCGGCTTCCTTGGCCAGCCACGGGTACGAAGTGCCGTCGAAAAGCCCTTCGCGCGCCGGATCGCTGCCGTTGTGCGGACGACGGATGATCCGGTGCCCGGGGTCGTAGTTGCCGTGGGCCGGATCGACGTAGAGCTCCGCGAACCGCAGTGCGCGCTCCCGCCACCGCTCGGGCGCGGCCATGCACAGGAAGTACAGCAGCAGCAGGCTTTCGCCCTGGTGGAACCAGTCGTAGCCGCGTTCGTACTCGTCGTGGAGCATGCCCAGCTCGGTCAGCTGCCGGGTGACGCCTTCCCAGTGCCGCTCGGCCTCGGCGAGCAGGTCGTCGGCACCGCCGAGCAGGTAGAGCTGCGGCCAGTTGAAGAACGTCTCGTAGAAGTCGTCGACGCCGTCGCGGCTGGTGAGCCCGTCGTCGTAGGTCAGCCGTCCGTCCGGGCCGGTGAAGTCACGGGCGAACCGCCGCCACGCGCGGTCGAGCAGGGCGAACAGCTCCCGCTGGGCCGGCGCCCAGCCGGGCGGTTCGAGCAGCGGGACCGAGGCCGTGATGACGGGATACATCAGAGGGTGCTCCATTCCAGGGCAGCGGTCACCGTCGGCGGCACGCGGGGGTGCCGCCGAGGAGACGAGGCGGTGACGGCGTGGTCCTATTCCTTGGTGGCGCCGGCGAGCATCCCGGCGACCAGGAAGCGCTGGGAGAACAGGAAGACCACGAGGACCGGGGTGATCGCCAGCAGGGTGGCCAAGGCCAGTTCCGGCCGCTGCACCGCCGCGGTGCCGACGGTCGGGTTGAACTGCGGCACCGCGTTCAGCAACGTGCCCAGGCCCACCTGGACCGGGAACTGGTCGCTTTCCGGCAGCAGCACGTAGGGCAGGAAGTAGTTGGTCCAGTTGGCCACGAAGCTGAAGAAGCCGACGAGGGCGACGATCGGCGTCGCCAGCGGCAGGGCGACGTGGCGGAACACCCCGAACGACGTGCAGCCGTCGAGCTTCGCCGCCGCGATCAGGTCACGGGGCACCGCGGTGCTGAAGTAGATGTAGGTCAGGTACACGCCGAACGGGTAGAACGAGTACGGCAGGATGACCGACCACATCGAGCCGACCAGGTGCACGACGTTCACCTCGAGGAACAACGGCACCACCAGGGTGGCGTTCGGCATCAGCATGACCACGAGCGTCGCCACGAGCAGCGTGCGCCGGCCGCGGAACTCGGTCATCGCGAGCGCGTACCCGGCCGGGATCGCCACGCACAGCGTGATCACGAGGGCGGCGAACGAGTAGACCGCGGAATTGCCGAGCCAGCGGAAGATCGCGTTGTCACCGAACGACGTCAGCGCGGTCCAGTTGCCGGCCAGCGCCTGCCACGAGCCGAACGACAGCGGGTTGCCGTGCACGAGCTGGTCGTCGGTCTTCGTCGCCGCCAGCACCAGCCACAGCACCGGCAGCACGAAGAAGACGAGGAACAGCACCAGAACCAGTGCCGACAGCGGGTTCGGCAGCTTCCGGCGAGCACGACGCCGCCGCGGTGCGGCCGAGCGGCGGACCGGCTCGTTCACCCTCGCGGGAAGGCGGATGTCAGTCGGCATCGAAGAACCCCGATCGTGCGACGAACACGCCGGCGACGACGAGTCCGACCAGCAGCAGCTCCACCGAGACGGCCGCGGCGGTGTTCACGTTGTTGTTCTGGAAGGCGAAGTCGTAGGAGAGCTGGTTGAGCGAGTAGTCGTGCCCGGCCACGCCGACGCTCGCCTGCGACAGCAGCTGCGGTTCGACGAACAGCTGGGTGCCGCCGGCGAACGCCAGGATGACCATGTAGACGATCCACTTGCGCAGCAAGGGGATCTGGATGCGCCAGGCCGTCTGCCACCCGCCGGCGCCGTCGATCCGGGCCGCCTCCAGCAGGTCGGGCGAGATGTTGTTGAGGGCGCCGTACATCACGACGATCCAGCCACCCGCCCCGGTCCAGAAGGCGATCAGGGTGAACAGGACCGGGAGGTGGTCGGGCGCGACGACCTGGCCGAACGTGTCGAACCCGAGCGCGCGCAGCAGCGAGCTGACCGGGCTCACCGACGGGTCCAGCATGAACAGCCACACCATCACACTCGCCGCCCCGGCCAGCGCTCCCGGGATGTAGTACAGGAAACGCAGGCTCTTGCCGACGGCGTCCGCGGTCAGGCGGTGCAGCACCAGCGCCAGCCCCACCACGAACACGACCAGGGAAACCAGCCAGAACACCAGGTACAGCGCGACGTGCCCGACGGCGGCGAAGTACCGGAAGTCACTGGCGGCGTCGACGAAGTTGGCCAGGCCGGCGAAGTTGTCGCCCGCGTCGGTGAACGCGAAGTACACCGCGTACACCGTGGGAACCACGCCGAACGCGATCAGCAGGACGACGTAGGCGGCGACGAAGAGGTGGCCGGACCGGCCCGGCCAGAACACCCGCCGCCGGGGCGGGGTCCTGGCGGGCCGGGTGGCCGGGGCGGCGGTCGTCATCGGGTGACCTCGTACCCGTTCGACTTCGCGTAGTTGGTGATCGCGGTCTGCCACTCCGGCAGCATCGACTCGATCGTCTTGCCCGCGGTCAGTCCCGGCGTGACGGTCGCGGCCCAGATCGCCTCCTGGCTGAACTGCCCGTACCCCCATCCGCGCCACACCTGCGGGGCGGCCGCCGTCAGCGGCGCGCCGACGTCGTTGGCGTAGTACTTGCCGGAAGACTGCTTGGCCAGCCACGTCTTGGCCGCCGGGGCGTACGCGGGGTAGCCCGGGGAGACCGTTCCCTGGTACTCGTCCGACGTGGTGACCCAGGTGAGGAAGTCGGTGGCGTCCTTGAGGTTGGCGCTGTGCGCGGACAGCAGCCAGGTGCCGCCGCCGACGTTGCCGACCGAGGGAGCCGGGTCGCCCGCCCACTGCGGCAGCGGGGCCGCGGCGATCTGGCCGGCCGGGGTCTTGAACGCCTCCTGGAACACCGAGCCGCCGAACCACGACGGTCCGGGCATCATGAGGATCTTGTCCGCGGAGTTCTTGGCGAAGTCGGAGCTGAACACGCTGCTGGTCGCCATCGTCCGGTTCTTCACGAGCGTGTCGAGCAAGGAGGCCATCCGGGTGCAGTTCGGGCTCGTCGTGTCGACCTTGACCGACTTCGGGCCGGTGATCTCGTTGGCCCCGCACTTGGAAGCCCAGAAGTAGATCTCCGGGGTGAAGTTGTCGCCGGCGGAGCCGACGAGGTAGCCCGGGTGCTCGGTGGCGACCCGCTGCCCCAGTGCCCGGTAGTCCTCCCAGGTCTTCGGGACCTGGTAGCCCCACGACTGCATCAGCGGCGCGTTGTACCAGAGGACGGTCTGGGCGAGGTCGTTGCGCAGGCAGTACAGCGTGCCCTCGACCGTGCACGGGTCGTTGGCCCCGGCGGTCCAGCCGTTCAGGGTGGCTTCCGGAATCTGCCCCTTGTTCAGCGGCGCCGTGAACCCCGCCTGCACCGCCCAGCTGACCTCGTTGTTCTGCGAGCTGAACACCACGTCCGGCCAGCCGCTGCGGGTCCGGTTGAACAGCCCCACCTTGGTCTGCAGGTAGTTCGAGCCGTTGGCGTCCCCGTCGTAGGTGACGATGTCCAGCTGCGCCGCCGGGTGCTGCTTCTGGTACAGCTGCGCGGCCGGCAGCCGCGTCGAGTCGACCCAGACGGTGATCTTCCCGCCCGTCTGCGGCACCGGCTGGAACCCGCCCTGGGCGCTGCTGCCGCTCCCGCCGTTCCCGCAGGCCGTGACCCCGGCGAGGGCGGCCACGACACCGAGGACCAGCCCCGCGTACCGCCAGCCTCTGGCTCCGGTAGCGCGCGCATGAACTGTCATGAGGTACTCCACTCCATCGTGGCTCCGAGATGTGTACGACACATTCTCGGCGAGCGATAGCTCCGGGAGACATCACAGCTGGCAGCCGCGGAGACGTCAAGAGGTAGAGCGGTAATTTCTCCGGCGTCTCAGCGCGCATGGCCAAAATGAGTACTACTCATTGGCGAGGTGAGGACCCCGATGTATGGTCCATGCGAGGACGCTCTCCGTTGCCGAACACGAAGGAGACCAGCGGGTGGACGAGATGGCCGCAGCAGGCGACCCCGGACCGGCGGGCGGCGGCCCGGCCGCGCCCGGAGCGGCGTCGTACCGGCCGGGATACGAACTCGTCGCCGAACGGATCCTGCAGCTGATCGCCGAGCTCAAGCTGCAAGCCGGGGACCGCATGCCCACGGAGAACGAGCTCGCCGCCCGCCTGGGCGCCTCGCGCACGGTCGTGCGGGAGGCGGTCAAGATCCTGTCCGCCATCGGGCGGGTGCGCGCCCAAAAGGGCCGCGGCCTCTACGTGGCCGACGACGAGGGAATGCTGGGCTCGGCGCGCTGGTCGGGATTCTTCCTGCCCACCGACCTGGACCACGTCTACATGCTGTTCGAGTTCCGCCGCGTGCAGGAGATGACGGCCAGCAGGCTCGCCGCAACGCGCGCCACACCGGGCGAGCTCCGGTCGATCGAGGCGGCCGCGGAAACCTGCCGCCACGGGCACCTGACCGGCGAGGTGGCCCTGTTCGACCGCGGAGACGACGACTTCCACCTCGGGATCGCGGCGGCGTCCCACAACCAGTTCCTCCTGGCCGCGGTCCGCGAAGCCCGGCGCCTGCAGCACCAGTCCAGCACGATCGGGCTGCACGGCACAGTCGGCGGCCACGCGGCGGAGGCGATCGAGGAACACGCGGCGATCTACGCGGCCATCCGCGACGGCGACCCGGAAGCGGCCGCCGAAGCCGCCGCGGTGCACCTCGACAACACCCTGGAGGACTACCGCCGCGAGATCCAGCGCCGCCTTTTCGGGTAAAGGCTTCTCTGGATTCCGTTTTCGGAGCCCTACTGCGCGCTGGCGTTGAGGCCCGCCAGGACGACGTCGGCGATCTTCTCGGCCACCGCGCGGGTGAAGGGGTGGCGGCGCCGGATGAGGTAGAGGTACACCGGCCCGGACAGCAGCTCGGTGAGGAAGTAGGTGTCCGCCGGGGGAATTTCCCCCTGCTCGACGGCGCTGTCGAGCCGCCGGTCGTGGACGACCCGGACCGCCTCGTCGAGCTCCACGTTGCCGGGAGCCGCGATGGGCCACGGAATCACGCT
This sequence comes from Amycolatopsis sp. NPDC049691, assembly GCF_040675005.1. Classification (NCBI taxonomy): domain Bacteria; kingdom Bacillati; phylum Actinomycetota; class Actinomycetes; order Pseudonocardiales; family Pseudonocardiaceae; genus Amycolatopsis; species Amycolatopsis sp. NPDC049691. The sequence goes on from NZ_JBFANX010000003.1 coordinate 379,290, forward strand.
GGAGTTCGCCGGCGAAACCGCCGGTTGCTGCGCGACTTCGTGCTCGCCCACCCGTCGCGGCAAACGTCCCCGCGGGCGTCGCCGGCCTCTCACTCGGACGCGACCTCGGGATGCGCGGTCACCACGTCGTGCTCGTCGAGCGGGTCGATCGGCTTCGTGGCAACGGATCGCCCATCGACGTCCGCGGCGACGCGATCGAAGTCGCCGAGAAGATGGGCATCCTGCCCGCGGTCCGCGACGCGCGGATCCGGATGACCGAGCAGGTGCACTTCGTCGACGAGCACGGCGCGGCCGTCGGCCGGCTGCCCGACGACATCGAGATCGCCCGCGAGGACCTGTCCCGGATCCTGGCCGACGCCGGAGTGCGTATCGGTTCGGGGTCGGACCTCCTCGGGTCCCCATCGGCAACGCCGAGATCATGGGCATCGACGCCGATCTCGGTACCGTCGCTCCGGGAAGCTCGCGGATCTCATCGTCGTGGACGGCAACCCCTTCGACGATCCGGCGGTAAGCCGATCGGGCCAGAGCGCGTTGACGCCACCTTGATGTATATGCAACACTGTGCTCGTGAAGCTCTCTGCCGTTGACGAAATCGTGGTCGACTGCCTGGCGGTCCGCACCCGGCTGATCAGCCGGGCTCTCACGAGCCTCTACGACGGAGCGCTGGCCGGCCACGGCGTGACCATCGCGCAGCTCAACCTGCTGGCGGCCGTGGGCAAGGCGGGCCCGTGCCCGCCCTCGGCGCTCGGCGAGGTGTTGCAGCTGGAGAGGTCGACGGTCAGCCGCAACCTGAACCTCCTGCTCGGCCACGGCTGGATCGAAGCGGTTTCCGCTGACGCGAAGGGGATTCGGGAAGTCGCGCTCACGAAGGCCGGCCAGAGCAAGATCGAGTCCGTGCTGCCGATCTGGCGGCAGTGCCAGGAGCAGGCGGCCGAGCTGCTCGGAGCCGGGGGAACCGGGGCGATCCAGGAGATCGCGCGCGGCATGGGCTATCCCCCCGGCAGCTGAGCGAGCGGGATCGGGTTCCCGTCTTCCGATGACCATATGTTGCATATACAACTTTAAGGAGAAGTCATGAGCAGGTCCTTCGCGAACGAGGTCGTGCTGGTCACCGGCGCGTCACGAGGCATCGGCAGGGCGGTCGCGCTGGCGTTCGCCGCGGAGGGCGCGCGGCTCGTTCTCGCCGCCCGCTCGGCCGGCCGGCTGGCCGAGGTGGAGAAGGAAGTGCTGGCGCTCGGCGCCGAGGCGCTGTCGGTGCCCACCGATGTGTCGGCTCCCGAGGAGGTCACCGCACTGGTCGAGGCCGCGGTGCGCCGGTTCGGCCGCATCGACGTGCTGGTCAACAACGCCGGCATCGGCAAGGTCGGCGAAGTCGCCGCCGGCACCTTCGCCGAAGACCTGCGGCTGACCCAGCGCGCGAGCCTCTTCGGGATGATCAGCGTGACGCAGCAGGTGCTCCCCATCTTCCGACGGCAGGGCGCCGGGTCGATCGTCAACATGTCGTCTGTCATGGGCCGCAAGGCTTTCGCCCGCTTCGGCTCGTACGCGATCGTCATGCACGCGGTCTCCGCGTTCTCCGACGCCCTTCGCCAGGAAGTGGCCGCCGACGGCATCCGGGTCTCGGTGATCCATCCCGCGCTGACCGCCACCGACCTGCTGCGGGACGCGGACGTGGCCGAGATGCCGCCGCCGTTCCGCCACATGACGCCCCTGTCGTCGGACGACGTCGCGAAGGCCGTGGTGACCGCGGTCCGCCGTGGACAGCGCCGGGTGGTCCTCCCCCGGACGGCGAACATGTTGCTCCTGAGCGAGGCCTTGTCACCGCGCTTGGGCGACCTGGTCGCCACTGCGCTGACGAAGCGGCGCATCGCCGCGTTGCTCGGGATGAGCAGCGGAAAGACATACCACGAAACGATTTCGATCCCATCGGCCTGACCGAAGAGGCGTTGACGACCGCGAAGCGGTGGCCGAACGCCTCATTGCCCGGCATCACGACGTTTACAGCACCGGACATCGAGTTCGCACTCGTCAAGTACAAACCCGACCGAGGCCCGATAACTTGGCCGTGAATTATTCACCCATTCAGTCTTTAGTGTGGTCAATGGTTTGATGCCTACCGGCTTCCGTTATCGTCGGGTCGTGGTCCGAGTGTTCCGCCATACACGCGGGGAAGACCGTGCACTTCCCGTTGTCTTCGCCAACGCAATGGGCGTGGACGCAGTGATCGCCACGGTCGACGGCGAAATCGACATGGCTACAGCCCCTAGGTTCGTCCGCCACATCGAAGAATTGCTCACCGGTCGGCCGCCGGCCGTCATCGCCGATCTCACGCGGGTGAGCTTCCTCGGGTCCGCCGGAGTGATTGGGCTGCTCACACTAGCGAGCGCGGCCCAGGGTGTGAACGTGCCCTTCTGCTTGGTCAGCGATCAGCGCGCAGTCCTGCGGCCCCTGCAGGTGACCGCCGTTGATCGCGCCATCGTCGTCCACAGAACTCTCGCGGACGCCCGCACCTGGCTGGCCGGCCCGGACTGACCCGCATCATTTGCAATCAGAGCCGAAGGGCACTCCCGTCGTTTCCGGAGTCCGGCCAGGAGGTCACCTGAGAAGTCGCACGGGGCGACGCCACCCACCGGGATGCAGTTGCGGCTCCGTGGGGCGGGACCGTCACCGTGTCAAAACTCGATCACCAGACGGGCGGGGACACGGTTGGCCAAGACGTCGCCGAATGCTTCGTTGATGTCTTCCAGCTTCCGAGCCTCGGCCGTCACGGTCGTCCGGCCCGCGGCGTGCAGGGCGAACACCTCCGCCAGGTCCTTTCGGGTGCCGACGATCGAGCCGATCACCGAGATGCCCTTGATCACCGTCTCGAAGATCGGGATCGGAAGGACGCCGCCCGCCGGGATGCCGACGCAGACCAAGCGGCCACCGCGGCGGAGGGAACGCAGTGCCTGCTCGAACGCGCTCGGCGCCGCGGCCAGCACGATCGCCACGTCCGCTCCACCCTCGGCCTGGATGGCTTCGGCCGGGTCGCCCGCGCTCGCGTCGACGACCCGGTCCGCGCCGAGTTCGCGGGCGAGGTCGAGCTTTCCGGGCTCGATGTCGACCGCCGTGACGAAACCGCCCGCGATGCGCGCGTACTGGATGGCGAGGTGACCGAGGCCGCCGACGCCGAAGATCGCGACCCGGTCCGCCGGGCGGACGTCACCGACCTTGACGGCCTTGTAGGTCGTCACGCCTGCGCACGTCAGCGGGGACGCCTCGATCGGCGGGACACCTTCGGGCACGGGGACCGCGTAATGGGCATTCGCGACGGCGTACTCGGCGTAGCCGCCGTCGATCGAATAGCCGGTGTTCTGCTGTGCCTCGCACAGCGTTTCCCAGCCGGAGATGCAGAAGCCGCACTCACCACAGGCCGAGCCGAGCCACGGCAGCGCCACCCGCTGCCCGATCCGATCCTCCGGCACCCCGGCGCCGACGCGTTCGATGACGCCGACTCCCTCGTGGCCCGGGATCAGGGGCAGTTCCGGCTTCACCGGCCAGTCCCCGTGGGCGGCGTGGATGTCCGTGTGGCAGATCCCGCAGGTCTCCAGCCGGACCAGGATCTGCTGGGGGCCGGGCTCCGGGATCGGTACCTCGCGCAGCTCGAGCGCGGACGAGAAATCCGTGACGACTGCAGCCTTCATGTTCGCTCCTAATGCGAAGGGTGATTTCGTGACCGTGTCGACGGTCGCGGATCGATGAGCGTGCCGCTGTGGCCGACGGTCACGAGCCGGCGGGACTTTGGTCATCCCGCCGGGTGCGGCCGCGCTGCCGGGCGAACCACTCCCGCTGCCAGCGGGCGAGGCGGAACCGGTCCAGCGCGAAGACCACGCCGCGGTAGCCCAGGGCGAGGACGAACACCACACCCACCCAAAGCCCGATCGCGACGACCACCGCGTCGACGGCCGCCGAAATCGGGGTGAGCGGGCGGTCGACCGGCGTGCCCGTGACGTCGAGCCAGATCGGAATCTCGTTGCCGGCGACCGTTCCGGCCGGGGCGTCTACCTCGCCGGTGTGCCGCTGCCCGTCACGCGCCAGCCAGAAGGCCTTTGCCGGACCGGATTCGCCCGGGGTGCCGCTGCGGCCGACGGTGCCAGGCGCCGGACCGTCGGCCAGCAGAACCGCCGTCGCCTCGTAGCGCGAAGCGATCTGGTCGCGAAACTCGGCCGTTTCTGCCGCGTGGATGCCGATTCCGAGCAGGACCGCTCCCACGCCGGCGAGCAGGGACGCCAGGACCACGACGAGCAGCACCGCCGCCTGAACCCGGTCAGACGGCCTGGCCACGGTGTGACGCCCGGGAAGGAGACTGTGTCGCAACCGGATCAACCGCATCGACGCTTACATCGTTTGCTGCCTTCCGCAAAAGTCCGCAGAACGTGGGGTGCGCCCAGCATTGCGGACTCCCACGGTCACGGCGCAGGGGACAGAGTCCCGCGTCCGCGGACCTTGCGGCCGTTTCCGCCGCTGCCGATCCGGTGACTTTGTGCCCTGGGGGCAGCGGTTCGCAACGCCGAGGAGCTGTCGGCCGATCCGGATCGTGCGGACTGTGACTTCGTCTTCGTGCACGATCCGCAGCCGGCCGCGGTGCTGTCCTTTTCGGACGCCCCGCGGGCCTGGTCGGTGTGGCGGTGCCACGTCGACACGTCCCAGCCCGCCGTCGGCGTCTGGGACTATCTGGGGAAGTTCGTCGAGGGCTACTGCCTCGAGCATCGACCCGGGACCCCGCCGGAGGGACAGGGTCCTGGGTCCACGAGTGCAGAGCCGAAAGGCCGCCGTTGACCTCGCTTCGCCGCGCACCAGGTCCAGCTCTGCCCTCAGGCCGTCGGCGAGCACGTCGAGATCGAGACACCGGCTGCGGTCGGCGAGCACCGGGATCGTCAGAGTGCCCGCATATGAGAGCACTTCGAAGACGACGGTCACGTTCCCGGTTTCATCCACGCTGAGCGGGATGGCCGCCCGGACCGGCCGCGACGCGTGGGTCATCGTCCCGGTGGGCGGACAGCCGGTCCCGGTCCGCCGCGCAGAACCTCTTGCTCCCCCTGCCGTGGCGAAGGCGGGTCGGCCTCCGCGGCGTACCCGATGCGCAGGAGCGCCTGCGGGAAGCCCGTCAGCTCGAGGTCCTCGCACAGCGCGGAGCGCACCGGCTCCAGGTGCAGCGGCTGCGTCAGCACCCCCGCCGCCAGGCCGAGGTCGACCGCGGCGAGCCAGGCTCGTTCCAGCGCGTACCCGGCGCGGATGTGGTCGAGCGGGGCGTCGTCCACCGTGACGAACACCAGCAAGGTCTCACCGGCGAGCCGACGCTCGAGCTCCGGCGTGTCCGGGACCTCCGTGGCGCGCTGGACCAGCCCCGCCCACGGCACCGAACCCGACGGCACCCGGCCGGCGGGGATCCCCACGCCGTGGCGGTGGGCGTGTTCGTCCCGGATCGTCCAGAGGGAGAGCTCGCGCTGGTAGCCGCTGTCGGTTTGGAAGTGCTCCGCGGCGAAGCGCAGCAGCCGGGCGACGACGGCGACCTCACGGCCGGGCCGGACATGCCGTGCTTCGACGCCCGGTGCCCCGCCCGCGTCGACGAGCTTGTGCACCACTGGTGCCGGCACGGCCACACCGTCGAACGGCGCCCGTTGGCTCGCCCGGCGAGCGATCGCCCCGTACCGGCGAAGTTCTTCTGGGCTGGGGGCGACCTCGCCGCCGACGGCGATCCGGGCCACCAGGCCCGGATCGTCGGCGTCCGGCAGTAACGCGGTCTCCGCGGCCCGGCCGAGGGTTCGTACGGCGAGTTCGAGGTTGGCCACCGCCGCGCCACACGACGCGGCGCGGTCGCGGCCGTGGGGGTCGTGGTGCGGGAGGGCCGGTTCGGCGCGTTCCCGCACCCTCAGCTCGCCCGGCTCGACCTCCAGCAGCCACGGCTGGGTGTTGTGCACCGACGGCGCGCGCATCATCGACCGGAGCAGTACTTCGGTCTCGGCCGCCGTCCAGGGCCGTTCCTCCACAGTGGACATGCCGGGTCACCCGGTCCGGCTCAGAAAAGACGCGGACCACTCGTCACGGCGGTAGCGCAGCAGACGGGCCGCCAGTTCGCCCGGGTCGCCGCGCAGATCCACCGGAACCGGCGCGGAGCCGGGCCTGCCGGTGGAGTGGATACCGGCCACGAAGCGGCGGACGCGAGACGGCGCCGGCACCAGCTCGCCGCCGAGGTAGGCGAGCACCAGCAGGTCCTCTCCGGAGTGGGTCTCCATGGCGAATGCCCACCCATGGCGCTCGTCCCACAGCAGAGCCATGTCCCGGCCCGGGTGGCCGCGCAGCCTTACGTCCAGCGCGACGTAGCCCGACACGGGGGTGCCGAGATCCACGGTGCAGGACTCCTCGCCGGCACCGAGCGCGGCACTCACCGCGGCGAGGTAGCCGGTCAGCCCACACCACAGCCCGTGGTCGCGGTCGATACCGGTCAGCAGGGGAATCACCTTCCATCGTCGTGGGACGCTCTCCGGCCGTGTCGGGCCGGATTCCCCCTCGTTCCGACGGTACGGCTCCGTCGCCGCGTGGGGATGGCGTCGTTCGGCCCCGAGGGGAAGGACTTTGGTCACCTGGCCGTCGCAGGACGCGCGGCAGGTCCCCGGCGACCGCGTTTCACCCTGGGCACGGCGAGCTCACGGGGTGCGCCGGCGCAAGGTAGCCGCGCCGAGCAGCAGGGCCACGACCGCGCAGCCGGCGATGATCGCGACGTTGCGGACCAAGGTGCCGTCGACCGCCGCGGAGCGGGTCACGTGGGTCAGCGCGTCCACCGCGTAGGACAGCGGAAGCACGTCCGAAACGGCGCTCAGCAGCCAGCCCATCTCGTCGCGCGGCACGAACAGGCCGCACAACAGGAACTGGGGCAGGACGAACACCGGCAGGAACTGGATCGCCTGGAACTCCGTGCGCGCGAACGCGCTGACGAAGAGGCCGAGTGCCGTGCCCAGCAGGGCGTCCAGCACCACGATCAGGAGGAGCGTCCAGACCGAGCCGGCGATGTCGAGGCCGAGCCAGGTCAGGCTGATTCCCGCGGCCACCAGCACCTGCAGGGTCGCGAGCAGGCCGAACGCCAGCGCGTAGCCGGAGAGCAGGTCGAGCTTGCCCATCGGCATCGTCATCAGGCGTTCGAGCGTTCCCGTGGTGCGCTCGCGCAACGTGGTGATCGAGGTCAGCAGGAACATGATCGTGAACGGGAAGATGCCCAGCAGTGCGGGGGCGATCGCGCTGAAGCGCTGTTCGGAGTTCAGGACGTACCGCAGGAGGATCATCAGCAGGCTGGGCACGCCGATGATCAGGCCGACCGTGCGCGGGTCGTGCCGCAGCTGGGTGAGGATGCGGCGGGTCGTGGCGAACGTGATCGGGGCGCTCATCGCGCCGCTCCTTCCCGGCCCTTGATCAGCCGCAGGAACGCCTGCTCGAGGTCCGGCGCACCAGTGCGCTCGCGAAGCACGTCCGGCGTCGCCTGGGCCAGCAGCTTCCCGTGGTGGAGCAGGAGGAGCTCGTCGCATCGGGCGGCCTCGTCCATGACGTGGCTGGAGATCAGCAGCGTCACCCCGGTCGCGGCGAGGTGGTGGAACAGCTGCCAGAGCTCGTCCCGCAGTTCGGGGTCGGAGCCGACCGTCGGTTCGTCGAGCACCAGCAGTTCGGGGGTGCCGAGCAGCGCGACGGACAGGTTGGCCCGGCCGCGCTGGCCGCCCGAGAGGCGGCCGACGACGGTCTTGGCCGAGGCGGTCAGGCCGGTCTGCGTGATCACCCGGTCCACATCGGACGGCGGAGCGCCGAGCACGGCGGCGAAGTAGCGCAACGCCTCGCTCACGGTCAGGTCCGCGTAGATCGCCGGATCCTGGGTGGCGTAGCCGATCCGCCGGCGCAGCTCGGGGCTCCCCGCCGGGCGCCGGAGCACCGTCACCCGGCCGGACTCGACGATCTGCACGCCGACGATCGACCGCATGAGCGTGCTCTTGCCGCAGCCGTTGGGGCCGAGCAGGCCGGTCACGGTTCCGCGCCGGACGGTGCACCCGATGTCGCGCAGAACCTCTTGCCCGCCGCGCCGGACCCGCAGGCCCTCGACCTCGATCGCCGGTTCGTCCACGGCGTGCTCCTTCCGTCCGCCTCCATGCTCGGCGGAGGCCGGCGGCGAATCAGGTGCCCGCGGTCCCGGCTTGCGGTGACTTTCGTCCCCGGTCCGGGACTTCCGGCTCCCAGCCGGTGACCTGACGCCCTTCGGCGGCGCGTGCCGACCGGCCATCCTCGGGGCATGAACGCGCCTTGGGCAGATGTGCACGAAACCCACATCGGTGCGGTCTTCCTCGTCGGGGGCCGCGCCTACAAGCTGAAGAAGCCGGCCGACCTCGGCTTCCTCGACTTCACCGCCCGCGAGACGCGGGAGCGGGTGTGCCACCGGGAGGTGGAACTGAACCGGTCGCCGCCGAGACCGCCGGACGGACAAGCAGTCCGCTGGTCGCCGTGCACTGCCAGGCACCGGAAGCGACAGCCGCGCACCGGATGACCGCCGACGCCGACGCGTGGTCCGAGGCACACCCGCTCCCGACCACCGGCACGCCGGCCGAATCGGTCGCGCGCGCACTGGCCTGGCTGGCGCCGGAGCACCGAAAGTCCCCGATCCAGAGGCATTCCGGCCCTGCTGCCGACGAGCTGGGCGATGCGAGGCTCGACTCGACCGAACACCCGGACCACGAGGAAGGCCGATGATGGAGCGAGCATTTCCGGACGAGTTCACCGTCAAGACCGCGGTGGCGATGGCCGTCCGCGCGCCGTCGGTGCACAACTCCCAGCCGTGGTACTGGCGGATCGGGCACAGCTCGCTGCACCTCTACGCCGATCCGGACCGGCTCCTGCACGAGACCGACCCGGACGGGCGGGACCTGATCCTCAGCTGCGGCGCCGCATTGCACCACCTCCGGATCGGCTTCGCCGCGCTCGGCTGGACCGCCGAAGTGCACCGGCTGCCCAACCCGGACGAACCCGACCACCTCGCCGCGGTCACCCTCGAGCAGCACCAGCCGACGCAGGACGAGGTCGCGATGGCGGCCGCGATCCCCCGGCGGCGCACCGACCGGCGCCGGCACAGCTCCTGGACCGTCCCCCGCGGGCACGTCGAAGCCATGGCCAAGGCCGCCGCTTTGGAGGGCACGGTGCTGCAGATCGCCGAGAACTCCGCGCGGTACCACCTGGCCACGGCCATCGAAGAGGCTTCCCGGCGGCACGCCGACGACCCCGCCTACCGCACCGAGCTGGCTGCCTGGAGCGGCCGCCACGTCTCCCCCGACGGCGTCCCGGCCCGCAACACCCCGGCACCCGACGACACCCCGGGTGCGCTGCGCACCCGCCCGTTCGCCGACCCGCTGCTGGCCCAGCCGCCCGACGCCAAGGCCGAAGACGACGAGACCGTGCTGCTCATCCTGAGCACCGCCTCCGACGACCGGATGTCGCGGCTGCGCGCCGGCGAGGCGACCAGTGCGGTGCTGCTCACGGCGAACGCGTTCGGCCTGTCCTCGTGCCCGCTCACCGAGCCGCTGGAACTGCCCGATGTCCGCGAGACGGTGACCGCGCGGGTCACCGGCGGGTCGTACCCGCAGATGATCCTGCGCGTCGGCTGGGCCCCCGCCAACGCAGACCCGCTGCCCGCGACCCCGCGCCGCGACCTCGCCGACGTGCTGCAGCCGCTTGAAGCGGCCCCGAAGCATTTCCAGGCCCACTAGGAAAGGAGCCGGTCATGCCGTACTGGCACTACCCCACGACGATGGGCTGGGCGGGCGGCATCGGCATGCTCGTGCTGATGGCGCTCGTGCCGGCCGCACTCGTCGCCGTCGCCGTCGCCGTCGTCCTCGCCCGCAGGGCACCGCAACCGCCGACGCCGGGCGACACCGCCCGGCGGATCCTCGACGAGCGGTTCGCCCGCGGCGAGATCGACCAGGAGGAGTACGAACGCCGTCGTGACGCATTGACGCCGAGATGACCAGGCACGCCAGGACCGTTCTCGTGGCCCTGGGGTGCGGGCTCGCCCTCACCGGTTGCGGGAGCGGCCAGAACGCGGCACCGGTCGCGAGCACGGCTCCGTCGGCTTCGGTTCTGCCCGCGGCGCCGTCGACCACCACGGCTGCCCCGTCGTCGACGACACCACCACCGGTCACCCCCTCGTGCTCGGTGACATCGGGGTGGCGTACGGACTCCGGCAGCTCCGACACGATGAGCCGGGGCGCGCTCTACCTCGTGCGCGCCGGCCGTCACGGCTGCTTCGACCGGGTGGTCTTCGACGTCGACGGCCCGGCGCAGGCCGGGTTCGCCGTCCGGTACGTCACGGTCGTGACCACCGACCCCAAGGGCGACCCGCTGCCGGTACCCGGCGGCGCCACGCTCGAGGTCGTGGTCCGGGCGCCCACCCTCGGCACCGACGACGCCGGGCACCAGCCCGGCCGGGGCCTGGCCAAGACCGGCGACACCTTGGTGACCACGCCGGGTTGGCCGTCGCTACGGGCCGTTCGCTTCGCCGGTTCCTTCGAAGGCCAGAGCACGTTCGCCGTCGGCGTGCGCGCGAAGCTGCCTTTCCGCGTGTTCGCGCAAGCCGGGCCGCCGGACGCGATCCGCCGGGTAGTCGTCGACATCGCCCACTGAGAGGACGTCATGGACCGCCTCAGCCCGCTCGACGCCGCCTTCCTCGAGATCGAGGACGAAGACCCCAGCGCATCCCTCGCCATCGCCTCGATCGCGATCGCCGAAGGGCCCGCCCCGGAGCACGAGGAGTTCGTCGACGTCGTGCGAGCCCGGCTGGCCGGCATCCCCCGGTACCACCAGAAGGTCCGCACGGTGCCGTTCGACCTGGGCCCGCCGGCCTGGGTCGACGACCCCGCGTTCGACGCAGGAGCCCACTTCGGCCGGATGGCGCTGCCCGAACCGCACGACGAGCGGGCGCTGTGCGAACTGGTCGCCCTGCTCATGGGCGAACGGCTGGAACGCGACCGGCCGCTGTGGGAGTTCTGGGTCATCGAGGGACTGCCGGGCGGGCGCTGGGCGATCCTGGCCAAGGTGCACCACGCGCTGGCCGACGGGCTCGCCGCGACCAGGCTGCAGACGATCCTCTTCGGGGACACGCCCGCGCCGGCTCAACGTGAGGAAGCACCCGATCCCGGTGTGGCCAAGCTGCTGCTGGGCGCCGCGGGCTCGATCATGCGCGCGCCGTGGGACCAGACGCGGCTGATCGCCCGTGAGCTGCGGCACCCGAACCGGCTGGCCCGCCGTGTGAGCGACGCCGCCCGCGGCCTCGCCGCGCTGACCTCCGCGCTGCTGCCCGCGTCGCCGACTCCGCTGACCGGACCGCTCGGCCGCGACCGCCGGTACGCCACCGCGTCGGTGGCCCTGGCCGACGTCAGGGCCGTGGCGGAAACACACGGCGTCACGGTGAACGACGTCCTGCTGGCCGCCGTCGCCGGCGGATTCCGGGAACTCCTGCTGCACCGCGGCGAAACCCCCGCCGCGGACAGCGTACGGTCCTTGGTGCCGGTGTCCGTGCGCACCGGCACCGCGCTCGACAATGAAGTCTCCCTCCTGCTGCCGTTGCTGCCGGTCGACCTGGCCGACCCGGTGCAGCGCCTGATCCGGGTGCACCACCGCCAGAGCACGCTGAAGGCGAGCAAAGAGGCCGATGCCGGCGCGCTGCTGACCGCGACCGCCGCGCACGAGCCGTTCGCACCGATCGCCTGGGCGATCCGGGCGGCCGCGCACCTGCCGCAGCGCAACATCGTCACGGTGACGACCAACGTGCCCGGCCCGGCCGAACCGCTGTCCGCGCTCGGCCGCCGGATCCTCGAGATCTACCCGTACGTGCCGATCGCGCTGCGGGTCCGGACCGGCGTTGCGATGCTCAGCTACGCCGGGCGGATCACGTTCGGGATCACCTCCGACGCCGACACGATCCCGGAAACCGACGTGCTCGCGAAGGCGATCGAGCGGGAGATCCAGGCCCTGCGTGCCACCGCACGCTGAGCCTTCATGTCCGGGCGGTGGGGTGACCGGGACGACGCCCCGGGAGATCGACAGATCGATCGTCCGGTGTGACGGCCGCGTCTTCGCCGCGGTGGCCGGGTCGTCGCCGTTCCCAGGTTGCGCTCCCAGCGCGGATGCGATCCGCCCGCGACGATCAGCCGGATCCGATCACCCGGCGCGAACCGGTGCGCGACGGCGTCGAGTTCCTTCCGGACCACGCCCTGGGGAGTCGAAGGACCGAACCGGACGAACCCGTCCGCGACGTTGCGAGAGTGGCCGCGGGCGTCCACTTCGGACACGTGGTCCGGCCTCACGCCACCTCTCCGCCACGGACAGCCGCGGCGAACTCCGCGGCCAGCCCGGCGACCAGTGTCTCCGGATCCGGGATGAGCTTGCGGTCCGTGCCGAACCCGAACCGCACCTGGCCGGCGTAGCTGAAGACGCAGATCGTGACCGCCTGCCGCCCGCTGCACGGTGCCCAGCCGACGACGCCCTCGACCTCCGCACCGGCCAGCGTCATCGACGTCCGCGGGCCGGGCACGTTCGTCAGGACCCCGATGGCCTTGCCCGCGAAGAACCGGCTCAGCGCCAGACCGACCGGTGCCGGGCTCTGCGCGATCGCGTACTGCATCCCGAACGTGAGCACCGGTTCGTAGGAGTCCCGGATCCGGGCGACTCGGCGGTGCACCTCGGCGAGGCGCTCGGCGAACGTCCGGCGCCCCAGCGGCAACCGGGCCAGCACGAGCGAGAAGTGGTTGCCCAGCGTCGCGGGTAGTTCGTCGTCGAACGACGACAGGCTCACCGGAATCAGCCAACCCGGATCGGACGGGTCCGGACGGGCGGTGCCATGGGCGGTGAAGTACCGGTCGAGCGCGCCGGCGACCAGCGCCGTGCAGACGTCGTTGACCGTCGTCCCGGTTTCGTGGCCGATCCTGGCGAGCTCGGCCAGCGGGATCGGCTCGCCCCACGCCGCGGTCTTGTCGACCCCCGGCTCGCCGTCCCACAGCCCGGTCGCCGTGGACGGCCCCAGCAGGTCCGCGGCGCCGGTGGCACTGTGCCATACCGTCGTCGCGGCGGCGGCCACCGTGTCGACCACGCGGCGTGGGCCACCGTCCAGCGACGAGGCGAGGAACCCGGCGACGGCACTGGCGGCGCCCACCGTCGCGGTCGCTCCCAGTACCGGCAGGGCCACCGCGGTTTCCAACGCGGGGTGCACGCGCGCCGCCCGTTGCTGGGCCTTCGCGCCGGTGTCGCCGAGCGCGCGCAGGGCAGCCGCACCGAGCCGGGCCACCGGCTGTGCCACGGCTTCCCGGTGTGGTGCCACACCACCGACCTTCGCGTGCGGGGCCGCGGCCTCGCCGTCCACCGGGTCCAGGAGGCTGAACAACACCTGCGTCAGCCGGATCCCGTCGGCCATCGCGTGGTGCGTGCGGCAGACTAGCGCGCTACCGCCGCGATAACCCTGCAGCAAATCGATGGTCCACAGCGGACGATTCACGTCGAACGGGGTGCTTCGCCGAGCAGCGACGAAGTCCTCGAGCGCCGCCTGGTCAGCGGGTGCGGGCAGCTGTTGCTCCACCACATGCTTCCCGAGGTCGAAGCCGACATCGGTTTCCCAGCTGACCGATCGCGCCGGGCCGCCGTGTCGCACGGCTCGCTGCAGGTACACCGGGTACCGCGCGAGCAGCCGGTCCGACACGAGCGACCGCAGCCGCGTCGCGTCCACCGGTGTCCTGGTCCACAGCACGGAGGTGACGACCAACAGGTTCTCCGGCCGGTCCAGATGCAGCCACAAGCTGTCCTGCGCCGGCATCCGCCGATGCGGCCCGATCGGTTTCCGCGTATTCCGCACTGCCATCGCCCCGCTCCTGTCGCCCTCGTTCCACCCTGCAACCCAGGTGTCATCGGGAGAAGGGCCGGAAGTCACCCTCGAGCAAGGCCGAGTGCCCTGCCCCCGACGACCCCCGCTTCGGCATGGTCAAGACCTCTGCCGAATCACCGGAACATCGGGGAATCCATGCCTCCCCTGACGGCTGGGCAAGAAGGCCCTCGGTACGGATGGCTTGGGGCGGTTCCGCGCCGGGCTGCCGGTGCACGCCGGCATCGGCTGGGACGCCATGGCACTCGGCTTGCGCGGCGCGGCCCGTTGGCTGGCCCGGTGACTCGGCGCCGGCTCCTGGTTCCGGTCGCTGTCGCGGCGGTCGCGACGCACTTGATCAGCACGGACTTGCCGGCGCCGTGTCACCGACCAGTGCGGTCAGCCGGCCGGCCGAGATGTCGAGGTCGACCCCGGCCAGCGCCTGCACCGGCCCGAACTTCGTGGTGACGCCCCGGACGCGCAGCAGCGGAGTCCCAGCCGGTCTGGCGGCATCCGGAGCCGCTGCGGACCGTTCGGCGATGGTGGTCACGGCCGGCTCACAACTTGCCCGTCGCCACTTCGACCATCTGGCGGCGGTGGGATCGCCGAGGGCGCCACTCGCCTCGGCCTGGGCGGCGGCCCAGAGCAACGCAGCCGTGCTCGCGTCCGGCCCGTTGCGGTTCCTTTCGTCATCGCTGCTCCTCCCGCGGTGCCTGCCGTTCTGCCCGGCCTGCGAGGACCAAGGGCCCTACGGGCGAAGACGCGCGGCGCTGATCATCGAAGGGAGCAAACGATGACAGGGAGAGACCCATGACGGTAAGGCTCGGGATCAACGGCTTCGGCAGGATCGGCCGGGACATCCTCCGATGCGTGCTGGAAACGCCGGACAGCCCGATCGAAGTGGTCGCGGTCAACGACATCACGTCCCCGGAGATGCTGGCGCACCTGCTCGCGCACGACTCCACCTACGGGCGGCTGCGCACACCGGTCGAGGTCGTCGACGGCGCGGCCCTGCGCGTCGGCGACCACCTGATCCAGGTGACCGCGAAGGCCGACCCCGCGGAGCTGCCGTGGGGCGAGTACGGCGTCGACGTCGTCGTCGAGTCGACCGGCAAGTTCCGCACCCGCGAAGCCGCCGGCGTGCACCTGGCCGCCGGCGCGAAGAAGGTCGTGATCTCCGCTCCCGGCAAGGACGTCGACGCGACGATCGTGCTGGGGGTCAACGAAGGCGGCTACGACCCGGCGAAGCACCACATCGTCTCGAACGCCTCGTGCACGACCAACTGCGTGGCCCCGATGGTGAAGGTGCTGCACGCCGCGTTCGGCATCCGCCGCGGCCTACTCACCACGATCCACAGCTACACCGGCGACCAGGCACTCCTGGACCGCCCGCACAAGGACCCCCGCCGTGCCCGCTCCGCAGCGGTCAACGTCGTGCCCACGAGCACCGGCGCCGCCAAGGCCATCGGGCTGGTGCTGCCGGAGCTGGCCGGCAAGCTCGACGGCGTCGCCGTGCGCGTGCCGGTAGAAGACGGCTCGCTGACCGACCTGACGGTCGAGCTCGAGCGCCCGGTGACGGCGGAGCAGGTGAACCAGGCGTTCGCCGAGGCGGCCGACGGCGACCTCAAGGGCATCCTGCGCTACACCGAAGCGCCCGTCGTGTCCCGCGACATCATCGGCGACCCGGCGTCGTGCGTGTTCGACGCGGAGCTGACCAAGGCCGACGCGCATCTGGCGAAGGTGTTCGGCTGGTACGACAACGAGTGGGGCTACGCGACCCGCACAGTCGAACTCGTGGAGCTGATCGGGCGTTCGCTGTAACAAGCCGGCGCTGCGGGTGCCCGCCGGTGACCCGGCCCGGCGGGCACCCGTTCCTCATGCCGGTGTGACTATGTCCTCCGACAACGGCGCGATGGCGCCGATGATCGTCTCAGTGGTCTCCTCCGGCACCCCGGCGGCCAGGAGGGAGTCCGTGAGGTACTTCGCCACGAGGTCGAAGTGGTGCTGGGCGATGCCACGGCCGCGGTGGACCTCCTTCATGGTCCGCCCGCGATACTCGTCAGGCCCGCCGAGGGCCGCCGTGAAGAACTCGACCTGCATCCCCTTCAGCCGCGGCATGCTCGTCCCGCCGAAGAACGGCGCCAGCTCCGCGTCGGCCAAGACCCGTTCGTAGAAGTCGTCGACCACGGCCGCCAGCGCCTCCTGGCCGCCGATCTGCTCGTAGATGCTCGTCACGTCGCCTCCCGGTCGTGGTGGTCACCGTGGTGACCAGCAAAGCGCCGGGAGGTTTCTCGCGGGTAAGAGCACGATCAACCGCGGGTTAGATCGTTCTCACCGCGGAGCTGCTGTCCGTCGATCGGGAGCGGGAACTGGCTGCCCGCGCGTGGCATCGCGCTCGACAGGCCGGGCAGGTCCCGAACTCGTCGCCGAGCCGCGGCGAATGGTCCACATAGGACGCGCCACCGTGCAGCGGGACGACCACCGCCCGGTCGAAGGCGACTTCACGACCGTCGTAGGAAACGAGCCGGTTCCGGGTGCCGTCGACTTCGCCGGCCGCCAGGTGTCCGCCGGTGCCGCCGCCGAGGATCACGATGCGCTTCATCGCCGGCTCCGTTCGTCGGGGGTCCTCAGTGCGGCTGGACGGCCGCCCCATCGTCCTGCAGGTACTTCAAGCGGTTGCGCACCGCGACTACCCCCGGCACTGCTTCGGTCAGCCATTCCGCGCGCTCCACCTCGCTACGCCGGTCGATCACGCCGCTGAGTGTCACGACACCGTCGTCGACCTGGACCCCGGCCGTCGAAAGGTCCGCCCAGGTCGACCGCTGCCGGACTTCGCGCTCGACGGTTTCCTTGATCTCCTCGTCCGGCCGCAGGAAGGCGCGCAAGACGTCTCGACGCGCGAGAACACCCACGAGGTGGCCCGCGCCGTTCACGACGTAGAGGCAGCGCAAGTTCGCCTCCAGCAGCCGCCGGGCCGCTCCTGCCACGGGTTCGTCCTTCGCCACGGCGGGCACGCGGCGGGTCATGAGCTCGCGCGCGGTCAGGCCCTGGGCCTTGGTCCACACGCGCAGCCGCCCGAGCCCGCGCTCACGCCGGGCGTCCCGGCCGTGGCGAGCCAGCAGATCTGCCTCACCGACGACGCCGATCGGACGCCGGTGCTCGTCGACCACCGGGATCGCCGCGATGGCGTGTTCGGCCAGCAGGGCCACCAGCTCCTTGAACGACGTTCCGGGACCTGCCGACACGACCGGCCGGCTCATCAGGTCGGACACCAGCGGACCACGCATGACTGCACCTCCGTCGGAAACACTTCTCCGGCCAAGGTAGGAGCCGGCAGGTGGTTCGCGCGGCTGGCTACGGTCCCCGGCCGAGAGGCCTTTCGCCCCTTTGCGCCGGGAATTCCGGTGCCGTTGCCTGGAAGCCCGATGAGAGGAGCACGACATGGGACACCACAAGCGGTGGCGTGACCTGACCGCGCGGCAGCGCACGGGAATCGGCGCCGCGGCGAGCGTGCAGCTCCTGCTCGCCGCGGCGGCCTGGTGGGACCTCGTCCGGCTGCCCGCCGACCGCGTCCGCGGGCCGAAGTGGCTGTGGGCATCGGTGATCGCCGTGAACTACGTCGGGCCGGTGGTCTACTTCGCGTGCGCGCGGGTCCCGCAGGCGACGACGACCGGGCAAAGCGCGTAGGACATCAGCGACTGGCTCGTCGCGCCCAGGGCCAGGCCGCTGAACCCGCCCCGGCCGCGGCTGCCGGCCACGAGCAGTTGCGCCCGGTCGGCGAGGTCGAGCAGCTGCTCGGCCGGGCGTCCGGCCCGCACGACGCGCTCCACGACCACGTCCGGGTACTTCTCCTGCCAGCCGGCCAGCCGCTGGGCGAGCAGTTCGTGTTCGTGCTCCTCCATCGCCGTGCTGTCCATCGTCCACCGGCCTTCTTCGAAGACGGCGGCCAAGAACGCTTCGTGCCAGCAGTGGACCGCGATCAACCGCGCACCCCGCCAGGACGCCTCCTCGAACGCGACCGCGATGGCCTCCTCGCTCGCTGAAGTGCCGTCGACGCCCACGACGACCGGCCCTTCCGCCGGCGGCTCGTCTTCCCCGGCATGTGCCCGGATCAGCGCGACCGGGCACGGCGCGTGAGCGGCCAGCGCGACCGAGACCGACCCGAGCAGCACCCGGCCGAGCGGGCGCAGACCCGGCGTCCCGAGCACGATCATCGCCGCGCCTTCCGCTTCGGAGAGCAACGCCTCGGCCGGTCGTTCCGAGCGAACCACGGTCTCGACGGCCATGGTGGACGCGACGGCACGGGCCTCGGCGAGCATGCGCTCGCCCCGCGCACCGACCGCCTGCTGGATCTGCTCGAACGTCGGGTCGCCCCGCGGGTAGGGCGGGGGCAGCTCGGGCAGCGCGTGCACCAGGCGCAGGCCGAGGTTTCGTTCCCGCGCGACGCGCGCCGCCCAGCGAACCGCCGTGAGCGCGCCCACCGACCCGTCGACGCCGACCACCAGCGCTGAAGCCGAGCCCGTCATCCGCTTCCCCTTTCACCTCACTGCTTACGTGAAAAGTCAACCCGCCGAAGCTGTGGCCGGCGCGGGGCTTCCGCCCTTGGTGCGCAGGACTTTCGTCCATTCAGCCCGGTCCCCGCGAACGAGCGCCCAAGGGCCTCCCAGCCGGGGACCTTCGACCCCAGACCACGCGGCCACGCCGGCAGAAACTGAGGGCAACACCAAGGAACGGAGGTTTCCCCATGTCCATCCGACCGGATGAAACGAAGACCACCTCGAGCCGCGTCCCGACCCAGCGGGCCACCGAGCCGGCGACGGTCCCCGACTTCGTCGCCGAACCGACGATCGCCGGGAAGTCCCTGGCCATCCTGCGGTTCGCCACCGGTTTCGTGTTCCTGTGGGCGTTCCTGGACAAGCTGTTCGGGTTCGGCTACGCAACCCCGGGCAAGGGCGCTTGGATCAACGGCGGCTCCCCGACCAAGGGCTTCCTGAGCAGCGTCCACGTCGGCCCGTTCGAGTCGATGTTCCACTCCTGGGCCGGCACGTGGTGGGCGGACACGCTGTTCATGCTCGGCCTGGCCGGCGTCGGCATCGCCGTGATCGCGGGCATCGGCCTGCGCCTGAGCGCGATCGCCGGCGGCCTGATGATGCTGATGATGTGGGCCGCCGAATGGCCGTTCGCTCTCAGCACCAGCACCGGCGAAGCGACGCATTCCACCAACCCCGTCATCGACTACCACATCATCTACGCACTGGTCCTCATCGTGCTGGCGGCCGCCGCGGCCGGGAACACGTGGGGCCTCGGCCGCCGCTGGGCCGCCCTCGTCGGCGACCGCAAGTGGCTGCGCTGAATCGATTGCCCACCACGGGCGCCCGCCGGCCGGCGGGCGCCCGTTACGGCTGTCCGGACAAGGAGGAGAAATGAAGGCACTCGTGTACGACGGCCCCGGCCGGCGCAGCTGGACCGACCACGCCGACCCCGAATTGACCGCGCCCACCGACGCGATCGCGCGGATCGACGCGGTCACCATCTGCGGCACCGACCTGCACATCCTCAAGGGCGACGTCCCCGAGGTCGAGCGCGGCCGGATCCTGGGTCACGAAGCGGTCGGCACGATCGTCGAGACCGGCACCGCCGTCGCGGGCGTCAAGGCCGGTGACAAGGTGCTGGTCTCCTGCATTTCCGCCTGCGGGCGGTGCGAGTACTGCCGGACGGCGGCCTACGGCCAGTGCCTCGGAGGCGGGGGCTGGATCCTCGGGCACACCACCGACGGCGTCCAGGCCGAATACGCCCGGGTCCCGTTCGCCGACACCTCGACCTACGTGCTGCCGCCCGGGGTAAGCGACGAGTCCGCGCTGATGCTCGCCGACATCGTCCCGACGTCCTATGAGGTCGGCGTGCGCAACGGCGGCGTCAAACCGGGCGACACGGTGGTGATCGTCGGCGCCGGGCCGATCGGCCTGGCCGCGGTCGCCAACGCCCAGCTGTTCTCCCCCGGCACGATCATCGTCGTCGACCGGGAACCGGCCCGGCTGGACGCGGCGAAGTCCTTCGGCGCCGACGTGCTGGTGCAGCCCGGCGACGCCGCGGCCGCGGTCGCGGAGGCGAGCGCCGGGCTGGGCGCGGACGTCGCCATCGAGGCCGTCGGCATCCCGGAAACGTTCGAACTGTGCACGAAGCTGGTTCGCCCGGGCGGGCACGTGGCGAACGTCGGTGTGCACGGTGCCCCGGCGACGCTGCACCTCGAACAGCTGTGGATCAAGAACGTGACGATCACGACGGGGCTGGTGGACACGTCCAGCACGCCGTTGCTGCTGCGCATGCTCGCGGCGGGCCGGCTGGACACCAGCCGGTTCATCACCCACCGGTTCGGGCTCGACGAGATGGACGAGGCCTACGACGTCTTCGCCCACCCACAGGACAGCAACGCCCTGAAGGTCGCGCTGTTCCGCAGCTGACACGCACGAAGAAGCGGCCACCGTCCGATTCGGACGGTGGCCGCCTCCGCGTGGGACGTCGGTTCAATTGTGCGGTCTGTGCGAGCTCAAGATTCCGACCTCGCCCGGTGGAACCGGCGACACATCCCGGTCGTCGAAGCGGGCCTTCAGGCTTTGCCGCACCTCGACGACCCCGTCGACCCGGCGGACCAGCGCCGTGATCACCGGGATCATGCTCGTCCGCTCGACCGTGCCGTCGAGCGTCACGATGCCGTTGTGCACCGCGACATACAAGGAAGACGGGTCCAGGGCCATCTCGCGCAGGAGCACCTCGTCACGGACCTCCTCGCGGATCTCCCGGTCGGTGCGCAGGAACACCCGCAGCAGGTCCGAACGGGAGACGACGCCGACGAGCTTGCCCAGGTCGTCCACCACGGGCAGGCGGTGGAAGTGGTGCTCCTCCAGGAGTTTCGCCGCCACCGTGACGTCGTCGGCCGACCGGACGGTCACCGCGGGCTTGGTCATCAGGTCGGCGACGAACGCGGCGCCTGCCTTCCGTTTCGCTTGGCGTGAACCGGGCTTCAGCGGGCCGTGCGGAGCCTCGTGTTCCAGCAGGTCGCCTTGCGAGACGACGCCGAGGACCCGGCCGTCCTCGTCCACCACCGGCGCTCCGCTGATGTTCCACGAAGCCAGGAGGACGGCGACGGCCTTGAACGGGGTATCGGGTCCGACGGTGGCGACCTCGGTCGTCATGACCGATCCGACCTTGCGGCGACTGGGCATTTCGATCTCCTTCACAGCAGCGGTCCGGGGTAGTACGTGGCCGCCGGTTCCGCCACGGGCTCGGCTTCCTTCTCCGGCTCGGGGACCGTCCGCGCGGGGATGACCACGACGGGGCAGTTCGCCTCGCGCAGGCAGTGCTCGGCGACCGAACCGACGAGCAACTTCAGCAGCCGGCCCCGGCCGTGGCTGCCGAGCACCAGCATCGCCGCCGTCTTCGACGCCTCCTCCAGTGCCACCGTGGCCGAATGCTCGACCAGCTCGGTCCGCACGGCCACGCCCGGGTGCTCGGCGCGTACCTCGCCGGCGATCTCGTCGAGCTGCCGCCGCTCCCGGTCGGCGACCGTCTGCGGTGTCCCGGCGACCGCCGCGCCGAGGTCGTAGACCGGCTCGAACGTCCACGCGCGCAGCGCGACGACCTGCCGGCCGCTCACCGCCGCTTCCGAGACCGCCCAGCGCAGCGCGGCCACACTCACCGCCGAATGGTCCACGCCGACGACGATGTCGCCCTGATTTGCCGTGGTCATGGGGATTTCACCTTCTTTTCGTTGTCAGGAACGGGTCTTGCGGTCCTGCTGCTGGAACCACTCCCGCTGCCATCGGGCGAGGCGGAAGCGGTCGAGGGAGAACACCGTGAGCCGGTAGCAGGCGGCCAGCAGCGCCAGCGCGCCGAGCCACAGGCCGAGCGCGACGCCGACGGCGTCGATGACCACCCCGGCGTTGCTCAGCGGCGGATCCACCGGGTTGCCGTTCCGGTCGACCCAGATCGTCACCGTTTCGCCCTTGAGCGTTCCCCGGGCGGCGACCACCTGGCCGACGCGTCGAGTTCCGTCGGCGAGCGCCCAGGTCGCGTCCGTGGGTTCGCCGTTTCCGACGACGCCGGCGCGCGAGTTGGCCGCGATGGCCGGTCCGTCGGCGAGCAGGGTCGCGGTGGCCTGGGCGCGCTCACCCAGCTGCTGCGCGGACTGCGCCTGTTGCCGGACGTACGTTTCCGAACCGAAGCCGGCGGCGACCGGTAGCGCGGCGAGCGCCAGCAGCACCGCGAAGACTCCCACGCCGGCCTGGAACCGGTCCGAAGCCCGCGCGACCGAGCCGCGGCGGGGCAGGATGGTGCGCCACATCCGCGCGATCGGGTTCGACGACGTGCTCATGATCCTGGTCCTCCGGCCGGAAATCGTGGGTACCACCAGGATCATCGATTCCCCGGACCGTTCGAAGAGGCCTTGGTCCCCGGTGCGCCGGGACTCGTCCGCGCCGCCGGGGAGGTCATCCGGCGGTGCCCTGAGGACTTAGGACCCTTTGCCGGCGCGGGATGGCCGGGGATGGTCGGGAAACCCGACCCGAACGGAGCACGAGCCATGCGCGCACGCGAGATCATGACCACGCCGACGTTCGCCCTGACGCCGTCCGCCACGCTCGAGGAGGCCGCCGAGACGATGACTCGCCACGGGTTCACCACGATGCCGGTGGTCGACGCGGACGGGAAGCTGCTCGGGCTGGTGTCCGAAGCCGACATCCTGCGGACCCCCGCTCCGCCCGGAGACCCGGACACCGGCGTGCTGCTCGACGGCGGTCCGCACACGGCGGGCTCGGTGATGCGCCGGTCCGGCCTGGCCGTGGCGGGCGACATCGAGGTCCGCGAGCTGGCGCGGATGATGACCGACGCCGACGTGCGCTCGGCACCGGTCGTCGAGGGCGGGCACGTGGTCGGCATGGTGACCTTCCGGGACGTGCTGCGCGCGACCGCCGGCCGCGCCTGAGTCTCATCCCGCCGGGACGTCCGGGCCGGTGCGGTGGGTCAGCACGTCCTCGACCGGCCGGCGGCTCGTGAGCCGCGTCGGGTAGCCGTAACCGATGCGCAGCAGCGTGTGCGGCTGCCCGATGCCGGCGAAGAGGCGGTCGAGCGACGCCCGCGTGTGCGGGGTTTCGAACGGCTGCGACAGGAACGACGTCGCGAGGCCTTCCGCGGTGGCGGTCAGCAGTACCCGCTGCATCGCCATCCCGGCTCGCACCTCCGCGTGCGGCCCTCTGTCGCGGGTCAGCACCGCGCCCAGCAGTGGCTCCTGCTCGTACTCGCGGGCCGGCAGGTCCTCGTTCTCGTGCGATGCCCGCAGCGAGACGACGCCGTGGCCGTGCGGGGGCGGCCCGGACGCGATCTTCGGGACGCCGTCGGGGCTGTCGGCCTCACGGTGAGTCCAGTAGGCGGCCTCCGCCCGGAACGCCGGGTCCTCCGCCTGCAGCGTCTCGGCCTGCCGGACCAGCGACGCCACCGGGGTGTAGTGGCCGGAAGCGTCGAGGTACTCGATCTGGGCGCCCTCCTGCAGCGCGGCCGACTTGAGCGCGGCCCGCGCCGCGGACGGCACCTCCTTGTCCAGCAGCGGACGGCGGTTGGTGTGCCGGCGGAAGACCGCTTCGGCCAGTTTGCGCTCGACGGCGGCGGCCCTCTGGTTGCCGTCGAGCCGGATCACCGCGACGAGGTCGGGCTCGCCCGGATCGGGCAGCATCCGCACCTTCACCGCGAGGCCGTTGGCACGCAGGCAGATGACCAGGTTGAACGCGGCGGCACCGCACGCCAGCCGCGCCTCCCGCCCGCGCGGGTCGGCCACGGTGAGCAGGCGCTCGCGGTCCAGCCACACCTCGATCACGTCGTGCTCGACGACGAACCGCCAAGGCTGGGTGTTGTGCGGCGACGGCGCGCGCACGGCCGAGGCGAGGGCCTGGTCGAACACGCCGGGCAGTGGTCGGCTCATCGTCGGGCTCCGGTTCCTGGGGGACGAACACACCCAGCATCACCGGCGGCGGCGTTCGCCCGCGACGGCAACCCGTCACGAGCCGAAGGGACCAAAGACCTCTGGGCAGCTGCTGTCCGGCTACCGGATCGCGCGTGTTCGGCTCGGCCTGACCGGCTGGTCGCCGAAAATACCTCGCTCGAGTTACCGGACTCGAAGCTCCTGGCCGGGTGCGGCCTGTTCACCTGACCGGACGCCTTGTGGCGCCGCAACTTCTCACCCCGCCCGGACGAATTCCATGCGCTCGAGGCGGGCTTTGATGGGGACCTCCGCGATTTCGATCGCCTCGGTCATCGAAGCCCTCCTGCCGGTCCGTCGGGGAAGAGCTCGCCGAGCGGGAGCCGTGGTGCGGGGGCCGCGGGAACGGCCGGGTACCCGTAGCGGAAGATCGCCTGCGGCACGCCGGTCAGGGCCAGCTCCGACGCCAGTCGCGCCCGGAAGCCGGCCAGGTGCAGCGGCTGGGTGATCACCGAACCGACGAGGGCCTTGGCCGTCGCGGTCAGCCAGACGCGTTGCAGGGCCATGCCGGCGGCGAGGTCGTCGGCGCGGGTTTCGGTGTCGGTGCAGACGATCAGGAGGCTTTCCGCCGCCAGCCGACCGGCGAGCACGACGTCGTCCGGAACCGGCGTGTCCCGGCGGACGAGTCCCGCCACCGGAAGGGCTTCGAGGCTCAAGCCGTCCTCGGGGATGCCGTCGCCGACCGCGTTCCAGCCGTGGGTGTGGGCGGTCCACAGCTCCAGCTCCCGCTGATAGCCGTGGTCGTCACGGAGCACGCGCGTGGCGAACCCGAGCAGCTCGGCCAGCTTGTCCAGGTGGCCGGGTTCGACGACATGCACGCCGCCGGCCTCCCCGGCCGCGGCCACCGCGCTGCGGACGCCGTCGGGTACCCGGCTGTGGAAGAACGCGCGCCGGTGACTGCGGCGCCGGGGAATGGCGTGGTACAGCGCGAAGTCCCGGTCCGACGCCGGACGTGAGCGGCCGATCGTCACCGTGGCCACGACATCTTCGTCGTCGCGGTATTCGACGTGGCAGTCCCGGCCGAGGGCACGCACGGCAAGCTCGAGGTCGGTGAGCGCGGCACCGCAGGACAGCAGCCGATCGCGGCCGAAGGGATCGTGTCGGCGCAGCTCGACCCCGTGCCGCACCGCGAGGTCCACCTCGGTGCCGCGGACGCGCAGCTGCCAGGGCTGGCTGTTGTGCACCGAGGGCGCGCGGCTCACGGCTCGCGCGAGAAAGCCGATCTGCTCCGTGGTCAGTGCGGCCGGTGCGGTGGCGGTCATCGCGATCACTCCCGTCGCGGAGCCGGGTGCTCCGCCACCGGTCATGGTCGCGGTCACCGCGGTTCCGGCACCGGAGCACAAAGTCCCTCGGTCCGGCGGAATTCGGCCCCTACCGACGCGCGCCCGCCGCGCCGCACGATCGAGACAACACCGGAGGAAAGAAGGCAGATCATGGATTCACCCACTGGCCGCGTGATCGTCGTCGGCATCGACGGCACGCCCCACGGCGACGCCGCCCTGCAGTGGGCGCTGGAGATCGGCGCGCACGCCGGCGACACGGTCCGAGCGATCCTCGTTCGGCCGCGCGACACGCTGCTGCCCGGGACGTCGTTCGCGATCCATCCCCACGGCCGCGTGCCGGAGGCCGGCTATTCGCTCGACGAGCACGTCGCCAAGCTGGCCATCGACACCGCGGCGCGGCTGGAGACCCGCACGGTGCACGGCGACCCGGCGACCGAACTGGTCACCGCGTCGGCGGACGCGGACCTGCTGGTCCTCGGCACCCACCGCGGCGGCGCGATGTCGGACCTGGTGCTCGGCAGCGTCGGACGAGAGTGCGTGCGCTTCTCGCGGTGCCCGGTGGTGGTCATCACGCCGGAGGCCGCCCACCGGCTCGCTCCGGCCTGAGGCCCGCTTCGGAGGCCCGTGCAGGCCTCCCTCACCAGCCATGGCCGGCGGTGTGGGAGGCCTGCACGGCGTTTCGGCCACGCACTCAGCCGCGGCGGGCCGCCCAGCGGAACAGCTCGTCCGCGCCCCACACGAGAACCGGCATCGGCAGCATCATCGCGACCACCCAAGCCGGCAGTGCCGCCGTCCCGAACAGGTCCTGCAGCGGCGGCAGGTAGATCAACGCCGCCGCGAAGGCCAGCTCGAACGCGATCCCGCCCAGCAGCAGCCGGTTCGTCGTCAGTCCCACCGCCCGCAGTGACACCCGCTCGGTCCGTGCCGCGAACGCCGTGCCGATCTGGCAGAACACGATCGCCGCGAAGCTCGCCGTCGTCGCCTGGAGGTACGCGTCGTGCAGCGCCCCGGACGAGACGTCCGCGCCCGGGTGCCAGCCCGCCGCGGACAGCACCGCGAAGAACGCGCCCAGCACCAGAACTCCCGACAGCAGGCCCATGATCCCCCACGCGCGCAGCAGCATCCGGCCGGTGACCACGCCTTCCGAACGGCGACGCGGACGCCGGGACATCAGCCCGGGCTCGGCGGGTTCCCGGCCCAGCGCCAGCGCGGGCAGGGTTTCGGTGCCGAGGTCGATGGCCAGGATCTGCAGCACCGTCAAGGGCAGCGGGATCATCCCGCCCGACACCGCGAACAGCAGGAACGGCAGCACTTCCGGCACGGCGTGCGCGAAGATGTAGAGCACGAACTTCCGGACGTTGTCGAAGACACGCCGTCCTTCCCGCACGCCGGCGACGATCGTGGCGAAGTTGTCGTCGGTCAGCACGACCGTCGCCGCTTCCTTCGCGACGTCGGTGCCGCCGACACCCATCGCGACGCCGATGTCGGCCCGGCGCAACGCCGGTGCGTCGTTGACGCCGTCGCCGGTCATGGCGACGACCTCACCGCACGAACGCAACGCGTCGGCGATGCGCAGCTTGTCCTCCGGCGCCGCCCGCGAGAACACGATCTCACCGCCCGCGGTCAAAGCCTCGTCGAGGTCCGGTTCGGAAAGGCGGGTCAGCTCCTCGCCGGTGATCACGCGGTCGGCGCCGATGCCGACGCGGCGGGCGATCTCGGCGGCGGTCAGGCCGTTGTCGCCGGTCACCACGTGCACAGTGATCCCGGCCGAATGGCAGTCCGCCACCGCGGCGGCGACCTCGGGACGTGGTGGGTCGACCAGGCCGATGAGCCCGAGCAGGCACAGGTCCGTCTCGGCCTCCTCCCGGCTCCCGGGCACCGATGACACCTCACGGCTCGCGACGGCCAGCACCCGCAGCGCCCGGCCGGCCATGGCGTCGACCTGCTCGATGATCCGCGCCCGCAGCTCTGGGGTCAGCGGGATCCCGCCGGGCAGCACCGAGCAGTGCGGCAGCACCTGCTCCGGCGCGCCCTTGGTCGAAACCCGCAGCACGTTCGCCACGGAGTCCACAGTGGACATGCGCTTGAGCCGCGGATCGAACGCGTACAGTGCCTTCCGGTCGGCGTCCCGGGTGGACAGTTCGACGCCTTGCTCGGCCGCGTAGCGCAGCAGGGCCAGTTCGGTGGGATCGCCGCTCTCGGATTCCAGGTCGGCCGTGCTGCACCGGGCCAGCGCCGCGGCCACCGGACCCGGGTCGGCGAGCAGGTCGCCGGTCGCGGACCGCGCCTCTTCGACGTGCATGGCGTTGCGGGTCAGCGTGCCGGTCTTGTCGGTGCAGATCACTGTCGTGGAGCCGAGCGTCTCGACCGCGGAGAGCCGCTTGACCAGCGCGCCCGCCTTCGCCATCGACCGCACCCCGGCGGCCAGCGCGAGGGTGATCGTCGGCAGCAGGCCCTCCGGGACGTTCGCCACGAGCAGGCCGATCGCGAACACGAAGGCCGCCGACCACGACAGCCCGGCCAGCCAGCCCAGCGGCAGGAACCCGATGCCGACGACGACGGCGACCGAAGCGATCAGCCACGCGACCCGCCGGACCTGCCTTTCGAGAGGGCTTTCCTCCCGGCCGACCCGCGTCGAGAGCGACGCGATCCGGCCGATCTCGGTGTGCCGCCCGGTGGCGTGGACCACGGCGTGCGCGGAGCCGGCGACGCAGACCGTGCCGCTGAACACGAGCACCGGCGAGTCGAGCGCACGCGAAGCGTCGTCAGGCGCGTCGGCCATCCGCGTGACCGGGACCGACTCCCCCGTCAGCATCGACGCGTCGACGTCGACCGTGCCGTCGACGAGGCGGGCGTCGGCGGGGACCCGGTTGCCCTCTTCGAGCACGAGCACGTCGCCGGGGACCAGTTCGGTCGCCGGCACGTGCCGCACCTGGCCGTCCCGCAGCACCGGCGCCCGGTCGGGGAGGTACCTGCCGAGCGCCTCGACGGCCTTCTCCGCCTGCTGCTCCTGGACGAACGCCAGCAGGCCGTTGAGCAGGATGACACCGGCGATGGCGACCGCGAGATTCGTGGTGCCCGCGACCCACGCCAGTCCTCCCGCCACCCACAGCAGCAGCGCGAGCGGGTGGACGAACTGCCGCAGCAACGCCAGCGGCCACTTCGGCCCGCCGTGCGACGGCAGGGCGTTGGGACCGCTCACCTGGAGCCGGCGAGCGGCTTCCCGCGCCGTCAACCCGGACGGCCCCGTGCGCAGGTCCCGCAGCAGCCGCGCGACGGGTTCGCGGGCATCGACCGGCGGCGCATCCGCGACGGCCGGTTCGGTCCTGAGGTGCGTGGTCATCCTGAGTTCCTTTGCTCGGGCGTGGCGAGGCCGACCAGCAGCAGTCCTTGCGGGATGCCGGGCAGCAGCGATTCTTCGACGTACCGCGCCCGTTCCGTGGCTGTCTGGACCGGCAGCGGAATTTCCTGGGAAGCGAAGCTTCGGACCGCCGCGGCCAGGCGGGTCGCGTGCAGCGCGGCACCGGCCAGGACGTGGTGGCGACGGCGGTCGCCGGGGGTGGTGATCAGCAGGGCGGACTGTCCGGTGAGGTCCGCCCCGAGCTGCTCGAGTGTCGGCGCCCAGGCCGGGCGGACGATCCGGACGTCGGTCTCCGGCCAGAAGT
Organism: Amycolatopsis sp. NPDC049691; assembly: GCF_040675005.1. Lineage (NCBI taxonomy): Bacteria > Bacillati > Actinomycetota > Actinomycetes > Pseudonocardiales > Pseudonocardiaceae > Amycolatopsis > Amycolatopsis sp. NPDC049691. The sequence goes on from NZ_JBFANX010000003.1 coordinate 408,177, forward strand.
CGTCGCCGGCCAGCGCATCCAGCACGGCCAGGCTGACCGGCCGCAACGGCTTGCCCCGGCCGGGCTCGCCCAGCTTGCGCAGTGCCGCGTACCGCGCCCGTTCGCCACTGGCCGGATCACGCGGAGCGCCGGCCCGGACGACGGCCACGACATCGGGGCGGGCCGCGTCGTGCGGGAAGGCCACCACCGGCTCGCGACCCAGCACCCGTACCACCGTCCAGATCGTCGAAAGCACCGCGCCGCATTCGAGCAGTGCGGCCCTCCCGGCTCGCTCACGGCGCATGGGCGGCTCGGTCAGCACGACCTCGTCCGGCCGGACCTCCGCGACGCACCGGTTCGGGCCGAGCCGCGCCAGGGCGTCGCCGAGGACGGCTCGCGCCGAGCGGTCCCACCGGAACGCGGGGGAGCTCATCCGCCGGCGCCGAGGTGCCCCGACGCGGACCGGCAGGTCGCCAGCAGGCCGTCGACGTCGATCACGGTGACCCGGTTCTCCAGGCCCGGCGGTACCTCGGCCCGCACGTCCGGGTCCGGGGACACCAGCGCGACCGGCACGTGGTCGCGGACCGCGCAGACGACACCGAACTCGCGTGCGGTCAGTTCGGCGCCCTGCCCGCGGACGTCGACGACGAGGTCGGGTTGGGCGAACGGCTCGTCGAGCGGGCAGCGGCCCCCGACCGCCAGCGCGCGGCAAAGCCCGGCGCGGCTGTGGCACCGGCTGACCAGGCAGTCCGCGTCACGCAGGGGCTGCCGCAGGAAGTCGGAGTCGCCGAAGGACGATTCGGTCAGGAGGACGTGCATGGCTTCACCTCACGGGCACTCGGGCGAGCGCCTCTTCGGCGCCGCGGGCCAGCTCCAGGTCTTCCCGGGGCAGGACGATCAGGGCGGGCACCGGTGAGTCCGGGGTGGTGACGACCCGATCGGTTTCGGTGTGCGGGACCTCCCCGGCCCGCAGGCCGAGCATCCCCAGCCTCTCGATGACCGAGGTGATCAGCCCGGGCTGGTGCTCGGCGACGCCGCCGGTGAAGACCACCGCATCCAGCCGCGACAGGCTCATCGCGACCGCCCCGATCTCCCGGCACAACCGGTGCCGGTAGACCTCCAGCGCGACTTCGGCGTCTTGTTCGCCGCGGGCCGCGGCGGCCAGTACCAGGCGCAGGTCGCCGTTGGTGCCGGTCATCCCGGCCAGGCCCGAGCGGTGGAACAGCGCGTCGGCCATTTCGGTCGCGCTCATCGACGCCGTCTGCATGACGTGCAGCAGCAGGCCCGGGTCGATCGAGCCGGACCGGGTGGCCATCATGGCGCCTTCGAGCGGGGTGAAGCCCATGCTGGTGTCGACGCCGTGACCGTCGCGGATCGCGGTCACCGACACCCCGGCCCCGACGTGGGCGCAAACCAGCTGCAGGTCTTCGGGCGCGCGGCCCAGCAGTTGACCGGTGCGACGCAGGGCGTAGTGACACGACAGGCCGTGGAAACCGTAGCGGCGCAAGCGGTTCTGCGCGGTCCACGACCGCGGCAGCGGATAGCGGGCCGCGGCTTCCGGCATCCGGGCGTGGAATGCGGTGTCGAAACAGGCGATGACCGGGACGTCCGGCAGCAGCCGCCGGATCTCGCGGGTCACCGACAGCGACAGCGGCTGGTGGTTCGGCGCCAGCGACGTCAGCCGTCCGAGGTTCGCGAGCAGGGCGTCGTCGACCCGCGCCGGCTCTCTCTGCGAGCCGCCGTGCACGAACCGGACGGCGACGGCGTCCACATCGGACCAGCGGCGGACCGCCTGGGCGATCACGCCGGGAACGGCCATGTCCCAGGCGGCCCAGCCGACGGCCGCCCCGTCGGCGACCAGCGACACCTTCATGCTCGACGAGCCCGGGTTCAGGGTCAGCACACGCACGGGACGCTCCTTAGTCTCGCAGTCGGCGCAGGAAGGGATCTTCAGCCGCGGCGGGCTCCAACCGGGCGCGGACGTCGAGCGCCACGCAGCCCTTCGAACCCACGCGCACCGGGTTGAGGTCCAGCTCGGCCAGCTCGGGAACCAGCTCGGCGAGCCGGCTGGCCTTTAACAGCAGCTGGCGTACCGCGGCCCGGTCGAGCTGCCCGGCCCAGAGCGCTTTCGACGCGCGCAGACCGTCGAGCAGCAGGTCCGCGTCGGCGGGGCTGAGCGGAGCGAGCCGGGCGGCGTGGTCGGCGATCAGGTCGGTGTCGACGCCGCCGAGGCCGAACACGACCAGCGGCCCGAACACCGGGTCCGAGCGCACGCCGACCAGCAGTTCCCGGCCCGGTTCGGCCATCGGCTGCACGGTGACCCCACGCAGGGCCGAGCCGAAGCGGGACCGCAGGGTGCGGAACGCCTCCAGGATCCGATCGGCGCCGTGCACGTTCAGCAGAACGCCGCCGCCGGCTGCCTTGTGCAGCAGGCCCTCGGCATCGGCCTTCACCACGACCGGCGAACCGGGATCGGCGGCCGCGGCGGCCATCGAGTCGTCGGCTTCGACATAGTGGGTCTCCACCATCGGGATCTCGGCCAGCCGCAGCAGCTCGACGGCGTCCGCGGGCGAAAGCCGGCCTTCGCGCCCGGCGGCGAACGCGCGCAGCGCATCGGGATCGGCCGGCGGGGCCATGGACTCGCCGGGTTCCGGCCGGTTCAGCCACTGCTCGTACCGGACCAGCCGGGCCAGCACCGCGGCGGCCGCGGCCGGATCGTCGTAGCAGGCCGTCACGCCCGTGCCGGGGACCAGCGGCGCCACCCGGGCCCGCTGTCCCGGCCGGACCGCGAAAACGGTTTTGTACTCGGGCGGCACCACGGCCGCCAGCGACGTGCCGGGATCGCCGACGGCGGTCGGCACGGTCGCGGCGATCACCGCGTCGACCCCGTCATCGGCGAGCACGGCACGCAGCGCGTCGGCGAACACCTCCGCACGCACGGCCGCGGTCGTGTCGACCGGGTTCCGCACGGCCGCCTCGGACGGCAGCAGCTTGGCGAGCCGATCTTCGGTTTCGCCGGACAGCTTCGCCATGACCAGGCCCTCGCGCTCGCAGGCGTCCGCGGCCAGTACCCCGGCACCGCCGGCGTTGCTGACCACCGCCACGCGTGGCCCGCCCGGCAGCAGCTGCCAGGACAACCCGGCGATGACGTCGACGAGCTCGGCGACGGTGTCGACGGCGATGACGCCGGCTTGCTCGAACAGCGCGTCCCGGGTGACGGCGGGAGTCGCCGCGGCCGCGGTGTGCGAGGCGGCCGCGCGCTGCGCGGTGTCGCCGCTGCCGGAGCGGACCGCGAGCACGGGGCGCGTCCGGGCCAGCTGGCGGGCGAGGCGGCCGAACTTGCGCGGGTTGCCGAACGACTCGAGGTAGAGCACGGCCAGCTCGGTGCGCCGGTCGGCGGTCCACCACATCAGCAGGTCGTTGCCGCTGACGTCGTACTTGTCTCCCGTGGAGACCAGCGTCGACAGGCCGAGGCCCAGATCGTTCAGCGATTCCGCGAGCGCGATGCCGACTCCGCCGGACTGGGTGACGACGCCGATGTTGCCGGGCTTGACCGGCCCGGCGAGGAAAGTCAGGTTCAGCGGGCGAGCCGGGTCGGTCGAGAGGATGCCGAGGCAGTTCGGGCCGACCAGCCGGCTGCCGTACTCGCGCATCGCCGCGTGGACCCGGTCGCCGGCTTCGGTGCCGGTCAACCCCGAGGTGATGATGACGACCGCCGGGACGCCGCGCCTTCCGCATGCTTCGACCGCCTCGGCGGCAGCCGGTGCGGGCAGGCACACGACGGCGAGTTCGGGGGTGCGGCTCAACGCCGCCACCGACGGGACGCTCGGCACGCCGAGGATTTCTTCGGCGTGCGGGTTCACCGCCTCCACCGGACCGGCGAAGCCGGAAGCGACCAGGTTGGCCAGGACGGCGTGGCCCACCGAACCCGGGCGCCGTCCGGCGCCGATCACGGCGATCGAGGACGGTTGCAGCACATGGGCCAGGCTCGCGGCGTCGGCGACCGAGTCGCGCTTCAGCACGGCGTCCAGGTAGGCCGGGTCTTCGTCGAGGTTCATCACGACGTCGCGCTCGGGGCCGCCGATGCCGGCCTCGAACCGCAGACCGAGGTCGGCGAAGACGTGGAGCACCTTGGCGTTCTCGGCGAGCACCTCGGCGAGAAACCTCTTCAGACCCGCCTTCCTGGCGTGGGAGACCAGGTGTTCCATCAGCAGTGTGGCCACGCCCAGCTTGCGCACGGACGCGTCCACGACGAGGGCGACTTCGGCGTCCGTGGTGCCCTCGAGGACTTCGTAGTTCGCGACGCCGACGAGCTCACCGTGCCGGTAGCAGCCCACGGCGTGGTGCCCGGGGCCGGGCTCGGCGGCCATCTCCGCCACAAGCTTGCCCAGCCCGGCCGGCCGGGCCCCGAAGAAGCGGAAATAGGTGTCCTGCCGGGTGAGCCGGGTGTGCAGGGCGAGCACCTCGGCGGTGTCGGCCGGGTGCAACGGGCGCACGAGCACCACGTCGCCGTCCGCGAGCAGGGCCCGGGAGCCCGCCTCGACGCTCATTGTTTCTCCTCGCCGCATGAGGGTGGGCGCGGCCGACCAAGGGGCCGCGCCCACCGCGGAAGGTCACTAGCCCTTCGTGACCTGGATCTTGACGTGCTTGTCGCGCGGGTGCTCCGAAACCGGCATCGAGATCTCGAGGATGCCGTCGGTGTACGTCGCCTTGACCTTCGCCGGGTCGGCCCCGGCCGGCAGGCTGACCGTGCGGCTGAAGGTGCCGTAGTAGAACTCGCTACGGCCGCCTTCGGCGACTTCCTTCGCCTCACGCTCGGCGGAGATGGTCAGCAGCCCGTTGTGCGTGGTCACGGAAATGTGCTTCTCCGGGTCGAAGCCGGGCAGTTCGGCCCGCACGAGGTAGCGTCCGTCCTCAGTGGACTCCTCGATCCGGACCGGGTTGTGCTCGGCGAACGGCCACGGGTTCTCCAGCCACGCCGCGATGCTCGGCAACGCCAGGCGTGAACCCGGCACCAAGGCAGTCATCGTGTTTCTCCTCTCCGCGACGGACGTCGCACCACAAGGAGACCCCGGGCACCGGCTGCCGCGACGCGGCCGGACTACCCGAACACAGAGGACCTTCGTCACCGAAACCCACCGGGCGAGCCGTCGCGCCGAGCGGGAGGATGCGAGCGGACCCGGGCCCGACCGATCAGCCGACCGGGGCCGACCACTCCAGCTTCAGACCGCCCGCCGGGACGGAGTCGATGGCGAACCGCCCGCCCACGGCCTCCGCTCGGTCACCGAGGTTGCCGAGCCCGCTCGGCGAGACGTGCTCGGGCAGTCCCTTGCCGTCGTCGACCACCACGACGCGGACCACGTCGTCCTTCATCGCGATCGATACGGACAACGTCGCGGCTTCGGCGTGCCGGACGGCATTGCTGACCGCCTCCCGCACGACTGCTTCGACGTGCTCGGCCAGCTGGGTGGGCAGAGTGTCGAGCGGACCGGACATGCTGACCGTCGGGTGCACCGGTGCGTCGTCCGTGAGCTCGGCGATCGCGTCGTGCAGCCGGTGCCGCAGCCGCTGGCCCGTCTCCCCCGCGACGCCGCCGTGCAGGTCGAAGATCGCCGTGCGGATCTCCTGGACGATCTCGTGCATCTGCTCGATGCTGTCTCCGAGCCGCTTCTGCAGCTCCGGCGACTTCGTCCGCCGCTGCGTGCTCTGCATCGACAACCCCACCGCGAACAGCCGCTGGATCACGTGGTCGTGCAGGTCGCGGGCGATCCGGTCACGGTCGCCCAGCACGTCCAGCTCCCGTGCGGCCCGTTGCTGCGCCGCCAGCTGCAGCGCCAGCGCGGCCTGGTCGGCGAAGGAGGCCACCACGGACAGCTGGGTCGACTCGAAGGACCCGGCCCCGGATTCCCGGATCGCGATGAGCACACCGGTCGTCCGGTCCCCCGCACGCAGCGGCACGACCAGCGCGGGCCCGAAGCGGTGGGTGCCCAGGTGGAGTTCGGAGACGCTGCGGGGTGTGCGGTCCCGGAACACCGCGCCCGGGACGCTGCCCTCGAGCTCGATGTGCAGGCCCGACAGCTCCGCGGCCCGGGTGCCGGCGCTGACGGTCACGGTCAGGTCGTCGACCTCGTCACCCCAGTCCTCGTCGACGTCGAGGCGCCCGGAATTGGGCAGGGCGAGCATCGTGACGTCCGAACCGGTCAGTTCCAGGGCCCGGCTGGCGATGGTGGTCAGCGCCTCGGCCGGGTCGGTACCGCCCAGCAGCTCGGTGGTCACCTCGCTCGTCGCGGCGAGCCACTGCTGCCGTACGCGGGCCTGTTCGTAGAGGTGCGCGTTCTCGATCGCGATCCCGGCGGCCGCGGCGAGGGCCTGCACGACGACCTCGTCGTCGTCGGTGAACGGCTCGCCGTTCTTCTTCTCGGTCAGGTAGAGCCTGCCGAACACCTCGTCGCGGACGCGGACCGGAACCCCGAGGAAGGAGTGCATCGGCGGATGGTGCGCCGGGAAGCCCACCGAGGCCGGATGGGCCGAGATCTCCTCCATCCGCAGCGGCTTGGCCTCGTCGATGACCACGCCCAGCACCCCATGGCCGGTCGGCAGGTCGCCGATCAGCCGGCGGGTCTCGTCGTCGATGCCGAGGTAGATGAACTCGGCCATGGAGCCGTCTTCGGCGAGCACGCCGAGGGCACCGTACTTCGCCTCGCCGAGTTCCATCGCTGCCTGGACGATCCGCCGGAGGGTGGTGTCCAGCTCCAGCCCGGACGCGACGGCCAGGACGGCGTCGAGCAGGCCATCCATCTTGTCCCGGGTCCCGATCAGCAGCTCGATCCGGTCCTGCAGGTCGCGCAGCACTTCGCGCAGCCGCAGCCCGGACAGCGTGCCCGCCATCCGCCGCGGACCGGGTCCGTCCGCCGCCGGATTTTCGAACTCGTCCACCGACACCCTGTCCCAACCTCCGCCTCACCGGCCACGGCCTCGCCGCTGGTGACTTTCTGCTCTTTCCCCGGACCCGCGCCCGGAGAGATGGTTGCGCTGAGCCACCCGTACGACAGTGTGCCTGCCCGGGCACCGAGGGGAAACCATGACACTGCCCATCACCTCGATCGGCCTGCTGGACCCCGATCAGGTGAAGTCCGTGATCAGTGCCGCGACGCTCGCCCCGTCGACGCACAATACGCAGCCCTGGCGGTTCCGCTGCACTTCCGCGGGCATCGAGCTGCACGCCGATCCGGGCCGCGCCCTGCCGGCGGCCGACGCCGACCAGCGGGAGCTGCTGCTCTCCTGCGGCGCGGCGTTGTTCAACCTGCGCACGGCCATCCACGCACTCGGCGCGCACCCCGCGACGACCCTGCTCCCCCGCCGGGACGACCCCACGCTGCTGGCCGTCGTGCGGCCGTACGCGGCCCGCAAGCCAGACCCGCGGCTCGTCCGGCTGGCCGACGCGATCCCCCGCCGCCACACGAACCGCACGCCGTTCGAATCGGCCGCCGTCGCCGCCTCCGTGGTCGCCGAGCTGCGGCACGCCGCCGAGGTCGAACAGGCGTGGCTGCCCCGGTTGAGCGCGCAGCAACTGGAGGGGTTGCGAGAGCTGGTGCACAAGAGCCACCTCGCCCAGACCGCCGACCCCGCGTTCCTCGCCGAGTGGCGGTACTGGACCGCACGCGACCGGAGCAGCCGGGACGGCGTCCCCGAGTACGCGGCCGGTGCGATGCCCTCGGACAACGGCGGCTGGGTCCTGCGGGACTTCGGCTCGACGGAGCGCGACCGGACCCGCGACACCGAGCCCCTGGTCGTCGTCATCGGCTCCTTCGACGACACCCGCGCCGACCGTCTCCGAGCTGGTCAGGCGATGCAGCGAGTGCTGCTGACGGCGACCGCCGCCGGGCTGGACGCGTCGTTCATTTCACAGCCGGTGGAAGTCCCGGGAGTACGTGCCGAGCTGCGTCAGCTGCTGGGTGGCGGGCTGTGGCCGCAGATCGTGCTGCGCCTCGGCCGCGGCGCGCCGGTGCCGTGGACTCCGCGCCGGTCCCTCGGCGACGTCCTGCTGGAGCCGGCCCAGCTCAGCGCTTGAGCAGCCGGGGACAAGTCAGGCCGAGCGCATCGTCGTATCCCCGGCCTGCTCCGCCGACGGCGCCGGCCGCCTCCAAGGTGGCGTTGCACCCGGTGGGGGTGGTCCCACCCAGTCGCCGGTCACCTTGTCTCTGGGAGCCGTTCCCAACAACGCCCGGAAGCCTGCTTCGTTCGCGCATTCCCGGACGAGCTTGTCGATGTAAGCCTGCGTATACCCGTAATCGTTGTGTCGCTCGTCGTACAGGCAGTACTTTTCGTCGGTCTTTTCGGGCTGTGCGTCACCTACCAACGGACGGACACCGAGTTTCTTCCAGGCGATGGTGAAAAGTGCTGTGTTGAAACCGAACGGGATACGGTCCTGGATCATCCGCGCCGCCTGCGTCGGTTTCAGCAACCCATGGCCGACGACGGGTCGTTTGCGCTCCCGGACAACGACGTATCCCTTCCTGCCGATCGCCTCGACGGCCTCGCGTTGCTCTTCCGTCAAGTCGTCGTAGCGGGTGAACTGGATGGCGAGCGCGTCCGGGTCCTTGGGCGCGAGCTCTTGGAGGACGCGCAGCCGGAAGTCGTACCGCGGGTCGCGGGCGATCGAATCGTCGAGGCCGGCGTCGTACTCGGCGATGAAGGTGCGCAATGGCGCCGGAAGCTGCGAGCGCAGCCGCCGCAGAGTGCGCTCGCCCTCGTCGGTGAAGCTTCCGACGAAGACCGGGAACCGCAGCCGGGTGGCCAACGACGAGCCAGGTCCGAACTGACCGGTGAGTTCCTCTTCGTAATTGAGCAGCAGGGCCTGGCTCTGGCCCCCTACCGCGGCGATGAGAGCTTGCTGCTCGCGGGCGTACCGGTGTTCGATCTTGTTGCGCAAGGCTATGAAGAACTCGAGGTTCACCCGAACCGGTTGCGTATCGCCGGGCCAACGGTGCCGCACGGAGGTGGCGAGGTCCCAGCGCTTCGGCTCACCGTCGATGCGTTCGAGACGCCGAGCACGTCCCTGGGTACGCCAGAACCGGAAGTCGACGCCGTCCCGGGTGAGCTCGGCGTGCAGAAGGTAAAGCCAGGCGAGGTGCATGTGAACGACGAAGCTCTCGAACGAGCGAATTTCCGACGGGTCGTTGTACAGACGCACGGCCAGTTGCGCCTCGTCGCGCGAGGCATCGACCATGTGCATGAATCGTGGTCGCGGCGGCATACGATCAAGGTCGGGATCTCACGACCGCCCGTCACCGATGTGGCCGGGATTCACTCGCCCTGGTTGCGGAGCTCGGTGGCCAGAACGGCCGCCTGCGTCCGGCGTTCCATCCCGAGCTTGGTCAGCAGCCGGGAGACGTAGTTCTTCACCGTCTTCTCCGCCAGGAACATCCGTTCCGAGATCTGCCGGTTGGTCAGGCCCTCCCCGATCAGCTCCAGCAGCTTCCGCTCCTGATCGGACAGATCGGCCAGCGGCCCCTTCTTCGTCTGGCTGTCGCGCAGCTTCGCCATCAGCGCCGCCGCCGCGTGCGCGTCCAGCAGGGACTTGCCGGCGCCGACCTCGTGCACCGCCGAGACCAGGTCCATGCCCTTGATGTCCTTGATCACGAACCCGCTCGCCCCGGCCAGCACCGCGTCCAGCATCGCCTGCTCGTCGGTGAACGACGTCAGCATCAAGCACTTGAGCTCCGGCAGCTTCGACCGCAGCTCCCGCGCCAGCTCGATCCCGTTGCCGTCCGGCAGCCGCACGTCGAGCACGGCCACGTCCGGGTTCAACGCCGGGATCCGCGCCAACGCCTGGGAGACGCTGCCGGCCTGCCCGATCACCGTCAGGCCCTCGTCCTCGTCCAGCAGATCGGCCACCCCGCGACGCACGACCTCGTGATCATCGACGAGAAACACCCGAAGCATCCGACCTCCCGAAATCCGGTTCGACGGAGATCAGCGTACGACCACAGGGCCCTGGGCGGCAGGGACCCGAGACCGTCGGGGAAGTGACCAAGGACCCTCTCGCCGGAGGGCCCGCACACCGGATGCTGCCGAGGTCAACATCCGTCCGCCCGATCAGGAGATCCGGATGAGCAACCTCGACCTGGCGCGATGGCAGTTCGGGATCACCACCGTCTACCACTTCATCTTCGTCCCGCTGACCATCGGGCTGTCGTTCCTGGTCGCCGGGATGCAGACCGCCTGGGTGCGCACCGGGAACGACCGCTACCGCCGGATGACGAAGTTCTGGGGGAAGCTGTTCCTCATAAACTTCGCCATGGGGGTGGCGACCGGCATCGTGCAGGAGTTCCAGTTCGGGATGAACTGGTCGGACTACAGCACCTTCGTCGGCGACATCTTCGGCGCGCCGCTGGCCATCGAGGGCCTGCTCGCGTTCTTCCTCGAGTCGACGTTCCTCGGGCTGTGGATCTTCGGCTGGGACAAGCTGCCGAAGAAACTGCACCTGGCCACGATCTGGCTCGCCTCGATCGGCACCGTGCTCTCGGCGTACTTCATCCTCGCCGCCAACTCCTGGATGCAGCACCCGGTCGGCTCCGCGGTCAACCCCGCCACCGGCCGCGCGGAGCTCAAGGACTTCGGCGCCGTCCTCACCAACTCGACCGCCGTCGGCGCCTTCGCGCACACCATCACCGCCTGCTTCCTCACCGCCGGCATGTTCGTCGTCGGCATCAGCGCCTGGCAGCTGCGGAAGGGCCGCAACGCCGACGTGTTCCGGCCGTCGATGAAGCTCGCCCTGGTCACCGTGCTGATCGCCAGCCTCGGCGTCATCGTCACCGGTGACCTGCAGGCGCGCCTGATGACCCAGCAGCAGCCGATGAAGATGGCCGCCGCCGAAGCGCTCTACGACACCGTCGCGCCCGCGTCGTTCTCGCTGTTCACCATCGGCTCGCTCGACGGCTCGCAGGAGAAGTTCAGCATCCGCGTCCCCGGTGTCCTGTCCTTCATGGCCACCGGGAAATTCGACGGCCGGGTCGAGGGCATCAACGATCTCCAGGCCGCCGAACAGCGGCAGTACGGGCCCGGCGAATACCGGCCCGACATCCCGGTCGCCTACTGGACGTTCCGCCTGATGATCGGCTTCGGCTTCCTCTGCCTGCTGATCTCGCTGGTCGGGCTCTGGCTGTTCCGCCGCGGCCGCACCCCGCGCGCCCGCTGGTTCTTCCCCGTCGCGACGCTCGGGATCGCGCTGCCGTTCCTGGCCAACAGCGTCGGCTGGATCTTCACCGAGATGGGCCGCCAGCCGTGGTCGGTGTTCGGGGTCCTCAAGACCGCCGACTCCGTGTCGCCCACCGTCTCCGCGGGCAGCGTGCTGACCTCGCTGATCGTGTTCACCGTGCTCTACGGCGTGCTCGCCGTCGTCGACGGCGTCCTGATGGTCCGCTACGCCAAGGCCGGTCCGCCACCACCCGAAGCCCCCGAACCCGAGACCGACGAGCCGCGCCCCGCGGCCTTCGCCTACTGACGGAGCAGCGCCATGGCCCTCACCGACATCTGGTTCCTGCTCATCGCCGTCCTCTGGACCGGCTACTTCGTCCTCGAAGGCTTCGACTTCGGCGTCGGCACCCTGCTGCGCGTCCTCGGCCGCGACGACACCGACCGCCGCGTGCTGATCAACACGATCGGCCCGGTGTGGGACGGCAACGAGGTCTGGCTGCTCGTCGCCGGCGGCGCCACGTTCGCCGCCTTCCCGCTCTGGTACTCGAGCCTGTTTTCCGGCTTCTACCTCGCGCTGTTGCTCGTGCTCGTCGCGCTGATCCTGCGCGGGGTCGCGTTCGAGTTCCGCGGCAAGATCGACAGCCCGCGCTGGCGGAACACCTGGGACTGGGTCATCGTCTTCGGCTCCGCCGCGCCCGCGCTGCTGTGGGGCGTCGCGTTCGGCAACATCGTCCACGGCGTCCCGCTGGACGCGCAGCACCACTTCACCGGCACGTTCTTCACGCTGCTCAACCCGTACGCCCTGCTCGGCGGGCTGGCCACGCTCAGCCTGTTCACCTTCCACGGCGCGGTGTTCCTCGCCCTGAAGACGACCGACGCGCTGCGCGACCGCGCCCGGACGCTGAGCCGCGCGCTCGGCGGCGCCGCAATCGTTTTCGGCGGCGTGTTCCTGGCCTACACCGCGATCGAGCACGGCGGCTGGTCCTGGCTGACCTCGCTGGTCGCCGCGCTGCTGCTGGTCGCAGGCGTGCTGTTCACCGCGGGCGAGCGGGACGGCCTCGCCTTCGCGAGCACCGCCGCCGCGATCACCGCGGTCACCTTCACGCTGTTCTGGTCGCTCTACCCGGACGTCCTGCCCTCGACGACCGACCCGGCGTTCAGCCTGACCACGACCAACGCGTCCTCGACGCCGTACACGCTGCAGATCATGACCTGGGTGGCGGTTGCGTTCACCCCGATCGTGCTGGCCTACCAGGCCTGGACGTACTGGGTGTTCCGCAAGCGGATCAGCCGGGCATCGATCCCGGCCGGCGGCGGCCTGCCGGCGGGCCACCGGTGAAGCCCCTCGACCCGCGGCTGCTGCGCCACGCGAGCGCGGTACGGCCGTTCGTCCTGGCCTGCGCCGCGCTGGGCGTGCTCACCGCGATGCTGGTGCTCGCCCAGGCGGAGCTGGTGGCGAAGACGATCACCTGGGCGTTCCTCGACGGCTTCGGTCTCCCCAGCCTGGCGCTGCCGCTGGGCCTGCTCCTGCTCGTCGTGCTCGCCCGAGCCGGCCTCGCGTGGCTGTCGGAAACGACCGCCCACCGCGCCGCCGCCCGTGCCCTCTCGCAGCTGCGGGAGGCGGTCATCGCGGCCGCGCTGCGGATCGGGCCGCGCCGGGCGGACCGGTCCCCCGCGGAGGTCGCGGCCCTGGCCACGCACGGCGTCGACCGGCTCGAAGGATACTTCGCCCGTTACCTGCCGCAGCTGCTGATCGCCTCGGTCGTCCCACTGGTCGTCGGGGTGCGGATCCTGCTCGCCGACTGGGTCGCCGCGGTCATCGTGGGGTTCACGGTGCCGCTGATCCCGCTCTTCATGATCCTCATCGGCCTCTACACGCAGCGTGATGTCCGGCGACAGTGGAAGACGCTTTCGGTGCTGGGCAACCACTTCCTCGACCTCGTGGCCGGCCTGGCCGAGCTGACGGCGTTCGGCCGGGCGCGGGCCCAGCTCCGGTCGCTGCGGGAGATCACCGAGAAGTACCGCACCCAGACCCTGAAGACGCTGCGCGTCGCGTTCCTGTCCGCGCTGGCCCTGGAGCTGCTGGCCACGCTGTCGGTCGCCGTCGTCGCCGTGTCGATCGGCCTGCGCCTGCTGGCCGGTGAACTCGACCTTCGAACCGCGTTGGTCGTGCTGATCCTCGCGCCGGAGGTCTACCTGCCGCTGCGCGCGGTCGGTGCCCGGTTCCACGACAGCGCCGAAGGACTCGCCGCGGCCGAAGAGATCATCGCCCTCGCCGACACCCCCACCGGCGACACCGGCACCCGCACCGTTCCCGACCTCACGCAGGTGGCGCTGCGGTGTGAAGACGTCACGGTCGAAGGGCGGTCCGGGCCGATCCTCGACCGGTTCACCCTCCGTGTCCCGGCCGGCGAGATCGTCGGCGTGACCGGGCCGAGCGGCGCCGGGAAGTCCACCCTGCTCGACGTCCTGCTCGGCTGGCGGCGTCCCGACCACGGCCGGGTCCTGCTCGGGGACGTGGATCTCGCCGGCATCGGCCGCGCCACCTGGCACCGGCACCTCGCCTGGGTCCCGCAGCAACCGCACCTCGTCGCCGGCACCGTGGCGGAGAACATCCGGCTCGGCTCCCCCGACGCCACCGACGACGCCGTGGCCGCGGCCGCCGACACCGCAGCACTCGACGTCCCGCTGTCCACAGTGGTCGGCGAACTCGGCGCCGGGCTGTCCACCGGGCAGCGCCGCCGCGTCGCACTGGCCCGCGCTGTCCTGCTCGACCGGCCCCTGATCCTGCTCGACGAACCCACCGAGGGCGTCGACGCGGAGACCGAGGCAGCCGTCCTCGACCGGCTGCCCGCGGTGCTCGCCGGGCGGACCGCCGTGATCATCAGCCACCACCCCGCGGTGCTGGCCCGGTGCGACCGGGTCGTCACCCTCGGCGCGCCGCTCAGTGCGACCGCCACGTTGCCGGCACCCGCCGTCGCCCCGGCCGCGACTCGCCCCGCCGTAGCCGCACCGGCCGCCGAAGCGGCCACCACGGCGGGATCGGGCTCGACGTGGCGGCCGCTGCTGGACGCTGTGCGCCCGTACCGGTGGCGCCTCGCCCTGGCGTGCCTCGCCGCGACCGCCGCACTGGGCTGCGGAGTGGCGCTGACCGCGACGTCGTCGTGGCTGATCGCCGGCGCCGCGCTGCACCCGCCGGTGCTGAGCCTCATGGTGGCGATCGTCGCCGTACGCACTTTCGGCCTGGCCAAGGGCATCCTGCGCTATCTCGAGCGCCTGCTGTCCCACGACGTCGCCCTGCGCGCGCTCACCGAACTGCGCGTGCGGATCTGGGACCGGCTGGTCCGGATCGGTCCCGCCCGCACGTCGCGCCTTCGCCGCGGCGACCTGTTGCACCGCCTGGTGTCCGATGTGGACAGCCAACAGGACGTCCTGGTCCGCGGTCTGGTCCCGGGCATCTCGACGTTCACCGTGCTCGCCGCGACCGCGGTCACGCTGGGCGTGATCCTGCCCGGTGCTGGGCTCGCGGCCGCCGTGGGCCTGTTCGCGGCCGGGATCCTCGCCCCGCTGGTCGCGGCGGTGACGGCCCGCCGGGCGCAGCGCGAAACCGCCCGGCTGCGGACCGAGCTCGCCGCCGGCACCGTCGAGTTGCTCCAGGCCTCGGCCGACCTGATCGTCCACGACGCGGCGATGCGCCGGCACCACCGGCTGCGGGAGCTCGACGGCGGACTGACCACCCTCGCCCGGCGGTCCGCGATCCGGCGCGGGCTCGGCTCGGGGATCGCGACGCTCGGCGTCGGCCTGACGTCGGTCGCCTGCCTCGTGCTGGGCATCCTGGCCGTGCGAGCGGGCACCATCCCCGGGCCGGCCCTGGCCGTGCTGGCGCTGACGCCGCTCGCGACCGCCGAACTGGTGGCCGGCTTGCCGGAGGCGGCGCAACGGCTCCTCGGCGCCGGGCACGCCGCGCGCCGGCTCGCCGACCTCGACGCGGTCCCGGCCTCGCAGCCCGAGCCCGTGGTCCCCGCGCCCGTCGCGGTGGAAGTGGCGGCCGAGCGGCTCGCCGTCCGCTGGCCGGACAGCCGCCACGACGTGGTCCGAGACGTCACCCTGCGGCTCGGCCCCGGCCGGCGGCTCGCGCTGACCGGCCGGTCCGGCGCAGGCAAGAGCACCGTGGTCGCGGCGCTGATGCGCTACCTCACCCCGACGGCCGGTCGCGTCCTGCTCGACGACGTCGACACCCGCACCTACGACGGCGACTCGGTGCGGGACCAGATCGCCTGGTGCGGACCGGAAACGCACCTGTTCGACAGCACGCTGCGGGAGAACCTCCGCCTGGCCCGGCCCGCTGCCGCCGACTCCGAGCTTCGGGCCGCCCTGGACCTGGCTCAGCTGGGACCCTGGCTGCGTGCACTGCCCGACGGCCTCGACACGGCATTGGGCACCCACGGAACCACGGTGTCGGGCGGCGAACGCCAGCGCATCGGGGTGGCCCGCGCGCTGCTGTCGGACCGTCCGATCCTGCTGCTCGACGAACCCACGGCCCATTTGGACGCCCCAACGGCGGCGGCTTTGGCGGCCGACGTGCTGACGGCGACGGATGGCCGGTCCACGCTGGTGGTCACCCACCGGCCGGCGGAGTTCGCGGCGCTGCCCGCGGTCCACCTCACCAACGCCACCGCATGTCGTTCCGGGTCTTTGCCCACGGCTTCCACACCGCATCGACCAACTCGGCTCTGAACGGCGCCAGGGGTCGACCCAGGCGTGGCGGCTGTTGACCTTCACCCTCGGGAAAGCCGCAGAGTGGTCGTGACCGGGTGTCCGCCCGGGACGAGGAGCCCGCATGAGCATGGTCGGTATCGGTGAGTTCTCGCGACTGTCGCGGCTGTCGCCCAAGGCACTGCGGCTGTACGACGAACTCGGTTTGCTGGTGCCGGCCCGCGTCGACGCGGACAACGGCTATCGCTGGTACGCGGTCACGCAACTGGACCGGGCCCGCATGGTGGCCTCGCTGCGCCGCGTCGGTGTCCCGCTGGCCCGGATCCGGGCCATCTTGGCGTTGGATCCCGAAGCGGCCGCCGAGGAGATCCGCGCCTACTGGGCCGACGCCGAAGCCGACCACGCCGCCCAGCGCGTGCTGGTGGGCCGCCTCGTTGATCACCTTCACGGGAAGAAGGCCGCCATGTACGAGGTCACTGTTCGCGACATCCCTGAGCGAAGGCTGCTCAGCTTGGTCAGCAGGGTGAACCAGGACGAGCTGGAACCCATGACGCGGGAACTGTTCATCCACCGGTTGCGCGGGGGCGGCGTTCCGCGGGTCGAGGGGACGGCGGGTGCACCGTTCACGATCTACCACGGGGAGGTGAGCGAAGACAGCGACGGCCCGGTCGAGTGGTGCTGGCCGGTGCCCGACGACCAGGCTGCCGAGATCGCGGCCGGGTTCCCGGATCTGACCCTGCGCACGGAGCCGGCGCACCAGGAAGCGTTCGTCCGGCAGGAGACGCCCGGGCCCTGGGTCGCCGGAAGCCAGGTGGAGGTCGCGGTCGGTGCCCTGTTCGCGTGGGCTTCGGAGCACGACCGTCATCCGAACGGAGGCGTGCGTGGCGTGCTGGTTCCGGACCCCGCCCGCCAGGGGACCGGGCCATACGTCGAATTCGCGCTGTCGCTGCGCTGAGTGGAGCCGCGAAGGGCCGCCGCGGTGTGACTGCGGCGGCCCCTCCTCTCAGTCCTCCCAGGCCCAGTTCCGGATCTCCGGCAGGTCCTCGCCGTGCTCGCGGATCCACCGGCCGTGCCGGCCCTGGGCCTCGGTCATCCGCTGCCGCAGCACGCCCGCCGTCGCGACCAGGCCCGGCACCCGGTCGATCACGTCGATCACCAGCTGGAACCGGTCCATGTGGTTGAGCACCAGCATGTCGAACGGCGTGGTCGTGGTGCCGTGCTCGGTGTACCCGCGCACGTGCATCCCCGCGTGGTTCGTGCGCCGGTAGGCCAGCCGGTGGATCAGCCACGGGTAACCGTGGTAGGCGAAGATCACCGGGCGGTCCGGGGTGAACAGCGCGTCAAACTCGCGATCGCCGAGACCGTGCGGGTGCTCGGCCTCCGGCTGCAACCGCATCAGGTCGACCACGTTCACCACCCGCACCGCCAGGTCCGGCAGCTCTTCCCGCAAGATCTTCGCGGCGGCCAGGATCTCCAGGGTCGGGGCGTCGCCGGCGCAAGCGAGGACGACGTCGGGCTCCCGGTCGGTGTGCGTGCTCGCCCACTCCCAGATGCTCACGCCGCGGGCGCAGTGCAGCGCGGCCTGCTCGGCGTTGAGCCAGTTGGGTGTGTCGTTCTTGCCCGCCACCACCACGTTCACGTAGTCGCGGCTGCGCAGGCAGTGCGCCGCGACCTCCAGCAAGGTGTTGGTGTCCGGCGGGAAGTAGATCCGCACGACCTCGGAGCTCTTGTTCGCCACGTGGTCGACGAAACCCGGGTCCTGGTGGGAGAACCCGTTGTGGTCCTGCCGCCACACGTGCGAAGTGAGCAGGTAGTTCAGCGACGCCACCGGGCGCCGCCACGGGATCTGCCGGTGCACCCGCAGCCACTTGATGTGCTGGTTCACCATCGAGTCGACGATGTGCACGAACGCCTCGTAGCACGAGAACAGCCCGTGCCGCCCCGACAGCAGATAGCCCTCGAGCCAGCCCTGGCACAGGTGTTCCGAGAGCACCTCCAGCACCCGGCCGTCGGCCGACAGGTGCTCGTCGACCGGTTCGACGGCGGCCTGCCACTGCTTGCCGGTGACGTCGTAGACCGCGTCCAGCCGGTTGGACGCCGTCTCGTCCGGCCCGAACAGGCGGAAGTTCGCCCGGTCGGCGTTGAGCGCGAAGACGTCCCGCAGGAACCGCCCCAGCACCCGGGTCGGCTCGGCCGCCGTCGCGCCCGGGCTCGGCACGTCCACGGCGTGAGCCGCGGTGTCCGGCAGCGCGAGGGGCCGCAGCAGAATGCCGCCGTTGGCGTGCGGGTTCGCGCCCATCCGCCGCTCCCCCGCGGGGATCATCGCCGTGACGTCGGCGACCGGACGGCCACGGGAGTCGAACAGCTCCTCCGGACGGTAGGAGCGCAGCCACTGCTCCAGCTGCTTCAGGTGCTCCGGGTTCTTGCGGACTTCCGCCAGCGGGACCTGGTGGGCGCGCCAGGTCCCTTCGACCGGCTTTCCGTCCACAACGGACGGTCCGGTCCAGCCCTTGGGGCTGCGCAGCACGATCATCGGCCACACCCCGCGCCGCCGCGCGAGGGTGGCGACCGCCGAGTCGAGCGCGGCGGCCATCGCCTGGTGCATCGTCTCCGGATCGCTGCCCTCGACGTAGATCGGCTCGTAGCCGTAGCCGCGCAGCAACGCGTCCAGCTCGGCCGGCGCGATGCGCGACAGCACGGTCGGGTTGGCGATCTTGTAGCCGTTGAGGTGCAGGATCGGCAGCACCGCGCCGTCGCGGACCGGATCGAGGAACTTGTTGGCGTGCCACGACGTCGCCAGCGGGCCGGTCTCGGCTTCGCCGTCACCGACCACGCAAGCGACGAGCAAACCGGGATTGTCGAAGGCCGCACCGAAGGCGTGCGCCAGCGAGTAGCCCAGCTCCCCGCCCTCGTGGATCGAGCCGGGCACCTGAGGCGCGACATGGCTGGGAACACCGCCAGGGAACGAGAACTGCTTGAACAGCTCCCGCATGCCACCCGTGTCCCGCGTGACCTCCGGCCACGCTTCGGTGTAGCTGCCTTCCAGCCACGTGTTCGCCAGCAGCGCCGGGCCGCCGTGGCCCGGGCCGGTGACGAGTATGGCGTTCAGGTCGTGGGCGAGGATCGCGCGATCGAGGTGGGCGTAGACGAAGTTGAGGCCGGGCGAGGTCCCCCAGTGCCCGAGCAGTCTCGGCTTGACGTGCTCGGGCCGGAGCGGTTCGCGCAGCAACGGATTGGCCATCAGGTAGATCTGGCCGGCCGAAAGGTAGTTCGCCGCCCGCCAGAGCGCATCCACCTGAGCCAGCTCGGTGCTGCCGAGGACCGCGGGGCGGGCGTCGACGGCGGTCATGCCTCCGGCTCCGGGCGGACCACGAGCACCGGGCAGTCGGCGTGCTGGACGAGCGCCTGGCTGGTCGAGCCCAGGAGCATGCCGGTGAAGCCGCCACGGCCACGGCTGCCGACGACGACCAGCTGGGCCGCCTTGCTCTCCTCGAGCAGGACGTGCCGTGGCCGGTCGCGGACCAGCTTGCGGCGGACCTCGACGTCGGGGTACTTCTCCTGCCACCCCGCGAGCCGCTGGCCGAGCAGCCGCTCCTCCCCCTCTTCGAGGGATTCCGGCTGGGTCAGGATGCGTGCACTGCCGAAAGCGTCCTCGTAGGTCACGTCGGTCCAGGCGTGCACCGCGATCAGCGGTGTCCCGCGCAGCGAAGCCTCCTCGAACGCGACGGCGATGGCCTGCTCGCTGTTCGGGCTGCCGTCGACGCCGACCACGACCGGGCCGGTCTCCGGAACGGCTGTGGAGCGCTGCCGGCCGCGGACGACCGCGACCGGGCAGTGGGCGTGACCGGCGACCGACGCCGCGGTTCCGCCGAGGAGCATGTCGGCGAACCCGCCGGTGCCGGTCCGGCCGACGACGAGCAGCCGGGCGTGCCGGGACTCTTCGATCAGGACGGGTACCGGCGGATCGTTGGGCAGCTCGGTCGTGAGGACGAGGTCCTTGTCGATCGACGTGGCCAACGCGCGGGCGTCGGCGATGGCGCGTTCGCCGTCCTTCTGGACCGCTTCGAACAGCGTCGCCGCGCCGATGCCGGTCATGCCGCCGCCGTAGTAGAGGCCGGCGACCTGCAGCCCGTGCACGATCTTGAGCTGGAGGTGCCGCCGGGAGGCGAGCTTCGCCGCCCACGTGACGGCGGCGGTCGAGCCCGCCGAGCCGTCCACGCCGACGGTGATCCTCGGGTCGGTGGTCATCGTGTCTGCTCCTCACCCGCGTAGGCGGTGTCGGCGGCGACGACGCCGGGCACGGCGAGCGCCAGCAACTGGGCTACGTGCCGGTCGGTGTCGTCGTCGTACTGGTCGGTGATGTGGACGTGGCCGTCGCGGACGTCGATCTTCCAGCGGCCGGTGCCGCCGTAGATTTCCAAGCGGTGCTTGACGTCCCGGGCGATGTCGGTGTCCTCCCGCGCGAGCATGCGGACGACGTCGCCGCGGGTGACGATGCCGACGACGGCCGAGCCGTCGACGATCGGCATCGCCCGGATGCGGGCGTCCACCAGCGCCTGGCACAGCTCCGCGACGTCGGCGCCGGTGCCCATCGCGGTGACGGGACTGGTCATCACGTCCCCGACCGTCGTCCCGGCGACGGCGGCATCGTGGTGCCGGTGGGCTTGGCGCGGGTCGGCGGGGATCCGGCCGCGGATCAGGTCGGCCTCGGTGACGATGCCGATCAGGCCGCCGTCGTCGTCGACCACGGGTAGCGCGGTGAATCCGTGCATGGACAGCAGCTCAGCCGCCTCCTTGGCCGAAGTCCACGGCTGCACGGTGATCACCGGCGAAGTCATCAGGTCGCGTGCGCGCATCGGAAGTTCCTTTCCTGTCACCTCCCAACCTAGGAAGGACGGACTCCGGTGACCGCTGGCGTCGGTCACCGGTCGCGGGGACTTACGTCCCTTCTTGCGATCACGCCCGTAACCGACGGAGTGCACCCCGGAGATGTCCACTGTGGCCGGCAGCCGCACCTTGGCCCACGACTGCAGGTGTTCATGGCGTCCTCCCGTTCCGTTGGGGCCGCACCACCGCCACCGGGCAGGGCGAGTGCGCGATCAGGGCCTGGCTGGTCGAGCCGAGCAACATGCCGGTGAACCCGCCGCCGCCACGGCAGCCGACCACGATCAGCTGCGCCTGCTCGCCGCGCTCCAGCAGCCTCCGCACCGGCCGGCCCCGCGTGACTTCGAGCTCGATCGTCAGATCCGGGTACTTTCGCTGCCAGCCCACGACTTGCTCGGCGAGTTTGACGCGCTCCGCCGTTGCTATGTCGTCCGGGTTTTCCTCCATCGGGTGCGGCCGGAGCGTGCCGTCGGCGAGGACGTCGCTCCAGGTGTGCACCGCGACGAGTCCGGTGCCGCGCAACCGCGCCTCCTCGCAGGCGAAGGCGATCGCGGCGTCGCTGTCGGGCGAACCGTCGGTGCCGACGACGACCGGCCCGGTGACCGGTGGCGGGTCATGCGGCTTCCGGCCGCGGACGACGACGATCGGGCAGTGCGTGTGGGCGGCCACGGCGACCGCGGTGGAGCCGACCAGCAACCCGGTGAAGCCGCCCAGTCCCCGCGAGCCCAGCACCAGCAGTTCGGCGTGCTGCGACTCCTGGACCAAGGCGGTGACCGGGCTCCACTCCCGGGCGGCCGTGGTGACGTCGAGGCCGGGCTGCTCGGCGAGTACGGCGGCCCGGGCGTCGGCGAGCCAGCCTTCGGCCCGCTCGGCCAGACCCGCCCGGACCTGCTCGTGGGTGCCGAACGCGACCGGCGCCTTCACCTGCGGCAGGGCGTACACCTGCACCAGCCGCAACGGCCGGCCCCGGCGAACGGCCTCCGCACCGGCCCAGACGGCGGCCTGCACCGCGGAGGCCGAACCGTCGATCCCGGCGACGATCGCGCCGTCAGTGAAGCCGTGCTGGCTGTCCTCCTCGTGGATCAGGTGCCGGATCCGGTCGTACCGGGCGCGGGCCCGCACTTCGGCGGCCTGCTCCTCCTCGGCGGTGAGCACCACGGCGCCGGGTCCGGGGAACACCGTCGACACGTGGTCGTCGGCGGTCCAGCGGACGACGTACGGCGGTGTCCCGTCGGCGGAGTGCACCTCGAGGATGCGGCCGCGCTGGTCCGGCGCGCCGGTCCGCGGGCCCTTGATGACGAGCCAGTCGCCCGGCTTCGCGTGCATGGTCCTTCCCTTCTCAGATGTCCGCGGTGGACGGCTCGGGCGTGGTGGGCGTGCCCGGGTGCCGCGAAGCGTGGTGCGCCCCGATCCCGATCAGGGCGGCGCCGCCGGCCAGCATCGCGATCCCGATGACCAGCAGGCCGAGCGCGACCCAGCCGACGGCGGGCGCGGTCGCGCCGGCTTCCGCCCGCACGGAGATCCCGCGTGAGGAGTCGGCGTTCATCACGACGGCGGTCCACTGCCCGTCCAGGACCGGCCAGGCGAGGCCCTGGGTGCCCGGGCCGGACGTGCTCGCCACCCACACTCCGGCATCGCCGGGCGGGACGGCCGGGGCGCCGCCCGGGTGCGTCCGGTCGCCGGCGCGGCGGTCGGCGAGGGTGGTGTACTCGGTGCCGGCCAGGTAGCCGGCGACGGCGTCCGAGCGGCCGATGCCGACGAACACCGGGCGGCCGTCCGTGCTCGTGGCCCGGACCCGGACGGCACCGGCGAAAGCGGTGAACCCGGAGATGCCGTGCACCTGGACGGGATCGGTCATGACCGCGTAGCCGCTCGCGACGACGTCGGTCGATGCGGTCAGGTAGCCGTCGGCGTCGCGCTGGGTGCGGTCGGCCCACAGCAGTGCCCCGCCGCCGGTCAGCAATCCCATCGAGCCCAGCACCAGCACGGCTCCGGTCACCGCGGCGGCGATCCGGCCGCTCGTCCAGCCGGCGGGCCCGACCGGGTGCGCCGGCGGGTGCGGCGGCTCGTGGCCGGCTTCGGCGCCGCCCATGTCGAGCCGGAACGGCGGGTACTCGTCGGTCATCAGGGACACGTAGGCCGCGACCCGCAGCACCCAGCGGTCCATACCGAGCACGAAGTCGAAGATCGGCCGGGGGTAGCGGCCGGTGAACAGCAGAACGACCCCGGCGACCAGGACCAGTACGCCGACGAGCCCACCGGCGGCCCAGGTGAAGTCGTCGCTTCCGGAGCGAGACGCCAGCCAGCTGCCGCCGCCGACGAACAGGCCGACGACGACGAGGTGCGGGATCGCCAGCAGCCACCACTTCACCAGGACCAGCCCGCGCGAAAGCCGTTCGGGATAGGCGATTTCGAGCCGCGCCGGGTAGTCCGGGACGTCGGCGAAGGTGAACGGCGGGTACCGGTCGGTGCCCAGCGCGGCGTAGGAGTAGTAGTGCACCCGCCAGCTCCAGCGCAGCACACCCGAGGTGAACTCGAAGAGCGGGCGCGGATAGCGGCCGGTCACCAGGATCGCGAAGAACGCGGCGATCGTGACGAACGGGTAGGCGAACCACAGGAACGCCAGGACGACGTAGTGCGGGACGGCGAGAAGCCACTTCACCAGCCAGAGCCCGCGGGACAGCGGTTCGTCCAGCGTCGCCTCGACGCGGACCGGGTAGTCGGTCATGACACGCTCCTTTTCCACCGCGACAAGGATCTTCAGGTCCGCACCGACGCTTCTTCCCACAGCTCGACGCCGACGACGCCGTGAACCGTCTTCGCCAGTGCCGTCACGACGCGGCGCTCGGCCTCGTCGGTGAAGCCACCCCGGATCGTCACCATGCCGCCGGTGACGGAGATCGCCCACCGGTCGCGGTGCCCGGCGTAGTCGGTCAGCAGCGCATTGAGGTGTGAGGTGACCGAATCGTCCTGGCGCACCAACGGGCTGAGCAGGTCGCGGCGGCTGACGATGCCGACGAGCACACCGTCGTCGTCGACCACCGGGATGCTGCGCCGCCGGTCGCCCAGCATGTGCCGGGCGATTTCGGTGACGTCGGTGTCGAGCCCGACCGTCTCGGCGGGCGCCGTCATCACCGCGGCCACCAGCACGTCCGGGGCCGGTCCTACCCCGGCGACGCCGCTGCGGAGCGCGTCGGCCTCGGTGAACACGCCCAGTACCGCGTCCTCCTCGCCCACCACCGGCAGCGCCGCGACGCAGTGCTCGGTGAGCAGCACGATGGCCTCGCGCACCGGTGTTCCCGGGCCGACC
This sequence comes from Amycolatopsis sp. NPDC049691, assembly GCF_040675005.1. Taxonomy (NCBI): domain Bacteria; kingdom Bacillati; phylum Actinomycetota; class Actinomycetes; order Pseudonocardiales; family Pseudonocardiaceae; genus Amycolatopsis; species Amycolatopsis sp. NPDC049691. The sequence continues at coordinate 432,265 of NZ_JBFANX010000003.1, forward strand.
CGCACGACCGGCCTCGTCATGATGTCGCGTGCTTTCATGGCGGTTTCCTCTCCTGGATTTCAGTGCACGACCACGACCGGGCAGGCCGCGTGCGCGAGCAGGGCGTTGCCCGTCGACCCCAGGACCCCGCCGGCGACCGGCCCGCGGCCGCGGGTGCCGACGACGATCAGCCGCGCGTCGGGGTCGGCGTTCAGCAGCGCGCGCGAGGCGATGCGGTCCCGCACGGCCTGTGCGGTGATGTCCAGCGCCGGGTACTTGCGGGCCCAGCTCGCGAGGTGGGCTTCCAGCTCGCGCTGCTCGGTGCTCCCGATGTCCGCGTCGGGCACCAGCAGGCCGTCGTGCCAGGCGTGCACGACCCGCACCGGCGCCCGCATCGCGGCGGCTTCCTCGATGGCGAACCGCAGAGCGTGCTCGCTGGAGCCCGACGGGTCGACGCCGACGACGATCGGACCGGTCCGCCCGGGCCGGTCCTCGGGCACGACCACGACCGGGCAGAACGCCCCGGCCGCGACCCGCAAGGCGACCGAACCGATCAACGCGCCGCGCAGCCCGCCGAGACCGTGCGAACCGAGGACGACGAGCGCGGCGCCGCCGGACTCGGCGACCAGCAGATCGACGGCCAGCCCGAGCCGCGCCGAGGTCTCGACCCGCACGCCCGGCGCCTGCTCGCGGGCGATTTCGGCGGCGCGGTGAAGGAAGCGGTGAGCGTGCTCGAGCAGCAGCTCCGAGTCGTGCGCGCGCGATGGGGCGCCTTCGAAGACGCAGGCGTGCAGGAGCTGCAGCGTCGTTCCGCGCCGTCGGGCTTCTTTCGCGGCCCAGCGGACGGCGTCGAAGGACGCCGCCGAAGCGTCCACCCCGGCGATTACGGGCCGGCCGGCGGTTGCGGTCATCAGTTCCTCCTGCGGGTCTCGGGAGTCAGCATTGCCGCTCGCGTGCTCACCGTTCAGAGCACGAAGTCCCTTTCACCGGGGACCAAATCCGCCTGTCCCGCGCGGTGGCCGTGAAAGCCCGGGAGCGGGCCGCGGCCTACGCGCGCACCGATCACGGCTGACGTTCCCCACCGGCTTCGATGGCGGCTTTTCCCTGGCGTTCATGACTTCTCCCGCTCAGCACTTCTCCCGCTCAGCGCGGCAGCAAGGTCGCCGCGTGGTCGGGAACGTAGTTCTGCAACCGCCGATCGGGGCGGAAGTAGCCGCTGGGCACCGGCCGCGGCGGCAGGGACACCGCCTGGCGGGGCACCTCGTGGTACGGAACGGTGGAGAGAAGGTGCGCGATCATGTTCAGCCGCCCGCGCCGCTTCTCCTCGCTTTCCACTACGTGCCAGGGAGATTCGGCGGTGTCGGTGTGCACGAACATGTCGTCCTTCGCCCGCGAGTAGTCCTCCCAATGCGTGACCGACTGCAGGTCGATGGTCGAGAGTTTCCATCGGCGCATCGGGTCGTCGATCCGGGCGGCGAACCGGCGTTCCTGTTCGTCGAGACTGACCGAAAACCAGTACTTGCGCAGCAGGATCCCGTCGCCGATGAGCAGCCGCTCGAAGATCGGGCACTGCTGCAGGAACCGCCGGTGCTCCTCCGGCGTGCAGAACCCCATCACCCGCTCGACGCCGGCCCGGTTGTACCAGCTGCGGTCGAACAGCACGATCTCGCCGGCCGCGGGCAGGTGCTCGATGTAGCGCTGGAAATACCACTGCGTCCGCTCCCGCTCGGTCGGGCTCGGCAACGCCACGATCCGCACCACGCGCGGATTGAGGTGCTCGGTGACACGCTTGATCGTGCTGCCCTTCCCGGCGGCGTCGCGGCCCTCGAAGACCACGACCAGGCGCGCGCCTTCGTGGCGCACCCACTCCTGGAGCTTCACGAGTTCGGCCTGCAGGCGCAGCAGCTCCCGCTCGTACACCGCACGCGGGATCCGCGAGTTCTTCCGTCCGGCCATGGCCCGACGCTACGAATCCCGCCGCACCGGGGCTGCGGCCGGACGTCGGCGACGCAGGGGTCTTTGGTCCCTCACTCCGGGGCGGTGCGGCCCTCGCCCGCGCCCGCCCGCGGGAGGACGGTCGGGAATGCACGCCACGTAGTTCCGTTCGAGGGCCGTGAGCGGCCAAGCCGAGCACGATGACAACCGACGGCGAGGAGGAACCGATGGACCACTCGATGCCCGACGCGTACACGGTCAGAGCGGCTATCGCCCTCGCGGTGCGTGCCCCTTCCGTCCACAACTCACAGCCGTGGGGCTGGCGGCTCGCCGGCCGCACGGTCGAGCTGCGCACGGACCCACGCCGTCACCTGCGGAACACCGACCCCGACGGCCGCGACCTGCTGGTCAGCTGCGGCTGCGCGCTGCACCACTTCACGGTCGCCGCGGCCGCCACGGGCTGGACCGCGCAGGTCCACCGGCTGCCCGACCCGGCCGAACCGGGACTCCTGGCCCGGATCGACCTGGTGCCGCACGACACCCGAGACGGCGACATCGCGCTCGCCGCGGCCATCCCGCGCCGCCGCTCGGACCGCCGCCGCTTCGCCGGCCGCCCGTTGCTCGTGCGGGACGAAGTGTTCCTCCGGAAGAGCGCCGCCGTGGAGGCCGGCAGGCTGCACCGGGCCGACCCGGGCTACGCGATCGAGCTGGCCGCCTGGAGCGGACGGAACTACGCCACGGACGGCGTGCCCGCCCAGAACACGATCCAGTCGCACCCGGCCGTCCGCGAGCTGCGCGTCCGCGACTTCGCCGGCGCGCGGCCGGACGACACCGAAGGTCGTGACGGCGCCGCGCTGACCGTGCTGTCCACCGCGGGCGACAGCGCTCTCGATCGCCTTCGCGCGGGAGAAGCCGCCAGCGCGGTCCTGCTGACCGCTACCCGGTTGAACCTCGCGTCGTGCGTGTACACCGAGCCGCTCGAGCTGATCTGCACCCGCGGCCTGATCCGCGACTGCGTCCTCGACGGCCACGGCGAGCCGCAGCTCGTCGTGCGCATCGGCTACCTCCCCGAGGGGGCTGCTCCGCTCCCGGCGACACCGCGGCGTCCGCTCGGCGAGGTCGTGCGGCCGGTGGCCCACCTGTACGGCGTCGGCCTGCCGGTACCGGCGCGGCTGCGCGGCCGGTGACAGGAACGAGGCCTCCGCCCGGATCCGGGCGGAGGCCTCGTTCGTGTGCCGTTCAGGCGACGTCGTTCCAGACGTAGTCCAGGCGGTTGCGGACCTCCACCACCCCGGACAGCTCGTGGATCAGCCGCGTCACCGGCTCGATGTCGCTGCGCCGCTCCACGCGCCCCACGACCGTCACGACCCCGGCCCGGACCTGCACGCGCACCCGGTCGGGCCCGAGGTCGAGCCGGTCACGCAGCACGCGGTCGGTGACTTCGCGCTCGAGGTCGGCGTCGCCGCGGGTGAAGACCGCCACCAGGTCGCGGCGGGACAGCACTCCGGCCACCTTTCCGCCCCGCAGCACGAACAACCGCCGGACGCCGGTGTGCGCGAACTCCGCCGCGGCGGCGGCGAGCGTGGCCTCGGCGTCGATCGTGACGGCCGGGCTGGTCATCAGGTCCTTCGCCGTGCACGCCGTCGCCTTGCGGGCCAGCCGGCGGTCACGCCACCGGGGCTTGCGGTCCTCCCACAGGTGCGGCAGCAGGTCGGCTTCGGAGACGACGCCGACGAGCGTACCCGTCTTGTCGAGGACGCCGACCGCGCTGATCCCGTTGCCGGTGAGCAGCTGGGCGATGTCCTTGAACGGCGTCGTCGTGGAAACGGTGATCGGGTCGGCGGTCATCACCGCGGACACCATTCCGGCGTTCATGTTCACTTCTCCTTCTCGGTGCGGACCACCATGACCGGGCACGACGCGTGATGCAGCAATGCCTGGCTCGTCGAGCCCAGCACCAGCCCGGTGAAACCACCGCGGCCGCGGCTGCCGACGACCACGAGCTGCGCGCCGTGGCTCGCCGACAGCAGCCGGGAGCGCGGCTTGTCGTGTTCGACCCGGCGCTCGAGCCGGACGTCCGGATACTTTTCCTGCCAGCCGGCGAGCCGCTGGGCCAGCAGCCGCCGGCCGGAGTCCTGAACGGCCTCGCCCTGGAAGGCGACGTTGCCGTCGCTGAACAGGCCCGCGGTGTCCCCGTCGTGCCACGTGTACAGCGCGACGAGCGGAGCGTTGCGGAGCGAGGCTTCCTCGAACGCCCAGGCGATCGCGGCCTCGCTCAGCGGGCTTCCATCGACGCCGACGACCACCGGGCCGTCGACGGACTCGTTCCCCCGCACGACCACGACCGGGCAGTGCGCCTTCGCGGCGAGGTCGACATCGGGCGAGCCGCTGAACAGGCCCGCGATCGCGCCGACGGGCTCCCCGGTGACCAGGATCCGCGCCCGCGCCGAGACCTCCAGCAGGCCGGGAACCGGCCCGCGGTCACTGGCCTCGGTGGACACGTCCAACCCGGGAACGGCGGCTTCGAGGGTCGCCCGCGTCGCGCGCAGCAGCTCGTCGGCTTCGGCCTGTTTGACCCTGAGCCAGTCGGACGGCGGGTACATCTTCCCCCCGAAGGCGGCGTCCTCGTAGCCGTACGCCGTGAAGACGCGCAGCGACGCGTGCCGGCGGGCGGCTTCCCCGGCCGCCCACAACGCGGCCGCCGCGGCCGTTTCCGAACCGTCGACGGCGACGACGACCGGCGGCGGGTTTCCGGTTGCGCTCATGACCTGTTTCCTCCGGGTTCCGGTGCGCGGACCGCGCATCCGACTCGAAGGTAGGGCGCGCCGGCGGGCGGACGCTGCGGCCGTTCGTCCCCGCACGCGAGGACCTTTGGCAGCTCCGGCCCACCCGGCCGGAAGCGCACCGTGGGAGCTCGAGGAGACGACCTGGGATGCAACGAGAACGGAGCCGCCGATGACCGCACCAGCCGGAAAGCCGATCGTCGTCGGGGTCGACGGATCGGCCGAGTCGCTCGACGCTGTCCGCTGGGCGGCCCGTACCGCTCGCCGGCGCGACGCGACGCTGGAGATCGTTTACGCGATCGACTTCTCGGCCTTGCTCGCCGGCGGTGTCGTGCCGCCGCCCGAGGAGATGAAGGACGTCCTGCGTGAGCGCGGCGGCCGCTGCCTGCGCACCGCGGCCGAGCTCGCGTCCGCGCAGGGCGTTACGGGCGCGACGACCCGGCTCGACCCCGACCGCGCCGCCCAGGCCCTCGTCGACGCGTCCAAGACGGCTGCCCTGCTCGTGGTCGGGTCGTCCGGAAAGGGCCGGCTCACCGGGCTCCTCGCGGGGTCTGTCGCGTCGGCCGTCGGCGCACATGCCTCGTGCGACACGGTCATCGTGCGCGGCGACGCCTGGGACGAGGCCGAAACCGCCGGACGTCCGGTCCTCGCCGGCATCGACGGCGGCGAAGCGAGCGGCCACATCCTCGGCGCCGCCCTCGACGAAGCCAAGTCCCGCCACGCCAAGCTGGTCGTGGTGCACGCGTGGGCCGACGACCCGCCACCGCACGAACCCGGCCACCCTGAGCACCACGAATCGGTGACCGACGCAGGCCACCGGCTGCTGGCCGACCGGCTCGGCGGTCACAACATCGGAGGCGTGGAAGTCGACCGGGTCGTCGTCCGGGCGCACCCGCGGCGCGAGCTGATCGAGCGCAGCGAGACCGCCCAGCTCGTCGTGCTCGGCGACCGCGGCCGCGGCGGGTTCCCCGGCCTCCTGCTCGGCTCCACCAGCCAGGCCTTGCTGCACAACGCGGCCTGTCCGGTGTACCTCGTACGCACCGCTTGAGGGAGGCGAAAGTCCTCGCGCCCATGGGCCTTCGACCCACCGCGACCGGTGTCCGTGGGCCCCGGGAACGGGGACGGTACGGCCCTCGTCGTCCGGCCCGGACCGGCGGAGCCTGGGACCAGACGAGAGTGAGGCAGCTCATGGACACCCACCGCGGATTCGCCCCGGCGACCACAGCCGAGCCGGCGTCCCCCCGCCGCAACCGCCCTGACCGGCTCGCCCTGCGGCCCGCCGACCGCGTCGATCCCCGCTACACCGACGTCACCGACCAGCGCCTGGCGCGCACGCTGACGGCGGAAGACCGGTCCGAAGAGGACGGTCTGGATCCGCTGGAGCGCATCACCTGCCGCACCCACCGCCGCTGGCTGCACGACTGCGTCGCCTCGCCCCTGCACGTCGTCGTCATCACCGGCACCCGCTGGTGCCGCACCTGCGAACACGCGCTGAACGTCGCGATCGACCAGCTGGCCGGCGACGTCTCGGTCCACTGCCCGTCCTGCGGCGACACCCCCGCCACCCGGGCCACCCGGCAGCTGGTGCGCGCCTGCCGCGCCAGCCTCGCCGCCGCCGACGACCGCTGAGCCGATGACGCGCAGCCGGTTGTACCGCAGCGGTGTCCTCGAGCGGGAGGACTTCCCCGCCACCGAAGCCGCCCACCACCTCGCCGACCCGTCGGTGACACTGTGGCTCGACTTCGACGCCCCCACCGCCGGCGACCTCGCGGCGCTCACCACCGAACTCGGGCTCCACCCGCTGGCCGTCGCCTCCGTTCTCGACGAAGACCACCAACGCCCCAAGCTCGTCCGCTACGACCGGCACTCGTTCCTCGCCGCCTACACGGTGCACGTGACCGACGGCGTCCTGACCGCCTCGGAACTCGACGCGTTCATCACCGACCGTGTACTGATCACCGTGCACCGCGACAACACCACCGACATCGACGCGCTCACCGCCCGCTGGGACACCACCCCGGAACTCGCCAAGAGCGGAGCCGCCTTCCTGCTGCACGGCCTGCTCGACTACCTCGTCGACGGCCACCTCGACGCCGTCCAAGCCCTCGACGAGCAAGTCGAGGCCCTCGAAGACCTCGTGTTCGCCGACCGCGTCGACCACACCGACCTGCAACGCCGCTCCCTGCGCCTGCGCCGCAGCCTCAGCCGCCTGCGGCACCTGGCCGTCCCGATGCGGGAGATCGTCGCCGCCCTCATGCGCCGCGACGACACGCTCCTGCCCTACTTCCAGGACGTCTACGACCACGTCCTGCGCGTGACCGAGTGGACGGAGTCCCTGCGGGAGCTGATCGCCACGATCCGCGAGACGCAGCTGAGCATCCAGGGCAACCGGCTCAACACGATCATGAAGAAGGTCACCAGCTGGGCGGCGATCATCGCCGTCCCGACCGCGATCACCGGCTTCTACGGCCAGAACATCCCGTACCCCGGATTCGGCCAGACGTCCGGGGTGTGGGTGTCGACGCTGGCCATCCTGGTCATCTCGGCAACGCTGTACGCGCTGTTCAAACGCCGCGACTGGCTCTGAACCCGGCGGGTGGCCAAAGTCCCCCGGCCGGGGTTCGAACGGCCCTGCTGTGACCGTCCGCCGCCGCCTGTACTGGCGGGATGACGACTGGCACCGCGAACCCGGCCCGCCCCGGCTTGCCGAATCGGACGTTGCTTCGGCTGCTCGGCTCCCGGCTTGCCCCGCTGCTGAACGGGACACTCACCGCTCTGCGGTACCGGTCCGCCACCGCGCCGAAGCCGATCACGCTCCCGGTGCAGTACGCCCGCTCCGGCGAGAACATCCTCGTCGCCGCCGGAAACCCCGGTCGCAAGCGCTGGTGGCGGCACTTCCGCCACGGCGCCGGAGCCGACGTCCTGCTCGACGGCCACTGGATCGCGGCAGAAGGGCGGCTGCTCGCCGGGGCGGAGCGCGACGCCGGAGCCGAGGCCTATCGCCGCCGCTTTCCCCGCGTCCCGCTGACCGCGGACACGCCGATCGTGGCTTTCACCGCTCCGCCGGTGCGCCTTTTGCGGGGTCGACGCCTGGCTTGGACGTGGTTCCTGGTCGTCACGGCCGCCGAATTCCTCGGTTTCGCGATCCCGGCCGTCGCGGGAGCCCTGACCGCGGACAGCCCCACCGCCGTTTCGCTGCCCGCCCTGCTGCTGGCCGGCGCGGTCGAAGGAGCCGCGCTCGGCACCGGGCAGGCACTCGTCCTCCGGCGCAGTCTGCCGGCCTTGCACACCCGGCGGTGGGTGGCGGCCACGGCCGGGGCGGCGTCCTTCGCCTACCTGGCGGGTCTCGCCCCGAGCACCTGGGCGGCGGACCTTGTGTCGTGGCCACCGATGGTGCTCTGGCCGGTGGCGGCCGTCCTCGGCACTGCCCTGCTGCTGTCCATCGGCTTCGCCCAGTGGCTGGTCCTGCGCCGCCTTCTCTCCCGCTCGGCTCGCTGGATCTTCACCACCGCCGGAGCCTGGCTGTTCGGCCTGGCCGTCTTCCTGGGCGTCACGACGCCGTTGTGGCAACCCGGTCAGAACCTCGCGCTGACCATCGTGATCGGCATTTTCGGCGGCTTGGTGCTGGCGGCGACGACGTCGGCGGTGACCGGCGTCGCCCTACGCCGCCTGCCGGGGCTGAGGTGAACCGATGCCACCGCCGTCCGCCGGTGCGCACGGCGGACGGCAAACCGGCCGTTCAGGCCACGGTCCGGCGCACGGCGGCGCCGAGTGCCGCGCCCCACGCCTCGGCACGGGACAGCTCGCCCGGCTCCGGGCCGGCGTCGATCGAACCGGTGCCGACGAAGAAGCTCTCGGCGGGCGCCGCCGCTCGGCCGCCGAGCCGGTCCAGCCGCTTCGTGACGCCGAGCGAGGCGGCACCGGTGAACACGCGCGGCTTGTCGATCCGGGTGTCGAACGCCGCGAACGCGAGCCCCGGCGGGAGCGACTCGAGGGAGTTCAGCCATTCCCGGATACCGGTCCGGGACCGCACCTCGTAATCCACCTGGTCCGCGGCCGACTTCCGGGTCGCGGCGCGGCTCATGCCGTGCACGTGGGTGGGCCCGCCGACGACGAGCAGCTCGACCCCGGAGAGGTCCGATGGTGCATCGTCGACGTTCACCACTTCGGCCCCGACCGACTCGGACAGGCCGTCGGCAATGGCCCGGGCCACCTTCTCGGTGGCACCGAACATCGACTCGAACACGATCACAGTTCGCATGTCCGCCTCCTCGGCGTTCCAGCCGGACCGGCTGGTGGGTCAGTTCTTCGATGTCCCCGGCCGCGCCTGACGATCTCGACTTGCCGGCGCTTCTCGCGCATGGGTCCTCCTCAGGTTTCTTCGGTGCGCCATCACGGCCTCCGGAGTCGCTGATTCGTGGTACGCCCAGCAAATCGGGACGAGTTCGGCACCGCCGCTGGCGAACGCCATCGGCGCCGGAGCCGTCGGTCACCGGCGGAAGGGACCATCGGCTCTGCCGCTCTCGCACCCACCCCGACGACACTTCGCGGCATGAAGGTCGACGAACTGCTCACGAAGGCGAAGGACGGGCTGGAGACCAAGATGGTCTACGGCGAGCCGTACGAAGTCGACGGCGTCACGGTGATCGTGGCGTCGACCGTCGGCACCGGCGGAGGTGGCGGCGACAGCCGCGACGAGAAGGGGCGCTCCGGCGAGGGCGCCGGCTTCGGGCTGTCGGCCAAACCGGTCGGGGCGTACGTCATCAAGGACGGCAAGCTCCGCTGGGAACCGGCCGTCGACGTGAACCGCCTCGTGGCGACGCTGGGCGCGATCGCCGTGGCGGCGATCTTCACCGCGACGCGGCTGGCCAAGCTCAAGTACCGCGCCCAGACCGATGAGCGTCCCTGATCTGGCCCCGCTGGGCCCGGCCCGCTGCCGCGCGCTGCTCGCGTCCGTCCCGCTCGGCCGCCTGGCTTTCGTCCGCGACGGGCGGCCGGAGGTCCGGCCGGTCAACTTCACCGTGGCGGACGACGCGATCTGGCTGCGGTCGGGCCGGAACTCCTGGGCCGACCGGCTCGACGGGCAACCGGTCACCTTCGAAGCCGACGCCTACGACCCCGGCGGCCACACCGGTTGGAGCGTGATCGTCACCGGGACCGCGACTCTTGCGACGGACGTCGAAACCGTGGCCGCCCAGCTCGGCGCCGGCCTCCGCTCGTGGGCTCCCCCACCACGCGACCGGCTGCTGCGGATCGGCGTCGACCGGATCGAGGGCCGCCGGCTCGCCCTCCGGCCGGACGCGGACGACGCGACCGAATCGGGCGCACCGTGACGACACGGAAGCCGTGCTTTACCGACCGCTAACCGTCCGCTGGTGTCCTGGAAACCCGGCAGGATGTCGAGCCTCCGCGCGGGCATCATGGCGGCCATGCCACACCGCGTCCTGCTCGCCGACGACGACCGCGCGATCCGGGAATCACTGGTCAGAGCCCTCGACCTCGAGGGCTACCACGTCACCGAGGTGACCGACGGCGTCAGCGCACTGGCCACCGCCCGGCGCGAAGACTTCGACGTCCTGATCCTCGACGTGATGATGCCCGGCGTCGACGGCCTCGGCGTGTGCCGCGTCCTCAGAGCCGAAGGCGACCGGACGCCGATCCTCATGCTGACCGCCCGGGTCGAAACCCCCGACCGGGTGGCCGGGCTGGACGCCGGAGCCGACGACTACCTGCCCAAGCCCTTCGAGCTCGACGAGCTCCTCGCGCGGCTACGCGCCCTGCTGCGCCGCACGTCGCCGGAGCCGGACGCGCGGCACACGCTCCGGCTGGGCGAACTCGCGGTCGACCCGGCGGCCCGGCGGGTGTGGTGGCAGGGCACCGAGATCACCCTCTCCAAAACCGAGTTCGACCTGTTGGAACTGCTCGTGCGCAACGCCGGGATCGTCGTCGACCGGGCCACGATCTACCAGCGCATCTGGGGCTACGAGTTCGGCGCGGACTCCAAGAACCTCGCCGTCTACATCGGCTACCTCCGACGCAAGCTGGAGCAGGCCGGCGCCACCGAACTGATCCACACGGTGCGCGGCGTGGGCTACTCGGTGCGGCCGGCATGAACCTGCGCAGCAAGCTCGCCATCGCGTTCGCCGGCGTCGGCGCGGCGGCGGCGATCCTCGTCGGGGTCTTCAGCTACCAGGCCGCTTCGCAGCGGATCAACGCCGAGCTCGACCGGTCGCTGCTCACGACGTCGGCCGAGGTCGCCGCCGGGGCGACGCAGATCCTCGCGCCGAGCCCGGTCACCCGCGGCCCCGATGACGACGACCACGACGAGGCCCAGCCCATGGTGGCGCAGGCGATCGCGCCGGACGGGACAGCCCGCCCGCTGGGCGGACGGCCGGTCCACCTCACCGTCGACGACGCCGACCGCGCGCTCGCCGCGACCGGTGCCCTCGCCGACCACCGCTACCGGAACTTCACCGCCGGCCGCGACGACTACCGCGTGATCACCGTGGCCCTCGGACCCGGCCGCGGCGCGATCCAGCTCGGCATCGACGTCGACGAGTCCCGGCACGTGCTGGCCGAGCTGGCCGCCCGCATCACCGGGGTCAGCGCGCTCGTCCTGGTCGCGGCGGCGCTGGCCGGATGGCTCCTGGCCCGGCAGATCACCCGGCGGCTGGTCCGGCTGACCCGGGCGACCGAGCAGGTCGGCGACGGCCGCCTCGCCGACGTCGCGGTCCCGGTGGGCGGGCGCGACGAGGTCGGCCGGCTCTCGAGGTCGTTCGACCGCATGCTCGGCAGGCTCGCCGACGCCCGCGCCGACCAGGAACGCCTCGTCCAGGACGCCGCCCACGAACTGCGCACCCCCCTGACCAGCCTGCGCACCAACGCCAGCGTCTTGCGCCGGTTCGGCGAGCTCGGTCCCGACGCCCGGAGCAGGCTGCTCGACGACGTCGACGGCGAGGCCCGCGAGCTGACTCACCTCATCGACGAGCTCGTCGAGCTGGCCACCCGCCGCTACGAAGCCGAAGAACCGGCGCCGGTCGAGCTGGGCCGCGTGGCCGAGCGCGCGGCCGAGCGCGTCCGGCGCCGGTCGGGGCGCGTGATCACCGTCGATTCCGACGCGTCCGCCGTCACCGGCCAGCCGAAGGCCCTCGAGCGCGCCGTGTCCAACTTGCTGGAGAACGCCGTGAAGTTCGCCCCGGAAGGACCGATCGAGGTCGTCGTGCGCGACGGACGCGTGCAGGTGCTCGATCGCGGGCCCGGCATCGGCGACGAAGACACGCCGCGGGTGTTCGACCGGTTCCACCGCGCGGACGGGGCCCGGAGCCTGCCCGGCTCCGGTCTCGGGCTGGCCATCGTGCGCGAGATCGCCGTCGCCCACAGCGGCTCCGTGTTCGCCGAGCCGCGCCCCGGTGGCGGCGCGGTGGTCGGGTTCACCGTCGGACCTGATCTTCTCTTACCGATTTCTCACCCTGGTCACGTCGACGGCTAACCGGACTCCGGAAAGGTGGTTCCGAGAGAGATCACCCCTCGAGGAGCCCGATGTCCACCCTCGTCGCCCGCCGCGTCGCACCGCCTCCGGTCCGCACGTGGTGGCGGGACGCCGCGGGCCTGACGGCTTGGCTGAGCGTGCTGTTCGTGGTCGCCCTCTGGGTCTCCGGAGGAGGCCTGCAGGACCTCGGCGCCGACGTCCTGACTTCCGCCGGGCGGCTCACCGGGCTGCTGTCGGCCGACCTCCTGCTGCTGCAACTGCTGCTGATGGCCCGGATCCCGTGGGTGGAGCGCAGTTACGGCCAGGACGAGCTGGCCCGCAGGCACCGGCTGGCCGGGTTCACTTCGATCACGCTGCTGGCCGCGCACCTGGTGCTCATCACCCTCGGCTACGCGGCGACCGATCGCTCCGGCGTCGTGACCGAAACCTGGGCGCTGGTCACGACCTACCCGGGCATGCTCCTGGCCGCGGCGGGCTCGGCGGCGCTGGTCATGGTCGCGGTGACGTCGGCGCGCGTGGCCCGGCGACGCTTGCGGTACGAGTCGTGGCACCTGCTGCACCTCTACGCCTACCTCGGCGCCGGCCTCGCCCTGCCACACCAGCTGTGGACCGGCGCCGACTTCACCGCGTCCCCCGTCGCGACCGCGTTCTGGTGGACCGCGTACGCCGTGGCAGCGGCGGCGGTGCTCGTGTTCCGCGTCGGACTGCCGGTCCGCCTCAACGTCCGGCACCGGCTCGTCGTCGACCAGGTGGTGCGGGAGGGTCCCGGCGTCGTTTCGGTGTACCTGCGCGGCCGCCGGCTCGATCGGCTTCCCGTCGCGGCGGGCCAGTTCTTCGTGTGGCGGTTCGTCTCGGGTCCCGGCTGGACGCGCGGCAAGCCGTTCTCCCTCTCGGCCGCTCCCGACGGTCAGCGGCTCAGAATCACGGCGAAGGACCTCGGGCCCGGCAGCCGCCGGCTCGCCACTCTGCCACCCGGCACTCCCGCGCTGGTCGAAGGGCCGTACGGCAGGCTCACCGGCACCGTCCGGAAAGGACGGAAGCTCGCGATGTTCGCGTCCGGCATCGGGATCACCCCGCTGCGCGCGCTGCTGGAGGAACTGCCCTACCGGCCCGGCGAAGCCGTGCTCTTCCTCCGCGCCGGGCGGCAGCGGGACCTGTTGTTCCGCGCCGAGCTCGAAACCCTCGCGGCGCGACGCGGCATCCGGCTCCACTACCTGCTCGGCCGCCGCTCCCGTGACCGCGCGTCCTGGCTGCCGGCGGGCTACGCGCCGGTGCCGGATGACACGGTGCTACGCCACCTCGTGCCCGACATCGCCGACCACGACGTCTACGTCTGCGGACCCGACGCGTGGACCGGCGCCGTGCTCGACACCGCCCGCCGGGCCGGCGTCCCCGCCGACCGTGTCCACTCCGAACGGTTCGGCTGGTAGGAAAGGACTTCCGATGCGCAGGATCGCCATCGCCGCCGCGGCGACCGTCTCGGTCGTCGTGCTGCTGTTCAGCTACCGCACCAGTACCGACCAGACCCCGGTCGCCACCGGGCGGCCACTCGGCGGCGGGACGCAGCCGACTCGGACCACGACCCCGGCCACCCCCGCGACGCCGGGCTCCGCCGGCGGGAGCGGCACGTTCACCGGTGACGCCGCCGACACCCGCTACGGCCCCGTACAGGTGCAGATCACCGTCTCGGGCGGCAAGATCACCGACGCCCAAGCCGTCCAGTACCCCCAGGAGAGCGGCCGCGACGTCCGGATCAACTCCGCCGCCGTACCGGAACTGAACCAGGAGACACTGCAGGCCCAGAGCGCGCAGATCGACACCGTGAGCGGCGCGACCTACACCTCCGAGGGCTACCAGCAGTCCCTGCAGTCCGCGATCGACGCGGCCCACCGGTGAAGGCCGCCCGCCGGGAACGCCGGTCCTGGAGCCGGCCGGTCATGGGCACCCAGGCCAGCCTGCACTTGCGAGGTCCCCGCGTGGACACCGATCCCGCGGTCGAACCGGCCGTGGCCGCCGTGTTCGGGTATCTGCGTGCCACCGACGAGCTGTTCAGCACCTACCGGCCCGACAGCCAGGTCAGCGCGCTTCGCCGTCGGGAACTGCCTCGTGCGGAGTGGCATCCATGGCTTGCGGAGGTCGTGGCGTTGTGCGAAGAAGCCCGGGAGCGCACCGACGGCTACTTCGACCCGTGGCGGCTGCCCGGCGGTTTCGACCCGTCCGGGCTGGTGAAAGGCTGGGCGGCCGAGAAGGCCGCGGTTCGCCTCGCCCGGTTACGTGGATTGGACCACTACCTGAACGCCGGCGGCGACATCACCGCCGGCGTCCACGGTTCCCACGCGCCGGCGTGGCGGGTCGGCGTCGAAGACCCCGCCGACCCAAGCACGTTTCTCGCCGTGCTGGAGCTGCGTACCGGAGCCCTGGCGACGTCCGGCTCGGCCGCCCGCGGCCCGCACATCGTCGACCCGCACACCGGCCTGCACGCCACGAAGCTGCTTTCGGTGACGGTCACCGGCCCGACCCTGCTGTGGGCCGACGTCCTCGCCACGGCCGCCTTCGCCCGTGGGGGCGACGACGTCAAGCAGTGGGTTTCGGCGCGGGCACCGGGATACGAGGTCGCCGCGCTCGCTCGTGCCCCCTGAACCGGAGCCTGCCCCGACAACCCGACACCCTCACGAAGGACATCATGACCACCGTCAACGGCCTGCCCGCCCACATCCTGCTCGTGCACGCCATCGTCGTCCTGCTTCCCCTCGCCGCCCTGTTGCTGGTGCTGAGCGCGCTGTGGCCCGCCGTCCGCCGCAAGGTCGCCGGGCCGAACGCGATCCTGTCCGTCCTCGTCGTGGTCCTCGTTCCGATCACCACGGAAGCGGGCGAATGGCTGGAACGCCGCGTGGCTTCGACGCCGCTCGTGCGCGCCCACACCGAACTCGGCGACACCGCGCTTTACGTGGCGATCCCGGTGGCCGTCCTCGCGGTCGTCGTCTGGTGGCGTCGTCGCGAAAGCCTGCAGGCCCCGACCGGCACGGCGAGCGCCGGCTCGACCACGGTCGCCACACGCCGCCGCACTTTCCTGGCTCCGACGTCGACCGCGGTGACGGTGGTGCTCGCCGTGCTGTCGATCGCGGCCGCGGGCGCGGCCTGCTACGACATCGTCCGGATCGGGGATTCCGGCGCCCAGGCCACCTGGCAGGGTCAGTTCAGCTCCGCCCCGGCACCGCGCGAACCCGAGCACTGACATCGCGCCTTGTAGAACCGCCCGCGCGGACATAACCGTCGACATCGGCGTTCAGGAAGCCGACCCCGGCGAACCCGTTCGCCTGCAGATCGACCAGGCCGGGCACGGCAAGCCCGGCCCGGCGCCGGGCAGGCCGACCGCACTCACCTGTCCGTTCTCGCGGTCCACTTCGACGTCACCACGCCGCTACCCGCCACCGACCAGGGCAGCGCCATCGGCTCCTCCGCCTTCAGCCCGGACGGGACAGCGTTCGCAGTCACTACCAGGGCGGCGCGACGTCACCGACCGGTCGCGGCTCGCACAGCTTCGGCCCGGTCATCGTCCGGGCGCGCGATCCGGGTGACCAGCTCAGCCATCACCGTGACGTCCCCGCGGCTGTGCGCCGCGCGGACACGGCTGATCAACGCGACTACCTCGACGCGTTCCCGTGTCAGACAGCCGCAGTACTCACACACGCTGGTGCTGGTGCAGCGAACGCCGCGAGCCAGTCGTCGGCGAACTTCACGTTGTCGGCGTAGTCGGGGCTGACCGCGACGACCTTGGAGCCGCGATAGCGGGCCTCGGCGAGGAAGTGCGCGTCCGGGGTGCGCGTCACCGGGATGTTCGAGCCCCACATCATCAGGTAGGTCGAGTTCCACCAGTCGCCGGCTTCAGGGACGTCGGTCTGGTCACCCCACACCTGCGGCGACGCGACCGGCAGGTCGGCGTACCAGTCGTAGAACGACAGCAGCGTCCCGCCCAGCAGCGCGTGGTACCGGGTTCCGGCGGCGAAGGACGCCATCGACATCGCGGGGATCGGCGAGAAGCCGACCACGCGGTCGGGTCCGAAGGTCTTGGTCGTGTACACGTGTGCGGCGGCCACCATCGTGGCCGCCTCGTCGAACGTGGCCCGCACGAACCCGCCGCGGCCACGCTGTCCCTTGTAGGCCTCCGCCTTGCGGGGGTCCTCGACGATGTCCGCCCACGCCTTGACCGGGTCACCGAACCGCTTCACGCCCGCCCGGAACATGGTGAGCAGCGAGCCGCGCACGTAAGGGTGCCGCACCCGCGACGGCGAGTACTCGTACCAGGAGAACGACGCACCCCGCGGACAGCCGCGCGGCTCGTAGTCCGGGCTGTCCGGACCGGTCGTCGGGTAATCGGTCGCCTGGTGCTCCCAGGTGATCAGGTCGTCCTTGACGAAAACGTTCCACGAGCACGACCCGGTGCAGTTCACCCCGTGCGTGGAGCGCACGACCCGGTCATAGCTCCACCGATCGCGGTAGAAGGACTCCCACGCACCCGAGTCGATCTGGTGCAAGGTGCGGCCGTGGTCGCCGACGGTCTCCTTCGTCAGGAACCGGCGGACGCCGAGCAGCGGGCCGTGCCCGGGAACGTGGTCGTTCGCCGGCGCCGCGGGATCTGGATGGCTGAACACGATGACGCGGCTCCTTCAGGCGGGACGGCGACACCACCCGGTGTCCGTCGGACACCGCTCAGCCTCGACGAAGGCGCCGGATCGATCACCAGGCGAATGTCACGGCTCGGATGGACTTTCGTCCTTCGCGCACGACGGCCCGGATCCAGCACGGGTTGATGGATTGATAGAATCATCAATCCAGGAGGTGCTCATGCCCGCGAGATCCCGCACCACGGAGCCGCTGTACCGGATCAAGGCCGACCTGTTCAAGTGCCTCGCGCACCCGACCCGGATCCAGGTGCTGGAGGTGCTGGCCGCCGCCGGTGACGAGGGCGCGCCGGTGACGCGGCTGCTCGAGGTGACCGGCTGCGAAGCCTCCCAGCTGTCCCAGCACCTCGCGGTACTGCGTCGCTCCCGCGTCGTCACCTCGTCGCGAACCGGCAACGCCGTCGAGTACTGGCTCGCCGAACCGCTCGTGGCCGAGCTCCTCGTGGTCGCCCGCGCCTTTCTGATGGCCGGGCTGCGTCCCGGTTCGGAGCAGCTGCGTGCCGCGCGCGAGCTGCCGCCGCTGCCCGGCGCGAGTCCGCAAGCCGTGCTCGACGCGATCGCGGCCCGGGCGTGAACGCCCGCGACCTGCTGCCCGGCCGGGGTGACTACGACCTCCACGGGCCCGTGCTGCGCGCGGACCTCCTCGCCGGGGTCACCGTCGGTGTCGTGGCCCTGCCACTGGCCCTGGCCTTCGGCGTCAGTTCGGGCGCGGGGCCGGCAGCGGGGCTGGTCACGGCGGTCGTGGCGGGGATCGTGGCCGCGGTGTTCGGCGGCTCCCCGGTCCAGGTGTCCGGGCCGACCGGCGCGATGGCCGTCGTCCTGGCCCCGATCGTCGCGGCCCACGGGCCGTCGTCGATCGCCTTGGTCTCCATCCTCGGCGGTCTGGTCGTGCTCGTCGCCGGAGCCGCCCGACTGGGCCGGCTGGTCGGTTTTCTGCCGTGGCCGGTGGTCGAGGGCTTCACGCTCGGCATCGCCTGCATCATCTTCCTGCAGCAGATCCCCGCGGCCGTCGGCACCACCGCGTCGCCGGGGAAGAATCCGCTCCTGGCCGCGGCCGGCGCCGTCGCCCATGCCGTGACCGGCGGCGGCCCGGCCGTCTGGACGATCGCGACCGTGGCACTGGTCGCCGTGCTCATGCTGGTGCTGCCCAAGCTGCACCGCGGGATACCGGCGTCCCTGCTCGCGGTCGCCGCGGCGACCGTCGCCGCCGAGGTCGTCCACGCGCCACTCCCGCGGATCGGCGGCCTGCCGAACACCCTGACTCCGGCGCTGCCGTCCTTCAGCCTCGGTGCGGTCGGCGACCTCACCGGAGCGGTCGTCGCGGTCGCCGCGCTGGCAGCCATCGAATCCCTGCTTTCCGCTCGCGTCGCCGTCACGATGACCCGCGGCGGGCCACCGGTGGGGCCGACCCGCCCGGACCGCGAACTGGTCGGCCAGGGACTCGCCTCGATCGCCAGCGGTCTCTTCGGTGGCATGCCCGCCACCGGCGCGATCGCCCGCACCGCCGTCAACGTCCGCTCCGGCGCCCGGACCAGGCTGGCGGCCATCACGCACGCACTGGTGATCCTCGCGGTGATCTACGCGGCCACCGGACTCGTGTCCCGGATCCCGCTGGCCGCGCTGGCCGGCGTCCTCATGGTCACCAGCCTGCGGATGGTGCCGTTCGGTACGATCCGCGAGGTCGTTCAGGCGAGCCGCTCCAGCGCGGCCACCTTCGCCGTGACCGCTCTCGTGACCGTCGCGGCGGACCTCATCCTCGCGGTGGAGATCGGCCTGCTCGTCGCCGCCTTCTTCGCCCTGCGCCACCTCGCCGGCGCCGCCCACACCCGCCGCGACCCGCTGCCCGGCCCCACCACCCCCGGCGACGAACACATCGCGGTCCTCGGCTTCGAAGGCGCCATGTTCTGGGGCGCCTCCGATCGCATCGTCACCGGAATCGCCGGCACCACCGACGACGTCCTCGTCGTCATCCTGCGGCTGTCCCGCCTGCACCTGCTCGACGCCACCGGCGCGAAAGCGCTGGGCGAAGCGATCGAAGAACTGGAAGCCCGCGGGATCACGGTGCTGGTGAAGGGAATCCGGCCGCACCACCGGCACCTGCTGGCGGCCACCGGCGCCCTCGGCAAACTCCGGCACGAGAACCACCTGTTCACCGACCTGGACGAGGCGGTCGCCCACGCCCGGTCACACGTGCGACGGGCGCTTACCGTCGGCCTCACCGGGCGGATCGGCCACCACCATCCTGACTGAGGCGTCCGGACCACACGGTTCGGGCATGATCGGCAGGAAACAACGAGCGGAAAGGCCGCCGATGCGGATCTTGTCGGAGTCACAGCTGGGCGCCGTACTGGCCGGGGTGCCAGGACCGGCGCCCAGGGTCGTCGTCAGCGGGAACTTCGCCACGCCCGCACGGGCGCTGGCCGTCCTGGACGCCGCGCTGCCGGAGTACCGGCTGTTCGCCCTGAACGCGCAGGCGGGCATGCCGGATCGAGAAGGTGTGCTGCTCGAGACGCCCTTCGTCGGCCCAGGAATGCGGCAACGGGCCGGTCTGCGGTACTTCCCGTGCCGGTTGTCGCTGGCCCCCGAGCTGCTCAAGCACTCGCTCCCACCGGACGTCGTCCTGATCCACACGTCCCCGCCCGTGGACGGCACGGTGTCGCTGGGCACCGAAGTCAACATCCTGCCCGCGGCGATCGAAGCGGTCCGGGCCCGTGGCGGCCTGGTCGTGGCGCAGCTCAACCCGAACATGCCGTTCACCTACGGCGACGGCGTGCTGCCCCTGGACGAGATCGACCACGCCATCGAGGTCGACGAACCGCTGCTGTCCCCCGAGCTGCGGCGACTGGGCGACGCGGCGCGCACGATCGGCGGGCGGGTCGCCGAACTGGTGGCGGACGGCGCGACGCTGCAACTTGGGATCGGCGGGATCCCGGACGCGACGCTGGCGGCGTTGACCGCGCGACGGGGACTCGCGGTGTGGTCGGAGATGTTCAGCGACGGCGTGCTCGCGCTCGACCGGGCCGGGGCGCTCGACCCGGCCGCGCCGGTGACGGCGTCGTTCGTGTTCGGCAGCACCGAGCTGTACAAGTGGGTCGACCGCAACCCGCGGGTCCGCTTGCTGCGGACCGAGAAGACCAACGACCCGGCGGTGATCGCCCGGCAGCGTGGCCTGGTCTCGGTCAACAGCGCCCTGGAGGTCGACCTGTTCGCCCAGGCCAACGCCGGCCGGGTGCGCGGGGCGATCTACTCGGGGTTCGGCGGCCAGACCGACTTCGTGGTCGGCGCCCTGCATTCCCCGGGCGGGCGCGCGATCATCGCGCTCCCGTCCTGGCACCCGAAGGCGAACGTGTCGACCGTCGTGCCCCGGCTGGCAGGTCCTGTCACCTCCTTCCAGCACAGCTTCATCGTCAGCGAGAACGGCACCGCGACCATCTGGGGCAACGACTCGAGCGAGCAGGCCCAGCAGATCGTGGACCGGGTCGCCCACCCGGACGTCCGCGACGACCTCCGGGAACGGGGGCGAGAGCTCGGGTTCGCTCTCCGCGGTTGATCCGATCGGCCGAATCCCCTTGGTGACCAAGGTCCTCGGCTGAGGGCCCGAAGATCCCTGTGGTCTGGCACGTCGTTTCGGCAAGATCGGGAACGAGTCCGGTTCCGGTGGCATCGGCGCCGTCGTAGGACCTGTGCCCGTTCCCCATCCGAGGAGAATTCCTTGCTGTCGCCTGCATCCGCCGCGGTGGTTCGCGCCACCTTGCCCGTGGTTCGTGCGCACGCCGTGGAGATCACCGGTGAGTTCTACTCGTCGATGTTCGCCGCCCAGCCCGAGCTGCTCGACCTGTTCAACCAGGGCAACCAGGCCGACGGCCGGCAGAAGCTGGCACTGGCGGCCGCCGTCGCCGGTTTCGCGGAACACCTGCTCGCCGGGGAAGCCGTTCCCTTCGGCCAGATCGCCGAGCGGATCGCCCACAAGCACGTCTCGCTGGGCGTCCGCGCCGAGCAGTACCCCATCGTCGGCCACCACCTGCTCACCGCCGTCGGCACCGTTCTCGGCGACGCGGTCACTCCCGAAATCGCCGCCGCCTGGCAGGAGGTCTATTGGCTGCTCGCCTGCCGGCTGATCGCCGCCGAAGCCCGCCTCTACGAGCGCGGCGACCTCGACCCCGCCGACCTCTGGCGCCGCTGGCGCGTCGCCAAGCGCCTCGACGAAGCCGTCGACACCGTCTCGTTCACCCTGGTGCCCGACGACGGCGGGGCCGTCCCGGACTTCGCCCCCGGCCAGTACGTCTCGGTCGCCGTCGACCTGCCCGGCGGCCACCGCCAGCCTCGCCAGTACTCCCTTTCGCAGGGCCCCGGGCGTGGTTCGCTGCGGATCACCGTCCGCCGCCTCCGCGGCCGCGCCGGCGCACCGGACGGCGCGGTCTCGAACCACCTGCACGACCGCGTCACCGAAGACGACGTCCTCCTGCTCGGCCCGCCCGCCGGCGAGACGACCCTCGATCCCGGCGACGGACCGGTGCTGCTCGTCAGCGCCGGCATCGGGATCACCCCGATGGCCGCCGTGCTGGACCACCTCGCCCGCACCCAGCCGACCCGGCGCGTCATCCTCGCCCACGCCGACCGCTCTCCCGCCCACCACGCGCTGCGCCGCGAATGCGCCCAGACCGCGACGGGCCTGGCCGAGGCCGACGAACTGCGCTGGTACGAGAACGACCACGACGCGCATTCGCGGCCCGGGCTCATGGACGTCGACGCGCTGCCGCTGCCTCCGGGAACCACCGCCTACCTGTGCGGCCCGCTCCTGTTCATGCACGCCATCCGCGCCGGGCTCATCCGACGCGGCCTGCCCGCCGAGCACATCCGCTACGAGGTCTTCGGCCCCGGCATGCTCGACCGGGACTGACCGGAGTTTCCTTTACCGGCCTGGCGGCCGGGTACGGCAAGTAGTGACCGAGGCCGACCTTCTGCGCGGCCGGATCCTGCCCGATCCACGAACTCTGCCCCACGAGGACGCGCCTCCGCCTGGCGATGGCGAGCCCGCGACCGTGGCAGGTCGCGGTGCCCGACGGGGGCGTCACGCTGACCGGCGAAGGCGCCGACGCATCGGAACGCCACATCGCGACGGTCATCGCCGGCGCGCTGCCCGGACGTGGTGGCGGGCGCCGGTTCACGGCGCCACAGGAGGCTCAGACAGCGGTGTGTGCGACGTGCCGGCCGCTTACCGAGGCGTGGACGTCGGCGAGCACCGCGGCGGGCACGGCCGGGTGCCCGGTCTTCCGGGTCACGACGGTGAGGGCGCCGAGCGGGTACATTGCGCCGAATGCCCGCGCCCGCGAAAGCGCGTCGTCGAGCAGGGTGGGATCGATGCCGGGCCCGACCTCGGCGGATGAACTGTTCACCCCTTCACCATGCCCACCCGGCCCCGGGGCCGCGCAGGGCCCTTGGTCACCGACCGCCGCCCCGGAAGACCCCATCTTGGAAGTCCCGACCGCCGATGTGGACCGCGCCGGACGCGGGAACAACGACTCCATCCGGACGGGCAGATCGGCCCGCCGGGTCCTGGCCTTCTCCCCTGCACCCACCGCCCGCCGAGCGGGATCATAGAGGGACGGGGAGAAGAGGAGGCCGGCATGCGACTCGCCCACCGCACCAAGCAGCTCGGTCCAGCCCGGGCTGGCGGATTCCCCACCGGGCTGCGCGTGCGCGCACACAGCGGCCAGTTCGACGGCCAGACCGGAGTCGTGGTCGACCACGCACCGGACCTCCGCCCCGGGTCCGTGTGGATCGAATTCAGCCCGGGCCACGCACGGCTGGTGCCCGGCTATCGGCTCGACGTCGCCGGCGACGCGGAGGACTGAGGCAGCGTTCCGGCTTCCGCCGGAAACGCCGACGCCGGCGTTCAGGCCCGCACGATCGTTCCCGCGGTACCCGCGACGAGGTCCCCGGCGCGTGCCGGTCATGCCGCGGTGACGAGCCCGTAGTGCCCGTCGTAGCGCAAGTACAGCACAGCGCCCCGTTCGGTGCCCGAGTCCCGGAAGAACAGGAATGGCAGCTCGAGGGCGTCGAGCCGTTCGCCGGCCGCCTCGGCGGTCAGCCGGGGCACCGGGTGGACGTTGACGACCCACGGCGTCTGGCCAGTGCCGCGTCGTCCGGACGGATCGTCCTCAGTGGACAGCGCTGGTGGCGCACGATCTCCCGCTGCCCGGCCGGACGCGGAAGCGACGGCGGCTCGCCGGGCGGTGGCGGCCACAGCCTCGGCACGGCCGGGTTCTGCAGCCGAGCCAGCTGTTCACCGAGCCGTTTCCGGAGCAACGTGGCCGCTTCCTGGAAGAACACACCGGTCAGCTGGGCCCGCAGCGGCTGCCCGTCGACGACGAGGTTCGCCTGGACGAGCGCGGGCCGCGGCACGGCGGGCTTCCGGTACACCGTGAGCTTGAGCTTCGCGGATTCGACTTGGCCAGGCGCCCGCCGGAGCACACCGTCGATCCGGCGGCGGACGTACTCCCGGGCGGCCGGGAGAACGTCACCCGAGATGTCCACGGCCAGGTTGAGCGTGCGCGACAGCGGCTGCCTTTCTCTGGTGGTGACGGGGTCCGTCATCGATCCGCGGGCAGCCGCGGTGGGTCCGCCTCGGCCGCGTGCGTCTTCGGCTTGCCGGTGAGGGTGATTTCGCCCTCGCGGCGGAGGCGTTCCACCATGTGCGGGTAGTGCAGCTCGAACGCGGGCCGCTCGGAGCGGATCCGGGGCAGCTCGGTGAAGTTGTGCCGGGGCGGCGGGCAGGACGTCGCCCACTCCAGCGAGTTGCCGTAACCCCACGGGTCGTCCACCGTGACGATCTCGCCGTACCGGTAGCTCCTGACCACGTTCCAGATGAACGGGAGCACCGAAGCACCGAGCAGGTATGCGCCGACCGTCGAAATGGTGTTGAGCGTGGTGAACCCGTCGGTGCTCAGGTAGTCGGCGTAGCGGCGCGGCATGCCTTCGTTGCCCAGCCAGTGCTGGACGAGGAACGTACCGTGGAAGCCGGTGAACGTGGTCCAGAAGTGCCAGCGGGCCAGGGATTCGTCCATCATCCGGCCGGTGATCTTCGGGAACCAGAAGTAGATGCCGGCGAAGGTGGCGAACACGATCGTGCCGTAGAGCACGTAGTGGAAGTGCGCGACGACGAAGTAGCTGTCCGACACGTGGAAGTCCAGGGCCGGTGCCGCGAGCAGCACGCCGGACAGGCCGCCGAAGAGGAACGTGACCAGGAACCCGACGGAGAACAGCATCGGCGACTCGAAAGTCAGCTGGCCCTTCCACATCGTGCCGATCCAGTTGAAGAACTTGACCCCGGTCGGGACGGCGACCAGGAACGTCATGAAGGAGAAGAACGGCAGCAGCACGGCGCCGGTGGCGTACATGTGGTGCGCCCACACCGCGACCGACAGCGCCGCGATGGACAACGTCGCCCAGACCAGGCCGCGGTAACCGAACAGCGGCTTCCGGCTGAACACCGGCAGTATCTCCGAGACCACGCCGAAGAACGGCAGGGCGAGGATGTAGACCTCGGGATGGCCGAAGAACCAGAACAGGTGCTGCCACAGCACCGCACCGCCGTTGGCCGGGTCGAACACGTGCGCCCCGATCAACCGGTCGGCGAGCAGGCCGAACCCGGCGGCGGTGAGGATGGGGAACACGATCAGCACCAGGATGCTGGTGACCAGGATGTTCCAGGTGAAGATCGGCATCCGCCACATCGTCATCCCCGGCGCGCGCAGGCAGATCACGGTGGTGACCATGTTGACCGCGCCGAGGATCGTGCCGAGACCGCCGACGGCGACCCCGACGATCCAGAGGTTGGGCCCGACCCCGGGCGAGTGGATCGCGTCCGACAGCGGAGTGTAGGCGAACCAGCCGAAGTCGGCGGCGCCACCCGGGGTCAGGAACCCACCCAGCATGATCAGGCCGCCGAACAGGAACAGCCAGAACGAGAACGCGTTCAGCCGCGGGAACGCGACGTCCGGCGAACCGATCTGCAATGGCAGCACGAAGTTCGCGAACCCGAACACACTCGGCGTCGCGTACAGCAGCAGCATCACCGTGCCGTGCATGGTGAACAGCTGGTTGTACTGCTCCTGCGAGAGGAACTGCAGGCCCGGCCGTGCCAGCTCGGAGCGGATCAACATCGCCATCGCGCCCCCGATGAGGAAGAACGCGAAGGTCGCGACCAGGTACATCACGCCGATCTGCTTGTGGTCGGTGGTGCGCAGCAGCCGCAGCAGCCACGCACCCTTGACGCGTTCGCGTCCCGCCTGCGGTCGGATGGCAATCGGGCCGGGTCTCGTGGCCGTCACGGGCGCTCCTGTCTTCTCCGGTCGTCGCACGCGAGGAGTCGACCGCGCCACCCGCCCCGCCCGACAGGGACCAAAGTCCTCTGTGGATATCCCAAAGTCCTCCGGGGACGGGACGCCGCGGCGACTTCGTCCCCTATCGGTTGTCGACGGCGCTGTCGGTCCGGCCGACGGCGGCGCGCCCGGCTTCGAGGCGGGCGACCGGCACGCGGAAGGGCGAGCAGGACACGTAGTCGAGGCCCACCTCGTGGAAGAACCCGATCGACGCGGGGTCGCCGCCGTGTTCGCCGCACACACCCATGACCAGGCCCGGTCGGGTGGCCCGGCCCGCCTCCACGGCGCCGGAGATGAGCCGGCCTACGCCGTCCCGGTCGATCGTCTCGAACGGAGAAACTCCGAAGATGCCCTCGGCGAGGTAGGTGGGGAAGAACGACGCCTCGACGTCGTCACGCGAGAATCCCCACACCGTCTGGGTCAAGTCGTTGGTGCCGAAGGAGAAGAACTCGGCCGAACCGGCGATGCGTCCGGCGGTCACGGCGGCCCGGGGCAGCTCGATCATGGTGCCGATCTCGTACGGAAATCCCGTTTCCGCGGTGATTTCGTCGAGGATCCGCCGAGCGCGGCAGGCCATGATGTCCAGCTCCCGCACGTCGCCGACCAGCGGGATCATGATCTCCACGCGCGGGGTCCCGCCCGCACGCACCCGGGTCGCGGCGGCTTCGGCGATGGCGCGCACCTGCATCTCGTAGAGACCGGGCACGACCAGCCCCAGCCGGACTCCGCGGGTGCCCAGCATCGGGTTCTCTTCGTGCAGCCGATCGACCGCTCGCAGCAGGTCTTCCGGCGCACCCGGCCGGCCCAGTGCCTTGGCCACCGCCACTTCGGCGGTCAGCGCCGTACGGTCGGGCAGGAACTCGTGCAGGGGTGGGTCCAGCAGCCGGATCGTGACCGGTAGCCCGTCCATCTCCTCGAGAATTCGCACGAAGTCCGCTCGTTGCAACGGGAGCAGCGCCACGAGTGCGGACTCGCGCTCGGCGTCGGTCCCGGCCAGGATCAGCCGTTCGACCAACACCCGGCGGTCGCCGAGGAACATGTGCTCCGTGCGGCACAGTCCGACCCCGGTCGCGCCGAGACGGCGGGCCCGTCGCGTGTCCTCCGGAGTGTCGGCGTTCGCCCGCACCTCCAGCCGCCGCCGGGTGTCGGCGTGCGTGATGATCCGGTCGACCGCCTGCAACAGCGCATCGGTTCCGGGCTCGCGGCGGCCTTCGAAGTAGTCGACGACCGGGGACGGCACCACGGCCAGCTCGCCGAGGTACACCTCGCCCGCGGTGCCGTCGATGGAAATCACGGCGCCCTCGGCGACCACCGTGCCGTCCGCGGTCGTGAACCGGCGGTTCGCCGCATCGACGTCCAAGGATTCGGCGCCGCACACGCACGTGCGCCCCAGCCCACGGGCGACGACGGCGGCGTGCGACGTCTTTCCGCCGCGGCTGGTGAGCACGCCCCGGGCGTGGATCAGCCCGTCGAGATCGTCGGGATTGGTTTCCCGCCGTACCAGGATGACGGCGGCGCCTTCCTCCGCCCGGCGGACCGCGGTGGCCGAGTCGAACACCGCCTCGCCGACCGCCGCACCCGGGGACGCCGCCACGCCGGTGGCGACCGGCGACGTGGCAGTGTCGCCGAAGCGGGGAAACATCAGCTGCGCCAGCTGCGCGCCGGTGACCCGACGCAGCGCCTCGTCGGCGTCGATCACGCCTTCTTCGCGCAGGGCCTGGGCGATGCGGAACGCGGCGGCCGCGGTGCGCTTGCCGACCCGGGTCTGCAGCATCCACAGCCGGCCGCGTTCGATGGTGAACTCGATGTCGCACAGGTCGCGGTAGTGCTCCTCCAGCGTCCGCATGATCCCCAGGAGCTGCTCGTAGGCACGGGGATGCAGGTCGGCGAGCCGGTGCAGGGGCAGGGTGTTGCGGATACCGGCAACGACGTCTTCGCCTTGGGCGTCGGCGAGGTAGTCGCCGTAGACGCCGGGCGCCCCGGTGGCCGGGTCGCGGGTGAACGCCACCCCCGTGCCCGAGTCCGCACCCAGGTTGCCGAACACCATCGCGCACACGTTCACCGCGGTGCCCAGGTCCTCCGGAATGTGCTCGGCACGGCGGTACACGTGGGCGCGGTCGGTGTTCCACGACTCGAACACCGAGTCGATCGCGAGGTTCAGCTGCTCGCGCGGGTCCTGCGGGAACTCCCGGCCCGCCCGTTCGCGGACGATGTCCTTGAACGTGGCGGTCAGCGCCCGCAGGTCGGCCGCGTCCAGGCCGAGGTCACCGGTGACGCCCTTGGCCTGCTTCGCCGCCCGCAACGCACCGGCGAAGTGGGTGGCATCGACGCCCAGCACGGTCGTGCCGAACATCTGCACCAGCCGGCGGTAGGAGTCCCACGCCAGCCGCTCGTCCCCCGACCACGCGGCGAGCCCGGTCACCGATTCGTCGGTCAGCCCGATGTCGAGGACGGTGTCCATCATCCCCGGCATCGAGAACCGCGCTCCGGACCGGACCGAAACCAGCAGCGGCTCGTCCACCTGACCGAGCTTGCGGCCCATCGCGCGCTCCAGCGTGTGCAGGTGCTCCGCCACCTCCTCGGCCAGCCCCTCGGGTGGTGCACCGGCGGCCAGGTACGCCCGGCACGCCTCGGTGGTGATCGTGAACCCCGGCGGCACCGGCAGGCCCATCACGGTCATCTCGGCGAGGTTGGCGCCCTTGCCGCCCAGCAGGTCCGCCATGGCGCGGTTGCCCTCGGCGAAGTCGTACACGTACTTGCGCATCGTCATCTCCTGGTCGGTGTCCGAAGTGGACTGCGCCGTTCCGGCGGCCGCCGGAACCGTGAGGCGTCCTCGGCCTGCTCTCCATCGCACCAAGCCAGAGCCGTACCGAACACTGCACAACGGTCCACCGCCGGGTGCCGTAGGTCATCCTTCGGAAGGGCTGTTGGTCCTCGCCCGGAATCCGGCGCGTGGCGTCAGTGCGCACCGGCCGTGGGTGCGGCGGTGTGGGCCGGATCGGCCGGCACGTCCAGGTGACGGATGGACTCCCCGCCCTTGTGCTGGTACAGCCGGCCGAACTTGCTCTCCAGCAAGCTTTCAAGCTTGCGGATGGCACCGTGGCAGGCGTCGGTCACCGAACCGGCGTGATGGGTCACCGAAACAACCCCGTGGCCGGCCAGACGGGCTTCGAGCACGCACCTCCGGTCCAGCCCGGCGGCGCGAGCGGCGACTTCCTCGCCGAGGTGGACTTCCAGACGGGTGATTCGCTCGGCGGACCGGGAGAATGCCGACTCGAGCTCCTGCTCGACGCGTCGCATCAGGGCGTCACTGCCGTGCACGTTCTTGTCGGTGCTGATGTGGATCTGCATGCCCTGATCATCTTCGCCGTGGGCGAGTCCACCCCAGAACCACAGGTCCCTCGCCCGAAGGACCAAAGGCTCCACCGAACCCGGAGGCTCACCGCTGGTGACCTTGTGCTCTTTCGGAGCCCGGTCCACCCGGGAGATCCTCGAGCCGAGCCTTCCGATCCACAGCGTGCCGCGCCGCGGCATGGGGGGAGACATGACTTCAGCCATCACGCCCGTCGGCCTGCTGGACTCCGATCAAGTGAAGTCCGTGCTCGGTGCCGCGGTGCTGGCCCCGTCCACGCACAACACGCAGCCCTGGCGGTTCCGTTGCACCCCCGTGGGCCTCGAGCTGCACGCGGACACCGAACGCGCGCTTCCGGTCGTCGACGCCGACCAGCGGGAGCTGCTGCTCTCCTGCGGGGCGGCGCTGTTCAACCTCCGCACCGCCATCCACGCACTGGGCGCCCACCCCGCCACGACACTGCTCCCCCGCCGTGACGAACCGACCCTGCTGGCCGTCGTCCGGCCCTTCGCCGCCCGCAAACCCGACCCGCGGCTGGTCGAGCTGGCCGACGCGATCCCCCGCCGCCACACCAACCGCACGCCGTTCGAGAAGGCCGCCATCCCCGCCTCCGTGGTGTCCAAGCTTCGGCACGCCGCCGAGATCGAGCAGGCCTGGCTGCCCCGGCTGGACGCCGTCCAGCTGGACCGGCTGCGGGAACTGGTGAACAAGAGCCACCACGCCCAGCTCGCCGACCCGGCGTTCGTCGCCGAGTGGGGGTACTGGACGGGACGTGGCCGGGGCAGCCGCGACGGTGTGCCCGACTACGCCGCCGGAGCGATGCCCGCCGACGACGGCGGCTGGATCCTCCGGGACTTCGGGACCGGGCCCTCGCCCCGGCGCGGCCGGATCGACGAATCCGACCCGCTGGTCGTGGTCATCGGCTCCTTCGGCGACACCCGGCTCGACCGGCTCCGCGCCGGTCAAGCCATGCAGCGGGTGCTGCTGACCGCGACCGCCGCCGGGCTCGACGCGTCGTTCATCTCCCAGCCGGTCGAAGTCCCCAGTGTCCGCGACGAGCTGCGCGACCTGCTCGGCGGTGGCCTGTGGCCGCAGATCGTCCTCCGGCTGGGCCGGGGCAAGCCGGTGGCGTGGACACCGCGCCGGTCGCTGGCCGACGTCCTGCTCGAACCGGACCGGCTCGGCGTCTGATCACCGCGGGGCCGGGTGACCTGCCGGCCGACGATCGTTCGACACGACTTTCCCGGAGGGACCTGGAGATGGTGGCAGCAGGCGTGCGGCCGATCGTGGTGGGGGTGGACGGTTCGACCGCCGCGACCCACGCGGTGGGCTGGGCCGCGCAGGAGGCGCTCCGGCGCGATCTGCCGCTGGTGATCGTCCACGCGTGCGCGCTGGTACCGGTGACCGTGCCGTACGCGGAAGCGCTGGTGCCCGCCTACCACCGCGCGCAGCTCGAGTACGGTCGCGAGTGGCTCGATGCGGCGGAGTCGGCGGCGCGGGACGCCGCACCGGACGTGCGGGTGAGCACGGACCTGGCCCGCGGTTGGGCGGCCGAGCAGCTGATCGCCCGCTCGGCGTCGGCGGAGCTCGTCGTACTGGGGTCACGGGGCTTGGGCGGGTTCACCGGCCTGGTGGTGGGGTCGATCGCCGTGGCGGTGGCCACCTACGGCCATTGCCCGATCGTGGTGGTCCGCGGCGCCGACGCCCGGACCGAGCCGCGGCACGAGGGGCCCGTGGTCGTCGGCGTGGACGGGTCACCCACCAGTGCGGCGGCGATCCCGTTCGCGTTCCGCGCCGCCGCCTCGCGCGGTGTGCCGCTGGTCGCGGTGCACACCTGGCTGGACCTGCCGCTGGGCGGGTTCGGGGAGATCGGCGTGGACGTGGCCTGGGCCGCAATCGAGCGCGAGCAACACGCACTGGTAGGCGAGTGGCTCGCGCCGGCCCGAGCCGATTACCCGGACGTGCCGGTGGAGCTGGTCATCGCCCGGCACCGGCCCGCGCACACACTGCTCGAACAAGCCGAGAACGCCCAGCTGGCCGTGGTCGGCTCCCGCGGCCGGGGTGGCTTCCGCGGTCTGCTCCTGGGTTCGACCAGCCACGCCCTCATCTACCACGCCGCCTGCCCGGTGGCCGTCGTCCCACCGCCCCGGCCGTGACCGCCCGGGAAAGCGGTGGTCTCCTGGCGACCGGTGACCGCACTGCGTTGCCGGCGGTTTCGCGGCCGTGGCGGCTGGAAACGGCCGACGTCTCGGCGCGGCTCGGCGTGGACCCGGCCCGAGGCCTGGACGAAGCGGACGCGGCGCGCCGGCTCGCGGACGCGGGACCGAACCGCCTGGCCGAACCGGCGGCCCGGCCGTGGTGGCGGGCGCTGGTCGCCCAGGTCGCCAATCCGCTGAACGTGGTGCTGGTGCTCGCCGCCGTGCTGGCCGGCGTGGTCGAGCGTTCCTTCCGGGAAGCGCTGGTCATCGGGCTGGTCCTGGGCCTCAACGGCGTGCTGGGCTTCTTTCAGGAACGCCGCGCCGACCGTGCCGTCGCCGCCCTGCGAGAACTGCTGAGCCCGTCGGCGCGGGTTCGCCGCGGCGGGCAGGTCGTCGACGTACCGGCCGCGGACCTCGTGCCCGGCGACGTCGTGCTGGTCGAAGCCGGGGACCGGATTCCCGCCGACGGGCGCGTACTGAGCCAGGTCGGCCTCGAGACCGACGAATCCGGTCTGACCGGCGAATCGGTCCCCGTGGCCAAGACCGGCGAGGCCCTCCCCGGCGACACCGGGCTGCCCGATCGCGCCTGCATGGCGCACATGACCTCCATCGTCACCCGCGGCCGCGGCGAACTGCTGGTCACCGCCACCGGTATGACCACCGAGATCGGCAAGGTCGCCGGTCTGCTGCACCGCACCGAAGCCGTCCGCACGCCACTGCAGCGGCAGCTCGACCGGCTCGGGGTGCGGCTGGCCTACCTCGCCGGGATCGCCGTCGCCGGAGTCGCGGCGATCCAGTTCGCCACCGGCAGCGGCCTCGGCGAGGTCATCACCCTCGCCGTCGCGCTCGGGGTGGCGGCCATCCCGGAAGGACTGCCCGCCGTCGTCACGGTCACCCTGGCCTTGGGCATGCGCCGCATGGCCCGCCGGCGTGCCATCGTCAAACGCCTCACCGCCGTCGAGACCCTCGGCTCGACCACGGTGATCTGCACCGACAAGACCGGCACGCTCACCCTCAACCAGATGACCGCCCGCTCGCTGTGGCACGCCGGCCGCCGCTACCGCGTCAGCGGCGAGGGCTACCGGCCCGACGGGACCATCACCGCCGAAGACGAAAGCCCGCTTCCCGACCTGCACGACGTGCTCGCGCCCGCCGCCCTGTGCAACGACTCCGTCGTCCACGACGGCACGCTCGTCGGCGACCCCACCGAAGGTGCCCTGGTCACCCTCGCCGGCAAAGCCGGGATCGACATCACCGCACTGCGCCAGGCCACCCCTCGCGTCGCCGAAATCCCGTTCGACTCCGGCCACAAGTACATGGCCACCTTCCACCGCCGCGGGCCCGGCGTCCGGGTGTGCGTCAAGGGCGCCCCGGACGTCCTGCTCCGCCGCGCCACCCACGTCCGCTGCGCAGAGGGCGACCGCCCGTTGGACGAGCAGCGGTACCGCGAGATCTCCGCGGTGCTCGAGGAACTCGCCGGCCGCGGCGAACGCGTGCTGGCCATCGCCGTCGCCGAACAGCCCGGCATCGACACCGACGCCACCGGGACGCCGCTGCTGCCGGACGAGCTTGTCCTGGTCGGCCTCGTCGGCATCCTCGACCCGCCCCGCCCGGAAGCCGCCACCGCGGTCGCGGAGTGCCACACCGCGGGCATCGACGTCAAGATGATCACCGGCGACCACCTCGCCACCGCGACCTCGATCGCCCGCGCCCTCGGCATCACCGGCCGCGGCATCACCGGCGAAGACATCGACCGGCTCGACGACAGCGCCCTCGAACAGGAGGCTCCCGGCATCGGCGTGTTCGCCCGCGTCGCCCCCGAACACAAGATCCGCATCGTGCGGACTCTGCGACGCCGACACGAGACCGTGGCCATGACCGGCGACGGCGTCAACGACGCTCCCGCCCTCAAGGGCGCCGACATCGGCGTGGCCATGGGCATCACCGGCTCCGACGTGTCCAAAGAGGCCGCCTCGATGGTCCTCACCGACGACAACTTCGCCACCATCGTCGGCGCGGTCCGCCAAGGCCGCACGATCTACGACAACATCGTCAAGTTCGTCCGCTTCCAGATCAGCACGAACCTCGCCGCGATCCTCACCATGGTCGCCGGATCCGTGGTCTTCCTGTCCGAACCCGCCGTGCTCACCCCGCTGATGTTGTTGTGGGTCAACGTCATCGCCGACGGACCACCGGCACTGGCCCTCGGCCTCGAACCCGCCCGCCTGGCCGTCATGCACGAACCACCCCGGCACCCGGGCGCGCACATCCTCACCGGACGCCGGCTCGCCCGCATCGCCGCCACCGGCCTGCTCATGACCGCCGGCACCCTCTACGCCTACCGGCTCGGCCTCGACCGCGGCACCGACACCGCCCAAACCCTCGCCTTCACCACCTTCGTGCTGTACCAGCTGGTCAACCTCTTCAACGTCCGCGACGAAAACGCCACGGTGTTCGGCCCCTTGCTGCTGCGCAACCGGCGCCTCTGGGCCGCCGTCGCCGTCGTGCTCGTCCTGCAGATCTGCGCGGTCTACGTCCCCGCCGCGCAGAGGCTGGTCGGCACGACCGCACTCAGCGCGACCGACTGGGGCATCGCCATCGCACTGGCCGCCACCGTGCTGGGCTTCGAAGAACTCCGCAAGGCGCTCCACCGCCGGCTACGGCGCTGATCTCATCGGGCGTACGGCCGGCGGAGAACGTCCACTGTGGCCTCTGCGACGCGGTGGACCAGGTCGGGGTCGGCCAGTTCCGGCAGCAGCCGGTCGACCGGCACGAGCGTGACCAGCGCTTGGGCGCAGGCGCGGTGTACCTCGACGTGCCGTGCCGGGTCGCCGGCCCATCCCGGTCTCGGCACGTCCCACAGCGCGCGCAACAGCCCCGGCAGGGCCAGCAGGTGCGCGGTGGGCTCGGACGATCTCCTGATCGTCAGCGGTGCCTGGTTCCCGAAGACCGGCCGGATCGCGCCCGCGACGTCGGCCAGGTCGATCACGATCCCGGCCTCCCGCGCGACGCCGGAGAGCGGGAACCCCAGTGCGTCGGCGGTCGTCCAGGAGACGATGTCGCCGATCCCGGCCGCGGTGAGCACCAGGGCGAGCAAGGGCGCGGTGTCCGCGCCGGCCACCACCACGCGCGCGTTGCACGGGGCGATTTCGGCACGGCGCAGCGCCACCAGCACTTGCGTGGCGAGAGCGATGACGACCGTGTCCTCTTCGGTGACGATCGGGATTCCCGCACCGCGGGCCAAGTCGCACTGCACGGTCCGGGCGCGGACCGGGTCGGTCCGTGCCACGAACACCGCCGCCGTACTGGCCGGCAGCGCCCGCACCGCCGCCGCGAGCTCCCCGGCGTCGCGTGCGGTGGCCACGACCGGGAACGGGCTCAGAGAGGTGTGGGTTCCCAAGAGCCGGACGTCGGCGGCGAGAGCGGCGAAGACGTCTCCCGGATCGCGACCCGCCGCGTCCGGAAGGCCGCTGCCGTCGCTGACGACTGCCAGCCCCGCCGGCCGGTGCACCGTCAGCGCCCGAGGGCGGCGCGGTCCTCGGCCAGAGCGGCGCCGACGGCAGGCCGCACCAGCGCGGCGGTGTCGATGTCGTGACGCGCGGCAAGCGCGAGCAACTCCGCCAGGCGGACCCGGTGCAGATACGCCTCGTAGGGGTGTCCCGCCTCCGTGGCCGCCACGGTGGCGTCCTGCGCTTCGCCGATCCCGCGGCGCACCTCGGCCGCCAGCTCACTCATCAGTCCCAGCCTCCCGTCCACCCTGCCCAGCACCTTACAAATCTATCATGTGCACAATTAACAAATCTTGCAACCCTTGGGCACACGTCACCGGTTCACGCCGGCGCGCCATCGTCGGCTGCCGGTACGTGGTGACGCGCTAGCGCAGCACTACCTCGAACTCACTCATGCTCACCTCGACCGGGATCGTCGAAGAGCTTCGTCACCGAGCCGGCCTCGAAGACTTCATGGATGGCATCGGCCAGCAACGGCGCGACGGAGAGCACGGTGAGCCGCGGAAACCGCTTGTCCGGCGGGGCCGGAAGGGTGTCGGTGACGACGACTTCGGCGATGTCGCCGCTCGCGAGCCGGCTCCGGGAGTCCGGGGACAGGATGCCGTGGGTGGCGGTGGCGATCACCTGTGCGGCACCGAGTTCGCGGAGCAGCCGGGCCGCGCCGGCCATGGTGGCGCCGGTGTCGATCATGTCGTCGACGACGACGCAGTGCCGGCCGAGGACGTCGCCGACGATCTCGGTGCTGCGGCCGTGCTGCAGGGACTCGCGGTGCTGGACGAACGCGATGGGCCGGCCGCCGAGCAGGTCCGCCCACCGTTCGGCGAGCCGGACCCGGCCCGAATCGGGGGCTACGACGGTGATGTCCGCGCCCGGGTGGGCCGAGCGGATGTGCTCGGCCAGCAGCGGCTGCGCCCGCAGGTGGTCCACCGGGCCGTCGAAGAACCCTTGGATCTGGGCGGTGTGCAGGTCGACGGTCATGACGCGGTCGGCGCCGGCGGTGGACAGCA
Source organism: Amycolatopsis sp. NPDC049691 (assembly GCF_040675005.1). Classification (NCBI taxonomy): domain Bacteria; kingdom Bacillati; phylum Actinomycetota; class Actinomycetes; order Pseudonocardiales; family Pseudonocardiaceae; genus Amycolatopsis; species Amycolatopsis sp. NPDC049691. Next base: position 467,583 of record NZ_JBFANX010000003.1, read on the forward strand.
GGTCGGTGACGAGGCGAGCGGAGATCGGTTCGCGCCCCCGGTGCTTCTTGTCCTGGCGGCTGTAGGGAAAGAACGGCCAGACCACGGTGATGCGCTTGGCACTGGCGCGTTTGAGCGCGTCGACCATGATCAGGCTCTGCATGAGCCACGAGTTGACCGGCTCGGTGGGCGTCTGCACGACGAAGACGTCGCTGCCGCGCACGGATCGGGCGAAGCGGACGAAGACTTCACCATTGGCGAAGGTGTGCGCGGTCTGCGGCGTGATCGAAGTGCCCAGCCGCGCCGCGACACGCTCGGCGAGTTCCGGGTGTGAACCTCCCGAAACGAGCATGAGCCGTGGCGCGACACTGCCCGCGCGGCGGGTCACGGGACGCAACTGTGGGGTGCCGGTCACCTCGAGGCGCCGACGGTCGTGGCGGCGGCAGCTGTCATGCGTGTTTCTCCATCGCTGTGAGGCACGGTCAGAACGTGTTCTGCCGGGTGCGGAAGACGTGCGCGACGGCGTCGGCGGCCCGCCGGGTCAGCGCCTGAGCCGTCCCGGGCGGCACGGGCCGGCCGGAGCTGGGAGCGGCGAGCGCCAGTGCGCAGGCGTGGTAGGCCTCGACGTCGAACGTCGCACCCGGGGTGTGCAGGGCGGCCCGCAGCAGCGCGGCGGCGGCACACGGCGCCGCGTGCGCGTCGCCACGGGTGATCACGGTCGTGCCGGGGTCGTGGCAGGCCCTGGCCGAGCCGGTCAGGTCGAGCACCGCGTATGCGCCGGAAACGACGCTTCGCAGAGGAAATCCGGTCGCATCCGCCGAGTTCCACAGGGTGATGTCGGCGAAGCCCGCGGCGACCAGCAGCGGTGCCAGGATCGGCAGCTCCCGCGCACCGGCGACGACCACCCGGCCGTGCCGGGAGTCCTCCGGCCGCCGGCCGTGTCCGGCCACCGCGCCCAGCAGTGCGGCGGTCAGCGCGATCGCCGTCGCGTCCTCCTCGGTCACCAACGGCCGCGCGCCGCTCGCGCGCAGTTCGTCCTGGGCCGCACGGGTGAGGACGGGGTCAGTGTGGGTGAGCAGGACCGCCCCGGCGTCCGCGGGCAGGGCCCGGACACCGTCGGCCAGCCGAGTCACGCCGGCAGCGTCGAGGGTCACGGGTCGCACCGGGACGTGGGCGAGCTCGCCCAGGTGCCTGGCGAGCTCGTGCATGACCCGGTTCCCCGCGGAGCGGTTGTCCCGCAGCGCACTGCCATCGGTGAGCACCGCGGCCCATCCGGTCCCGGGGCCGCCGCCCCGCCGGTGTCCCCTGCCCCGCATCCGCTCAGTCCCGGTACGGCTCGGCCGCCAGCACCGCGGGGTCCACCCAGCCGGCGACGTCCACGTCGTGACGTTCGGCGAGCTCGAGCAGGTCACGCAGCCGGCCGAGGTGCAGCTCGACCTCGTGGCCGAGCCCGGCTTCCCGCGCGGACGCGAGGGCGTCCACCGTGGCCGTGACCCGGCCACGCAGGACGGCCACGAACTCGCGCCCCGTCGTCACTTCGCTGCTGTAGCGGTACCCGCGCAGGCGAACCCACCCCTCTCACGTCGACCGATCCATGTTCTCGATAGTTAATGAAGTTTGCAAGTCATGGATTGTGCGAGCCTGCGCACACTCGGGCGTTCACAGGTCGTTGCCGGCGAGCGCCACCGGCAGCGCGGGCAAGGTGAAGACGCCGGGATCGGCGATCTTGATCCGGCTCAGGGTGCGGTCCGACCGGGTGGCGCCGCCTGGTGCGAGCGCGGCGACCGGCCGGGAGATCAGCGTGATCGAGTGGGCGTTTTCCCCGACGCGCGCCAGGAAGCGGGACAGCACGTCCCGTCGGCGCGCGGCCGGGCGACGGAGTCCGGCCGCCCGTGCTACCCGCCGCGCCGCCCCGATCCCTTCGAGCCGCCCGAGACCGCCGGTGTACGCAGGTCGTCCAGCAACTCGATCTGCCCGGCGAGCACGCCGGTCAGGATCTGCCGCGCGACCTTCAGCAGCTCCGCCACGTGCGGGCTGGTCAGGGAGTAGTAGACCGTCGAGCCTTCCTTGCGGGTCACGACCAAACCGGCCCGGCGGAGCACGGCCAGCTGCTGGGACAGATTGGCGGGCTCGATCCCCACCTCCGGCAGCATTTCCGCGACGGCGTGCTCACGTTCGCTCAGCAGCTCCAGGACCCGGATCCGGGCGGGATGCCCCAGCGTCTTGAAGAACTCGGCCTTCGCCTGATAGAGCGGCCTGCTCATGGGCACTCCTCCCCCGGACGCTCGCCGCCGACGACACCAACAGTTGCATAGCTTAGCAACTTTGAAACACCGGCGCGGACCAGCCGGAAGCCGGCAACTCCTTGGGCCGCGCGCAACGTTACCCGGACCGGCGTCGACTTCACCCCGACGGCGGCGCCCAGCCGATGTCCGGGCACCTCCCACGGGAAGTGATCTCCAAGAAATCATCACCATTGTTTTTCCCGGACGGCAATCCACTATCGCCGGAATTCACCCTGCACAGACAGATATGAGGTGGTCCCCGAACGAACCTGGTTGGCCGAAGCCGCTTACCCCTTTGGCCGCGTCGTGTTCATCGGTACGCGGGGTACCGTCGACCGGTCACTCCGTCGCTCGACAACGGAAACCCGGCACGTCAAGCCGAACAGCTCTCCATGACGACACGAGCGGAGCCCCGGTGAAGATCTTGCTGCTGTGCTCTGCGTTCAACGGACTCAGCCAGCGCGTTTGGCTCGGCCTGCGGGCCCGCGGCCACCGCGTCACGGTCCGGACGGCGCACGATCCGCGGGAGGTAACCGCCGAGGTGGTGGCCGTCGATCCCGAATTGATCATCTGCCCGTTCCTGCGCCGGCGGGTTCCCGAACCGGTCTGGCGGAACTACCGCACGATCATCATCCACCCCGGCCCGGAGGGAGACCGCGGCCCGTCCGCGCTCGACTGGGCGATCATGGACGCCGAACCCACCTGGGGCGTCACCGCCCTGCAAGCCACCGGAGACCTCGACGGCGGACCCATCTGGGGCACCCGGGTGTTCCGGATGCCGGCCGACCCACCGCGCAAGAGCACCCTCTACAACACCGAGGTCACCGACGCCGCGGTGAGCCTGATCGGCGAGGTGGTGACCAAAGCCGAACGGACCGGGTTCACGCCCCGGCTCCAGGACCGTCGAACGGCCAGGGTCCGCCCGGCGGTGCGGCAGGCCGACCGGGCCTTTTCCTGGGGTGACCCGGCCGGCCACATCCTGCGCCGCATCCGCGCCGCGGACGGCCGTCCCGGAGTGCACACCGAGCTGGCCGGTGTCCGGGTCGCGGTGTACGACGCCCACCCCGGGGACGCTCCCCCCGGCGAGCCCGGCACCATCGCGGCCCGCGCGCAGGACGCCGTACTGGTCCGGACCGGCGACAGCGCCCTGTGGATCGGGCAGGCGCGACGGCTGGCACCCGAAACTTCGGGCACGACCGTCAAGCTGCCCACTGCCCTTGCCGTCGCCGTTCCCGAAGCACCACAGATCGCGGCCCCGCCCAGCCTTCGCGAAATCACGTACCGACGAGTGGGCAAGGTCGGATTGGTGCGCTTCGCGTTCTACAACGGCGCCATGTCCACCACCCAGTGCCGACGGCTCGCCGCTGCAGTGCGGCACGCCGCCGCGCAGGACACCGACGTCCTGGTTTTCGCGGGTGGCGAAGTGTTCTCCAACGGCGTGCATCTGGGCGTCATCGACGCCCATCCGAATCCCGAGGCGGAGGCCTGGCGCAACATCAACGCGATCAACGACCTCTGCCGGGAAATCATCGCCTGCACCGACCAGCTCGTGATCGCCGCGCTCGCCGGCGACGCGGGCGCGGGCGGGGTGATGCTGGCGCTCGGCGCCGACAAGGTGATCGCCCGGGACGGCATCGTGCTCAACCCGCACTACCGCACAATGGGCCTGTACGGATCGGAGTACTGGACCTACGTGCTGCCGCACCGGATCGGCGAGGAACAGGCACGCCGGCTCACCACCCACTGCCAGCCCATCACCGCCGCCGAAGCAGCCGAGATCGGACTCGTCGACGAACTCGCCGCGAGCGACCGCGCGGGATTCACCGCGGCCGTGCTGGACCACGCCACCGAACTGGCCGCGAGCGGACACGCGGCCAAGCTGCTCGACCACAAACGGGCCACCCGGGACACCGACGAGCAACGCAGGCCCTTGGAGACCTACCGGGTACGGGAACTCGCCGAAATGAGCTACGACATCTTCGACGACCGCCACGGCTTCGCCCACGCCAGACGCGCCTTCCTCACCGGGCGCCCCGCCGGCTCCCACGGGCCGGAATCACCCCACCTGCCGGCCCCACGGCTACCCGAGATGCGGCCCGTCAGCTGACCGCGGCTCAGTGGCGGCCGAACCGAAAGCCACCAGCCGGCTGTCACGCCGAGTAGTGCAGTTGCGTCATGCCGTATCCGCCGCCCATCGATAGCGTTCCGGGATGCCGCAAACCCGGGAGACGCACGTGCCTCAGCAGGGGCAGGCCGTCGCCCGATGAGCCCGGTCCGCGTCCTGCTCGTGGACCAGTCGCCGACGGTGCGGGCCGCGCTGCGCGACGTCCTCGCCGCCGAGCCCGACATCGACGTGGTCGCCGACACCGGAGACAGCGGCGAGGCCATTCGGCTGGCCACCAGGCATCGGCCCGCGGTCGTGGTGTTCGACGCTCAGCTGGAGGGGCAACCGCTGCGCGCGCTGCGCCTGTTCCACCACCACCAACCCCGTATCGGAATTGTCGCTTTCTCCGGGTTCGAGCTGCAGCTGTCGGCGGAGCAGTTCAAGAACGCGGGGATCGCCGAGTTGCTGATCAAGGGCGTCCACATCCGGTTCGTTCTCGACGCGGTCCGCCGAGTGGCACGCGCCGACCGCCCCTAGCGCCAAGCGGCCGCCGTTTCACCTCGACACGAACGGGGTAGGCGCTAATCCGGACGTCTTCAACAGCGAGGACGGGTACCCCCGAAGGGTGTTGTCGTCACGGCCGATGGGACGAAGGGCCACGGTGCCTCGCCGGTCTGGTCGCTGGATCTGCGCGGGACGGAGGCCCCGGTCCTGGTGCAGGTCCGCCGGTGGGCGTCTCGCACCCTGACCGCGGTCGACGACGCTCATCTCGGCGACGTGCTCATGGTGACCACGGAACTGGTCACCAACGCCTACGACCATGGTCAAGGGCCGTTGGAGGTCCGGATGAGCTACACCCCCGTGCCGTGCCGGGTCCACGTCGAAGTCGACGACAGCTGCCTCGACCAGCCCGTCCTCTCCAGGCCGTCCCCGACCACACCCGGCGGCCGAGGCATGCTGCTGGTGGACAAGCTCGCCGCTGCCTGGGGCGTGCGCGAGCATCGGGAAACCGGCAGCAAGACCGTGTGGGCCGACGTAGCCTGCGACGGAGCCGACGCTGAGCGCTGTACCTCGACTGTCGACTAACGGAATCCCTCCTCCTTGTCGCCGCCCTCGCCCAGTGGTGAGGCGACGTAGCCGGTTCCGCCGGAGGGCCGGCCCACCCGGATTCCGTTACCGGACGGCGGGAACCGGCCGGCGCGGCGGCTCCCGGCGGGCGACCAGGGCGGTCCGGGCGGCGAGGAGGCCGCTGCCGAGGACGACGTGGCCGATCATGATCGGGTAGATCACCGCGCGTTCGAACAGGCCGATGTTCCACGCCCAGCCGGTGAACACATCCGCCATGAAGGCCGCGAACGCGATCAGCCCGAAGACACCCAGCGCGATGCTCGCGATCCGGCGGCCGCGCCCCAGTCCGACCCGGGTGGCGTTGACGCCGACGGCGATCGCCATGAGGTTCCCGGCCAGCATCACGCCTTGCGCACCGTAGGTGTGGAAGACGATCAGGCCGTTCGCGACGTTCGCGTTCGAGCCTTGGAAGATCCCGACGAGCGATACGCCGGCACCGGCCAGGACCGCCAGCACGACGACCACGATCGGCCGCGGTCCTTCCCGCAGGTCGAAGGTGAGCACCGCGCCGACGATCAGCAGGACGCCGTAGAGGACCCAGCCGATGTCCATCACCACGCCGAGCGGCGAGTTGCCGACCTGTCCGAACGCGACCTGGCTCGGGCCGGTCAGGCCGAGGTGGCTGACCCAGTTGTAGAACGGCGAGTAGTGCGGCTCCTGCCAGGCCGCCGCCGTGACCAGTTCGGCCACCCACGACACCGGCGGACCGAGGAAGAGCAGGACCGCTCCGACGCGGGCCGCCGCGCCGGAGCGCACGATCGGCCTCACTTCAGCGCCATTCCCGGGACGCGGGCGCGGATCGCGTCCATGGTCGCCTCGTCCGAGACGCCCTGCCAGTCGTACCGCGGCGTGTACGGGGCGGTGAGGGCGCGGACGTCCTCGTCGGTGAGCTCGGCCTCCAGCGAGGCGACGGCGTCGTCGATCTGCTGGGTCGAACCGGCGCCGACCAGCGGAGCGGTGACGACCGGCTGGCGGTGCAGCCAGGCCAGCGCGATGGCCGCACGGCTCACGCCGTGGTCGGCCGCGACCTTGCCGACGGCGTCGATGATGGCGTGGTTCGACGCCTCTTCCGAGGGTGAGTAGAGCAGGTCGGCGTAGCCGCCATCGGTCTCCGAGCGAGCCGTCGACTTCGCGTCGTCCCAACCGCGGGCCAGACGACCCCGCGCGAGCGGGCTCCAGATGATCGTGCCGACGCCTTCGTCCAGGCAGAGCGGGATCATCTCGCGTTCTTCCTCGCGGGCGAGCAGGTTGTAGTGGTCCTGCATGGACACGAACCGGGCCCAGCCGTGCTGCTTCTGCAGGTGCAGAGCCTTGGCGAACTCCCAGGCGAACATCGACGACGCGCCCAGGTACCGCACCTTGCCCGCCTTCACCAGATCGCTGAGCGCTTCGAGAGTCTCCTCCAGCGGCGTCGCGTGGTCGTTGCGGTGCACCTGGTAGAGGTCGACGTAGTCGGTGCCCAGCCGCCGCAACGAGTGGTCGACCTCGGTCATGATCGCCTTGCGCGACAACCCTTTCCCGTTCGGGCCCGGGCGCATCGGGTGACGCAGCTTGGTGGCGATCACCACGTCGTCGCGGTCGGCGAAGTCCTTGAGCGCGCGGCCGAGGATCTCCTCGCTGGAGCCGTTGGAGTACATGTTGGCGGTGTCGAAGAAGTTGATGCCCGCCTCGAGGGCGTGCTTGATCAGCGGGCGCGCGTCCTCCTCGCCCAGGGACCAGACGGGGTGGCCGCGATCGGGTTCGCCGTAGGTCATCGCGCCGATCGCGATGGGCGAGACGTCGAGGCCGGTGGTGCCGAGCTTCACGTAGTGCATGGGTGTCTCCCTGCCGGGGCAAACACGCGGAGGATTCTCCGGATGTGACCGCGAAACTAGCGGAGAGTTCTCCGCATGTCAAAGATGGGGCATGATCTCGGGTATGACCGACGGCACGTACGGAACCCAGCGCAAAGCCGCCGCGCGCAACCGCGTCGCGATCATCGAGGCCGCCCACGACCTCTTCGCGCAGGATCCGCTCGTGCCGCTGAACGAGGTCGCCAAGCGCGCCGGAGTCGGCGCCGGAACGCTCTACCGCCACTTCCCCACCAGGCAGGACCTGATCCTCGCGGCCTACCAGCACGACATCGAACGCCTCACCACCACCGCCGACGAGGTCCTGACGCGCCATTCATCGGCCAAGGCCGCCTTCATCGAGTGGTTCGAGACCCTCTCCGCCTACATCCGCATCAAGCACGGGCTCGGCGACGCCCTGCACAGCGCCGCGGCCCAGGACGTGATCGACAACTCGTGGGCGCCGACCAGCGCGGCGGTGAAGAAGCTCGTCGACGCGTGCGTGGCCGAGGGCACCATCGCGCCCGGGCACGACCCGGCGGACATCATCATGCTGATGAGCTTCCTGTGGCGCGTCGCGAACAACGACGAGGGCGCCGCTCAGGGGCGACGCCTGATCGCCACCGTCTTTTCCGGCCTGCAAGCGCCGCCGCAGGCCGGGCCGGCATCCGACGATCCGCGGCGGACACCGTGACCGAGCCGGTGGCCCCATGATCACGACGGCATTCTTCGCCGGTCGCCGCGTCAAGGGCGTCCCGGAACCCGGAGATTCGCCGTTGGCGGGGCGTTCGCCCGGCCATCCGGGCGGACCGCACCACTCAGGTCGACAGCAGCAGGCCGTGCACGGTTTCAAAAGAAACGGCGGGCGGGAGAAGGTTCCGGCTTCCCCCGCCCCGACTCGTCTCGTCGTTCGATTCGCCTCTTAGTGCCGGTTACCGTGCGGCGCCCAGATCCGGAACCGGCCGCTGTCGTAAAGCAGCCCGAGCTGGTAAAGCATGCCGTCGTAATACCGGGCCCGTCCGGTCGGGACGGGTGTGTTCCAGAAATCACGGACAAAGGCGTTCTTGTCCGGATTGCCGGCCGAAATCGCCGACGTCGAGTTCATCGCCACGAGCCCTTCGGCGTGCGCGGGTTCGTAAGTGTTCTGCCCGGAGGTCAGCGGCGTGCCGTCGAGGTGGTAGCGGCTGACGTACGTGCTCACACCCTGCCCCTGGAAGAAGTGCTCCAGCGTGTCGGAGTACCGCGTCTCCCACGGCTTGACGCCGTACCAGGAAGCGTCGACGTTCGCGTTGGCGATGGCACGCCACGCGTCTTCCTGGAAGTTGTGGTCGTAGGCGTTGTCGGTGACTGTCTCGGTCGGCCGTAGGTACGGTGTGCCGTCGAAGTTGGCGTAGTCCGGCGCCAGTCCGGTCACCGGGTTCGCCGCGTTCTGCAGGAGGTTTTCACCGGCGGTGTACGCCTTGTCCCACAGGTCGCCGTCCGCCGGGTCGGCCGCGGCGAACACCTTGTAGAACCCGGTCAGGCTGTACGACGGGTCGGTGAAGCCGACGGCGCCCGGCGGCGAGAACGTCGGCAGGAACGACTTGCGGTCGAACATGTCGACGCCGCCGTGGTCGGACTCGTGCCACATCGCGTGCAGGATCTGCTGCGCCTGCCGGCCGTAGTCGTAGGTCCCGGTGCCGTCGCCCCACCGGCCCGAGGCGAAGTCGAGCGCCGCGGCGATCCACTGGTCGCCGTCGGGCGCCACGCCGGTGTCGATGATCTTCCCGGTGGTGTCGGTGTGCCAGGCGAAGTAGTACTGCTCGGGCCCGCTCTGGAGCTGCATCTTGGTCTTGGCGAAGTTCCACAGCGCGTCGAACTCCTGCTTGTGGCCCAGCTGCACCGAGATCATCATGGCGTAGCCCATGCCTTCGGTGCGCACGTCCTGGTTGCCGATGTCCTCGACGTAGGCCAGGTCCGGCGCGAGCTGGTAGTACAACGTCTGACCGTCGTACCGGTCGGCGGTCGTGCCCGGGCTGCCGTGGAAGAGCTGCTGCCAGGTGGCTTCCACCTTGGCGTCCACCTGTCTGTTCGAGAAGCCGGCGCGGGCGAACGCGTCGAAATAGGGGCCGGGGTGCAGATTTCCGGGCGGATTGTGCGCCGGGGACGGCGCGGCGAATGCGGTCGCGGATACGGAGGACAACAAAGCAGCGGCCGAGAGAATCACGGTGCTGAGTTTCGCTGTCTTGCGCACACGACACCTCCTCGTGTCAGAGCGGGCACGGTGGCCGCGAGGCCGTCGTCAACGTAAGAGCCGGAGATAGAGACAGTCAACAGCCAACCCCAGTCAAAAAGAGCGGAGGTTATTTCAATTCCGAGGCTAACCTTGCTAGCGTCACCGGAGTGGAATCGCGACAAATGCGCAATCGGCGCGCAGTTCTCTCGGCGGCACGATTCGGGCGCCCGGTCACGCGCCTCGAGATCGCGCGCACGACCGGTCTCTCGGCCGCCACCGTCTCCGGCCTCGTCGCCGGTCTGATCGCCGACGGCGTCCTGGTCGAACTGGACTGGCGGATCCCCGCCGCAGGTGTGGCGGGCGGGCGTCCCGCCGCGGCGCTCGCGGTCAACTCGGCGCTGGGCACGCTGATCGGCATCCACCTCGCCCACGCCGGGATCCGGATCCTGCTCGCCGGCGTGGACGGCACCGTGCGCGCGGAACACACCCACTACATCGATGTGGACCATCGGCCGGCCGACACCCTGGAGTACGCCGCCTCCACGGCGCTCGACCTCGTCGCCGACCTCGGAATCCCGCACCGGAAACTGCTGGGCGTCGGCGTGGCGGTTTCGGCCCCGGTGCTGTTGCATTCGCAGACGCTCGGCTCACCGCCCATGCTGAACGACTGGGGGGAGGTCGACATCGCGCCCCGGCTCCGGAAGCGGATGGGCCTGCCCGTGCACCTCCGCAACGACGCCGACCTCGGTGCGCTGGCCGAATGGCGCCTCGGCGCGGCAGCGTCCGCGGACAACCTCGTTTACGTGATGCTGTCCGAGGGAGTCGGAGCCGGTCTCGTCCTGCAGGGCAGGCTCTACGACGGTGACGCCGGCGCCGCGGGCGAGCTCGGGCACGTGACGGTGGTGCCGGACGGGCAGGTCTGCCGATGCGGCAGCCGGGGCTGCCTGAAGACCGTCGTCGGCGCCCGCGCACTCGCCACCACGCTTGCCCACAGTCACGGTTCCGTCCGCGGCTTCACCGATCTGATCGATCTGGCGCACCGGGGAGACCCCGGCGTTCGGCGCCTGCTCGGCGACGCGGGCCGTGCCGTCGGCACCGCCCTGGCACCGATCTGCACCGTGCTCAACCCGGAACTGGTGGTCATCGGCGGCACTCTCGCCCAGACCGGCGAGCCGCTGCTCAACGGCATCCGCGAGACGCTCACGCGCGGCGTTTCCCCGGTCACCAACCGCACGCCGGACGTTCTCCCCGGCACGCTCGGCACCCGCGCCGAGGCGCTCGGCGCGGTGATCACGGCGAACCAGTTCGCCGACCTCGGCTGACCAACCGCCGCGAACACCCATCCCTGTTCGGTCTCCGCGGCGACGCGCGCTCGCCGAGGGTCATGGACCCAGATCGCGCCGCCGCTGCTCAGCTGGGGCCCGGGTTCCTCACCGGCGCGCGGCCGGCAGGTCGACCACCAGCAACGCCGCCGACCAGCGGAGTCCGCCACCCGACCGAAGCCGGTGCAGGTAGTCCGGATCCGTTCGTGCCCCGTCCATCGGTTGAGTGGACGCTGAGCGAAGCAAAGCTCAGGTGGCCTCGGAATCGACCGGCGGGCGCTCGCACCGGCGCAGTCCGGCGGCCGGCGGGACGGCAGCACGCGGCGCGGCGGCGCCGTCGTCCAGGAGGTGGCGCCGCAGCGCTGTCCTGGGGTCGAATCGCGCAGTGCCTGGCGGTCCTGCAGCTGCTGGAACTCCGCGCCCAGCTCGGCCTCCAGCCGTTGCCGAGCGCCGGTGGCCGAGGATGAACAACGCCGCCACCAGCAGGATCACCAGATGTTCCAGGCTCAGACCGAACACCGTGCGGACCGTACCCTTCGGTCGTTTAGCGGACGCTGAGGCGATCCGGCCTTCTCAGCGTCCTCACAGCGGTGGTGCGACAGGCTGCGGGTGCATCTCCTCCGAGAAACAGGACTGGTTTTGAACGACCCCCTCACCCGGCGTGGCCTTTTCGGCGTCGCGCTGGGCGCCGCCACGCTCGCGGCGTGCTCGGCCCCGTCACCGGCACCTGCTCCGCCCACCGGCTCCACGAAACCTCCGCCGGCAACGACGACGCCGTCCGCGGCCCCCAGCCCGGTCTCGCCGCCGCCATCCGGCCCGGCCACCGAAATCAGCCGCGCCACCTCCGGACGCCCCCAGGTCGCCCTGACCTTCCACGGAGCAGGCGACCTCCACGTCACCCGCGAGGTGCTCGACGTCGTACACCAGCACGGCGCGCGGATCACCGTGCTGGCCGTGGGCACCTGGCTCGCCGCGTACCCCGACGCCGCCCGCATGGTGCGCGACGGCGGACACGAGCTGGGCAACCACACCTGGAGCCACCCGGCGCTGTCGGGCTACGCGGCGGAACCGATGTACGCCGAGATCCAGCGGTGCCGCGACAAGCTCGTCGAGCTCACCGGGTCCCCGGGCGGCTTCTTCCGCCAGTCCCAGGGCCAGCACGCCACCTCGCGGGAACTCGCCGAAGCCGGGCGCGCCGGCTACGCGAAGGTGCTCTCCTACGACGTCGACTCCCTGGACTGGACCGACCCCGGGCCCTCCGCCATCCGGGCGGCGGTGGCGAAGGCCCGCGCGGGCAGCGTGGTGAGCATGCACCTGGGCCACCCAGGTACCGTCGCCGCGCTGCCCGGCATCCTCACCGACCTCGCCGGCCGCGGTCTCACCCCGGTCACCGCGTCGGAACTGCTGGCGTAACCCGATGCGCCTCCTCCCTCTGCTCGCCGCCGTCGCCGTCCTCGCCACCGGATGCTCGTCGGGAAGCGACACCGGCGGATCGATGTCCGGTATGCCCGGGATGAGCGACGCGGGTACACCGCCGTCCGGTCTTCCGCACGAGAGCACCCCGCCCGTGCCGGGCCTGAACCCGCTGCCCGGCATGCCCGCCGTCCCCAACGCGCACGACGTGGACGCCGCCGCCGGACCCGGCATGCTCTCCCCCGCCGTCGCGGCGGACAAGCCGCTGGTCTACGTGCCCCACAGCGGGTCCGGTGACGTGTGGGTGATCGACCCGGCCACCTTCCAGGTCGTCGCGAAGTACCCGGCGGGCAAGGAACTGCAGCACGTCGTGCCCTCGTGGGACCTGCGCACCCTCTACGCCACCGACGACCGCGGCGACCACGTCCTGCCCTTCGACCCGCGGACGGGACAGCCGGGCAAGCCGTTCCCCGTCGTCGACCCGTACAACATGTACTTCACCCCCGACGGCCGGTACGCGATCTCGGTGGCGGAACGGCTGCGCAAACTCGTCTGGTACGACCCGCACACGTGGCAGGCCCACGACGAAACCGCCGCTCCGGACTGCGCGGGCATCGACCACGCCGACTTCTCCCCCGACGGCCGCACCGCGGTCTTCACCTGCGAGTTCGCCGGCCGCGTCGCCGTGGTCGACGTCGCCTCGCACCACCTGCTGCGGATGATCGACATGCCGCACCGCAACACCCGCATGGGCCCGCAGGACATCAAGCTCGCCCCCGACGGCTCGGTGTACTACATCGCCGACTCCGACGCGGGCGGCCTCTGGGTCCTCGACGGCGCCGCGACCCACGTCCTCCGCTTCATCCCCACCGGCCGCGGAGCCCATGGCCTCTACTTGTCACGAGACGCGAAACAGCTCTACGTCACCAACCGCCACGAAGGAAGCATCAGCGTGCTGGACGCCTACACCGGCGCGCCGGTCACGACGTGGCACCTCCCCGGCGGCGGCAGCCCCGACATGGGCAACGTCACCGCCGACGGCACCCAGCTGTGGCTGTCCGGGCGCTACGACAAGACCGTCTACGTCTTGTCCACAAAGGATGGTTCGCTGATCCGGAAGATCCCCGTCGGCACCGAACCCCATGGGCTGTGCGTCTGGCCGCAACCCGGCCGCTACTCCCTCGGACACACCGGCATCACGCGCTGACGGTCACCGCGCACCTCGCGGCGCCGGGGTAACCACCCGGTGTGACCTTGCCCACCGGCGCCGCGCTCGGAGCCGCGGCTTCCTCGGCAAATCCGGTCCGCCCAGGCGGGACGCCCGAAATCTGACTACGTTGGCACCGGAAACGGGCCGGAAGCCGTAGGCTCAGTGACCGACCGCTTAGTAGGCTGGCGGGCACGAGCCCGCTTCTCAACGACGAGGAGGTCCCCGTGACCGATTCCCCTTCCCGTGTCGCCGTGGTCACCGGTGCCGGCCGCGGCATCGGTGCCGCCGTCGCGGCGCGGCTGGCCGATGACGGCTTCGCCGTCGGGCTGCTCGACCTGGACGAGGCCGGTGTCAAGCAGGGCGCCGAGGCCATCGTCGCCAAGGGAGGCAAGGCCGTCGGTGTTGCCCTCGACGTCAGTGACGCCGAGCAGGTCGAAGCCGCCGTCACCCGGGTCGCCGACGAGCTCGGGCCGCCGGTCGTGCTGGTCAACAACGCCGGCATCACCCGCGACAACCTGATCTTCAAGATGACCGAGCAGGACTGGGACTCCGTCCTCGGCGTGCACCTCAAGGGCTCGTTCCTGATGACCCGCGCGGTGCAGAAGTACATGACGCAGGAGAAGTACGGCCGGATCGTCAACCTCTCCAGCACCTCCGCGCTGGGCAACCGCGGCCAGGTCAACTACTCCGCCGCGAAGGCCGGCATGCAGGGCTTCACCAAGACCCTCGCCATCGAGCTGGGCAAGTTCAACGTCACCGCGAACGCGATCGCGCCGGGCTTCATCGCCACCGACATGACCGCCGCGACCGCCGAGCGCCTGGGCATGGGCTTCGAGGAGTTCAAGGCCGCCGCGGCGTCGCAGATCCCGGTGCAGCGCGTCGGCACGCCCGAGGACATCGCCCACCTGGCCTCCTTCCTGGTCAGCGAGGGCGCCGGGTTCATCTCCGGCCAGGTCATCTACGCCGCCGGCGGACCGAAGGACTGAGGCCGATGCGCGAGTTCGAGAACCTGGACGCCTTCGCCGCGGCGGTCGGCGAGCACCTCGGCTACAGCGAGTGGCTGAAGGTCACCCAGGACCGGGTGAACCTGTTCGCCGACGCCACCGACGACCACCAGTGGATCCACGTCGACGAGCCGATGGCGACCGCGGGCCCGTTCGGCGGCACCATCGCCCACGGCTTCCTGACGCTGTCGCTGCTCTCGGCGTTCGGCCCGAAGATCTACAAGGTCAACGGCATCAAGATGGGCATCAACTACGGCCTCAACAAGGTCCGCTTCCCGCAGCCGGTGAAGGTCGGCTCGAAGGTGCGTGCCGGGGCCGAGCTGGTGGAGGTCACCGACATCCCCGGCGGCAAGCAGGCGGTGTCGAAGTGGACGGTCGAGATCGACGGCGAAGCGAAGCCCGCTTGCGTCGCCGAGTGGGTGACGCGTTTCCTGGCGTGATGCCATCCGGGAAGCGTCGCTTTCCTGGGGAAAGTGACGCTTCCCGGTGGACTCTGTACGTCATACCGACTAGTCGGTATGCTCCCCTCGACGAAGAGGAGACTGCATGAACCCGCCAGGACTCGACCTGGACCGCCTGCGCGCGCACCTGGACGCGCACCGGCCCGGCCTGGTCGCCGGACAGCTGTCCGCGGACGTCGTGGAGGGCGGCCGGTCGAACCTCACCTACGTGGTGGGCGACGGCCGCTCGCGCTGGGTGGTGCGCCGCCCGCCGCTCGGGCACGTGCTGCCCACCGCGCACGACATGACCCGCGAGTTCCGGGTGATCTCCGGCCTGCGTGACACCGCCGTGCCGGTGCCCGAAGCGATCCTGCTCTGCGAGGACGCCGACGTCGTCGGGGCGCAGTTCTACGTCATGAGCTTCGTCGAGGGCACGCCGTACCGGACCGCCGACGAGCTGGCGGAACTCGGCGAAGACCGCACGCGGGCCATCGCCGACGCCCTGGTCGACACGCTCGTCGACCTGCACGCGGTCGACCCGGCCGCGGTCGGGCTCGGCGACTTCGGGCGGCCGGAGGGCTTCCTGGAGCGGCAGCTGCGGCGGTGGAAGAAGCAACTCGACGCCTCGCGCAGCCGCGACCTCGACGGTATCGAGGAGCTGCACGACCGGCTTGCCGCGGCGGTGCCGGTGTCCGGGACGCCGTCGATCATCCACGGCGACTACCGCCTGGACAACGTCCTGGTGGACGGGACCGACACGATCTCCGCGGTGCTCGACTGGGAGATGTCGACGCTCGGCGACCCGCTGACCGACCTCGCGCTGCTGGTGGCCTACGCCGAGCGCGACAAGGTGTCGCTGCAGTTCGTCTCCAACGCCAGCTCCGCGCCCGGCTACCCGACGACCGACGAGGTCGTGCGGCGCTACGCCGAACGTTCGGGCCGGGACGTCTCGCAGCTGAACTGGTACGTCAGCTTCGCGTTCTTCAAGCTGGCCGTGATCCTGGAAGGCATCCACTACCGCTACACGCAGGGCAAGACGGTCGGCGCGGGCTTCGAAGGCGTCGGGGCCGGTGTCCCGCTGCTCATCTCGCACGGCAACGAGATTCTCAAAGAGGAGAAGTAAATGGACTTCGCGTTCGACGAGAAGACCGAGGAGCTGCGCGGGAAGCTCCTCGAGTTCATGGACTCGCACATCTACCCCGCCGAGCCCGTGTTCGAGCGGCAGCTCGCCGAACGCGACGACCCGTGGGCCATCCCGCCGGTCATGGAGGAGCTGAAGGCCGAGGCCCGCAAGCGCGGCCTGTGGAACTTCTTCCTCCCCGGCGACCACGGCGCGGGCCTGACGAACCTGCAGTACGCGCCGCTGGCCGAGATCACCGGCCGCAGCATCCGGCTCGCCCCGACCGCGCTCAACTGCGCCGCGCCGGACACCGGGAACATGGAAGTGCTGGCCATGTTCGGCAACGACGACCAGAAGAAGCAGTGGCTGGAACCGTTGCTGAACGGCGAAATCCGCTCCGCGTTCGCGATGACCGAGCCGGACGTCGCCTCCTCCGACGCCCGCAACATCGAGACCGCGATCCGGCGCGACGGCGACGAGTACGTCATCAACGGCCGCAAGTGGTACATCTCCGGCGCGATGAACCCCGCGTGCCGGATCTTCATCGTGATGGGCAAGACCGACCCGGGCGCCGCGCCGCACAAGCAGCAGAGCATGATCCTGGTCCCCCGCGACGCCCCGGGCCTGACGGTCAAGCGCGGCATGCACGTCTTCGGCTACGACGACAGCGACCACGGCGGCCACGCCGAGGTGCTGTTCGAGGACGTCCGCGTGCCGGTCGAGAACCTCATCGCCGGTGAGGGTGACGGTTTCGCGATCGCCCAGGCCCGCCTCGGGCCGGGCCGGATCCACCACTGCATGCGCGCCATCGGCATGGCCGAGCGCGCGCTGGAGCTGATGTGCCGCCGCGCGATCTCGCGCGAGGCGTTCGGGAAGCCGATCGCGCAGCAGGGCGTCGTGCAGGACTGGATCGCCGAGTCCCGCGTGAAGATCGAGCAGCAGCGGCTGCTGGTGCTCAAGACCGCGTGGCTGATGGACACCGTCGGCAACCAGGGCGCGCACACCGAGATCCAGGCGATCAAGATCTCGACGCCGAGCACCGTCGAGTGGATCCTCGACAAGGCCGTGCAGGTGCACGGCGCCGGCGGCGTCAGCCAGGACTTCCCCCTGGCGGCGATGTGGGCCGGGAACCGCACCCTGCGCCTGGCCGACGGGCCGGACGAGGTCCACAAGCGCTCACTCGCCCGGCGTGAGCTGAAGAAGTACCTTTCGGAGGGCGCGAAGTGACTGTCACCGCCGAAGACCTGACCCGCCAGGCGACCGAGTTCACCGCCTCGCACGACCCGAAGACGACCGACCGCCTGGAGTTCCTGCGGGCCCGGTTCGACGCCGGGCTCGCCTGGGTCCACTTCCCCGCCGGCCTCGGCGGGCAGAACGCGCCGCGCGCGCTGCAGTCCGCTGTGGACAGTGTGTTCACGGAGGCGGGCGCGCCGGACAACAACCCGCGCCGCATCGGCATCGGCCTCGGCATGGCCGCGCCGACCATCCTCGCCTTCGGCACCCCGGAGCAGCGCGAGCGCTACCTGCGTCCACTGTGGACCGGCGAGGAGGTGTGGTGCCAGCTGTTCTCCGAGCCGGGCGCCGGGTCCGACCTCGCCGCGCTGGGCACGCGGGCCGTGCGCGACGGCGACGACTGGATCGTCACCGGCCAGAAGGTGTGGACGTCCGGCGCGCACGAGTCGCAGTGGGCGATCCTGGTGACGCGCACCGACCCGGACGTGCCGAAGCACCAGGGCATGACGTACTTCCTGTGCGACATGACCGCACCCGGCGTCGAAGTCCGGCCGCTGCGCCAGATCACCGGCGAGGCCGAGTTCAACGAGGTCTTCCTGACCGACGTCCGGATCCCCGACACCCAGCGCCTCGGCGCGGTCGGCGAGGGCTGGAAGGTCGCGCAGACGACGCTGATGAACGAGCGCGTCGCGATCGGCGGGCACGTCCAGCCGCGCGAGGGCGGGCTCATCGGCATCGTCGCGAAGACGTGGCGCGAACGCCCGGAGCTGCGCACGCCGGAGCTGCGTGACCGGCTGGTGCAGCGCTGGGTCGAGGCGGAGACGCTGCGGCTGGCCGGCACCCGGCTGCGCCAGCAGCTCACGGCGGGCGCGCCCGGGCCGGAGGGTTCGGCCATGAAGGTCGCGTTCTCCGAGCTGAACCAGGCGCTGACCGGCCTGGAGGTCGAGCTGCTCGGCGAAGAGGGCCTGGCCTACGACGACTGGACGTTCCGGCGCCCGGCGATCGTCGACTTCACCGGCCGCGAAGCCGGCTACCGCTACCTGCGCGCGAAGGGGAACTCCATCGAGGGTGGCACCTCGGAGGTCCTGCGCAACATCATCGCCGAGCGCGTGCTGGGGCTGCCGTCGGAGCCGCGCGTCGACAAGGACGTCGCCTGGAAGGACCTCCCCCGATGAGTGACCTGCTGTACTCGGACGTCGAAGAGGACTTGCGGGCTTCGGTCCGCGACCTGTTGAAGGACAAGGCTTCGGCCGAAGCGCTGCTGGCGCGCATCGAGACGGCCGAGGGCTACGACCTCAAGCTGTGGCGCACGCTGGCCGAGGAGGTCGGCGTGGCCGGGCTGGCGGTGCCCGAGGAGCTGGGCGGGCACGGCGCGTCGGCCCGCGAAGTGGCCGTGGTGGCCGAGGAACTGGGCCGCAGCGTCGCGCCGGTGCCGTTCCTGGGCAGCGTGGTGCTGGCGACGACGGCGCTGGTCCGGGCTTCGGCGGGCGAGTTCGTCCGGCAGCTGGCCTCGGGTTCGGCGATCGGCGCGCTGGCGGTGCCGCTGTCGACGGCGCCGGGCGCGGGTTTCCCGTCGTCGGTGACCGTTTCCGACGGCCGGTTGAGCGGGCGGGTCGGCACGGTCGCCGACGCGTCGGTGGCGGACCTGCTGGTCGTGCCGGCCGCGGGCCCGGACGGTCCGGCGCTGTACGTGGTCTCGGCCGCCGACGCGACGGTGACGGAGCTGGTGTCGTTCGACCTGACCCGGCGGGTGGCCGACGTTTCGCTGGACAACGCGCCGGCGACGCTGGTGGCGTCCGGTCCGGACGCGGCTTCGGCGCTGGAGGAGGCGTTGCTGTTCGGGGCCGGGATCCTGGCGTCGGAGCAGACGGGCGTCGCCGAATGGGCGCTGACGGAGACGGTCTCCTACCTGAAGGGGCGGTACCAGTTCGGCCGTCCGGTGGGCGGGTTCCAGTCGCTGAAGCACCGGCTGGCGAACCTGTACACGGACCTGGTGCTGGCCCGCGCGGCGGCGCGGTATGCGGCGGACTCCCTGGCCACGGGCACGGACGTGCCGATCGCCGTGGCGGTCGCGCAGGCCAGGGTCGCGCCGATCGCGGTACGCGCGGCGGAGGAGGCGATCCAGCTCCACGGCGGCATCGGGATGACGTGGGAGCACCCGGCGCACCTGTACCTGAAGCGCGCGAAGGCCGACGAGATCGCGCTCGGGACGCCGGGGAAGCACCGGGCCCGGCTGGCCGAGCTGGTGGACCTGCCCGCCTGAGACCCGTCCGATCGCGCGTGGCACCGCCGCGACACCCGATGTTTCGGTTGTGTCACGCGCGATCCGGTCCGTCCCGGTGATCCCTTGACGCCCCCGCCGTCCGGGTGCTGAGGTGAACACGCCTGGGGGTGGCTACCGGTTGCCCCCGCGTTTTCGAGGGGGATCCACCGATGGTGCGCACTCACGTGCGGCGCTCGACGCTGCCCGGACGAAGAATGCCCGGACGAAGAAGACGGTTGGTCACGCTGCTGACCACCACCCTCCTGCTCACCGGAACGGCGGCCGTGCTGCCGGCCACCGCCTCGGCCGCCGAGCCGCCACCGCTGCCGGTGAAGACGCTGACGCGGTCGTCGTGGGCCTACACCGACGCCGCCGATCCCTCGCACATCAAGGTGAACGCCTCCGGCGACGCCCCGGTCGGTGCGAGCGTGGACGCCAAGGGACCGCACGTCTCCCGCACGTACTACACGCTCGACCTGACGTCGTTGGGCGGCAAGCACGTGATCGGCGCGGCCCTGACCATCCCGGAGAAGCGCGCCACCGACTGCGCGCGCCGCGCGGTGGAGCTGTGGTCGACCGCCCCGGTCACCGGGAAGTCGTCCTGGGCCAAGCCGCCCGCCGAGCTGACCCGGCTGGCCACCGCCGGGGCACCCGCCGCCGGCTGCCCCGCCGACCTCGCCGGCCTCGACCTCACCGCCGCCGTCGCGAAAGCCGTGCAGGCCGGGGAAAAGACGCTGACGCTCGAGCTGCGCGTCCCGGCCGCGCACGAGCTGGACCCGCGCTACGGCCGCTGGTTCGCCAACGACGTCAGCCTGAAGGTCACCTACA
This sequence comes from Amycolatopsis sp. NPDC049691, assembly GCF_040675005.1. Classification (NCBI taxonomy): domain Bacteria; kingdom Bacillati; phylum Actinomycetota; class Actinomycetes; order Pseudonocardiales; family Pseudonocardiaceae; genus Amycolatopsis; species Amycolatopsis sp. NPDC049691. The sequence continues at coordinate 487,956 of NZ_JBFANX010000003.1, forward strand.
ACACGCCGCCGGGTATCCCGGCGAACCTGCGCACGGCCTACCCCGACGCGCCGTGCGCGACGACCGCGCCCGGCGTGTTCACCCGGGCCTACGACATCCCGATCACCGGGCACTACGCCGACGTCACGGATCCGGATCCGGGCCAGGACCTGGTCGCGCACTGGGAGATGTGGTCGCTCGACGACCCCTCGGTGCGCCGCGACCTCGACTGGCCCGTGACGAACGGGCAGGCCTACGCCCAGTTCGACAACCCCTGGCTGCCGGCCGACCACACCTACGCGTGGCGGCTGCGGGTGACCGACGGCGTCGACACCTCGGACTGGTCGCCGACCTGCTACCTCACTCCCGACAGCGTCAAGCCGGAGGTTCCGAACGTCACCTCGGAGGTCTACCTCACCGACGACCCGTGGACGCCGCGCGGCGGCATCGGCGTGCCGGGGCAGTTCACCTTCACCGCCAACGGGTCCCCGGACGTCGTGCGCTACGAGTACCGGTTCACCGGCCAGTCCGACTGGACCTCGGTGCCCGCGGAGTCGCTCGGCGGGCCGGCCACGGTGACGTTCACCCCGGCCGACTCCGGCTCGTTTTCGGTCGGCGTCCGCAGCGTCGACCGTGGGAACAACTACTCCTGGGAGCAGTACCGGAACTTCACGGTGAAGGACATCCGGCCCTACGTCTGGTCGACGCTCTACCCGCCCTACAGCACCAACCCCGGCGGCAACATCGGCGTGCCGGGCGTGTTCGACCTCTCCCCCGGGCTGCCGGACACCGTCAGCTACGACTACCACCTGGACAACGGGCCGGACCGGACCGTCGCCGCCGACGCGGACCACAACGCCCACGTCACGCTGGCGCCCACGCACGGCGGTGAGAACGTCCTCTACGTGCGCAACACCGGCGCCGACGGAACGGTCTCGCTCTACCGCGAGTACAAGTTCCAGGTCGACACGGCGCCGGACATCACCATCGAGGGCGGGCTCCAGATCGGTTCGGAAGCCACGTTCCGGCTCGCGCCCCGGCTGGCCGGCACGACGTCGTACACCTACTGGATCACCGGCTACCAGGACGAGCCGATCACCGGGCCCGCCACCGTGCCCGCGGCGGCGGACGGCACCGGGTCGTTCGCCTGGACCCCGCTCGACACCCGGGCCCAGGCCGTGCGGGTGCGCAGCACGGACGCGGCGGGCACGCAGTCCGAGGTGCGGTACCTGAGCGTCTCCGTCGACGGCGCGGCACCGTACGTCACGCGCACCGGTGGCGCGGACGCGCCCGGGCAGCCGGGCACGTTCACCTTCCGATCGTCGCTGAAGAACACCGCCGAGTTCGTCTACTGGCCGTCCACCGACCCCGCGCACAAGCTGACCGTGCCGGCCCGCCCGGACGGCACGGCGGAGGTCACCTGGACGCCCACCGAGGCCGGGAACGTCTGGTTCACCGTGCAGGCCCGCAACACCGCGGGGGTCCTGTCGTCCGAGGGCTCGACGTTCTTCACCGTCTACGACAGCCCGGTCGTGACGTCGGCCGACTTCGTCCGGGAGCCCGCCGGGCCGATGCGGCCCGGGACGTTCACGCTGACCTCGCGGATGGCGGGCACGGTGGCGTTCGAATTCGCGGTGGACAGCTACACCACCACGGACGTCGCGGCGGGTCCGGACGGCACGGCGACCGCGGCGTACACGCCGACGACGTCCGGGTACCACACCGTCTACGTGCGGGCCCGGGCCGCGGACGGCCGGACGTCCGGCTGGGGGTACTACTCCTTCACCGTGACCGACCAGCCGAAGGTGTCGTCGGCGGACTACCCCGCCGGCCAGACCTCCGACGGGGCGGGCACGCCCGGGACGTTCACCTTCACCCCGAACGCGCCCGGAATGACCGGGTACGTCTACGTGGTGCACCGGAAATGGCCCGACAGCGCGGACGAACCCGAGCGCACCGTGCCGGCCGGGGCGGACGGGACGGCGTCGGTCACCTGGACCCCGGAGAGCTACGGCGACTACTACTTCACGGTCCAGGGCCGGCGGGCCGACGGCAGCCTGACCGAGACGGCGTACTACTCCTTCTCCGTCCGGAACGCGCCGGAGGTGACGGGCGACTGATCGGAAGGCGGGGCTTCCCGGACCGGGGAGCCCCGCCGTTTTCGTGAATCTCCCTCGCTTTTCTTCCGAATTTTCGCTCATCTGAGCGAAAACACTGTGAGCCAGGCCACTCGCGAGGCAAAAGGGTGGCAAACGTGCCCGCGTTCCCATGGTTTTCCCCACCCGCCGGGTTCTAGCCTGGGCGCCATGGAATTCGCCGTCGCACCGACGGAAGCGCTGGAGGAATTGACCGTCGCCGTCGGCGGGCATCGGCACAGCGCGCTCGCGGCCGGACCGCGGTCCGGGGAACTCGTCCTGCTGCTGCACGGCTGGCCCGAATTCGCGGAGTCCTGGACCGAGCAGCTGCACGCCCTCGGCGAAGCCGGCTACCGCGCCCTCGCCGTCGACCAGCGCGGGTACGCCCGGCAGGCGCGCCCGGACGGCGTCGAGCACTACTCGATCGAGCACCTGGTCGGCGACGCCCTGGCCTTCGCCGACAGCCAGGGCGCCGACCGGTTCCACCTGGTCGCGCGCGACTGGGGCGGCATGGTCGCCTGGGCCCTCGCCACCGCGCACCCCGGCCGGCTGCGGTCGCTGACCGTCCTCTCGACCCCGCACCCGTCGGCCCTGCAGCGCGCGGCCGCCACCGACGACGGGCAGTTCCACGACCTCGGCTACATCCGCTTCTTCCGCCGCGGCGTCGGCAAAGCCGAGAAATTCCTCTTACGCGACGAAGCCGCGCAATTACGGGCTGTCTACAATCGCCGGATTCCGGTCGAAATCGTCGAACGCACGGTCGCGCGCCTTTCCGAACCGGGCGCGCTGACCGCGACGCTGAATTGGTACCGCGGCGCCACCAACGACGTATTCGACGTCCCGGCGGGCCGCATCACCGTGCCGACGCTCTACCTCTGGGGCAGCGAGGACCCGTACCTCGGCCAGAGCGCCGCGGAGCTGACGGTCCACCACATCGACGCGGAGTACCGCTTCCAGATCATCGAGGGCGCGAGCCAGTGGATGGCGATGGAGGCCCCGGACGAGGTCATCTCGCTCCTGCTGGACCACCTCCGGCGCCACTAGCCGGCCTTGCGGACCAGGCCGGTGTAGCCGACGAGAGCCAGCGTGGCCAGCGCCCAGATCGCCGCCTGGACCAGCCAGATCGCCACGGTGAACCACTGACCGGCGGTGGTGCCCGTGTTGAGGTCGCACCGGCCCCGCACCCCGGGTGACAACGGCAGCCCCCGGTCGAGGCCGACGCCGATCAGCTCCACCGTCGTGCACGGGGTACCGGCCACGGCCGTGAGGTCCGCCGTCCGCTCGGCCGCGCGGTGACCGCCGGAGCCGACGTGCCCGGCCCACAGCCCGAGTCCCCCGGCGGCGACCACCGCCAGCAGGAGCGCGGCGGCCGCGCGACGCGCGCGGTAGCCGTACCCGGCGAAGAAGCCCCACAGCCAGTGGAACCGCCGCGCCGGCCACCCGCCGATCCCCTCGGGCGCCCGCCGCTGCCGGTCGCGCTGCTGGGCGATGAGGATCTGCCGCGCGTTCCCGTCGTGCCCGGCGGCCCGCTCGGCCGCGGCCAGCTGCTGGTACGGCCCGGGCCGGTAGTCCACGGTGTGCGAGCGGATCAGGTCGAGCCACTCGCGCCAGGTGATGTCGCCGAGCGAGCCGAACCGGAAGCCGTCGAGCTCCACGGGACCGATTCCCGCCGGGAAGCAGACCGGCCCGTCGACCACGGCGGCCTCGAGGCTGACGAGGGTGCCGGTGGCGACGATCTCCGCCCCGGTCAAGGTGAGCTCGCCGCCGACGTGCGCGCCCGCGAGGTGGACCCCGCCGGTCGCGGTCAGCCCGGCCAAGCGCAGGTTGCCGTCGACCTGGAGCCGGGCGCCGGCCAGCACCGGTTCGGCGTCGCCGGCGAGTTCGGTGCCGACCAGGCGCAGGTCCCCCGTCACGTGCGCGCCGATCAGGGAGACCGTCCCGCTCGCCCGCAGCCCCTTGGCGTGGACGCTGCCCTCGATCCGGGCGCTGTCGGCGCTCAACGCCCGCCCGCGGGGGTTGGCGAGCACCGCGCCGCCGAGGTTGACCTGGCCGGCGATCCGGGCGCCGAGCAGCGAGACCGCGCCGGTCACGGTGACGCCGGTCGCGTACAGGCCGCCGGCGCGGAGGCGGTCGGCACCGACGGCCGGGCCGCTGTCGTTGACGAGCGTCGCGTCGCCGAGGTCCAGCTGGCCGCCGACCCGGGCGCCGAGCAGACGCAGCGCGCCCTCCTCACCGGCGCCGGTCACCGTGGCGCCGGCCAGGCTCAGGTCGCCGTCGGCCACTGCGCCGTCGGCGTGCACCACCGGGCCGGACCCGTTGGTGAGCACCGCTTCGCCGAGGAAGACCTCCCCGGACACGCGCGCGCCGAGCAGGCGGAGCGCGCCGCTCGCGCCGGCGCCGGTCGCCTTCAGGCCCACGCCTTTGACGGCCCGGCACTCGAGGTCGTCGAGGAACAGCGCGGGGCCGTCGCCACTGCGGATCTCCGCGTGGGCGAAGACGGTCAGGCCGTCGACGCGGGCGTCGCGCAGGCAGATCACGCCGAAGTCGCCGGAGCCGGTCGCGCGCACCCCCGTGAGGTCGAGGTCATGGCCGATCCGGACACCGGTGCCGTCGAACCCGGCGATCCGGCTGCCGGACAGGTCGAGCCACGGCAGCTTCGCGGCCCGCGCGGAGATCGTGTTCACGACCACGCAGTCGACCAGCTGCAAGCCCACCGGCGCCTCGACGTGGTCCAGGTTCAGCGTCCCGGCGATCCGAGCGCCCTCGACGCGCACCCCGCGCGGGTCCACCGGACCGCGCAGCCCGAGCAGCAGCTCGCGCAGGACCGCGGCCCGGATCGGGGCGTCGGTCACGTAGGCGAGGCCGCGCCGGGCGGTGTCGATCAGCTCTCGTTCCGCTCCGGTGAGCTTGTCGAGGACGGGCAGCGTCACCCGGGCGGCCGGAGGGCGTCCAGCAGCAGGTCCGCGTAGTGGTCCCCGACCTGCCGAGCCGACAACGTCCCGCCGCGGCGGTACCACGACCCCAGGTGGTGGACCGAGCCGAAGAAGAAGTCGACCACCACGTCGGCCGGCTTGTCCGTGCGGAACTCCCCCGATGCCTGGCCCTCCTCGATCAGGCCGCGGAAGCGCTCGTGGTACTTGCGGCGCTCGGCGCGCACCGCCTTCTGCTTGTCCGGGGAGAGCTGGTGCATCGACTGCAGGAAGATCGTGTTGTCGTCGAGGTTGTCGATGCTCGACACCACGACGTCGGACGCGGCGGCGCCGAGCCGCTCGCGCAGCGGGGCGTCCGACGAGGCGACGCTCTCCAGCTGCCGGGTCTGCTCGCGCAGGACGCGCGCGTAGATCTCGTAGAGCAGGTCGTCCTTCGAGCCGAAGTAGTGGTACATCGCGCCCTTGGTGACGCCCGCGGCCTCGACGATCTCCTGGACCGACGTGCGGTCGAAGCCCTTCTTGGCGAACAGCTTCGTGGCGTGCTCCAGCAGCCGCCGGGGCACGGCGGCCTGGTCGTCACCGCCCGCCTCGCCCGGCTTGCGGGTGCTTGCTCGGGTCACCGCGGTACCCCCTCTCAGGACGCACCAGGATAACGCCACGACAGGAACCGCCGCGGGTTGTCCACCAGCATGGTCGTGATGTCCGTTTCGGACACCCCGCGCTCGCGCAGCGCCGGCAGCACGTCCCGGGTGATGTGCAGGTAGTGCCAGTTCGGCGTGAGCACCGGCAGCTGCTCGGCCGGCAGCCAGTCGATGTAGCAGGACGCGTCGTGCGAGAGCACCATGCTGCCCGCGTAGCCGCGTTCGCACAGCGCCGCGACGGTGTTCACCCGCTCCTCGAACGGCAGCAGCAGGTCCAGGCCGAACCGGTCCATGCCGAGCAGCGACCCGCGGTCGGCCAGCTCGGTCAGGTATCCGAGGTCGGTCGAGTCGCCGGAGTGCCCGAGCAGCACCTTGCCCAGGTCGACGCCCTCGTCCTCGAAGATCGCCTGCTGCTCCAGGCCCCGCCGGGTGCCGGCGTGCGTGTGGGTCATGATCGGCGCGCCGGTTTCGAGGTGCGCCTTCGCCACCGCCCGCAGCACGCGCTCGACGCCGGGGGTCACGCCGGGTTCGTCGGTGGCGCACTTGAGCAGCCCCGCCTTGACGCCGGTGCCCGCGATGCCCTCGCGGAGGTCCCCGACGAACATCCCGACGAGCGGATCCTCGCCCTGCAGCATCGTGCCCGGGCCACGGAAGTGCAGGTAGTGCGGCACGTCGTTGTACGTGTAGAGCCCGGTGGCGACGACGATGTTGACCTCGACCTCGGCGGCGACCCGCTGCACGCGCGGGATGTACCGGCCCAGGCCGATCACCGTCGGGTCGACGATCGTGTCGATGCCCGCGTCCTTCAGCTCCTTGAGCCGCCGGATCGCCTCGGGGACGTGCTCGTCCTCGCGGAACCCCTCGTGCTCCGGGTAGTTGGCGGCGAACTCGGGGCTCAGCACGAAGAGGTGCTCGTGCATGAGCACCCGGCCCAGCGCTTCCGGCGCGATCGCGCCGCGGACGGTCTCGACCATCGTCAGCCCCTCGCCCGGAGTTCGCGGCGGAGGATCTTGCCGCTGGTGGTCTTCGGCAGCTCGTCGAGCACCTCGATGGTGCGCGGGTACTTGTAGGCGGCGAGCCGCTCCTTGCACCAGGCGACCAGTTCCGCGGGGTCGGCCTTCGCGCCCGGTGCCGGGCTGACGTACGCCTTGACCGTCTCGCCGCGGTATTCGTCGGCGATCCCGACGACGGCGGCTTCGCGAACCGCCGGGTGCGTGTACAGGACGTCTTCGACCTCGCGCGGCCAGACCTTGAAGCCGGACGCGTTGATCATGTCCTTCTTGCGGTCGACGACGTAGACCCAGCCGCGCTCGTCCATGAAGCCGATGTCGCCGGTGAGCAGCCGTCCGCCGGGCAGCGCCTCGGCCGTCGCGTCCGGCCGGTTCCAGTAGCCGGAGACGACCATCGGGCCCTCGACGGCGATCTCGCCCGCCTGCCCGAACGGCAGCTCTTCGCCGTTTTCGCCGAGGATGCGGACGATCGTGTCCGGCACCGGCAGGCCGATCGAGATCGTGCCGGACTCCGGGTCGATCGGCGCTTCGAGCGTGCCGGGCACGACGACGCAGCCGGCCGTGGTCTCGGTCAGGCCGTAGCCGTTGTGGATGTAGTGCCCGGTCTTCGCGCGGAAGGCCTCGACGACGGCGGGCGGCAGCGCGGCGCCGCCGGAGTAGAGCAGGGCGAACGACGAGAAGTGCTCGCGGCTGAACGACGGGTGCGCCATCAGCGCCATGTAGGCCGTCGACGGCCCGACCGTGTACGACGGCCGGTGCTCGAGGAAGGCGTCGAGCACCACGCCCGGCTCGAAGCGGTAGGCGAGGGCGAGCGTGCCGCCGATGTCGATCGCGGAGCCGACTTCGCAGACCATGCCGGTGATGTGAAACAGCGGCGCGAGCCCGAAGAGCGTCGAACCCGCGGGCAGGCCGCTGAAGGACCCGAGCCCGGCGGCGTTGGTGCCGACGTTGCCGTGGGTGTTGGTGGCCCCCTTCGGCGTGCCGCTCGTGCCGGAGGTGTAGCTGATCAGCGCGGTGTCGCCGAGCGCGAACGCGGGTTCCGGCGGCTTCGGGCCCGGCGTGGCGGCGGCTTCGAGGAGTTCGGTCGCGCCCGGCGTCTCCTCCTTTTCCACCTTGGCGAAGACGCGCTCGTCGTCGCGGGTCTGGAACTCGAGTTCGCTGGTGGTGAGGGTGATGCCGACGCCGGTGGCCGCGGCCGTCTCGCCGATGTAGGCGTTCCAGCCGCGCTGCGAGCAGACGACCGCCTTGACGCCGGCGTCGGTGAAGACGTGGGTGAGTTCGCGCTCGCGGTACATCGGGTTGACCGGCACGACGATGCCGCCGGCCTTCCACGCGCCGAGCAGCGCGATCACGAACTGCGGGATGTTCTGCAGGACCAGGGCGAGCCGGTCACCGCGTTCGAAGCCGTTCTGCGTCAGGTAGCGCGCGAAGCCGTCGGAGAGCTCGTCGACCTCGCGGTAGCTCAGCCGCGCGTCGAAGTACGCGATCGCCGCCCGCTCGGGATCGGCGTCCACCGCGCGGCGGAACGACTCCGGCAGCGTCGTCGGCTCCGCCGGTCCCGCGTCCCGCACTCGTTCGTCGTAGCTCGCGAGCCAGGGCTTCGCGTCGTACCAGCTCATCCAGTGACCTCCCTTGGACACCGACCGGTCGGTATGCCGACGCTAGGAGGCCGAGGCGGTCCACGTCAAGACCCGGCTTCGCGGGAATCGCAGAAGCCGCCTTTCACTGCGTAATACGGACCCCGGTTCGGAATGGTTCAGCATCTCTCCGATTGCCGTTTTTCCCTGGACAAATCCGTGGTGGAGCAGCCACGATGACCTCCGCGGCCCACTCGGCCGCGCCATTCGGAACAACCGCGCGCTGCCCGTGTGGTCCCTCTCTGTTCACGCTAACTTGGAGTGATTCATGCCTGCTACCGGTGGACGGCACCGCCTCTCACGGCGGACGAAGATCGCGACGGCGGCCCTCGGCCTCGCGATCGCGGCCGGAGCTCTGGTGATCGCGACGACCGTCGGCGACCCCGGCGCGGCCAACGCGGCCGGGGCGGCCTCACCCGGGCAGATCACCTGCCCCGACGTCGCCTCGCGGCTCCCCGCCATCCCGGCGTCGGCCCAGGCCGAGGTCCAGCGCAACCTCGACCTGCTGAACACGCAGATTTCCGAAGCCAACAACCGGCTCGTCAGCACCGTCGGCCAAGGCGGCCCGAACTTCGTCCAGAACGCCATCCTCGGGCCGCTGAAGGACAAACGCGTGTCGACGATCGACCGGATCGCCATCGCCATCGGCCGTCAGGGCCAGAAACCCCAGGGCCTCGACAGCCTGGCGACGTGCTCACTGGGCGGCCAGGCGAACGCCGGCGCGGGGACGGTGTCGACGGCACCGGCACCGGTCCAGAACGGCGGCAACACGGGCAACACCGGGAACGCGGCCGGGCAGATCACCTGCCCCGACGTGGCGTCGCAGCTCCCGGCCATCCCGGCCTCGGCCCAGGCCGAAGTCCAGCGCAACCTCGACCTGCTGAACACGCAGATCGCCGAAGCCAACAACCGGCTCGTCAGCACCGTCGGCCAGGGCGGCCCGAACTTCGTCCAGAACGCCATCCTCGGGCCGCTGGAAGACAAGCGCGTCGCGACGATCAACCGCATCGCGACCGCCATCGGCCGCACCGCGGCCAAGCCGCAGGGTCTCGACGCGCTCGCTCCCTGCAGCCGCTGACCCGGATCAGCGGGCCGCGAGGGCGCTGATCCGCAGGAAACCCTTCGCGGCCATGGTGATCCGCACTTCGGTCGTCGTGACGGGATCGAACTCGAGCGTCGTCGGGTCGTTCGAGCCGCTCCCCCACGTCACCTCCAGGTTCCGCACCGGCTCCCAGCCCCGCGCGGTGCGGTGGGCGACCTCGGCACCGGCCGGCAGCGCGTGGTTTCCGTCCACGACGAAGTTCGCGGTCACCGCGCCGATCCGCCGGGCCGCGGGCCAGGCGAGCGACACCCAGTCCGCCGCGCGGGGGCGGCTCACCGCGGGCAGCGTCGCGGTCGCCTGCTTGACGTAGAAGTTCGACCAGCCCGTGGCGGGATCGCCGTCCAGCATCGCCGCCGGCAGCGTGTCGGGCGCGCCCGAGTAACTCGCGTCCGCGGCCACGAAGGCCGGGAGCACCGGCCGGTCCACGGCCCGGGCACCGGGACCGTTGCGCTGCCCGAGGTTCGTGCCCGGCAGCGTCGTCTTCCCCGGTGCCAGGCCCGGCGCGCTCGCCGTGACGGTGATCGGCCCCCGGCCGCCGGTCGCCGCGATGACGGCGACGGCCTGGCCGCGAAACGCCGGGATCGTCGGCTGCTGGTAGCTCTGGGCGAGTTCCTGTCGCCCGTTGTCGACGCCGGCGACCCGCCCCGGCCCGCGGACGGCGAACCGCAGCACCGGCTCCGCCCCGGGCACCAGAACTCCGCGGGAGTCCACGACGGACGCGGTCACGAACGCCATCGCGCCCTCGCCGCGCGGCTCGGCGGTCAGCGTGACGGCGTGCGGCGGCCCGGCCGTGACGAGCCGGTCGCGCGCCACCTCGCGGCCGCCGGCCGTGGCGATCGCCGTGAGCGTGCCCGGTTCGAACGGCACGGTCCACGTCAGGTGCAGCTTGCCGCGGCCGCCGTTCGGGCTGGTGTAGCTGCCGGAGGGGTCGTTCTTGTCGTCACCGGAGGGTTCCGGCGTTTCGAGGTACGGTCGTCCGTCCACAGTGGTCTTTCGGTCGAACTTCCGGACACCGAGCGACCGTCCGTTGAGGACCAGCTCGACGGTGTCCACAGTGGAGTAGACCCACACCGCGACCGGCTCGCCGGGCCGGTGGGTCGTCCAGTCCATCGGGGTCAGGTGCACCATCGGCGCGGTCGTCCACTGGCTGCGGAAGAGGTGGAAGGCGTCCTTGGGCAGGCCCGCGCTGTCGATCGCGCCGAAGAACGACGTCTTGACCGGGAAGACGTCGTACGGCGTCGGCTCGCCCAGGTAGTCCTGCCCGGCCCAGAGGAACTGGCCCTGGCAGAACCGCCGGTCGCGGTCCTTCTTGAGCGAGTACTCGCCGCTGAAGGTCCACGAAGCCAGGTTGTTGTCGTACGACGACGTCGCGCGCTTGCCCGGCGTGTGGTTCTCCCCCGTGTTGAGCAGGTCCGGGTCCTGGTAGACCCCGCGCGTCGAGGTTTCCGACGACGACTCGGACTCGAAGAAGAACTTGTCCGGGTACCGCGCGTGCAGCCCGTCGATCGACTGCGCGGTGTTGTAGTTGACGCCGAGGCCGTCGAGCTGCCGCAAGATCAGGTCCTGGGGCGAGCCCGGCGCCGGCACGCTCCGGTAGCGGTCCGAACCCATGACGACGGGCCGGGTGGGGTCGATCCCGCGGACGGTCCCGATCAGCTCGGCCGCGATCGCCGGGCCGTCCGCCATCGAGGCGTCCGGCACCTCGTTGCCGATCGACCACAGCACGACGGCGGGCGAGTTCTTGGCCGCGTGCACCATTTCCGCGATGTCGCGCCCGCTCCACGCGTCGAAGTCGCGGTGGTAGTCGAACTCGAGCTTCCCGGTCCGCCAGCAGTCGAACGCCTCGACCATCAGGAGGATCCCGAGCCGTTCGCAGAGGGTCACCAGCTCGGGCGCGGGCGGGTTGTGGGCCGTCCGCAGCGCGTTGGCGCCCATCGCGAGCATCAGCCGCAGCTGGCGCTCCAGCGCGGCCGGGTCGATCACCGCGCCGAGCGGCCCCTGCGTCGAGTGCAGGTTGACCCCGCGCAGCTTCATCGGCTCGCCGTTGAGCGAGAACCCGCGGTCCGGGTGGAACTCGGTGTACCGGAAGCCGAAGTCCGCGGTGGTCGTGTCGAGCACCCGCCCGGCCACGACGACGTCGGTGCGCACGCGGTACAGCCGCGGTCTCGCGACCGACCAGAGCCGCGGTTCCCCGACGCGCTGGGTGGTGACGGCCGTCGTGGTCTTCCCGGCGGGCACCGGCACGGTCGTTTCGCCGGTCGCGACGACGTGGCCGGCGGGGTCGGTGACGGTGGTGCGCACCTGGACGGCCGTCGCCACGGCTTCGTCGTTGACGACGTCGGTGGTCACCCGGACGGTCCCGCGGCCGGCGGCGATGTCCGGAGTCGTGACGAAGGTGCCGTGCCGGGCGATGTGCACCGGTTCGGTGACCACCAGCCGGACGCGGCGGTGGATGCCGCTGCCGGAGTACCAGCGGCTGCTGGGCAGCGGGTTCACCGCGCGGACGGCCAGGACGTTCGGCGTGCGGCCGTCGGTGTGCAGGCGACTGGTGAGGTCGAAGGCGAAGCCGGTGTAGGCGTACGGGTGGTTGCCCAGCAGTTCGCCGTTGAGGAAGACGTGGGCGTCGGAGTAGACGCCGTCGAACTCGACCGACACCCGCTTCCCGGCGAGCGACGGCGGCAGGGTGAAGGTCCGGCGGTACCAGCCGAGGCCGCCCCGGAAGAAGCCCGAGCCGCTCTGGGTGCCCCGGCCGGTGGGCGGGAGTTCGATGCTCCAGTCGTGCGGGACGTCGACGACCTGCCACGCCGAGTCGTCGTAGGCGGGGTCCGGGGCGTCGGCGAAGCGGCCCTCGGGGTCGGTGACGCCGTCGGGGTTCGCGAGGGCGAAACGCCAGCCCGTGCCCAGGTCGGTGGCCCGGCCGGGGAGGGTGAGGGCCGGGCGCCCGAGGGCTTCGGCGGCCCGGGCGGCGGGCGCGACGGCGGAGGTGACCACGGCGGCGCCCAGGCCGCCGAGAACGTGGCGCCTGCTGGGGGTGTGCGGCATGGGCGGGTCCCTTCCGGCGGGCGGACGCGACGGAAAGCACTATCGCACAAGGGTTTCCGGGCGACCAACGGGTTCGATGATTTCGAACTGGCACTGCGCCAAGCGACCGCTTAGTATGATGACCGGACCCGAGGAGGCAGCCATGTCCACTGTGGACGGAGTGCGGTACGCGGCGGACGGCCCGGTCGCCACGCTGACGTTCGACAAGCCCGCCCGCAGCAACGCGATGGACGTGCCGATGCAGGCCCGCTACGGCGCGCTCCTGCGGCAGGCGGACGCGGACCCGTCGGTACGGGCGGTGGTCGTCACGGGCGCGGGCAGGGCGTTCTGCCCCGGCGCCGACCTGGGGCTGCTCGACGGCCTGGCCACCGCTCCCCCGGCCTCGGGAGGCGGCCACGAGAACTTCCGCGACGTCCTGGCGGCATCGGCGGTGGGCGTCCCGGTGGTGGCGGCGATCAACGGCGGCTGCGCGGGCCTGGGATTCGTGATCGCGTGCTCGGCGGACGTCCGTTTCGCCGCGGCGGGCGCGAAGTTCACGACGGCGTTCTCGCGCCGCGGGCTGATCGCGGAGTACGGGATCGCGAAGCTGCTGCCCTCGCTGGCGGGCGAGGGCCGAGCCCGCGACCTGCTGCTTTCCGGCCGGACGTTCACCGCGGAGCAGGCCATGGACTACGGCCTGGTCCAGGAGGTGGTCCCGGCGGAGGAGCTGGGGCTGCGCACCCACGCGTACGCGACCGAGCTGGCCACCTACAGCGCACCACGCTCGATGGCGGTGATGAAGCGGCAGTTCGCCCGGGAGGCACTGCTGCCGCTGGAGGAGGCGGCCCGCGAGGCCACGGCGTTGATGATCGAGTCGTTCGGGCGGCCCGAGCTGGCCGAGGGGCTGGCCAGCTGGAACGAACGCCGCGCGCCGGAGTTCCCGCCCTACCCGGCCGGCTGAGTTCGCCGGTTCGCTTCGCAGCGCTTGAACAAGTAGTAACCCACGACCTCGCCCTCGACGGCGACGTACTGGCCGGACTCCATCGTCATCGCGCGAGCCTGCTGCCCCTGCTCGACGAAGACGAACGAACCGTTCACCAGCTCCCAGCCCTCTCGGCAGACGGAGTTGAGCACCGCGACCGGATCACTCTCCCGCTGCCCGGTCGCGCTGTCGATGATCGCGGCGATGACGCCCTGCTGCTTCGTTGCGCCGATGGAGCACTGAAATACCTGGTCACCCCGATCGAAGCCCGCCCGAGCGCGACCGACAGGCGATCGCTCGAAGACCTCCCGGTCCTTCGCTGCCAGCTCTTCGGGGGTCTTCTTCCTGCGCAGCGCCACCGCTGACCTCCGACTGTGCCGCACCTCCGGCGGGTGCCGTCTTGATGTCGGCGATCAGGCGCCGGAAGTTACTCCGCGCCCCACCTCGACCGATGACTTTTCCCGCCACCGGCCGTCAGTACCGGAGTCCGTGCACACCGGCTCAGGGAGACACCATGGCGAAACTGCTCTACGGCTTCAGCTGCTCGCTCGACGGCTTCATCGCCGGCCCCGGCGGGGACATGTCCTGGCTGACCCCCTACCTCGGGCCCGATCCCGTCGTCGACGAGCTCATCCCCGAGATCGGCGCGCTGCTCGTCGGGCGCCGGACCTACGGGGGTGATGATCCCCACCGCGGCACCGAAGGCGAGGGCAAGGCCTTCGGCGGTGGCTGGGACGGTCCGCAGTTCGTGCTCACCCACCGGCCCGCTCCACCGGCGCCCGGTGTCACCTTCGTCGGCGATCTCGCCGACGCCGTCGGGCAGGCGAAAGAAGCCGCCGGGGACAAGTACGTCAACGTTCTCGGCGCCGACGTCGCCCGGCAGTGCCTCGATGCCGGGCTGCTCGACGAAATCCTCGCCATGCCCGTCCCCGTGCTGCTCGGGGACGGCGTCCGGATGTTCGACCGGCCCGGCGGGAAGCCCGTCGGCCTCGAAGTCGTCAAGCCCAACTGGTACCGGGTTCTCTAGGGCCGCATCCCGAACGACGGGCGGCCCAGCAGTTTCGGCAGCACGGCGTAAGCGTCCGGCACCCAGTCGCACAGCCGGGCGCGGGTCTCGCGCGGGTCGATCACGTCCTCCACCGAGAACCGCTCCGCCGTCCGGAACGGCGAGCGCACCGCGTCCAGGCGGGCGCGGATCTCCTCGATCCGCGCCGCCCGGTCGCCGGCTTCGTCCAGTTCCGCGCGGTAGGCCGCTTCGATGCCGCCCTCGACCGGGAGCGAACCCCAGTCGCCCGAGGGCCACGCCCAGCGGCGGACCAGGCGGTGGCGGTTGACCTGACCCGCGCCGCCGACGCCGAACACGCGCCGGACGATCACCTCGGCCATCGGCACCCGCGCCTGGTAGACCGCCGTCACCGCGCGGGCGCCGTGCCGGATCGCGCCCGCCCGCTCGGCCGCCGCGCCGATCACCATGCCCGCCTGGTCGGTCAGCGACACCAGCGGCAGGTGGAACGTCTCGCAGAGGTCCACCAGCCGGGTCATGACGTCGGCGCCTTCGGGTGTCAGCGTCGCGCCGCGGTACGGGTCCGTGGCCAGGACGCCGACCGGGTGCCCGTTCAGCCGCGCCAGTCCCGCGTACGCCGAGCCGCCCGACACGGCGTAGTCGAAGACCGAACCCTCGTCGAAGACGCCGTCGAGCAGGGGCCGCAGCCGGTACGGGTGACGGCGGTTGCGCGGCACCAGCGAAAGCAGCCCCTCGTCGGCCCGGCCCACCGAGTCCGAAGTGGACCCGACCGGTGGCAACGCGTCCACAGAGGACGGAAGGTACGACAGGAACTGTTTCGCCACCGCGAAAGCCTCGGCCTCGGACGCCACGATCCGGTCGACCGCGCCGCTGCGCCGGTGCACGTCGGCGCCGCCCAGCTCCTCCTTGGTGAGGTCCTCCCCCGTCGCGTGCTTGACGACCGGCGGCCCGGCGACGAACAGCTGCCCGGCGCCCTCGACGAGGACGTTCAGGTGCGACATGACCGCCCGCGCGGCACCGAGCCCCGCGACCGGCCCCAGGCAGAGCGCGACCACCGGCACCGCCGAGAGGTTGTCCACCACGAGGTCCCAGCCCGGGTTGACCGGGACGTAGGTGAACCCGTGCTGCTCCAGCATCTTGACGCTGCCACCGCCCCCGGTGCCTTCGATCAGCCGCACCAGGGGCAGGCCCAGCTCGTTCGCCAGCCGCTCGGCGTGGACCTGCTTCTCCATGATCGCGGCGTCGGCGGCGCCACCGCGGACGGTGAAGTCGTCGCCGCCGATCGCCACCCGGCGGCCGTCGAGCCGCGCCGTCCCGATGACGAAGTTGGCCGGGGTGAACGAAGCCAGTTCTCCGTCCACATAGGACGCGGTGCCGGCCAGCGCGCCGATCTCGTCGAAGCTGCCGGGATCGACGAGGGCCGCGATCCGCTCACGGACCGTCGAGCGCCCGGCCGCGTGCTGGCGGGCCACCTTCTCCGGCCCGCCCATGCGCTCGGCCAGCTCACGCCGCCGCGCGATCTCGTCGACCTCCGGCTGCCAGCTCATCCGGCTTCGACGGCCGCTTCGACCTTGCGCTGCAGCTTGTTCATCCCGCCCAGCCACCGGTCGGTCTGCGTCGCGCGCGCCGCGTAGTAGTCCGCGACCTCCGGGTGCGGCAGCACGAGGAACTGCTTCGCCGCCATCGCCGCGAACAGCGCGTCCGCCACCTGCTCCGGCTCGATCGCCGACGCGCCCATCAGCAGCTGCCCGGCGGTGCCGGTGCTCTCCAGCATCGCGGTGCGCACACCCTGCGGGCAGATGGCCTGCACGGTGATGCCGCGGTGCCGGTAGGTCGCCGACAGCCACTCGGCGAACGCGAGCGCGCCGTGCTTGGTCACCGAGTACGGCGCCGAGCCGAGGCTGGTCAGCAGCCCGGCCGCCGACACGGTCGCGATGAAGTGCCCCTGACCGCGCTCGAGCCAGTTCGGCAGCAGCAGGTTGGCCGCGCGGACGTGCGCCATGACGTTGACGTCCCAGGTGCGCGCCCAGACCTCCTCGGGGCTTTCCGCGCCGCCGAAGGGGGCGATGCCCGCGTTGGCGCAGAAGACGTCGATCTCGCCGAGCGTCTCACGGGCGCTGTCGATCAGCTTCGCCACGCCTTCGGGACTCGCGACGTCGCCCGCGAACGCCGTCCCCTTGACCTCGGCCGCGACTTCGGCGGCCTTGGCGCCGTCGAGGTCGGCCACGACGACCTGGGCACCGTCGGCGGCGAAGCGGCGGGCGAGCGCGGCGCCGATGCCCCCGCCGCCCCCGGTGACGACGACGCCGGTCACAGGCCACCGCCGAGGGTGACGCCGCCGTCGAGGACCATCGTCTGGCCGGTGATCCAGCCGGCGTCGTCGGACAGCAGGAACGCGACGGCGCCGGCGATGTCGGCCGGCACGCCGAGCCGCTTCATCGGGTATGCCGCGGAAACCTCTTCCTCGCGGCCTTCGTAGAGCGCGGTCGCGAACTTCGTCTTGACGACGGCGGGCGCGACGGCGTTGACCCGGATCTTCGGCCCGAGCTCCGCGCCGAGTTCGACGGTGAGCCGGATCAGCGCGGCCTTGCTGACGCCGTACATGCCGATGCCCGGCGAAGCGCCGAGCCCGGCGACGGAAGCGACGTTGACGACCGCGCCGCCGTGCTCCCCCATCCACGCGTCGCGGGCGCGCTTGGTCCAGCCGAGCGGCGCGAGCACGTTGACGCCGAGGATCTTCGCCGCCGCGGCCGGGTCGATGTCCAGGGTCGGGCCGTAGACGGGGTTGATGCCGGTGTTGTTGACCAGGTAGTCGAGCCGGCCGAAGGTCTCGATCGTCTTGGCGACGGCTTCGTCCTGGTGGTCGGTGTCGTCGGCCTTGCCGGGCACGAACATGGCGACGTCCGGCCCGCCGAGTTCGTTGACGGCCTCTTCGAGCGCCTCGGGCTTGCGCGCGGTGATGCACACCTTGGCCCCGCGCTCGACGAGCGTCTTCGCGATCCCGAGGCCGATGCCCCGGCTGGCCCCGGTGACGATCGCGACGCGATCCTTGAACGAGTTCACGGCTGTGTGTCTCCTTCGCGGTGTGGTACCCGGCACATGCTAAGCGGTCGGTCAGGTGCCCATTATGCGCGCCGCCGCCATCCTCTCAAGCCGACGCGCGTCACACCGCCGACGACGCGGGTACCTCGCAGGGCTTCCCCGCCGCGAGCGAGCCGCTGGAGGTCGCGATGATCGCGTCGAGCCGGGCGCGGGTCGCGCTCAGGTCGCGGACGCGCTCGTCGATGCGGTCGCGTTCGGCGGTCAGCCGCGCCAGCAGCTCGGGGGTGACCTCGCCGGTCACCACACACGGCAGGATGCCCAGGATCGTCCGGCTGGACAGCCCCGCGGCGTAGAGCTGCCGGATCAGCTCGACGCGGCCGACCGCGGCGTCCGCGTAGTGCCGCTGGCCGCTGGGGCTGCGCTGCGAAACCAGCAGCTCCTGCTCTTCGTAGTACCGCAGCGCCCGGACGCTCACGCCCGTCTTCGCGGCGAGCTCTCCGATCCGCACGCCGATCCACCCTTGCCTCTGACGTCAACGTCAGGTTTTAGCGTACGGCCATGACCGAAGTACGCGGAACCTTCGACTCCCGCTTCGCCTCCGTCCACGACGCGTTCCGGCGCGCCCTCGCCTCCGGAGAAGAGCTCGGCGCGTCGCTCGTCGTCGACCTCGACGGCGAACTCGTCCTCGACCTCTGGGGCGGCTTCCGCGACGAAGCGCGCACGACGCCGTGGGAGCGGGACACCATCACCAACGTCTGGTCGACCACCAAGACCGTGGTCAGCCTGGCGGCCCTGGTGCTCGCCGACCGCGGCGCCCTCGACGTCCACGCGCCGGTCGCCCGGTACTGGCCCGAGTTCGCCGAGAACGGCAAGGAGCACGTCGAGGTGCGGCACCTGCTGTCGCACACATCGGGGGTGTCCGGGCTGGCGCAGCCGGCCGCGGTGGCGGACCTCTACGACTGGGACAAGACGACGGCCCGGCTCGCCGCGCAGGCGCCGTGGTGGCCGCCGGGCACCGCATCGGGCTACCACGCCACCAACTTCGGCCACCTGATCGGCGAGGTGATTCGGCGGGTCAGCGGCAGGACCGTCAAGGACTTCGTCGCCGAGGAGCTCGCCGGGCCGCTGGACGCCGACTTCCGGATCGGGGCCGCGGAAGCGGACTGGCCGCGGATCGCGCCGGTCGTCCCGCCCCCGCCGGCGCGGTTCACCCCCGAGCCCGGCAGCGTCATGGCCAAGACGCTGGGCGGCCCGGCCGTCGACGCGGCCGTCGCCAACACCCCGGCTTGGCGCCGCGCGGACATCGGGGCGGTGAACGGCCACGGCAACGCCCGCTCGGTCGCGCGGATGCTCTCGGCGCTCGCCCTCGGCGGCACGGTCGACGGCGTCCGGCTGCTCGACCCGGACACCATCGGCCTCGTCTTCGAAGAGCAGGCGAACGGGACCGACCTCGGCCTGGGCATCCCGCTGCGCTGGGGCATCGGCTACGCCCTCCCCCGCCCCGACGCGGTGCCGTGGGTCCGCGACGGCCGGGTCTGCTTCTGGGGCGGCTGGGGCGGTTCGGTGATCGTCATGGACCTCGACCGGCGCCTGACGATCTCCTACGTGATGAACAAGATGGCGCCCGGCGTCATCGGCTCCGACCGCAGCACCACCTACGTCGACGCGGTCTACGCCACTCTCGGCTGAGGCGTGGGTGCGGGCCGCCGGCCGGTCGGGGGCACGGCCGGCGACCCGGGTCTTTCTCAGACGCCGCTGACCTGGCGGATCCAGCTCCGGCCGGCGGCGACGCTGCCGTAGGTGGTGGTGCTGGACCGGTCGCTGGTCGAGCAGACGCCCACCTGCACGCCGTCGTCGACCATCGGGCCGCCGGAGTCACCACCGGCGACGGCGCCGTTCGGCGTGTCGGCGGAGATCGCCGGCCCGCCGAAGTAGTCGCTCGCGGAGGTGTCGGAGATCTGCACCGACGCCTTCTTCAGCACGCTCGACTGGTGGTTGCCCTCGTCGGAGGACTGGGTCGCGCCCCAGCCGTAGACGGTGGCGCCGTCGCCTTCCTGCGCGTCCGAGGAGCTCGACGCGAGCCGCGCGTAGGTGCTGCCGCCGGTGGTGTTCAGCTGGATCAGGGCGAGGTCGCCGCCGGAGTACACGTAGGTCGACGACGCTTTCGCGTGCACGCCACCGGAAGCGCTGTTCGACCCGACGTAGAGGTCGATGTCGGTGAGCCGCCGCCCGTTGTTGTCGTACATGCAGTGCTTGGCGGTCAGCACCCAGCGCGCGCCGATGAGCGTGCTGGTGCAGAAGAACGTGTAACCGTTGGCGTGGCCGTTGAACCGGGTGAGGTAGCCCGGGTTCTGGGCGGTGCTGCCGCCGATGATCGACGGCTGGGCGTCGGGCGAAAGCGGCGTGACGGGTGCGGCGGCCGACGCGGGGGCGGCGAGCGTCGCGAGGGCCGCGGCCGAACCGGCGAGCAGCGCGGCGGCGCGGACGAAACGGCGGGATGACTCACGCATGGGGACTCCTCGGGGAACCGGTGGGGACTCACCGAACGTAAGCGCGCGGTGCGCCACGGGTAACCGTCCGAAGATCCGAGCCGATCAACGGAACAAGACAGTCCCTTCGACGGGTTGCCCCGGCCGCGGCCGACGTTCGTCGGGTGACAGCGGCGATCCGCGGCTGCTAAACCGAATGCCGTCCGGCACCACCGCGACCGGACGCCAGTGCCGGCCGCGCGTGATCCGCCTGTCCCGGAAACCCCTGCCCCGCATCGACACCGAGGATCACCGATGCCGTTGTTCGCGGTGCCGCACCCGGACCTCGCCGCGCGGGAGCTGGCGCACGCCCTCGCCGCCGGCCCGTTCAGCCGGGCGCTTTCCCTGGCCATCGACCGCAGCGGCCTCGGCCTCGCCCGCCTCCGGGACCGGCTGGCGGCCGCGGGTGCCCCGGTCAGCACGACGACGCTCAGCTACTGGCGGACCGGCCGGACCCGCCCGGAGCGGCCGGATTCCCTGCGCGCGGTGACGGTGCTGGAAGACGTCCTCGGCGTGCCCGCGCGGGCGCTGACCGAGCTGCTGGCCCGCCCCGGCCGGCCGGGCGCGCCGGATGCGGTGCGGTGGGAGCGGTTGTGGGGCCACCGCAACCGGATCCTGCCGGCGCTGCGGTCGTTCGACGCGGCCGACGAGACGTCGCTGGTGGCCGTCAGCGTGCACGAAGAGCTGCACGTGGGTGCCGACCGGTCGCTGACCCGGCTGCGGGTGCGCGAGGTCGTCCGCGCGGTCGAAGAACCGGTGCAGGCCAAGGTCGTGGTGCTGCGCGGCTGCGTGCCCGGCCGCCCGCCGAGGCTGGTGTCGACGCGCTACTGCCGGGCCGTGCGGACCGAAGTGCTGCCGGAGGCGGGGTTCGTGCTCGGCGAGCTGGTGCCGAGCCGGTCGCTGGCCGTCGGCGAGACGGCGATCCTGGAGTACGAGTTCGCCTACACCGACGGGGTGCCGGACACGAGCTACGACCGCCGGTTCCGCCACCCGGTGGCGGAACACCTGCTGGAGGTCCACTTCGACCGCCTGCCGGCGACGTGCCACGGCTACCGGCTGGATTCCCCGGGCGGGCCGGAGCGGGACGTGACCGCGATACCGCTGTCTGCGGCGGCCCCGGCGCACGTGTTCACCAGCGGCGGCCCGGGCATCCGGGGCATGCGCTGGAGCTGGCCCGGCTGAAGGTGCCCTTCAGCCGGGCGCCGCTCAGGCCTCCTCCGCGAACTCCGCGACCAGCTCCTGCAGCTTCGCGGGCGTTTCCAGCTGCGGCAGATGTCCCGCGTCCTCGATGAGCACGAACTTCGCGTCCGGCAAGGCGTCGCTGTAGGCCTTTCCGTGCTCCGGCGGCACGATCCGGTCCGCCGCGCCCCACACCACCAGCGCCGGCGTGGCCGCCGCCGGCAGCCGGCCCAGCAGTGTCGGGTCGGCCATCGTCGTGCCGCCGTAGACCTGCAGCGCCGCGCGGTTGCCCGCCATCGCCGCCTGGCGCTCGGGCGGGAGCTTCGCGGGGTCGATGCGGAACGCGTCCGGGTTCGCGTAGCTCAGCTCGGCGACCTCGTCCATGGTGAGGCTGAAGAAGTCCGCGATCGCCGCCTGCGGGAGGTCGAGGCCGACCGCGTCGACCAGCACCACCCCGGCGACCCGCGGGGAGCCGAGCAGGGCCAGCTCCGCGGTGATCCACCCGCCGATGGAGTTGCCGGCCACCGTGACACCGGTCAGGTCGAGCGCGTCCAGCAGCGCGGAGTAGAGCCGGGCCAGCCCGGCGATCGTCGTCAGCGGCTCGGGGCGGGGCGTGCCCTCGAAACCGGGGTGGACCGGCACGAGCACCCGGAAGCCGTCCGCGGCGAGGCGCTCGGCGAACGCGGTCACCGACGCCGGTCCCGCGCCGCCGTGCAGCAGGAGCAGCGGGCGGCCGGTGCCGTACTCGGTGTAGGTGACGTCGACCGGACCGGACTCGGCGAGGTCGACGCGCTGGCTGTTCGTCATGGGTGGGCTCCTGGTCAGTCGGTGACGGGTTCGGTGGCGTAGTTCCGCATGACCTCGGTCAGCGCTTCGGGCGTCGGCGGGCGCCCGCCGGCGATCATGTCGCGCAGGTCGCGGAAGTAGTTGACGTACAGGTCCGGGGTGAAGGTGTTGAGCATGACCGCGGGCTCGTCGCCCGGGTTCGCGAACGTGTGCGGCGCTCCCGGCGGGACCATCACGAGCGTGCCCGCCGTCGCGTGGTGCTCCTGCGTGCCGACGGTGAAGGTCACCCGGCCCGACACGACGTAGAAGCCCTCGTCGTGCTGGGCGTGCCGGTGCTGCGGCGGCCCGTCGGTGTGCGGGGCGACGACGATCTCCGCCATGCCGAGCCGGTGCTCGGTGGTGCTGCCGTCTTCCAGGATCCGCACCACGGTCGTGCCGATGCCGATCGACTCGCCGCCCTCCGGTCCGACGACCGATACGTCCGCCATGCCGTGCTCCTTTTCCGAGGTCCTGCAGCCAACCTACTTATGAGAGTCAACTCGCGCAAGTACACTCTCACAAGTACGCTAATAGCCTGGGAGAGAAGCCGGACGAACAGGAGCGGAATGCCCACGACGAGCAAGCGCGAACGGGTCAGCCGGGCGGAGCAGAAGGCGCGGACGCGCGCCGCGATCGTCGACGCGTGCCGCACGCTGATCACGTCCGGCCGGATGCTGACCATGCCCGAGGTCGCCGAGCTGGCGGGCGTCTCGGAAGCGACCGCGTACCGCCACTTCTCGGAGATCGTGGAGCTGATCAACGCCGCGCTGGTGGGCATGTGGCCCACGCCCGCCGAGGCGCTGGAGCCGATCGCGGGCAGCACCGATCCGGCGGACCGGCTGGAGTTCGCCACGAACGTCCTGCTGCGGCGGGTGGTGGCCTACCAGGGATCGGTCCGCGCGGTCATCGCGGCGACAGTGGTCAACCCCCCGCGCGCGCAGGCCCGGCCCGGCTTCCGGTTCGGCCTCATCGACGAGGCGCTCGACCCGGTCATCCCGGCGGACACGCCCGCGGCGGCACGACGGCTGGCCCAGCTGAAGCAGGACCTGGCCGCGGTGGTCAGCGCCGACGCGTTCTTCTCGCTCACCGACCTCTGCGGCTTGGACACGGAGGCGGCGATCGCGAGCCTGCAGCGCACCGCGCGGACCCTCGTGACGGCCGCCCTGCCCGAACTCACTCCCCCTTGACCCGCCGGCGCGGTGCCGCCGACCGGGGAGGCGTCGAGCGCATGTGATCACGCACCGGTGCCAGCAGCGCCGCCAGCCTCTCCACGTCCGCGCGCGAAAGCGGCTCGAACAACAAGCCGCGGACCACCTCGACGTGGCCCGGGAGCACCGCCGCGAGCCGCTCGCGGCCGGCGTCGGTGATCGTCACCGTGATTCCCCGCTCGTCGTCCGGGGACGGTGCCCGCTCCACCAAGCCCGCCTTCTCGAGCAGGCCCGCCTGGTACGTCAAGCCGCTGCGGCTGTAGACGACGCCGTCGGCCAGGTCGGTCATGCGGTGGCTGCCCGTCGGCGAGTCCCCGAGCCGGGCCAGCAGCTGGAACTGCACGTAGCTGAGCTCGCCCGCGTCGCGCAGCTGCTGCTCGACCGCGTGCCGCAGCAGGCTGGTCACCTCGATGAGGTCGAAGTACGCGCCCAGCTGCACGGGGTCGAGCGACGGTGGTGCGTCGGCCATGACCGGAGTCTACTGCTTCGAATTCGAAGGGCCCACGCGAACGCGGACGCGGGCACACTGGCGCCATGTCGCTGTCCGAACTCGGCGCCGCCGTCCGCTGGTTGCGCGAGCACACCGAGCCGGCCGGCGACCGGACCCGGCGGCGGGTTCGCGGCCTGCGCCGGGAAGAGCTCGCCGAGCTGGCCGGGGTGTCCGCCGACTACGTCCGGCGGCTGGAGCAGGGGCGGCGCCACCCGTCGGCGGGCGTGGTCACCGCCATCGCGCGCGCGTTGCGGATCAGCCGCGCGGACTACGAACGGCTCTGCGCCCTCGCCGGGTACGCCCCGATGGACGGCCGAGTGCCGCGCGAAGCCGGCGCGGCGGCGATGCGGCTGCTGGAACGTTTCCCCGAAACCCCCGCGTTCCTGACCGACGCGGCGTGGAACGTCGTCGCCGTCAACGGCGCGTGGCTGGCCCTCGGCAGCGGGACCACGGGTGGACCGGCCCGGGACTGGAACGTCGCGTGGCGCACCTTCCGCGACGCACGAAGGGAAATCGCCCGGACCGACGACCACCGGGCGGGGTTCCAGGCCGCGCTCGCCGCCCGGCTGCGGGACACCGCGCTGCGCTATCCCGCCGACACCGGGCTCGCCGAGCTCGTCGACGAGCTGCGGAGCACCAGCCGGCCGTTCGACACCCTGTGGCGCACGCCGAACACCGTGGCCGCCTACGAGAACCGGGCCGTGTTCAGCACGCCGGACGGCGAGGGCATCACGCTCGACGGCAACCTGCTGGGGGTGCCCGGGGACGACCTGCTGGCGGTGGTCCTCACCGCGGCACCGGGCTCGGCCGACGCGGCCCGCCTCGCCGAGGTCGTCCGCGCGTCCGGCGCCCCGGCCGTGCTCAGGGTGGGCCAAGCCGGCCCAGGCTGACCGGGCCCGCGACCACGATCCTGGGACCCGAGTGGATCAAGGGATCCGGCGAGGGTGACCGGCCTCACTTGCTTCGAATTCGAAGCAGCAGTACCGTGCTCTTCAGTTGCTTCGAATTCGAAGCTCTTCCCGAAAGCGAGAGTCCGATGAAGGCAGTGCGTTTCCACGACTACGGCGACCCCGACGTCCTGCGCTACGAGGACGTCGAGGTGCCCGTCCCCGCCGCCGGGCAGGTCCGCGTCCGCGTCGCCGCGACGTCGTTCAACTCCGTCGACGGCAACATCCGCGGCGGCTTCATGCGCGGCCCGATCCCGGTCGAGCTGCCGCACACCCCCGGCCTCGACGTCGCCGGGACGGTCGACGCGCTGGGCGACGGCGTCGACGGCTTCGCGGCCGGCGACCGGGTCGTCGGCTTCCTGCCGATGGACAAGCCCGGCGCCGCCGCGGAGTACGTCCTCGCGCCGGCCGAAATCCTGACCGCCGCACCGAAAAACGTCC
Organism: Amycolatopsis sp. NPDC049691; assembly: GCF_040675005.1. Taxonomy (NCBI): domain Bacteria; kingdom Bacillati; phylum Actinomycetota; class Actinomycetes; order Pseudonocardiales; family Pseudonocardiaceae; genus Amycolatopsis; species Amycolatopsis sp. NPDC049691. The sequence continues at coordinate 513,077 of NZ_JBFANX010000003.1, forward strand.
CCCTCGCCGACGCGGCCGCCCTGCCGGTGGTCGGGCTGACCGCCTACCAGGCGCTGTTCGACCACGGCAAGCTGACCGCCGGCCAGCGGGTGCTGGTCAACGGCGCCGGCGGCGCGGTCGGCGGCTACGCCGTCCAGCTCGCCAAGGAGGCCGGGGCCCACGTCATCGCGACGGCCAGCCCGCGCAGCGCCGGCACGGTCGAAGCCGCCGGCGCCGACGAGATCGTCGACCACACCACCACCGAGCTGAGCGCGGCGGTGACGGAGCCGGTCGACGTCGCGCTCAACCTCGCGCCGGTCGACCCGGCGGAACTCGCGGCGCTGCTCGCCCTGGTCCGGCCGGGCGGGGCCGTGGTGAACACGACGGTGTGGATGCCCGCGCCGTCCGACGAGGACCGCGGGGTGCGCGGGATCGACCTGTTCGTCCGCAGCGACGCCGGGCAGCTGGCGAAGCTGGTGGCGCTGGTCGACTCCGGCGAGCTGCGCGTCGACGTCGCCGAGCGCGTGCCGCTGGCCGAGCTGGCGGCCCTGCACGCCCGCGCCGCCGCGGGCGCGGTGCACGGCAAGGTCGTCGTGACGGTCTAGTGCGGATCGGTGCTGTTGAGGGTCGCGACGACCTGGTCGTAGTCGCCGCGGGCCTCGCCGTAGCGGAGGAACTTGACCCGCTCGACCTGGATCTCCGTGGCGTCCGGCCGGGTTTCGAGGATGGTCATGACCTCGGCGACGAACTCGCCGAGCGGCATGGCGTGCTCGTTCTCGGCCTGGCCGGGCAGCAGGTCCGTCCGCACCGACGGCGGCTCCAGCTCGACGACCTTCACCGACGTGTCCGCCAGCTGCAGCCGCAGTGACTCGCTGAGCATGTGGATGGCGGCCTTCGACGCGTTGTAGCTCGGGGTCACCTTCAGCGGGGCGAACGCCAGGCCCGAGGAGACCGTCACGATGGTGGCGTCGGGCTGCTCGCGCAGGTGCTCGACGAACGCGGCGATCAGCCGGATCGGGCCGAGCACGTTGGTCGTCACGACGTTCTCGGCCGATTCGAGGAACGTCTCGGGCCGGTGCCAGTCTTCGACCCGCATGACACCGGCCATGGTCACCAGGACGTTCAGGCCGGGGTGGCGGGCGAGCACCTCCTTCGCCGCCGCCTGGATGCTCGCGGGGTCGGTGGTGTCGATCCGGACGGTGCCGAGGCCGGGGTGCTCGGCGGCGATCTTCTCCAGCAGTTCGGTGCGGCGCCCGCCGACGACCACGGTGTTGCCCCGGTCCTGGAGGGCGAGCGCGAGGGCCAGGCCGATGCCGCTGGTGGCGCCGGGGATGAAGACGGTGTTTCCGGTGATGTCCATGCCCCGACTCTCGCCGGGTCCGCCCGCCGGCGGCAGAGAGCGCTCATCGGGGGATCGGCGCTCCCTGGTTGCGGCCGCGGCGAGCGCGATACTGGGGGTATGGACCGAGCGGAACTGGCGGCCTTCCTGCGGCGGCGCCGCGAGCAGCTGCGTCCCGAGGACGTCGGCCTGCTGCCGGGCGCGCGCCGCCGGACGGCGGGGCTGCGCCGGCAGGAAGTCGCGTCGCTGGCGGCGATGTCGACGGACTACTACACGCGCCTGGAGCAGCAACGCGGCCCGCAGCCGAGCGAGCAGATGCTGGCCGCGCTGGCCCGCGCGCTGCGCCTGAGCGACGACGAGCGCGACTACCTGTTCGTGGTCGCCGGCCGCACGGCCCCCTCCCCCGCCGCGACGGCCGCGCACGTCGCGCCGGCCTTGCTGCGGGTGCTGGACCGGCTGTCGGACACGCCCGCGCTCATCCTGTCCAACCTCGGCGAGGTCCTGGTGCGCAACCGCCTCGCCGAGGCGCTCTACGGCGGCAAGGCCGAGCACACCGGGCTCGCGCGCAGCGAGATCTACCGCTGGTTCACCGACCCGGACGAGCGCCTGATCTACCCGGAGGGCGACCGCGACCGGCAAAGCCGCGCCCTCGTCGCGAACCTGCGCGCGGCGCACGGCTCGATGGGCCCGCGTTCGCGCGCCGGGGAGCTGGTGCGGGCGCTGCAGCGCGAGAGCGAGGAGTTCGCGCGGCTGTGGGAGCGCCACGAGGTCGCGAAGCGGTTCGAGGACCACAAGGTGCTGGTGCACCCGCAGCTCGGCGAGATCGAGGTGGACTGCCAGGCGCTGTTCACCGAGGACCAGTCCCAGGCGCTGCTGGTGCTGACGGCTCCCCCGCGGACCGAGGCGTTCGAGAAGCTGCAACTGCTGGGTGTGCTGGGCAACGAGCGCTTCGAGGACGCCGGCAGCACCGCCTGATCGCCGCGGAAACTCACCGGTCCGGCTGGTCGCGGTAGGCCGCGGCGAGGACCCGCAGCTTGAGCCCGAGGTGCAGCATCAGCCGGTCGTCGCCGGAGTCGAGGCTGCACCCGGTGATCTGCTCGATCCGCTTGAGCCGCTGGTACAGCGTGGCGCGGTGGACGCGCAGCGCGTCGGCGGTGCGCTGGATGTTGCCGCCGTGGTCGAAGAAAGCGGTCAGCGTGGTGAGCAGGACGTCGTGGGTGTCCGCCCGCTCCACCGCCGCGAGCGCCGGCACCGGTGACGCGCCGAGCAGGTCCGCCGGCGGCAGCTTCAGCAGCAGTTCGTACGGCCCCAGCTCGCCCCAGCGGGCCGGCGATCCGATGCCGGGCAGCAGCAGGGCCGCGCGGGCGGCCAGCACCGCCTCCCGGTAGGACGTGACGACGTCGCCGAGAGCCGTCACCGTGCCGCCGAGCCCGAACACCGGCCGGGCGGTCTCCTCGCCGAGCCGGCGGAAGCGGGTCGTGATCCGCTCGGTGACCGCGTCGACCAGGGCCCGGGCCGGCGGCCGGCGTTGCCCGAGCAGGATCCACGCGCGGGACCGGTTCGCCGCCATCAGGGCGACGTCGTCGGTGACCGCGCGGACGCCTTCCTCGACCGCGGCTTCGAACACGACCTCCCGCGGTACGGCGGCGGCCCGGCTTTGCACGGCGAGGACGGTGAAGTGACTGCTTTCGGCGCCGAAGAGCTGTTCGGCGCGCAGGTCGTCGACCGCCTGGGCCCGGACGGCGGGGTCGCCGGAGACGAGTTCGCGCAGGATGCCTTCCTGCCGTGCTTTCGCGCGCTCGTGCAGCAGCAGGCGGGGCAACAGCACCGCTCCGGCGGTGGCGGCGGCGTCGCGGGCGGCTGTCGTTTCGCGGTCGGTGAATGCGCCGTTCTCGTCGATCAGCCACAGGTAGCCCAGCAGCATGCCGTCGCGGCGGATCGGGGCGCACAGCCGCGGTGCCGCGCCTTCGACGTCGACGATGCCGGGGGCGCTCCAGTGGCTGATGCCGTGGGCGAGAACGTGGTCGACGATCCGCGGTTCCACCGCCCGGTTCAGCACCGAGCCGACGCGCAGGGCGTCCTCGTCCCCGAAGTGGCGGCTGGCGGCGAGCAGGCGGATGGCCGGGTCGTCGATCGCGACCGACCGCCGCAGGCGCTCGGCGAGTTCGTCCACGATGGACTGGAGATCGCGATCGGCCACGGCGCCCCCTTTTCCGGCTGCCGTCCACGGTAGCCCGCCGCTCAGCCCAGCACCGTCCCGGAACTGCCGGTGTTGCGCTCGCGCTTGCGGGAGAACGCGCCGAGGTCGATCTCGAGTCCGGTGTGGACACCGCGGTAGCGGACGGGGTCGCGGTCGTGGTCGGCACCGGCCTCGACGGCGTCGATCAGCGTCGCCATGAGCCGGCCGACGACGGGGGCGTTCTTGAACTGGTTGCCGCTGGTGCCCATCGCGACGTAGAAGCCCGGCAACGCGGTGCGGTCGTAGATCGGCGTCCAGTCGTCGGCGGCGTCGTACACGCCGACCACCCCGCGCGCCCGGTTCGGCACGCGCAGCCCGGGCAGCCGGCGCGCCGCCCGGGTGACCTGCGCTTCGAACACCGCCATCGTGGGGTGTGGCGACGCCTCGTCGGGGTCGTCGAGCCAGTGCAGCGGGTCGCACGCGGGCTCGGTGCCGCCGACGAGCAGGCCGCCGCCGACCTCGCCGCGGAAGTAGGTCCCCAGGTCCATGTCGGCCACGGCCGGGCCCACGCCGCCGGGCGGGTGGTAGCCCTCGGGCGCGCGGACGTGGGCGACCTCCTGCCGCAGCGGCCGCACGCCGATGGTGAAGTCCGCGCCGACGCCGGCCAGTTCGTTGATCCGGCCCGACCAGGGTCCGGCGGCGTTGACCACGACCGGGGTGACGAGCTCGGTTCCGTCCGCCAGCACGACGGCGTCGACCCGGCCGGCCCGGGACGCCACCCCGCACACCGTGGCGCGGAACCGGAACGCGGCGCCCTCCGCCGCGGCCGCCGCGGCGAGGTTCCGCGCGGCGAGCTGCGGATCGGTGACGTACCCGGCGTCCGGGGTGTGGACGGCGCCGAGGGTGCCGGCGGGCTCGGCCCAGAACGCTTCGTCGTCGATGCGCTTGGGCGGCCAGAACCGGCCGGCGGCCAAGGCGGGCACGCGCTCGAGCAGGGTCGCGGTGTCCCACTCCTCGTACGGCACGCCGACCTCGTCGAACAGCGGCAGCCAGCCGGCCCGCGGCGCGGCTTCGACGTCGAGCATGACCAGGCCGCTGCGTTCGAACCGGGCCAGGGCGCCGACGTCGTGGCCGAGGTGCCCGGCCCACGCGGACCAGCAGAACTGCGCCTCCCAGGCGGTGGTCACCCCGGCGAGGGTGGAGAAGTTGTAGCGGATCACGGCGCTCGACGCGCTCGTCGAGCCCTGCCCCGCCCCGCTCGCGCGGTCGACGACCACGACCCGCCGCCCCGCCCTGGCCAGTTCGAGCGCGATCGCGGATCCGATCACCCCCGCGCCGACCACGACCGCGTCCGCGCTGTCTCGCGAGTTCATCGTCTTCGACCTCCCGGTGGTTCCGCGCCCCAGTGTGCGGAGCGGGGAGCCCGCCGTCGCCCGACAGCTGTCGCGAATCGGGCGGGCGCGGGACGACGGATGTCCATTGGCCGCGGGTCGGCTAGGCGGTGCCGTCGAGCCGGGCCAGCGCGTTCTCGAGGAACGCGTCCCGGCGTCGCCCCAGGACGGCGGCGTCGAGGTCCGGCCGGCCCTGGTCGTGCATCACCGGGACGCAGAACCCCATGTCGGCCAGGCTGCAGGTCGCCGCCACGACGTCCCAGTAGGCGACCTGGCCGGCCCGGCGGCCGGCCGCCTGCTGCCAGCCCGCCAGCACCTGCTCGGCGGCGGGCAGCCCGAACAGCAGGGCCGCGTCGAACCGCGCGCCGCCGAGGTCGATCCCCGGTGAGCCGGCGCCCGCGCAGTCCCAGTCGACGAGGCCGGTGCAGTGGTCGCCGGACCACAGGGTGTTGCCGTGCCACAGGTCGCCGTGCACGAAGACCGTCGGGCCGTCGGGCACCGCGAGCCGGTCGAGGCGCTCCTCGGCGGCCGTCAGCAGCGCGGTGGTCCCCGTTTCGCGCCGGCGGGCCGCGAAGTCCACGTCCGCGATCGACCGGGTCCGCAGCGGCAGCGCGGGGCCAGGCGGCAACGGGACGGACTGCAGCGCGGCGGCCGCGGCGCCCAGACTGCGCAAACGCTCGGCGGACGCGACCGGCGGGATCTTGCTGTCCCCGGGCAGGACCGTGGTCAGCACGGCCAGGGCGCCCGTCCCGGTGCCGTCGAGGTCGGTGGCGATCAGCCGGGCCGCGGGCAACCGGTGCGCCCCGGCGACCCGCAGCGCCGCCACCTCGGTGGCGAACCGCAGGCGGTGGTCGGGGTCGGCCGGATCGCCGAGCCGCAGCACGGCCGCCGCGACCGGGCCGGCGGGCTCGAACCGCAGCAGCCACGGGTTGGCGCCCTCCCGCAAACCGGTGACGGCGGTGACGCGCCCGTCGCTTCCGACCGCGCCGGCCGCCCAGCGCAGAACCTCCTCCGACGGGACCACGACCGCACGCTAGCGCGCGAGCGGGCTCCGGTGGCCCGCCGACACCAGGTTTTGGTCCGCGCCAGACGTGGCCGGCCGCCCCGCTGTCCACTGTGGACGGTCCCGGCGGACGACATGAGAAAGCCGGGGCGTCGCCTCATCGGGCGACGCCCCGGCCGGACCCGGATCAGCGGGCCTTGTGCTCGCTCTTGCCCTTGCCCGCGGCCGCGTGGCCGTTGCCGCCGTTGACGGGCTTGGACGTCGCCGGCTTCGGGGGTTCCGGCTTCGCCGGGGTCGGCGGGACGGCCTGGTCCGCCGGCGTCACCGTCTTGTCCGCCGGCACCGCGGGCTTCTCCCCCACCGGAGCCGGCGCGGGCGTCTCCTCCGCCAGCGGGTTCGACCGCTTCACCTTCGTGACGGCCACGACCGCCGCCGCGAGGGCGCCCAGCGCCAGGAACCACGGCCAGCGGGCCCGGCGGCTGCGTTCCCCGCGCGCCACGCTCTTCGCTTCCTGCAGCGCCACCGCCAGATCACGCTTGGCCGCGGCCACCGCCTTGCGGCGCTTGCGGTTCGACTCGTTCGCCGACCCAGCCACCGTCGCCAGCGCCTGGGCCGCCTTGCGGCCCGGGTCGCGCAGCTTCACCGCGCGGCTCAGCACCTCGTCGCGGGCCGCGGCCGAGTGCTTGCGCACGTCCCGGCGGGAGGACCGGGTGCTCTTGTCGAAGTCCTTGGTCGCCGACCGGCCGACCTTCGCGAGTTCGTCCGCGCCTTCGGCCAGCTTGCGGTCGGTGATCTCCACCGCCCGTGCGGCCGCGGCCGCACCCACCCGCGCCGCCTCGGCCGCGAGGTCCCGTACGCCGGCCGCCGCCGTCTTCACGGATCGCCCGACCGGAGCATCGCCCTGGCTCATGTGCTCACCTCTCACTAGTCCGCAGGCAGGGCCTGCTCAACCTCACACCACCGGGCTACCCGCAAACCGCCGTCCGGAATCCCCGGACCACCCGTCGGTGTCGTCAGGCCCGCACGTCGGGCACGCTCTCGGCGCCACGCGTCACGGCAACCGCAGTCCGCAACCGCCGAACCACCCGCCGGTGTCGTCACGCCCGCACGTCCGGCAGGCTCTTGCCACGCCACGCGTCACCGCAACCGCCGCCCGCAACCGCCGAACCACCCGCCAGTGCCGTCACGCCCACACATCCGGGCAAGCCCCTACCGCGCCGCCGACGCCACGCGCCACCACAAACCACCGCCCGCAACCGCCGAACCACCCGCCGGTGTCGTCACGCCCGCACGTCCGGCAGGCTCTTGCCCCGCTGCCGACGCCACGCGTCACCGGTCTCGGCGTCATCGGTGGACCTGCTCAAGTCGGCCCACTTCGCGTCCGTGTCGACGCGGTGCTGCCACGCCTCCCGGCCGTACTCGTAGGCGTCGCTGCCCGCCAGCAGGCGCAGCGGTGGCTCGTCGAGGCCCGCGACCGTGAGCACCAGGTCGGCGACCTTCGCCGGGTCGCTGTTCGCGTGCTTCTCGAAGTCCGCCATCGCGCGGGCCGACGCGCCGACCGTCGCCTCGTACGGCTCGCTGATCGGCGGTGTGCTCATCGATGCGCCGCCCCAGTCCGTGCGCATGCCGCCCGGCTCGAGCACCGTGATCTTGATGCCCAGCGGGGCGACTTCGGTGGCCAGCGCCTCGCTGAACCCGCCGACGGCCCACTTCGCCGACTGGTAAGCCGTCAACCCTGGGCTGCCGACGCGGCCGCCGAGGGACGAGACCTGGATGATCCGGCCGCCGCCTTGCCGGCGCAGCACCGGCACCGCCGCCTTGGTGACGTACACCGTGCCGAGGAAGTTCGTCTCGAGCTGGCGGCGGAAGGCGTCGAGGGTGGTGTCCTCCAGGGCCGCCCGGTCGGCCTGGCCGGCGTTGTTGACGACGACGTCGATCCGGCCGAACGCGGCGACCCCGGCGGCGAGCGCGGCTTCAGCGGCCGCCGCGTCGGTCACGTCGAGCCGCTCGACGTGTACGCGGTCGCCGTACCGGTCCGTGAGGTCGGCCAAGGCCCGTGGGTCACGGGCCGTCGCGACGACGCGGTGCCCGGCGGCGAGGGCCCGCTCGGCGATCCGCCTGCCGAGCCCGCGCGAGGAACCGGTCACGAAAAACACTGAACTCATGGGATGCTCCTCAGTTAACGCAACGTCTTTGCGTTAACTCGACCGTACGCCGGGCACGCGGTTAAGTCAAAGCGCTTGCGTTATCGTGGAGGCGTGTCCCAGCCCCGCCAGCGCGCCCGCTCCGACCAGGACAAAGAGGCCCGCAAGACCGCCCTGCTGACCGCCGCGCGCGAGCTGGCGGTCGAGCTCGGCGTGCGCGAGGTCACGCTCACCGAGGTCACCAGCCGCGTCGGCCTGCACCCGTCGGCGCTGCGGCGCTACTTCGAATCCCGCGAAGAGCTGCTGCTCGAACTGGCCGAGCGGGAGTGGCCCGAGTGGCGTGACCGCCTGCTCGCCGGTCTCGCCGGCCGGAGCCTGACCGCGGCGGAGGTCGCCGACGTCGTCGCCGGGTCCCTCGACGCGCTCCCCCTGTTCTGCGACCTGCAGACGCACGTCGGCCTCAGCCTGGAGGGCGCGGTCCGGCTGGAGCGGGCGCGCCGGTACAAGACGGCGGCCTCGGAGTCCTTCGACGTGATGACGGCCGCGCTCGCCGAGGCCGGCGAAGGCCTGGACGCCGAAGGCGCGCGCACGATCCTGACGGCGGCGATGAGCTGCGCGGCGTACCTGTTCCAGCTGTCACGGCCGTCGCCGACCCTGCGCCGCCTCTACGACGAGGTGCCGCGGTGGGCGCACAGCGCGCTGCGGTTCCGCGAGCAGCTGACGACGCTGCTGCGCGCGGTCGCCCTCGGGGTGACGCGGGAGCCGTGACCGGTCAGTTGCCGGACTGCCCCTTGCCCTTGACCGGGCCGTTCCCCCGCGTCTTGCCCTTGGCCTTGCCGCTCTCGGCGTTCGTGCTGTGCGCGGCGCCGGACGTCGCGGGTGCGGGCGGCGGCGCGGCCGCCGGTTCCGACGTCACCGACGAGCCGCCCTGGGGCGAGCCCATCAGGACCGTCGACGCAGGCAGCGTCGCGGGTCCCGAAGGCGGTGGCTGCACCGGGCTGCCCGGCGTGACCGAGCCGGCGACGGGCTCCCGGCCCGCGTCGGGATCCGCGCTGTCGGGCCGCGTGAGCAGCACGCCGAGCAGCACCGCCGCGGCCGCCGCCGCGAGGCCGCCGGCCGCCGCCAGCCGGTGCCGCCGCCGCGCGGGTACCGGCGCCAGGATCGGCGTGGCCGGTTCCCGCAGCAGCCGCACCACCTCGCCGGCGACCGGGCGCCGCGCGGGGTCCAGCGCGGTCATCCGGCCCAGGACGTGGGCCAGCGGCGCGGGCAGCCCGGCGGGCACGCGGGGCGACCGGTTCAGCCGCGCCGTCGCCGACTCCGCGGGCGTACCCGGGAACTCGCGCTCCCCGGTCAGGCACTCCAGCAGGATCAGGCCCAGCGCGTAGACGTCCGCCGGCGGCCCGATCGGCTCGCCGGCCACCTGCTCCGGGGCCAGGTACGCGGCCGTGCCGGTCACCAGGCCGGAGCCGGTGACGTGCGTGGACTCCAGCTCGTGGGCGATGCCGAAGTCGGAGATGAGCGGGCCGTCGCCGCCGAGCAGGACGTTGGCGGGCTTGAGGTCGCGGTGCACGATCCTCCGGTCGTGGACGTGGGCCAGCGCCCCGGCGAGCCGGATCGCCAGCTCGGTCACCTCCGCCGGCGGCAGCGGCCCGGCGAGCAGGCGCTGCGCGAGGTTCTCCCCGTGCACCAGCTGCATCACCAGGTAGGCCCGGTCGCCGTCGGTGCCGCTGTCGAACAGGGCGACGACGCCGGGGTGGTCGATGCTGGCCTGGATCGCCTTCTCCCGCGCCCGGCGCAGCCGTTCGACGGCCACCGCCCCGCGGTCGTACACCTTGACCGCGACGTCGCGGCACAGCCGCCGGTCGAAGGCCCGGTAGACGCGGGCGGTGCCGCCGGTGCCGATCAGGCCGCCGACCTCGTAGCGCCCGGCGATCACCTCCGGCGCCTCGTCGCGGGCCCACCACGGCCGCACGCCGGCCACGTCCAGCGAAAACCGGGGAGCGGTCGGGGTGCTGTCGCCGTCGTGCTCACCGAGCATAAGCGGCGACCTCCGCAGGCTGAGGGCGAACGCCGGCCGGGGCTCGGCGCTGGACGACGGCTGCTGGCTGAACCGGAAACGAGGCCCCACCTTACGCCCGGCCGGGCCGTGGCGCCGATCTGCCCGTGCCCGGGACGATCTTGCCGGGTCAGCGGCCCAGGACGGCGCGCAGGCCGGGCTGGAGCCGGTCGCCGTGCGCGCGGACCAGGTCGTCGCACAGTTCGAAGATCCGCTCGACCGGCAGCGCGGCCGCCGTCGCCGGGTCGGTCATCGCCGCGTGGCGGACATGGCGCGGGTCGTCCTCGACCGCCGCGCGCACGACCAGGTCGTTGACGCTCAGGTACGTCCGGTTGAGCGCGGCGAGCTGCGGCGGCAGCGCGCCGATCCGGGTCGGCCGGACGCCGGTGCCGTCGGCCAGGCACGGCACCTCGACCACCCCGCCGGCCGGCAGGTTCTCGATCAGGCCGCGGTTGACGACGTTGCCGTAGACCGTCCGCGGCGTGCCGGTGACCAGGCTGTGGACGATCTGCGGCGCGTATTCGTTCGTGCCTTCGACGGGCAGCGGCTCGTCGGCCGCGATCGCCTGCCGGGTCTTCTCGTACTCCGCTTCGTTCTCGGCGACGATGCCGAGGTAGGCGCCGATCGGCAGCCGCAGCCGCTCGACCTCGCTGTCGTGCCCGAGGTACCAGGGGACGTACTCCGCGGAGTGCTCGCTGGTCTCCGTCGGGTAGTAGCCCAGGCGCCGGAACATGTCGAACCGGACCCGCCGGCGCAGCTGCCCGTCGGTCTCGGCCAGCTCGGCCAGCCGCGGGTACAGGTCGCTGCCCCGGTGCGCGAACCGCAGCACCCACGCCTGGTGGTTGACGCCCGCGGCGAGGTAGGTGACCTCCTCGAACGGCACCCCGACCAGCTCGGCGAGCCCGTGCACGGTCCAGTACACCGAATGGCAGAGCCCGACGACCCGGGTCAGCCCGGTCGCCTCGGTCAGGTACTGGACGTTCATCGCCATCGGGTTCGTGTAGTTGAGCAGCCAGGCGTCCGGGCAGACGTCGGCGATGTCGCGGCCCAGCTCCGCCAGGAACGGGAACGTCCGCAGCGCGCGGAAGATCCCGCCGATGCCGAGGGTGTCGCCGATGGTCTGGCGCAGCCCGTACCGCGCCGGGACCTCGAAGTCGATCCGCGTCGACTCCCCCATGCCGATCTGGACGATGTTCACGACGAAGTCCGCGCCCGCCAAGGCTTCCCGGCGGTCCTCGTGCGCGGTGAGCACCGGCTTGACCCCGCGGACGGCGGCGATGCGCCGGGCCGCGGCCAGCGCGGTCGCGAGCCGGCCCGGGTCGATGTCGTGCAGGGCGACGTGCAGGCCGTCCAGTTCGGGGTAGGCGAACAGGTCGGCGAGCAGGCCCTGGGTGAACACGACGCTACCGGCGCCGACGAAGGTGATCTTGGGGGCGGTCATGCGAGGTCCGATCCGGTGCGTTCGAGGTGGACGAGGACGTCGTCCCACGTGGCCTGGCCCGCCGTGCCGCCGGCGGCGCGGACGGAGTGCCCGCCGCAGACGACGCCGCAGCGCAGCGCCGTCGCGAGCGGCAGCCCGGCCAGGACGCCGGCGAGGAAGCCGGCGTTGAAGCTGTCGCCGGCGCCGACGGTGTCGACGGCGTCCGCCGGCTCTCCGGTGGCGAAGGCGAATTCGCCGGCGCGGCAGGCGAATGCGCCCTCGGCGCCGTCCTTGACCACGACGGTCGGGCCGCGCGCGGCCAGTGCCGCCGCCGCGGCCCGGGCATCCGCCACGCCCGCCAGCCGGACGGCCTCGGCGGCGTTGGGGAGCAGGAAGTCCGTCTCCCCCAGCAGTTCCCCGACGTCCCAGCGGCCGGCCGGGTCGTCGTTGGTGTCCACCGAGGTGGTCGCGCCGTGCGCGCGGGCGGCGCGCAGCAGCGCGGGCAGGCCGGGGGCGAGTTCCGGCAGCAGGAAGTACGACGACGAGTGGACGTGCCGGGCGGCGGCCAGCAGCTCCGCCGGGACGTCGGCGGCGGTCGTCGTGGCGAGGGTGCCGGGAGCGGTGACGATGGCGCGGTCGCCGTCGCGGGTGAGCACGGTGGTCAGCGGGGTCGGCCGCTCCGGGTCGGTCTGCAACGCGCTCGTGTCGACGCCGCGGGCTTCGAGGGCGGCGCGGACGAACCGGCCGCCTTCGTCGTCGCCGACGCGCCCGGCGATGGCGACCTTCAGGCCCAGCCGAGCGGCGCCGGCGGCGGTGATCGCGCCGGAGCCGCCGAGGGTGAGCGTGCCCGAGGCGGCGAGCTGCTCGCGCTGGCCGAACGCGAGGTCCGTCCGAAGTGGACCGATGATGACGTCGGGGTTGGCGTCGCCGACGACCAGGAGGTCGACCATCTTCACCCTTTGAGCCCGCTGGAGGTGATGGACTGGATGAACGTCTTCTGCGCGCCGAGGAACGCGAGCAGCACCGGCAGGACGGTGATGACGTTGCCCGCCATCACCGCGGCCCAGTTCGTGTGGTGCTGGCCCTGGAACGTGGTGAGCCCGAGCTGCAGGGTGTACGTCGTGTCGTGGTTGAGCGCGATCAGCGGCCAGGTCAGGTCGTTCCAGGTGCCGAGGAACGTCAGCACGGCCACCGTGCTCAGCGCGGGCCGCGACAGCGGCAGCACGATCGTGAAGAGCACCCGCAGGCGCGAGCAGCCGTCGATCCACGCTGCCTCTTCGAGTTCCCGTGGCAGGGACAGGAAGAACTGGCGCAGCAGGAACACCGCGAACGGCGTGACCAGCGACGGCACGATCAGCGCGCCGAGGCTGTCGATCAGGCCGAGCTTCTTCATCACCAGGAACGTCGGGATCATGGTGAGCTGGAACGGGATCGCCATCGTCGCGACCATCAGGGCCAGCAGCACCCGCGAGCCGGCGAACCGCATCCGCGCGAACGCGTACCCGCCGAGCGCGCCGAACAGCAGGTTCGACCCGACGGTCACCGCCGACACGATCAGCGAGTTCCCGATCCAGCGCAGGAACAGCGCGTTCTCGAGCACGTACCGGTACCCCGCGAAGTCCACCCGGGACGGCCACAGCGCGGGCGGGAACCGGTTGATCTCGGCGTTGCTCATCACCGAGCTGAGCAGCAGCCACACCAGCGGCGCGGCGAACACCAGCGCCAACGGGAGGAGCAGCAGGTGCCAGGCGCTGAACGGCAGCCGCGGGCGGCGCAGCGCGGGCAGCGCGCGCGGCGCGGGCACGCTGTCGATCCGGGCGGTCACCGCAGTGCCTTTCGCGGCCGGCGGACCAGGCGCACGGCGACGACGACCACCAGCAGGGCCAGCGCCAGGACGTAGGCCGAGGCCGCGCCGTAGCCGGCGGTGAAGTTCTTGAACGCCTGCTCCCAGACGAAGTAGACGATCACCGTCGTGGAGCCGAGCGGCCCGCCCTTGGTCGTCACGTACACGAGGTCGAACACCTGCAGCGACGTGATCAGCTGCCACAGCACGAGGAACGCCGTCACCGGCAGCACGGCGGGCAGCGTCACGTGCCGCAGCACGCGCCAGGTGCCCGCGCCGTCCAGCCGCGCGGCCTCGACCAGCGACGGCGGGACGTCCTGCAGCGCGGCCAGGTACACCACGACGCAGAAACCGGTGCCGCTCCACAGCGTGATGCCGACGAGCACCAGCAGCGCCTGCGCCGGGTCGGTCAGGAAGCCCTGCGGCGACACCCCGAGGTGGTGCAGCAGCGAGTTCGCGGCGCCGAACTGCGGGTCGAGGATGAAGGAGAACAGCACGCCCTGCGCGGTCGCCGACAGCACGAACGGGACGAACACGAGCGTCCGGTACACCCCGATCAGCCGGATGCGCCGGTTCAGCGCCTGCGCCAGCAGGAAGCCGAACAGGATGCTCAGCGGGACGTACAGCACCGTGTAGAGGACGGTGTTGCCGACGGCCTGGGCGAAGTGCGGGTCCTGGGCGAGCGCGGCGTAGTTGTCGAGCCCGACGAACCGGCTCGGCGTCACGAGGTCGTCGGCCTGGAAGGACAGCAGCAGCGACCAGGCCACGGGCACCACGCCGAGGCCGAGGATGATGAGCACGGCGGGCGAGACGTAGGCCCACGCGGCCGCGGTTTCGCGGCGGCGTCTGGTGGCCGCGTTCGCGACGGTGAGGGGACTGGGCAGTCCGGGCATGGCGGCTCCCTAGCGTGGGATGATCAGGGCGGCGTTGGCGGCCGCGGCGCAGTCGCGCAGGGCGTCGGCCGGGCTCGCCTGGCCGAGCAGCACCGCGACGATCGCGGTACCGACGGCCGCCGACACCTGCGGGTAGGCCGGGTGCACCGGCCGCACGCGGGCGTTCGCCAGCGCGTCGACGAAGACGGGCAGGCCCGGCGTTCCGGCGGTTTTCTCCTGCCACGCGGGCAGGTCCTTGGTCTGCGGGCTCAGCGGGAGGCTGCCCGCGCCGTCGTCCCACCGGACGTCCTGGGCCGGTTCCGCCAGCCAGGACAGGAAGGTGCGCGCGGCCTGGACGCGCTCCTCGCCGTTGTCGAAGAGCGTCCAGGTGTCCGGGCCGGAGATCGTCACCGGACGGCCGCTGAAGCTGGGCAGCGGCACGACCGCGTAGTCGATCCCGGCGTCGGTGATGTCCGGCAGCTGCCACGGGCCGGTCGGCACCATGCCGATGTGGCCGGCTTCGAACGCCTGGTACATCTGCTCGCTGCCGGTTTTCGGGTCGAGGTAGACGGATTTGGCGGCGGCGAGGTCGCGGACGACCTCCAGGGCCCGCACGCCCTGGCCGGCGAACCCGATGCCGCGGCCGTCCGCGCCGATGACGTCGCCGCCGAGGTCCCACACCATCGGCCAGATCCGCCAGACGGTGTCCTCGTCGCCGGTGGCGGGCCAGGCGGTGCCGAACGTGCCGTCGGCCGGATCGGTGAGTTTCCGTGCGGTACCGACGAAATCGGCCCACGTCCACCCCGCGGCCGGCAGTGGCAGCCCGGCCTTGGCGAACAACGCCTTGTTGCACACCACGGCCAGGGAGTCCAGCAACGCGGGGACCGCGCGCACGCGGCCGTTGACGGTCACGGCTTCCCGCGCCGGGGCCCAGAAGCCGGGGCCGGCGCCGACGAGGTCGGTGACGTCGACGACCTGCGGGCTGCGCGCGACGCTCGCGAGGTCCGACCCGAAGACGTAGGCGATGTCCGGGTAGGACCCCGACGCGAGCGCCGCGGTGACCTTCTGCAGCATCGCGTCGGCGAGGACCCCGCCGCCCAGGTCGATCCGGATCCCGGGGTGGGTCCGGTGGAAGTCCGCGACGAGCGCGTCGAGCACCTTCTTGCCGGTGTCGGTCTGGCCGTGCCAGACCTCGACGGTGACCGGGCCGCCGGCGCTGCGGGCCGGGCCGCAGCCGGCCACGGCCGCGCCGAGCGCCACCCCGGCCGCGCCGCGCAGGAATCCGCGGCGGTCCATCAGCAGGTCTTGCGGACGTAGCCGGCTTCGCCCTTCGGGACGACGTCGTGGTCGCGGCGGACGATGCTGAGCGAGCCCCACCGGCTGCAGGCGGTCTTGAGGCCGCTGTCGGTGTATTCGATGACGATCACGTGGTCGCCGAACGCGGGCGTGAACTCGCCGCAGTTCTTCTGCTGCCCGCACTCCTCGGCGATGGCGAAGTCGAGGCCGTTGGCCTGGCGGTTCCCGGACAGTTCGGAGGTGTTCTTCTGCGCGATCGCCAGGCCCTTCTGGTGGGCGTGCGCGGAAAGCAGGCGGATGTAGGCCTGGGCGTCGGCGTCGGACAGCAGGCCGCGCGAGCGCGTGAAGCTGTCGTAGTTGTCGGGCTCGATCCCCTGGTAGCCCTTGGCCGCGCAGTCGTCGACCCAGCCGTTGACCTTCGCGGCGACGCGCTGTCGCTTGTCGGCGGTGCGCAGGTCGAGGAGGGCCTCGTCCCAGTCCTCGTCGATGACCACGGTGCCGTTCGCGTCCCGCAGGAGGAGGTCGCCCCACTCCCCCTCGGCGCCGGGCTGCGCCTGGAAGGCGTTGACGTAGCAGATGTTGTAGCGGCCGGCGGCGGGCTGGGCGGTGTGGTCGCGGCTGACGACCTTGACGTCGCTCGCCGGGGTGTAGGCCCCGCCGATCTGGTAGTCGAAGCCGGCCCCGGCCGGGGGCGGGGTGACGGCGGCCGTCGTCGTCGCGCCGGCCGCGGGGGTCGCGGGGGTCGCGTCGGCGGAGCAGGCGGTGGCGGCCAGGACCACGGCGGCCAGTGCGGCTGCGGCTCCGGTGCGGAACCGAACGCGGGGAAGGGGCATCCTGGGACTCCGGATGGTGGTGGGCACGACCCCGCCTCGGACCACGAGCACGTCCTGGCGACTCAGTCCGGGCTCGCGGCGGCGGCCGACATACCGGCTGGGCGTACCTCTGGCGTCGGGCGTCCGTTCCGACGTGTCCAGCAGTAAAGCGAGCAGAACCGGGCATGTCAAGTGCTCGATAGTGCTTGATTAGTGCCCGTAACGGACAGGATTGCGCGCCCAGTAGCGCGCCCGCAGGACGGTTCGCCCATACAAGTATTGTGCTCCGCAAGTCTTGGGGGCCGCGCACGGCGGCCGGGCTCGCGGGAGGCGCCGATGGCGGACGACGGGGAGGACCCCGCGCCGGAAAGCCGCCCGAACGAAGACGAGCTCGCCCTTCGCGACCTGCACGACCGCATCGTCGCCCACCAGCGCGCCATCGACGAGCACCTCAACCGGGACCGGCCGGCCCCGCGCGAACCCGGCCCGCAGGGCTGACTCGTCCTCGGCGAAGTCCTCCCGGGCCGCCGGCGAGTCGCCGCGGCGCAGGACGACCGCGATCGCGATGAGGGTGAGCCACCCGCTCGGCCAGCCCGGTCACGCCGAGCACGATCCGCACGACGGCGGGCAGCCGGGATCCCCTGTGGACCGTCGTGGCGTGGTCAGCGGGCGTGCCAATCGCGGAAGGCGTCGAGGACGCTGTCGCGGACGTCGGCCGAAAGGGTCTCGGCCGGGAGCGAACCGAGTTCCGCGATCGTCGTGCGGAACTGGTCGAGGTAGGTTTCGCACCCCTCGCACAGCGCCAGGTGCTCGACGAACCGGGCTTCGGTACCCGGATCCAGCGCGCCGTCCAGGAAGGCGGTGACGAGTTCGACGAACTCTTCGCACGTCATGCCGGTTTCCCCTCGGCGCCCAGGTATTCCGCGAGCCGCTCGCGGACCGCGGCCCGCGCGCGGTGCAGGAGCACCCGCTGGTTGGCCGCGGTGATCTCCAGCAGCGCGCAGACCTCGTCCGCGCTGTGGTCGGCGACGTCGCGGAGGCTGATGACGGCGCGCTGCCGGGCGGGCAGCTCGTCGAGCGCGCCGGCGATCACCTGGCGGATTTCCAGGGCCAGTGCGGTGTTTTCCGGCGACGGCCACCTGGCCGGGAACTGGCGCCAGCCACCGGGGTGGTCCTCGCCGGGGCCGCGGAACCGGGCCGGGTCGACGGTGGGGCCGCGGTCGTCGCCGTCGGGCGCGAGGCTCGCCCAGGGGATGCTGCGGTGTTCGGCGGTGCCGCGTTTCTTGGCCGTGTTGACCAGGATCCGGTACACCCACGTCTTGAACGCCGACCGGCCCTCGAACGCGTCGAGGCTCTTGACCACCGCGAGCCACGTGTCCTGGACGACTTCCTCGGCGGACGCGTGGGTCGAGACGAACGAGCGGGCCAGGCGCAGCATCGGCGCCGACCACGCGTCGAGGACGGCGGCGAAGGTGCCCTCGTCCCCGCCGCGCAGCGCGGCGACGAGTTCGGAATCCGGCGGAAGCGGGCTCACCAGCCGAATATAGCCGCGGGAACGGGCGAAACCGGTGACAGTCATCTTACGGCCGCCCGCTCCCGGGACCGCAGCAGCGACAGCGCCCCGGCGGGGAACAGCAGCACCGAAAGCAGGCCGGCGCACACGAGCGCGGCCGCGGTCACCGGGGTCATCAGCCCGACGAGCACCCCGATCTGGGTGGCGGTGACGAGGAACGGCAGCGACGTCGCCTGCAGCAGCCCGGCCGCGATCGCCTGCCGCGCACCGAATTCCCGGGCGAACAGCAACGCCGGGACGCCGCGCGCGAGCAGCAGCGCGGCCAGGAACAGCGGGACCCTGGCGAGCGCGGCCGGGTCGGCGAGCAGCCCGGACAAGTCGAGCCGCAGGCCGCTGGTGACGAAGAAGACCGGCACCAGGAAGCCGTACCCGATGGCGTCGAGCTTGATCCGGAACCTCGGGTGCGACGCCGGGTCGCGGTCGAGCACGCCGACGACCGCGCCCGCGAGGAAGGCGCCGAGAATGCTTTCCAGGCCGAAAGTTTCGGCCAAGGCGACGAACGCGACCAGCAGCACCACGGCCGCGCGGACCCGGATCTCGGCGGTGGTGTCCTGCAGCCGCAGCAGGGTCGCGCCGAGCCGGCGCGACCGGCCGGCCCGCGCGACCACGAAGGCGGTCACGACCACCAGGCCCGCGAACGCGGCGAGCAGCACCACCCGGGCGCCGGTGCTGCCACCGGAGGCCGAGAACAGCAGCGAGACCAGGAGGACGGCGGCGAAGTCGGCCACCGACGCGGCGGCGATGACCGCCTGCCCCAAGCCGCCTTCGGCCTGCCCGGCGTCCTTGAGCACCGGGACGACCAGGCCGAGCGAGGTGGCCGACAACGCCACCGCGACCAGCAGCGGGCTGCGCACCCACCCTGCGGCGGCGAAGCCCGCGCCGGCCGCGAGGCCGAGTGCCAGTGTCAGGACGTAGCCCAGCAGCGCCACCCGCAGGGCCCGGCCGCGCAGCCGGTGGACGTCGATTTCCAGCCCCGCCAGGAAAAGCAGGAAGGCGAGCCCGAGCAGGGCGACGATCTGCACCGGCAGGTCCGGCTGGATCCAGCCGAGGCCCGACGGCCCGAGCGCGATCCCGGCGACGATCTCCAGCACCACGGCCGGCACGCGCAGCTTCGGCGCTAGGCCGAGCAGCAGCGGCGCGGCGAGCGCGACCGCCGCCACCGCGAACAGGTTGACGAAGCCGACGCCGGGCATGGCTCAGCGGTATTCGGGGTTGGCGAAGTCGAAGCGGCAGCCGGCGTCCCATTCGCTGCGCTGGTTGCCGTGCGCCGGGATCCCGCCCGCGTCCTTGAGCATCCGGGCCAGGTGCAGCAGGTTCCACGTCATGAACGTGGTGTTGCGGTTGGTGAAGTCGTTCTCCGGGCCGCCCGAGCCGGGGTCCAGGTAGGACGGTCCGGGCCCCGCCTCGCCGATCCAGCCCGCGTCCGCCTGGGGCGGGACGGTGTAGCCGAGGTGCTGCAGGCTGTAGAGGACGTTCATCGCGCAGTGCTTGACACCGTCTTCGTTTCCGGTGATCAGGCAGCCGCCGACCCGGCCGTAGTAGGCGTACTGCCCGGCGTCGTTGAGCAGGTGCGAACACGCGTAGAGCCGCTCGATGACCTGTTTGGTGACGGAACTGTTGTCCCCCAGCCAGATCGGCCCGGCCAGCACGAGGATGTCGGCGGCCATCACCTTCTCGTAGATGGCCGGCCAGGCGTCGGTGGCCCAGCCGTGCTCGGTCATGTCGGGCCAGACGCCGGTCGCGATGTCGTGGTCGATCGCCCGCAGCACCTCGACGCGGACGCCGTTCTTCTCCATGATGCCGCGGCTGACCTCGATCAGGCCGTCGGTGTTGCTGGGCTCGGGCGAGCGCTTGAGGGTGCCGTTGAGGAACAGGGCGCTGAGGTCGTCGTAGTTCGGCATGGGTCGTCCCTTTCAGAGGAGTTCGGCGTCCTGTTCGACGCAGAGCAGGGTGGGTCCGTCGGCGGCGAAGAGCGCGGTCATCGCGTCGTCCAGCTGCTCGCGCGCGGTGACGCGGATGCCTTGGGCACCACAGAGTTCGGCATACGCGGCCCAGTCCGGGTTGACCAGCGACGTCTGCCACACGGGGTAGTCGCCGGCGAGCTGCTCCTTGCTGATCTTGCCGAGCGCGTTGTTGTTCAGCAGCACGTGCTTCACCGGGATGCCGTACTTGACCGCCGTGGTCAGCTCGGTCGCGTACTGCCCGAACCCGCCGTCACCGGTGACGGCCACGATCGGCCGGTCCGGCGCCGCCGCCCACGCGCCCAGCGCCGCCGGGTAGCCGAAGCCGATCGAACCGAGGTACCCCGACATCAGCACCGGCTGGCCCTTCGACTCCAGGTAGCGGCCCAGCGAGTAGGCGTGGTTGCCGACGTCCACGGTCACCACGGCGGCTTCGGGCAGGTGGCGCGACAGCGCGTCGAAGACCGCCGCCGCCGAGACGCCGCGGCCGCGGTCGTCGGCGACCCGGCGGGCCTTCTCCGCCCGCCAGATCGCCCAGCGGGCGGCGACGTCGGCGCGCTGGTCTTCGGCCTTGGCCTCCCCCAGTTCGGCCACGAGCGCGTCGAGAGCGAGCCGGGCGTCGCCGAGCAGGGACGTCGTGACCGCGTCGAACCGGCCGATCGCACCGGGGTCGTCGTCGACCTGCAGGATCGGCTTGTAGGCGGCGATGCCGGTGTGGTTGCTGAACGACGCCCCGACCGCGACGATCAGGTCGGCTTCGTTCATCAGCCAGCTGGCCACCGGCGTCCCGCTGCGGCCCAGCACGCCCGCCCCGAGCGGGTGGGTGTCGGGCACCAGGCCCTTCGCCTTGAACGTGGTGAGCACCGGCGCGCCGAGGCGCTCGGCCAGCGCGGTGACCTCGGCGGCGGCGCCGCGGGCCCCGTGGCCCACGACGAACACCGGCCGGCGGGCGTCCCGCACGAGCGCGGCGGCCGCGGTGACGGCGGCGGCGTCCGGCCGCCCGGCCCGGCCCGCGCGGCGACCGTCCGGGGTGGACGGCGGTGCGTCGCTCGGCAGCACCTGGACCTCGTCGGGCAGCACCAGGTGCGCCACGCCCCGCCGGTCGACG
Organism: Amycolatopsis sp. NPDC049691; assembly: GCF_040675005.1. Classification (NCBI taxonomy): domain Bacteria; kingdom Bacillati; phylum Actinomycetota; class Actinomycetes; order Pseudonocardiales; family Pseudonocardiaceae; genus Amycolatopsis; species Amycolatopsis sp. NPDC049691. Next base: position 534,053 of record NZ_JBFANX010000003.1, read on the forward strand.
GCGTGCTTGACCGCGAGCGCGGCGAGCTCGGCGTGGTCGCTTCCACTGTGGACGGTCGTGGTGGACACGGCGACGTCGCGGAAGACCGCGGAGAGGTCGACGTCCTGGAACGCGCCGCGGCCGAGCACCTTCGACGGCACCTGCCCGGAGATCGCGAGCACCGGCGCGCCGTCGAGCTTGGCGTCGTACAGGCCGGTGAGCAGGTTCGTCGAGCCCGGCCCGGCGATCGCGAAGCACGCCGCGGGCCGGCCGGTGAGCTTGCCGTACGCGCTCGCCGCGAACGCCGCCGCACCCTCGTGCCGGATCCCGAAGTACGTCAGGTCACCCCGGGCTTCGGCGCGGCGCAGGGCCTCGGCGAACCCGAGGTTCGAATGCCCGACCATGCCGAACACGTGCCGCACCCCCCAGGCGACGAGCGTCTCGACCAGCACGTCGGCGACCGTCCTGGCCGGGACCGCCGGTGCCGGCAGGCTGACGAACACACCGTCCGCGCGCTCCTCGACCGGGTAGGTGGCGACGGCGTCGCCGAACCCGCCGGGTGACTCGCCGGTGACCGGGTCGTAGTCGTAGCCGTGCCAGGGACAGCGCAGCCAGCCCTTCTCGATCGAGCCTTCGCCGAGCGGGCCGCCCTGGTGCGGGCAGCGGTTTTCCAGTGCGCCGAGCCGGGCGCCGCACCGGGACAGCGCCACGCTGCGGCCGTCCACGGTGACGCTGCGGACCCGGCCGTCCGCGGGCACGTCGGCGGGGTCCACCCGATGCCAGTCCGCCATGTAACGCCTCCAGGGTTCGGGGACACTGCGGTGACGGCAGGCTCAGTGCCCGGAACCCTCCCGGGCGTTACACGAGGAGTTCGGATGGACTGGGAACCGACGAGACGGTCGCTGCACGGCGTCGCCGAACTGCTGCTCGCGGGCCCGCAGCACCGGGCGACCGGGCGCATCGACCTGGCCGTGACCGACGGCGGGTTCGCGACGGCCGCCGAACCGGCGTTGCGCCTCGAAGGGGACGAACTCCTGGCCGGCGCCGCCCGCGTCCGGCTCGCCGGCCGCACCTACGCCGAAGCCGCGGCGGAGGCGGGGATCGAGGCCGGCGAACCCGCGGGCGTCTACTCCGGCGGTCCCGGCGTCCGGCCGGACGAGACGATCGTCTTCGCCGCCGACGCGCTGAAGCTGCTTCTCCAGGCCTTCGCCGACGGCGACCGCGCGCTGCGCGAGTTCGCGCCCGCGTCGGTACCGATCCTGTGGCCGGAGCACTTCGACGTCGCGATCGCCCTCGACGAGGTGAACTACGGCGTCTCCCCCGGCGACGGCCACCTCGGCGAGCCCTACGCCTACGTCGGCCCGTTCACACCGCGGCGGGGCGAGTTCTGGAACGCGCCCTTCGGCGCCGCCCGTCCGGTCGCGAACCTGGGCGGTGCCACCGCCATCGCGGCCTTCTTCGCCGAGGGCCGTGCCCTCACCGCCGAGGGGCGCGCAAACCGTCCAGGATGAGCGCGACCGGTCAGCCGGCCTCGTACAGCTCGGCGGCCAGGATCGTCCGCCGCGGCACTGCGTGGCCGCCGTGCATCTTGACGAGCAGGTCGACCGCGCCCACCGCGAGGCGGTGGGTGTCCTGGACGACGGTGGCCCGCAGCGGGCTGCCGCCGGTGTCGATCAACGCCCGGGCTTCGAGGACGCCGTCGATGCCGACGACGACCGTCTCGCGGGTGGCCGCCGACGGGGTGGCCAGGAGCGCGTCGGCCGCGCCCAGTGCCATCTCGTCGTTGGTGGCGAAGATCGCGTCGAGGCACCCGCCCTCCGGCAGCTGCCGGACGTGGGCGCGGACCGCGTGGTACGCGCGGGAGCGCATGAATTCGCAGTGGTCGACGACGGTGACGTCGACGTCGGGCAGCGCGGCGCGCAGCGCTTTTTCGCAGCGCTGCTGCCGGCTGTCGTGTTCCCGGCTGGCCACGACGAGCACGTGCGGCGCGGTCTTCCCGCGCAGCCGCGCGACCAGCCAGTTCCCCGCCAGCTCGCCCAGTTCCCCCGTGTCGTAGCCGATGAACGCGGTCCGGGGCGGGTATTCGGACTCGCCGGGAAACGGCTCGAGATCGGAGAAGACGACCGGCAGCCGGACGTCCCGGCAGAACGCCGCCAGGTCGTCGCGCAGCCGCAGCACCTCGCCGGCGACGATGATGCCGCCGGCGTAGGCGTTCTTCCGGCGGAGGATGCGCCGCAGGTGGTGTGCCTGGGCACCGGCGTCGTAGTCGCGGTCCGGGATCCGCAGCACGAGGTCGAGGTCGTTGCGGTCGAGCGCGCTGTGCACTTGCTGCACGAGGTCGGCCACGTAGTACTTCTGCGTGAAGGCCGAGGTCATCAGGAAGACCGCGGCGGATCGGTTCCGGCGCCGCAGCACCACCCAGAAGCAACCGCCGACGACGGCGGAGACGAGGGCTGACCAGAGCACCGTTGCACCGGCGGAGATCCCGGCCTGCAGCGCTTTGGTGAGCACGGCGAGGATGACACCGCTCAGCACGGACGTGGTCACCGCGAACAGGGCAGGCGTGCGGTCGCGATCCAGCCCTGCCATGTCGGCTCCCCCTCCGTCGACGGCGCTGTCCCGGAGGGCGATGATACGGCCGAAACGTAGCTATCCGGTCACCACGGGACGAGGGCCGAGGCGGCGCACAGCGCGGCCCAGGCCGTGGCGAACGCGGCGACCTTCTTGCGGGCGGACCGGTCGGGCAGGCCGGTGCCGAAGACGACCGCGTCGGCGGCGTCGGACGCGACGCGGGCGGCGAGCGCGGTCCGCAACGGTTTGCCGGCGGGGGCGAACACCATCGCGAGGCCGATCGCGGCGTCGCGGGCGCCGATGCCCGCGGTCAAGGTCCGCACGGCGGCGGTGACCTCGCCGGTGGGCGTCGTCAGGCCGCAGGGTTTGGCCAGCACGCGCGGTGCGGCGATGATCGTGACGCTGTAGGCGGCGGTCACCGCTCCGAGAACACGGGTCAACGCGGGCATCGGCCACTCCTTCGGTCCGTGGAGTCTCGGCTTACCCGTCCGGACCGCTGCCAAACCGATGCGGGTCCGGCTCCGAATGCCCGGGAAACGGAACCAGGAGGGGATGCGCGTGCCGACGTGGACGGGCCGGGTGCTCGACGCCGCCGCCGTGGTGCTGCCCGGTATCGGCCGGGTCCGGGCGCAGCAGGAGCCGTTCGCGCGGGTGTGGGCGGAGGCGGGCCGGGCGGCGCTCGCCTCGGGCCGGCCCTTGTGGGTGGCGCTCGGCGACTCGATGACGCAGGGCATCGGCGCCGGCACCGTCGCGGGCGGCTGGGTCCCCCAGCTGAACGCCTGGCTCGGCGCGCCGTTCGCGGTGCTGAACCTGTCGGTTTCCGGCGCCCGGGTCGCGGACGTCCTCGAGGACCAGCTCCCCCGGCTGCCGGCGCGGGCGGCCTTGGTCACGGTTCTGGTGGGCGCCAACGACATGCTGACCCGCTCGCGCCGCCGCGGGGTCGCGGACCGCTTCGCCCGGCTGCTCGAGGAGCTCCCGCCGGGCCGGTCGGTCGTGGCGACGCTGCCGAGGCGCAACGCGGCGGCCCAGGCCGTCAACACGCTGATCGACACCGCGGCGGCGGACGGGCGGGTGCGGGTGGCGGACCTGCGCGGCCCGGCGCTGGGCCCGATCCGCGGCACCCTCGCCGACGACTGGTTCCACCCGAACGAGGTCGGCTACGCGCGCATCGCGGGTCTCTTCGAGGCCCCGGTCCGCGCGGCCGCCGGGATCGACGTCGCCGGGCCGAAGACCCCTCAGTGCGGGAGCGACTCGTAGACCTTCTTCGCGGTGCCACCGAAGTCCCCGGCTGCCGGGTGATCGGCCCGGTACTCGACGAGCACCCGGTCCCGGCCCGCGCGGAACAGGATCTGCCGCCGTCCGCCGGCCTCCGGGGACGCGCAGCTCGTGTCGCCGATCGGGGCGGGCAACGCTGCCCAGCCCGGCTCCGTCTCGCACAGGAACCGGGTTTCGGCGGCCGCCGCGTCCGCGTCGCGGTAGATCGTCTGGGTGACCGTCATCGTCTCCCGCGCCGCCGACTCGCGCGCGCAGCCGATCTTGACGTTGCTGCCGGACACGGAGAACGCCTCGTGCAGCGTGAACGACTCGCTCCGGGATCCGCCCGCCGGGTGGCTGGTGAGCGCCGTGAACAGCCCGTCCGGCAAGGCGTCGCACGGTTTCGCGGTCAGGTCGTACGGCGCCGGGTACCGGTACCCGGGCGCCGGCTCCGGCCGGTCCGCGAGCCGGGCGGCGACGCCGTCGACCAGCTTGACCAGCACGCCTTCCCCGCCGGGGATGACGGCGAAGTGGGTGAGCTGCAGCTTCGCCGCCGGGAAGAGGACCGTGACGTCGAGGACGCCGTCCTGCCGCTCGTACCGGATGCCGTGGCTGGTCGCCGTGCCGCCCACCTTCTGCTCGCCGACCGTCAGGAGCACCGTCGGAACCGAACTCGGGCTCGCCGGCTCGACCGGGCCCCCGCAGGAAGTCGACCCGGGGGCCTCGGTCTTCACGAACGCGGACGCGTACTTCAGCCCGGCCGCGGCGACGACGTCCGAACCCAGCACGGCGCAGGCGTCGAACGCGGTGGCGGCGCCCGTGCCGGGGACGGTCTCGAGGTCCACCGGGGGTGTCTTCGGCGCCGGCGCGGCACCGGGCGCCGCGAGTCCCTTGATCAGCCCGCGCCCGAACGGGATCAGGATGATCACCAGCAGCACGGCGAGCACCAGCAGGAACGTCCGGTTCCGGCCGCCACGGGACAACTCGGTCATCGAACCTCCCCCAGTTCGACGGTCACCCTACCGGGTCGCCGCGAACGGTTACGACCCGCGGCTGAGCTGCTCCTTCCGGCGCAGGAGCGCGGCCCGGCCGCGGCGGGCGGCCCGCAGCCGCAGCACCGCCACCGCGCCCAGCACGAGCACCACGACCAGCAGCCCGGGCTCGATCCGGTGCCGCAGGGTCGTGACGACCACCGCGCCCGCGGTGAACAGCAGCCACGCCGCCACCCCGAGCCAGCCGGCGACGACGCGGTCGCGGGCGAACAGCGGGGCCCGGCGCGCCACCGCCCAGGTGCCGAACACCGCCCAGGCCAGCCCGATCGCGACGAGGACGGCGAAGGCGACCACCGTCCGCGGCGGAAGGCCGGGCTCGGTCGCCCACAGCAGCCCGACGAGGCCGCTCCCGAGCAGCCCGGCCAGTGCCACCGTCACGTAGCCCACCCGCCGCCGCAGCGACAACGGCGGATCGAGCCGCTTGATCAGCTCTTCCGGGGTCATGCCTCGTACTCCTTCCGTACCAGTTCCTCGCGCAGCAGCCGCCGGGCCCGGTTGAGCCGCGACTTCACCGTGCCGACCGGCACGGCGCAGATCTGGGCGCACGCCTCCAGCGGGAGGTCTTCGAGGTAGAACAGCAGGAGCACCTCGCGTTCCCGGACCGGCAACGCGCCCAGGGCCTCGCCGAGCACCTCCCGGTCGACGATCGCGTCGCTCTCGTCCGGGCCGGCCGGCTCCTCGGCCGGCTCGGGGCCGGCGTGGGCGTAGGTGTCGCGCAGCCGGTTCGTCACCGCCCGGCGGGCGATGGTGAACAGCCACGGCGCGAACCGCTCGGGCCGGCGCAGTTTCGGCAGTCCGTGGAACACGGCCAGCCACACTTCCTGGACGACGTCGTCGTCCGGGCCGGCGAGCATCCGCCGGACGTACCGGTCGACCGCCCCGTGCCAGGCTCGCACCAGCTCGGGGAACGCGTCGCGCTCGCCCAGCCGGCACCGGACGATCAGCAGCTCATCGCTCATCTGCCCTCCTTCCCCCGTTCAGTCGGGGCGGGGAGGCGGAAGGTTCACGGGGTTCGGCTGAGCGGCTGGTGGATCATCTCGACGCCGCCGCCATCCGGCCGGGTCGGGTCCGCCCCAGCCTGGCACAGCTCACCGGCTCCCGGTGGCTGCGAAGGTGTCGGCGACCCAGTCCGCGATGTACGTGCTCACGTGGGGCAGGTGGTCGAGTCCGATGTGCTCGGTCGCGCCCTCCTCCGCGGTGAACACCCGCAGCTCGCGCCGCGGCGAGTTGACCGCCTGCTCGTACGAGCGGTGCGCGTACTCCAGCGGGATCTGGCGGTCGTGCTCGCCGTGGGCGATCAGGAACGGCACCGTGATCTTCTCGACGACGCCGTCGAGGTGGACGCCGTCGGCGAACTCGATGAACGTGTCCAGGTCGTCGTGGCCCCACACCCACAGCACGTGCTCCCAGTAGTGCGGGACGGGCCGCTCGCCCTCGCGTTCGAGGCGGCGGCGCTGCACCGCGCCCCAGTCGTGGTTCGCGCCCCAGGCGACGCAGAGCGCGAACCGCTTCTCGAACGCCGCCGCGCGGGGCGCGTAGTAGCCGCCGAGCGACCAGCCGACGATCCCGATCCGGCCGGGGTCCACATCGGACCGCGTCCCGAGCCAGTCCACGGCCGCGCCCGCCCACGCCTCGGCGTCGATGCGAGCCGTGAGTCCCTGCAGCCGCAACGCTTCCCCGGTGCCGGGCTGGTCGAGCATCAGGCACGAGACGCCGCGGGCGGCCAGCTCCCGCCAGTGGCCCGAGCCGTACATGTGCTCCTTGGTCGAGTCCAGGCCGTTGACCAGCACCACCACCGGCGCCGACGGGCCCGCGGAGCTGAAGTAGGCCGGCAGGGTCGTGCCCTCGTACGGGATCGCCACCCGGGAGACGCCGGGATCGCGCAGGGCGAAGGACTTCCGCGCGAGGTCGAGGACCCGGCGGTAGGCAGGCAGCCGGTTCGGGTCGGAGCGGGCGAGCATGCGCTCGGCCTGGCAGAGGTAGTTCGTGGCCCGGAAGTACAGCTCGCCGGCGGTGCGGGAGTGGCCGGCCTTCTCCGCTTCTTCGGCCTGACCGGCGAGCTGGTCGGTCAGCGCGGTCCACGCGCGCAGGAAGTCCGGCGTGCCGGCGTCGGAGCCGCGGGCCGCGGCGTCGCGGATGGGACGGCAGGCGCGGTCGATCTCGTCGATGAGCCCACCGCTGTTGAGCGCGGCGACCACGCCGAGGTTCCAGACGTAGTTGCCGGGGAAGTATTCGAACACGGGGGTTCCTCTCAGGTTCGGGCGGCTTCGCTGATCGATTTGACGCCGCCGTGCGCGGTCAGGCCGCCGTCGACGGGGATCTCGGCGCCGGAGACGAACGAGGCCGCGTCGCCGATCAGGAACGCGACGAGCGCGGCGACCTCCTCGGCGGTCCCGGTGCGGCCGAGCGGGGTCTCGGCGACGTTCGCGGCCCGGAACCCGGGCGGCGCCGAGGCGGTCATCGGGGTTTCGACGTAGCCGGGGTGCACGGCGTTGACGCGGATGCCGCGGCCGCCCAGTTCGAGGCAGGCGGCCTTGACGAAGCCGCGCAGCGCCCACTTGCTCGCGGTGTAGGCGACCGGGTAGTGCCCGGTCAGCGCGGCGGCCGAGCCGACTACGACGATCGACCCGCCGGCCCGCATCAGCGGCACCACCGCCCGCACCGCGCGCAGGACGCCGCCGACGTTGACGTCGTGCACGTGGGCCAGCTCGGCGGCGTCCAGCTCGTCGAGCCGGGCCCGCCAGGTGACGCCCGCGCCGGCGACGAGCCCGTCGACCCGCTCCAGGCTCGCGGCGAGCCCGGCCCAGCCGGCGTCGTCGGTGACGTCGAACCGGCGGTGTTCGACGCCGGGCAGACCGGGGTCTTCGGCGCGGTCGACCCCGATCACCCGCGCGCCGTCCGCGGCCAGCCGCCGCGCGGTCGCCGCGCCGATGCCCTGTGCCGCACCGGTGACGACCACGACCTTGCCGGTCACCGCGACCGCCGCCGCGGCCGGGACCGGGCCGGGCGGACCGGCGGCAGCTCGACGCCGGGGACGACCGTGTTCCGGATCGTCCCGATGCCTTCGACCGTCATCTCCACGACGTCCCCCGGCCGCAGGGGCTCCCGGGTGTCGCCGCGTCCCCACAGCTCGGCCAGGCAGCCGCCGTTGCCGCAGGTTCCGGAGCCCAGGACGTCACCCGGGCGCAGGCGCGTGCCACGGCCGGCGTAGGCGGCCAGTTCCTCGAACGGCCAGCCCATGTTGGACAGCAGGTCCCGGCCCACCTCGGAGCCGTTGACCGAGACCCGCATGGCGAGCGCCAGGAAGCCGTCCGCGTCGCGGTACGGCTCCAGCTCGTCGGCCGTGACGAGCCACGGGCCGAGCGTCGTCGCCGAGTCCTTGCCCTTGGCCGGCCCGAGGTTGACCTTCATCTCGCGCCGCTGGAGGTCGCGGGCGGACCAGTCGTTCATGATCGTGTAGCCGAAGATCCCGTCCGGGCCCAGGACGGCGGCGACTTCCAGCTCGAAGTCGAACCGCCGGGAGCCGGGCGGGACCGGCACGTCGTCGTGCGCGCCGACCAGCGCGGCCGGGTTGGTGAAGTAGAACGTCGGCGCCTCGTACCACTCCGGGGGCACCCGACCCGGCGCGACCATGCCCTCGACGTGCTCTTCGAAGGCGACGAAGTCCCGGACGGCCGGCGGGTCGAGCGGGGACAGCAACCGCACTTCGGCCAGCGGCACGACCGGTCCGCCGGGGACGGGCCGGTCGCCGCGGACCACGTCCAGCACGGTCATCCCGGCCGGGAACGCCTGGACGCCGTCGCCGGAGACGACGCCCGCGCGCACGGTTCCGCCGTGCTCGTAGGTGGCGAGGCGCATCAGAGCGGCGGGGCCGCGAACAGGCCCTTGTCCGGGTCGTTGAACGACCGCCGCGCCACGAACTCGTTCATCGCGTTCGCCGTGCCCCACTGGTCGGACACCTCGGGATCGCTGAAGTCGTAGAGGTGCGGGTGCCAGGTGTCCTCGTCGACGTGCTCCAGCTCGGTGGTGTACTCCACCGTGTTGCCGTGCGGATCGAGGAAGTAGCTGAAGGTGTTGTTGCCGGCCAGGTGCCGGCCGGGGCCCCAGATCTTCTCGACGCCCGCGCGCAGCAGCCGTCCGGTGCCGCGCAGGTACTCGTCGAGGCCGCGCAGCTCGAACGACACGTGGTGCAGCGACGGGTGCGGGCAGCGCGCGATGGCCATGCTGTGGTGCCACGAGTTCACCCGCAGGAACCACATCATCTCGCCCATCCGCGGGTGCATGAGGATGTCCGACAGCCGGAACCCGAGGTGCTTCTCGTAGAACGCCCGCGTGGCTTCGGGGTTCGCGGAGTTGACCACGACGTGGGAGAGCCGGACCGGGACGGACTCGCCCGCCTCGATCCTGCGGTGGGCGCGCACCGCGACGTCCGCGCTGATCTCGATGGTGCGGCCTTCGTTGTCGAAGAACCGGAACCCGTAGCCCCCGCCGGGGGTGTGCAGGGCGCGGGGTTCGTGGACGAGGGTGACGCCGCCGGTGGCCAGCCGAGCGGCGAGAGTGTCGACGTCGGCCGGGGTGGCGGCACCGAAGGCGATCAGGTCGATGCGCTTGTCGTCCGCCTGGCGCAGCCGCACCACGTACTGCTCGGGCGAGCCCTCGGCGGCGAGGAAGGCGACACCGGAGTCGGTGTGCTCGGTCGTCAGGCCCCACGCGCCGGTGTAGAAGTCCCGCTGGCGGGCCAGGTCCGGCACGGCGAGGTCGACGTGCCGCAGGTGGGTGATCATCTCGGTCTCCTCCGGGAGGTCAGGCGGGCTGGGTGACGAGGGCGGCGATCCGGGCCATCAGACCGGGCACGTCCCCTTGTTCGCGGTCCAAAAGCCACTGTCCTAGCTGGACGGACGCGGCGACGACCTCGGCGGCCCGGGCGTGGCGGCGCTCGGTGAACGCGGTCCAGAGGTCCTCGTCGAGGGTGTCCGCGGCGAGCAGCAGCTCGGTCAGCACGGCGGCGTCTTCGAGGGCCTGGGCACCGCCCTGGGCGAGGGTCGGCGGGCAGGAGTGCGCGGCGTCGCCGATGAGCACGACCCGGCCGCGGTGCCACGGCGCCGGCAGCAGGTGGGCGTCGAACCGCGTGTAGTTGACCCGGGCCGGGTCGGTGAGCGTGGCGCGGATGTCGTCCCACGGCCCGTGGTAGGCCGCCGCGAGCTCGCGCATGGTCGCGAGTTTCTCTTCCGGCGACAGGCCACTGCGGTCCTGGGCGTCCTCGACGAGGTAGGCGTAGAGGGAATCCTTCCCCGTCGGGCAGAAGCCCGCGATGTAACTCGGGCCGCCGTAACAGATTTCGGTGCGCGTCACCGACTCCGGACGCGGCCCGAAAGCCCGCCAGATGCCCATCCCGGTCGGCTGCGGCTCCAGGTCGATGCCCAGCAGGCGGCGGACGGCCGAGCGGACCCCGTCGGCACCGACGACCAGGTCGTAGCGGCCGGTCGAGCCGTCGGAGAAGGTGACGCTCCCCTCCGGGGCGACGGCGGTGACCGTGTATCCCCAATGCACCTTCACCCCCGCCGAGACGGCGCGCTCGGCGAGGATCCGGGCCAGGTCCGGCCGCGGCATGCCGAGCGCCGCCGGCAGGTCGGCTCCGCCGGTGCGGGCGTCGGGGAGCTCCGCGAGCAGGCTGCCGTCCGGGGCACGCAGACCCACGCTGTCGAAGCCGTATCCCTTCTCCTGAACGCTTTCCCACACCCCGAGCCCGCGGAGTTCCCGCAACGCGTTGCCCTGCAGGGTGATGCCGGAGCCGAGGGCGGCGACGTCCGGCTTGACCTCGACGAGGTCGACCGCGACGCCGCGCGCGGCGAGCCGGATCGCGGTCGCGGTGCCGGCGAGGCCGCTGCCGACCACGAGGACGGTGTGCACGGCGGGCATGGGGACTCCTTCGTCCGGTCCGAAGTGGACTACTTGACGGCGATCGGGGCGACGGGCGCGCCGACCGCGCCGGTCACGGGCAGCGGGTCGGCGGTCAGCCAGAACTCGTAGCGGCCGTCTTCCGCGCAGTCCGCGGCGAGCGCGTCGAGGTCCCACATCTCGCCGAGGAACAGCCCGATGTGCGGGATGGCGACCTGGTGCAGCGGCTGGAAGGCGTCGTCGAACTCGTTGGGCCGGACCTCGAACCCCCACGTGTCGGTGGCGATCGCGGCGATCTCGGTGCCGTGCAGCCAGTCCGCGGTGGTGAACGACAGCCCCGGCGCGGGCCCGCCGGCGTAGTCGCCCCAGCCTTCGCGCCGCGCCCGGGTGAGCCGGCCGGTGCGCACCAGGAGCACGTCGCCGCGGCCGACGTGCGCGGTTTCCCCGTGCGCCGCCATGGTTTCTTCGAGGTGGGCGGTAGTGATCGCGAACCCGTCCGGCAGCTCGCCGCCGGTGCCGAGCGCGCGGCCGACGTCGAGCAGGACACCGCGCCCGGCGATCCGGCCCGCCGTGGTTTCGATCCCGGTGACCCGATCGCCCTCGCTGGTCACCACATCCCCGGCGCGGCGGCCGTTCCACGCCACGCCGTGGTCGAAGATGTGGCCGAGCCCGTCCCACTGCGTCGAGGCCTGCAGCGGCATGAACACGACGTCGTCGGCGCCGCCGATGCCGTGCGGGAAACCCTGCGTGCCGCGCTCGGCGTCGAGGCCGGTGTCGAGCATCGTGTGCACCGGGTTGGTCCGGCGCCGCCAGCCCTTCTGCGGGCCATCGGCGTCGAACCGCTGGGCCAGCGGGAAGCTCACGCCGCGCCGGACGAGCGCGGCGCCGTCGCGGCGCTTGGCGTCGTCGAGGAAGTTCAGCGTGCCGAGGACGTCGTCGGCGCCCCAGCGGCCCCAGTTCGAACACCGCTTCGCGGCGGCGGCGATCGCGGCTTCGGGATCGGTGCGGTCCATGGGCCCACCGTCCGGCACCACGCGGCATCAGGGAAGACGAAATACCCTATGCACGATATCAGCGCGGTGGATAACCTGAGGTCGTGAACCTGGCGAGCCTCGACCTCAACCTGCTGGTCACGCTGGACGCGCTGCTGGAGCACCGCAGCGTGAGCCGCGCGGCCGAGCGGGTCGGCCTCAGCCAGCCCGCGGTGTCGGCCCAGCTCGCCCGGCTGCGCCGGCACTTCGGCGACGACCTGCTGGCGCGCTTCGGCAACACCTACCGCCTGACCCCGCTCGCGGTGCAGCTGCGCGGCCGGGCGCGGACGGCGGTCACCGGCGTGGAACGGGTCTTCGCCGCCGAACCGGACTTCGACCCCGCCTCGACGTCCCGCGAGTTCTCCTTGGTGATGAGCGACTACGGCGTCGCCGTGCTGGGTCCGGACCTCGCGGCCGCGCTCGAGCGCGAGGCGCCCGGCGCACGCCTGCGGTTCCTCGCCAACACCCCGGCGGTGGTCGACAACGCGCGGCAGGCCCTGACCGCGATCGACCTTCTGGTGCTGCCGCACGGTTTCCTCGACGGACTCCCCCACCGGGACCTGCACCGCGACGACTGGGTGTGCCTCGTCGACGCCGGGCACCCGGCGGCCGAAACGGGGTTGACCGTCGAGCAGCTGCGGACGATGCCGTGGGTGGTCACCTACCACGGGCCGACCGCGTCGACGCCGGCCGCGCTGCAGATGCGGATGCTCGGCATCGAGCCCCACGTCCAGGTCGTCACCGAGAACTTCCTGACGGTGCCGGGCCTCGTCGCCGGGACGGGCCGGGTGGCGCTGCTGCAGCGCCGCCTCGCCGACCGCGTCCCGAAGGATCTGGGGGTCCGGGCACTGCCCTGCCCGTTCGAGGCGGGGCCGCTGGTCGAGGCGTTCTGGTGGCACCCGATGTACGAGCACGACCCCGAGCACCAGTACCTGCGCGACCTGCTCTCCCGCGTCGCCGCCGACGTCGCCGGGCATCCACCGCGCTGATACCGCGGTTCGGGAGAAGTGATTTCCGCTCGGCCGCACGGGAACCCACACTTTCGGCACCCTCACGGAAGCCCTGGTGCCGACATGTCCGAACGCTCAGCCTTGAACCCGGCCCCGGCCGTCGCCGCCACGGACCGGACGCCCAGCCTGCCGCAGCTGGTCCTGCTGCTGGCCGGCAGCTGCCTGTCCGTGCTCGGCGCCGTCCTCATCGCGCCCGTCCTGCCGCAGCTGACGCGGGCCTTCGCCGCCACTCCCGGTGCCGAGGTGCTCGTGCCGATCGTGCTGACCGCCCCGGCGCTGCTGATCGGGCTCACGGCACCGTTCGCCGGCGTGGTCGCCGACCGGATCGACCGGAAACGCCTGCTGCTCTTGGCGATGGTGGCCTACTCGGTGTTCGGCACCGCGCCCCTATACCTCGGCTCGCTCGGCGCGATCCTCGCCAGCCGCGTGCTGGTCGGGCTGTGCGAGGGCGCGATCATGACCTGCTGCACCACCTTGATCGGCGACTACTGGTCCGGCGCGCGCCGGGCGCGCTACCTCGGCCTGCAGACGCTGGTCGCCACCCTGTCGGCGACGGTGTTCCTGGCGCTCGGCGGGATTCTCGGCGGGTCGGGCTGGCGGACGCCGTTCTGGCTCTACGTCGTCGCCGCGCCCCTGGCCGTCCCGATGGCGCTGAAGCTGTGGCAGCCCCGGCGGCGGTCCACGACCCTGCCCCTGGCGAAACTCCCCTGGCGGCAGCTCGCCGCGCCTTGTCTCGTAACGCTTTTCGGCGGAGTCGTCTTCTACGCGCTCATCGTCGAACTGTCCTTTGTACTCACCGGCGTCGGTGTGACGTCGACCGGGGCGATCGGCGCGATCTCCGCGATCATGTCCCTGGCCACCGCGGGCGGGGCGCTCGCGTTCGGCCGCCTGGCCGGGAAGCCGCCCCGGGTGCTGCTGCCCGCCGGGTTCGGCCTCGCGGCCGCCGGCCTGCTGCTGGTGTTCGCGACGGCGTCGCCGGTCGTCATCACGCTCGGCGCGGTGCTCACCGGGTTCGGCACCGGCATGCTGCTGCCGACCCTGCTGACGTGGGCGGTCGGCCGGCTCTCGTTCGACCAGCGCGGCCGCGGCACCGGCCGGTGGACGGGTTCGCTGTTCCTCGGCGAGTTCGCCTGCCCGCTCGTGTTGGCCGCGATCAGCGCGGGGACCGGGCTCCAAGGCGCGCTCGCCGTCCTGGGGATCGCGTCCGCCATCGCGGGCGTCCTGACCGCCGTCACCCTGCGCCGCCACGACCGGCCGCTCGACGCGGCCGGGCACTGACGGCAGGAACAGTCCCACCATCCGCCTTTACTGTTGGTTGAACTTTTGCCGGGCGACCGATAAGCTGCCCAGCACGCTGGGAGCGCTCCCATGGATCACCACGCTCATCCCGAGAATGGAGGCCCATTCATGCGTATGCGCAGCAGCTCCAGGTCCGGCACCCGCCGGCGGAGCGTCCTCACCCTCGTCGTCGGCACCCTCGCCGGACTGCTCATCGGGGTTCCGGCGGCGTCCGCGCACGGCACCATCGTCAGCCCCGCCACCCGCGCCTACCAGTGCTGGTCGGACTGGGGCAGCCAGCACACCAACCCGGCCATGCAGCAGCAGGACCCCATGTGCTGGCAAGCTTTCCAGGCCAACGCCGACACCATGTGGAACTGGATGAGCGCGCTGCGGGACGGGCTCAAGGGCAACTTCCAGGGCGCGACCCCGGACGGCCAGCTCTGCAGCAACGCCCTCGCCCGCAACGACTCCCTGAACACGCCCGGACCGTGGCGAACCACCAGCCTCGGCAGCAGCTTCACGATGCACCTGTACGACCAGGCCAGCCACGGTGCCGACTACTTGCGGGTCTACATCAGCAAGAACGGGTTCGACCCCACCACCCAGCGCCTCGGCTGGGGCAACCTCGACTTCATCACCCAGACCGGCAAGTACGCCCCGGCCAAGGACATCACGTTCACCGTCCAGACGTCCGGCGCCTACCGGGGCCACCACGTCGTGTTCACGATCTGGCAGGCTTCGCACCAGGACCAGACCTACATGTGGTGCAGTGACGTGAACTTCGGCTGACGTGAACTTCGGCTGACGAATCCGGGTCCGGCGTCCCGCCTCAGGGGCGCCGGACCGCCAGCCCGGCGACCAGCAGCCGCACGAGGTGCCGCGCGTCGTAGCCCTTCGTGCTTCCCGCACACAGGCTGCCCACTCCGCGCATCAGTTCGTACGCGTCCTGGCCCGGGTTGATCTCCCCCGCCGCGGCCGCCGCCTCCAGCAGCTCGGTGCACACCGGGCCGAGCCGCTCCAGGAAGTACGCGTGCAGCGGGTCGTAGCAAGCTTCGTCGGACTGCAGCACCGACGCGAGCCCCTGCTTGGTGATGACGAAGTCGACGAACCGGTCGATCCACTTGATCAGGGCCTCGTGCGGCCCCGGTTCGGAGGCCAGCAACGCCGGGCCGGCCTCGGCCAGTGACTCCACCTGCAGCCGGTACACCGCGAGGATCAGATCCGCCCGGGTCGGGTAGTGGCGGTAGATGGTCGCGGTGCCGACGCCGGCCCGTGCGGCGATCTCGCGGATCGGCGCTTCGACGCCGGACGTCACGAACACCGCGGCCGCGGCCTCGAGGACGTTCGACGCGTTGCGCCGCGCGTCCGCGCGTCGCGGCGCCGCCGCCCGGGAATCGGTCACACCGGCATGCTAACCGGCACGTCGAGCAGCATGTCGGCGAGCTCGCCGGGCGCGGTGATCATGCAGTCGTGCCCGGTGGCCAGCTCCCGGACGTCCGCGGGCTCGCCGTTCGGTTGCACGGCGGGCACCGGGCGCCGATCGAAGCCATCGGGTTTCACCGTGCAGTGGATGTGGGTGCGCGGGATCGCGGCGAGCGCGGGGTTGTCCATGGCTACCGGCTCTTCGAGGCACCGGATCGACTGGTCGGACAGCATCGTGCGCACCCACGCGACGTCGCCGGGATCGGTGACGCCGAACAGCCCGAACGGTGCGGGCAGCTCGGGCAGCGGAGGCATCCGCCAGCCCGTCCCGAGCATGCTCCGCGGGATGGGCATGACGTCGAACGCGTTCTCCCCGTCGGTGGGCACCATCGCGTCGAGGTAGACCAGCCGCGCGATGCGCTCGGGCACCCGGTTGGCCACGGCCGAGATGACCATGCCCGCGTAGCTGTGCCCGACCAGGACGACGTCCCGCAGGTCTTCCTCTTCGAGCAGCCGCACGACGTCGTCGGTGTGCGTGCCGAGCCCGACATCCGGGCTCAGCAGGTGCGCGGTCTCGCCATAACCCGTCAGCGTCGGAGTGAACACCCGCCGCCCGCTCGCCGCCAGCAGCGGCACGACCCGCGCCCAGGCCTGCCCGGTGTGCCAGGCCCCGTGGACCAGTACGTACGTCAGCGTCATGACCACTCATTCCTGAAATGGGACAGCGTCCCGGTTAAGATACGGGACATTGTCCCACTTAGGCAACGGGGGCTTCTGGCACGCTGGCGGGGACAGCTGTGGAGAACCGGACCCGAGGGAGCGCGCGTGGCAGCCGAAGAACCCGCCGAGATCGAGGCGTTCGACTCCGTGCTCGACGCGATCGGCGGCACCCCGTTGATCCGGCTGGCCCGGATCGCGCCGCCGGACGGCCCGCGCATCTACGTCAAGGCCGAGTTCCTCAACCCGGGCGGCAGCGTCAAGGACCGGGCCGCGCTGGCGATGGTGCTCGACGCGGAACGCTCGGGCGCGCTGGAACCCGGCGGGCTCATCGTCGAAGGCACCTCGGGCAACACCGGCATCGGGCTGGCGATCGTGGCCGCCCAGCTCGGCTACCGGCTGACCGTCGTGGTGCCCGACAAGACCAGCCGGGAGAAGATCGCGATCCTGCGCGCGTACGGCGCCGAAGTGGTGACCACGCCCGGGACGGTGCCGCGGGAAGACCCGGCGCACGTCCGGCAGCTCGCCCGGCGGATCGCCGCGGAGCGGGGCGGCTGGCTCGCCGACCAGTACGACAACCCCGCCAACCCGGCGGCACACCGCGAGACGACCGGACCCGAGATCTGGCGCCAGACCGGCGGCCGGCTCACGCACTTCGTCGCGGGGGTCGGCACCGGCGGGACGATCAGCGGCGCCGGCGCGTACCTGAAGGAGGTCAGCGGCGGCCGGGTGCGGGTGGTCGGCGCGGATCCCGAGCACTCGGTCTACTCCGGCGGCGATGGCAGCCCGTACCTGGTCGAGAGCATCGGGCACTACCGGCACCCGGACACCGCCGAGGACCTGTGGCCGCGCTCCTACCACCTCGACGTCGTCGACGACGTCGTGCCGGTCGGCGACCGCGAGTCCATCCTGGTCACCCGGCGGCTGGCGCGGGAAGAAGGCCTGCTGCTGGGCGCGTCGGCCGGGACCGCGGTGGCCGTGGCCCTGCGGGTCGCCGCCGGGCTGTCCCCGGACGACCTGGTCGTCGTCGTGGTCCCGGACTCCGGCCGGTCGTACCTGTCGAAGTACTACGACGACGGGTGGCTGGACCGCCTCGGCTTCCCCGTCGAGCACGCGGGGGAAACGACCGTCGCCGACGTCGTCGGTCCCCTGCCGGCGGCGGCACCCGGGCTGCCCGCGACGGCGACGGCCGGCGAGGCGCTCGCCGCGGCCGGCGGGCACGCGGTGCTGCCGGTGGGCGTCCGGCCGTCGCCGGAACCGCCGTCGGTCGCGGAGGTGACGGGCGCGCTCGACGTCGGCGAGCTGCGCCGGGCCGTCGAGGCGGGCGTAGTCCGGCCCGGCGACCCGATCACGGAGTACGTCACCGGTCCGCTGCCGGCCGTCGGGCTCGGCGAGACCCGGTCCGCGGCCGCGGACCGCCTCGGTGCGCACGAGGCGGCTTGGCTGCTGTCCGACGGGCGGGTCGTCGGCGCCGTCCACAAGGGACAGCTCGACCCGCGGCCGGACGGGGGTGGGGCCGGCTCGTGACCGGCCCCACCCGGGCCGGCGAACACCCGACGCCGCGGCGTGCCCGGGACGGGGAACCGGAGTGTGCAGCTCGCTCCCTGTTCCGGGCACGCAGTACGGCTTCCGGTGCTACACCGGGTTCCGCGCCAGGGCCGGCTTCCGCACACACAACGGGCGGCCGCGGCGCGGGGACTCAGTTGTCCTGGCTGGTGCCACCGTCGGCGATCGCACCGGACGCGCAGTTCTCCGGGTTCTCGCCGCTCGCCTCGTTCTCGCCCGGCGAGAGGATCGGCACGCCGATGCCGTTGAGGGAGTTCTGGACCGGGACCTGGACGCCCAGCACGTTGATGTTGTTGTCGCAGACGCCGGGGGTGACGTTCAGGTTGTGCAGCGCGTCGGTGTTGCTCAGGTTCAGCAGGCCGAGCTGGCTGCTGTGGTCGTGGCCGTGGTGACCGTGGTGGTCCGGCGTACCGGCGGCCGCGACGCCGCCGGCCAGGAACGCGCCAGCGGCCGTGGCGGCCACGACGATACCGAGCTTCTTCAGCATGGGAACTCCTCGAGTAGACGTACGAAACGACCGGGACCGCGACAAGGTGTGTTGGCCGTCCCGGATGGGGGAAACGTACTGAAAAATGCCGTTCGGTTCCGCGCGGAGCCACCATCGTGTGCGCCGCGGAAGCCGCTGACCGGGGAATGAGTGCCCCGATGGGCTGATCCCGGGGCAGCCCGGCGGAAACGGATTCGCACAGTTGTTCAGAACCGCACCACCCGGGGACGACGGCGAGTCGGGTGGACCGCAATCGGTTTTCCGGACTGATTCTCCACGCCTTTTCGCGAAAGGAACGAAAACGAACTGCCACCGGGTGGTGGCTGTGCGCCGCCGGGCCGGGGTGCTCGCCGCCGGGTCCGGCGGTGCCGCCGGACCCGGCGGCACCGCTGCCGGCGGTGCGCGAGCCGGCACCCCCGGCCGCCACTGGGCCGTCCGGTGGGTGGACTGGACCACCCCGTTGACACGGCGGAGAACCCGGACCTACCCTTCCCCCATCCCGACCGCTCCTCCCGCGTCCCCCTTCTCTCCCGGAAATACAACGTTGTAAAATCCGCCCGGGTCGTCGACCTGCGGCTCGAGAGTGAGGTCCCCGTGCCCCGCGCCGCCGGTCGAAGCCTGCTCGCCACCCTCCTGCTCGTGCTCGGAACCGTCCTCGGCCTGGGCGCCCCCGCGGAAGCCGCCGGCTCGCTGCCGTGCGACATCTACGGTTCCGCCGGTACCGCCTGCGTTGCCGCGCACAGCACCACCCGGGCGCTCTACTCGGCCTACGGCGGCGCGCTCTACCGCGTGCAGCGCGCCTCCGACCGGGCCGAAACGGACATCGGGTTGCTCGCCGCCGGCGGGTATGCCAACGCCGCCGCGCAGGACTCCTTCTGCGCCGGGACTTCCTGCACCATCACCGTCATCTACGACCAGTCGCCGCGGCACAACGACCTCACCGTCGAGGGCCCGGGCACCGCGGGCGGGCAGGACGTCGGCGCGAACGCGGCCGCCCTGCCCGTCACCGCCGGCGGGCACAAGGTCTACGGCGTCTACGTCTCCCCCGGCACCGGGTACCGGCACTACGTCGGCGCCGGCGTCGCGCGCAACGGCCAGCCCGAGGGCATGTACATGGTCGCCAGCGGCACGCACGTCAACGGCGGCTGCTGCTTCGACTACGGCAACGTCGAGGCGCAGATCGCCGACACCGGCAACGGCCACATGGACGCGGTGAACCTCGGCACCACCTGCTACTTCCCGCCCTGCACCGGAATCGGCCCGTGGGTGGCGGGCGACCTCGAGAACGGCCTGTTCCAGGGCAACCGCTCCAACACCGCCAACCGCGGCAACGCCACGCCGTTCGTCACCGCGCTGCTGAAGAACAACGGCCAGACCACCTTCGCGCTCAAGGGCGGCAACTCCCAGAGCGGCGGTCTCACCACCTGGTACAACGGCACGCTGCCCTCGGGCGGGTACATGCCGATGCACCAGGAGGGCTCGATCGTGCTCGGCACCGGCGGCGACAACAGCAACGCCTCCATCGGCTCGTTCTTCGAAGGCGTGATGACCGCGGGCTACCCCAGCGACGCCGCGGACGACGCCGTCCAGTCCAATGTGGTCTCCGTCGGCTACGCGGGCAGCACCGGAACCCCGCCCTACGCCGCACCGGTTTCCGGGCCCGGCGGCAAGTGCCTCGACGTCTCCGGGGACGACACCGGCGGCAACGGCACCGCCGTGCAGCTGTGGGACTGCCAGGCCAACGCGGCCGACCAGCACTGGGCGCACAACGCGGACTCGTCACTGTCCACTGTGGGCCGCTGCCTCGACATCAACGGCAACGGCACGGCCAACGGCACCCAAGTCGAACTCTGGGACTGCAACGGCGTCGGCGGCCAGAAGTGGGTGCAGCAGGCCGACGGCTCGTTGCGCAACCCGCAGTCCGGCCGCTGCCTCGACTCCCCCAGCGGCGCCACCGCCAACGGCACGCGCCTGCAGATCTGGGACTGCAACGGCTCCGCGGCGCAGAAGTTCTCCGTCACCGGCGGCGGCCCGATCACCGGCCCCGGCGGCAAGTGCGTCGACGTCGACGGCGACGACCACGGCGTGAACGGGACCGCCGTGCAGCTGTGGGACTGCCAGTCCTTCGCCGTCGACCAGCACTGGTTCCACCTCGCCGGCGGCGCGCTGCGCACCCTGGGCCGCTGCCTCGACATCAACGGCAACGGCACGGCCAACGGCACCCAGGTCGAACTCTGGGACTGCAACGGCGTCGGCGGCCAGGTGTGGACGCAGCAGGCCGACGGCTCGCTGCGCAACCCGCAGTCCGGCCGCTGCCTCGACTCCCCCAACGGCGCCACCGGCAACGGGACGCGGCTGCAGATCTGGGACTGCAACGGTTCGGCGGCCCAGCGGTTCGCCCTGCTCTGACCCCGCGATAGGGCGGGCCGCCGCGGCGGCCCGCCCTATCGCCGGTGTATCGGAAAACGCATACGTGGCGGCAACATCGCCTCGCCTTGACTGGCGGGCATGACCGACACGGCTCTGGGCATCACGATCTACGGCTGCGCGCCGGACGAGGCCGCGTTGTTCCGTGAGCTGGCGCCGCGCTGCGGCGTCGTGCCGACCATCACGGAAGCCGCGGTTTCCGAAGCCACTGTCGAACTGGCGTGCGGAAACCGGTGCATCAGCGTCGCGCACAAGACCGCCGTCACGAACTCCACGCTGCGCGCGCTCGGCCGGGCCGGCGTGCGGTACATCTCCACGCGGAGCATCGGGTACGACCACCTCGACGTGGAGTACGCGAAGAGCATCGGCATCGCCGTCGAGAACGTCTCCTACTCCCCGGACAGCGTGGCCGACTACACCGTGATGCTGATGCTCATGGTGGCGCGGGACGTCAAAGCCCTGCTCCGGCGTGCGGACGTGTACGACTACCGGCTCAGCGCCGTGCGCGGGAAGGAACTGCGCGACCTCGCCGTCGGGATCATCGGGACCGGGCGCATCGGCGTGGCGGTCATGGACCGGTTGCGCGGCTTCGGCTGCCGCGTGCTGGCCCACGACATCCGCCCCCGCAACTCCGCCGACTACACCTCGCTCGACGAGCTGCTGCAGCTGAGCGACGTCGTCACGCTCCACACGCCGCTGACCGCGGACACCCGCCACCTGCTCGACTCCCGCCGCATCGCGCAGCTGAAGCGCGGCGCGGTCGTGGTCAACACCGGACGCGGTGCGCTCGTGGACACCCGCGCCCTGGTCGAGGGGCTGGAAAGCGGGCGGCTGGGCGGCGCGGCGCTGGACGTCCTCGAAGGGGAGGAAGGGATCTTCTACGCCGACCACCGGACCACCGCACCGGAAAGCGAACTGCTCGTGCGGCTGCAGAGCATGCCGAACGTGCTGATCAGCCCGCACACCGCGTACTACACCGATCACGCGCTGAGCGACACCGTCGAAAACTGCCTCATCAACTGCCTGACCTTCGAAAGCGAGCTGCGACATGGATAAGGTGAAGGTCGGAATCATCTTCGGGGGATCCACCGAAGAGCACCCCGTTTCCGTCAAATCCGCGACAGAGGTCGCGAAACAC
The DNA here is from genome assembly GCF_040675005.1 of Amycolatopsis sp. NPDC049691. NCBI lineage: Bacteria > Bacillati > Actinomycetota > Actinomycetes > Pseudonocardiales > Pseudonocardiaceae > Amycolatopsis > Amycolatopsis sp. NPDC049691. The sequence continues at coordinate 555,886 of NZ_JBFANX010000003.1, forward strand.
CTGGACACGGACAAGTACGAGCCGTTCTGGATCGGGATCACCCGCGAGGGCACCTGGCTCCTGTGCGACGGGCCGAACTGGGAAAACGGCCGCCCGGCGGTGCTGTCCCCCGATCGCGGCGTCCACGGCCTGCTCGTCCTGGAGGACGGGAAGTACGAGACGATCCGCCTCGACGTCGTGCTGCCCCTCCTGCACGGCCGGCTCGGCGAGGACGGTGCGATGCAGGGTTTATTGGAACTCGCCGGCGTCCCCTACGCCGGCTGTGACATCCAGAGTTCCGCCCTGTGCATGGACAAGTCGCTCACCTACCTGGCGGTGAAGAGCGCGGGGATCGCGACGCCGAGGTTCCGGACGGTCCCCGCCGGCGAAAAGGCCGACCCCGGCGGGCTCACCTACCCGGTGTTCGTCAAGCCCGCGCGGTCGGGGTCTTCGTTCGGTGTCAGTAAGGTGACCCGTGCGGAAGACCTGGCCGACGCGGTGGAAATCGCGCGGCAGTACGACTCGAAGGTGCTGATCGAAGAGGCCGTCGCCGGCAGCGAGATCGGCTGCGCCCTCTTGGGCGACGGCCCCGGCCTGAGCACCGGTGAGCTGGACCGGGTCGCGCTGTCCCACGGCTTCTTCAAGATCCACCAGGAAGCCAACCCCGAGAGCGGTTCGGAGAACTCGACCTTCATCGTGCCCGCCGACATCCCGGACGAGGCACGGTCGCTCGTCTTGGCGACGGCGAAGGCCGTCTACCGTGCACTGGGCTGCCGGGGACTGTCGCGAGTGGACATGTTCCTGACCGGCGACGGGACCGTGGTCCTCAACGAGGTCAACACGTTGCCCGGCTTGACGTCGTACAGCCGCTACCCGCGGATGATGGCCGCCGCGGGGATCTCGCTCGGCGAGGTCCTCGACCGGGTGCTCACGGAGGCCCGGTGAACGACGACTTCGTGTTCGTGGACGAGTGCGCCCCGGGGATCCGCTGGGACGCCAAGTACGCGACCTGGGACAACTTCACGGGCAAGCCGGTGGACGGCTACCTGGCGAACCGGGTCGTCGGCACGCGAGCGCTCGGCACGGCGCTGCGCCGGGCGCAGGAGAAGGCCGCCTCGCGCGGGTTCGGCCTGCTGCTGTGGGACGGCTACCGCCCGCAGCGCGCGGTGGACTGCTTCCTGCGCTGGTCCCGGCGGCCGGAGGACGGCCTGCGGAAACCGCGCCACTACCCGAAGATCGACCGGGCCGAGATGGTCGAAAAGGGCTATGTGGCCCCGAAGTCGGGACACAGCCGGGGCAGCACGGTCGACTTGACGCTGTACCACCTCGACACCGGGGAACTCGCCCCGATGGGCGGCGACCACGACCTGATGGACGCGATCTCCCACCACGGCGCGCCCGGGATCACCGAGGCCGAAGCGCGGAACCGGCGCGATCTGTGCGCCATCATGGAGTCGTGCGGGTTCCGGCGGTACGACCGGGAGTGGTGGCACTACACGTTGCGGGACGAGCCCTACCCGGACACGTACTTCGACTTCCCGATCACCGGGGGTGCGCTCCGATGATCCGTCCGGTGCGGGCCGCCGACGCCCCGCGGCTGGTCGAGCTGCTGGCCCAGCTCGGCTACCCCGCCGGTCACGAAGCCGTCACCCGCCGGCTGGCGGTCGTCCTCGCTTCGGCCACCCAGCAGGTGCTCGTCGCGGCCGACGAGTCCCGGCTGGCCGGGTACGTCGGCGTCGAACGGCGGCCGGCCCTGCTGCACCGGGACGAACACGCCGAGATCACCGGGCTGGTCGTCGACGCGGCGGCCCGCCGGGCCGGCCTCGGCCGCACGCTCGTCCGGGCCGCCGAACAGTGGGCGGCCCGGCACGGCCTGCCGGCGATCGTGGTCCGCTCGAACGTCGTGCGTCCCGAGTCCCACCCGTTCTACGAAGGTCTCGGCTACCTGCGCACGTCGACCTCGCACAGCTACTTCAAGGACCTCACCGCGGGCGCCGGGCGACGCAGATGGGCAGCCGGACCGTGACGTGGAGCCCGCCGCCGTCGCGCGGGGCCAGGGTCAGGGTTCCGCCGTGGGCCTGGGTGATGCTGTGGACGATCGCCAAGCCGAGCCCGACGCCGGTGTGGTCGGTCGTGCGGATGCGCTCGGTGCCGCGCCGGAACGGCTCGACGAGCGTCGACACCAGCTGCGGCGGCAAGGGCTCGCCGGTGTTCTCGACCGTGAGCACCACGCTGCCGGGACGCACGGCGGTCGTGGCCCACACCGTGCCGGCACCGGGCAGGTTGTGGACGATCGCGTTGTGCACCAGGTTCGTCGTCAGCTGCTGCAGGAGCGCGGGCGAGCCGAGCGTGGGCGTCGTCTCCCCGGACGTCTCGATGGTGACGCCGCGTTCCTCCGCCAGCGGCAGCAGCGTTTCGGCGGCTTCTTCCGCCGTCAGCGAGAGGTCGACGCGCTCCCGGGCGAACGACCGCTGGTCGGCCCGGCTGAGCACGAGCAGCGCTTCGGTGAGGTCGATCGCCCGGGTGTTGACGGCGTACAGGCGGTCGACCAGCTCGCCCGCGTCGCGGGTGGGGTCCTTGCGGGCGACCTCGAGCAGCGTCCGCGTCACGGCCAGCGGGGTGCGCAGCTCGTGGGAGGCGTTGGCCGCGAACCGCTGCTGGGCGGTGACGTGGGCTTCGAGCTGCGCCAGCATGGTGTCGAAGGCGTCGGCGAGCTCGCGGAACTCGTCCTTGCGGCCCGGGAGCCGGATCCGGTGGGACAGGGAGCCGTCGGCGGCCAGGCGGGTGGCGTCGGTGACGCGGGTCAGCGGGGCGAGCATCCGGCCGGCCAGCACCCAGCCTCCGGCGAGGCCGAACACCAGCAGGAAGATCAGCACCGCGATCGCGGACGGCGCGAAGCCGCGGATGAGGACCCGGCCCGGCGGCGACATCACCACCGGCATGGTTTCCAGGCCGAGGCGCTGGTAGTACAGCAGGAACAGGCCCACGGCCGCGAGCAGCAGGGCCCCGGCGACCATGACGAAGCCGGCGTAGCTGAGGGTGAGCTTGAGGCGGACGCTCAGGCCGGGCTTCCTATCCACGGTCGCCTCCGGGTGCTTCGATCCGGTAGCCGACGCCGGGCACGGTGGCGATGAGCCAGGGTTCGCCGAGCCGCTTGCGCAGGGCGGAGACGGTGATGCGGACGGCGTTGGTGAAGGGGTCGGCGTTCTCGTCCCAGGCCCGTTCCAGCAGTTCCTCGGCGCTGACGACCCCGCCTTCGGCGCCGACGAGGACCTCCAGCACGGCGAACTGCTTGCGGGTCAGCGCGACGTACCGGCCGTCGCGGTGGACCTCGCGGCGGAACGGGTCCAGCCGCAGGCCCGCGATCTCCCGCACCGGCGGCCGGTTGTGGGCGCGCCTGCGGTCGAGCGCCCGCAGCCGCAGCACGAGCTCCCGCAGCTCGAACGGCTTGGTGAGGTAGTCGTCGGCGCCGAGCTCGAACCCGGTGACCTTGTCGTCGAGCCGGTCGGCGGCGGTGAGCATGAGGATCGGGATGCCGCTGCCGGAGGCGACGATGCGTTCGGCGATCTCGTCACCGGACGGGCCCGGGATGTCGCGGTCGAGGACCGCGAGCTCGTAGGCGTTGACGCTCAGCAGCTCCAGCGCGGTGTCGCCGTCGCCGGCGATGTCGGCGGCGATCGCTTCCAGGCGCAGCCCGTCGCGGATCGCCTCGGCCAGGAAGGGTTCGTCCTCGACGACCAGCACACGCATGCCCCGATGCTACGGACGGGCCCGTATCGCCGGCTTATCGAAAACCGCATACGGGACGGCAACGCCGGGCCGCCTCGACTGGGGGCATGGACTTCACCACGCACGGCGCCGTCCCCCGGCCGGTGCCGGTCTTCGACGACACGACCCCGGCCGTGGTCAACCTCGACCCGGCCCTGCTCGGCGCTCTGCGCCGCGCGGCCGCCGACGCCGAGGTCGGGTTCTTCGTCAACGGCGGCTGGCGCTCCCCCGAGTACCAGGAACACCTGTTCCGGAAGGCGGTCGCGAAGTCCGGCTCGCCGGCGGAAGCCGCCCGCTGGGTGGCCACGCCCGGCACGTCGGCGCACGTGTCGGGCGAGGCGGTCGACGTCTGGCCCGCCGCGGCCCGGGCGTGGCTGGCCGAGCACGGCGCCGGGTACGGGCTGTGCCAGATCTACCGCAACGAGCCGTGGCACTACGAGCTGCGCCCCGAAGCCGTCGAGCGAGGGTGCCCGCCGCCGTACCCCGACCCGTCGCACGACCCGCGGATGCGGCGGTGAGCGAAGTCAGCGGTGATCCTCTTCGATGCCGGTGTAGCGGCCGGGCATCACCAGGCAGGACAGGCCGCCGGTGTCGTTGGTCAGGCAGTAGACCGGCCGGCTCGACTCGGGCTGCCCCGGTTCGCTCTGGTCGCCGACGTGCTGGATGGTGATGTGCTGCGGGTCCTTGGCCGGCGCGGGCGCGGCGGGCTTGTCCCAGGGGTGCCACGCGAGCAGGCCACCGCCGATGCCGGCGACGACGATCGCGGCGGCCAGCAGGCCGGAACCGCGCCGGGCCGGGACGGCCGCGGCGGGCCGTGGTGCGGAGGTATCGAGGTCGGACATGGCCGACAGTCAACATGATCGCCGGGCGGCCACTGCGACGGCGTCGCCTGTCCGGGTCAGCCGGCCCGCAACACCGCCGCACCGGTTACACGATCCAGGGCCAGGTCCGTCAGCGCCCGGTCGGCGTCGGCCAAGGCGTACGGCACCGTGCTGACGCTCAGGTGGTTCCTCCCGGCGAAGTCCAGGAACTCCCGCGCCTCGGCTCGCGTGTTCGCCGTGACGCTGCGCACCTGGCGTTCCTGGAACAGGTGCCGCTGGTAGTTCAGCGGCGGCACGTCGGACAGGTGGATGCCCGCGATCGCCAGCGTGCCCCCGCGGTCGAGGGCTGCCAGTGCCGGTGGGACCAGGGTGCCGACCGGTGCGAACAGGATCGCCGCGTCCAGGGGCTCCGGTGGTGCGTCGCCCGCCGAGGCCGCGCCCAGCGCGAGGGCGAGTTCGCGGGCTTCGGCGCTGCGTGTCACCACGTGGACCGTGGCGCCCCGGGCGATCGCCACCTGAGCGGTCAGGTGCGCGCTGCCGCCGAAGCCGTAGATCCCCAGGCGGCCCCGCTCGGGGACCTCGGCGCGGGCGAGCGCGTGGTAGCCGATGAGCCCGGCGCACAGGAGCGGGGCGAGCTCGTCGTCGGAGTAGCCGGCGGGCAACGCGAGGGCATAGGCCGCCGAGACGACCGCGAACTCGGCGTACCCGCCGTCGGCGTCCCAGCCCGTGTACCGCGACCGCGGGCACAGGTTCTCCCTGCCCCGCTCGCAGAACCGGCAGGTGCCGCAGGTGTGCCGCAGCCAGGCGATCCCCACCCGGTCGCCGACGGCGAACCCGGCGACGTCCGCACCGAGTTCGGCGACTTCGCCGACGACCTCGTGCCCCGGTACGACGCCGGGCCGGTGCCCGGGCAGATCGCCTTCCGCGACGTGCAGGTCGGTCCGGCAGACGCCGCAGACGCCGACCCGCACGAGCAGTTCGCCGGCGGCGGGCCGCGGCACCGGCACCCGGGCGGCTTCGAGCGGTCCCGAGGCCATCGGCCCCGGCCGGGTGACGCGCCAGGCGGTCATGGTGGTCGGCAGGGTCATCGATCCCTCCTCGGTCGCCGAACCAGCATGCCGCACGCACCGGCGTTCAGCCGCCGACGCCGGGGACGGCCCTGCGCGGGTCCTCGGCCGCGCCTGGCTCCGCGGGCGCAGCCGCCCGCCCACGGCCGGTGCCCAGCCACGCCCCGGTGGCGGCCGGCCTCCCCCGCCGGTGCTCAACCGCCGAAAGGCAGCTGCTCGACCGGCTCCCACGGGCCGCCCACGTACCGCCACACCGCCAGCCCGGTCGCCGTGGCCTCGCGGGGGCCGAAATTCGCGCGCAGCGCCGCGAGGGTCGCCGCCGCCGTCTCCGGGCTCACCTTGTTCTGCACCGTCACGTGCGGCTTCAGCGGCTGCTGGTCCTGCCGCGTCAGCCACCCGGCCCACCGGTGCCGCACCCGCGCGTGCACCCCCATCAGTTCGGGAGCCCGGACGACGAGCGCGACTCCGCGGCCCAGCGGCCGGACCCCGTCCACCGTGAGCGTGAACCGCCCCGTCGAGCCCGCCACGGCCGCACAATCGGCGACCACCTCGTCTTCGTGGATCCCGGGCAACGCGTGGAACAACGTCACATGCGCTCCGACGACCAACCGCTCCGGTGGGAACCACTTCCGGCGCAAGGCGTCCCACACCACCCGGGTCTCTTCGTCCACGGTCAGCGTGAGCACCAAAGGTGCGTTCACAGGCCCACGGCCGCCAGGCAATACCGCAGCAGGCGCTTCGCCTCGCCCGGGGCCGGGCGCGTGCCGGGGAGCACGTGCGTCGGCCGGTCCCGCCGGTCGTGCCAGAACCGGCCCGGCGGCGGCCCCGGCCGGGTCGCCGCGAGCCAGACCGCCGTGTCGGCCCCTTCCTCCGCCGTGCGCAGCGCGGGCGCGAGCAGGCGCCGGAACACCGGCAGCGAACTCGCCAAACCGGGGGTGTCCGCCCAGCCGGGATGCGTGCTGTGCACGGCGATCCCGTCCGGCCGCCAGCGCTGCGCGAGCAACGGCGTCAGCTCGACCTGCATCCGTTTGGTCCGCGCGTACGCCGTCGCGCCGCGATAGCGGCCTTCGCGGAACTCCGGATCGTCGACCGCGAGCCGCTGGGTGTACATCCCGCCGGACGACACGAAGATCACCCGCCCGTCGCGCAGGGCTGGGCGCAGCAGTTCGGTCAGCAGCACCGGCCCGAGCACGTGCGTGGCGAACGTGATCTCGTGCCCGTCGACGCTCTCGGCCCGTTCCGGCGGCAGCACCCCGGCGTTGTGCACCAGAACGTCCACCCGGGGCTCCTGGGCGGCGAACCCGCGCACCGACGCGAAAGAGGACACGTCGCACCGGGCCGTGCGGACCTTCGCCTCCGGGACGGCCGCGCGCACGCGGGCGAGCGCCTGCTCGCCGCGGCCGGGGTCGCGCACCACCAGCACCACTTCCGCGCCCAGCCGGGCCAGCCCGGCGGCCGTGGCTTCGCCGAGACCGGAGCTCGCGCCGGTCACCAGGGCGACCCGGCCGCGCAGGGCGTCCGGCGCGGGATCGTCCACCGCCCAGGTACGCCGGCGCAGCGCGTAGCCAAGGCGCGAGTAGCCGACGGCCACCGTGCGGTCGAGCAGCGTGTCGAGCATCAGTTCAGCACCACGATCGCCGTGTTGAGCGCCGTCGCGAACAGCGTCCACGCCAGGTACGGCAGCTGCAGGGCCGCGGCCGCCGCCGAGCGGCGCCGGAACACCAGCGCGGTCGCGGCGATCACCACGTCGAGCACCACGATCTCGACCAGGGCGAGGGTGTAGGCGCCCGCGGCGAAGAACAACGGCGTCCACGCGGCGTTGAGCACCAGGCCCGCCGCGTACCAGGCGAACTCCCGGCGGGGTGCCCCGGTGCGCCAGAACAGCCAGCCGGACAGGGCGATCAGCAGGTACAGCACCGTCCACACGGGACCGAACAACCAGGACGGCGGCGCCCACGGCGGCTGCGCCAGTCCGGAGTAGACAGCGCGCGACTGCGTGGCCGCGAGGCTGCCGACGGCGGCGACGACGGCCACCGCGGCGACGAAACCCGCCAGCGCGAGCGGCGGAGCGGGGCGGTGCACGGTGGTCATACCGGTTCTCCTGCGGTCGGTCGGGCCGGAACGCGGGTGCCGGCGCCGAGGGAGTGGGCGAGGGCGTCCCGGAGTTCGGGGTGGCGGAATTCGTGCCCGGCGTCCAGCAGCCGCCGCGGGATCACCCGCTGGTCGGCGAGCGCCAGTTCGCGGGCGCCGGCGGAGCCGAGCAGCAGGCGGGGGCCGAGCGACGGCACGGCGAGCACCGCCGGGCGGTGCAGCACCCCCGCGAGGACGCGGGTGTACTCGGCGTTGCGCACCGGCTCCGGGGCGACGGCGTTGACCGGGCCGGCGAGGGCGCGGTCGGTCACCGCTCTCAGGTAGACGTCGGTGAGGTCGTCGAGCCCGATCCACGGCATCCACTGCCGTCCGGTCCCGAGCGGACCGCCCAGCCCGGCCGCGAACAGCGGGCGCTGCAGCCGCAGGACGCCCCCGCGCGGGCTGAGCACCAGGCCGGTGCGCACCCGGACGACGCGGATACCCGCGGCGGCGGCGGGGCCGGTGGCGGCCTCCCAGTCGTCGACGACGCCGGCGAGGAAACCTCCGCCGCGAGCGCTGTCCTCGGTGAGGACCTCGTCGCCGCGCTCCGGCCCGTAGAACCCGACGGCGGACGCCGTGACGAACACCCCCGGCCCGTCCGGGGTGCGGGCGGCCAGCTCGGCGAGTTTCCGGGTGGGTCCGATCCGGCTGTCCCGCACGGTCCGCCGGTGGCGTTCGCCGAACCGCCCGGCGACCGAGGCGCCGGCGACGTGGACCACCGCGTCGACCCCGGCGAGGAGGTCGGCGCCGGGGTCCTCCGGACGCCAGGTCCGTTCGCCGGGCTCGCGCGCGGGACGGCGGACCAGGCGGACCACCCGGTGGCCGCCGGTGGTGAGCAGGGCCGTCAGCGCCGTGCCGACCAGGCCGCTCGCCCCGGTCACCGCGACGGTGAGCGGTTCGTGCCGGTACCGCCGTTGCGCGGCCAGGTCCGCGGCCAGCTGCCGGTGGCGGTAGGCGAACATCGACCGCAGCAGCGCCGCCGGCACCGGTGTCTCCACGCGGTCGGTGACCACCGTGCGGCCGGCGCCGTCCGGCTCGAACCGATGGGTGTGCCGCCACGGCAGGACGGCCGAGACCACCGGCGTGGCCAGCCGGTCGGTGAACTGGTGCGGCGGCCGGTAGCCGTCGGCCTGGTGCGCCGCGAGCCACTTCGGCCCGCCGGGCAGGACCAGCTCGGCCGTGCCGTCGCGCAGGGACGCAGCTTCCGCGCCGACCCGCACCGGCTGCCACGGCGGGGTGAGCCGCGTGATCGCGCCGGGCAGGCCGTGCCAGGCGAACACCTCGTCGACGGGCGCGGCGACGACGCTGGAGTACTCGAAGACCACGCGCACCTCCGATGCAGCTTCGACGCAGAACTGACGCAAGCGTAGCTCGGGTAATCCACCTTCGCCGATCTTGGCTATGGCGGAGCGATTCATTTTCGATGCATCGACGTGCGTTCGCGACGCACGGGTGTGACGATCGGAGCAAGCAGCGAGCGGGAGGGCCCGATGAGTTCACTCACCACGCCGACCAAGGGGTCGAGCCCGGTCGAGAAGGCGCTGGGCGACGCCGCGAACAACGCCGACCAGCGGTATGTCCTGGC
>NZ_JBFANX010000004.1:0-531519 GCF_040675005.1 Amycolatopsis sp. NPDC049691
GGCCTGCCCGCCTCGACCGTGCACGCGGTGCTGGTGCGTTGCCGGCTCAACCGCTTGTCCCGGATCGACCGGGTCACCGGTGAACCGCTGCGCCGTTACGAACACGACCATCCCGGTTCGCTGATCCACGTCGATGTCACCAAGTTCGGCAACATCCCCGACGGCGGCGGACACCGCTACCTCGGCCGGCAACAAGGAGCCCGCAACAAACGCGCCACCCCTGGGCTGCCCCACGGCGCCGACCGCAATCCACGCACCGGCACCGCGTTCGTCCACACCGTCATCGACGACCACTCCCGCGTCGCCTACGCCGAAATCCACGCCGACGAAACCGCGGTCACCGCCACCGCAGTCCTGCACCGGGCCGTCGCCTGGTTCGCCGCCCGTGGGGTGACCGTCGAACGGGTCCTGTCCGACAACGGCTCCGCCTACCGATCTCATGCCTGGCGCGACACCTGCACCGACCTGGGAATCATCCCGAAACGGACCCGGCCCTACCGGCCGCAAACCAACGGCAAGATCGAACGATTCCACCGCACGTTGGCCGAAGGCTGGGCCTACGCCCGGTTCTACCCGTCCGAGAGCCTGCGCCGGGCGGCGCTACCGGGCTGGCTGCACTTCTACAATCATCATCGACCCCACAGTGCAACCGGCGGCAAGCCGCCGGTCACCCGGCTGACCAACCTCCCCGGACATCACAGTTAGACCTGCGCCTGGCCTCCGTCGACGAAGAATTCGACGCCGTTGACGAAGCTCGCCTCCTCGGAGGCCAGGAACAGCGCCGCAGCCGCGATCTCCGAAGGGTCGCCGAGGCGGCCCAGCGGGACGTCCGCCACGAGGCCGTCGACCAGGCCCTGCTGCTCCTCGGCGGGCACCAGGCCCAGCAGGCCCGGGGTGCGCGTCGGTCCCGGGCTCAGGACGTTGACCCGCGTGCCCGTCCCCTTCAGGTCGACCGCCCAGCTGCGCGCGAAGTTGCGCACCGCGGCTTTCGTCGCCGCGTAGACGCTGAAGGCCGGGCCGACCCGCGTCGACGTCGTCGAGCCGGTGAGGATGATCGACGCGTTCGCGTTCAGCAGCGGCAGCGCCTTCTGCACGGCGAAGAGCACGCCCTTGACGTTGGTGCCGAACGTCGTGTCGAACTGTTCCTCGGTGATCTCGCCGAGCGGGGCGAAGCTGCCGCCGCCGGAGTTGGCCACGACAACGTCCAGGCCGCGGCCGCGGTCGGCGACGGCGCGGTAGACCTCGTCGAGGTCGGCCAGGTTCGCCGAGTCCGCCCGGATCGCGGTCACGCTGCCGCCGATCTCCGCCACAGCGTCGTCGAGCACCTCCTTGCGGCGCCCGGTGATGAAGACGTGCGCCCCTTCGGCCGCGAACCGCTTCGCGATGGCCAGCCCGATGCCGGTACCGCCACCGGTGACGACGGCCGTCTTGTTCTCCAGCTGCACGATGCCCTCCAAGTTCTTGACTATCTCGTCCAGAACGTACGCCGTTCTGGACGAGATAGTCAAGAATGGGTAGCCTGATCCCATGGCGAGACCCCGGAGCTTCGACGAGGCAGCGGTCCTGCGCGCGGCCAGGGACCAGTTCTGGGAACACGGGTACGCCGGCACGAAGGTCGACGACCTCGCCGCCGCGACCGGCCTCGGCAAGGGCAGCCTCTACGGCGCCTTCGGCGACAAGCACGCGCTCTACCTGCGCGTCTACGACTACTACTGCACCGAGTCGACCGACGGCGTGCGGCGCCGGCTCGAAGGCCCCGATGACACCGCGTACCAGCGGCTGCAGGACCACGTGCACGCGATCGCCGAGTCGGTCGTCGCCGACCGGGAGCGCCGCGGCTGCCTGATGGCGAAGGGCGCCGCCGAATGCGCGGAGCACGACGAGGCCGTCGCCACGCGGACCGCGCGGGCGTTCCGCGACCTGCAGGACTACTTGACGGCGTGCATCGCGGGGGCGCAGCGCGCGGGCGACCTCGCCGCGAGCGAGGACCCGGCGCGGCTCGCCGGCCTGGTGCTGGCCGTCCTGCGCGGGCTCGAAGCACTGGGCAAGGGCGGCGTCGAGCCGGCCGGGATCCGGGCGATCGCCGAGACCGCCCTCGCCGTGCTGCCGAAGCCGTGAAGTGCTGACCCGTTGGGCCAACCGGACTCAAGTTCTTGACGGACCGACCGGTTTGTGACGAAGATCTCGGGCACCCGCCGAAAGGCCGTTTTCGCATCGTGGAAAACGGAGGTCGCCCGTGTTCGTGCAGGATCTCACTCCCCTCGGTTCGCTCGGCCTGTCGGCGCTCGTCGCCGTGCTGCCGCTCGCCACCGTCCTCGTGCTCCTCGGCGCCGTCCGGATGCGGGCGCACCACGCCGCCCTGATCGGGCTGCTCGTCGCGCTCGTCGTCGGGATCGCCGCCTACGGCATGCCGGTCGTCCAGGCCGTCTCCGGCGCGCTGCAGGGCGCCGCGTTCGGGCTGTGGCCGATCATGTGGATCGTCGTCAACGCGCTGTGGATCTACCGGCTCACCGTGCGGACCGGCCACTTCGACGTCCTGCGCCGCTCGTTCGGCCGGATCTCCGACGACCCGCGGATCCAGGCGCTGATCATCGCCTTCTGCTTCGGCGCCCTCATGGAAGCGCTGGCCGGTTTCGGGGCGCCGGTCGCGATCAGCGCCGTCATGCTGGTCGCCGTCGGCTTCCACCCGGTGAAGGCCGCCGTCGTCGCGCTCGTCGCGAACACCGCGCCGGTCGCGTTCGGCGCGATGGGCACGCCCGTCGTCACCCTGGCCCAGGTCACCGGCCTGCCGCTGCAGGAGGTCTCCTCGATCGTCGGCCGCCAGACGCCGCTGCTCGCGCTGGTCGTCCCGCTGCTGCTGGTGATCATCGTCGACGGCAAGCGCGGCCTGAAGAACACCTGGCTGCCCGCGCTGGTCTGCGGGGTCGCGTTCGGGCTCGTGCAGTTCCTCGCGTCCAACTACGTGGCGCCGCAGCTGGCCGACATCGGGGCCGCGCTGGCCGGCGCCGCCGCGCTGGTCGCCCTCCCCCAGACCCGCCGCGCGGTGCCCGAGGCCGTCCGGATCGGCATGGGCGGGACGGCGACCGGGGAGGCGCCGCCGGAGGACTCCCGCAACGACGTCGTGAAGGCGTACCTGCCCTACGCGCTGATCATCGTGATCTTCTCCATCGCCGTCCTGCCGCCGGTCAAGAAGCTGCTGGACAAGGCGACCTGGAAGTTCCACTGGCCGGGCCTGAACGTCGCCGGCCCGAACGGGAAACCGGTGTCCGGCAACACGTTCTCGCTGCCGTTCCTCAACACCGGCGGCACGCTCGTGCTGCTGGCCGGCCTCGTCACGGCCGCGATCCTGGCCGTCTCGGCGAGCGGCACCGCGCAGGAGTGGCTGGCCACGGTCAAGGAGCTGCGGTTCGCGATCCTCACCGTCACCGGCGTGCTCGCGCTGGCCTACGTGATGAACCTGTCCGGCCAGACGACGACGATCGGCACGTTCATCGCCGCCGCCGGCGCGGGCCTGGCGTTCCTGTCGCCGGTGCTGGGCTGGTTCGGCGTCGCCGTCTCGGGCTCGGACACCTCGGCGAACGCGCTCTTCGGCGCGCTGCAGGTGACGGCGGCGAACAAGACGGGCCTGGCCGCGGACCTGCTGGCCGCGGCCAACAGCTCCGGCGGCGTCCTCGGCAAGATGGTCTCCCCGCAGAACCTCACGATCGCCTGCGTGGCGGCGAACCTGCCCGGTGAGGAGGGCAAGCTGCTGCGGAAGGTGCTGCCGTGGAGCGTGGGGCTGCTGCTGGTGATGTGCCTGATCGTGCTCGGGCAGAGCACGGCGGTGCTCAGCTGGATGCTGCCATGACCTGACGTCCGGCGACGCGCTTGGCCGAGCGGTTCCAGCTCCACCAGCCGTGGACGACGAGCCCGGCGAAGACGATGTAGATCGCGGCCGAGAAGTACAGCCCGGACGAGATCTGCAGCGGCACGCCGATCGCGTCGACGACCAGCCAGACCAGCCAGAACTCCACCAGCCCGGCGCCCTGCGCCCCGAAGGCGACGAGGGTGCCGACGAAGATGGCGGCGTCCGGCCAGGGCGCCCAAGAGGCGTTCAGCGCGTCGAGGACCAGGGCCATCACGGTGGTGCCGGCGACGAAGGCGCCCAGCATGGCCAGCCGTTCGGCGAGCCGGCCCTGCCGGACGACGACGCCGAAGACCGGGTCCTGGCGGCGGGTCCAGGCCCACCAGCCGTAGACGGAGATGGCGAGGATGGCGACCTGGCGGGCGGCGAGCCCGCCGAGGTGCGCGGAGGCGTAGACGGCGAAGAGCAGCACGGTGGCCCCGACCTGCACGGGCCACGTCCACAGGGTGCGACGCTGCGCGAGGAACACGACGGCGAGCGCGAACACCTGCCCGGCGAGCTCCGCGATCGAGATCCACTGACCGAGCACCGTGATTCCGTGGTGCAGCAGGAAATCCACGTGACGCCCCTTTCGTCCTACCGCATCAAACATGCTCCGGAGGGGGTGAATTCCCTAGAGACTGTGAGCCGCGGAACATCCCACCTCGTGGACGTCGCCGAGGTGGAGCGTCCCGCCGTGGACCACGCGGGTCTGGACGCCGAACGTCAGATCGTTCGCGTCGGAGATCGTCTTCAGCAACCCGGGCGCGGCCGGTAACCCGTCGGCCGGCAGGCCGACCATCACACAGCGGACCGCCTTGCGGAGGACCTCCAGTTCGACCTCGCCGATCCGGATCCGCTCCCCCACCCACGCGTCTTCGGCGAGCTCCGGCGCCGGGCCGGTGTCGAGCAGGACGTTGGCGCGGAACCGCCGCTCGTCGAGCGCGACGCCGGGCGCGCGCTCGGCCAGCCACGCCAGTGACGACGTCGTGACCAGGTGCAGCGGTGCCTCGTCGTGGTGCGGGACGTCGGCTTCCTTCGCGAGCTCGACGCCCGGGAGGCCCAGGACCTCGGCGATTTCCGTCGTGATTTCGCTGCCCCGGAGCACGCGCCCGTCCGGGAAGGTCACCACCGGGACGTCGCCGTCGTACCGCGCGGCGAACGCGTGCAGGCCGGGCATCCGCCGGAACCGGCGGGAGTCCTTGCCGCTGCCCAGCTTGCCGTCGGCATCCCGCACGGCGTAGAGGCGGTCGCCGTCGAGACCGCGCTCGCCGACGGCCGCCTCGGTCAGCCGTTCCCCCGCCATCGACTTCACCGGATAGCGCCAGAGCGCCGCCACGACCCCCATCACCCCAGCGTAAGCCGTGAACGGCCCTCTAGGGACCGTTCACGGCTTGCGGAGGCCGGCGGCCTTCCTCGTTCCGCCGGGCTCAGACCTGGGGACGCGGGGTGCCCGCCGGCGGGGTCGGCGTGTTGTCCGCGCCGACCGTCGCGCGCGGCGGCGCGCTCGTGCCCATTTCGCCGCTGCGCTGCTTCGGCGTCTCCATCTGGTGCTCCATGTTCGCGATCCAGCCGCGCCAGCGGTCCTGCGCCGGCTTGATCAGGCCACCGCCGAAGCCCACCACGATCACGCCGCCGATCGTCGCCAGCACCGCGATCAGCACCGGGCCGGTGATCATCGTCGCGACGTTGATCTGGCCGAGCGCCGCGATGATGCCGAACGCCATGATCAGCCAGTAGGCGCCCAGCGCCAGCGGGCGGGCGGCCGGGCGGCCGGACATCGCGGACGAAACGACGTCACGCACGACCTTCGCGATCGCCGCGGCGACCACCACGAGCACCAGCGCCACCACGATCCGCGGCAGGAACGCGATGATGTCGTTGAGCAGCTGGCTCACCGGGTTCGTCGGCCCGAAGACACCGAACGCCAGCTGCAGCGCGATCAGCAGGACGAAGTAGTAGACCAGCTTCACGAGGATCCCGGTCGCGTCGATCTTCTGCTGGCCGACCTTTCCGCTCAGCCCGGTTTTCTCTACCAGTTTGCCGAACCCGACTTTCGCGAGGACCAGCCCCAGCGCTTTCGAGACGGCTTTCGCGATCAGCCAGCCGATCAGCAGGATGATCAGGAAACCCACGAGTTTCGGGACGAACGTGGCCACCATGTTCCACGCCTGCCCGAGCCCGTCCTTCAGTTGCTCGCCCATACCGACTCCCTCCACGGATTTGCACCGGATCGTCGATCAAGTACCCAGGGGCGGCAACTCGTGCGCCCCACGATCGAGTGAGACGACTGGCGCGCGAAGATCACCCGTGGCCATACTGGTTTCACCGGTGGGGACCGGGGAGACGAGGCCGTCCGGCGCAGCGAAAACCGCGAGCGCCGGGCGGCCTCGAGCATTTACCCGGGGCGTACGAAATCCTCAGGCCGCGCGCAGGGCGTCGCGCAGTTTCACCTTCGCGCCGGTGCGCATCACCGCATTCCGGTAGATCCGCGCGGCCAGCCAGATCAACCCCGGAATCATCAGCACCACCAGCAACACCGACAACGCGGCCTCCCACACCGGAACCCCGCCCATCGCCAGCCGGATCGGCATCAGCGTCGGCGCGAACACCGGAATCACGGAAAGCACCTCGACGAACGTGCTGCCCGGGTTCGACGGCAGCACCGAAATACCGATCACGTACCCGGCGATCACGAACATCAGCGCCGGCATCGTCGCGCCGCCGACGTCTTCCTGCCGCGAAACCAGCGCGCCCAGCGCGGCGAACACGATCGAGTACATGAAGAACCCGAGCAGGTACCAGACGATCAGCCACACGACGGTCCCGACCGCCGAGGACAGCGACAGGTCCGGCAACGCCCCGGTCGCCGTCACCGTGACCAGGCCGCCCACGCCGATCACGAGCATCTGGATCAGCCCCACCACGCCGATGCCGAGCACCTTCCCGGCCATCAGCTGCCACGGCTTGATCGTCGACAGCAGCAGCTCCACGACCCGGGAGGTCTTCTCCTCGACGACGCCCTGCGCGACGCTCTGGCCGTTGATCATCAGCGAGAGGTAGATGAGGATGCCCGCGGCGATGCCCAGCCCGAGCTGCGCGCCGTTGTAGGGGTACGGCTCCTCCAGCGGCGGGTCCTCGACGAACTTCGCGCTCGCGACGGCGCTCTGGAACTGCGCCGGGTTCCCGCCGAGCGCGGTGATCTGCTGGTCGAGCGCGACCTGGCGGGCCACCAGCTGCAGGACGTTCGCGAGCTTGCCGTCGAGGTCCTTCTTCACCTGGACGTGCACGCTCTTGCCGTCGCCGGTGAGCAGCGCGTCGAGCGAACCGTCGGCCAGCTTCGCGCGCCCGGCCGCCTCGTCGGCGACCTGCGAGGTCTCGATGTTCTCGCCGACGGCCTGCCCGGACGCCTTCAACGGCGCCGAGAACCCGGCCGTGGCCGCGGTGAAGCCGACCTTCGCGTCGGCACCGCTGCCGCCGGAGAGCAGCTTGAGCAGCACGATGCCGACCACGATCAGCAGCAGCATGACGACCGTGGCGACGCGGAACGCCTTCGACCTGACGCGAGTGGTGATCTCGCGGGAGGCGACCAGCCCCACCGCGGAAAGCGGGCTCATCCGGACGTCCGGGACCGGGGTGCTCATGCGGGGACCTCCTCGGTCACGACGGAACGGAACAGCTCGGTCAGCGAAGGCTGCTCACGCGCGAACTCGCGCACCGGCCCGGTGGCCAGCGCGGCCTTGAGCACCGCCTGGTCGTC
This sequence comes from Amycolatopsis sp. NPDC049691, assembly GCF_040675005.1. Classification (NCBI taxonomy): domain Bacteria; kingdom Bacillati; phylum Actinomycetota; class Actinomycetes; order Pseudonocardiales; family Pseudonocardiaceae; genus Amycolatopsis; species Amycolatopsis sp. NPDC049691. Next base: position 7,644 of record NZ_JBFANX010000004.1, read on the forward strand.
GGCGCCGTCGCCCAGCTCGAGCTCGGTCACCGGGCCCGTCCGGCCGAGCACCTTGACCCCGGCCAGGCCGTCGGTCCAGCCGTCGGCGGCCTCGGGCGCGTCGACGCGCAGCCGCACCGCGCCACCGGTCCGCAGCTCGTCCACCGTCCCCTTGGCGACCATCTGTCCACTCCGGACGATCCCGACCCGGTCGCACAGCCGCTCCACGAGGTCGAGCTGGTGGCTGGAGAACACGACCGGCACGCCCTCGGCGGCCTTTTCCTTGAGCACCTGGCTCATCACGTCCACCGCGACCGGGTCGAGGCCGGAGAACGGCTCGTCGAGCACCAGGATCCGCGGCTCGTGCACCAGCGCCGCGGCCAGCTGGACGCGCTGCTGGTTGCCCAGCGACAGCTTCTGCACCTCGTCGTCGCGGCGGCCGGCCACGCCGAGCCGTTCGGTCCACTTCTCCGCCGACTTCCGCGCGTCGGCGGTGGGCATGCCGTGCAGCCGCGCGAGGTAGGTCAGCTGCTCGGCGACCTTCATCCGCGGGTAGAGGCCGCGTTCTTCGGGCATGTAGCCGATGTGGCGGCGGGTTTCGTGCGTCACCGGCTCGCCGTCGTAGCGGACTTCGCCGCCGTCGGCGGACAGCACGCCGAGCGCGATGCGCATGGTCGTGGTCTTTCCGGCGCCGTTGCTCCCGACGAAGCCGAACAGCTCGCCGGGCCGGACGTCGAACGTCATTTCCCGCAACGCGACCACGTCGCCGTAGCGTTTGGAGACCCTGTCGATCTCTAAACCGGTCATTCCGGTTCCCCCGTTCGTCCCTGATTTCCCCCGCCCGCGATCCTAGGCAGTGCGTACACGCACCGCCTACCACCGGGCGTTGCCACCAGCGGCTACGAAAGTTGCGGAGCACGTAGGATCGCGTCCGCCATGGATGGAACCACCGCCCCGCGCCGGGTGCCGAAGCACCACGGGCTCTCCGCGAAGACGCTTCGGCGGCTGGAGCACGCGTCCGGCAGCCTGGCGAGCGCGAGCGTCGCGGTGATGGAGCGGCGGCTGACGTGGTTCGGCCGGCTGCCCGCGGACCAGCGCGCGAGCGTGCTGCTGATCACCCAGGCCGGCGCCGCGGGCTTCGTCGACTGGCTGCGGGACTCGAAGGGCGCCCTGCAGCTGACGACCGAGGCCTTCCGCGACGCGCCGGCCGAGCTGTCGCGGTGGGTCAGCCTGCGCCAGGCGGTCGCCATGGTGCGCCTGGCCATCGAGGTGTTCGAGGAGCAGCTGCCCGAGTTCGCGGCGAACGAGGCCGAACGCGCGGCGCTGATCGAGGGAATCCTGCGCTACGGCCGGGAAATCGCGTTCGCGGCGGCCAACTCCTACGCGGCGGCGGCGGAAGCGCGCGGCGCGTGGGACGCCCGGCTCGAGGCACTGGTCGTCGACGGGATCGTCCGCGGCGACGCCGAGGAGTCCGTGCTCTCGCGCGCGACGGCGCTGGGCTGGGAGCCGTCGGCGAACGCGACGGTCCTGGTGGGCAACCCGCCGTCGGAGGACCCGCCGACGGTGGTGTTCGAGGTCCGCAGCCGCGCGGCCCGCGTCGGCCGCCCGGTGCTGCTGTCGGTCCAGGGGTCCCGGCTGGTGGTCGTGGTCGGCGGCCCGACCGACGGCGGTACGAAGGAACGCGAGATCCTCGCCCGGATGTCGGTGGCGTTCGCCGACGGCCCGGTGGTGGCGGGCCCGACCGTGCCGACGCTGGCCGAAGCGCACCACAGCGCGATCGAGGCGCTGTCGGGGCTGCGCGCGGTGGTCGGCTGGCCGGGCGCGCCCCGGCCGGTCCGGTCGGCGGACCTGCTGCCGGAGCGGGCGCTGTCCGGCGACGCGGAGGCGGAGCGCCTGCTGGTGGACACGATCGCGCGGCCGCTGGAGGAGGCAGGCCCGACGCTGCAGCGCACGGTCGAGGCGTACCTCGAGAGCGGCGGGGTGCTGGAGACGTGCGCGAAGACGCTGTTCGTCCACCCGAACACGGTCCGCTACCGGCTGCGGAAGGCGGCGGACCTGACGGGCTGCCAGGCCACGGACCCGCGGGACGCGCTGGTGCTGCGGATCGCGCTCACCGTCGGGCGGCTGGCGAGGGCCCGCGGAATCTGGTGACCCGGGGCTGTCGAGAACGCGGCACCGGCTCCGTCCCCGGCGCGAAAGCAACCACGCGACCCGGGAGTGAATCATGACGATCCAGCGGATGGACAACGTCGGCATCGTGGTCGACGACCTGGCGGCCGTCGTCGCCTTCTTCGTCGAACTCGGCCTCGAACCGGAGGGCGAGGCCACGGTCGGCGGACCGGACGTGGACCGCCTCGTCGCGCTCGAGGGTGTCCGGTGCGACCTGGCCGTGGTGCGCACCCCGGACGGCCACGGCCGGCTCGAGCTGATGAAGTTCCACAGCCCGGCTGCGCCCGCCGCCGGGCCGGCCGAACCGGTCAACGCCTTCGGGATGCGGCGGATCATGTTCGCCGTCGACGACCTCGACGACGTCCTCGCCCGGCTGCGCCCGCACGGTGCGGAGCTCCTGGGCGAACTGGTCGAGTACGACGGCAGCCACCGGCTCGCCTACGTCCGCGGGCCCGAGGGCCTCGTCGTCGCGCTCGCCGAAAAGCTGGGCTGACCGGCCTTCCCGAGACGGGCGTCACGTGATGGACTTAACAGCGAAAGGTGATTGAACCCGACAAGGCATCCGGGTTACGCGCGAGCTTCTGCGGCGCGTCTTTGGAGGTTTCCGACAAAGACGCCGGGCAGACACTGTGAGCGTCGGCATCCCGGGAAACCCCCTTTCCCGTGTTGTCTTGAAGGGTGACAGCAGCAGTCCTCGCTCCCGGTCAGGGGTCCCAGGCCCCCGGTATGTTCACGCCCTGGCTCGACCTCGACGGCGCGCGCGAGCGCGTCGCGCGCTGGTCCGAGCGCGCGGGCCTCGACCTGCTCCGCCTCGGCACCGAGGCGGACGCCGACGAGATCCAGGACACCGCCGTCGCGCAGCCGCTGATCGTCGCGCTGTCGCTGCTCACCTTCGAGCACCTCCAGGCCACCGCGCCGGTCCCCGCGGACGCGCCGGTCGCCGGGCACTCCGTCGGCGAGCTCGCCGCGGCCGCGATCGCCGGGGTGCTGAAGCCCGAAGACGCCGTCGCGCTGGCCGCCGTCCGGGGCGCCGAGATGGCGAAGGCGTGCGCGCTGGAACCGACGTCGATGGCCGCGGTCATGCTCGGGGACCCCGAGCAGGTCGTCGCGTGGCTGGAAGAGCACGGCCTGACCGCGGCGAACCGCAACGGAGCGGGGCAGATCGTCGCCTCCGGTGCCGCCGACGCCATCGCGAAGATCGTCGCCGAGCCCCTGGAAGGCACGAAGGTCCGCGCCCTCAAGGTCGCCGGCGCGTTCCACACGCAGTACATGGCTCCCGCGGAAGAGGCGCTGCGCGCCCACGCCGCCGAGCTGACCCCGGCCGACCCGACGCGCCCGCTGCTGTCGAACGCCGACGGCGCGGTCGTCACCAGCGGCGCCGAGTACCTCGACCGCCTGGTCGCGCAGGTAACCCGGTCGGTCCGCTGGGACCTGACGATGGACGGCCTGGTGTCCCTCGGCGTCACCCGCACCGTCGAACTCGCGCCCGCGGGCACGCTGACCGGCCTGGTCAAGCGCCAGCTCAAGGGCGTCGTCACCACTACCACCGCGCTGAAGACGCCGGCCGAGCTGGCCGCGCTGCGCCAGGAGGACGCCTCGTGACCGACCGACCCACTCTGAGCCTCAACGCCGGCTCCCGCGGCAGCCGCGTGCTGGGCATCGGCAGCGCGCAGCCGGACAAGATCGTCACCAACGACGACCTGTCGCAGATCATGGACACCAACGACCAGTGGATCCGTGACCGCGTCGGCATCATCGAGCGCCGGTTCGCCGAGAAGGACGAGTCCCTCACCGACTTCGCCGTCGCCGCCGGCACCGCCGCGCTCGCCGACGCCGGGGTCGACCCGTCCGAAGTGGACACGGTGATCCTGCCGAACTGCACCATGCCGACGCTGATCCCGAACGCCGCCGCCCAGGTCGCGGCACGGATCGGCATCCCCAGCCCCGGCGCGTTCGACCTCAACGCCGCGTGCGCCGGGTTCTGCTACGGCCTCGGCGTCGCCTCCGACCTCATCCGGGCGGGCTCGGCGAAGAAGGTCCTGGTCATCGGCGCGGAGAAGCTCACCGACTCGGTCGACCCGGTCGACCGCGCCAACGCGATCATCTTCGCCGACGGCGCGGGCGCCGCGGTCGTCGGCGCGTCCGACGAACCGGGCATCGGGCCGGTCACCTGGGGCAGCGCGGGCGACCTGGTCGACCTGATCTACATGCGCGACGACAAGTACATCTACCAGGAGGGCCAGTCGGTCTTCCGGTGGGCGACCACGAAGATCGCGCCGATCGCGATGCGGGCGCTGGAGGCCGCCGGGCTCAAGCCGTCCGATGTGGACGTGCTGATCCCGCACCAGGCGAACCTGCGCATCGTCGAGGCGATCGCGAAGAAGCTGCGGGCCAACGGCGCCCGCGAGGACATGGTCGTCGCCGACGACATCAAGTACTCCGGCAACACCTCGTCGGCGTCCATCCCCCTCGCGCTGGACCACATGCGCAAGGCCGGGACGGCGAAGCCGGGCGACGTGGTGCTGGCGGTCGGGTTCGGCGCGGGCCTGTCCTACGCCGGGCAGGCGTTCGTCTGCCCCTGATCACCGTTACGCTCCCCGCGGGCATTCGCCCGAGGGCAACAGACCCCCAGAAAGACCGAGAAGGGAACAACCCCATGGCTGACAACGCTGAGATCCTCGCCGGCCTCGCCGAGATCGTCGAAGAGGTGGCCGGTGTGGCTCAGGACGACGTCACCGCCGAGAAGTCGTTCGTGGACGACCTGGACATCGACTCGCTGTCGATGGTCGAGATCGCCGTGCAGGCCGAGGACAAGTTCGGCGTCAAGATCCCGGACGACGAGCTCGCCAACCTCAAGACCGTGGGCGACGCGGTGAACTACGTGTCGGCCAACTCGAAGTAAGTCCTCTTCCCTCCTTGAGGAGACTCCCATGAGCAACATCGACGTCGTGATCACCGGTCTCGGCGCCACCACACCGCTCGGCGGGGACGTGCAGTCCACCTGGGACGGTCTGCTGGCCGGGCGGAGCGGTGTCCGGACGATCGAGGCCGACTGGGTCGAGGAGCTGCAGCTGCCGGTCAAGATCGGCGGCCAGCTGGCCGTCGACCCGGCCGAGGTCCTGCCGCGGGTCCAGGCCCGCCGGCTGGACCGCTGCGAGCAGGTCGCGCTGATCGCCGCCCGCCAGGCGTGGGCCGACGCCGGGTACACCGAGCCGACCGACGAGCACACCGACGTGGACCCCGACCGCCTCGGCGTGTCGATCGGCACCGGCATCGGCGGCCCGGTCACCCTGCTCACCCAGAACGACCTGTTGCACCAGCAGGGTCTCCGCAAGGTGTCGCCGCTGACCGTGCCGATGCTGATGCCGAACGGCCCGGCCGCGCACGTCGGCATCGACCTGAAGGCGCGGGCCGGGGTGCACTCCCCGGCCTCGGCCTGCGCTTCCGGTGCCGAGGGCATCGCGAGCGGGGTGGAGATGATCCGCTCCGGCCGCGCCGACGTCGTGATCGCGGGGGGCGCCGAAGCGTGCATCCACCCGATCACGCTGGCCGGGTTCGCCCAGGCCCGCACGGTGTCCACGCGCAACGACGACCCGGCAAGCGCGTCGCGGCCGTTCGACGCGAGCCGCGACGGCTTCGTCCTCGGCGAGGGCGCCGGCGTGGTCATCCTCGAGCGCGCGGACCAGGCGAAGGCCCGCGGGGCGCGTATCTACGCGACGCTCGCCGGGCACGGCATCACCTCCGACGCCTACCACATCACGGGCAACCACCCGGAGGGCATCGGCCAGATCGCCGCGATGCGCGCGGCCATGAAGATGGCCGGCGTGACCCCGGCGGACGTCGGGCACGTGAACGCCCACGCGACGTCCACTGTGGTCGGTGACATCGGCGAGGCGGCGGCGATCCGCAACGCGATCGGGGAACACCCGGTCGTGACGGCGCCGAAGGGCTCGCTGGGCCACCTCGTCGGCGGGGCCGGCGCGGTCGAGGGGATCATCACGATCCTCGCGCTCTACAACGGCATCGTGCCGGCGACGCTGAACCTGACCGACCTGGACCCGCGGGTGCAGCTGGACGTCGTGTCGGGCGAGGCGCGCAAGGTGGAGCTGACCGCGGCGATCAGCAACTCGTTCGGCTTCGGCGGGCACAACACCGCGCTGCTGTTCACCCCGGCGGCCTGAGCGTTCACCGTCGAAAAAAGGGGCCCGGCTTCGGCCGGGCCCCTTTTTTCAGCATTTTTCGTGCTCGGGCCCCGGCCCCGGGTCGACGGTGTCGATCTTGAGCGCCCCCCGCTCGGCGATGACCGGCAGGACCAGCCGCCATTTGATGCAGTCCTCCTGGAGGTCCTTCGGGCCGTCCTGGGGACTCTGCCTGCTCGTAAAACCCACCAGGACCCGCAGCGACGCGTTGGCGCCGCGTTCGATCCGGTAGACCAGGGCGTCGGTGTCCGTTGTGGACTTGACGCCGGCCTTCCATTCGCCGGCCGACTGCTGCGCGGCCCGTTTGCCGCTGACGGCCTGCAGCCACAGCGAGTACTGCTTGTCGTTGATGGCTTGGAAGTACGTCTCGAGCAGCCTGCGCACGGCGTCGGCCTGCGGGTGGTTCTTCGCGTCGTCGGTCATCCGGACGGCGCCCGGCGCGGCCGTGGCGCCGCTGCTGGCCGGCGACGGCGTGGCCGAGGCGGCGGTGGATTCGCCGGCGGGCTGGTCGGGCCGGCGGTAGAGCTCGCGGGCGAGCAGGCCGGCGCCGACGGTCACGGAGAGCACCACGACCACGACGGGCACCAGCCAGCGCTGGCGGGAGCTGGGGGCGGGGCTGGTCACGCCGACGAGCGTACCGGCCCCCGTCCCGCCGCTAACCGACCTGGTGCAGCCAGGTCACCGGGGCGCCGTCGCCGGCGTGGCGGTAGGGCTCGAGCGCCTCGTCCCAGCTAGCCGCGAGGAGCTCGTCGAGCTTGTGCGCGAGGGTCTCACCCCCGCGGGTCATGGCGACGAGGGCGCGCAGCTGGTCTTCGCCCACCACGATGTCGCCGTTGGCGCTCGTCCGCCCGTGCCACAGGCCGAGGCCGGGCGCGAAGCAGAACCGTTCGCCGTCGACGCCCGCGCTGGGCTCTTCGGTCACCTCGAACCGAATCATCGGCCACGCCTTGAGCGCCGCCGCCAGTTTGGCACCGGTGCCCGCGGGCGCGCGCCAGCCGCACTCGGCGCGAAGCTGACCCGGACTGGCCGGCTGCGCCGTCCACTTCAGGTCAACGCGGGCACCCAGGGTGCCCGAAATGGCCCACTCGACGTGCGGACACACCGCAGACGGCGACGAGTGGACGTACACCACACCTCGGGTGCTGCCACGGGTGCTCACTGCTACCTCCGCTTGTTGCTCGACGAGGGACGTCTTCCCCTACGCCCTACTTCGAGCTGCAGCGCGGCCTCAGTGCGGCTCCCGAATGCCGCCTCCGATGCGTTGTAGCACATTCTGCACCCCAACCGTGCTGTTTGGCCACATGAACACCACAAGTCACCCGGGGCACCACTTTCGGAGGGCACCCGGCCGCGTCGTCCCCGTGTCGCGCCGGGGATTCGGCCGGGCGCGCTAGCGTGATGACCCGGAACGACGAGCAGGGAGGGGTTTCGGTGCGACTGGTGCGCCTGGAGCGGCAGCAGTCCCGGGTGGCCGACGACGTCCGGGCGGCGCTGGCGTCCCTCGGTCGTGGAAGCACCGTGATCGGCGGGATCGCGCTGGTGGGCGTCGGCTCGGTGACCGAGCGCCCGATCGAGGCGGTGGTCCTGCTCCCCCACGGGGTGATCATCGTGATCGGCGTGGACCTCCCGGACCCGGCCCTCCGGCTGGAGGCACCGCTCGGAGCCCCGTGGAAGGCGGACGGCTGGCCCCTGGTCGCCGACGACGACGCGATCAACCCGGCCACCGAGGCGTTGGACATCTCCCAGGCGTGCGAGCAGCGGATCGCTTCGCTGGTCCCGGGAACGGGCCCGGTGGGGACGATCGTCGCGGTAGGACCGTACGTGGAGACGGTCGACCAGCCGGCCACGGACCTGGCGGGCCCGGTCCGGGTACTGCACCCGACGCCGACGACGATGCTGGCGGCAACGGTTTCCTTGGCGACGGCCCACCGGCCCCGTTCGGTGGACCAGGTGCGGGCGCTGATCCGGGGACTGGCCCCGGAGGCGCCGGAGTTTTCGGACGAGGTGCTGCTGGGCGAGGGATTCAGCAGGTTCACGGACGATTCGCCACCGGAGTCCCTTTGGGACAGTGGCCCGGCGGTCCCCACCCAGGCGGCCGCGGCGGTGGTGACGGGAGCGGCACCGGTGGCCACGGCTGCGGCTGCGGCTGCGGCCGACGCGGCGGGCTCGGCTGCGGCTGCGGCCGACACGGCGGGCTCGGCTGCGGCTGCGGCTGCGGCTGCGGCCGACACGGCGGGCTCGGCTGCGGCGAGTGCCAGCCCGGCCTCGTGTTCGGGTTCGGGTTCGGGTTCGGGTTCGGGTTCGGGTTCGGGTTCGGCAGCTGACCCATCGGCCCCTTCGACTTCAAGCTCGGCGGAGCCGACTTCCCTGGCCGAAGAGCCGCCGTCGGCGGCCGCCGACGAGCCGGCTGCCCCGGTCGAAGAGCCGGTTACCGCGGCACCCGCCGAGCCGACCTCATCCACCGCGGGCTCGACCGAGCCGACCTCACCTGCCGAAGAGTCTGCCGCCGCAACCCCTGCCGAATCGACTTCCTCCACTGCGGATTCGACCGAACCAAGCTCCCCCGCCGAAGCTTCCCCCCGGCTCGAGGACTCCGAGCGCACCGAAAAGCTTCCGTCGCCGGCAGACCCCGAGCGCACCGAGAAACTCTCCGCGCCGGCGACCCCGGCTCTCCCGTTGTTCCCCGGCGCTGCCATGCCCTCGCGGCCGGCTGATTCCGCCCAACGGGGTGCTCTCGCCGCGGACACCGAGCGAACCGAGAACCTCACAACCACAACCGGGGCAACCGCGCCCAACCTCACCGAGCCGCCGCGAACCACCGCGACCGAGCCGAACCAGCCCAACCACACCGAGCCGCCGCGGCCCACACCACTGGCCTCACAGCCCAACCCGTCGGCCGCACACCCCACCCCGTCGGCGGCGCAGCCGACCCCACAAACCACCCGACCACAGCCCCCAGCGGACTCACCACCCCCCTTCCCCACCCCGCGCCCGACACCCCGCGAAACCACCCCCGCCTCGAAGACCGTCCGCTGGATCCCCCTGGCCGCGATCGCGCTCCTCGTCGCACTGGTCGTCGCCGCCCTTGCCGTCGCCACCTCGGGTGATGACACCGCCTCGGCGCCGACCGGGCCGCCCACCCCCGCGACCCAGCCGCCACCGCCGCCGTCGTCCAGTGCCCCTCCCGTGCGGAGCCTGCAGTTCTCCCTGCGTGCCGCCGATCATGACCAGCGCTGTGCCTCGCACGCCTTCGGCGACGCCCAGGCCAGCCTGCAGCAGACCAGCTGCTCCGGCGTCCGGCGCGCGTCCTACGCCGCCGTTGTCGATGGGCGGGCCGCCGCCGTCACCATCGGGATCGTCGAGTTTCCCGATGCCGCACAGGCCGCCGCCTTCAAGGCCGTTGCCGACACCCCCGGCGGGGGCGGCGTGCTCGATCTCGCCACCGAGACCGGCAAGTGGGGCGCCACCCCCGTGCCCCGCTTCGAGAACGCCGCCTACGCCTCCAAGGCCGACGGCACGTCCGTGCGGCTCGTGCAGGCCGTCTGGGTGCCGGGACCGTCCACTTCGGACGATCCCGGCCTCACCCGGGCCGTGCAGGCCGCGCTCGACCTGCCCGCCCAGTGACCCTCAGAGCCCGTACGCCTCCAGCAGCCGCAGCCACACCTCGCTGATCGTCGGGAACGACGGCACCGCGTGCCACAGCCGGTCCAGCGGCACCTCCCCGACGATCGCGATCGTCGCCGAGTGCAGCAGCTCCGAGACGTCCTGGCCGACGAACGTCACGCCGAGCAGGACGTTCCGCTCGGTGTCGACGACGATCCGCGCCTTGCCCGTGTAGCCGTCCGCGTGCAGCGACGAACCCGCCACCGCGATGTCGATGTCGACGACCCGGTCGGCAGACCCCGGCCGCGCGTCCGCGAGGCCGACGGCCGCCACCTCCGGGTCGGTGAACACCACCTGCGGCACCGCGTGGTGGTCGGCCGTCGCGGTGTACTTGCTCCAGGGCGCCGCCGAGGAGAACGTCCCCGCGGCCAGTGCCGCCACCGTGTCGCCCGCCGCGCGGGCGCCGTACTTGCCCTGGTGGGTCAGCGGCGCGCGGCCGGTGACGTCGCCCGCCGCGAACAGCCAGCCACCGTCCACTGCGGACACCCGGCCGGTGTCGTCGACCTCCAGCGCGCGCCCCGCCTCGACGCCGAACGCCTCCAGGCCGAGCCCGGCCGTCGCGGGACGGCGGCCCGTCGCCAGCAGCAGCTCGTCGACGACGACCGTCTCGCCGTCCTTCAACGTCAGCTCGGTACCACCGGAACCGGTGGCGACGCGCTCGATGCCCGACTCCGTGTGCACGTACACGCCGGCCTCGCGCAGCCCGTGCAGGACGAGGTCGCCGGCGAACGCGGCGTTGCGCGGCAGCGGCTGCTCGCCGGTGATCACCAGGTGGACCTCCGAGCCGAGCGTCGCGAACGCCTGCGCCATCTCGACGCCGACCACCCCGCCGCCGAGGACGCCGAGGCGCCGCGGCACCGACTCCGCCGACGTCGCCTCCCGCGAACCCCACGGCCGGATCGTGTCGAGCCCCGGGATCGACGGCTTGCTCGGCACGCTGCCGGTGCACACGATCACCGCGTGCCGTGCGGTCAGCACGCGGTCGCCGTCGAGGGTGACCTCCCGCTCACCGGTGAGCACGCCGTGTCCGCGGATCGGCTCGATGCCGGCGCCGCGCGCCCACTCGACCTGCCCCGCGTCGTCGCCCTTGCCGGTGAACCAGTCCCGGCGCGCGAACACCGCCGCGGGGTCGAGCCGGTCGCCGATCGGGACGCCGGGGATCCGTTTCGCCGCTGCCAGGAGGTTTCCCGGCCGCAGCAACGCCTTGCTCGGGATGCAGGCCCAGTAGGAGCACTCGCCGCCGAAGAGCTCGTGCTCGACGAGCGCGACCTTCAGGCCTCCTCGCGCCGCTCGTTCGGCGGCCACCTCCCCCACCGGGCCCGCGCCGATCACCACTACGTCAAAAGTCTGTCCGGACATGGCATCAGCGCACACCACCGCGCGAGTTCGCGCAAGCCAGCGGTTATCCTCGTCGGGAAGCTGCAAGGTATCGGCGGCCCGGGGTGCCGTCGGCTCCGGTGCGCGCGAAACACCCACGTTCGGAGCACGGGAGGTTTGTCGTGGCCAGGAACACGGCTGTGCAGGTGCTGGATGATCTGACCGGCGAGCCCGCGGCGGAGACCGTCGGGTTCGGCCTGGACGGCATCGACTACGACATCGACCTCTCCTTCGCCAACGCCGACGCGCTGCGCGGGCTGCTGCAGCGCTACGCCGACGCCGGGCGCCGCACGGGCGGCCGCAAGCGCCGGCCGCGGATCGTGCCGGGCGCGAAGCTGCCCCGGGCGAAGGCGTCGCCGAAGAAGGTGACCGCCAAGGCCGAGCCGAAGGCCGCCGCGAAGAGCACCAAGGCGAAGGCCGAGCCGGCGAAGACGACGCGCACGCGCAAGGCGGCGGAGCCGAAGAAGACCACGCGGGCGACGGCGCGCAAGGTGCCCGGCGTCACGTTCTCGGCCTCGGAGTAGTCCACAGTAGACGGACGTCAGGCCGCGCGCTGTGCGCCGTCCGCGTGCCACGACGGGTACCGGTACCGGGTGTGCAGCAACGCCCGCTGCCGAGCCAGTTCGGCCGCGGACGGCGGGCGCGGCACCAGCGTCCCGAGGATCTGCGACGCCGCCGCCCGCACCGCCGCCTCGACCGCCGGGAACCCGGGCCGCAGCCCGTGCTCGGCCAGCGACGCCACCGGGCTGCGGTGGGAGTCGAGCGGCCGCGGGTCCGGCGGCGCGCTCGTCAGGTAGCGGCCGACCAGCGCCGCCGCCGTCTCGACCAGCAGCGTCGAGTGGGCCAGCAGCCCGCCCTTGGTCCGGAACACGGCGAAGCCGCACAGCTTCGCGTCCTCGACGAACAGGCCGCGGTCGCCGATCCGCGGCACCAGCCCGAGCTGGTCGACGGCGGCGCTCATCACCTTGCCGAGCGTCTCCAGGGGCCGGTCGGTGGGCCCCGGCAGGACCAGCGTGACGTTCAGGTTGCCCGGGTCGTGGAACACGGTGCCGCCGCCGCTGGCGCGCCGCAGCACCGGGACGCCGTCGCGCTCGCACTCCGCGACCCGCACCTCGCGCGCGATCCGCTGCCCGCGCCCCACCACGACGCAGACCGGGTTGCGCCAGAGCCACAGCACCGGTGACTCGGGCGCAACCCGGAGGAGCGCTTCGTCGAACGCGAGGTTCTCGGCGGGGTCGGTGAACGCGGCACGCACATCCGACCCGGTCGTCATAGCGCCTTGAGTTCCTCCACGATCTCGCCCACCGACGACTTGGCGTCCCCGAAGAGCATGCTGGTCTTCGGATCGTAGAACAGGTCGTTGTCGATGCCCGCGAAGCCGGAGGCCATCCCGCGTTTCAAGACGATCACGGACCGGCTCTCGTTGACCTTGAGGATCGGCATCCCGTAGATCGGCGAGCTCGGGTCGGTCTGCGCCGCCGGGTTGGTGACGTCGTTCGCGCCGATCACGAGCGCGACGTCGGTCTGGGCGAACTCGGAGTTGATCTCGTCCATCTCCTTGAGCTGCTCGTACGGCACGTCGGCCTCGGCGAGCAGCACGTTCATGTGCCCGGGCATCCGGCCGGCGACCGGGTGGATCGCGTACGCGACCGTGATGCCCTTCTTCTCCAGCAGCTTCGCCATCTCGCGGACGGTGTGCTGCGCCTGCGCGACGGCCATGCCGTACCCCGGCACGACGACGACCTTGCTGGCGTACGCCATCTGGATGGCGGTGTCGGCCGCGCTGGTCGAGCGCACCGGGCGCGCCTCCTTGGCGCCCCCGCCGGCCGCGACCGCCGGGCCGCCGCCGAAGCCGCCCGCGACGATCGCCGGGATGGACCGGTTCATCGCCTTGGCCATCAGGTTCGTCAGGATCGAGCCGGACGCACCGACGATCATGCCCGCGACGATCAGCGCCGTGTTGTCCAGCGCCAGGCCCATCGCCGCGGCCGACAGCCCGGTGAACGCGTTGAGCAGCGAAATCACCACCGGCATGTCCGCGCCGCCGATCGGCAGCACGACGGTGAGGCCGAGGACGCCCGCCGCGACGAGCAGGCCGATGATCAGCAGCTCGTTGTCGCCGCCGGCGATGATGAGCACCGCGCAGACGACCGCGATCGCCAGGAGCAGCAGGTTGACCGGCTGCTGGAGCTTGCCGAGGGTGATCGGGCGGCCGCTGATCAGCTCCTGGAGTTTGCCGAAGGCGACGTTCGAGCCCCAGAACGAGATCGACCCGATGATCGCGGCGAACAGCGACGCGATCGCGATGTACGCCGGTTCGTGCGCGTAGCCGTCGGTGGAGTTGAACTCGACCCACGCGATGAGCGCGACCGCGCCGCCGCCGACGCCGTTGAACAGGGCCACCATCTGCGGCATCGCGGTCATCTTGACCTTGCGCGCCGACGGCACGCCGACGACCACGCCGATCCCGACACCGAGCGCGATCAGCACCCAGTTGCCCATCCCGGGCGTGAGCAGGGTGGCGATGACAGCGATGCCCATGCCGGCCGCGGCGATCCAGTTGCCGCGGACGGCGGTGCGCGGGCCGGTGAGGCCCATCAGGCCGTAGATGAAGAGGGCGAACGCGATGATGTAGAGGATCGCGATGAAGTCGGTCACTTCGTCTCCTCCTCATCGGCCGGAGCGGGTTTCTTGCCCTTGAACATCGACAGCATCCGGTCGGTGACCAGGAACCCGCCGACGACGTTGATCGTGCCGAAGGCGATCGCGATCACCAGCAGGATCTTGTTGAAGGCGCCGTCGACGCCGAGGCCGAGCACGACGAGCCCGCCGAGCAGCACGATGCCGTGGATGGCGTTGGTGCCCGACATCAGCGGCGTGTGCAGCGTGTTGGGCACCTTCGAGATGACGGCGAAGCCGACGAACCCGGCGAGCACGAGCACCGCGAGGTTCTGCACCAGGGGACTCACGACGGGCTCCCTTCGCGCCCGGCCACGCAGGCACCGGCGACGATCTCGTCTTCGAAGTTCAGCTCCAGCGCGCCTTCCTTCGTCACGAGCAGCTCCAGCAGCTCGGTGACGTTGCGCGCGTACAGCTCGCTGGCGTGCGAAGGCATTTCGGCGGGCAGGTTCAGCGGGGACGAAATGGTGACGTCGTGCTCCACGACGTCCTCCCCCGGCTTGGTCAGCTCGCAGTTGCCGCCGGTCTCGCCGGCGAGGTCGACCACGACCGACCCGGCGGGCATGCCCTTGACGGCGTCCGCGGTGACCAGCGTCGGGGCCTTGCGGCCCGGCACCAGCGCCGTGGTGATCACGACGTCGAACTTCGTGATCGCCTCGGTGAGCCGGCGCTGCTGCTCCTCGCGCTCCTCCGGCGTCAGCTCGCGGGCGTACCCGCCTTCGCCGACCGCCTCGATGCCGAGGTCGAGGAACTGCGCGCCGAGCGACTTGACCTGCTCGGCGACCTCGGGCCGCACGTCGTAGCCCGTCGTCTGGGCGCCGAGCCGCTTCGCCGTCGCCAGCGCCTGCAGGCCGGCGACGCCGGCGCCGAGCACCAGCACCTTGGCCGGCGGGACGGTGCCCGCCGCGGTGGTGAGCATCGGGAAGAAGCGCGGGAGCTTCTGCGCCGCGAGCAGCACGGCGCGGTAGCCGCCGATGCTGGCCTGCGACGACAGCGCGTCCATCGCCTGCGCCCGGGAGATCCGCGGGACGGCCTCCATCGCGAACGCGCGCAGGCCCGCTTCTTCGAGCTTCGCGAGCCCGTCCGGGTTGCCGCGCGGGTCGAGGAAGCCGATGAGCACGGATCCCCGGCTCAGCTTGGCGACCTCGTCCGGGTTCGGCGGGTTGACCTTCACGACGATCGACGCGCCCCAGGCGTCACCGAGCTCGGCGCCCGCTTGGGTGTACGCGTCGTCACTGAGGTGCGCACCGGACCCGGCACCCGGTTCGACCAGGACGCGCAACCCGCGCTGCGCGAGCCTCCCGACCAGTTTGGGCACCATGGCCACCCGGCGCTCCCCGGGGCGTGACTCGGCCACCACACCCACGGTGAGCTGCTGATGCTGTTCGCTGTCCGCCACACGACCTCCTCATCGGCGAGGCACGATCCGAGGGTTGTACCACGCCGGACCGACAGTCCCCAGTGACCTGGGTCGCAAGTCGGGGGGTTGTGCCGGGAAATACGGGTGTCGTGCGGAAAACGTTCAGGCCGATTTCCAGTGCGGGATCCCGAGCAGGATCAACCGCAGCCGTTTTTCCGCCGTTCCGGTGATTTTCGTGTCCTCACCTGGGCGGGCTTCCAGCAGTTCGACGGTCGTCGTGATCATCGCGGAAACGATCAAGTCGGCCAGCATGTGCAGGTCTTCGGTGCTCCACGCGCGCAGCGGCGCGAACCGCGCGAGGTCGATCGCGAGGTCGCCGGAGAACATCCGCAGTTCCACCGCGATGGAGCGGGCGAGCGGGCCGCCGCCGTAGCGCTCGCGCGTCAGGAACCGGAAATGGTCCTCGTGCGCGCGGACGAATTGGTGCACCGTGGCCACCGAGGCGCTGATCATCCCCTGGTAGGTGTCCGGGTCGGTGCGCGCCGAGCGCATCATGCCGCGCAGCGTGCGCGTCGCTTCTTCGACGAGGGCGACGCCGAGTTCCTCCATCGAGGCGAAGTGCCGGTAGAAGGCCGTCGGGACGATGCCGGCGCCCTTCGCGACCTCGCGCAGGGAGAGCGTGGCGAACGGGCGGTCGGCCAGCAGGTCGAGGGCGGTGTCCAGCAACGCCTGGCGCGTGCGCTGCTTGCGCTCTTGACGGCTGACCGGCTCCTCGGACACGGCCTCCAGCCTACGGATGTCCACCGCGTTGCTCACGTCACATCCTCGGGGTCTCGCGTTGACAGGTGCTCCACTCGTGCAGTGCACTATTCAGTGTACAGTCGTTCACTGTAATCGAGGAGGACAGATGACGGCGCTCATCCCCCGGCGGGTGCGCAGCCTCGCCTCGCTGGCCGAGGCGCTGCTGACGCCGCACGGGATGGATCGCTACCTGGAGCTCGTCGACCCGATGCTGGTGCGCCGCGAGATCCGCGGGCTGGTCACGGCGGTGCGGAAGCAGACGCCGGACACCGTCACCCTCACCGTCAAGCCCAGCCGCGCGTGGCCCGGCTTCACCGCCGGGCAGTACGTCCGCGTGCAGGTGGAGATCGACGGCGTCCGGCGCACGCGCTGCTATTCGCCGTGTGGTTCGCAGTACGACGGCGAACTGGAGTTCACGGTCAAGGAGCAGGGCCTGGTCTCCGGCCACCTGAACCGCGCGATCGGCGTCGGCTCGGTGCTCGGCCTGTCCACTCCGGACGGTGGGTTCACGCTGCCCGCCGCCCGGCCGGACCGCGTGCTGCTGATCGCGGGCGGCAGCGGCATCACGCCGGTGCTCGCGATGGCGCGCACCCTGGTGGCCGAGGGCCACGCCGGCGAGATCGTGTTCGTGCAGTACTCGAACGGGCCCGCCGACGCGCTGTACCGCACCGAGCTGGCCGAGCTCGCCGCCCGGCACCCCGGGCTGCGGGTCGTGCACGCCTACACGCACTCGAAGGGCGGCGACCTGAACGGCCTCTTCACGCCGGAGCACCTCGCGCGGGTCGCGCCCTGGTACCGCGACGCGGAGGCGTTCGTCTGCGGCCCGAAGCCGCTGATGGACGCCGTCCGCGAGGAGTTGGGTGAACGCGTGCACACCGAAGAGTTCACGCCGCCGGCGTTGACCTTCGACACGTCCGCCGCGGAGGGGCAGGTGCGCTTCAAGCGCAGCGGGCGGGAGTGCGCCAACTCGGGGAAGCCGTTGCTGGAGCAGGCCGAGGACGCGGGCCTGTCGCCGGAGCACGGCTGCCGGATGGGCATCTGCTTCTCCTGCACCCAACTCAAGACCGCCGGGCGCGTCCGCAACGCCCGCACCGGCGAGGTGTCCGGCGACGAAGACGAAGAAATCCAGCTCTGCATCTCCGTCCCCGTCGGGGACGTCGAGATCGACGCCTAGAGGAGATCGCCATGACCGGCTTGCAGGACCGCCTGACCCCGGAACAGGTCGAGGAGTTCGGCCGCGAACTCGACGCGCTGCGCCAGCGGATCGTCGACGACCTGGGCCAGGAGGACGTCGACTACATCCACACCATCATCAAGACCCAGCGCGGCCTGGAGGTCGCCGGCCGGGCGCTGCTGTTCGCCGGGTTCTTCCCGCCCGCGTGGCTCGCCGGCGTCGGCGCGCTGTCGGTGGCCAAGATCCTGGACAACATGGAGATCGGCCACAACGTCATGCACGGCCAGTACGACTGGACGCGCGACCCGGCGCTGAGCTCGCAGCGCTTCGAATGGGACACGGTGGCGCCCGCCGAGAACTGGCGGCACTCGCACAACTACATCCACCACACGTACACCAACATCGTCGACAAGGACCGCGACGTCGGCTACGGCATCCTGCGGATGGACACCGCCCAGAAGTGGCACCCGTACTACCTGGGCAACCCGGTGTACGCGACGCTGCTGGCGCTGTTCTTCCAGTGGGGCGTGATGCTGCACGACCTCGAGGTCGAAAACGTCGTCAAGGGCGAGCGGTCGTGGGCCGACAACGTGCCGATCCTGAAGAAGATCGTGCGGAAGGCGTCGCGGCAGATCGGCAAGGACTACGTCCTGTTCCCGCTGCTGACCGGCCCGCTGGCGCCGCTGACGTTCCTCGGCAACGCGACGGCGAACCTGACCCGCAACCTGTGGGCGTTCGCGATCATCTTCTGCGGCCACTTCCCGGCGGACGTCGAGAGCTTCACCGAGGAGGAGACGGCTTCGGAGTCGAGGGGCCAGTGGTACCTCCGCCAGATCCTCGGCTCGGCGAACATCTCGGGCGGCCCGCTCTTCCACATCATGAGCGGCAACCTGTCCCACCAGATCGAGCACCACCTGTTCCCGGACATCCCGGCGCGCCGGTACCCGCAGATCGCCGGCGAGGTGCGCGCGATCTGCGAGAAGTACGGGCTGCCGTACCACACGGGCCCGCTGCGCAAGCAGCTCTGGTCGGTGGCGAAGAAGATCGTGAAGCTGGCCCTGCCCACGTCGGAGTCCCCGGCTACCGTGGAACCCGACCGGCAGCTCCGAGCAGCGTGAGGGTGACATGGTGGGTCAGTTCGAGCGGGAGAAGGACACCCTGCAGGTGATCACCGAATCAGCGGCGACGCACGTCGGCAACATAGCGTCGATCATCACGGGCGCGATCCGCGACATCGCCAGGGAAACCGGCGACTGGCTCACGGACGTGATCGAGATGCGCGAAGCGGCGCAGCGGGCCCGGGAGGACGACCCCGAGACCCCTTAGCGGCGCCTGGGACGAGGCATCCACACCCTCCCGGGGGTTGTGGATGACTCGTCCGACGCGGCCGGCGGCGGTCCGGAACTGTCGGTGCCCGCCGGTAGCGTGGAAGACGGGGGCGCCCCCGCGGCCGGGCCCCTGCCGCACGAGAGCGTCCCTGCTGAAACGAGCGTCCCTGCTGAAACGGGGGCCTCCCCGGCCTCACTCGGGGGAAAACCGGATGGGCCCGCCCGCGCCCCCGCGCGAAACTGAACCCGTGACCAGCCCCCACCCGCTCCGCCGCATCCTGGGCCCCGTCGCCGCGCGGGACTTCTGGGCCGAATACCTCTGGCTGTGCCTCGCCGGCCCGCTCACCGCGTTCTCACTCTTCACCTTCCTCGCCGTCCTCGCTCTCGGCCTGTGGCTGACCCCCGTCCTGCTCGGGTTCCTCGTCCTCGCCGGGGCCGTCTTCTACGCCCGCGGGCTCGGCGCCGCCCACCGCCGGCTCGCGAAGGCCCTGCTCGGCGTCAGCGTGCCCGCTCCCGGGCGCCCCGAACTCAAGCCCGGGCTGTGGAGCTGGGTGAAGGCGCGCGTCGGCGATGGGGCCGGGTGGCGCGCCGCCGGGTACCTCCTCCTGCGCCTTCCCCTCGCCTTCGCCGGGCTGTTGACCGTCACCAGCGCGACCCTCTACGGCCTCGCCGCCGGCACCTTCGGCCTCTTCTGGTTCCCGCTGGGCGAACGTGAACTGCCGACGTTCGGCATCCGCGCCGAACACTGGCCCGGCGCGCTCGCCTGGTCCGCGTCCGGGCTCCTGGTGCTCGTCGCCCTCCCTTGGGTCACGCACGCCTTCGCCTCGCTCGACCGGTTGCTGGTCGTCGGCCTGCTCGGGACGCGGGAACTGTCCGAACGCGTCCGCGACCTGGAAGCCAGCCGGGCCACCGCGGTCGAAGACGCCGCCCTGCGGCTGCGGCGCATCGAGCGCGACCTGCACGACGGCGCCCAGGCCCAGCTCGTCGCCCTCGCGATGAAACTCGGGCTGGCCAAGGACGAACTCGAAGATGTCGACCTCCCGCAGGTGAAACAGCTGGTCACCGCAGCCCACGCCAACGCCAAGCAGGCGCTGACCGAGCTGCGCGACCTCGCCCGCGGCATCCACCCCGCCGCCCTCGACGCGGGGCTCGACGTCGCCCTCGCCACCCTCGTCGCGTCCTCCGGCATGGACGCGCGGGTCACCGTCGTCCTGCCGCACCGCCCGCCGCCGTCGCTCGAGACCATCGTCTACTTCAGTGCCGCCGAACTGCTCACGAACGCCGCGAAACACGGTGGGGCCACCCACGTCGAGGTCACCGAGGAGCGGGACGTCCTCTGGCTGCGGGTCCGCGACCACGGCCCCGGCGGCGCCCGGCTCCTCCCGGGCGGCGGGCTGGCCGGGGTCGCCGAACGGCTGCGGACCGTCGACGGCGAACTGGCCTTCACGAGCCCGCCGGGCGGTCCGACCGAAGTGACCGCGCGGGTCCCGCTGCCCCGCTAGGGTCGGCGGCATGCGGATCGTCATCGCGGAGGACTCCACCATCCTGCGCCAGGGTCTCGTCGAGCTGCTGACCTTCCGCGGCCACGAGGTCGTCGCCGCGGTGAAGGACGCCGACGCGCTGCGGGCGGCCGTCGCGGAGCACACCCCCGACGTGTCCATTGTGGACATCCGGATGCCGCCGGCGCACACCGACGAGGGCCTGCGGGCCGCGATCGCGCTGCGCCGCGAGTCCCCGGGCCGCGCGATCCTGCTGTTCTCCCAGTACGTCGAGACGCAGTACGCCGCCCAGCTGCTGGCCGACCGCGCGGGCGGCGTCGGCTACCTGCTCAAGGACCGCGTCGCCGAGGTCTCGGACTTCCTCGACGCGCTGCGCCGGGTCGCCGACGGCGAGACGGTCCTCGACCCCGAGGTCGTCAGCCAGCTGTTCTCGGCGACCCGCCAGACCGACGCGCTCAGCGGCCTGACCCCGCGGGAACGCGAAGTACTGGGCCTGATGGCGGAGGGCCGGTCGAACTCCGCGATCGCCGCGAAACTGTTCCTCTCGGCCGGGTCCGTCGAGAAGTACGTGACGTCGATCTTCGGCAAGCTCGGCCTGCCACCGTCCGAAGGGGACAATCGCCGGGTGCTCGCGGTGCTGCGCTACCTGGAGACCTGAGCCTAGGCTGGAACCCATGTACTCCACCGAGATCGAGGTCCGCACCGGCTCCGAAGCCGTCGTCCACGACCTCACCCACGAGGCCGAGGAGTTCCTGCGCGACGCCGACGCGGCGGACGGCCTGCTGCACGTCTGGGTCCCGCACGCCACCGCCGGCCTGGCGATCCTCGAGACCGGCGCCGGCAGCGACGACGACCTGCTGGCCGCGCTCGACGAGCTGCTCCCCCGCGACGGCCGCTGGCGGCACCGGCACGGGAGCCCCGGTCACGGCCGTGACCACGTGCTTCCCGCGCTGGTGCCGCCCTACGCGACCATCCCGGTGCTCGGCGGCGTCCTCGCGCTGGGCACCTGGCAGTCGATCTGCCTAGTGGACACCAACCTCGACAACCCGGTCCGCAAGGTGCGGTTCAGCCTGCTCGCGGGCTGACGGCCACAGCACCACCAGCAGGCCCGCGGCGAGCAGGGCGCCGAGCACCCACAGCCCGGTCGTCACGTCGGGCGCGTCCGGCACGCCCTGCAGCAGGCTGCGCAGGCCCTCGGCCGAGAAGCGGAACGGCGTCCACGACCACAGCAGCGTGCGGTAGGCCGGGTTCAGCAGCTCGGGCACCTGCCCGGCGACCGCGGGCGCGACCAGGTACAGCGGGCCGAGGACGGCCATCGCGCGCAGGCCCAGCAGGCGCAGCAGACCCGCCTGCAGCGCCGCGAACGCCGTCGCGGCGAGGAAGACGAACCCGAGGACACCGGCGTCGAGCGGCAGCGCGGAGTCCCAGAGCGCGAAGAACCCGGCCACGGCCGCCGTCACCAGCACGCCGGCACCGACGACCTGCAGGAGCCGGGCGCCGGCGCCGACCGTGCGGCCGGTGCGCTTGGCCAGCTGCGTCAGCGCCAGGCCCGCGACCAGCGCGCCGATCCACGCCAGCGCGGACGCCGCCAGCGGCGCGGTCCGGCCGGCGGCACTCGCCGGGTGCAGCACCTCCTGCTTCGGCGGGCCGCCCAGCGCGGCCGCCCCGGCGGTGAGCGCCTGCTGCGCGACCTGCGCGCCGGCCGGGTTGACCGCCCCCGACGTCACCACGGTCGCGGGTGAGCCCAGTTCGAGCACGCCGTAGACCTTCTTGTCCTCCAGCAACCGCCGGGCCTCGGCGGGGGTCGTGACGGTCCAGGCGAGCTGGCCGCCGCCGTGCGCGGCGATGCGCTGCGCGAGATCCGGCGGGCCGGCCACCGCGACCGGGACGCCGTCGGGCGCGGCCGTGGCCTGCGCGCCGAAGGTGAGGAACCCCAGCACCACGGCGACCAGCGCGCCGGCCAGGGCGGCGAGGGATGCGAGACGAGTCATGCCGGCTCCAGTTATTCGTCGCTTGTTGAATTAGTAGCCAAGGTACGACCACGTCCCGCGAAAGTCAACGCGTGTTGAATAGCGTCACCGGTAGCCTCGGCAGCGTGACGAAGACACGGCTGGTGCTCTGGGACATCGACCACACGCTGGTGGACTTCACCGGCCTCGGCTCCGCCTGGTACGCGGCGGCGCTCGCCGCGACGACCGGGACCGAGCTGGTCTCCTACCCCGACTTCGGCGGCCGCACCGAACGCGCGATCAGCACCGACCTGCTCACCGCGCACGGCATCGAGCCGACCGAGGAGCTGCTCCAGGCGCTCTGGCTGGCGCTGATCGCGGAGTCCGAACGCGCCGTCGAACACTTGCCGACGTCCGGCCGCGCGCTGCCAGGCGCCGCCGAAGCGCTGAAGGCGTTCGCCGGGCACGACAGCGTCGTCCAGTCGCTCGTCACCGGCAACCTGCCGGAGATCTCGCGGCACAAACTCGCCGCGTTCGGCCTGCACGAGCACCTCGACCTCGACATCGGCGGCTACGGCACGCTGTCGGCGCACCGGCCGGACCTCGTGCCGCACGCGGTGGCGCTCGCCGCGGCCAAGCACGGCACGGAGTTCGCCGCCGGCGCGGTGGTCGTCATCGGCGACACCCCGAACGACGTTGAAGCCGCGCTGCACCACGGCGCGGTTTCGATCGCGGTCGCGACCGGGCACTACACGGCGGAGGAACTGCGGGCCGCCGGCGCGCACACCGTGCTGCCCGACCTGGCCGACACCGACGCCGTGAAAGCCGCCGTGTTCGGCTGAAAGTCGTCCTTCAGGGGGTGTCAACCCTCATTCGAAAGGACGACCCCTTAAGGGTCAAACTCCTTCGTATGCCTGATGTGGGTAGGGGCCGGCACTCGCCATGCTGTCGGGCATGACTGAAGCAGCGTCGGCGGCCGTGCCCGCCGGAGGGGGACGCATCCGCGGCACGGTCGCGGTGCTCAGGCAGCGCCTGCCGTTCACGAGCACCGTCGTGCTCGCCATGCTCGTGCTGGCCGTCGCGACCGGGGCGTTGTGGAACGCCGCCGAAGACCGCGCGGCCTACCCGTTCATCGCCTACGGGCTGCCGTCGCTGGAGGCCGGCCGCTGGTGGACCATGCTCACCGGCGCGTTCTTCGCCGTCATCCCGTGGTTCTACCTCCCGATGGTCGGCAGCTTCGCGCTCTTCGCCGGCTTCGCCGAGTGGCAGCTGGGCACGCGGCGCGCGATGGCCGTGACCATCGGCGGCCAGTTCGTCTCGGTGCTCGTCGCGACGCAGTTCCTCGCGCTGAGCCGCAACTCCGGCTGGCTGTGGGCCGAGCGCATGGCGGGCAGCCTCGACGTCGGGTTCTCCGGCGGCGCGCTCGCCGCGGTCGCGGTCGCCAGCGCGACGCTGCGGCCGCCGTGGGCGCTGCGGCTGCGGGCCGGGCTCTGCGTGTACGCCGGGGTCGCGATCGTCTACGTCGGCACGCTCGCCGACCTCGTCCACTTCTTCGCGCTGCTGCTGGCGATCCCGCTCGGCAACCGGCTCGTCGGCTCCCGCCGGGTGCCGTCGGCGGGGCCGAACCCGCGGGAGTGGCGGCTGCTGACGGTCGCCGGCCTGCTGCTGCTCACCATCGCCGAGGTCGTCATGTTCCTGGTGCCCGGCGACGGCCCGTTCGGGTCCGACGAAGGGGTTTCCCTGTCGGCGCCGGAGCTGGCGGTGCTCGTGCTGGTCGTGGTGCCGATGCTCAACGGGCTGCGCAAGGGCGGCCGCGTCGCGTGGCGCTGGGCGGTCGCGCTGTCGGTCTTCGTCACCCTGCAGGGGCTCGCCGCGGCCACGGTCTACGGGCTGGCCGAGATCTTCGGGTCGGACTACGACACCACCGGCCTGCCGCTGTTCTTCGTGGACAATCTCTTGTGGACGGTCGAGCTGGGTGTCCTGGTCGCCGCGCAGCACGCCTTCCGCGTCCCGTCCCGGCGACGGCTGCGGCGGCACGCCCAGGGTCCCGGGCCGGCGCTGGCGCGGACGCTGCTCGACCGGCACGGCGGCAGCACGCTGTCGTGGATGACGACCTGGCCGCGCAACACGTACTTCGTCCGCGAGGACGGCCGGTCCTACCTGGCCTACCGCAAGCACGCGGGCGTCGCCGTCGCCCTCGGCGACCCCATCGCGCCGGACGGCACGGCGGCCGCCACCGTCACCGAATTCGCCGTGATGTGCGAGAACACCGGCCTGGTGCCGTGCGTGTTCTCCGCGACGGAGGAGACGGTCGCGGCGACGCGCGAGCTGGGCTGGCAGCACGTCCAGGTCGCCGAGGACAACGTGCTCGACCTGGAGGGCCTGGAGTTCCGCGGCAAGGCGTGGCAGGACGTCCGGTCGGCGCTGAACAAGGCCGCCAAGCAGGACATCGAGTTCCGGCTGGTCCGCCTGGCCGACCAGCCCGAGCCGATCCTCGCCCAGGTCCGCGCGCTCTCGGAGGAGTGGATGTCGGGCAAGCGCATGCCGGAGATGGGCTTCACCCTCGGCGGGCTCGACGAGGCGATGGACCCGGCGACGCGGGTCGGCCTGGCGGTGGACGCCGAGGGCACGGTCCACGGCGTGACGTCGTGGCTGCCGGTGTACACGGGCGCGGGCCAGGTCGGCGGCTGGACGCTGGACGTGATGCGCCGCAGCGCCCACGGTTTCCGGCCGGTGATGGAGTTCCTGATCGCGTCGGCGTGCGTGGCGTTCCGCGCGGAGGGGGCGCGGTTCGTGTCGCTGTCGGGGGCGCCCTTGGCGCGCAGCGCTTCTCCGGCGTGCCCGCTGGACCGGGCGCTGGAGTCGCTGGGCCGGGTCATGGAGCCGTACTACGGTTTCCGGTCGCTGCACGCGTTCAAGGCGAAGTTCCAGCCGCGTCGCGTGCCGCTGTACTTGGCTTACCGCGATGTGGCCGACCTGCCGCGGATCGGGCTGGCGCTCGGCCGGGCGTACCTGCCGGACGTACGGCTGCGGGAGCTGGCGAAGCTGGTCAGTAGCTCTCGGGCACGCTGATCCGCTGCGGGAACCGGATCTTCCGGCGGCTGACGACGTTCTGGTCCTTCTCGATCAGCCGTCCGTCGGTCAGCCGGAGCCAGTGGCCGTTGCGCGAATCGGTGAAGGCGAGCATGACCCCGGGCGTCATGTCCGGGCGCTGCCACCCATCGCGGATCGGCATCCGCCACTTCCCGGGCGGCAGGATGGCGTAGAGGTACTCGTCGTCTTCGATGACCGGCCCGCGGTGCAGGGTGGAGCCGGTCATCGGCAGGTGCCGCACGAGGTCGAACGAGACGACGACGTGGTTGACGGCTTCGGCGTTCGCGTTGGAGACGATCATGTCGACACCGCCGCCCTCGGTGGTCTCGATCCACGCGGTGACCTTCGCGGCCTGCTCCTGGCGCTCCCGCTGATCGCGTTTGACCCGGTCCGCACGCGCCTGCCGGTTGTCCCGGATGGCGATCCACAATGCGACGACGACCGCGCCGATCGTGCCGAGGCCGCCGACCCACTGCCCACCGGCGGCCCACCAGTCCGGATTCCGCGGTTCGACGAGCCAGATCCAGGCTTTCGCCAGCAGGGGCCCGAAGAGCAGCAGGAACCCGCCGACGGCCAGCACGGCGAACGCGCCGGTCCGGATCCGGTCCAGCCGTCTGTCCGCATCACCGGTCATGGACCACAGCCTGCCGAATCCGGGCGTCGCGCGGTAGCGGCAAGTACGCTGGGACGCCGGACCGGAGGAGGAGACGTGCCCGAGGGAACCGTCGGAAGGCTGCACTTCGGCCGCGACGACGCCGAGCACGACTTCGCCGACGGCCTGGTCATCGGACGCAAAGGCACCGGGAAGAGCGCCATCTGCATGCGGTTGACGGCGAACGGCGACACCGGCCTGATCACGCCGGACGAAACGGCGGGTGACGAACTCCGCCGGTTCGAGCTCCAAGGGCTCACCGGCGCGACGGCGAAGTCGCTGATCTGGCGATACGTCTTCGCGGTCCAGGCGGCGCGCCATCTCACAACCCACGCGCGGACCGGGCACCGCCGCCGGCTCTCGAAGCCGGTCCGGGCGCTGCGCCAATTCCTGAAGAAGAGCGGCGAGCTTGCCGACGTCAGCTTCTACGACCGGATCCTCCGCGGCGGTCACGGCCTGCAGGCCTCCCTGTCCCTCGAGGCTTTCGGCGTCAAGGCGAGCGTTGACCACAAGAGCGGTGGCACCGAGGGTGCTCGCGCCGCCAAACAGCTCGAAGTGCTCGAAGCCGGTGTCGCACGGGGCTTCCAGGCGCTCGGCTGCGCGAGTCACGCTCCGCTGCCGATCTTGGTCGACCAGCTGGAACAGGTGTGGTCGAGTGACCGCGAAAGCGACGACTTGGTGATCGGGCTGCTGCTGGCGAGCAAGCGCGTGAACCAGGCCTACGGCGGAGCGGTGCGGTGCGTGCTTTTCGTGCGCTCGGACATCTACGACGCTCTCCAGTTCGACGACGCGGACAAGTTCCACAGCGACGAACTGCGCTTGGAGTGGACGCCGGAGAAGCTGGAAGAAGTGGCGCTGCTGCGGGCTCGGGCATCTCTCGGGAGGCCCCTTTCCTCCTGGCAACTCTGGAGCGAAGTGTTCCCGGAGTGGGTGAACGGCGAGCCGGCCGCGCAGTACCTGTTCTCCCGTACTCTCCCCCGCCCGCGCGACGCCATCCAGTTCCTCAACCTCTGCCGGGACGCGGCCAACGCCCGCAACGCGGATCGGATCACCAAGGCGGACGTGCGGGGCGCAACCTTGCAGTTCTCCCAGTGGAAGCTCCTCGACCTGGCCAAGGAGTACCTGGTCACGGTGCCGTTCCCATCCTTACCGCCGATGGCGTCGTGGAGGTTCTTTATCGCGTCGGATTTCTCGGGGTGCTCCGCGAAGCCGGCGTCTCGTACGCCGGCTCCGGACAACTCCCGCTGCAGCCGCAGGAAAACGAGTTTCACATCCACCCGTGCTTCCGCCCGGCGCTGAATGCTCTGGACGCAGCGCCGCTTTTGCCCTTCGAGGCGAGTACACGACTCGTCCAGATTTCCGCGGACCGAGTAACGAATGCCTCGTTCGCGGTCACCGGCAGTGGCGTCCGGGTCAGTCAATCCCGCGACTTCGAGCTCCTCGACCGGCTCATGGAGGTCTGCCAACGCCTGCTGCGCCAAGTCAGCCGACTGCCCCTGCCTGCCGGTGTGCACGAGCAGGTCACCGGCGAAATCTCAGCCATCCTCTCGAACGCCGCCACCGCCCGGGAGCGGCTGTTCGCCGGCCATGCCGAGAGCAACGCGTTCGGGCACGTCGTCCAAGCGGCTCAGTACCTGAACGAACTGGCGGAACGGCTCATGAAGGCCGGAATCGGCGAACGGGACGACGGGATCGTCCAGACTCTCGTCGCGTCGTCCCGTCAGCTCCACGACGAGATCGGCGGCGGATACTCCCCGACCCGAAGTTAGCGGTAGGTGGTCGGGGGCGGGGTGGTCGTGCCGCGGTCCGCCGCCGCGACGAACCGGTAGCTCTCCACGATCTTGACGAGGTCCTCGCGGATCGACGGCCCCGAGCGATCGCCGTCCGCGTACGCCACCACCACGCCGGAGGCACCCGAGCCGGTCCCGAACCCCATCGCCACCACCAGAGCGTGCTTCGCCGCGCACTCGTCCTTGGCCGCCGGAGCCACCTCGGCGACCACCACCCGGGCCGGCGCCTTCGTGCCGTCCGCCTTCGTGAACTCGGCGTCCGTGGCCGGCCCCAGCTGGGACGTCCCGCCGTACGCGCCCGTCGCCAGGTCCGTCGCGGCCTTGCGCGCCGCCGCCTCGGGATCGGCGACGGGTTCAGTGGTGACGCCCGCGCCGCCGAGGGTGTCCCGGCCGCAGAAGTCCCTGCCCAGGAACGCGCTCGTGATCAGCCGGATCGACGGCTCGTCCCAGCCGTGCTGCGTGGCCGGCGCCGGTTCCCAGTTCGGCGGGACGTCGTAGGCGTACGAACCGTCCCGGGCCGCGACCGACAGCCAGCCGTCCGTGATGGCGGGCACCGTCACGCGCGGCGAAGGCGTCACGACCAGCGGTGCGGAGGGCGACGACGCCGCCGGACGCGGCTTGCCGACGCCCAGCGCGTTGAGCACGCCCGCGATCAACGCGATGAACACCAGCCCGAACCAGGGCGCGCGGCGCCACTTCAGTGGCTTAGCGGCCGGGCGGATCCGCTTCGGCCGTGCGCGCGGCGCGTCCGCGGGTTCGTAGCCGCCGAACCCGCGGAGCGCCGCGTTGTCCTCGTATCCCGGCGTCGGGTCGTCCGGGCGCCGGGCCATCAGGAACGGACGAGTTTGACCAGGTGCTCGACGACGGCCTCGACCGCGATCTCCTCGCGCTCGCCCGACCGCCGGTCCTTGACCTCGACGACGCCGTTGGCCAGGCCGCGCCCGACCACCAGGATGGTCGGGACGCCGACCAGCTCGGCGTCGGCGAACTTGACGCCGGGGGTCGCCTTGCGGTCGTCGAGGATCACCTCGATGCCGGCCGCGTCCAGCTCGGCGGCGATCTTCTCGGCGCCGGCCGCGACGGCCTCGTCCTTGCCCGCGATGACGATGTGCACGTCGAACGGCGACACCTCGCGCGGCCAGATCAGGCCGAGGTCGTCGTGGTTCTGCTCGGCGAGCACGCCGACCAGCCGCGAGACGCCGACGCCGTACGACCCCATCGTGATCCGGATCGGCTTCGAGTCCGGGCCGAGCGCGTCGAGCTCGAACGCGTCGGCGTACTTGCGGCCGAGCTGGAAGATGTGGCCGATCTCGATGCCGCGCGCGGCGACCAGGGTGCCCTGGCCGTCCGGCGACGCGTCGCCCTCGCGGACCTCGGCGGCCTCGATGGTGCCGTCCGGGGTGAAGTCGCGGCCGGCCAGCAGGTCGACGACGTGGTGGTCGACCTTGTCGGCCCCGGTGACCCAGGCGGTGCCGGGGACGATCCGGGGGTCGGCGAGGTAGCGCACGCCGTTGTCCTGCAGGGCCTTCGGGCCGATGTAGCCCTTGACCAGGAACGGGTTCTTCGCGAAGTCGGCTTCGTCCAGCAGCGCGACCTCGGCGGGCTCCAGCGACGCTTCGAGGCGCTTCATGTCCACTTCGCGGTCGCCCGGGATCGCGACGCAGACCAGCTCCCACTCCTTCGCGCCCGGCTGCCGCGTCTTGAGCATGACGTTCTTCAGCGTGTCGGCCGCGGTGAACGTGCGGCCCAGGTTCGCGTCGTTGAGGAAGTTGACCAGCGTCTCGATGGTCGGTGTGTTGGGCGTGTGGTGCACCTGCGCCTCGGGGCGGCCCTCGATCGGCTGCGCGGGCGGCGCGGGCGTGACCACGGCTTCGACGTTCGCCGCGTAGCCCGACTCGGTGCTGCGGACGTAGGTGTCTTCGCCCGTCTCGGCGACGGCGAGGAACTCCTCGGACGCCGACCCGCCCATCGCGCCCGACGTCGCCTTCACCACGACGTACTCGAGGCCGAGCCGGTCGAACAGCTTCGTGTAGGCGTCGCGGTGGGCCTGGTAGGAGCGCTCCAGGCCCTCGTCGTCGAGGTCGAAGGAGTAGGAGTCCTTCATGACGAACTCGCGGCCGCGCAGGATGCCGGCGCGGGGGCGCGCTTCGTCGCGGTACTTGGTCTGGATCTGGTACAGCGTGACCGGGTAGTCGCGGTACGAGCTGTACTCGCCCTTCACCGTGAGCGTGAAGAGCTCCTCGTGCGTCGGCCCGAGGAGGTAGTCGGCGCCCTTGCGGTCCTTGAGGCGGAACAGGCTGTCGCCGTACTCGGTCCAGCGGCCGGTGGCCTCGTAGGGCTCCTTCGGCAGCAGCGCCGGGAACTGGATCTCCTGGGCGCCGATCTTGTTCATCTCGTCGCGCACGACGTTCTCGATGCGCCGCAGCACGCGCAGGCCCAGCGGCAGCCACGAGTACCCGCCCGGGGCGACCCGGCGGACGTAGCCGGCGCGTACCAGGAGCCGGTGGCTCGGTACCTCGGCGTCCGCCGGATCCTCGCGCAAGGTGCGAAGGAACAACGACGAAGTCCTGGTGATCACTGCGGGGCTCCCTGCTCCGGGCGGGTGTGAAAGTCCCGCTCAGGGTAGTCACTCCCCCGGCCGTGACTCCAACGGGTTACTCGCCGGCCCGTTTTTGTCGGTGGTGCCCGCTAGCTTCGGGGCATGGCGATCCACATGGGCATGATCACGATCGACTGCGCGGACCCGCGCGGTCTGGCGGAGTTCTGGACGGCGGCGCTGGGTACGACGGTCGCCCAGGACTACGGGGGCGAGTTCCTGGTGCTCGCGCCGCCGGAGGGCGGGCTGCCGCTCGGGCTGCAACGGGTCCCGGAGCCCCGCGCGGGCAAGAACAGAGTGCACGTCGACTTCGGCGGCGATGATCGCGCGGCGGAGGTGAAACGGCTGGTCGGGCTGGGTGCGAAGGAGGTGGCGGAGCATTCGGTGCCGGGGCTGGCGTGGACGGTGCTGACCGATCCGGAGGGCAACGAGTTCTGCGTCTCGGGGTAGCCCGGCGGTAGAAAGGCGGCATGAGCGCTCGCGTACTGCTGCCGTGGACCGACATCGACGTGCCGGAAGGGGTCGAGGCCGCGTACTACGACGGGGTCTCCTCGCCGCCGCGCGACCTGGGTGACGTCGAGTTCTACGTGCTGCCCTACGACCGGGGGCCCGAGCCGCCGAAGCTGATCCCGGAGCTGCCGGCGTTGCGCGTGGTGCAATCGCTGTCGGCCGGGGTCGAGGCGATCGTGCCGTTGCTGCCCGACGGCGTGCGGCTGGCGAACGGAAGGGGACTCCATGATTTGAGCGTCGCGGAGCACGCGCTCGCGCTGATCCACGCGGCGCAGCGGGACCTGCCGCGGTGGTTCGCGCAGCAGGCGCGGGGCGAGTGGACGCGGGAGCACACGCGGTCGCTCGCCGACAGCCGGGTGCTCCTGGTCGGGTACGGCTCGATCGGGCAGGCCATCGAGCGTCAGCTCGTGGCGGCGGAGGCCGTGGTGACGCGGGTGGCGAGCCACGCGCGTCCGGGCGTCCACGGCGTCGACGAGCTGCCCCGCCTGCTGCCGGACGCCGACATCGTGGTGCTGATCCTCCCGGACACCCCGGCGACGCGCGGCCTGTTCGACGCGAAGGCTCTGGCCGCACTGCCGGACGACGCCCTGGTGGTGAACGTCGGCCGCGGCACGACCATCGACACGGACGCGCTCCTGGCCGAGACCCGGTCCGGCCGGTTGCGCGCGGGCTTGGACGTCGTCGACCCGGAGCCGCTGCCGACGGATCATCCACTGTGGACGGTTCCGGGCGTGGTCATCACCCCGCACATCGCCGGCGGATCGGCATCGTTCTACCCGCGCGCGAAGAAGCTGGCGGCCGAGCAGCTGCGGCGGTATGTGGCGGGCGAGGAGCTGCTCAACCTCGTAGAGAGCTGAGGACGGCGCTCCACGCGGCGGGGGTGACGGTCAGCTGCCCCTGCCCGCGCGCCTTCGTGTCCCGGATGCCGACGGAGCGGTCGAGCCGCACCTCGACACAGTTGCCCTCGATCGCGCTGTAGGTCGACTTGCGCCACCTGTTCACCGCCCGGCCTCCCGAACTATCGCGCCGCATCCCGGAGCAGGGCTCGGGTATCGGCTTCGCTGAGCGCCTCCTGATCCACCAGCTTAGCCAGCGCGCGGTATCTGCCAACCCCCTCGTTATCGTGCAGGAACGAGCTGGCGTGGTGGTGCTCCAGGTACACGATCGGCGAAAGGGCGGCGAATTCGTAGAGCACGAATGAGCCCGCCAGGCCGGGGTGATACCCCACGTCCCCGGGCACGATCCGCAGGGTCACATTCGCGAGGTCCGCCATCCGCAGCAAGTGGTCGATCTGATCGGACATGCTCCCCGGCCCGCCGATTTCCCGCCGGATAACCGCTTCGTCGATGATCGCGCTGAAGCGAACAGGATCCCGGCCGTGCAGGATTCGCTGCCGTCCCAGCCTCGCGACCAGCCGGTGGTCGGCTTGCTCGAGGGTGATCTGCGAATTGCTCAACAATTCGCGGGCGTAGTCTGCGGTCTGCAGCAATCCCGGCACGATCGCGACTTCCCAGTTGAAGATGCGGCTGGCCGTGCGCTCGTACTCGAGGATGCCGCTCAAGACCGGCGGCAGGTCGGACGGGTTGGAATCGAGCCAGTTGTCGTCCTTGGCGCGTCTGGCCAGGCGCATCATGCGGTCATAGGTCGCGTCGTCGACTTGGAGGGCGCCCAGCAGCCGGGCCACGTCCTCCGGGGACGCCACCCGCTGTCCCTTTTCCCACGCCGACACCAACTGCGGGAGAATTCGCACCATCCGGGCCAGTTCGCGCAGTCCTTTACCGCGCGTCGTCCGCAATTCGCGCAGCGACGCGGCCAATGCTCTCGCACCCGGGGAAGCGGAAGTCGGCTTCATAGGGCGATGGTACGAACACCGTCCATTCCCCGATCGGCGGTGGGGCGTCCCAGAATCAGGACAGGACGTATACGTGCCATTCGTCGTCGACGCGGAATCCGCACCGTTCGTAAACACCCAGGGCGCGGTGCGCGTTGTCGACGTCGACGTTCAACGCCGACCGGTCGAATCCCGCCGCCTTCGCCGCCAGGAGCGTGTGCCCGAGCAGCCCCGACGCCACGCCGCGGCCGCGCAGCACCTCGCGCGTTCCCACCCAGGTGGCGTAGTGCTCGCGGATGCCCGTCGCCGCGGCTTCGGACTCGTAGAAGTGGCTCAGCACGAACGCGAGCACCTTGTCGTCGTCGAGGACGAGGAACGACAGGTCCGGGCGGAAGTCCTTGGAGCCGGTGACCAGGTGGCGCCACGCGTCCGGCCCGTAGACGGTGCTGCCCCAGTGGCCGGCGAAGGCGTCGTTGCGGGCGTCGAGCGCCGCTAGGTCGTACTTGAAGTCGAACGGCTCCGCCGTGATGCCCTCCGGCAGCGGCGGCTGTGGCGGCAGGTCGGCGAGGCCGACGCGCATGTTGACCATCGTCCGCTGGTGCGTGAACCCCGCGCCGGCGAAGACGCCGGCGATCCACCGCTCGTTCTGGTGCTGGCCGTGGTGCAGTTCCATCGGCGCGCCGGGGAAGGCGCGCTCGTGGACTTCGCGGCTGGTCCGCGTCAACCACTCGACCAGGTGAGTCCCGACGGCGTCGGTCCGGTGCTCGGGGTGCACGACGGACTGCAGCCGGATCATGTGCACCGGGTTGGCGGCGTCGCGGCGGCGGATCAGGCCGTAGCCGACGAGGGTGTCGCCCGCGAAGGCGCCGATGGTGGCGCGGGGCAGGTCGACGTTGGGCGCGACCAGCTCGTCGCGGAGGTCTTCGTCGCTGAAGTGGTCACCTGTCCGGTCGATCTCCTCGGCGGCGGCGTACAGGCTGGTGAGCGCGGGGACGTCGTCGAGGGTCAGCGGGCGCCAGGTCAGGTCCATGCCCGGAGGCTAGGCCGGACGGCGGCCACCGCGCACTCCGATTTACGCTCGGCAGGTGCTGGTGCTCCTCCCCCCATCCGAGACCAAGGCCGACGGCGGCCGCGGCGGCCCGCTCGACCTCGACGCGCTGTCGTTCCCCGAGCTGAACCCGGCGCGCGCGAAGCTCGCCGACGCGCTCGTCGAGCTGGCCGCCGACGTCCCGGCCAGCATCGCGGCCCTGGGCATCACCGAGCGGCAGGCCGGCGAGGTCACCCGCAACGCGCAGCTGTGGACGTCGCCGACGATGCCGGCGCTGCGCCGCTACACGGGCGTCCTGTACGACGCGCTCGACGTGAAGAGCTTCACGAAGGCGGGCTTGGAGAAGGCGCACCGGCGGCTGGCGGTGACGTCGTCGCTGTTCGGCGTGGTCTCGGCGACCGACCCGATCCCGGCGTACCGGCTTTCGGGCGGGAACTCGCTGCCGTCGGTGGGGACGGTCCGCGGGCACTGGAAGCCGGTCCTCGAGCCGGTGTTGCGGCAGGTCGAGGGCCTGGTGGTGGACCTGCGCTCGGGAACGTACTCGGCGTTCGCGAAGCTGCGCCCGGACGCGGTGACGGTCCGCGTGGTGACGGAGAACGCCCACGGCGAGCGCGTGACGGTGAGCCACTTCAACAAGGCGTACAAGGGTCGCCTGGCCCGAGCGCTGGCGGAGACGCGCGCGGAACCGTCCACAGTGGACCAGCTGGTGAAGGTGATCACGAAGGCGGGCATGACGGTCGAGCGCACCGGCGACCACGCACTGGAGCTGGTCACGGAGGGCTGACGGCCCGTTCGAAGAGAGCACCGGAGGTGCCCCCGGCGACCCGCACGAACCGGAAGCCTTGGCCGCGGTAGTAATCGTGCAGCCGGGTGTTGGTGGTCCAGGCATCAAGCCGGACGAACCGCTTTCCCCGCCGCCCGGCTTCCACGGCGGCTTGGTCGAGCAACCAGCTACCGACGCGTCGCCCGGCGAAGGCACGGTCGACGGCGAGGTGGTGAAGGTAGAGCGCGGAGCCGGGATCGTCGGCGGGTAGCCAGAGATCGGCGGGGTGGGTATCCCGCAGAACCATGGTGCCGACAGCGACCGCCGCCGCTGCGCGGTTCACGGGCGAGGCACCCAGAGCCGGCGAAGCGCCGGCCGTCGCTGCAGGCGCGGTCGCAGCTGGGCGGAGCCCGCTGGCCACCGAAGCACCGCTCGCCGCCACACCAGTCGAGGCCGGCGACAACGCCACCCCGGCCACCGCGCCGAAGCCGCCCACCGGCGAAGCGCCGACCGTCGCTGCTGCGGCCGGCAAAATCTCCGCCACCCGGAGGCAGCCTGTCGGGAGGTCCGGGCTCAACTCCTCCGCGCGCCACCTCGCTCCCTGCCACTGGTCCGTTCCCCGCCCGGCCAGCCACTCGACCGCGCCGTCCAGAATCCGCAGCAGGGTCGGCAGGTCCTCCTCCCTTGCGCGGCGGAGGCGGTACTCGCTCAAAACCGGTCCGGGGCGAACGGCGTCAGGTCGAAGCCCGGGTCCTCGCCCAGCGCCACCGACGCCACCAGCTTCCCCGCGAACGGCGCGTTGGTCAGCCCGCCCGCGCCGAATCCCGTCGATACCGCCAGGCCCGGGCGGATCGCCCCCAGGATCGGCAACCCGTCCGGGGTGCCCGGGCGGAAGCCGACCCGGGTCTCCGCCAACGTCGCGTCCGCCAGGCCGGGCGCCACCGTCAGGGCGTTGTCCAGTACCTCGCGCTGGCCCGCCGCCGTCACGCGGTAGTCGAAGCCCGACTCCGCCTCGCGCGTCGCGCCCGCCACCACCCGGCCGCCCGCGAACGCCAGCAGGTAGTGGCTCGTGCGGGGCAGCACCACCGGCCACGCCGCCGTCTCCGTGCCCGGCAGGTCGAAGTGGCTGATCTGGCCGCGGTGCGGCGTCACCGGCAGGTCGATCCCGAGCGGCGCCAGCAGCTCGCGGCTCCACGCACCCGCCGCGACCACCACGCTGTCCGCTTCCAAGGGGCCGTCCGGGCTCGCGACCGTGCCGTCGGCGCGGAACGCCACTTCCCCTTCGACGAACTTCGCGCCCCGGCGTTCGGCGTCGAGCAGCAGGGCTCGGCGCAGCTGGTGACCGTCGACGCGGCCCGCGCCGGTCAGGTGCACCGCGCCCAGCCCGGGCGCCAAAGCCGGGAACAGCTCGCGCGCCTGGGCCGGGTCGAGCCGGCGGACTTCACCCGCTTCGGGCGCGTCCGCCGCCCGCGCGGTCAGCCGCTCGTGCGCCTCGGCCAGCTCGGCGTCGTCGGCCGACACGACCATCCCGCCGACGACCTCGAACGACGAGTCCGCCAGGGAAGCCGTGAATTCGCGGTAGTACCGACCGGCCGCCGACGCGAGCGGGTACAGCGCGTCGTCCCAGCGCGACGTCCACGGGCTGACGATCCCGGCGCCGGCTTCGGTGGCCGTCCCCGGGCGGGCCGCGTCCGCGACCACCACCTCCGCGCCCCGGCACGCCAGGTGCCACGCCGTTGCCGCGCCGCCGATTCCGCTTCCGATCACGAGCACTCGCATGCTTCCCACCCTGCCCGAAAGTGCCGCGCCCGGGCCAACGGGCTTGCCACGCGCGGCCGGCGGACCGGTCGTATGCTGCGCGCCATGCCGAGCCGTGCCGAGCGGTATGTCGCCCATCTCGACACCCTGACCGGGGACGTCGAACCCCGCCTGCAGCCGATCGCGTCGACCCACGCCGGGCTCGACGACGTCATCGCGTTCGTCTACGCCGACGAGCCGGAACCGAGATACCTGACCGGCGCGACCTACGGCCTCTCGCTCGCCGACCACGCCGAATGGCACGGCGTGAAACCGGAACTGTGGATCAGCGTCCGATCCGACGACCCGATCTGGGCGCTGGCCATCGGCTACCTCGCCGAGCAGCTGCGGGGCACGTGCCCGTTCGTCTACGGCGACACCATCGACTTCGGCGAGCCGATCGCCCCCGAGTCCGCGATGACGGCGTTCGCCGTGTCGGCGCCGGCGGGCCTCGACGCCCACCAGTACACGCTGATCGACATCGGCGGCCCGCCCGTCAGCATCGCCGGCTGCTACCCGGTGCACGACACCGAGCGCAAGTACATCCGCGAGCACGGCATCGACGCGTTCTGGCAGCTGGACTGGGACCTCTACGACGTCCGGCGCCCGCCGGTCGTCTGATACGCGGCCGTCGCGAGCTCGGCGAACGACCGCACCAGCGGGCCGGCGTCCTTCCAGGCGACGACCACCGGGTTCGGCGCCAGGTCGGTCAGCGGCACGACCGTCAGGTCGCCTGGCGGCCGATGGCCGAGCGGCATCAGGCCGACGGTCCCGTTCCACAGCACCGCCTGCAGGCACTCCTGGACGCCGCGCACCACGGGACCCTCGCGGGGTTCGCCGCCGTGCCAGTACGCCTGCCAGACCGGGTCGGTGCCGTCCGGGAACCGGAACCAGCGCCGGTCGGCCAGATCGGCCAGCTCCAGGTGGTCGCGCCGGGCCAGCGGGTCGTCGGCGCGCAGCACCGCGCCCACCGGATCTTCGCGCAGCCGGTGCACGGTCAGGCCGGCGTCGTCGAACGGCCCGCGGGTCAGCGCGACGTCGACGAGCCCGGCGCGCAGCCCGCACGTCGGGTCGGTCAGGTCCGTGTCGCGGACGCGGACCTCGACGCCGGGGTGCCGCCGCCGGTAGGCGTCGGCCAGCCGCGTCGCGTCCGGGTCGGCGCTGTCGGCGAGGATGCCGACAGTGATCGCCGCGGCCCCGGCCGCCGACGCCACCCGCACGCGCGCCTGGTCGGCCTGCTCCAGCAGGGCGCGGGCCTCGTCGAGCAGCGCCGAGCCGGCGGGCGTGAGCGCGACGCCGGCGGCCGAGCGCACCAGCAGGACGGCGCCGACGTCGGCCTCCAGCTGCTTGACCGCACGGCTCAGCGGCGGCTGGCTCATGTGCAGCCGCGCGGCGGCCCGGCCGAAGTGGAGTTCTTCGGCGACGGCCACGAAGTACCGCAGCGTGCGCAGCTCCACCTCAGCGCCCGGCTTCGTACGGCCAGACGTCGTCGGGGAAGACGCGCGCGAACCAGTGCGGCTGGCAGTCCCGCAGCCGCAGGGCCCGCCACCGGCGCGGGTCCGCGGGCTCGGGGACGGCGACCTCGACGTCCGGGCCGTGGGCGAAGAGCCGTTCCTGGCAGACGCCGCAGGGCGCCAGGACCCAGTAGCCGCGGTCCTCGTCGGCCGCCGTCACGCAGACCGAGCCCGTCACGCGCCGCCCGAGCTTGAAGGCCTCGCAGATCGCGCCGGTTTCGTGGCACAGGCTGACGGCCTGGTTCGGGAAGTCCGGCGCGGTGCTCGTCAGCACGGTGCCGTCGTCGAGGCGCAGTGCCGCCGCCCCGGACCACGCCGTGCCGCCGAAGCGGTTGCGTGCCAGCGCGATCGCCGCGTCCACCAGTTCCTGATCGACTGCCATGCGCCGACAGTAGCGCTGACCGGCGACGATGTTCTCCTGGTATCGGCACCTCCCGATCGGTCTTGGACGGCTTGCCCCTCCCGGCGGTGGAATCGGGTCATGACCGACCTGACCGATCCCGCCGTGCGGGTGGCCGGCGCCGTGGAACTCGCGCCGGACCTGCTGGTGATCCCCAACCACGGCGTCGACCTCGTGCCCAACATCGGCGTCGTGGGCGGCACCGAGGCCGTCCTAGTCGTCGACACGGGCCTCGGCACCGCGAACGCGGCGGAGGTGCTCGCGTTCGCGACGTCCGTGGCCGCGGGCCGCCGCCTGTTCCTGACGACGACCCACTTCCACCCCGAGCACGCGTACGGCGCCCAGGTGTTCGCCGGCGCCGCGACGTACCTGGTCAACCGCGGCCAAGCGGCCGACCTCGCCACGAAGGGCGCGGGCTACCTCGAGATGTTCCGCGGCCTGGACCCGGTGGTGGCCGCCCGGCTCGAGGACGTCCGGGTGCCCGTGCCCGACTCCGTGTACGAGGGCACGCGGGACCTCGACCTCGGCGGCCGGACCGTCCGGCTGCGGCCGACGGGCCGGGGCCACACCCCCGGCGACCAGGTCGTCGAGGTCCCGGACGCCGGCGTGCTGTTCACCGGCGACCTGGCCGAGACGGGGCAGTTCGCGATCCTCCCGTGGTTCCCGCCGCACGACACGGACGTGACGGGTGTCGGGTGGCTTTCGGTCCTGGACGGGCTGGTCGCGGACGGACCGCGGACGGTGGTACCCGGGCACGGAGAGGTCGGCGGGGTGGCGGTGCTCACCGACGTCCGTGACTACCTGCGCGAGCTGCGGGACGAGACCTGGCGCCGCCGGGAGGCCGGGCTCGGGCTGGATTCGGTTGTCGCGGAGGTGCGTTCGGTGCTCGTCGAACGCCATCCGGAGTGGGCGGGGCGGGAGTGGATCGAGCCGGGGGTCGGGTGCCTGTGCTCCGAGCACGACGCGCAGGCAGCCGCCCGGGGGTGATCCCGATTGGCGAGGGGCTCGCCGTCGGGCGGGGTGGGTCCGGTGCCTCTGGGTGGGTCGACCGCCGGGGTGCTCGCCGGCCTGGGGCCGCCGGAGTGGGTTCTCCGCCGCCAAGGGCGGGTTCGCGGCCGTGGGTGGGTTCGCGACCAGAGCAGGTCCTCCGCCGGCAGCGGGCTAGCGACCGGGGTGGTTCGCGACCGGAGCCAGCTCTCCGCCGCCGAGGGCGGGTTCGCGGCCGTGGGTGGGTTCGCGACCAGAGCGGGTCCGCCGCCGCTGGCAGCGGGCTCACGACCGGGCTGGGTTCGCGACCGAAGCAGGTCCTCCGCCGCCGAGGGCGCGTTCGCGGCCGGGGATGGGCGCCGCCGAGGCCGGCCAGGTCCCGCCGGGGTTGGGGTTCGCCGCGGTTGGTTTCGCCCACCGGGAAGGGTTCGCCGCCGTGGAGGGGCACCGCCATGGATGGGTTCGCCGCTGCGGATGAGTTCGCCGCCGCTGCGATCGCTGCCGCCGGGTGGGTTCGCCGCTGCGGTCGCTGCCGCTTGCCGCCGCGGGGTGGGTTACCGCCGCAGCTTGCCCGGCCGCTCGGACTCGGGGCGCTCCGGACCGCTCCTCACCTCTTGCCCAAGACCGCCATTGCCGCGTTGTGGCCGGGTATGCCGCTCACGCCACCTCCCCTCACGGCTCCCGCGCCGCACAGCAGCACTCGTTCGTGCTCGGTCTCCACTCCCCACTTCCCTTGCTGTGCCGGGTCTTCCGCGTACGGCCACGCCAGGTCGCGGTGGAAGATGTGGCCGGCCGGCAACCCCAGCTCGGCCTCCAGGTCGAGCGGGGTCTTCGCCTCCACGCACGGCTTGCCGTCCGGGTCCGTCAGCAGGCAGTCCTCGATCGGCTCGGCCAGCACGCTGTTCAGCGAAGCCAGCGTCGCG
The DNA here is from genome assembly GCF_040675005.1 of Amycolatopsis sp. NPDC049691. Taxonomy (NCBI): domain Bacteria; kingdom Bacillati; phylum Actinomycetota; class Actinomycetes; order Pseudonocardiales; family Pseudonocardiaceae; genus Amycolatopsis; species Amycolatopsis sp. NPDC049691. The sequence continues at coordinate 47,725 of NZ_JBFANX010000004.1, forward strand.
CGCAACGCCGCTTCGCGAGCCTCCTCGTTGCGTCCTTCGAAGAGGCGGGCCGGCATGTGCAAGCCGAACAACGTCAATGTCTGCGCTCCCGCTGCCCGCTCGGCCGGGCCCAGGATCGACGGGTCCGTCAGCGAATGGCAGTAGATCTCGCAAGGCGGCAGCGAGGGGATCCTCCCCGCCGCCGCCTCGCGATACGCCGTCTCCAGCTGGAGGTAGCTCTCGTTGACGTGGAAGGTGCCGCCGAACGCCTCAGCCGGGTCGACCCGCGGATCGCTCAGCTTCGGCAGCCTGGACAGCACCATGTTCACCTTCAGTTGCGCTCCCTCCGGCCGGTCCGGCGGCTCCTCGTCCAGCAGCCTCGCGAGCGTCGCCGGCGCGACGTTCGCCAGGACGTGCCCGCCGCGTACGACGTGCTCCGCGTCGTCGCGGCGGTAGCGCACCTCGCCGTCCGGGGCGACGGACAGCACTTCCGCGCCCGTCACGAGACGCGCTCCCGCGGCGGCCGCCACCGCCGCGAGCGAACCGGTGACCGCGCCCATGCCGCCGACCGGGACGTCCCAGTCGCCGGTGCCGTTGCCGATCACGTGGTAGAGCAGGCACCGGTTCTGCCGCAGGTCCGCGTCACCCGCCGCAGCGAACGTGCCGATCAGCGCGTCGGTGAGCACGACGCCGCGGACCGTGTCGTCACCGAACCACGACGTCAGCGTCTCGCCGATCGGCCGTTCGAACAACGCCGACCACGCCTCGGCGTCGTTCACCCTCGACCGGAAGTCCACTTCGGACAGCAGTGGCTCGGTGAGGGTGCCGAAGACGCGCTCGGCCACACCGGTGGCCAGCGCGTAGAACCGTTGCCACGCAGCGAAGTCCGCTGCGGAGCCGGTGACCGCGCGGAACGACGACGCCGTCCGGTCGTCGTCGCCCGTGTCGACAAGGAGACCCGTGTCGCCCCTCGGCGTGTAGGACGACATCCGGCGCCGCAGCAGCCGGACGTCGAGCCCCAGGTCGGCCACGATCTTCTTCGGCAGCAGGCTGACCAGGTAGGAGTAGCGGGAAAGCCGGACGTCCACGCCGTCGAACGCGCGGAACGACACGGCGGCGCCACCGGTCTCCCCGCGCCGTTCGAGCACGAGCACCGACCGGCCCGCCCGCGCCAGGTACGCGGCCGCCACCAGCCCGTTGTGCCCGCCACCGACGACCACGACGTCGTAGCAATCCATCCACCCCTCCTCGGGTTCGCCTGCCCGTTCATCGTGGCCACGTCGGTGGGCCGAATTCAAGGAAACGTCGCGAACGGTCCTTTCGCGCTATTCGGTTGCGCGGAGCGTCACCGACCCGGCAAGCTGATGCGCAACCGGCAGGGAGCCGGGGTCGAGAGCGGGGAGGTGCCGTCGTGATGGATGTCCGGGCCCTTTCGCGCCCTCACCCACCCGCCCCCCGGAGCTGACCACGCGCCCGGTGGGGCATCCCTGACCAAGGAGAACCCCACCAGTGCGCATGCACGACTTCGAAGACTTCGACGAACAACCCGTCCGCCGCCGTCAGGCGCGGTCACGCCGCCAAGGGCGGTTCGAGGACCCCGAGCCCACCCGCAGCGGGCGGCTCACCGAAGGCGAACGCGTCCGGCTCGCCAAGCTCCGCGACGACGCCTACACCGAAAACCGGCTGCCGGACGGCGCCGACCGCTGGTCCACCTGGGACGACGCCGAACACGGCCCGCTGCCCCGGCCGGACTGGGTCGTCACCGAGCTCGCCGCGGTCGACACCGACCTCGGCGTCCTCAAGACCGGCAAGGAGGCCGACGTCCACCTGTTGCGCCGCGGCCTGCCCGGCACCGAAGGCACGCTGCTCGCCGCGAAGCGCTACCGCAGCGACGAGCACAAGCTGTTCCACCGCGACGCGGGCTACCTCGAAGGACGGCGGATGCGCCGGTCCCGCGAGATGCGCGCGATCGAGCACCGCACCGCGTTCGGCCGCAACCTGATCGCCGAACAGTGGGCCGTCGCGGAGTTCGCCGCGTTGAGTCGCTTGTGGACGCTCGGCGCACCCGTGCCGTACCCGGTGCAGCGCAACGGCACCGAGCTGCTGCTGGAGTTCCTCGGCGAGGACGACGGGACGGCCGCCCCGCGGCTGGCCCAGGTGCGCCCGGATCCGGACGAGCTGAAGGACCTCTGGTTCCAGGCCACGGCCGCGCTCGAGCTGCTCGCGTCGGAAGGGCTCGCGCACGGCGACCTCTCGGCGTACAACCTGCTGGTGCACCACGGCAGGCTGATGGTGATCGACCTACCGCAGGTCGTCGACGTCGTCGCCAACCCCGGCGGGGCGGAGTTCCTCGCCCGGGACGTGCGCAACCTCGCCGGCTGGTTCCACGGCCGCGGCCTCGGCGAGCACGTCACGAACACCGACGGGCTGCTGGCGGACCTCGTTTCCGCGGCCGGGCTCGGCTAGCCGCGCGGCGGCGTCGCGGGTGTGGCCCGGAACACGTCTGCGACGCCGCCCACAACGGGTTACCTCCATGACGCCGCCCACAACGGGTTACCTCCATGCGGAGGACCAGCTCCCCTTCAGGTACAGTGAACACAGACCGCAACCGGCGGCGTGGATGTAGTTGGTGTCCGTCGCCTCCAAAGCCACCGAATGGCTCGCGGTGATCCGTAATCCCAAGCGGCGCGCAGTGTCGGAAAAGCGACAAGACACGGTGTGCCGGGTCCGTCCCTGTGAACGCCCACCGCACACCATCTTGCCCTGCCTGCGCGCAGGGAGCCCGGGCCTCCTTGTGACGAACCATGTCCGAGAGGCATTTGTGACCGTCACGTTCAACTCCGGCCCTTCCTCGACGTCCGCGCGCGCGGACCGTCCCGACCGCAAGCCGCGCACCCGCCCGGCCGGTGGGGACATGCTGCGCGACGACGCCGTCGAGCTCGTGGCCACCAAGACCTTCGCCCAGCTGGGCCTGCCGGAGCCGCTGCTCCGGGCCCTGGCCGACGCGGGCATCAACAACCCCTTCCCGATCCAGTCCGCGACCATCCCGGACGCGCTGGCCGGCCGGGACGTCCTGGGCCGCGCCCAGACCGGCTCCGGCAAGACCCTCGCCTTCGGCCTGGCCATGCTGGCCCGGCTCGACGGCGGCAAGGCCCGCCCGAAGCGCCCCCGCGCGCTGATCCTGGTCCCGACCCGCGAGCTGGCCATGCAGGTCGCCGACTCGCTGACCCCGCTGGCCAAGTCCCTGGGCCTGTGGTGCCGCACCGCCGTCGGCGGGATGGCCTTCGCCCGTCAGGCGGACGCGCTCTCCCGCGGCGTCGACCTGCTGATCGCCACCCCGGGTCGGCTGTCCGACCACGTCCGGCAGGGCACCGCGCACCTGGGCGACTGCAACTTCATCGCCCTCGACGAGGCCGACCAGATGGCCGACATGGGCTTCATGCCGCAGGTCCGCGAGATCATGGACCTGACCCCGCCCGGCGGGCAGCGGCTGCTGTTCTCCGCGACGCTCGACGGTGACGTCAACCGCCTGGTCAAGCAGTACCTGACCGACCCGGTCACGCACTCGGTCGCGCCGTCGACCGCGAGCGTCACGACCATGGACCACCACGTGCTCCAGGTCTCGCACCAGGACAAGCAGGACGTCATCACGCAGATCGGCGCCCGCGAGGGCCGCACGATCATGTTCGTGCGCACCAAGCACCACGTCGACCGCCTCACCGAGCGCCTGCGCGAGCAGGGCGTCCACGCGGCCGCGCTGCACGGCGGCAAGACGCAGGGGCAGCGCAACCGCGTCCTCGCCGACTTCAAGGAAGGCCACACCCCGGTGCTGGTCGCCACGGACGTCGCGGCCCGCGGCATCCACGTCGACGACATCTCGCTGGTGCTGCACGTCGACCCGGCGGCCGACCACAAGGACTACCTGCACCGCGCCGGCCGCACGGCCCGCGCCGGGGCGTCCGGCGTCGTCGTCACGCTGGCGACGCACGACCAGCGCCGGATGGTCCGCCGGCTGACCGACCGGGCCGGCGTCCGCGCCGAGTCCACGACGGTCCGCCCGGGCGACGACGCGCTGTCGCGCATCACCGGTGCCCGTGAGCCCAGTGGCGAGCCGGTCGTCGAGCGGCGGCGCGAGAACCCGCGTCGCGGCGGCGGCTTCCGCGGCGACCGCGGTTTCGGTGGCGGCCGCGGTGGTGACCGTGGCGGCTACCGCGGTGGCGACCGCACCCACAGCGACCGCGGCAGCAGCTACGGCGGCGACCGCGACCGCGGTGGCGAGCGTGGCGGCTACCGCGGCGACCGCGAAGGCCGTCCCGGTGGCTTCGGCGGCCGCGGCCGTCAGCCCCGCTCGGGCAACGGCGGTGGCTACGGCCGCCCGAGCCGTGGCCCGCGTCGCGGCTACGACAGCTGATTCCCCCTGGAAGCCCCGGACCGCGGTCCGGGGCTTCCGGCGTTTCCGGGCCCTGGTTCACGGCCCGGCGCACGGCGGATGGGAGACTGCGGGACGTGACTACGCCGCCGACGCCCCCGCCCGATGAGGTTTTCGACTGGCTCGACGTCGAGGCGGAGAAGCGGGCGAACGCGGGGCTCGTGCGGCAGCTGCGGCCGCGTCCGGCGCACGCGGACGAGCTGGACCTGGCCGGGAACGACTACCTCGGGCTGGCCCGCGACAAGCGCGTCGCCGGGGCCGCCGCGGCCGCCGCGCTGCGCTGGGGCGCCGGGTCGACCGGGTCCCGGCTGGTCACCGGGTCGACCGAGCTGCACACCGAGCTGGAGCTGGAGCTCGCCCGGTTCTGCGGCGCGCAGGCGGCGCTGGTCTTCTCGTCCGGCTTCGCCGCGAACCTCGGCGCGGTGACGGCGCTGTCGGGGTCCGAATCGGCGATCGTCACCGACAAGTACATCCACGCTTCCCTGATCGAAGGCTGCCGGCTGTCCCGCGCCGACGTCGCCGCGGTCGCGCATTCGACGCCGTCGGCGATCAAGCACGCTCTCGCGACCCGGCGCAAGCCGCGGGCGCTGGTGGTGACCGACTCGGTGTTCTCGGTGGACGGCGACCTCGCGCCGCTCGACGAGCTGGCCGGGATCTGCCGCTCGCACGGCGCGGCGCTGCTCGTGGACGACGCGCACGGCTTCGGCGTCCTCGGCGAAGGCGGTCGGGGCGCGGTCCACGCGGCCGGGCTGTCGGGGGCGCCGGACGTCGTCACGACCTTGACGTTGTCGAAGTCGCTCGGCGCCCAGGGCGGGGCCGTGGTCGGGCCGCGGCGCGTGATCAAGCACCTCGTGGACACCGCGCGCAGCTTCATCTTCGACACCGCGCTGGCGCCGGCGAGCGCCGCCGCCGCGTTGGCCGCGTTGCACGCGCTGAAGGAAGAGCCGGGGCTGGCGGAGAAGGTCGTCGAGAACGCGGGCAACCTGGCGATGTCGCTGAAGGCGGCCGGGCTGAAGGCGAGCCTGCCGGACGCCGCCGTGATCTCGGTGCAGGCGCCGTCCGCGGAGACGGCGGTCGCGTGGGCGGCGGCGTGCGCGGAGCACGGGATCCGGGTCGGGTGCTTCCGGCCGCCCTCGGTGCCGGACGGCATCTCGCGGCTGCGCCTGACCGCGCGGGCCGACCTCACGGAGGCCGATGTGGACCGTGCGGTGAAGGTGATCACGGCGACCGCCCCGCGGGGCGCGACGGTCTAGGCCAGTTCGCCGGCGACCGGTCGCGGCTCGCGGCCGAGGAGTTCACCCAGGCGGGGACCGGTTTCGGCGAAGTCGCCCCGGCGTGCGGCGGTGAACAACGTCAGCAGCATGCGGGCCACGGCTTCGGGTGTGCCGCCCGCGATCCGGGCGGCGACCCACTGCTCGTCGTCGACGACCACGCGCTCGACGTCGCGACCGGCCGCGAGGTCGTCGAAGGTGACGGCGGTGGGCGCGGTGAGGGTGACGGGACCGTCGACGGTGTGGCCGGCGAGGATCACCGCGGCCGCCTCGGCGACGTCCGCGCGGTGGGTCCACGAAACCGGGCCGTCTTCGGGCACGGCGATTTCGCCGGTTTCCCGCCACGGACCGAGTAGCCAGCTGAGGCTGTGGGCGTAGAACCCGTTGCGCAACGACGTCCAGGCGACCCCGGAACCGGCCAGGATCTCCTCGGTGGCCGCGTGGTGCCGAGCCGGGGCGAACGGGCTGTCCCGGCGCACGTTCTGGTGGCTGGTGTAGAGGATCCGCCGGACACCCGCGTCGACGGCGGCCTCGATCGCGGTGCGGTGCAGGGCGACGGCGTCGGCGGCCGGGTCGTTGGACGACACCAGCAGCACCTGGTCGGCGCCTTCGAACGAGTCGCGCAAGGCGGCGGGGTCCTCGTAGGAGCCGCGCCGCACCCGTACGCCGCGATCGGCGAAGGACCGCGCCTTCGCGACGTCACGCACGCTGACGCCGAGCTCTTCGGCCGGTACCCGGGCGAGCAGGTGCTCGACGGTGGCTCCGTTCAGGGCGCCGGTCGCGCCGGTGATCACGATCATCGCGGGGATTCCTCTTCGAGCAGGGGCAGCAGGATGTCGTCGACGAGATGTTCGACGAAGGGCTCGTCGCACGGCTCGCCGGCGACGATCAGCCGGTGCACGAGCATCGCGGGAACGATCTCGGCGAAGAGCGCGGCACCGCGGGCGTCGAGGAGCCCGTCCGCCAGTGGCTGCCGGGTCATCGCGGCTTGGTCGCGGCGCAGGATCCGCCGCATCGCGGCAGCGAGGTCCGGGTCGCCGCGCATCCCGGCGAAGAGCGCGCCGAGCAGGCCGACTTCCTGTTCGGCGATCTCGTGCGCGAGCCAGTTCGCGGTTTCCAGCAGGGCGCCGCGGAGGTCGCGGGCCGAAGGATCGGGCGGTGTCCCGCCGGCCCGGTGGTCGACGGCCTCGGCGACCAGCGCGGCCTTGCCGGGATAGCGGCGGTAGATCGTCGCCTTCCCCACCCCGGCCGCCGCCGCGACGGCTTCGATCGACATCCGGTCGTAGCCGACGTCGATCAGCAGTTTCAGCGTCGCGTCGAAGATGGCGACGTCCCGGCCGGCGTCCCGCGGTCTTCCCGGCACGGCCCCTCCTTTCGATACGAAACGGTATCGTCTCGTATTCAGAGTAGACCGGCCTACGGATCCTGTCGAGGCAAGCGTCAGGACGGCGGGCGACGCATGCGGATGTGCGGGATACCGTCGTCGTCGGTGTACTCCGCGCCTTCCGCGACGAAGCCGTAGCGCGCGTAGAAACCCTGGACGTACGTCTGCGCGTCGAGGACGTACTCGCTCGGGACGGTGAGGGCCGCGTCCATCAGCTGGGCCGCCAGTCCTTGGCCGCGGGCGGCGGCCGCCGTCACCACGCGGCCGATGCGGCGGACGCCGTCGGGATCCTGCAGCACGCGCAGGTACGACGTGACGCCGGTGGAGTCCGCGAACCACAGGTGGCGGGTGTCCGGCCGGAGGTCACGGCCATCGAGTTCCGGGTACGCGGCCTTCTGCTCCACCACGAACACGTCCACGCGCAGGCGGAGGATGTCGTGGAGCTCGGCGGCGGTCAGTTCGGGCCCGGTCGCGTCGTGCAGGGTCGGCATGTCCCCTGCCTATCACGCTCAGCCGAGGAGGCGGGGCTTGGCCTGGGCCTCGATGTCGGCCGTGTACGCCGAGACGCGCGTGTAGACGCCCGGCTTTCCCGGTTTGCCGCAGCCGTCGCCGAAGGACACGATCCCGATCAGCGTGTCGCCCACGACGAGCGGGCCGCCCGAGTCGCCCTGGCACGCGTCGACCCCACCCTGCTCGTACCCCGCGCAGACCATGGTCTTCTGGTCGTACACCGAGTAGTCGGAGCGGCAGGCGCTGTCCGAGACCACCGGGACCTGGGCGCTGCGCAGGTAGTCGGAGCGGTCGCCGCCGTCGGCGATGCGGCCCCAGCCGAGCACCGTCGCCTGGGTGCCTTCGCGGTACGCCGGGTCGTTGCCGTCGGGCAGCTTCGCGGGCCGGTAGTTCAGCTGGCCGCGGACGGTCAGCACCGCGATGTCGTCGCCCTGGGTCGGATCGCTGTACCCCTTGCCGATCCAGACCTTCGAGACGCCGAGGACGTCACCCTCGTCCGTGCGCTTGTCCTCGCGGCCCGCCACCACGCGGACGTCCTGCTTCGCCACCGCCTTGGCGCAGTGCGCCGCCGTCGCGACCGCCGTCGAGCTGACGATCACCGCGCCGCAGAACTGGTTTCCGCCCGCGTCCGTCAAGTACACCGCGTACGGGTGGTCCGCCAGGGAAGCCTTGTCGCCGCCCACGATCCGGGGCTGGTTGGCCGAAGCCGGGTCCGCCGACGCCGTGCCGACCACCACCGGGACGGCCACCGCGGCGACCGCGAGGAGCGCGCCGCTCGCGAGCAGCAGGGATCGGCGGGACTTCACGGACATGGGACTTTCCCCTCTTCGGAGCAGCACGAGACAGAGCAGTCGGCACCCGGATGACTCCGGTGCGTGAACGACGTGCGCTCAATACCCTAATCCGAGGGGGCCCAAAACGGTGTCACTGGAACGGGTGGACTCCGCGCCGAACACACGCCTCTGCCAAGCTGGCCGGATGCGGCGGAGAGCGGCGGCGGTACTCGGGGCGATCCTGGCCCTGACGACGGCCGCGTGCTCGGCGGAACCGCCCTCGACGCCGCAGCCTGCGCCTTCTCCGACCACGACGACCACAGCGACCACGGCGACCTCGGCCCCGGCGAAGGTCACGACGGCGTCGGGCGCACCGGCCGTCACCTGGCAGGTGGGTGCCCACCCGCTCCCCCTCCGCCCCGACGGCTTCGGCGAGATCGAGCCGACGCCACCCGAACTGGTGAACCGGGCACTTCCGACAAAAGACGTCCTGCTGCCGCCGGCCGGCGACCGGTACGCGTCGACGATCGGTGCCGTCCCGTCCGACGTGCTCGCGCGCAGCACCTGGCAGGCCGCCTGCCCCGTCAAAGCGGCCGACCTGCGTTACCTGACCATGTCGTTCTGGGGGTTCGACGGCCGCGCGCACACCGGCGAGATGCTGGTCAACGCGAAGGGCGCGGCCGGGATCACGAAGGTGTTCGGCCAGCTCTTCGCCGCGCACTTCCCGCTCGAGGAAATGCGCGTGACGAGCCCCGCCGAGCTGACCGCCCCGCCGACCGGCGACGGCAACAGCACCAGCGCCTTCGTCTGCCGCCCGGCCCGCGGGCAGACGACCTGGTCGGCACACGCGTACGGGCTCGCGGTCGACGTCAACCCGTTCTGCAACCCCTACAGCCAGGGCGACCTCGTGCTGCCCGAACTGGCCTCGGCCTACCTCGACCGCGCGAACCGCCGCCCGGGCATGGTGCTGGCCGGCGACGCGACCGTGCGCGCGTTCGCCGCGATCGGGTGGACGTGGGGCGGGGCCTGGACCAGCCCGAAGGACCGGATGCACTTCACCGCGACCGGCCACTGACCTCGTAATACGACGTTAAGCACATCGGGGAACACCAGCTCCGCCGAGCCGGTTGGCTAGGGTGAATCGACCGGACCCAATCCCCGCGGAGGATGCAGTGCCCCACTACGACCTGGTGATCGTCGGGACGGGATCGGGGAACTCCATCCTCGGCCCCGGCTTCGCCGGCAAGAAGACGGCGATCGTGGAGAAGGGCACCTTCGGCGGCACCTGCCTGAACGTCGGCTGCATCCCGACCAAGATGTTCGTGTACGCCGCCGATGTCGCGTACACGCCTTCGCACAGCGCGAAGTACGGCGTCGACGAAGAGCTGAAGGGCGTCCGCTGGCGCGACATCCGCGACCGGATCTTCGGCCGCATCGACCCGATCGCCGCCGGTGGCGCGGAGTACCGCCGCAGCCACGAGGACAACAAGGACGTCGACGTCTACGAGGGCACCGCGCGCTTCACCGGGCACAAGGAGCTGCGCGTCAGCTTCGCCGACGGCCGCCCCGACGAGGTCCTGACCGCCGACAAGTTCGTGCTCGCCGCGGGCGGGCGGCCGGTGATCCCGGACATCCCGGGTCTGAGCGACGTCGAGTACTACACGTCCGACACGGTGATGCGCCTCGACGAGCTGCCCGAACGGATCGTCATCCTCGGCGGCGGGTACATCGCGGCCGAGTTCGCGCACGTCTTCGCGTCGTTCGGAGTGCGGGTCACGCTGGTCAACCGGTCCGGGCGCCTGCTGCGCTCGGAGGACGAGGACGTCAGCGCGCGGTTCACCGAGCTGGCCGCGGAACGCTTCGACGTCCGCCTGGACCGCAAGACCGTCCGGGCGCGCAAGACCGAGGCCGGGGTGGCGCTGGACCTCGAGGGTCCGCAGGGCGCCGAGACCGTCGAGGCCGACCTCCTGCTGATCGCCACCGGCCGCCGCCCGAACTCCGACCTGCTGGACGTGGCGGCCACCGGGGTGACCACAATGGACAGTGGGCACGTCGTGGTCGACGACCACCAGGAGACCGTGGTCGAGGGCATCTACGCGCTCGGCGACCTGTCCTCGCCGCACGAGCTGAAGCACGTCGCGAACCACGAAGCCCGGGTGGTGCAGCACAACCTGCTGCACCCGGACGAGCGGATCACCGCCGACCACCGGTTCGTGCCGCACGCGGTGTTCACCCACCCGCAGGTCGCGTCGGTCGGGCTGACCGAGCAGAAGGCCCGCGACCTCGGTGTGTCCTATGTGGTCTCGAAGCAGGACTACGCCGGCATCGCCTACGGCTGGGCGATGGAGGACACGACCGGCTTCGCGAAGCTCCTGGCCGACCCGGCGACCGGCAAGCTCCTGGGCGCGCACATCATCGGGCCGCAGGCGTCGTCGGTGATCCAGCCGCTGATCCAGGCGATGAGCTTCGGCCTGGACGCGCGTTCGATGGCGCGTGGCCAGTACTGGATCCACCCGGCGATGCCGGAACTGGTCGAGAACGCGCTGCTCAACCTGCCCCTGGACTGACCGGCTTTCAGACGAACCGGCGGCGGCCGGCGAGCGCGCCGAACACCACCTGGACCACCAGCAGCCCGAGCAGCATCGCCAGCGGCACGGTCCAGCCGGCCGCCAGGTCGTGCAGCAGGCCGAAGAGGAACGGCCCGAGCGCGGCGAACAGGTAGCCGAAGCCCTGCGCCATCCCGGACAGCCGGGCGGTGTCGGCGCCGGTTCGCGCGCGCAGCGCGATCACGGTCAGGGCCAGGGAGAACACGCTCATGCCGAGCCCGACGAGGATGCTCCACAGCAGCGGCGACCACGACGGCGCGAGCATCAGCCCGGTCGTCCCGGCGAAGCCGAACACGCCCAGGCCCACGATCCACGGGCCCTGGCCGCCGCGGGCGCGGGCGGCCATCGGTGCGATGAAGAGGCTGATCGGCACGGCGATCAGCGAGACCAGGCCGAACAGCAGGCCGGCGTCGTCGCGGGGCACGCCCGCGTCCATCAGCACCTGCGGGAACCAGCCCATGGCCGCGTAGGCGTAGAAGGCCTGCAGGCCGAAGAACACCGTGACGATCCAGGCGAGCCGGTTGCGCAGCAGCGATCGGCCACCGGCGGCCACGTCGGCGGGCCGCGGCGCCCGGCCGGTGCCGCGGGCTGCGAGAATCCACGCCAGCAGCGCCACGACGGCCAGCACCGCCCAGCTCCCCAACGCCGGGCGCCAGCCGCCGAACGCGTCGCCGAGCTGCGGGGTCACCGCCGAGCCGAGGGCGCCGCCGCCCTGCAGGGCCGCCGTGTAGACGCCGGTCATGACGCCGATGCGGGCCGGGAAGGAGTCCTTGATGACGACCGGGATGAGCACGTTGATCAGGGCGATCCCGGCGGTGGCGACGAGCGTCCCGCCGAGCACGACGGCCGGGCCGTCGACCACGCGCAGCAGCAGCCCGGCGGCGAGCGCGCCCAGCGCGATCGCGATGGCGGCGCCGATGCCGGCCCGGCGCGCGAGCAGCGGCGCGGCCAGCCCGGCGCCGGCGAAGCAGAGCGTCGGCAACGTCGTGAGCACGCCCGCCCAGACCCCGGACGTCCCCAGGTCCGCGCGCATTTCGGCGAGCATGGGCCCGACGCCGGTGATGGCCGGACGCAGGTTGAGCGCGGTGAGCACCACCGCGACCGCGAGCAGCGCGCCGCCGGCGACCACGCCCGGCGTCCGGACCTCCACGGCGCCGTCCAGTTCGAGTTCACGGTTTTCGACGCGCATGACGGCTACTATCGCATACGTAGGATGATTGGATGAAGGGATGACTCCTGTGCCTCTGGCCACCACCCGGCGCACCGGCCTGGTCGACCAGGTCATCGAGCAGCTGCGGACCGCGGTCGCGCAGGGCGACTGGCCGCTCGGCACGCGCATCCCGACCGAGGTCGAGCTGGGCGAACAGCTGGGCGTCGGGCGCAACACCGTCCGCGAAGCCGTGCGCGCGCTCGCGCACACTGGCCTGCTCGAAGTGCGCCAGGGCGACGGCACGTACGTGCGCGCGACCAGCGAGGTGTCCGGGGCGATCCGCCGGCTCTGCGGCGACGAGCTGCGCGAGGTCCTGCAGGTTCGGCGCACGCTCGAAGCCGAAGGCGCCCGGCTGGCCGCGTTGTCGCGGACGCAGGAAGAGGTCGCGCAGCTGTGGTCGCTGCTGGCCCGGCGCGAGACCGAGCTGCGCGAACGCCGCTGGGAGGACTTCGCGCACACCGACGCCGAGTTCCACATGGCGGTCGTGCGCGCCGGGCACAACGGGCTGCTCACCGAGCTCTACCGCGGGCTGACGGAGGTCATCACGGCGAGCGTGGCGGCGACGTCGAGCATCACGCCGGGCGTGGACCACGTGCCCGAGATCGGCCACGAAGGCCTCGCCGACGCCATCGCCGAGCGCGATCCCGACCGGGCCGCGGCCGAAGCCTGCGGGTTCCTGGACGAGCTACTGGAGCGCGTCGACCGCGCCTGACCAGCACATTTGTTCTTTTTGGCACCACTTCTGACCCTTAAGGGTGCCATTTCAGGGTTGTGGTGGTGCCATCGTGGCGCCATAGTTGTGCCATGGACCTGACACCACTCGTGGACAGCCTCCGCCGCGAATTCGCGGTAGCCGCCGAGGCGGCCGGCGAGGACGCTGTCGCCCTGGCCGAACGGCTGGCCTCGCCGCTGGAGGCCGCCATCCGGCTGACCCTGCTCGACACCCTTTCGGCCGCCGCCGACGAGATCACCCGCGACCTCGCGCCCGGCTCCGTCGAAGTCCGCCTCCGCCGCCGGGACGCCGAGTTCGCCGTCACGCTGCCGCCGTCCCCGGTCGCCGAGCCGGTGGCCCCCGAGCCCGTCGCGCCGCCGCCGGAAACCGACGACGGCGCCGTCTCCCGGATCAACCTGCGGCTGCCCGAGCAGCTGAAGCAGCGGGTCGAGGAGGCGGCGAGCCGCGAGCGGCTCTCCACCAACGCCTGGCTCGTCCGGGCCGCGACCGCCGCGCTCGGCTCCGACCGCGGCCGCCCGGCCCAGCGCCGATCGGTCTTCGGCGAGAAGTACACCGGCTGGGTTCAGTAACCCCTTTCGCTTTTCCCTGCACGTCTCCGACCTGCGGAGACGCCCCACGAGCACCCCAGGAGGGCGCAGCCATGCCTGTTTTCCCCACCCCAGAGCCGATCACCGCGACGATCGACCTCAGCGTCGCCGACGTCCGGATCGTCGCCGGCGACCGCGCGGAGACGACCGTCGAGGTCACCCCGGCCGACCCGGGCGACAGCGAGGACGTCAAGGCCGTCGCGAAGACCCGCGTCGAGTTCGCCGGCGGTGAACTGCTGGTCAAGGGACCGAAGTACGTCACCAAGCTCTGGGGCAAGAGCGGTGCCCTGCACGTCACCGTCGAGCTGCCTGCCGGTTCGCAGATCACCGGCACCGCCGCGATGGGCGACTTCCGCGTCACCGGCCGCGTCGGCCCCAGCCGCTTCAAGACCTCCGTCGGCGACATCCACCTCGACGAAGCCGCCCGGCTCGAGGCGAGCACGGCGACCGGCGACGTCACCATCGACCGCGCCACCGGGCACGCCGAGGTCGGCACCGGCTCCGGCGAGCTGCGGATCCGCGAGATCGACGGCACCGCCGTGCTGAAGAACTCCAACGGCGAGACCCGCGTCGGCGAAGTGACCGGTGACCTGCGGGTGAGCGTCGCCAACGGCGACATCCTCGTCGACCTCGCCCACGCCGGCGTGCACGCCAAGACCGCTTCCGGCGACATCCGGCTCGGCGAGGTCGTGCGCGACCGGGTCGTGCTCGAGACCGCCGTCGGCGAGATCGAGGTCGGCATCCGCGAGGGCACGGCCGCGTGGCTGGAGCTGAACTCGCTGACCGGCTCGGTGCGCAACACGCTCAGCGCCGCCGACGGCCCGGGCGCCGGCGCCGAGACCGTCGAGGTCAAGGCCCACACCTACACCGGCGACATCGTCATCCGCCGGGCCTGAGACTCCACGAGAAAAGGGGAAGATCCAATGCCAGACGCCATCGTGGCCGAGGGACTGGTCAAGAGGTACGGGAAGGTCGCCGCGCTCGACGGGATGACCTTGTCGGTGCCCGAAGGCACTGTGCTCGGCGTACTCGGGCCGAACGGCGCGGGGAAGACCACCACCGTCCAGATCCTCACGACACTGCAGAAGCCGGACGCCGGCCGCGCGACGGTCGCCGGGTTCGACGTCGTGAAGGACGCGCCCGAGCTGCGTTCGCACATCGGCGCGTCGGGGCAGTACGCCGCCGTCGACCCCGAACTGACCGGCGCCGAGAACCTCGAGATGGTCGGCAGGCTGTACCACCTGGGGACCAAGCGGGCCAAGGCGCGCGGCCGGGAGCTGCTGGCCCGGTTCAGCCTGGCCGACGCCGCCGACCGCCCGGTGAAGGGCTACTCCGGCGGCATGCGCCGCCGGCTCGACCTGGCCGGCGCGCTCGTCGCGAACCCGCCGGTGCTGTTCCTCGACGAGCCCACCACCGGGCTCGACCCGCGCGCCCGCACCGAGCTGTGGGACGTCATCACCGAGCTGGTCGCGAACGGCACCACGTTGCTGCTCACCACCCAGTACCTCGAAGAGGCCGACCGGCTGGCCGACAGCATCGCCGTCGTCGACCACGGGCGCGTGATCGCCCGCGGCACCGCCGACGAGCTCAAGGACCTCGTCGGCGGCGAGCGGATCGAGCTGACCGTCGGCACGCACGACGACGTCGTCGTCGCGCAGCGGGCGCTCGCCCGGCTGGCCAGCGGCGAGCCGCAGGCCGAGGGCTTCCGGCTCACCGTGCCCGTGTCCCACGGCGCGAAAGCGCTTACCGAAGCGCTGGCGCTGCTCGCCGCCGACGGCGTGGACGTCCGCGACGTCGGTGTCCGCCGCCCCACCCTCGACGACGTTTTCCTGTCTCTCACCGGTCACGAGGTGGCCGAACCCGCGAAGGAGGCCGTGTGATGAACGCGGTGCAGATGGCCGTGACCGACGGCGTGACGGTCGCCAAGCGCAACTCGATCAAGATCCTGCGCTCGATGGACCTGCTCGGGTCGATCGTCTTCATGCCGGTGATGTTCGTGCTGCTCTTCGGGTACGTGTTCGGCAGCGTGATCGACATCCCCGGGATCTCCTACCGCGAGTTCATGCTGCCGGGGATCTTCACCCTGGCGGTCGCGATGGGCAGCATCGTCACCGGCTACGGGCTCACCGACGACCTGCAGAAGGGCCTGATCGACCGGTTCAGATCCCTGCCGATGTCCCCGGCCGCGGTGCTGATCGGACGGACCACCGCCGACCTCATCCTCAACGTGACGAGCCTGCTCATCATGGGGCTCGTGGGGTTGCTGGTCGGCTGGCGCGTCCACACGAGCCCGCTGGAGGCGCTGGGCGGCGTGCTCCTGCTGCTGGCGTTCGCCTACGCGTTGTCGTGGGTGATGGGCACGCTCGGGCTGGCCGTGCGCAAGCCCGAGGTGTTCAACAACGTGGCGAGCGTGGCGATCTTCCCGCTGACGTTCCTGGCCAACACGTTCGTCGACAGCGGACGGCTGCCCGCCCCGCTGCGGGTGATCGCGGACTGGAACCCGGTCTCGGCGATCACCCAGGCGGCCCGGGAGCTGTTCGGCAACACCAGCGCGGCGATGCCGGTGCGCGACGTCTGGCCGATGCAGCACGCCGTGCTCGCGTCGGTGCTGTGGATCGCGCTGCTGCTGGTGGTCTTCGTGCCGCTTTCGGTGCGCTGCTACAAGAAGGCCACCAGCCACTGACTTCAGGGCAGCGTGAGGATCTCGCTGCCGTCGGCCGTCACCACGAGGGTGTGCTCGAACTGGGCCGTCCACTTCTTGTCCTTCGTGGTGACGGTCCAGTCGTCGGCCCAGATGTCGTAGTCGATGGTGCCCAGCGTGATCATCGGCTCGATCGTGAAGGTCATGCCCTCCTCGATGATCGTGTCGACGGAGGGCTCTTCGTAGTGCAGGACCGTCGGGGGCGTGTGGAACGCCGGGCCGACGCCGTGGCCGGTGAAGTCGCGGACCACGCCGTAGCCGAAGCGCTTGGCGTAGGACTCGATGACCCGGCCGATGACGTTCAGCTGACGGCCCGGCCGGACCGCCTTGATCGCCCGCATCGTCGCCTCGCGGGTGCGCTCCACCAGCAGGCGGGCCTCCTCCGAGACGTCGCCGGCCAGGAACGTCGCGTTCGTGTCGCCGTGCACGCCGCCGATGTAGGCGGTGACGTCGATGTTGCAGATGTCGCCGTCCTCGATCACCGTCGAGTCCGGGATGCCGTGGCAGATCACCTCGTTGAGCGAGGTGCAGCACGACTTCGGGAAGCGGCGGTAGCCCAGCGTCGAGGGGTAGGCGTGGTGGTCGAGCAGGAACTCGTGCACCACCTTGTCGATGTCGTCGGTGGTGGCGCCCGGCTTCACGGCCTTGCCGCCCTCTTCCAGCGCCTGCGCCGCGATCCGGCTCGCGACCCGCATCGCCTCGATCACCTCGGGCGTGCGCACGCCGTTGCCCGTGTCCCGTTTCGGCGCCGGCTTGTCCACGTACTCGGGACGGGCGATGGAGGTCGGGACGGCACGGCGCGGCGTCTGGACGCCGGGAACGAGCGGGGCACGAACGGACATGCCCCCACCTTACGACGGCCCGCTCAGCCGATTCCCGCCAGGAACCGGTGCGCGGCCTGCACCGCCGGTTTCGACGAGCCGGCCTCGGTGAGCAGCACGGCGAACGCGAGGTCGCCGCGGTAGCCGACGAACCAGCCGTGCGACTGCGAGCCGTCGCCGAACTGGGCGGTGCCGGTCTTGCCCGCGACGTCGGGGAGGTCCCGCAGCCCGGTCGCGGTGCCGTTCTTGACGACCTCGCGCATCATCCCGCGCAGCGCGTCGAGCACGTCCTGGGAAGGCGCGTCGCCGACGTTCTTCGTGGTCGCGGGCATGCCGCGGACGATCGACGGCGTCGGGACCTTCCCCGCCTGGACGGTGGCCGCGGCCAGCGCCATGCCGAACGGGCTGGTCACCACCGTGCCCTGGCCGAAGCCGTTCTCCGCGCGCTGGACGGCCGAGTCGCTGGCCGGGACCGCGCCGGTGACCGTGGTCAGGCCGGGGACGACGAAGTCCGCGCCGATGCCGAACGAGCGCGCGGCGTCCGTGAGCGCCGAGGACGGCAGCCCGGCGGCGAGCCGCGCGAAGGTCGTGTTGCACGAGCGCGCGAACGCCGTCTTCAGCGGGACGCGCCCGAGGTCGAACCGGCCTTCGTTCGGGATCACGCGGTTCTCGATCGTCGTCGTGCCGGGGCAGTCGACCGCGCTGCCCGCCTCGACGTCACCCGCCGACAGCGCGGCCGCCGCCGTGACGATCTTGAACGTCGAGCCCGGCGGGAACCGCCCGGCCAGGGCCAGCGAGCCTTCGTCGTTCGCGGCGTCGTTCTGCGCGACGGCCAGGATGTCCCCGGTCGACGGCTGGATCGCCACCAGCGCGGCCGGGTACTGCTCGGTGTCGAGCGCCTTCTCGGCGGCGGCCTGGACCTTCGTGCTGAGCGTGCTGGTGACCGCGGGCGACGGGCGCGGCGGCTCGGCCTTCAGCTCGGAGACCTCGCCGCCGGTGACGTCCCGGGTGACGATCCGCCAGCCCGCCGCGCCGGCCAGCTGCTGCTCGACCAGTGCGCGGATGCCGGGCAGGACCTGCTGACCCGACCCGCGCGTGACCGGCAGCAGCCGTTCCTGGCTGGCGAACCGAACACCGGGCAGGTCGTAGATCACCGGCTTGACGCGCTGGTAGTCCCCGGCGCGCAGGGTGATCACCGAATAGGCGTCGCCGGGCTTCGTCTTGCTCATGCCGTCCAGCACCGAGCGCCCGGTGACCGACGGCTCGTAGCGGTGCAGCGCCTTCGCGAGCGAGCCGGCGACGGCGCTCGCATTGCCCGTCTTCTGCGGGTCGACGACCACGCCGATGACGGTCTGCGGGCGCATCAGCGGCACGCCGTCGCGGTCCAGGACGGGCGCGGTCTCGGGCAGCTGCGGCAGCAGGCCGAGGGTCTGGCCGACGGCCAGCTGCGGGTGCACGACCGTCGGCTGCCAGTGCACCTGCCAGCCGTTCTCGGCCGCGCGCAGCTGGGCGTCGGCGCGGTAGGTCCAGGTGCGGCCCTGGGCGAGGTGCCAGGTGAGCTGGTAGCTCGCCGTGACGGTGTCGCCGTTCGCCGGCTCCTTCACCTCTTCGTCGTCGACGTCGAGGGCCTCGGGTTCGAGCACGCCGCGGACCTGGGTCAGGACGGTCGTGGCCGCGTCGGGCGAGTCGGTGCTCGCGGCCGCGGCGGCGACGTCGCCGGCCGCGACGGCGTCGAGGAAGGCGGACAGGGCGTCCTCGGGACCGTCGCCCGAGCACCCGGCCGTGGTCGCGGCGACGAGCAGCACCAGCGCCGCGAGAGCACGGTGTCGACGTGCACTCATGGCCGGATCATGCCTGGTCAGCGGCTTGCGGCGGGCTCGAAACACCGCCACGGAAGAGTGGTTAGAACAGCACCGTCGCGTACTGGCCGACCTGCTTGAAGCCGATCTTGCGGTAGGCCGCGAGGGCGGGGCTGTTGAAGGCGTTGACGTACAGGCTCGCGGTGCGGCCCAGGCCCTTCACGAGCCGGTTGACGACGGCGGCGGTGCCGGCGGTGCCGAGGCCGTCGCCGCGGCGGTCGGGGTGCACCCAGACGCCCTGGATCTGCCCGACGGTCGCCGACATGGCGCCGATCTCGGCCTTGAAGACGACTTCGCCGTTCTCGAAGCGGGCGAAGGCGCGGCCGGCGCCGATGAGCTCGGTGACGCGGGCGCGGTAGCTGG
Organism: Amycolatopsis sp. NPDC049691; assembly: GCF_040675005.1. Taxonomy (NCBI): domain Bacteria; kingdom Bacillati; phylum Actinomycetota; class Actinomycetes; order Pseudonocardiales; family Pseudonocardiaceae; genus Amycolatopsis; species Amycolatopsis sp. NPDC049691. Next base: position 66,951 of record NZ_JBFANX010000004.1, read on the forward strand.
CGCCGCCGTCGCCGCTGCGCGGGTCGACGCCGACCTCCTCGATGAACATCGCGACGGCCGCGGGCAGGTAGCGCTCGAGCTCGTCCGGCCGGACCGGGCGGACCAGCGGATCGGCCTTGACCAGCGGCTGGGTGTCCAGTGCCAGCAACGGCTGGTCGTCGCGGACCTCGCGGGCCGGGCCCCACTCGCCTTCGAGCTCGTCCCACAGGCCGAGGACCTGTTCGGCCGGGCCGACGAGCGAGGAGCAGGTGCGTTGCCTTCTGAGTGCGCGATCGGCGAAGGAGCGCAACGCGGGGGCGTTGCCCCTCAGCGGGATGAGGTTGGGCCCGGAGAAGCACAGCCCTTGGAGCCGCCCGGCGCGAACGGGCCGGCTGTCGGCGGCCCAGAGCTCGCCACCGAGCCGCCACGGGTCGAGGCCCGCGGCCTCGACCCGGGCGCTGACCATGCAGCTGCCCACCGGGTCGGCGGCGAGCGCGGCACGGACCGCCGGATAGTCCCGATCATCGAGCAGCCGTGCACCTGCAAGCCGCAACACGGGCTCCAGGGTGCCAGATTCGGCGGGTAAACGGAACGCGAGGCCGTCGACACGGTGAGATGAACAGCCCGGTTCGGGCTCCGGAGGCGGCATCGGGGCAGTAGAGGACCGCGCGCGGCTGCCGCAGCGGGGCTGGCTCACGCTCGGCGGCGAGCCGCGGCCCGTGCTCGCTCGCCGGAGACCGTCCGTCCGGCGAGCCGCGCCCGTGCCGCTCGCCGGCAGCCGCAGCCGCTCCCCCGCAGCCGTCGTGGTCAGGGGGCGCCGCGGTAGGTGCCGATCGTCCAGGAGTTGCCCTCCGGGTCGCGGAGGCTGAACGTGTGGGAACCGTACTCCGTGTCGGTCAGCTCCGCCGTCACCTCCGCGCCCGCCGCCTTCACTCGCGCGTAGATCTCGTCCACCTTGTCCGACACCACGTACACCGCGCCCGTGCCGGGTTTCATCGCGTCGTGCACCCCGTCCGGTGGGCGGACGCTGCCCAGCATCACCGCGCCGCCCTCGGGCCAGCGCAGCTCGGCGTGCGCGATCAGGTCGCCTTCGGGCACCACCAGCGTCTCGGTGAAGCCCAGGACGTCGACGAGGAATCGGACCGCCGCCGGGGCGTCGTCGTAGCGGAGGGCGGGCCACACGTTCGGTTCGGGAGTCATGCCCGGGAGTCTTGCCCCGCCGCCACCTCCTCGTCTTGGAGGAACGGGAGCTCCTCGGCGATCCACGTCCCCGGCGTGCACCCGGCCAGCGCGCGCCACTCGTTGGTCAGGTGGGCCTGGTCGTAGTAGCCGCACTCGACGGCCAGCCCGGCCAGGTCCGTGCGCCCCTGCCGCAGCAGCCGGCCGGCCCGCTCGAAGCGCAGGATCCGCGCCGCCTGCTTCGGGGCGAGGCCCAGCTCCGCGCGGAACCGCTCCCCCAGGTGACGGCGGCTCCAGCCGACTTCGCCCGCCAGGTCCGTGACGCGCACCCGCCCGTCCGCGCCCCGCATCCGGCGCCACGCCTCCCCCAGCTCGGGCGGCGGCACCACCGGTTCGACGGCCCGGGCGGCCAGGACGTCGTCGAGCAGCGCGAACCGCTCGGACCACGGCAGGTCCCGCAGCCGATCCGGCAGCGAGCCGAGGCCGAACTCCGCGAGGTCGACGACTTCCCCGCTCAGCTCCGCCGCCGTGACGCCGAAGAGCGTGCGGACGCCCAGCGGGTCGAGCTCCAGCTGCAGCCCTTCCTGACGGCGGTCCTGCCGGATCAGCACCGCGCTCGTGTGCAGGCCGCCGACCAGCGCCTGGAGGCTGTGCCCGGCCGTCCGCACCGGCCCGGCGAGGCTGATGACGAGCGTCACGTGCCGGGACGGCAGCCCGCGGTGGACCGGCAGCGTCACCTCGTCCTGCGCGTACCCGACGTAGCGCGTGACCAGGGGCCGCACCACCGGGTGCGGCTGGTGAATGGCCCAGGTCACGCTCACGAATGCCAGCGTAAACGTCACCACCGACAGTTCCGGTTCTGCTAACACGGAGGGTGCGTCCCCACCGCGGAAGGAACCCCGATGACGATCCAGGAGCAGGCGCAGCAGCTGGAGCTGCTCGCCGACCAGGTGCCCACCGGCATCGCGCTCGCCACCAAGAGCGACCTCGAAGACCTGCAGGCGCAGGTGCTGGGCCTGCTCGGGGAGACGTCGACGGCGACCGCGATCCAGGGCGCGATCCAGCTGGCGGCGCAGCAGATCGACGAGGTGGCGGCCGCGCTGGAGAACGTGCGGCTGCAGATCCGCGACGCCGCCCAGCACCACCTACAGGGCTGATTCGTAGTAGGAGCGGACGGCGGGCTGGCCCGTGTAGTTCGGGCCGGCCCGGTCGTCCGCACCCAGGTAGCGGAACGGCAGCGTGCCGGTGAAGTGGCCGTCACGCCGGATGCGGCGGGCCCGCGGGTCGTAGCTGAAGCCGGCCGCGCGCAACGCCGGGAGCAGCCGCCGCGTGCCACCCGGCAGGTGGACACCCGAGGCGTCGAAGTCGGCCACGAAAACACCTCGAGGACGTCGTCCGCGAGCAGGTCAGCTGTGCCGTCCGGGGCTCCGCCCCGGGCCGGGGGCTTCGCCACCCGGACCCCCGAAAATCAGCCGGCGGTGACCACCGGAGCGCCCTCGCCGAGGGACTCGCCCGCCTCTTCGGCGATGCGCATGGCCTCTTCGATGAGCGTCTCGACGATCGCGTGCTCGGGCACGGTCTTGATGACCTCGCCCTTGACGAAGATCTGGCCCTTGCCGTTGCCGGAAGCGACACCCAGGTCGGCCTCGCGGGCCTCGCCCGGACCGTTCACGACGCAGCCCATGACGGCCACGCGCAGCGGGATTTCCATGCCCTCCAGCCCGGCGGTGACCTGCTCGGCGAGGGTGTAGACGTCGACCTGCGCGCGCCCGCACGACGGGCACGACACGATCTCCAGCTTCCGCGGCCGCAGGTTCAACGACTGCAGGATCTGCGTGCCGACCTTGACCTCCTCGACCGGCGGCGCGGACAGCGAGACGCGGATCGTGTCGCCGATGCCCTGGCGCAGCAGCGCGCCGAACGCGACGGCCGACTTGATGGTGCCCTGGAACGCCGGGCCGGCCTCGGTCACGCCCAGGTGCAGCGGGTAGTCGCACTGCTCGGCCAGGATCTCGTACGCGCGCACCATGACCACCGGGTCGTTGTGCTTCACCGAGATCTTGATGTCGTGGAAGTCGTGCTCGGCGAACAGCGACGCTTCCCACAGCGCCGACTCCGCCAGCGCTTCCGGCGTCGCCTTGCCGTACTTGTCCATGATCCGCTTGTCCAGCGAACCGGCGTTGACGCCGATCCGGATCGGCGTGCCGTGGTCCTTCGCGGCCTGCGCGATCTCCTTGACCTGGTCGTCGAACTTGCGGATGTTGCCCGGGTTGACGCGGACCGCCGCGCAGCCGGCCTCGATCGCCGCGAACACGTACTTCGGCTGGAAGTGGATGTCGGCGATGACGGGGATCTGCGACTTGCGCGCGATCGCGGGCAGTGCCTCGGCGTCGTCGGCCGACGGGCACGCCACGCGGACGATGTCGCAGCCCGCGGCGGTCAGCTCGGCGATCTGCTGGAGGGTCGCGTTGACGTCGGAGGTGAGCGTCGTCGTCATCGACTGGACGGAGATCGGGAAGTCGCTGCCGACGCCGACCGGGCCCACGTGGAGCTGGCGGGTCTTGCGGCGCTCGGAGAGGACGGGCGGGGGCAGGGCTGGCATACCGAGTGCGACGGTCACGGCTTCCAGCGTACCTACCCCGACCGGGCCACCTTCACCATGTCAACCGTCACGGTGAGCAGCGTTACGGCCCGTGTGCCGGGCCACGGAGGAGCCGGAACCCCTCCGTGGCGGGGCGCTACTGCAGGCGGATCGGGTTGACGATGTCCGCGGTCACCGTGAGTAGCGTGACCGCGCCGCCGATGAGGACCAGCACCATCGTGATCCCGGACAGCTTCGTGTAGTCCACCGGGCCGCCGGCCGCCTTGCCGCGCAGGCCGCGGATCCAGTCGCGGACGCGCTCGTACCAGACCACCGCGATGTGCCCACCGTCCAGCGGCAGCAGCGGCAGCAGGTTGAACACGCCGATGAAGAAGTTCAGGCTGGCCAGCAGGAAGAAGAACAGCACCCAGATGCCCTGCTGGACGGCCTCGCCGCCGATCCGGCTCGCGCCGACGACGCTGACCGGGGTGTTCGGGTCGCGCTCGCCGCCGAAGATCGCGGTGACGACGGCGGGGATGCGCTCGGGGAACTCGACGAGCCGCTGGGCCGTCTCGGCGAACATCGTGCCGGTGAAGCTGAACGTGGCGCCGACGGCGGCGACCGGGCCGTACTGCGTGGTCAGCGCGGGCGGCTGGGCCGAGGCGCCGATCATGCCGACCGTCTTGACGCCGGTGCTGGTCCAGCGCTGCACCTTCGGCACGTCGACGGTGAAGTCGAGCGTCTGGCCGCCCCGAAGCACCTGGAACGCCGTCGGGCCGCTGGTGGCCTGGACGGTGGCGAGCATCTCGTCCCAGGTCGCGACCGGCTTGCCGCCGACCGAGAGGACCTTGTCGCCGGGCTGCAGGCCGGCCGTCTTCGCCGGGGTCGGCGCGCCCGGCGGGCAGCTGGTGTCCTTGGCCTGTTCCTCGGTCGTCGTCGACCGGGCGCAGGAGGTCGCGGCCAGCACCGGCTCGGTCTGCGTCGGGGCCAGGTTCGGCAGGCCCATCGTGACGGCCATCAGGTAGAGCACGACGAAGCCGAGGATGAAGTGGGTGATCGACCCGGCCGACATCACGACGGTGCGCTTCCAGGTCTTGAACCGCCACATCGCGCGCGGCGCCTCGTCCGGCGTGACCTCGTCGAGCGCGGTCATGCCGGCGATGTCGCAGAACCCGCCGAGGGGGATCCACTTCAGGCCGTACTCGGTCTCCCCGCGGCGCCAGGAGAACACCGTGGGTCCGAAGCCCACGAAGTACCGGCGGACCTTCATGCCGAAGGCCTTCGCGGTGACCATGTGGCCGGCCTCGTGCAGTGCGACGGAGACGCAGATCCCCAGCGCGAAGAGCACCACACCGATGATGTAGGCGAGCACCCGCTACTTCCCCTCGATGATCGAACCGGCCCGAGCGCGAGCCCAGCGCTCGGCGGCGAGAACGTCTTCGACGTCGCGCGGTTCGCGACGCCACTCGTCGGCGGCTCCCACCACCTCGGAAACAGTGTCCACTATCGACGTGAAGCCGGTGTTCTGCGCGAGGAAAGCGGACACGAGCTCCTCGTTCGCGGCGTTGTAGACGGCGGGCAGGCAGCCGCCGACGGTGCCGCAGTGGCGGGCCAGCTCGACCGACGGGAACGCCTCGTTGTCCAGCGGCTCGAACGTCCAGGTCGCGGCCGTGTCCCAGGTGCAGGCGGGGGCGGCGCCGGGCACGCGGTCGGGCCAGTGCAGCGCGAGCGCGATCGGCAGCCGCATGTCGGGCGGGCTGGCCTGGGCGATCGTCGAGCCGTCGGTGAAGGTCACCATCGAGTGCACGATCGACTGCGGGTGCACGGTGACGTCGATCTTTTCCGGCGCGATGTCGAACAGCAGCGCCGCCTCGATCAGCTCCAGGCCCTTGTTGACCAGCGTCGAGGAGTTGATCGTGATGAGCGGGCCCATCGACCAGGTCGGGTGCGCCATCGCCTGTTCGACGGTGACGTCCGCCAGCTCGGCGCGCTTGCGGCCGCGGAACGGGCCGCCGGAGGCGGTGAGGACGAGCCGGGCGACTTCGTTTTCCTTGCCGGCCCGCAGCGCCTGCGCGATGGCGGAGTGCTCGGAGTCGACGGGCACGAGCTGCCCGGGCTTCGCGGCGGCGAGCACCAGCGGCCCGCCGGCGATGAGGGACTCCTTGTTCGCGAGCGCGAGGGTGGCGCCGGTGGCGAGCGCCTTGAGCGTCGGCTCGAGGCCGCGTGAGCCGGGCAGGGCGTTGAGGACGGTGTCGACCGGCACGGCGTCGATCAGCTCGGTGACGGCGTCGGAGCCCGCGAAGAGCCTCGGGAGCTTGAACTCGCCCTGGGCGTAGCCGCGCTTTTGGGCCTCGGCGTAGAGCGCGAGCTGGACGTCTTCGGCGGCGGTGGCCTTGGTCACGGCGACGGCCTCGACCCCGTGGGCGAGCGCCTGCGCGGCGAGCGCGGCCGGATCGGCACCGCCCGCCGCGATGCCGGCCACCCGGAAGAGGTGCGGGTTGCGGGCCGCGACGTCCAGGGCCTGCACGCCGATGGACCCGGTGGAGCCGAGCACGAGAACGCTTCGCGAGGTAGTCATCGCGGGTCATTGTCGCGCGGGGCCTCTCCGCGGCGCACCCGGAGGTTGCCTGGGTGGTGCCGTGGCAGCCTTCCCTCGCACCGCGGTGTCCCCGGAGGCTCCGGTCCGGGGTCATCGCGAGTGGCCGGCACCACGCGAGCCGTCTCCGTGGCGCTGCGGAGATTGCCCGGGTGGTCCCGCGGCGCCCACCCCCTCATCGCGGTGTCCCCGGAGGCTCCCGCGCGGCCCGGTCCGCGGCCATCGCGAGTGGCCGGCACCACGCGGGCCGTCTCCGCGGCGCACCCGGAGGTGTGGGATCATCGGCGCGTCCGTGGTTCATGGGTCTTGAGGAGTTCATCGTGGCAGGCAAGGCGGTCGAGAAGCGGCGTCCCGAGGTCGACCCGCGCGACGAGCCGTCGGCGGCCTGGGGCTGGCACGGCTCGTTCCCGAAGGCCACCCGGATCGCCGGCTGGGTCAGCGCGGTGATCCTGATCGTGATGATCAAGGGCAACCACGAGAACAACACCGAGAACGTGTGGCTGGTCGGCCTGGCGCTGTTCCTGGTCCTGCTGCTGGTCCTCGACATCCGCAAGCAGCGCACGGCCTGGCGCAAGTAGTTCGTCATTCGCTAACGTCCCCGGCATGAAGCTGCGCTGGGGTCTGGCTCTCGTCGGTGTTCTGGGCGCGCTGCTGGTCGCGCCGGCCACAGCTTCGGCTGCCCCGGTGGTCACCCGGTGCGAGTTCACGCCGACCCCGGACAACCCCGCGGCGCGTCCGGTCGTGCGTCCGCTGCCGTTCGCGTTGACGCGCGGGACCGTCGACGTGACGTTCCGGTTCAACTACGGGCCGGTGACCGTGCGGCTGAACCGCGCCGGAGCCGCTCCCTGCGCGGTCCACAACATGGTTTCGCTGATCCTGCAGCGGTTCTACGACCGTTCGCAGTGCTGGCGGCTTTCGAACTCTTCCCGTCTGGGTGTGCTCCAGTGCGGGGACATCTACGAGGTCGAGAGGGGCGGGCCGGGGTACAAGTTCCCGGACGAGGTCACCGGAGCGGAGACGTACCCGCGCGGGACCGTGGCCATGGGGAACCAGGGGCCGGGGACGAACGGGTCCGAGTTCTTCATCGTGCATTCGTTCGCGAACATCCCGGCGAACTACTCCGTGCTGGGTCGCGTGGTGCGCGGCATGGAGGCGCTCGACCACATGGTCGCGGACGGGATCATCCCGACCGACCCGAACGGGCCACTGGACGGAGCGCCGGCGCACCCAGTGAAGATCCAGCGCGCGACCGTCGGCTGGTAGGTCACCGACGATGCGGAGCGAAGCCGTAGGGGTGCCGCTTCGCTGAGCCGGGTCCGAACGCGCACTTCCGCCGCCCTGCCGGGTTTTCGTGCGTGACGACCGGCGCTTTTGCTCACCGCGGCGTCGCCGAACCCGAAGCTGGCGACCCAGGTCTCCACCAGGAGGACCTCACCGGCCGCGGAAACACCAAGGAAGAACCGGCCCCCATCGAGCTCGCCGACAGGGAACAGGGATTCGCCGAGCGACGCGCCCCAGCCGGCGAATCGGCCTTCCTCTCCTTGCAGGTCCGCCGGGTCGAACTCGAACGGCTCCCGGGCTGACGAGACCCCGGGTCCGGAAATCCTTACCTCCAGACCGCCGAACTCACTCAGGAACCGCTCGGGAGCACCTGCTCGACCTCCGGCGAGAACCTCCGCGAGCCGTCCGCCTGCCGGGACGACTCGCCCTCGCACGAGGCTTCGTAGTCGACGGGCATCGGTCGGCCTGCTCCAGTTCTTCGCATCCCGGGAGACGAACTTTCCCATGGCGGCGGCGTGCCGGCGAGCTGGTTTTCGTGCCGTTCTCGATCGTGATCAAGCGCGCTACCAGCCCGAACGTCCGAAATGTCACCCTAACGGATGAACGTCTGCGTCGCCCAATTACATTGAGCCAGCTGTGAGCAGCCTGTGAAGGGGACGCGATGATCACGCACGACCAGTACCTGGCCACCCGAAGATTCGGCGCCCTCGACGGGGTCCGGGCCATCGCCGCCGTGCTCGTCGTCGTCTTCCACTACGGGGGACCCAACTGGGTGCGCGCCAACGGCTGGATCGGCGTGCACCTCTTCTTCGTGCTCTCCGGGTTCCTCATCACCACGCTGGCCCTGCGCGAAGAGGCCCGCACCGGACGCGTCTCGCTGGCCGAGTTCTACATCCGGCGGGCGTTCCGGATCCTGCCCGTCTACTACGTCGTCATCGGCGTGGTCGTCGTCTTCGCCTACTTCCGGGGCTTGGGGCTGCGGCACAGCGGCATCGTCGACGCGCTGCCGTGGAACCTCACCTTCCTCGGCGAGTACCACCAGATGGCCCTGTTCGGCCAGGCCTGGACGCTCGGCGTCGAGCAGAAGTTCTACCTCGTCTGGCCGCTGCTCGCCTTCGGTGTCGGCGCGCTCGGCTTCGTCAAGCGGCTGAGCCTGTCCCTCGGCCTCGTCGCCCTCATGCTCGCCCTGATCCCCTTCCTGCCCTACGCCGGCGCGTACTCGCCGATCCTCATCGGCTGCACGCTGGCGATCGTCCTGCACCACCGCAAGGGCTTCGCCGCGCTGCGGGTGTTCACGCACCCCGTCGCCGGCCTGGTGGTCGCCACCGCGCTGGTGGCGGTCCAGACCCTGTTCGGCGAGATCGCCGAGTTCCTGAGCGACGAGGGCGGCTCGATCACCGGCACCCTCTACATCGTGCTCGCGGCGCTGCTGGTGCCGTCGCTGGTCGCCGGCGGCGGGCCGCTGGCCTGGGTGCTCGCGCTGCGGCCGATGCGGTTCGTCGGGGAACGGTCGTACTCGCTGTACCTGATGCAGGGCGTCGTCGCGGTGGCGCTCGCGGGTGCGATCCCGCAGTTCGCCCCGCACCGGACGCTGACGGCGGTCGCCGTGACGATCGTCGGGCTGTTCGCCGCCGACCTGCTCTACCGCTGGGTCGAGGTCCCGATGATCGACGTCGGCCGCCGGATCATCACCCGGCGCCGGGACAGGAAGACCGCGCCGGTGGCCGGGGTCGCCGAACCGGCGCTCGTCACGGGCTGACAGCGGCCAGCGCGGCCTCGACGACCGCGACGAGGGGCTCGGTGAAGGACGGGTCCGCACGGCCGCGGTCCAACGCGGCGGTCAGGTACCGGGCGGCTTCCGGCGACGGGAACGACGGCACCAGCTCGGCGTACTTCCCGAAGCTCCTCCAGTACCGGGTGGCGAGGTACTTCTCCAGCCCGGCCACGAGACCGGCCGGCACGTCGGCGACGCCCGCCTCGAGCAGCTCGGCGGCCTTCTCCGCGGCTCCGGCCTTGGGCCGCGCGACGCCGAAGCAGGCGATGACCCGGTCGAAGCCGGGCGTCAGGAACACCTCGAACCAGTAGCCACCGCGCGGACGGTCGTCGATCTGCGCCCGCGCGAGCAAGGCCGCCTCGAAGCCGACCGAGGGCTGTCCGGCCCGGCGACTGGAGTTCTCCCGGCGGCCGTAGAGCGTGGGAGTCGTCGACGTCGGCTGGACGCCCGGGTGCCGGCCTCGGCCAGCAGCTCGCCGAGGGCTTGCTCACGAATCACCTGCGTTCCCCCAACGTGAGAAGCCGGGTGCCGCGCAAGTGCGGCACCCGGCTTCGGAAACCACCGTCAGCGTTCGCTCGCCGGCGACACCAATTCGCTCGGCCCGCCGCCCGACTCGCCCGCCACGGCGGCCAGTTCCTCACCAACGGACTCCCCGCCGGAAGGACGCGCGTCCTTCGTCAGCAGCGAGGCCACCGCGCCGATCAAGCACACCGCGATCGCGAAGCCGAACGCCACCGCCAAGCCCGACTGGAACGGCCCCGAAATCAAGTTCGGGAAGAAGCTGCGGCCCGTCAGGAACGACGCCTGGTCCGGGGGCAGCGCCGCCAGCTGGCCGCCCAGCAGCTGCTGGATCGGGTTGTAGCCCAGGAACGCCGCGAACAGCACCGCCACCGCCGGGAGGTTCGCCACTTGGGCCGCCGCCGCTTCGGGGACGCCGTGGGCGACCAGGCCGTCGTGCATCGTCGACGGGAGGCTGCTCGACAGGCCCGAGATGATCAGGCTGAAGAAGAAGCCGATCGACAGGACCATCGCCGCGTTCTGGAACGTCGTCATCATGCCCGCGCCGGAGCCGCGCGCGTCCGCCGGGAGGCTGTTCATCACCTCGGCTCGGTTGGGCGAGGAGAACATGCCCATGCCGATGCCGTTGATCAGCAGGATCGCCGCGAACGCCCAGTAGTCGAAGTTCACCGGCAGGATGATCAGCAGCAGGAACGTGATCGCCGTGATGAGCAGGCCGCCCGAGGCCAGCAGGCGGCTGCCGATGCGGTCGGCGAGGATGCCCGACGTCGGCGCGGCCACCAGGAACCCGACCGTCATCGGGAGCATGTAGATGCCCGCCCACAGCGGCGTCTGCTCGAACGTGTAGCCGTGCTGCGGCAGCCAGATTCCCTGCAGCCAGATGATCAGGATGAACTGCAGGCCACCGCGGCCGAGCGACGCCGTCAGGTTCGCGATGTTGCCCCAGGTGAACGAGCGGATCCGGAACAGCGACAGCCGGAACAGCGGGTTGTCGACCTTGGTCTCGATGACCACGAACGCGACCAGGACCGCGACGCCGCCGATCAGGCAGCCGAGCACCATCGGGCTGGTCCAGCCGGTCTGCGACGTGCCGTGGGGCTGGATGCCGTAGGTGATGCCGACGAGCACCGCGATCAGGCCGACGGCGAAGGTGATGTTGCCCCACCAGTCCATCCGCGCGTGCTTGCGGACACCGGTGTCGTGCAGCTTGAGGTAGGCCCAGATCGTGCCGATCACGCCGAACGGCACCGACACCAGGAAGATCAGGTTCCAGTCGACCGGGGCGAGCACACCGCCGACGACCAGGCCGAGGAACGAGCCCGCGATCGCCGCGACGCCGTTCATGCCGAGCGCGAGGCCGCGCTGGTTGGCCGGGAAGGCGTCGGTGAGGATGGCCGAGGAGTTCGCCATCAGGAAGGCACCGCCGACGCCCTGGACGATCCGCCAGCCGATCAGCCACAACGCGGCCGCGTCGCCGTCGAACCACGTGATGGCCAGCATGATCGACGACACCGTGAAGACGGCGAAGCCGAGGTTGTACATCCTCGCGCGGCCGTACATGTCGCCGAGCCTGCCGAAGCTCACCACCAACACCGCGGTGACCACGAGGAAGCCCATGATCATCCACAGCAGGTAGCTGGTGTTGGCCGGTTCGAGGGGGTTGATGCCGATGCCCTTGAAGATGTCGGGCAGCGCGATCAGCACGATCGAGGAGTTGATCGTGGCGATCAGCATGCCCAGCGTCGTGTTGGACAGCGCGATCCACTTGTACCGCGGCCCCAGCTCCGCGATCGAATACGTCCGGCGTTCCGCCACTGTGCAACCCTTCTGCTCGCAAGTCCCTTAGCTAGGCTAAGCAAGTTGCTTGCGTATGGCAACCAAGTCCGCGAATCGCCTGCGAGAGCATGATCACACTCGCTTGACTGTCCTTTGTGGAGTCTTTACCAGACGGCCGAGCACGGCCACGCCCTCCGCGATCTCCGTCGCCGTCCGCGCCGCGTAGCCCAGCACCAGGCCCGGCGGTCCCGGGAGCTGCCGGTGCCACGACAACGGCTGGACCTTCACCCCCTGCTCCAGCGCGGCCGCCGCCACCGCGACGTCGTCGACCTCGGCCCCGAACGTGATCGTCAGGTGCAGGCCCGCCGCCGCGCCGTGGACGACCGCGGACGGCAGCTCCGCGGACACCGCGCGGATCATCGCGTCGCGACGGCGGCGGTGCCGCGCCCGGACCACCCGCAGCTGACGCTCCAGCTCGCCGGTCTCCATCAGCCGCGCCAGCACCAGCTGGGCCAGCACCGGGTTGCCGAGATCCGCGAACCGCTTCGCCGCCACCAGGTCGTCGAAGAACCGCGGCGGCGCGAGCAGCCAGCCGACGCGCAACGCCGGCGCCAACAGCTTCGAAACGCTTCCCGTGTAACAGACCTCGGGCACCATCGACCGGACCGCCGGCACCGGCGCGCGGTCGTAACGGTGCTCCGCGTCGTAGTCGTCCTCCACCACGATGCCGCCCTCGGCCACCCAGCGCATCAGGTCGCGGCGGCGCTCGCCGCCCAGGACCACGCCCATCGGGAACTGGTGGGCCGGGGTCACCAGCACCGCCGGCGACCGCAGGTCGGCCACGCGCAGGCCGTCCTCGTCCACCGGGACCGGCGGGGTCGCCAGGCCGCAGTGGTGCAGGTGCTGGCGCGCGCCCAGCGAGCTCGGGTCCTCGACCGCCACCTCGGTCAGGCCGTGCTGCCGCAGCACCTCCCCCACCAGCGTCAACGCCTGCGCCACGCCCGCGACCACGATGATCTCGCCGGGGTCGGCGCGGATGCCGCGGCTGCGCGCCAGCCAGTGCGACACCGCCAGCCGCATCGCCGGCGCGCCGCGCGGGTCGCCGTAGCCGAAGTGGGCAGGCTCGAGCTCGTCGAGGACCGCGCGCTCGGCCCGCAGCCAGGCCGCGCGCGGGAACGCCGTCAGGTCCGGCACGCCCGGGGTCAGGTCGATCCGGGCCGGGGTCGCGCGCACCGCGTCGAACACCTCGACGCCCGGCATCGGCGTGATCACCTTCGCCGGCAACCGGACGCGCGCGGGCTCCGGGGCCAGCACCGGCGCGGCCACCACGACCGTGCCCGCCCGGCCGCGGCCCGCCGCGTGCCCGTCGTCGATCAGCCGCTGGTAGGCCTCGGTGACCACGCCCCGCGACACGCGCAGCTCGGCCGCCAGCACCCGCGACGCGGGCAGCCGGCCGCCGACCGGGAGCCTGCCGTCCGCGACGGCGGCGCGCAGCTGCCCGGCCAGCCAGTCCGCGAGCCCGCCCGGTGGTGCCTCGCGGACGTCGAGCTGGAGGAAGTCCGACCCTATGGACCCCTCCGGCCGCGGGGTTTTGGCTCTGTCCATCGAGCCATTGTCGCAGCACCCTGGGCTCATGGACACCACTTACGTGCACGGGTACGCCGCTCCCGAGGCCCGCCGCCTCGGCGACCAGGCCGACACCCTCGCCGGGCTGCTGCACGCCGGGACGGTCTACCCCGCCGGGAGCCGCGTGCTCGAGGTCGGTTGCGGCGTCGGCGCCCAGACCGTCCACCTCGTGGCCCGCAGCCCGGACGCGCGGCTGACTGCCGTCGACGTCTCCGCGGACTCGCTCGGCCAAGCAAGGCAACGGGTTCCGGGCGTCGACTTCCGCCAGGCCGACCTCTTCGACCTCGACGGCGAATGGGACCACCTCTTCGTCTGCTTCGTGCTGGAGCACCTGCCGGAGCCCGGGAAAGCGTTGGCGCACCTGAAAACCCTGCTGCGGCCGGGCGGCACGATCACCGTGATCGAGGGCGACCACGGTTCGGCGTTCTTCCACCCGCGCAGCGAACACGCCCAGGCCGCGATCGACTGCCTCGTGCGCCTGCAAGCCGACGCGGGCGGCGACGGGCTCCTCGGCCGCCGGCTGTACCCCCTGCTGGCCGACGCCGGCTTCGGCGACGTCCACGTCGAGCCGCGGACGGTCTACGCGGACGCGTCACGACCCGACCTCGTCACCGGGTTCACCCGCGACACCTTCACCGCGATGGTCGAAGGCGTCGGCGAAACCGCCGTCGCGAAGGGGCTCGTCGACGAGGCGGAGTGGGCGCGCGGAATCCGCGACCTTTACCGCGCCACCAGGGAATACGGGACCTTCCATTACACGTTCTTCAAAGCAACAGCCCTTCGCACTCCGGGAGGAGCGTCATGATCATCGCCGTTCTCGCCGCCGTTGTCCTGCTCGCCTGGGCGCTGGACCACGCGTACCGCCGCCGTCCGTACCCGCGCAACCGGCTGGCCGGCAGCAGCGACGTCTTCGACCGGGACGTCCAGCGCCTCGAAGGCGATCTCGTCGCCGACGAGCGCCACTACTCCAGGTCCGCCAGCCGGTCCCGGGCCCGTTTCGCCCCGGGCACGCACTCCCCGGCGTAACAAGCGAGCGCGCGTTCCCAGTGTTCGCGCGCCGCACCGGGTTCTCCGAGTCCACTGTGGACTTCGCCGAGCCCGTAGTGGGCCCGTCCCTGTTCGGGACGGCACCCCGTTTCCTTCGCCACGGCAAGGGCTTCCCGGTGGTAGCCGAGCGCGTCCTCGGCCGCGCCACGCGCCGAAGCCAGCGCGCCGAGACTGTTGAGCACCCGGGATTCCACGCCCCGGTCGCCGCATTCGCGGGCCAGGCCCAGCGCCTCTTCGAGGTGCTGGGCCGCTTCGTCGGGGCGCCCCTGGGCCAGCCGGACGTCGCCGAGGTGCTTCAGCGCGACACTGCGGTTGGTCGGGCTGCCGGTCTCCTGCGCGATCTCCAGTGCCCGTTCGAGGTGCGCCGCGGCTTCGGGGTACCGGCCGCGGGCGTGCTCGACGTCGCCGAGGATGCCGAGCGCGTAGCCCTCGCTCACCCGCACGCCCATCGCGCGGAAGTGCGCCAGCCCCTCCTCCAGCGCCCGCGCGGCTTCGTCGTGGCGGCCCAGCGCCGACAGCGCGTCGCCCGTGTTGACCAGCGCGTAGCCCTCGCTGGTGCGGTCGGCGGTTTCGCGGGCCAGCGCACGCGCCTCTTCGAGGTAGCCGATCGCCTCGCCGTAGCGGCCGATGCCGCGGCACGAGCAGCCGAGCACGACCAGCACCAGGCCTTCGCTCGTGCGGTCGCCGTTCTTCCGGGCCAGTGACAGGGCTTCGGTCGAGTACGCGATCGCCTCGGCGAACCGGCCCAGCGCGCGGCAGACCAGGCCGAGCGTGTTGAGGACGTGGATTTCGGTGCGCCGGTCGCCGGTTTCGCGAACCAGCGCGAGCGCTTCTTCCAGGTACCGCCGCGCTTCCCGGGACCGGCCGACGCGCCAGTGGCCGAGCCCGATCAACGTCAGCGGCTCGGCTTCGGCCACCGGGTCGCCGGCATCGTGGGCCAGCGCCGACGCGTGCGTGTGCAGCACCAGCGATTCCTCGTGGTAGCCGCCGACGTCCAGGTAGTGCCACAGGATCCCGGACAGCAGCCGCAGGTGGTCGGCCCAGCCGTGCCGCGTCGCGTGCGCGGCGACGGCCAGGAGGTTGCGCCGTTCGGCCTCCAGCCACGCCGGCGCGTCGAGCACCTTGACGTCGGGGTCGGGTACCTGCGGGCGCAGGTGCCGTTCCTGCGGCAGGACGGCGTCCATGGCCTGCGCGGCCGAGCGGACGTAGAAGTCGAACAGCCGCTCCTGCGCGGCGTGGCTTTCGGCCGGGTCCGCCGCGGCGAGCTCGGCGGCGTACACGCGCAGCAGGTCGTGCAGCTGGACGCGGTCGTCGCCGGTCTCCTGCGCGAGGTGGGCGCGGACCAGCACGGCGATCAGGCGTTCGGCCTCCGGCAGGGCGACGCCGGCGAGGGCGGCGATCGCGGCCGGGGTCAGGTCGCGGCCCGGGTGCAGGCCGCAGAGCCGGAACACGCGGGCCGCGCCGGCCGCCAGGTGCCGGTAGGACCAGGAGAAGACGGCGCGGACCGCGGTCAGCGGGTCGCCACCGCCGTCCAGGAGGTCGAGGCGACGGCGCTCGTCGGCCAGCTCGTCCGCGAGCGCGGCGAGGCGCTCCCCCGGGCGGCTCAGCGCCAGCTCCGCCACCAGCCGCAGGGCCAGCGGCAGCCGGGCCGAGTACCCGATCAGCGCCTCGGCGGCGTCCGGCTCGTCGTCGACGCGCGGGCCGAGCAGCGTGCGCAGCAGGTCGAGGGCTTCGGCGTCGGTGAGCAGGTCGACGAGGACGCGGCGGGCGCCGTGCCGCGCGACCAGCCCGGGCAGCGCGTCGCGGCTGGTCACCAGCACCAGGCACGACGGCGAGCCGGGCAGCAGCGGGCGGACCTGCCCGACCGAGCCGGCGTTGTCCAGCAGCAGCACCATCCGGCGGCCGGTGAGCGCGGTGCGGAACTTGGCCGCGCGTTCCTCCGGCTCGGTGGGGATGTCCGCGCCGTCGACGCCGAGGGCGCGCAGGAATCCCGAGAGCGCGTCGCCCGGCTCGACCGGCCGGACCGTGCCGTAACCGTGCAGGTCGAGGTAGAGCTGGCCGTCCGGGAACTCGGCGAGGGAGCGCTGGGCCCAGTGCACGGCGAGGGCGGTCTTGCCGACGCCGCCGGTGCCGGACAGGACGGCGATGCGCGCACCGGTGCCGTCGCCTGCCGCGACGGCGTCCAGCTCGGCCAGCTGCGCGGTGCGGCCGCGGAAGCCGGCGACGTCCGCGGGCAGCTGGGCGGGGACGCGGGACGGCGGAAGCGGGAAGTCCTGCCGCAGCACCTGCCGCTGGGCGGCGCGCAGCTCGGGGCCGGGTTCGATGCCCAGCTCGGCGTCCAGCCGCCGCCGGATCTCCTCGAA
The DNA here is from genome assembly GCF_040675005.1 of Amycolatopsis sp. NPDC049691. Taxonomy (NCBI): domain Bacteria; kingdom Bacillati; phylum Actinomycetota; class Actinomycetes; order Pseudonocardiales; family Pseudonocardiaceae; genus Amycolatopsis; species Amycolatopsis sp. NPDC049691. The sequence goes on from NZ_JBFANX010000004.1 coordinate 83,672, forward strand.
CAGCGAGAGAGCGGCCGCCTGCCGTCCGGACGCGGCCAGTGCCAGCATCAGCCGGGCGTGCGCGGACTCGTTCAGCGGTTCCTCGGCGGTCAGCGCGCGCAGCCGCACCGCCGCGTCCTCGGGGTCGGCGATCTCGGCGTACGCCATGACCGTCTTCGCGCGCTTCATCGCCAGCGCCAGCCGCAGCGGGTGCTGCCGGAGGCGTTCGACGTCGGCGAGCGCCGGGCCGCGCCAGAGTTCGAGGGCCTCCCGATAGGCGCCCTCGTCGAGGAGCTCTTCGAAGCGCAGGAGGTCGAGGTCGTCCGCGCCCACCGTGAGCCGGTAGCCGCCCTTGTCGGTGGCGATGGGGTCGGCGGGCCGCAGCGCCCGCCGCAACCGCGCGACGTAGGTGTGGAGCAGCTCCAGGCAGGACGGCGGCGGCTCGTCCCAGATGACGTCGACGAGGTCCTCGCGCCGGACCGTCCGGTTCGGCTGCAGGGCCAGCAGCGCGAGCAGCAGGCGCTGCTTCTCGGCGCCGATCTCGACCGGGCACTCCCCGCGCAGCACGGTGAGCGGGCCCAGGACGCCGATCCGGACCGGCTCCGGCGGGGCCTCGGCAAGCGCTTCCCGCAGCCGGCGTTCGGTCTCCGGGCGGGGCCGCCGGACGCTGCCGAGCTCGGCGTTGCGCACCGCGCGCAGGCTCAGCCCGGCGCGGTCGGCCAGCTGGGCCTGGGTGAGGCCGGCGAGCACGCGCCGCTCCCGCAGCCACCCGGCGAACGGCAGGCCTTCGTCCACAGGCGTCCTCTCACCGCAGCCGAACGTACCCCTCAAGCATTCCGATCGTGCCGCTTCCGATGTACCACCGAACGGCGAAGATAACCGTTTCCGCAGGTACCGAGGGTGACGACGGCCGGGCAGGCCGGTACAGCCGTTCGTCCACCACCGTTTCCTAGGCTTTGCGGGTCCGGTGGTGGCGAGGGGTTCGGAGCAGCCGTCGCGTGGGGTACGACGGCTGCACCCGAGCCTTCAGACGTCGAAGCGCTCCAGCAAGGCGCGGACGGCGGCTGGGTCCTCGACGTGGGCGTTGTGCCCGAGACCGGCGAGGGTGACTGCGTCCGGGTCCAGCGCACGCAGCTGCTCCGGACGGCTCATCGGGTCGTGCTCACCCGCCGCCAGCACGACCGGGCACCGCGCCGCGGCGAGCAGCGCCGGCATGTCCGGCGCGCCGACGCCGAACGCGGCCGAGTCCATCGCGAGGCGCCAACCTCCCTCGGTCTCGCGAAGCCCGGCCGGGTCCGCGGGCGCGATGCCGAGCAGCCCGGACACCTTCAGGTAGGCCTGCTCGGCGTCCACGCGCGACTCGAAGACGCGGGCCGGGCGGGCGGCGAAGGTCGCGGCGCGGCCCAGGTCGTCCTGCGTCCACTCGACCTTCACCCCGACCGCGAGCACGCCCGCGACCTCGACGTCGTACTTCCCGGAGGCCAGTTCCAGGGCCAGCACCCCGCCGAGCGAATGGCCGGCGACCACGTACGGGCCCTTCCCCGGCAGCGCCCGCGCGACGGCGGCGGTCAACGTCTCGAAGCTGTAGTGCGGCAGCGGCGCGGACCGGCCGTGGCCCGGCAGGTCGGGCACCAGGACGCGCCGGGGCAGCGGCGGGGCGAAGTGGTTCCACACGGCGCCGGTCGCGCCCAGGCCGTGCAGGAGGAGGACGGCGGGTTCGCCTTCGCCGCCGGTGCGCATGTTGAGCGTGTCCATCCGCGCAGCCTCCCAAATTGTCGGTGGGCGCGGCTAGGGTCGGGTTCGTGGCGATCACCGATCCGGACACCTATGTGCGAGGTGTCCCGTACGACGAGCTGGCGCGGCTGCGGCGCGCCGGCCCGGTGGTGCGCGTCGACGACTTCTGGGCCGTGCTGGGTCACGCCGAGGTGCGGCGGGTGCTGCGCGACCCCGGGGTCTTTTCCTCGCAGCTCGGCGGGACGCAGATCCGCGACGCCGCCGATCTCGCCTACGTGCGCCGGATGATGCTCAACATGGACCCGCCGGAACACGGCAGGCTGCGCGGGCTGCTCACGAAGGCGTTCACCCCGCGGGCGATCGCGAAGCTGACTTCGCAGATCGAGAGCCGGGCGCGGGAACTCGTCGCGAGTGTCGCTTCGCAGGGCTCGTGCGACTTCGCCGCGTTGGCGGCGGATCTGCCGCTGCGGACGCTGGCGGCGGTGTTCGGCGTGCCGGAACAGGACCGGCGGCTGATGTACGACTGGAGCAACCGCGTCATCGGCTACCAGGACGCCGAATACGCGGTCAGCTCGACGGTTTCCCCGTCCGAGGTGAGCGAGCTGGCGCGGGCCGCGCTGGCGGTGCGTCCGGCGCCGGGGCCGGACGGGTCGATGCCGGACCCGCGGACGCGCGCGGGCATGCCGGATCTCTACGCGTACGCGAACGCGCTGGGCGAGTACAAGCGCTCGCACCCGGGTGACGACGTCATGAGCAACCTGATGCGGCACGTCGGCGACGACGGCGGCCGCGTCTCGCTCGCCGAGTTCGAGAACCTCTTCTGGCTGTTTTCCGTGGCGGGCAACGAAACCCTGCGCAACGGGCTGCCCGGCGGGATGCTGGCGCTGCTCGCGCACCCGGCGGAATACCGGCGGCTGCTGGCCGACCGGTCGCTGCTGCCGTCGGCGGTCGAGGAGATGCTCCGGTGGTGGACGCCGGTGATGCACTTCCGGCGCACCGCCGTGTCGGACGTCCGTCTGTCCGATGTGGACATCCGGGCCGGGGACAAGGTCGTGGTGTGGTTCTCGTCGGCCAACCGGGATCCGGCGGTGTTCGACGACCCGGACACCTTCGACGTCGGGCGGACGCCGAACGACCACCTGACCTTCGGCCACGGCCCGCACTTCTGCCTCGGGGCCCACCTCGCGCGCGTGCAGCTGCGGGCGATGTTCGACGCGGTGCTCGACCAGCTCGGGTTCGTTTCCCTGGCGGGGGAACCGGTGCGGCTGCGGTCGAACTTCCAGAACGGCCTGAAGTCGCTGCCCATCCGCTGGGACCGCTGATGGAGATCCGCGAGATGCGGGCGTTCGTCGCCGTGGTCGAGGCGGGCACGATGTCCAAGGCGGCGCGGCGGCTGCACGTGAGCCAGCCCGCGCTGTCCCAGACGATCACCGCCCTCGAACGCCGGCTCGGCGTCCAGCTGCTGGTCCGCACCAGCACAGGCGTCCAGGCGACCGAGGCCGGGACGACGTTGCTGGGCGAGGCGCGCGCGGTACTGGCGCGCCACGAGCAGGCCCTCGCCGCGCTGGCCCGGCACACGACGACCGGCGTGCTGCGCGTCGGCGTCCCGTTGGAACTGCCACCCGAGCTGCTGCCGTCGGCGCTCGCGCGGCTGGCCGAGGAGTACCCGGAGACGCGGGTGCAGGCCCGGCACCTCTCGTCGGTGGCGCAGGTGGCCGCGCTGCGGGCGGGCGAACTGGACGTCGGGCTGGTGCGCGAGCGCCCGCCGGGGCCCGACCTGGACGCGGTGCTCGTGGTGACCGAGGACGTCGGCGTGCTGCTGGCCGCGGACCTCGCCGAGAAGCTGGGCTCGCCGGTCCGGCTCGAGGACCTGGCCGGCCTGGAGTGGTTCGCGTTCGCCCGCGCGGGCAGCCCGGCGTGGTACGACGAGCTGGCGGCGATCCTGCGCAGCCACGGCCTCACCGTCGGGCCCGAGGTGCCCGAGGAGCAGCGGCTGATCGTCGAGCTGAAGATCCCGGCGGTCAGCTCCGGCGGGGCCTACGCGTTCGCCCCGCCCGAGTGGCCGTACCCGATGCCGGACACCGTGCGGTGGGTGCCGTTGGCGGGCAACCCGATCGTGCGGCGGACGTGGGCGGTCTGGCCGGCGACGTCGCACCGGCGTGACCTCGCCGCGTTCGTCGCCGCGTTGGAGGCCTATCGAGAGGACTGATCGCGGGCATAAGGAGCGCCGAAGGCCTGGTCGGAAGTCCCGTCCGGTCGTCGCGCTTGTATCCGGTGCACCACATCGGATACGAGGAGTTGAGTGATGAGTTCGGAACTTTCCGGGACCACGGCGCTGGTGACCGGCGGAACGAGCGGAATCGGCCGGGAGACGGCGATCGCGCTCGCCGGGCTCGGCGCGCACGTCGTGCTGTCCGGCCGGGACGCGGCGCGCGGGGAGGAAGCCGTCTCGCGGATCCGGGAATCGGGCGGGAAGGCCGACTTCGTCGCGGCCGACCTGACGGACGCGGCGTCGGCGCGTGCCCTCGCCGACCGGGCGCGGGAGCTGGCCGGGCAGGTGGACGTGCTGGTGAACAACGCGGGGATCTTCCCGACCGGGCCGACCGCTTCCCTCTCGGAGGCCGACTTCGACCGCGTGTACGGCATCAACGTGAAGGTGCCGTACTTCCTGGTCGCGGAGCTGGCCCCGGCGATGGCCGAGCGCGGCCACGGCGCGATCGTCAACGTGTCGACGATGGTCGCGACGCGGGGCATGGCGGGCATGGCGCTGTACGGCTCGTCGAAGGCGGCGGTCGAGCTGATGACGAAGGCGTGGGCGGCGGAGTTCGGGCCGTCGGGAGTCCGGGTCAACGCGGTCAGCCCGGGCCCGACGCGGACGGAGGGCACGGCGGTGTTCGGCGAGGGCCTGGACGAACTGGCCTCGGCGGGACCGGCCGGCCGGGTGGCGTCGCCCGCGGAGATCGCCGCGGCGATCGCGTTCCTGGTGACGGAGGACTCGAGCTTCGTGCAGGGCGCGGTGTTGCCGGTCGACGGTGGCCGGTTGGCCGTTTGAGTCCGTCCGGGACGGCGTCACCGCAGGAAGGTGACGCCGTCCCGGGGGCGCGGGCAGCAGGGCTTACTGCCATCGGGTGACGCTCGACGTTTGTGACTCGGATCGCACTCTTCGAGCTGTAAAACTGTCGGTCTGAGTTGGAACATGGAATCCGGGACCGCTGTCGAAAGGAGCTCGCCGTGACCGCGATCGCCGAGCGCCCCGGGAGCGATGTCACCCAGGCCGATGCCACCGACCTCGAAGAAGCGATCAAGAACGCGCTGGAGCACGCGGGGCTGACGTTCGACGAGCTCGCCGCGCAGGCTCAGGCGGGGGACTTCGAATCCACCCGCGCACGTCTGGCTTGGGTGGCGATCGGCGATCTCCACGGCGGCGTGCGCTGAAGTCCCCGTTCCCGCTCGCCCAGCAGTCCCAGAAGTTCAGCGATGACCTCGCGGCACTCCTGAACCGGACCGTCTGCAGGAACGTCAAGCTGAGTTCCGTCATCTCCAACGAGAAGAACCCGCGTTCCGTCGTCGGCTACCAGATCACGAAGCACGTTCTCGATGCCCGCGTCGGCATCCCCCTCACCGTCGACAACAAGGCGCCCCGGCTGTTCCTGGGCTTGTCGTACCGGCTCGCCCCGGATTCCGCGTCCCGGTATCTGATGGTCGTGTCTTCGGCGCTGGTCGTGACGGCGGACAAGGACCTCAGCGAAGAGCTGTTCCACTACGACTATGAGAGGAACAAGTCCGACGGGTACCCGGAAGCGCACTTGCAGATCGTTGCGACTTCGGACGCTTGGCGGAAGGCCTGCACCCGACCTGATGGCACAAGCCGCAAAGTGGCCCGCCTCCACTTCCCGGTCGGGCCCCGGCGGTTTCGGCCGACGATCGAAGACCTGATCGAGTTCCTCATCGTCGAAAGGCTCACACCCGGACATCCCGGGTGGGCGGAGATCGTCGAGTCGAGCCGCGAAACGTTCCGGATCAAACAGCTGCGCGCCGCCATCCGCAACGATCCGGAGACCGCCAGGCGGATGCTGGAAGAAATCGACGGACAAAGCTGACCGGGGACGGCGTCACCGCAGGAAGGTGACGCCGTCCCGGGGGCGCTCGTCCACCGTCAGCGAGAACACGTCCGGCCGCGCGTAGTGCCCCGACACGTCGAGGCTCTTGCGCGCCGCCACGATCTGCTCCAGGTCGATCTCCGCCCTGATCACGCCCGCGGCGTCGCGCAACGGCCCGGCGAGGACGTCGCCGAGGGGACCCACGATCACGCTGCCGCCGCGGAACGGGTCCTCTCCCGACAACTCGTACGGGCACGCCGACACCACGAAACACCGGCCCTCGTCGGCGATGTGGCGCATCGAGGCCTGCCAGACGTCGCGGTCGTCCGCCGTCGGGGCGCACCAGATCTCCACGCCCTTCGCGTACATCGCCGCCCGGAACAGCGGCATGTGGTTCTCCCAGCAGATCGCCGCGCCCGCCAGGCCCGCCGCCGTCGGGACCGCCGGGAGCGTCGACCCGTCGCCGCGGCCCCAGACCAGCCGCTCGCGTTCCGTGGGGACGAGCTTGCGGTGTTTCGCCACCAGCCCGAGGTGCGGGTCGAGGAACACCGCCGTGCTGTACAGCGTCGAACCGTCGCGCTCGATCACGCCGACGACCAAGGAAGCCCCGGTCCGCGCCGCGAGGCCGGCCAGCTCGGCGACCTCGGGCCCCGGCACCCGCACCGCCGAGCGGAAGTACTCCGGGAACGGGCCCCCACGCGGGTACCCGCCGAGCACGGCTTCGGGCAGCACCACCAGCGCGGCGCCGCGGATGTCGTCCTCGAACGCCAGGATCCGGTCGAGGGCGACGCCCGTCCCGACCTGCAGCGCCGCGACGACCGTCACGAGCGGGCCGGTTCGCGGCGAGGCGGCCACGGCACCACCGCGGACACCCGGCGCTGGTAGTCCGCGTACTCCGGGTAGCGCGACTTCGTGATGCTCTCGGTGAACTTCGTCGACCCGACGAACAACAGCGTCAGCAGGACCGCGCCCACGACCGTCCACTGCGGACCGGCGGCGACGATCCCGAAGACCGCGATCACCCACCACTGCGCCTGCTCGAAGAAGAAGTTCGGGTGCCGCGAGTAGCGGAACAGCCCCGTCTGGCAGAACCGCGTCGCCGCCCGGCCCGCGTGCTTCTCGCGGTGGAACACCCACTGCTGCTGGTCGGCGACCGTCTCCCCGAGGAGGAACGCCGCGAAGACCACCGCGGCCACGACGTCCCAGACCCCGAACGAGCCCTGGTTCTCCAGGGCGGCGTACGCGGGCAGCGTGATCAGCAGCAGGATCGCGTTCTGGTACAGCGAAATGAAGAAGAAGTTGAACACCTGGAACTGCCACGGCGCCATCCGCTCGCGCAGCACCGCCCACCGGTAGTCCTCGCCGCCGCGGGCGTAACCACCCTTCCGGGCGAAGTTGAACGTCAGCCGGATCCCCCACAGGGCCACCAGCGCGAACATGACGTCCAGCCGCGCGTCGGCGAACCCGGCGGCGCCGGCGAAGATCGCCAGGTACGCCACCGGGACGATCGACCAGATCCGGTCGACCCAGGAGTACTCCCTGGTCAGCACCGACAACAGCCACGTGCCGAGCGTCACCCCGGCGAAGACGTACAGGCACACCCGCAGCGCGTCCATCCCCTCACAATAGGACCTAGGATCGGGCGTATGAACCTGCCGCTGCGGGACCGGAAGATCGACGTCTTCTTCGCGGTGCTGTTCTCGGCCTTCACGGTGACGTCGCTGATCAGCGACCTGCTGCCGACCGTCGGCGTCGACTTCTCGAAGCCGTCCGACAACTTCTTCGTCAACTCGAACTACTGGTACGCCCACGACGCCGACCCGCTGTTCATGCACCCGCCGGACTGGATGCGGATCGTCACCGGGCTCTCGGCGTTCGTCTACATGCCGTTCTACGTCGTACTCGTGTTCGCGCTGCTGACCGGCCGCAACTGGATCCAGCTGCCGTCGGTGATCTACGCGACGATGATCGTCACGCTGACCGGGATCGTCGTGTTCGGCGTCGAGTTCTTCGGCGACCCCGCGCTGCGCACCGGCAACCCGGCGAAGTTCCTGGCGTTCAACCTGCCCTACGTCCTGGTGCCGCTCCTGCTGCTCGTCCGGATGCGCAAGCCCCTGCCGTTCACCCGCCCGTTCTGACCGGAGGCGCCGTGCCGTACTCGTTCCTCAGCCACCTCGACTGCTCCCGGACGGGCGAGCGCCTCGACGCCGACGTCGTCCAGGGCCTCTCACCGTCGGACGCGCCGTTGCTCGCGCGGTACGACCTCGACGGCGTCCGCGAAGCCGTGACGCCGAAGGAGATCGCCGGCCGCGAGCCGACGCTGTGGCGCTACCACGAGGTGCTGCCGGTGCGCTCGCCCGAGCACGTCGTCAGCCTCGGCGAGGGCATGACGCCGCTGCTGCGCCTGCCGCGGTACGGCCGCGAGCTGGGGCTGTCGCGGCTGTGGATGAAGGACGAGGGCCTGGTCCCGACCGGCACGTTCAAGGCGCGGGGCGCCGCGGTCGGCGTGTCGCGGGCGGCCGAGCTGGGGGTCGGCGGGATCGCGATGCCGACCAACGGCAACGCGGGCGCGGCGTGGGCGTTGTACGCGGCCCGCGCGGGGATGACCAGCCTGGTCGCGATGCCCGACGACGCACCGGCGATCACCATGCGCGAGTGCGTGGCCGCGGGGGCCGAGCTGTACCGGGTGGACGGTCTGATCGGCGACGCGGGGAAGCTCGTCGCGGCGGCGGTCGGGCGACGACCGGGGGTGCAGGACGTCTCGACGTTGAAGGAGCCGTACCGCATCGAGGGCAAGAAGACGATGGGGTACGAGATCGCGGAGCAGTTCGGCTGGCGGCTGCCCGACGTCATCCTCTACCCCACCGGCGGCGGGGTCGGGATCATCGGGATCCACAAGGCACTGCTGGAAATGCGGGAGCTGGGCTGGGTTTCCGGACCGCTGCCCCGGTTGGTCGCCGTGCAGGCGACCGGGTGCGCGCCGATCGTCTCGGCGTTCGAGCGCGGGGCCCGCGAGAGCGAGCCGTTCCCCGGCGCGCGGACCGTCGCCTTCGGCATCACCGTGCCCAAGGCGCTGGGCGATTTCCTGGTGCTCGACGCGGTCTACGCGACCGGCGGCACCGCGGTCGCCGTCACGGACGAGGAACTCCTTGCCGCGCAACGGGAACTGACCGCCTTCGAGGGCACGTTCGTCTGTCCGGAAGGTGGGGCGTGCTTCGCCGCGCTCCGGCACCTTCGCGAGTCCGGCTGGCTTTCCGGCGACGAAGACGTCGTGGTTCTGAACACCGGCGCCGGGATCAAGTACCCGGAGACGGTGCCGCTCGACGTCCCGCTGCTCGCGAAGGACGGCGTGATTCCCTAGAGGACCGAGCGGACCGTCTCGGGGTCGCGGGCGACGACCGTGGTGCCGTCGTCGGCCGTGATGATCGGGCGCTGGATCAGCTTCGGGTTGCCGGCGAGCGCTTCGATCCACTTGGGACGGTCTTCGGGCGTCCGGCCCCACGTCTTGAGGCCGAGCTCCTTCGCGATCGGTTCCGCGGTGCGCGTGATGTCCCACGGTTCGAGGCCGAGGCGTTCGAGCACGGCTTCGAGTTCCGCCGCGGTCGGCGGGTCCTCGAGGTAGCGGCGCACGGTGTACTGCGCGCCGGCTTCGTCCAACAGCGACACGGCGGACCGGCACTTCGAGCACGCCGGGTTGACCCAGATCTCCACGGCGGCAGCTTACCGTCTGGTTTTGGAGCACGTGTTCTGTTACGGTCGCGGCATGCCCCGCCCCCGTGTCCACGACCTCGACGCGCTGCTCGACGTCGCCGAGCGGCTCGTCGCCTCCTCGGCGGACGTCACCGTGCGTGGCCTGGCCGCGGCGGCGGGGGTCCCGAACGGGACGATCTACCACGCGTTCGGGTCGCTGAACGCCCTGCTCGCGCGGGTCTGGCTGCGCGCGGCGACCGAGTTCCTCGACCTGCAGACGTCACTGGTGGATTCCGCTTCTTCGCCGGTGGAAGCCGTCGTCGCGGCCGCGGACACCCCGGCGGTGTTCGCGTCGCGACGTCCCGACGGCGCACGGATGCTGCTGAAGGTCCGCGGCGACCGGCTGTTCGGGCCCGATCTGCCCGACGAGCTGGCCGAAGCCCTGCACGCGGTGGACAAACGGCTGGTCGCGCTGCTCGTGCGGCTGGCGCGCCAGGTGTGGGACCGCGGCGACGGACTGGCCGTCGAGGTGATCACGACGTGCGTCGTCGACCTGCCGACCGCGTTCTTCCGGCGCGACATCACCGACCCCCTGGTGCGGGAAAGGCTGGCCGCCGCGGTGCGGGCCGTGCTGACCGTGCCACCCCGAGAAAAGGACCGACCGTGACCGTTTTGCACTTGGGCGACGACGAAAACCGCTTCTCACCGGAGTGGCTGCAGCGCGTCCATTCCACTTTGGACGAAGTCGGCGACGTGCTGGTGACCACCGGCGGCGGCAAGTTCTACTCGAACGGCCTCGACCTGGAGTGGCTGACGGCGAACGGCGACAAGGCCGCGGAGTACGTCGCGGACGTGCAGGAGCTGTTCGCGCGGGTGCTGACGCTGCCGGTCCCGACGGTGGCGGCGGTCACCGGCCACGCGTTCGGCGCGGGCGCGATGCTGGCGATGGCGCACGACTTCCGCGTGATGCGCGCGGACCGGGGGTACTTCTGCTTCCCGGAAGCGGACATCAACATCCCGTTCACCCCGGGGATGGCGGCGTTGATCCAGGGGAAGCTGACGCCCGCGTCGGCGATCGCGTCGATGACGACCGGACGGCGGTTCGGCGGCGCGGAGGCATTGTCGTTCGGCTTGGTGGACGAGATCGCCGAGGAGGGCGAGGTGGTGAAGGTGGCTTCGTCGCGGGTCGAGGCGCTGGCGGGCAAGGACCGCGGCACGCTGGGGGCGATCAAGGCGACGATGTTCGCGCCCGCGGTGGCGGCGTTGCGGGCGGCGGCCTGAGGGCGGCTGGGCCTCCGGCCCCCGGTTTCCAGCTTACCGGGGGCCACCGACAGTCTCGGGTGGTCAGCGCGCCCCAGGCTTAGCGATCTCGGTGAGGCGGCGGCGCAGGTGGGCGCGCTCGGGTTCCGTGCCGGCCAGCGCCAACGCCTCCTCGTACGCCGCCGCCGCTTCGGTGTGGCGGCCCAGGCGGACCAGCAGGTCCGCTCGGGCCGCCGGGAACGGGCTGTACCCCCGAAGCCGCGGTTCCTCCGCCAGCGCGTCCAACAGGGACAGACCCGCGGCCGGGCCGTCGCGCATCGCCACCGCCACCGCCCGGTTCAGCTCCACCACCGGTGACGGCGCCAGCCCGCGCAGCACGTCGTACAGCGCGACGATCTGGGGCCAGTCCGTGCCCACCACGTCCGCCGCCTCGTCGTGCAGGGCCGCGATCGCCGCCTGGACTCCGTACAGCCCCGGTGGCCCGCCGGTCAGCGCGATCTCCACCAACGCCGTCCCCTCCGCGATCATCGCCCGGTCCCAGCGGGTGCGGTCCTGGTCGTCGAGCAGGACCAGGCCGCCTTGCGGGTCCGTGCGGGCGTCGCGGCGCGCGTGGATCAGCAGCATCAGCGCCAGCAGGCCCGCCACTTCACGCTCGTCCGGCAGCAGCCGGCGCAGGATCCGGGCCAGCCGGATCGCCTCCTCCGCCAGGTCGAGCCGCTGCAGGTCCGGGCCCGAACTCGCCGCGTACCCCTCCGTGAAGATCGAATACACGACCTGGAGCACGCCCGGCAGCCGGCCCGGCAGCTCCTCGGCGGACGGCACCCGGAACGGGATCCGGGCCGCGCGGATCCGGTTCTTCGCCCGCACGATCCGCTTGCCCATCGTCGCGCTGGGCACCAGGAACGCGCGCGCCACCTCGCTCGTCGTCAACCCGGCCAGGCAGCGCAGGGTCAGCGCCGTCCGGTCCTCGGCCGGCAGCGCCGGGTGGGCGCACGTGAAGAACAGCTGGAGCCGCTCGTCCGGCAGACCGCCGTCGGACGCCGGGGCGGGCGCCGCGCGGTCGGCCTCGACCTGCAGCACCGCGAGCCGGGCCGCGTAGGCCTGGTCGCGGCGCAGCCGGTCGACGGCCTTGCGCCGCGCCGTCGTCATCAGCCAGGCGCCCGGCTTCGGCGGGACGCCCTCGGCGGGCCAGCGCACCAGCGCCGCCTCGATCGCCTCCGACGTCACCTCCTCGGCCAGGTCGAGGTCGCCGAACCGGCGGACGAGCGCGGCGAGCAGCAGCCCGCGCTCCTCCCGGAACACCGCCTCGACCGACGCCCACCCCTTCATCGCCGTCAGTCCCCGTAGGACGCGAGCGGCCGCACGACGATGTGCCCGCCGTCGCGGGCGCCCGGGCAGCGCGCCGCCCACTCGAGCGCGACGTCGAAGTCCGGCACGTCGACGACGAAGTAACCGCCGAGCACCTCGCGGGATTCGGCGAACGGCCCGTCGGTGACGATCCTCTCGCCCTGCTCGTCGACCCGGACGGCGGCGGCCGTGGTGAAGTCGGCGAGCGAGTTGCCGCCGACGTAGACGCCGGCCTCCTTCAGGGCCTTGTCGAACAGCATCCAGTCGTCGGGCGTGCTGCAGCCGGTGGGCTCGCCGTCCGCGTCGAGCGAGGCGTTGATCAGCATCAGGTACTTCACGGGTTCCTCCAGTGGCTCGGTTGCCGTACGAGGGCACTACGAACGGCCGCCCGCCGCTTGGACACACCTTCGCAGAAAACTTTCAGCGCTTCAGCCGGGTGATCCGGTCGATGTGCGCCGGGTGACCCGCCAGCAGCCGGGCCCACAGCCGCCGTTCGTCACCGCGGTGCAGCACGATCCACTGCTTGAGCAGCGCGATCAGCTCCGGGCCGTAGCCGAGCCGCGCGGCCATCCGGTCGGCGCGGTACTCGCCGAGCCGCTTCGACCACGCCAGCACCGGGCCGAGCAGCGGCGTCAGCAGCAGCCACGGGTCGAGGAACGCGAGCGCGGTCAGCACACCCAGCCCGAGCAGCACGGTCACGAGCACGACGACCGCCCGGCCGAACGGCGCGAACGCCCGGCCGATGGACGGCACCGCCAGCGCGAGCAGCCGCACCAGCCGGGCCAGCAGGCGGGCGGGCAGCTCCAACCACCAGATCAGCAGCGACGCCCGCGTGTGGCCGGCCAGGTGGTGGCCCAGCTCGTGCGCCAGGATCGCCTCGAGGCTCGGCGGCGGCAGGTCGAGCGCGGCGCGCGTGACCGCCACCGTCCGCCCGCCCGCGGCGAAGGCGTTCAGCTCGTGCGAGCGCTCCACCCACAGCCGGTACCGGCCGCTGTCGACGCCGGCGGCCACGCAGACGGCTTCCCAGCTCGGGGTCAGCCACGTGAGCTCACGCGCGGTCGGCGCGCGCAGGCCGAACAGCAGCGGCAGCAGGAAGTGCTCGAACGCGGGCAGGAACGTGATCGCGCCGGCCAGCACCCAGCCCGCCGGGACCACCCAGAAGTACGCCGGCCACGCGAGCTTCCCGGCCAGCGCGAGCACCAGCAGGCCGCTGGCGACGACGGGCACCGAAAGCACCAGCGCGAGCACGGCGGACAGGTCGGTCCGCCCGCGCGGCACGACCGGTCCGGGCTCACCCTCGATCAAGTCCGCTCCCCCGCGCCTGGTGGCCGACAGCACGACCACCTTGGCCCGCGGGAAGCCCGCGGCACAACGGCCATCCGGCGGACGGCGGCGGTCAGCGGAAGGCGTCCGCGTGCGCGGCCGCCCAGTCGGCGAACGTCCGGGCGGGGCGTCCCGTCACTTCGGCCACGGTCGGGTACACCGTCGCCTCGTCGAGCGTTCCGCCGACGTAGAAGTCCCAGAACGCTTCGACGTACTCGCGCGGCATGCTCGCTTCCAGCTCGGCGCGCGTCTCCTCGTCCGACAGGCCGACGAACTCCAGGTCGCGGCCGAGCACTTCGGCCAGCACCGCGACCTGGTCGGCGGGCCGCAGCGCGGCCGGCCCGGTCAGCTCGTACACCCGCCCTTCGTGGCCGCCCGCGAGCGCGAGCGCCGCCACCGCGGCGATGTCGGCCGGGTCGACGCACGCGGCCGCCACCTGCGGGAACTGCGCGCGGACGGTGTCGCCCGCGCGCAGCTGCGGCAGCCAGCGCAGCGCGTTCGCCATGAACGCGCGCGGCCGCAGGAACGTCCAGTCCAGGCCCGAGTCCCGCACCGCGCGTTCGGCGAGCGTCATGTACGCCGACACCGCGTTGTCGAGGTTTTCGAGCGCGGCGGAACCGCCGGACAGCAGGACGATCCGGCGGACCCCCGCCTCGCGCGCCCGCGCCAGCATGCCGGGCATGTCGTGGTAGCCGGGCAGCAGGAAGACCCCGTCGACGCCCTTCAGCGCGTCTTCGAGGCTCGCCGGATCGTTGAGATCGCCCGTGACGGCCTCGGCGCCCGCCGGGAGCACGGCGTCCGGCCGGCGCACCAGCGCCCGGACCGGTTCGCCCGCTTTCGCCAGTGCCGCAACCACTTCCGCGCCGACGTTGCCGGTGGCGCCGGTGACCAGGAACATGTTTTCCAACCCCCAGAGTCGGTTCCCGGCCAGCCTAGCGCCACCGGCGGCCGTCAGTCCTGCACCGGCAGGTCGTCGAACTCGACCACCTGGCGGATCTCCACCTCGATCTCGAGGTCGAACAGGTCCACGTACCGCTTGGCGAACTCGACCGCCTCCGCGCGGTCGGCGGCGTTGATCAGCGCGAAGCCGCCGATGACCTCCTTGGCTTCGGCGAAGGGCCCGTCCGTGACGCGGATCGCCGCGCCGCGCGGCTTGCGGACCAGCGCGCCCTTGTCGGTCTGGTGCACGCCCTCCGCGGTGATCAGGACGCCCTTCTCCGCCGCCTCCTGGATGAACCCGCCCATCTTCTGCATGAACTCCGGCGTCGGGTTCCACGCCGCCGGGTCGTTCTCGTCGATCCGGTGCATCATGAGGAAACGCATGGTGCTGCTCCCTGGTTCTCGTCGGCCGGGGCCCGGGTCCTCCGGGCTCGCTGACCGGCCTTCACCCCCGCGTCGATCGGCCGCGCGCGGCGCTCGACATTTTTCCCCGGAGATTTTTCCGGCAGAGTACTGTGACACCGGTCACTTCGAGGGGAAGGTGCCGGGATGACTGTCGTGCTCGCGATCGGGACGCGCAAGGGACTGTGGCTGGCGACCCGTGCGGACGCCGGGGCGGACTGGGAGGTGGCCGGGCCGCACCACCCGATGACCGAGGTCTACGCGGTCGGCATCGACACGCGCCGGCCGGCACCGCGGCTGCTCGCGGGGGTAACCAGCGAGCACTTCGGGCCGAGCGTGGCCACCAGCGACGACCTGGGCGCGACCTGGGACGAACCCGACCACGCCCCCATCGCGTTCCCGCCGGACACCGCCGAGTCGCTGGTCCGGGCCTGGCAGCTGGTGCCCGGGCCGCCGAGCGAGCCCGACGTCGTCTACGCCGGCACCGAGCCGTCCGCGCTGTTCCGCTCGGACGACGGCGGCCGCACCTACGAGCTGGTCCGCGGCCTGTGGGACCACCCGCACCGCGAGCACTGGACGCCCGGTGGTGGCGGCAAGGCCATCCACACCGTGCTCCCGGACCCGGTCGAGCCCGGGCGTGTCACCGTGGCGATGTCGACCGGCGGCGTCTACCGCACCGAAGACGGCGGCGCGACCTGGCGGGCGAGCAACACCGGCATCAAGGCGGTGCACGTGCCCGACCCGTACCCCGAGTACGGCCACTGCGTGCACAAGGTCGCGATGCACCCGAGCGCGCCGGAGCGGCTGTTCGCGCAGGTGCACCACGGCGTCTACCGCAGCGACGACGGCGGGGCGAGCTGGCAGTCCATCGCCGACGGCCTGCCCAGCGACTTCGGCTTCCCGATGGTCGTGCACCCGCACCGGCCCGAGGTGATCTACACGTTCCCGCTGACCGCCGACGTCATGCGGTTCCCGCCGGAGGGCCGGTGCCGGGTGTACCGCAGCGAGGACGCCGGGAAGTCGTGGGAGGCCGTGGGTGCCGGGTTGCCGGACGGGTACTGGGCTGGGGTGATGCGCGACGCGATGTGCGCCGACGACGCCGACCCGGCCGGGATCTACTTCGGGTCCCGGACCGGCGACGTCTACGCCAGCCGGGACGACGGCGACAGCTGGCAGCTGGTCGTCTCGCACCTGCCGGACGTCCTCAGCGTCCGCGCCGCGACGGTGTGACCGTGCGGATCACGGTGCTGGTGCCCGGGCCGCTGCGGGAGAAGACCGGCGGCGAGTCCCGGCTGGAGGTCGAGGTCGGCGAATCGGCCACGCTCGGGGCGCTGCTGGACGAGCTGGCCAAGCGGTACCCGGCGCTGGAACGGCGGTTGCGCGACGAGCAGGCGGGCCTGCGCCGGTACGTCAACTTCTACGTCGACGGCGAGGAGTGCCGCCGGCTCGACGGGCCGTCGACGGCGTTGCGCGACCGCGGCGAGGTGCAGATCATCCCGTCGGTCGCGGGAGGCTGACTCCTTCCACCTCGGCGAACAGCGCGGCGGCACGCCGGCCGGTGGCGGCCGCCCGCTCGCCCGTGCTGACGAGGGCGAGGGCGAAGACCGCGCCGCCGAGGGCGGCGACCAGCCACCACACGCCGGGTCCCGCGCCGACCGTCCCGGCGAGGGCGACGCCGAGGGTCGTGCCGGTCTGGCGGCCGGCCGAGGCCAGTGACCCGGCCACCCCGGCCATCGAGCCCGGCATCCCGGCGACGGCGGTGTTGGTGATCGGCGGGTTGACCGTGCCGAGGAAGACACCGAACAGCAGGGAGACGGCCAGGACGACCGGCAGCGGGGTGGCCGGTCCGAGCCACGCCGCCGTCACGCCGCCGAGGGCCAGCGCGATCCCGGCGACGACCAGCGGCAGCCGCGGGCCGCGCGTGCCGACCAGGCGTCCGGTCCGCGGGGACAGGACCAGCACCAGGACCCCGACGGGCAGCAGGCAGAGCCCGGCCGCCCACGCCGTCAGGCCGCGGGTGTCCTGCAGGTACTGCGTGGTGACGAAGAGGAAGGCGCCGAACCCGCAGAGCGCGAACAGCGCCGTGACGATCGCGCCGCTGAACGCCACGCTGCGGAAGAGGCGCAGTTCGAGCAGCGGGTCGGCGCGGCGCGGCTCGTGGCGCAGGAGCGCGGCCACGGCGAGCGCGGCGAGGGCGAGCAGGCCGACGATCACCGGCGACGTCCAGCCCAGCGCGCGGGCCTCGATGATGGCCGCGACGACGCTGCCGAGCGCGACGACCACGAGCACCTGGCCGAGGGGGTCGAACCGGCGTGCGCGGGCCGCCCGGGATTCCGGGACGTACCTGAGGGTGGCCGCGATGGCGACGGCAATGATCGGGACGTTGACCCAGAAGACGGCCCGCCAGCCCAGTCCGTCGACGAGCGCGCCGCCGAGGATCGGGCCGAGCGCGAGCGCCAGGCCGGACATCGACCCGAACACGCCGATCGCGCGGGCGCGGTCGGCCGGCGCGGGATACACGGTCACGACGATGGCGAGCGCGACCGGGTTGAGCATGGTGCCGCCGACGGCCTGGACCGCGCGGGCGGCGATGAGCCAGCCGATGCCCGGGGCGACGCTGCAGAGCAGGGACCCGATGCCGAAGACGGTGAGCCCGGCGAGGAAGACGCGCTTGCGCCCGAACCGGTCGGCGGTCGACCCGGCGAGCACGAGGAACCCGGCGAGCACGAGCGTGTAGGCGTCGACGGTCCACTGCAGGCCCGAGACGGAGGCGCCGAGGTCGCGGCGGATCGACGGCAGCGCGACGGTGACGATGGAGATGTCCATCACCGCGACGACGATGCTGGCGCAGCAGACGGCCAGCACGAGCGCGGGACGGCGCGAGGTCGGAACGTTCATGGGATCGACGCTAGGATTTAGAGCGTGCTCGAAGTCAAACCGATCCCCGAGGCCGGACTGACCATCGCCGAGGCGGCCCGCCGCACGGGGGTGAGCGCGCACACGCTGCGCTACTACGAACGCGCGGGCCTGGTGGTCACGCGGGTCGACCGCACTTCGGGTGGGCGTCGCCGGTACCGGAAGCTGGATCTGGACTGGATCAAGATCTGCACCAAGCTCCGGGCGACCGGGATGCCGATCAAGCTGATCCGGCGGTACGCGGAACTGGTTTCCGCTGGGCGCGGGAACGAGCAGGAGCGGCTGGACCTGCTGGAGACGCACCGGGCGGACGTGCTGGCCCGGTTGGCGGAGCTGCAGGAGAACCTGAAGCTGATCGACCGCAAGATCGGCGTGTACCGGGGGCGGCTGGAGGCGGGAGACGCCGACGACCTCTGGGCGCCGGGGGTCGTGAGTGAGAAACAGGGCTAGAACGCGGTGTCCTGTTTCAGGACTTCGTGAACAGATCTGTTCCACGACATCGTGAACAGTCACTGGTTGGTGAGGCGTTGGTAGCGTACCGACTTGTCTAGCGTGAGCTGGCGGGCGACGGTGTCGCCGATCATCACGGTGACACGGTCGCCCTGCCAGTAGACGGTGGCGCTGTGGTGGGCCCATCGGCGTCCCAGGACGATGGAGCAGCCGCCGAACGCGATCACGCCGGTGGCGGAGACGGGGCGGGTGGTGACGCCGCTGGGCCGGCGCGGGCCGGTGACGGGGACGGCCTTCGGGCGGGCGTTGTAGCGCTGCTGCGGTGTCTGCCCGTCGAGGCTTTGGTGCGGGCGGTTATTGTAGATCTGCCGATACTCCTCGAGCAGGTCCTGCAGCTCGGCGAGAGTGTCCGCGGGTGGCCGGGCAGCGAGCCATTTCTGCAGGGTCTGGTGGACGCGTTCGTTCTTCCCGCAGGTCTGCGGGTGACCTGGGGTGGCGGCGATGCTGGTGACGCCGAGTTCGGCGAGCCGGCGTTCCAGCTCGACCATCCAGCCGCGGTGTTTGCCGGTGAAGGCCAGCCCGTTGTCCGAGAGGAGCCGGACGGGCAGGCCGTGCCCGGCGAATGCCTGTTGCAGCGCGGCCCAGGTGCCGGCGGTGGTCTCCCCGGTCGCGGCGTAGGTGCCGACGTCGAGGCGGGAGTGGTCATCCAGGATCTGGATGATGCAGACCTTGGTGCCGTCGGCCAGGTAGTGCTCCATGCCGTCGATCTGCCAGCAGCCGTTGGGGTCTGTGTATTCGAACCGGCGCCTGGTCCGGGGTTTCTTCTGCGGTTGCGGGACGATCTGGCCGCGGGCGAGCAGGATCCGGTAGATCGAGGACGGAGACGGCGTGGGGATGACGCCGCTGTTTTCCAGGCGCCAGCGGATGGAGATCGGGCCGTTGTCCAGGCCCTCGTCGGCCAGTTCCTTGCGGGCCCGCAGCACCGCCTCGGTCACCGACGCGCCCAGCGCGGTCGGGTGGTGGCGTGGGGCGGTGCTGCGGCGGGTGAACCCGCCCGCGCCTTCGGCGCGGAAGCGGGTCAGGTACTTGTGGAACACCCCTCGGGACATGCCGTGCTCGCGGCAGAACCGCGCGATGTTGATGTCTTCGCCCGCGGCGGCCCGAGCGACCGCGGCGACGAACTCAGGATCCATCGAAAACCCTGCTCTGCCCATCGCCGCATGATCACCAGGAGCCCTGGTCACCAGGCCCACAGGCCGGTCAGTGTTCACGATGTCCTGAAACATCAACTGTTCACGATGTCCTGAACTAGAGCACAGGGCTAGAACGCGGTTTCTCACTCACGAGCGGTAACAGCACTCCTGCGAGGGGCGACTAGCTGCGAACAGGTTGCTTCGTGGCGGGAGAGCGGATGAGCACGAGTAAGTGGGCTGAGCTGGCGGTCCTGGACAAGGTCGAGGAAGTGCTCCGGAGCGTGCCGGCCCCGGACCACCACTTCGGGCAGCCCTGGGTGACCGCTTACCAGCTGACGATCATGCTGGATCACCGGTTCCCCGAGGTGCGGGCCAAGCTGGGCGCGGAGATCGGCGGCGTCGGCGCCGGGGACCACAGCTTCGCCAGGTACCTCGCGAATCAGCTTTCCAGCCGGATCAAGGCATCGGACGGTCACTCCCCCATCGAAGGCGCCTACCTGTCGAATGAAAACGTCGCCTCACTGAACTTCGTGGGTCCGGGCGAGAAGAACGTGACTAGCAGTATCTCCGTGAATGCGGACCTCTCGATGTTCCGCATCCGCCGGGGCTGATCAGAACAGCGTCGCCTGGGTGGGTTCCGGGGCAGGTGGCCGGCCGCGCCTGCCGTTCAACGCGAACTTGTCCTCGATCTCCTTGCTCGGCTCGGGAAACCCGTACTTCGCGATCAACGGCCGGATCCGCGCCCCGATCTCGTGCCGGTACCCCGTCTCCGAGCCCGACGAGTACAACCTCACGTACGAGTCCACCAACGACGGGTGCGCCTCCCGCAGCCAAGCGAAGAACACTTCCTTGACCCCCGAAGACAAAAACAGCGGGTGGTACAGCACATCCGTCGCCCCAGCGGCAGCCACGGCCGACACCAGCGCCTCCAGCTGGGAGACCGAATCCGACAAGTACGGCAGGATCGGCGACAGGAACACCGTGCACTCCAGCCCCGCGTCGCGGATCGCGCGGACCGTCGCCAGGCGGGCCGACGTCGTCGCCGTGCCGAACTCCACCGACTGCTGCAGCTCCTCGTCCAGCATCGACAGCGACACGCCCAGGTGCACCGTCGTCGCCTGGGACGCGCGCACCAGCAGTGGCAGGTCCCGGCGGATCAACGGCCCCTTCGTCAGGATCGAGAACGGCACCCGGTGCCCGGACAGGGCGCCGATGATGCCCGGCATCAGCTCGTAGCGGCCCTCCGCGCGCTGGTAGACGTCCGTGTTCGTGCCGAACGCCACCCGCGGCGGCAGCTTTCGCTTGCGCGCCAGCTCGTTCCGCAGCACCTCCACGATGTTCGTCTTGACGATCACCTCGTTGTCGAAGTCGCCGGCGACGTTCAACCCGAGACGCGTGTGCGTCGGACGCGCGAAGCAGTACTGGCAAGCGTGCGTACACCCGCGGTACGGGTTGATCGTGTACTCGTCCGGCAGCATCCGCGCGTCCGCCGGGACGTGGTTCAACGCGCTCTTCGCCAGCACCTCGTGGAACGTCACGCCGCGGAACTCCGGCGTCCGCACGCTGCGCACGAACCCCGTCAGGCGGGCCAGCCCCGGCAGCGTCCCCTCGTCGACCCGGTCCGTGCGCTGGCCGCTCCAGCGCAGCACGTCTTCGTTCACCGGCCGAGCATGCCCGAGCCGCGCGCGCCCGGGCTAGCCGGATTCGGACACGACCTCCTCAGAGCGCCTCCCCCCACTGCCCGGGCCCCGAAACGTGCCTCGGGTCGGTGACCGAGTGGTAGCCGCCGTGCACGAACACCAGCGCCGGCGCGTGCCGGTCGTGCCCCGTCGCCAGCACTTCGCCGACGACCAGTGTGTGGTCGCCCAGGTCGAACTTCTCGGCCAGCGCGCACTCCAGCCAGCTCGCGCCGTCGAGCACGAGCGCGCCCGTGCGCTCCCCCGGTTTCGCCGCCAGGCCGGTGACGACCCGGGAAGCGCGCGGGCCGGCGAACCGGCGGGCCACGTCGCGCGCGTCCGCCGGCAGGATCGACACCACCCAGCGGCCGGTCGCCAGGAGGTCGCCGAGAAACGCGGACTCGCGCCGGAACGCCAGCGAAACCAGCGGCGGGTCCAGGGAAATCGACCCGAGGGAGTTGACGGTGACGGCGTCGTGCCGCCGGCCGCCGGGGGTGTCGCGGTACGTCGTGGCGACGCACACGCCGGTCGCGAAGGTGCGCATCGCACCGCGGAGATCAGTCATCACAACCCCTGTGGTGAAGAGAAGAACCGGTCCGGGTCGTACCGGCGCTTGACCTCGGCGAGCCGCGCGGCGTTCGGCCCGTAGTAGGCGCCGCGCCAGTCCTCGAGGTCCGGGTCGGTGAAGTTGACGTAGGAGGAGTCCGGCGCGAATTCGCCCGTCTCGGCGTGCAGCGCGTGCAGCCAGTCCAGGTTCGCCGCGACGACGCCGGGTGCGTCCTGTTCGGTCCACGACGCGTCGAGGCTCAGCAGGAACTTCGTGTCCCGGTGCGGGAACGCGGTGTCCGCGGTCGCGACGCGGGAGATTTCCCCGCCCCACGCGAACAACGCGGCCCCGGCGCCGTCGGGGTTGCCGCTGCCCGGCCACTTCTCGACGGCCCGCACGAGCGCCTCCAGCCCCGCGTCGGCGAGCGCGTGCGGTGTGCACCGCGTGCAGACGGCGAACGCGCCGCCTTCGCTGGAGTGGTGCAGGAACCTCGCCGCGGCCCAGAAATCGCGGTCCTCGATGTCGGCGCGGTCCGGAGCCGCGACGGCGAACGCGGGCGCCAGCAGCTCGCGCAGTTCCGCCGCCGGGCCGAGGTGGTGGCCGACCACGGAGACGACGCCGTCGTCGCCCGGCGAGCGGGCGATGCCGATCCGCGCGGAGAACTCCGGCGGCGCGGCCGACATGATCTCCTGCATCGCGGCGAGGACCTCGACCGCGTGCGGCCACGCCCACAGCACGACGCACGTCGAGCCCGCCGGGGCCGGCCGCGCCCGGAACGTGAAGCTCGTGTTGACGCCGAAGTTCCCGCCCCCGCCACCGCGGCACGCCCAGAACAGGTCCGGGTTCTCGGTGGCGGACGCCGTGACGACCTCCCCGGACGCGAGCACGACGTCGGTCGAGACCAGCGCGTCGCAGGTGAGGCCGTGCGCGCGGGAGATCGTCGTGACGCCGCCGCCGAGGGTCAGGCCGCCGATGCCGACGGTGTCGGAGTTGCCGAGCGGGAACGTCAGGTCCCACGGCCGCAACCCCGCGTACAGCGCCTTCATCGGCGTCGCGCCGCCGACGGCGACCAGCCCGGTGCCGCGGTCGACGCGGATGCCGGACAGCCTCCGCAGGTCCAGCACCAGGCCGGGGCCCGTGGAGTGGCCCGCGTAGCTGTGGCCGCCGCCGCGGACCGTGAGCGGTACCGACTCCGTCCGGGCCCACTCGATCGCCCGGGCGACGTCGTCGGCACGGGAGACGGCGAGGACCGCCGCCGGGTGGGTGGCGGCGAACCGCCGGTTCACCGGCGCCACGGCCGCGAAGCCGGGGTCGCCGGGGAACCGGAGCTCGCCCAGGCCGCGCAGGGCGTCCCACCTGGTCATGACGCGCTCATCTCGAGCGAGACCTCTTCGAGGTAGGAGACGCCGGTGGCGGCGTGCTCGCCGTAGCGCTCCCAGACCTCGCGCAGCACGAGCGTGCCGCCGTGCCACTGCGGGGTGTTGGTGCTGTGCCCGGCGATCACCTCGCCGCCGCGCAGCACCATCGTGTAGGCCAGCCGCAGGACGCCGGCGGAGTCGCAGGTGCCGGTGACCGTGCCGCGCCGGACGTGCCCACCTTCGAACTCGGCCCAGACCAGGTCGCCCTGCTGGCGGTACTCCGCGTACGTGCCGTCTCCGCCGCCGAGGGTCCGGAACCGGCGGCCGTCGTAGTGGATGCTCATTCGTCCACGTCCAGGAGCCCGGCCGGCATCGACAGCGTGGAGCCGGTGGGCGGCGGCTCGATCTCGACGGCGTCGACCTCGACGAGCGAGGCCGCGTGCGCCAGCCGCTGCCGGCACGTCTCGGCGTCCTTCGCCCGGCACACGACGAACGAGTGGCGCGCGATGTAGCCGCCGGGCGGCAGCCGCAGCGTGGTGCCCGGCTCGACCATCGGCGACGCCGTGACCAGCCCCTCCGCGTCCCACGGCACCTCGACCGAGTGCACGACGCAGTCGTGGTCCGGATAGCCGAAGCGGATGCCGGCGACCCCGGAACGCGTCGGCGTGACGTCCGGGCGCTGGCCGGTGGCGACGTCGAACAGCACGCTGCCCGGGTCGATGCCGGTGGCCGTCTTGCCGAGGAACGGGATCAGGTCGCCGCCGAGGCGGCCGTTGACCTCGATGATCACCGGGCCGCGCTCGGTCAGCCGGACCTCGGTGTGGGTGATGCCGTTCTCGATGCCGAGCACGCGGTGGGCTTCGGCCAGGACGCGCAGCAGCTCCTCGTCGTGCAGCAGCGGGTCGCCCGCGTCGACGAGGTGGCCGGTCTCCTCGAAGAACGGCGGCATCCCGGTGCTCTTGCGGGCGACGAACATCGGCAGGTACTCGCCCTTGTGGACGGCGCCGTCGATGCTGATCTCCGGGCCGTCGGCGAACCCTTCGATGATCGCGCCGCCGCGGTAGGGCTCGTCGCCGACGAGGCTGGCCTCGTGGGCGACGCGGTAGGCGGCGTCGAACTCCCCCGCGTCCCGGGCGAGGGAGACGCCCATGCTGGCGCCGAGCGCGCGGGGCTTGACGACCACCGGGAAGCCGATCCGGGTGACCGCCGCGCGGGCGTCGTCGAGGTCGACGGCGAGGTGGAAGCCGGGCTGCGGCAGGCCGGCGGCGGTGAGCCGGACGCGGCAGCTGTGCTTGTCGCGGCAGCCGTGCACGCCGGGGATGCTCAGGCCCGGCACGCCGAACTCGTCGGCCAGCTCGGCCGCGGGCATGACCAGCGGCTCGTCCCAGCAGAGCACGCCGGCCACGGTGTAGTTCCTGGTTAGCTCACGGGCGGTTTCGGCGAGCAGCGCGTGGTCGAAGACGTTGACCACGGTGATGTCGTCGAAGTACTCGTGCTGCCAGGTCGGCTTGAGGTTGTTGATCAGGACGAGCCGCAGGCCGGCTTCGCGGGCGCGCTCGGCGACGGATTTGACGAGGTATTCGCGGTAGAGCTTGAGGCCACTGCCGATGACGAGCAGCGCACCCGGGTTCGTGGTCATCGAAGGTCCCTTCGGGTCGGAGAAGCGAGAGCGGCGAACTCGGCGACGACGGCGTCCGCGGCGAGCGGGGCGGTGCGGAAGCCGTCCGGGCCGCTGGCCGGGCGGGCCCACGCGGCGGGGCCGACGCGGACGAAGCCGGTGTCGCCCCCTTCGGCGGTGGCGTAGTGACAGTGCTTGACGCGCACGACGTCGTAACCGTCCACATCGGACACGACGCCGGCGGCGAGGACGCGGGCCGCCCAGCCCGCGTCGTCGTCGGGGCCGGCCAGGGTGGTCACCTCGCGCCGGACGGCGTCGGTGCTGACCTTGAGCAGGGTGCCCGCGACCGAGGGCAGCAGCCACGCCCGTCCGTCGGCGCCGAGGCCGCCCGCGGTGGGCGTCGCCGCCCAAGCGTGGGCGAGCGCGGCGGGCGGGCGGAGGTAGACCATGGTCTGGCGGTGCAGCGCCACCGGCGCGTCGACCAGTGCCCCGGTCCACGGCCCGGTGGCGACGAGCACGACGTCACCGGACACGGAGGTGCCGTCGGCCAGGTCCACCCGCGCCCGGTCGCCGTCCACGAAGACGGCCTCCCGGCCGGGCCGCAGTTCGGCGTCCGGGTGGTGGCGCAGCCAGCGCGCGGCCGCGTGCAGGACGCGGTCGGCGAGCAGCGTCCCGGCGTGCGGTTCGTACACGGCGCCGCTGCCCCGCGGGAACCCGATGAGCGGGTAGGCGGAGGGGTGCACGATCCGGACCGGCACCCCGCCGGCGCTCGCGGTGGCGACGGCGGCCGGGATCTGCCCGGGCGGCAGCGCCTGGAGGACGCCGACGCGCCGGTAGAGCCCGGCCCCGGGCAGGTGGTCGCAGAGCAGGGCATCGAGTTCCCGCCACCGCCGGTGCAGCTCGGCGGCCTTCCGCGTGGCGGCGCGATCCCCGACGACCAGGGCCCGCAGCGCCCGGTGCTGGTCGAAGGAGGTGGCACCGGGGTGCGGAACGGGCCCGCGTTCGAGGAGGACGACGCGGTGCCCGGCGAGAACGCTCCGGATGGCGGTGAGGAGCCCGGTGATCCCGGCCCCGACGACCACGACGCGGAGGGAGCCGCGACGGGCGGGCGGGGTCCAGGAGGCGGCGGGTGCGGTGCCCAGGCTGGGCGCGAGGTGGTCCGCGCCCAGCAGGACATCGCCGGTGGGCGACGCTTGGCCGGCACCGGCGGTGAGACCGGCGGTCGGCGCGGCGACGCTCGCATGGGCTTCGGCCGCGCCGGCCGCGGCGCTACCCGCACCCAGCCGCACATCGCCACCCGCAGTCGGCGCGGCGAGGCTCACACGCGCCTCGCCCACACCGGCCGCGGCGCTACCCGCACCCAGCCGCACATCGCCACCCGCAGTCGGCGCGGCGACGCTCACTCGGGCCCGGCCGAAATCGCCCCGGCCGGCACTGGCCGCGAGGTCCGCGCGAGGCACGGTCCCGGCGGTCATCGTCCGGCCTCCGCTTCCCTCAGCCGCGGCAAGCGCGCCGGCGTGAACGACTCCGCGTCCGCACCCGCGTCCTCCCCCAGCACCCGCTCCGCCAGATCCACCAGGATCGGCGCCGCACCGCGCAGCAGGCGGTCGACCTCGAAGCAGAAGTCGCCCGCGTTGGCGTCGGTCACCGCGCGGGCGTCGAGGCGGGCCAGCTGCTCGGTGATCGTCTCCGCCGCGCGGTTCAGGCTGAACCCGTCCAGTTCGTACGACTCGGCGAAGCGCGAAGCCATCCGCGCGGCCGCCCGCCGCGACCGCGGCGACACCGGCAGCGGGCCCAGCCCGGCGAACCGGTTCACCTTGTCCGCCACCCGGTTCCACGGCTCGACGAGCCGCGCGGAGGTCACCCGCGCCAGCGCGTCCCGGCTGAAGCTCGTGCGCTGGTGCTCGGGACTCGTCGCCGCCAGGTGGAAGCGGATCAGGTCCCGCGGCACCTCCGCCGCCAGCTCGCGGCTCCACACCACGTGCCCGCGGCTGGTCGAGAACTTGCGGTGGTCCAGCTCGTAGAACTCGTTGGTCAGGTACCGCGCCGGCAGGTCGTACCGGCCGTCCAGGGCCAGCAGCATCGCCGGCCCCGCGATCGCGAACGGGTAGATGTTGTCGAACCCGAGGAAGTACACGACCTCCGAACCCGCGCCGGCCAGCCACAGCTCGTCTTCCGAAGACCCCGCCGCCGAGCCCGCCGCCAGTGCCGTGGCGTGCATGCTCCACGCCATCGGCTCGGCGTTCGGGTTGACCCGCTGCCCGGAGACCTCGGGGAACGGCACCTCGATGCCCCACGACGTCGGGTACGTCACCGGGAAGTCCGGCAACGGCCGTGCCAGCATCGACGCCATCGCCTGCGCCATGTGCGGCCGCATCCCCGCCACGTGCGCCGAGAAGTGCTCCTGCAACCGGGCCCGGTACTTCTCGACCGGCAGCACGAGCACGTCGGCTTCGCGCAGCTCCACGGGATCCGTCGGGTCCAAAGTGGACCGGACGTCGAGCAGGTCTCCCGCGGCCACGAGCTGACCGCAGCTTTCGCAGAGCCCCGCACAGCAGTCGGCCAGGCACTCCGGGCAGCTGCCGGACGCGAAGCCGTCCACGAGGAACCGCCCCGACTTCGGCGAGTACGGGAACTTCATCGTGCGCAGTTCCAGCTTCCCCGCCGAGTGCAGCCGGGCGACGAAGTCGACGACCCACTTGGTGAACCGGTCGTCGTCGCCGGTGTAGCCGTCGACGCCGATGCCCATCGCCTCCAGGCTGGCGGCGATCTGGGCCGCCGACGTGGCCACCAGCTCCTCCGGGGTGACGCCCCGGCGAACGGCGGTCGTCACCACGAACGTCGACGTGTCCTGGAACCCCGTGCCCAGCAGCACTTCCCGGCCCTGCGACCGCGCGTAGCGGGTGTGCACGTCGGCGGCCAGGAACGGGCCGGCGATGTGCCCGAGGTGCAGGTCGCCGTTCGCCGTCGGGGCGGGCGAGATGACGACCGTCCGGGCGCTCATGACACACCTGCTTCGTGGCGGGCCGTGAACTGCGCGGACATCTCGGCGTCCCACCAGACGCCGTAGTACTCGAAGTCCTCGTCGCCTTCGTTGGTGACGCAGTGCGTCGAGCCGGGCGGCAGCCGGACGATGTCGCCGGCGGCGAACGGGTGCCGCACGCCGTCGACGACCAGCGTGGCGACGCCGGACAGCGCGATGAAGATCTCGTACTCGTGGTGGGAGTGCGCGGTCGACGTGGTGTGCGGGCGCAGGACGCACCAGGCGCCTTCGAACGGCGCGTTGAGCTCCGGCCACGGCAGCAGCCGCTGGGAGTCGAGCCCGTACGCGCGTTCGAGGTGGGCGCGGTCGAGGCGGCGGAGGTCGATCATACCGCCACCACCACGGACTCGCCGGAACGGCGACGGTCCTCGTCGGGACCGGTGCCGCGCCGTTCGACGATGTCGCCGGCGATCTCGGCCGACCGCTGGGCCAGCACGCTGATCAGCGAGTCCGAGATGCCGTGCGTCGCCTCGTTGACGCCCTGCAGGTACAGCGCGCCGTGGGCGCCGGCGCCGAGGTCGGCGCGGTACTGCCGGTTGACGGAGATCGCGTCGAGGCCGATCGCGTCGGCCAGGCCGCGGACCATCGACGGCATCCGCTGGTCGAAGCCGGTGCCGAGGAACACCGCGTCGCAGCGCAGCTGCTCGACCGTGTCGTGCTTGAGGTCGCGGACGTCGAGGACGAGCTCGGCACCCTCGGCCCGGGCGCCGACGACGTCGGCGGAGCCGCGGATCGTCGAAACGGGCTGACCGAGCATCTTCTGCTTGTAGAGCATGGTGTAGAGCTCTTCGAGGAACGGCGCGGCGAGACCGCCGTAGTTGGTCAGGTGCATCTCTTCGAGCACCTTCGCCCGCGCCTCTTCGGACATCGTGAAGAACTCGTCCACAAAGGACGGGAAGAACAGCTCGTTGACGAACTTGCTGGTCTGGTAGTCCTTGAGCGCGATCGCGCGCAGCAGCAGCGTCGGCGACGAGCCCGGCGCCTCCTGGTGCAGCGCCATGAACATCTCGGCCGCGCTCTGCGCCCCGCCGACGACCACCGGCCGCAGCGGCTTGCCCGGGCGGGCCAGCCCGGCCGTGGCCGCGACGCGGGTGCTGAACTCGGTGCTGTGCACGACCCGCTCGGCCGGCAGCCCGCGGAACACCTCGGGCACGTGGGCGTCGCGGCCGCCGCCGACGACCAGGTCGCGGCAGAGGATCGTGTCGCCGTCCGACAGCGGGACGGTGAACCCGAGCACCTGGCCCGACTCCGAGTGGATCGGCAGGACCCGCTCGGCGCGGGCGTTGTAGCGCACCCGCACCTGCTCCAGCGAATCGGCCACCCACTGCAGGTACGCCGAGATCTGCCAGCGGAACGGGTTGAAGGTGCCGAGGTTGACGAACTCGTCGAGCTCGCCGCGCTCGTGCATGAAGTTGAGGAAGGAGAAGCGGCTGCGCGGGTTGCGCAGGGTCACCAGGTCCTTCACATAGGACACCTGGCTGCGCGCCCACGGCAGCATCAGGTTCCGCTGCCACTTCACGTCCTCGTACTGCTCCAGGACCATGGCGCCGCCGGCGACGCCGGACCGGCCGCACTCCTCGAGGGCGACGGCCAGCGCGAGGTTCGCCGGGCCGGCCCCGATCATCAGGACATCCACTTCATGGACAGTCATGTCTGTCTTCTTTCCGGTCGACCCGCGGCGCGCCGGGTCGCGGCGCGCCGCGGGGAGCTACTTGCTGACGGTGACGCTGAAGAGGTCGAGCTCGCGGAACTGGGTGGGCTGGACGTTGTGCAGCCGGGACGCCCAGGCGGCGGTGCCGGACTGCCACCAGATCGGGATGGTCGGCATGTCCTGCAGGACGAGCTTCTCGGCCTGCTGGTAGAGCGCCTGGCCCTGCTGCTGCGAAGGCGCGGCGTCGGCCTGCTGGAGCAGCGCGTCGACCTTCGGGTTCGAGTACTGGCCGACGTTCGAGGCCGCGCCCGTGCGGAACAGCGGGTTGAGGAAGTTCTCGATCGACGGGTAGTCCGCGACCCACGCCGAGCGGTAGATGCCGGTGACGGTCCGGTTGTTCAGCTGCTTGCGGAAGTCACCGAGGGTCGTCTGCGGGGTGAACTTGCAGGTGCGGCCCAGCGAGTCCTGGATCTGGCGGCAGATGACCTCCATCCACTCCTGGTTGCCGGAGTCGATGTTCGAGGTCAGCTCGATGTCCCCCTGGAAACCCGAGGCGTCGAACAGCTGCTTGGCCTTCTGCGGGGAGTAGGTGCACAGCTCGCCGCACTGGTTGTCCAGGTGGCCCTGGACGTTCGGGGCGACCAGGCCGTCGGCCGGGGTGCGGCCGCCGTTGAACACCTTCTGGATCAGCGTCTTGCGGTCGATGGCCATGGAGATCGCCTGGCGGAACTGCGGGCTGTCGTAGCGCTTGTCGAACAGCGGGAACGCGATCGCCTGGTAACCGAGGTAGGTGTAGGTCTTGCGCCGGTCGTCGGGCAGGTCCTTCTTGATCTTGCCGCCCTGGGTCGACGTCCACGGCGTGAACGACAGGAAGTCGAGCTTGTTCGCGAGGACGTCGGCGTACGCCTTGTCCAGGTCGGTGTAGAAGCGGAAGTCGATGCCGCCGATGTTCGGCTTCTGCGCGCCGGCGAAGCCGTCGAACCGCTTGACGACGAGGTCCTTGCCCGGCGCGTAGGACTCGAACTTGAACGGCCCGTTGCCGACGGGGTGCGCCTCGAACGCCTTGCGGTCGGCGAAGAAGCTCGCCGGCATGGGGAAGAACGCCGCGTAGCCGAGCTGGACGCCGAACTCCGAGAAGGGCGCGTCGAGGGTGACGGTGAACGTCTTGTCGTCGACGACCTTCAGGCCCGACAGCTCCTTGGCGGCCGGCCGGGTCGCCGGCTGCTTGCCGTCCGCGGTCGCGTTGTTGACCTGCGCGAAGCCGACGACGTGGGTGAAGTAGCTGGCGCCGGCCATCAGGTTCGGGGAGTACGCGGTGTAGTTCCACGCGTCCACGAAGCTCTTGGCCGTGACGGGGGTGCCGTCGTGGAACGTCCAGCCGTCCTTGAGCTTGATCGTCCACACCTTGGAGTCGGTCGTGGTGACCGAGTCCGCGACGGCGTTGTGCGGGGCCGCCGTCTTGGCGTCGTACTCGATCAGGCCGCGGAAGAGCGTGCCCAGCACGCTGATCCCGCCGACCTCGGTCGTGTTGCCCGGCACCAGCGGGTTCGACGGCTCGGTCTCGCTGTAGCTGATGACCGCATCGCGGTCGATGTTCGCCGCGGCGGGCGCGGCGGCACCGTCCGGCGACGGAGCGGCGGTGGTGCCGCCGGGGGTGCTGCACGCGCTGAGCGTCACGGCCAGCACGGCGGCCGCGCACACGGCGGCCCGGAGCTTTCGCATGGGTGTCTTCCTTCTTCGGTGGGGTGGGGTGGAGTCAGCGCCGGCCGGCGGTGATGCCGAGGGCCAGCGGGAACGCGGGCCGGCCGCCCAGGAGGTGGGCGCCGGCGGTCTGCAGGATCCGGTCCTGCGCCACGATGTGCTGGCACATCGTGGTGGTGTCGCGCAGCCAGCGGTCCAGCGGCGAAGGCCGGTAGATCGCGGACGTCTGCACGAGGTCGTAGAGGCGGGTGACGATCGACCGCGCGGTGCGGAACGCGTGCCGTCGCGACAGCGGGAGGGCGGCCCGCTCGCGCGGGGTGAGGTCGTCGAGGGTGCCGCCCGCGGTGAGGACTTCGTGCTGGCGCCGCAAAGCGCCGTAGACGCCCTCACGAGCCGCCGCGAAGTCGCCTTCGCAGCCGGCGATCGTGGTCTGCGTGCGGAAGTCGTCCTCGCGCCCGGCCGCGACGGCGGTGTCCGTGGCGTGGTCGAGCGCGGCGCGGGCGACGCCGAGCGCGACGCCCGGCATGTTCCGCATGTGGACCTCGGGCTGGGCCAGCGGGCCGGTGCCGCCGCGGACTTCCGCGAAGGTCAGGGTGTGCTCGGCGGGCACGAACACGTCGGTGATCGTGTAGTCGCAGCTGCCGCTGCCCGCCAGGCCGGTGGTGTACCAGGTGTCGAGCACCTCGACGTCGGCCCTGGGCACCATGAGCAGGATCGAATCGTGCGGCGACCCGTCGGCGCCGGGCTCGGGCTTGCCGTCGCGGTAGAGGAACGCCCCGGAGACGACCCAGTCGGCGTGGGTGACCCCGCTGCCGAACTGCCAGCGGCCGGTCAGGCGGTAGCCGCCGGGGACGATTTCCGCGTGGCCGTTGGGGAAGAGCAGCCCCGCGGTCGCCATGTCCAGGCTGGGGAACATCTCTTCGGCGACGGCGTGGTCGAGGAACGACGCGTAGAGACCGGTGTCGGACCCGATCATCGCGCACCACCCGGCGCCGGCGTCCCCGTAGGCGAGGGCCTCGATCACCTCGGTCTGCTCGGCGGAGGTCAGCTCGGGACCCCCGTGGGAACGGGAGAACCCCATCCGGAACGCGCCGGTGCCGCGCAGGAGCTCCACGACGTCCGCGGGCAGCCGCCGGGCCCGCTCGATCTCTTCGGCGCGGTCCCGCAACACCGGGGCGAGGGCCCGCGCCCGGGCCAGGATCTCCGCGGCGGTCTCGGGCGGCCGGACGGCCAGCGGCTCGACTACGGTCATCACATCACTTCCCTCGAGGTCTTCTTCTCGGTCGTGGAAGTGATTGAAGCCAGGGCTTTAATTGATGGAAACGGTTGTCCGCCAAGGAAAATCAACGGGGTGCAAAAACGGAGTAGACACCGGCCGCGACGGGAATCCGCCGCGGCCGGTGCCCACGGGACGACTCAGCCGGTCACGGCGCTGTTGACGGTCCCGAAGTCCAGGCCACCCTCCAGCGCGGTGTACGTCCCGTGCTCCAGCAGCTCGGCCGCCGCGCGCTGGGCGACGGCGTAGGCGGACTGGGCGATCGCCGTGCCGACGCTGATCCGGCGGACGCCGGCCGCTTCCAGCTCCGCGACGGTCGGCGCGCCCGGCCACACCATGACGTTCACCGGCAGCGGGCTCTCCTTGACGAGCACGGTGAGCGTCTCCAGGTCGATCAGCCCCGGCACGAACAGGCTGTCCGCGCCGGCCGCGGCGTAGGCGCCCGCACGGGTCAGGACGTCGTCCAGCCTGCCCTCGGGTTCGCCGATGCCGAAGAGGTACACGTCGGTGCGGATGTTGATCCACAGCTCGGGCAGGCCGGCCGCGGTCGCCGCGTCGCGGGCCGCGCGGACCCGCCCGACCTGCTCGGGCACGTCGAACAGCGGGCCGCCCGGGGCGGTCGAGTCCTCCAGGTTGATGCCGACCGCGCCGGCCTCGACGATCAGGCGGACGGTCGCGGCGACGTCGTCGGCGGACGGGCCGTAGCCCCCCTCGATGTCGGCGGTCACCGGCACGTCGACGACGCGCACGATCCGCGCGACCAGCTCGGCCATCTCTTCGCGCGTGAGGCCGTGGCCGTCGGGCTGTCCCGCGGACCAGGCGACGCCACCGCTGGTGGTGGCGATCGCCGGGGCGCCCGCCCGCGCGATGAGGGCCGCGCTGGCGGCGTCCCAGGCGTTCGGCAGCACCAGCGTGCGGTCGGTGTGCAGGGCGCGCAGCCGTTCGGCGAGCTGCTTGGCAGGCATCGGTTCTCCTTTTGGGTGGTCAAGCGGCCGGCGTCGGTGTGCCGGCGGCGATCAGGTGGGTGGCGGCGAAGGCGCGCCACGGGTGCCAGGCGGCGGCCGTGCGGCCGGCGACGGCGAAGACGTCGTGCTCGAGCAGCTGCGTCTCGACCGTGCGCTCGGCGGCGGGGAAGGCGTCGGCGTGCCCCAGCCGCAGGGCGATCTCCTGGGCGGTGCTCTGCTCGATGCCGGGCAGCGCGGTCAGCGCCGCGGTGCAGTCGGCCAGGCTCGCGCCGGGGTCGAGCAGGGTCTCGTCGGCGGCCACGGCGGTGGCGAACGCGCGCAGCGTCCGCTCGGCCGCCGCGGACAGGCGGACCCCGTCCAGGTCCGCTCGGGCGAGGGTTTCGGCCGACGGGAACAGGTGGGTCAGGCCGTGCTCGAGGCCGGGCACCGGCTGTCCCGCCGCTTCGACGAGCGCGGCCAGCTGCCGCCGCACCCGCGTCCGGACGCTGTACTGGCTCAGCACGGCTTCCACCGCGATCTCGAAGAAGCCCCAGGCGCCGGGTACGCGCAGGCCGGGCCGTTCGCGCAGGAGCGGGCCCAGTACCGGGTCGCCGGCGAGGGCGGCTTCGGCGGGTGCGGTGTCGGCGTCGACGCCGAACATCCGCCCGACGCGGTCGACGACGTGGATGAGCCCTTCCCAGAACGGCATGTGCGCGGTGAGCAGCAGGTGGTCGTCGCCACCGCGCTCGACCTCGATGACGCCGGCCTCGCCGTCGAGGCTGATCGTGCGCCGGTAGACGCCGTCGCGCACCGACTCGACGCCGGGCACCGCCCGCTCGGCGAGGAACGCGGCGAGTGCCTCCCAGTGCAGCGGCGCCACGAACGGCAGCCGCATCCGCAGGCCGCCGTCCGCGGCGATCCGGTCGGCCTTGCGGCGCCGGCTGCGCAGTTCGACCGGCGAGGCGCGGAAGACCAGCTTCATGTCCCGGTTGAACTGGCGCAGGCTGCCGAAGCCGGAGGCGAACGCCACGTCCGCGACCGTCAGGTCGGAGTCGTCGAGCAGGCGGCGCGCGAAGTGGGCGCGCCGCGAGCGGGCGAGCTGGTCCGGCGTCACGCCGAGGTGGTCGTGGAACAGGCGCCGCAGGTGCCGCGGGGACACGGCGAGCCGCTGGCCGAGCGCGGCTTCGGTGCCGGTGTCCAGCGCGCCGGCGATGATCAGCTGCACCGCGCGGCAGACGAGTTCGGGCGCGTCCGCGCCGACCGGGCCGGCGACGCGGTAGGGCCGGCAGCGCAGGCACGCCCGGAACCCGGCGGCCTCCGCTTCGGCGGCCAGCTCGAACGTCTTCACGTTCTCCGCGAGCGGCTTCGCCCCGCACCCGGGCCGGCAGTAGATGCCGGTGGTGACCACGGCCGAAAAAGTCGTCATGTCCCAGGTGTAGGGGATCGGGTCCGTCCGGCGCTAGCCAGATCCGGACACGAGCGGGGCAGGTGCGCATCCCGGGAGAAGACGTGTCCGGATCTGGCCGGACGCGCCCGCCACTGCCCGGCACAGTGGTCGGCGGATCAACCACCGCACTACGAGAGGTTTCCCATGCTGGCGAAGGTGTTCCCCATCCCCCTCAAGCCGGGCAAGCAGGCCGAGGCCGAAGCGCTCGTCCACGAGTTCGCGCCGCTCGGCCCCGGGCAGGAGGACGGCACCCTGTCCTTCCGCGTGTACCGCGACCCCGCCAAGCCGGACTTCCTGCTGTTCGTGGAGCACTTCGCCGACCAGGCCGCCTACGACGCCCACACCGGTTCCGCCGCCTACAAGGAACTGATCGCCGGCAGGTTCGCCGACCTGATCACCGAGTTCGTGGAAATCGACCACGAACTGATCGTCGGGCTCTGAATTCCGCGTTCACCGGCCGGATGCAGCAACGACTGCGTCCGGCCGGGCGCGGGTAATGCGAATTCCGCGACAACCGCGTTACGCTCCGATTACCGACGTAGTCCACGTCACGTGAGAATTGATTTTCCGGCGGAACCAACTCTGCCGGTCAACCCGCCAGGCCGCTGCAATGAAGAAGCCGGCACCCGACCGAGGTGCGGCACACCCTTCGCACGCCACCTGGAGGCTCGGCCGTGACCACCACCGAAAAACCCGCCGGCGTACTGGCCGTCCTGCGCCGGACGCCCACGCCCGTCCGCTACCTGCTCGGTGGCGTGCTCGTCAACCAGCTCGGCGCGTTCGTCCAGACGTTCATGGTGCTGTACCTGGTCTTCCGCGGCTTCTCCGCGGGACAGGCCGGCGTCGCCATCGCCGCCTACAGCGTCGGTTCGGTCCTCGGCGGGCTCGCCGGCGGCGAGCTGGTCCACCGCATCGGCCCGCGCGCGACGATCGCCGCCGCGATGGCGGGTTCGGCCACGGTCCTCGCCGTCATCCCGGTGTTCGGCCGTCCCGGCCTTTACGTCCCGCTGATGGCGGCGTTGCTGCTCGCGGGCCTCGCGACGCAGAGCTACCGGCCCGCGGCCGCCGTCCTGCTCAGCGAGCTGATGCCCGGCGACGACCGCGTGATGGGCTTCTCGATGATGCGGATCGCGCTCAACCTCGGCGCGGCGCTCAGCCCGCTGATCGCGGCCGGGCTCATCCTCCTCGACTGGAACCTGCTGCTGTGGTTCGACGCGGCCACCGCCCTGCTCTACGCGGTCGTGGCGGTGCAGCTGCTGCCCGACCGCCGCGTCGAGCGCGAGCCCGCGTCCCCGAAGGAGCGCGGAACCCGTGCGGCGTACGGGATCCTGCTGCGCGACGGGCGGTTCTGGTTCTTCCTGGCCTCGGTGCTCATCGGGTCGGTCATCTACGTCCAGTACACCGTTTCGCTGCCGCTGAAGATCACCGCCGAGGGCCACTCCGCCGGGCTCTACAGCGTCGTGCTCGTGACCGCGTCGGCCGTGCTGATCCTGTGCGAGCTGAAGATCACCTCGTACGTCACGCGCTGGCCGGGCCACGTCGCCGCCACCGCGGGCACCGTCCTGATGGGCCTCGGCGTCGCCGGGTTCGGGCTCAGCGGCGGTTCGGCGGTCGCGCTGGTCGTCTGCACGGTCGTGTTCGTCTTCGGGATCATGGTCAACGGGCCGACGATGTTCGCCTACCCGTCGACGTTCCCGGCCGCCGTCAAAGCCCGCTACATCAGCGCCCACCAGGCGACCTTCGGGCTCGGCATGGCGCTCGGCCCGCTGTTCGGCGTCGCCGCGTGGGTCGCGCTGGGCAACGGCGTCTGGTGGCTGTGCGGGGCGCTCGGCCTGGTCGCGGCGCTGTGCGCGCTGCTCGGCATGAAGGCGGCCCGCCCCGCGGCCGCCTGAACCCCGCCTCCCGACGGCCGTCCGCTGCGCGCGGGCGGCCGTCGAGTGGTGCCGTAAATCGCCGGAAAGACGTAAAAAAGCACCGCGAAATGATCCACGCAGTGTGGCGGAAATACCCGAACGGGCTAGCAAGGCCGCCAAAGAGCGGAAGAGACGACGACCGCCAGCGGCGACGCTGAGTGAACGAAGGGGAAGGCATTCACATGGGCAGACCAGAAAAACCCGTCAACACGTCCGGTGGCATCGCCACCCAGTTCGCCCGGGAATTGCGCGAACTGCGCGCGCGGGCCGGCAACCCGACCTACCGGGAAATGGCCCGGTCGGCGATGTTCTCGTCGTCGGTGCTCTCCAGCGCGGCGAGCGGCAACCGGATGCCCTCCCTGCAGGTGACGCTGGCGTTCGTGGCCGCGTGCGGCGGCGACGACGAGGCGTGGCGCCGGCACTGGCACGCCGCGACGAGCGGCTATACGCAGGCCCCGTTCGGGGCCCGCAAGCGGAGACCGGCGTTGTTCCAGCGCCGCGGCACCCCGCCGCACCCGGCGCAGCTACCCCCGAGACCGCGGGGGTTCACCGGGCGCGCGGCCGAGCTGGCCTGGCTGCGGTCCCCGCGCGACACCCCGATGGTGATCAGCGGGCCCGCCGGCGTCGGCAAGAGCGACCTGGCCCTGCACCACGCGCACGCGATCGCGGCGGAGGAGAACGACGGGCAGCTCTACGCCGACCTCGGCGGCCTGCGCCACGGCGGCGGCGCGCCACCGGCACCGGCGACCGCCGACGTCCTCGACGGGTTCCTGCGCGCGCTCGGCGTCGACGACGACCAGCTCGCCGGCACGTTCGACCACCGCGCCGGGCTGTACCGGACGCTGCTGGCCGAACGACGGCTCGTGGTCGTGCTGGACAACGTCCAGGACGAGCAGCAGGTGCGCCCGCTGCTGGCCGAGACGACCACGAGCACGACGCTGCTGGTCAGCCGCAAACGGCTGCTGGGCCTGCGGGACGTCCAGCGCCTGCAGCTGCCGCCGTTGCCGCGCGGCGACTCGATCGCGATGATCACCGCGGCGCTGCCGCACGTCGCCGTCTCCGCCGGACCCGACTGCGACCGCCTCGCCGAGCTGTGCGGCGACCTGCCGCTCGCGCTCGACCTCGCGGTGCGCAAGATCGCGTCGAGGCCGCGGCTGACGCTGCGGCGGGTCGTCGAAGAATGGCGCCTGAACGGCACCTCCGTGGACTGGCTCAGCGTCGGGGACCTGTCCCTGCGGGATTCCCTGGAGTCCGCGTACCGCACGCTCAGCCCGCCCGCGCGGGAACTGCTGGAGCAGCTGGCGCGGACTTCGCCGGGCGCACCGGATGCGTGGCCGCCCGCGCTGGACGAGCTGGCCGAGGAGATCGCCGACGCCGGCCTGCTCGCGCACGCCGACCCGTACCTCGACGGGTGCGGAATGCCGCCGCCGGTGCGGGATTTCGTGCTCGGCACCGCCGAACGCGGCGGGCACGACCTCTCCGCGCCCGTGTCCGCCTAGCCCCGGGACGGCCCGGCAACGACGCCGCCGTCCCTGTCTTCTCCTGGAAAACCGGCGATTGATTGTCCTTTGCGGACAATGCTCCCAGCCAAGTCCGCGATGGCCTGTAATCAGCACACGGGTTCGGCGCTGACGCAGGCAGGTCGGACGCACCGGTCGTTCCGGCGGAACCCGTTCCCACGGATTTCCCCGGAAGGACAGGTCATGCTCGACAACGGCATCCCGGTACGGATCCCGCCCGCCCCGCGTCCGCCGGGGCCCGGTGTTCATCGACGCTACGCGGCCTATGGCGCCATGTCTGCTTCGATCATGCTGCTCGCCGCGGCGATCTGGCTGTCGACGCGCGTGAAGCCGAACACGGCGTGGCACGACGTCGCGCTCTTCGCGCACCTCACGTCGCTCGTGGTCGGCTTGGGCGCCGTTTTGGTGGCGGACTACCTCTTCGCCCTGTGGGCGCTCGGGCGCGTGTCGTTCGCCGAGGCCGTCCGCAGCGCGTCACGGCTGCACCTGCTGGTCTGGGCCGGGGTGACGGGCCTGGTCGCCAGCGGCGCGCTGCTCTCGCCCGACCTCGGTTCCGCGGCCACGGTCGTGAAGCTCTGCCTCGTCGGCGTGCTGGCCGTCAACGGCGTGCACGCGACGGTGCTGGGCGGCCGGATGGCGCTGGTCGACGGCCCGGTCCCGCCGCGCCTGCTCGTCCGCGGCGGCCTCACCACGGCGGTTTCGCAGCTGTGCTGGTGGGGCGCGGTCGTCATCGGCTTCCTGAACGCGACGCGGTGAACGTGTCCGGATCCGGCCAGACCGGCGGGCCCGCCGCCCGGCACCCTGGATTTCCCCCGGAGTCCCCGGAGTCCTCGGAGAAAGGAAGAAAGAATGATCGCCAAACTGGTCCGCGCGGTGAGCGCGGCGATGCGTCCGACGCCGTCGGCCACGACGGTGGCGCAGCGCATCGACGCGGCGCGCTCGCAGCCGGGCTACCTCATGACGATCGAGCTGTTCCGCCTGCGCGGCCTGGGCTGACCCGGCTCGCTCGGTTCGCCGGCCGGGCGCCGCCCGGGCTGGGTCACCTCCCAGCCCGACCGCCCGCCCGCCTCGACGAATCGAGTGAACCCATGACCCACCAACGGCTTCTGATGTGTTCCGCGCGGTACTTCCGCGTCGACTACGAGATCAACCCGTACATGCACGTCGCGATCCAGCCGGACGTCGACGCCGCCCTCACCGAGCACGAGAACATCGTGGAGGCGCACCTGGCCGCCGGCCGCAAGGTCGAGTTCGTCGACGCGGACCCGGCCTGCCCCGACATGACCTACACCGCCAACGCGGCGGTGGTCCAGGGCACCCGCGCGGTGCTGGCCACGCTCCCGGCCGAACGGGCCGCGGAAACCCCGCACCACCGGGCCTGGCTGGAGTCCCACGGGTTCGAGGTGGCCTCGACGCGCTACGCGTTCAGCGGCCAGGGCGACGCGCTGGCGTGCGGCTCGCTGCTGCTGGCGGCGCACGGGCAGCGCACGGACAACCGGGCGCTGCGCACGCTGGCGCGGCACCTGGACTACGACGTCGTCCCACTGCGCACGACCAGTTCCCGGTGGTACGACCTGGATCTGGCGGTGGCGGTGATCAGTTCCGGTGTCCTGGCCTACAACCCGGAGGCGCTGGACGCACCGAGCCTGCGCACGCTGCGCGGGCTGGGCGTGGAGCTGATCGAGGTGGCCCCGGCGGAGGCGGCGGCGTTCGCGTTGAACCTGATCAGCGACGGCCACACGGTGACGATGACGTCGGGCGCCCCACGCCTGGCGGCGGACCTGAGATCGATGGGGATGACGGTGACAGAGCTGGACACGACGGAGCTGCGCAAGGGCGGCGGCGGAATCCGCTGCACGGCGCTGACCCTGGACAACCCGTGACGGCCGGTGCCTGGCGGGTCAGCGGCTCGCCAGGCACCGCGGTTCGTCCGCAGTGTTCCGTTCCCAAGCCGGCTCACAGCGTCCGCACAGGCGTCCTACCTTCCGGCGGCAAGTCAGGGCATGGACAAACCACAGCCCGCCTACCAGGGCCGCCCCCTCCCCCGCACGAAGAACGAGGTCGTCGACCAGGGTCTCGGTTTCGACGTTGAGACGCTGCTCGACCGTCGCCGGGCGCTGCGGTTCCACGGCTTCCACGGCGTCGACCTCGATGTCCTCCTCGGAGATCCCGGACGAGACGGCGGGCCCGTACCCCGGCGACGATTCGAACGGGCCGGACGTGCTCGAGTAGAGCGGTATCGTCCGTGCCGACATCCGGTCGACTTTCGGCACCGGCAGCGCAACGGCGGAAGGCGTGCCGATGACGCTGGAGCTGGTGATCGCGGACCTGGCCATCAGCGGGTCGCCGTTCGCCGGGGTGGCCATGTAGGCGCGGCACTGCAACGACGCCGGCAGTACTCGCTGTATTCGCGAGAGATCGAGAACGAGAACTACCTGCGCAGGGTACAGCTCGCCGACGCCGACGGCCGGGTCACCTACAAGAGTGTCTTTCCGGCTTGCTACGACGGCCGCCGGCCGCACATCCACTTCGACGTGTACCCGGGACCAGGCGGCGATCACCGACACCGGCAAGGCGATCGCCACTTCGCAGGTCGCGTTTCCGCAGAACGTGTGCGAGCAGGTGTACGCACAGGCGGGCTACGAGCAGCCGGCCCCGAACCTGGCGAAGATGAGTTTGAGCAGCGACAACGTGTTCGGCGACGGCAGCGGGGCGTCGCAGCTGTCGACGGTGACAGGAGAGGTGACGAGCGGGTACACGATGACACTGAACGTCGGACTGGACACGACGACACAGCCTTTCGGCGGTGACGTTCTACCGGGTGGGCCGCCGCCCTCCCGCTGAACGCGTTACGGAAGTCAGACGAGTTTCATCGTCGAGACATCACGCAGCCGACCGGGCGCGTCGTCGGTGACCCACGCGTACTCGATAGCGGAAAGATAACCGCCTTCGACCCAGACGAGCACCTAGCCGAGGTACTGCCCGGCTTGGTCGCGGACTTCGGAGCCGGAGGGCATCTCGCCGTCCGGAACCCGAGCCGGGGCAACGCTTCCCGACACGGCGACGTCGATGCTCGGCTCCCCGGCCGCCCACGCCGCCACGGCCCGGCAAGGGGGGACCTGCGCGCGCAGGACGTCGGCACCGTCGAAGTCCGCCGACAACGCGAACTCGAGGACTTCGCGTTCGGCCCGCGTCAGATCCCGGGGACCGATGGGTACCAATGCCATGTGCGAAGATCTTAGTACCGGCATCTGTCGTTTCCCGGGTGAATGCGGTGCCGATCTTGAACACTCGGTGATCATCGCGCCACGAGTGGCGCCCGCGCATCGG
The DNA here is from genome assembly GCF_040675005.1 of Amycolatopsis sp. NPDC049691. Taxonomy (NCBI): domain Bacteria; kingdom Bacillati; phylum Actinomycetota; class Actinomycetes; order Pseudonocardiales; family Pseudonocardiaceae; genus Amycolatopsis; species Amycolatopsis sp. NPDC049691. The sequence continues at coordinate 125,029 of NZ_JBFANX010000004.1, forward strand.
TGGATCACTCGGATCTGGTCCATCGGCGAACCAGGACACCGGCCGACACGGGCCTTTCTCGCGCAGACGGGTGAAGGTCGGCGGATGGCGTAATGCGCCACGCCGCACTCGCGACTTGCTCCTCTGTCCAGGCTACGTCGGCGAAGCGTTTGCCAGCCGTGCAGCTTCGACGCGGGAGCGCGGGTCGTGCGAGTTCGCCGAGCAGGAAGAGCCAAAGGATGACCGGAGAACGAGTCGCTGTCATCGGCGCAGGCGTGTCCGGGTTGACAGCTGCCTACCTCCTGCGCAATCGGTACCACGTGCGCATGTTCGAGGCCGCCGCCAAGCCGGGTGGGCATGCCGACACACACGACGTGCGCACTCCCGACGGTCGCACACTCGCGATCGACACGGGATTCCTCGTCCACAACGAAACCACCTACCCCACGCTCGTGAGGCTGTTCCGAGAGCTGTCCGTCCGGACCAACGACACGGAAATGTCCCTGAGTGTCCGCTGCACAGGATGCGGCCTCGAGTACGCCGGCGGAAAACGGCGGAAGGGGATGATCCCGGGCGGAGGGCACGCCGTACTCCGCCCCTACCTCGGAATGTTGGGGGAAATAGGGCGGTTCTACCGCTCTGCCCGGGCATTGCTGCATGCGCCGGACGAACGACGGACACTACACGACGTACTTGTGTCGGGGCGGTATTCACCTTATTTCGTCGAGCACTTTGCCATACCTTTGGTGTCGACCGTATGGTCGGCCGGAGCAACCGATACATTGCGCTATCCGGCGGCTCACTTGTTCACGTTCCTGAAGAACCACGGCATGCTCAGTCCGACCGGCTCGCTGCGCTGGCGGACTGTCGTCGGTGGCGCACGCACGTACGTCGAACGGATCGTCGCCGCATTGCCCGAAGTACTCGCCGGTGCGCCGGTCCGTACGGTCCGAAGGCACTTCGACGGTATCGACGTCGTCACCGCAGACGGGGCCATGTACCGAGCCGACCGGGTCGTCGTCGCCACGCACGCCGACCAGGCGCTCAGGATGCTGGCCGATCCGATGCCCGAGGAGAAACGCGTACTCGGTGCTTTCCGGTACACGCGCAACGAGACCTGGTTGCACCGGGACGCGACGGTCCTGCCCAGCCGGAGACGGACACGGGCCGCATGGAACTATGTGCGGTCGAGTTGTATGGCGGGGAGCGCCGGACTCGTCAGTTACGACATCAATCGGCTCATGGGGCTCGGCACAGCGGTGGATCACATCGTGACCCTGAACGGCGCCGCCACTGTCGACGAGGCCACGGTGATCGCAAAGATGAGGTACGAACACCCCCTGTACACGCCGTCCGCAGTAGCGGCGCAGCCACGGCTACGCCACTTGGGCGGTCCGCGGACCGCCTACGCAGGCGCCTACCACGGATGGGGATTCCACGAAGACGGGTGTGTGTCCGGAGTTCGTGCCGCCGCGGCGTTCGGAGCGACGTGGTGAACCGTGTGGCCGGCAAGGACATTAGGCTGCCTCCGTTGCCCGATCCGGTGGGCTGGGCATGAGCCTCGAGTGGCCGCTTCCCGACTTCGTAGACGCCAACGGCACCAGACTCGCCTACCGGCTCATCGGTCCACGATCTCGACCGCCGGTCGTCCTGCTCCACGGTCTCGCCAGCAGTGGCGCCACCTGGCGCTCGTTCGCCCTCGCACTCGTAGCATCGGGGCGGCAGGTCATCACACCGGACTTGCGCGGCCACGGTATGAGTTCCCACCGGGATTCCTACGCGTTTGACGACTTCCGGCTCGACATCGAGGCCCTGCTCGATCGGCTCGGGGTCACCGAGATCGACCTGGTGGGGCACTCGCTCGGCGGGCGCATCGCCACGATCATCGCCCAGCACCGAGGTCTGCGCATCCGCAGACTGGTCCTCGAAGAGATGCGACCGCCGCTGCCGGACGCGACCACTCTCACGCTGACCAACCTCCTGACCACGGCAGTGCGTCTGCCGCGAGACCTGGGGCTGACCGCCAGGCTTTGGTCGTTCGACCGTTCGATGGTCAGACCGCTCGTCCGACAGTTCGGCACCCCGGACCCCGTTTGGTGGTCTGCGCTACCGGCCATGACGACACCGACTTTGGCGGTGCACGGCGGCGCCGGCAGCTACGTACCGCTGGCCCGGCTCCGGCGAGCTGCATCGTTGATCCCGAACTGCCGGCTGGTCACCATCGAAGCCGGCCACCGAGTGCACAGCACTCGCGCGGCCGAATTCCGCGCCGCTGTACTGCCGTTCCTCCAAGAATGAGCCAGCAGGCCCGACACCTGCGAAGCGCGCACCGTCTACCAATAGTTATTTCCAGTCACCGCCGCTCGTTTGAAGGAAGTTGGCAAGATCAGGCATTCGGGTGACCGCCAAGAGTCGTAGTAACAACGACAATGCGCTTGCCGACTGTGTCTGCATCGAAGACAAATTGATCGACAACGGATCTTGCCTCCAGATCACATTTGTCACGCAACGAACACCAACGCCGGGATCGCCATGCCGGTTCGCAGGCAACCAAAGGAGGATACCTGTGAGAATCTGCGTTGTCGGCTCGGGCATTTCCGGGCTTTCTTCCGCGCACTACCTCACGGATTGGCCTGGCGTTTCGGTAACCGTACTGGAAGCCGGTCGTCAATTCGGCGGTCGAGCCGACGTCACCGAGTCGGGCGAACACTGCACCCGCCTTTTCCTGCCGGACTATCAGTACCTCCTCGGGCTATTCCGGGAGATCCCCGGACCAGCCGGCCGCAGCGTCCTCGACTCGCTGCAAAAGTGCCGGAGGTTCGCCAGCCGCAACGACGGGAGCTGGGTGGAAATCGATCACATTTATGCTTTCCTTGCCCGAACATCCGGCCTGTCGACGCGAGACAAGTTAGCCATCTCCCGCTCGAATCTGCAGGCCATCTTGGTGGCTCGACGGAGCTTGCAATCGTCGAACATCTTCGGCTCGATCTGGAACTGGTCGGCGAGATCCTTGGTGCGGGCAATGGCCAGTTCGCGCAGCGAGGCGATCTCCTACGCCTTGCCGGGTTCGACGAATCACTGGCTCATCGAGCCATGGGTAGAATTCCTGCGCGGCAGAGGAGTCGAATTTCAGACGAACAGCCGCGTAGAACGGATCACGCGTTGTTCCCGCGGAGTTCGGCTGGCCACGAGGACCGGAGAGGAACGATTCGACGCCGTCATATTCACCGGGTTCGTGCACGATGCGTACGCGGTGCTCGACAGGTCGGGGGTTCCGCGCCCGATGGATTGCCGCCGTCACACCCACTGCAAGGCGTTCACGATCGATCTCGACCCGCGGGAGGAGGTCATCCGGTCCGGTGACGTCCGCATCTACGCCGGTGCTGGGGTCACCACCGTCGTGCAGCCCGCCGAACGGCGCTGCGTCACGCTGGCGGCGTTTCCCCCTTCGACCGAGGATCAGTACATCCTCGGTCGTATCGGCGCGCAACTGGGCCTGAAACACGCGCCGCTGCAGGTACGGACCAGGACGAATCTCTCACCTGCGGAGGCAGTGTTCGTCGGCGAGTACGTCGACCCCCGCCGGCTCGAGCAGCCGTTCGACGACAGGGTGTTTTTCGCCGGCAGCTACACGGAGAACAGTTACCCTCTCGACTCCGGCGAGGGTGCCTGCCGGTCTGCGTTCGGCGCTGTCGGCCGGCTGGCGCGAGCACATCCGGAAGTCGTACCGCGGTCGGCTCTGGGATTGCCCGCGGCGGCACGGCTGCCACGCGAGGCGGCACGTACCCACCCGAACGCGCCCGCCCACCCCGGCGTCGACCAGGTGTTGCGGAAGGCTGCGACAGCGACGGCGGTCGGTCTGGCCCCGTTGGTTGCCGACGTTGTCTTCGACGACAACAGCGGGTGTTCCTGGCCTTGGCCCGGACCAGCGGTCTATGTGGCCAATCACCGGTCGATCTTCGACGTGCCTGCGGGACTGCTGGCGTTCCGGCATCTCCGGGTGTCACCGCGGCTGGTCATCGCGCAGAAGTTCTTCCACAAGGGCGCGTTCGGCAAAATGCTGCACGCGACGGGGGCCTTGCCCGCATTGCGCGGTTCCGACGCCACTGTGAACGCGGGAGTGGCCGCGATCCAGGCAGGCGAGTCCGTCGCGATCATGCCGGAGGGCAAGATCACCGCACCCGACGACGCAGAGGCGGCCGAGTACGGTCGTGGTGCCGCCGCGATCGCCTTGGCGACGGGCGTGCCCGTTGTCCCGATCGGGGCCGTCGGCACGCACGAAGTCTGGTCCGGATCAAAGCCCTGGCCCTTGTTCCGGCGGCGTCGGCCACAGGTGACCATCAGGATCGGTTCGCCGATCGACCCGGCTGGTCATACCTGCGGGGAGCTCAACGAACGCATCCGGGACGCGGTCCGGGCGCTGGAGACCGGCGTCACTCCGGTGACCAGCACCGACGAGGCCGACGCCGCATGACCGGCGCAGCTGAGGTCCTTAGGCCAGCGCGGCCGACCGCATTCGTCTTCGGCGGCGGAGCCGCCTCGACCGCCTCACAAGTCGGCATGCTGGCTGCGGTCCTGGAGGCGGGCATCCGGCCCGACCTCATCGTGGGGACGTCGGCCGGTGCCCTCAATGGCGTCGTCTTGGCCGACGACCCGCACGGCGCAGTCGAACGCCTCACCCGGGTGTGGACCACGTGTGATCGATCCCGCGTGATCGGTGACTCCCGTATCAGACAGCTGCGCAACTTGCTGGGCGGTCACTACATGTTCCGCAACAACCGGCTCGCGGCGCTGTTCGCAGCAGAGGTGACCTCGCGGTTCTTCGCCGATCTTGTCGTTCCGTTCGCTTGCGTCGCGACGGACCTCCGAAGCGGCGAAGCCGCCGTCCTGGACCAGGGCGACTTGCTGGACGCCCTGCTGGCCACGTGCGCCATCCCCGGTGTGTTCCCAGTGATCCGACGGGACGGCAAGCTGCTCGCCGACGGCGGGTACGTGGCCAATGCCCCGGTCCGGCAAGCGATCGATCTGGGTGCGGGCTCTTTGATCGTGTTCGATGGGCGACCCCGCATTCCTGCACGCGGCGAACCGAGGGACGTCCGGGATACGATCACGGCGGCGATCGCCGCCAACCTGAACCGTCAGTACGACGCCGACATCGAATACGCACGATCCGCTGTGCCGGTCGTGTGCCTCCCCGGCCAATCCACCAGTCACGTCAAAGGCTTCGATTTCACGCACGCCGGAAAGATGATCCACGACGCACGGGAAGCAGGCCGCACCTTCCTGCGTCAGCTCTCGGCATCCGTGGACGGCGAAGGCGCGATTGCTGGCTCGAACGCCTCTTGAGGTCCGCCGCCGCACGAGGAGAGCCCGGATCCCCTTCGTGACGACCATGGACTATCGCATCGGACGCTGTCTCGCCGTATGCAACGCGAAGGCCACACCGCCTGCGGACAACAGGTCCGTGGCCGGCGCTGCCTCTCCGGCAGCGAGCCGGTTGCGCGCGCCGAGACGCCGGGTCGGCGCACCACGCGAGGATGCGTTGCTCGCCGATCTGGAGCTTCGCGTCCGCAAGCGAACCGGCCGCCGACAACAATGCCGGCGACAACATTACTCCATTCGGGTCCTTCTCTGCTTGCAGCTGTCACAAACGGCAGATCGATCGGGACTTGTCAGGCACAAGTGCGGTGCGGGGTGGTAAGCAATGGCAATCGACCTGGAACTGGGTCTGGTCTGGGACAGCGACCAGAAGAACTTCGAGATCAACCTGCGGTTGAGCGGCCCCGACGGCCTCGACCAGATGGACTTTCCCCGGCATGCCATCACGATCGACGTCGATGAGCTGCGCACACTGACCGGCGACGAGCAGGAGTACGCGGCGCGGCTCAGTGAAATGGTCTTCGCGGAGCCCTTGATCGAGCGGTACTACCGCAAGGCCGTGGACTCCGCGGGCACGGATTCGGTGCATTTCCGCCTTCACCTCAACGGGCCCGCCCGGTTTCACGAATTGCGCTGGGAGTCACTGCGCACGCCCGGCAAGCCGGACATGCCGATCGCCGTCACCGGCAACGTCATGTTTTCCCGTTATCTCAGCGGCGAGAACTGGCCGCTGATCCCCAGCCGTCAATACCGTGAGCGGCGCGCCCTGGTGATCGTCGCGGCGCCGTCGAACCTCGACGAGTTCGAAGGCTTGGCCGAGGTCGAGCACGACGCCGAGATCGCTCGTGCTCGTACCGCCCTGACCGACTACTACCGGGTCGACGTACTCGAGCGCGCGAGCCTTGCAGAAATCGCTAAATACCTCGACAAGGACTACTACGAGGTGCTTTACGTCGTGGCGCACGGCTGGCTCACCGAGGACGTTCCTCGGCTGCTGCTCGAAAAGGCCGACGGCACAGGTGATGTGGTCGACGCGCGGCGGCTGGCCGAGCGTGTCCAAGCCGTCGGGAACAAACCGACACTCGCGATGCTCGCCTCGTGCCAATCCGCGGCAGCGAGCGAAGGCAACGGAGTGACCTCCGACTCGGGGGCGCTGGCAGGGCTCGGACCGAGGCTCGCCGAAGCGGGCGTTCCCGCGGTCGTCGCCATGCAGGGCGACATCACGATGGTCACGGCGCAGACGTTCGTGTCGGTGTTCTTTGATGCTTTCAGGACTGAGCCCGTCGTCGACTGGGCGATGGCCAAGGCGCGGGCCGCGGTGCGACAGCGGCGGGACTGGTGGGCGCCGGTGCTGTTTTCCCGCCTCCGGTCGGGACGCGCCTACCACCTGCCGGCGTTCACCACGAAGGCCGACGACACGTGGGACGACCTTTCACGGCTACTGGCCCGAGGCCGGGTCACGCCGGTGCTCGGCCCCGGACTCGCCGACGGGATCCTCGGCTCCCGGTCCGAGATCGCCCGGCGATGGGCACTGCGCAGGCAAATGCCGATCGCCTGGCACGGACGCACCAACCTCGCGCAGGTCGCGCAATACCTCCGGGTGACCAAGAAGCCTAACATGGTGCCGATCTACCTTAGCGAGTTCCTCATGTCCGAACTGGTGGAGCGAGTCGAGACCGCGGCAGGCGACGATCCGTTCGTCGGGCTGCCACAACGTCTGCTCACCGGCAGCGATCCGTCGCCGGCCATCAGGGAGGTCGGGCGGCGGATGCGCGCCCGCAATCCCGCCGATCCCTACACGGTCGCCGCATCCCTGAACGCTCCGATCTTCGTCACCACCGGCTGGACCGATCTCCTCCAAGACGCCCTGGAGGAGCAAGGAAAAGAAGCGCGGACCATGTGCTACCCGTGGTACCGCAGTTCGACGTGGGAAGACATCGCGGGACAGCGCCTCGACGATTGGCCGGATCCGGACGTGGACAAACCCTGGGTGTGCCATCTGTTCGGTCGGCTGGAGGACCCGGACTCGCTAGTGCTGACAGAAGACGACTACTTCGCCTGGCTGACCGCCTGGATCGGCAAGCGCAACCTCCTGCCGGAGTCGCTGGGCGAACTGTCGAAGGCGCTGAGTGTGCGCTCGTTGCTCTTCGTCGGGTACCAACTCCGGGAGTGGGACTTCCAGGTGTTGTTCCAGGGCATCCAGTCGTTCGGCGGGCAGGGCGTGCTCGACGACACGTTGAACGTGGGGGTCCAGCTGATGCCCGAGGTGGACGTGATCGAACCGGAAGCGGCGCAACGTTATCTGGAATCCGCGCTCAAGCAGGTCAACATCTTCTGGAGCGACACCAAGACGTTCATGAAGGAACTGCAAGACCGGATCGGAACGTAGTCATGACCGAAAACCCCTACATCGGCCCGCGAGCGTTCCGGGTCGGCGAACGACTTCCGAACCGCGAACGGGAAGCCAAAGAACTCGCGAACCTCGTGATGGCGGAGCGGATCGTGCTGCTACATGCGCCCTCCGGCGCGGGAAAGACCTCCTTGATCCAGACGTCGGTGACGAAGAAACTGCGGGAGGAAGGGTTCGCCCCGACGGAAGCCCTGCGGGTCGAGTGTCCCCGCCCGGACACGGTCTCCGTCCCCAACCGATACGTCTTCTCACTCGCGCTGAACCTGCTTGGCGGCAAGAGGTTCGCGCCGGCGCAGCTCGCGCGGATGAAGCTACCCGAGGTGCTGGCTCACGCGACCGGAACCCAGGGCAGGCGAGTGCTCGTCATCGACCAGCTCGAGGAGATTCTCACCCTCGACCCGACCGACGTCGACGTCAAGACGGACTTCTTCCGGCAGCTCGGCGAAGCGATCGAGAAGTGTGCTCTGTGGACGTTGCTCGCGATTCGCGAAGACCACCTCGGCGGCCTCGACCGATACCTGCGGTTCCTGCCCACCCACATCCGCGTCGCGTACGGCCTCGACTTCCTCCGCAGGCCAGACGCGTTGGCTGCGATCAAGAACCCCAAGCCCACCGCAGACGTGTTCACTAGCCGGGCGGCGAATGCGCTGGCCGACAAGCTCACGGTGAACGGCTGGATCGAACCGTTCCAGCTGCAAGTGGTGTGCCGCCAGGTGTGGCAAGACTGGGACCGCGACGGGCCCGTCGACCTGCAAGAGTTCAAAGACGACGACATCAGCAGGGCGCTGGCGAAGTACTATTCGCGCTCGATGGGCGAACTCGTCAAACGGACAGGGGTCTCCGAGCGGGTCGTGCGGGACTGGTTCGAACGGGAGCTGATCAAGGACACCAAGTGGCGGACGCAGACGATGCGAGGGCCCGACGTCGGAGACGTCGAGCGGGACGTGCTCAAGCGCCTCGAAGACATGTACCTCATCCGGAGCGACACACGTGGCGGGACCAGGTGGTACGAACTGGCGCACGACCGGCTGGTCGGCGCGGTCCTCGAGGACAACCAAGGCTGGCAGCTGCGCAACTTGCCGACCTGGCAGGTGGCCGCGTACGAGTGGGATCGCCGCGATCGACATCCGAGCTTCCTGCTTCCGAAGAACAAACTGGCGTACGCGCCGCTGACCTTCAACGACCTCCCCGAGCACGAAAGGAGGTTTCTCGAGCTGTCCTACGCGGCCGCCCGCAGTGAGGTGAAGGACGAGGTGACAGCACCCGTTACCTCCGTACCGGCGAGCAGCGACACCGAGGACTCTCCGATCGAGTTCAACGGGCTCGACCCGGACACCGGAAGATACCTGTTCCCGGCGCTGTCACCCGGCGACATCGCGGAGGTCGCGCGGCGAGAGGACCCGGACTCGCCGTTCCTGCGGGCGATGCAACGCCGGTCCGAGCTTGGCGAGGCGACGCTCGGTGCCGCCTCGTTCGTGGAGGATCTCGACGACCTCGCGCAGACCGGTTGGGGTGTGGTCATGCCCGAGGACGTCGATCCGCGGATCATCGATGCGCTGCGGCCGTTGCTAAACCTGCGCCGGGACCAGGCTGGTGAGTTCTACCGGGAAATGGTGGTGCGGCCGGGTGAGGACAAGAGTGCGTTCCTACGGCGCCACAAGATGGGACCGGGACCGGCCGACCCGCGTCGCGTGCCCTACTACCTGCTCATCGTCGGCCCACCGACGGCGATCCCGTTCGCCTTCCAGTACCTGCTGGACGTGCAGTACGCGGTGGGCAGGATCGACTTCGACACCGTCGAGGAGTACGCCGCCTACGCACGCGTGGCGAAGGAGGCCGAGGAGCGAACGCCTGCATCGCTGCCAATGCACCTGTTCGGCACCCGCAACCCCGGGGACCGGCCGACGAAGCAAAGTGCCACCAAGCTGATCGAGCCGTTGGCACAGGAGCTTTCCGCGCTCGCACCCGGCATCAGGGTGACCACCGACGTCGGAGCCCGGGCCGGCAAGCAACGCCTGACCGAGCTGCTGGCCACGGGCCCCGCGGTATTGTTCACCGCGACACACGGGCTCGGCCGTCCGAAAGGAGCCGATCGGGAGATCCAGGGTGCCCTCGTGTGCCAAGACTGGCCGGGGCCGCTGGCGGCGGCCCCGATCACGCCGGATCAGTACCTGTCGGCGGCGGACATCACGGGGCCGGTCGCACCGCGCGTCGTATTTTCCTTCGCTTGCTACAGCGGCGGTTTTCCCGCCGATCCCTTCACGGCGCGGCTGCCGCAACGGCTGCTCACCCGTGGGACGCTGGCGTTCGTCGGGCACATCGACCGCGCATGGGGCTACTCGTTCCTGTGGACCGGTGCGGACAACCACATCACCGCGATGGTGAGCACCCTGTTGTCAATCCATAAAGGACACCGGATCGGCCGTGCGCTGGAGGACGTGAACCTGCGCTGGTCGGAGATCGCGGCCGAGCTGACCATCGCGCTAGACCGACTGCAGGACCGGGGCATAGTCGGCGACCGCGAACTCGCGTGGTCGTGGACCGCGAGCAATGATGCCCGGAATTACGTTCTCCTCGGCGATCCCGCCGTACGCGCATGCTGAACGGAGACAGCCCATGTCCCTGGAGTCCGTGCCCGGCCACGAGGTGCACTACCACTTGCTCAGCTACGACAGGACCGGCGCCGCGTGCAACACCGACAGCCTCGCGGCGCTGGCGCAGGCGTCAGCCGACCGCCCGACTGACGTATTCGTGTTCAGCCACGGCTGGAACGGGGATGTCCCGGCTGCGCGGGCGCAGTACGGCGCGTGGATCGCCACGATGGCTTCGTCCACTGCCGAACGCGAACGGGCACGCGCACTGCCGGGCGGGTTCCGGTCGCTGTGCATCGGGCTGCACTGGCCCAGCAAAGCGTGGGGTGATGAAGAGATCGGCTCGACGTCGTTCGCCGTCGAGCCGGGGGTCGGGCCGGACGAGCTGGCAAGCCGCATGGCCGGTCGGCTCGGGGACACGCCCGAGGTCCGAGCCGCGGTGGGGACGATCGTCAACTCCGCGCTCGAGGACCCGGAGCCGGAAACGCTGCCTCGGGATGTGGTCGCAGCCTACGAGGCGATCGATCGGTTCGACGACGACAATTCGGTCGAGGGGGACCGGAGTCCCTTCGACGCGGAGCTGCTGTACCAGGGCTGCCGGCTCGAGGACGATCCGGTCTCGTTCGGCGGATCGTCCCTCGGCGGAATTCTCGCTCCCCTGCAGGTGCTGACGTTCTGGAAGATGAAGAAGCGGGCGATGACGTTCGGGGAGAGTGGGGCCGCCGTGTTCGTGCGCGAGCTGCAGCGCTGCTCGCCAGGATCCCGGATTCACTTGATGGGGCATAGTTTTGGCTGCATCGTCGCGTCCGCCGCCGCGGCGGGAGCGTCCCGGCCGGTGGCGTCGCTGTCGCTGTTCCAAGGTGCGATGTCGCTCTGGTCGTACTGCTCGAGCATTCCGGCGAGACCGGACAGCGCGGGCCACTTCCGGCCGGTTATCGACAATCGCAAGGTCACCGGGCCGATAGTCGTGACCACGTCCGTACACGACCGCGCGGTCGGAACGTTCTACCCGCTCGGAGCTTGGTCGGGGCGGCAACTGGCCTTCGACGCCGAGGAGCTGCCGAGGTACGGCGGTATCGGGGTACACGGACTACACGGACCGGACGTCGACGAGCTATCTCACTCCGACGTCCGGTACGTCGACGAACTCACACCCGGGCGGGTGCACAACGTCGACGCGCGATCGGTCGTCGCCACTGGCAGTGGCATTGCCGGAGCCCACAGTGACATCTGCCACCCAGAACTGGGCCGCCTCGTGTGGCGAGCTGTCACCTCGGCTCGCTAGGTGCGTCGCCGGGCTCCGGGAACCAGCAACGTCCGGGTCTCACGGGGCTCTCGTCATCACCATTGTCAGCAGTGAGCCACATCGTCCCCGACTCTGGTCGAGAAGTTGACCGCGGATGTGTCCCGCCCTGCCGCTTCGGTACCTGGACCGGCCCGGATCCGCGGCGTAGCGTGGAGGCCACTGTCGGCTGCCTACGAGGGGTGGCGATGTTCACGCTCGTGCTCGCGCGGCTGTTGATGGTTTGCATCAGATTGCCAGGCAGATCAGGGAGAAATCCGCGGCTGGCCGTGTGCGCGGGCGGATGCCCGTGGGGAGCATTCATGACTGCGATTCCCGCGGGAAGTACCTGTCCGATGTGCGTCCACTCCCCGGTCAGGTTCGCGATGCCAGGTGAGAAGATCTCCATTTTATGCCTGCAACCGGGGAGAACTCACTGCAGGGAGCCGACTCCCATGGTGAAGTACAAGCTCGCGGAGCACACCTGGCTCGATTTTCGGTGCATCAAACATCGAGGAAATCAATGATGGCATCCGAGTCCGGCATCAGCGAGCTGCCCCTGCGATTCAAACTCGTTAATGCCGTCCCGGCCGCACTCGTGGTCACGACTGCTGGCGCACTCATCCTCGGTGGTGCACCGCAACGGCCACCCAGCTTCGATGTTCTGGTGGCGCGGGCTCAGGCGGCGAACTGGTTCGGCGCCGTCGGCGCAATTGCGTTGCTTGCAATCGGAGCGTTGCTGCTCGAACCATTTGAGCTGAACTCAATCCGGGTGCTCGAAGGATACTGGTCGACCGCGGGCCCGTTGGGTCGATTGGCGCGTTTCGGTCGTTGGCTACACGAGCGGCGCAGGTCGCGCCTGCAGTTCCTGGCGAAGATGCACCCCGAACTCGTGGAAGAAGGGATCGACGATGAGATACAGACCCGTTGGCCGCAGGCTTGGCCGCTCCTCCCGACCGCGCTCGGTAACCGCCTCAGAGCGTTCGAAGAGCAGGCCGGCTCGGCCTACCAGCTTGACACGATAGAACTGTGGCCACGGCTCTATTACGCGCTGCCCGAGTCCGCGCTGGGCACGGTCAACGGATACCGGACACAACTCGACGTGGCCAGCCGCCTGTCCCTGTCGTTGCTCACGAGTGCTTTGATCGCCGCCGGTTTGCTGTTCGCCCACGGCTGGTGGCTCACCTTGCCTGCAGTACTGGTTCTCAGCTCCTGGTTGGCCTACCGCGCCGCCCTCGCAGCCGCTGGAAACTATTGCGTCGCCGTACGGGCCGTGATCGACGTATACCGCTTGAAGCTGCTGCAAGCCATGCAGCTTAAGATGCCGGCTAACCTCGGCGAAGAACAGGTAATCAACGAGGCGTTGAGCCGAGTATGGCGTGGAGACCCGGCAGCCGACCTGACTTACGCCCCGGCCGAACCAGGACGCGTCACTCCATCCTGACGGGGAATCAGGACTCTTTGACTTCGATTCCCGACAGCACGGACAACGCAATTACTTGAAGGTTGGCACTTTCCGGAGCCCCTGCTTCCGTCGCCAAGTTCCGCACCCGTCCACCTGGCCCTGGCGGGCCCGAGTGCACGGTCCAGCCTTTGGGCACCCAGATGTCGACTCCGGTCAGCACTGCCGTGATCTCCAGCCGAACCTGACGATTTTCGGAACCATCGAGCCGGATGACACACCCACTGGCTACCGCACGCATGATGAGCACGGATGGCCCAGTGGTGGGCCAGGGAAACGTACGACTCTGTGCGACGAGCCACATCCGAGCAGTCGGCTGGGAGATCGGCTGCTCCCCACCCGACCGACGCACCAAGACGACGACGCCGAGGACGATCAGCGATAGGGGCCAGATGTACCCGCGCAACCATTCAGGAAACCCGCCTGATGTCACCACGAGGGAACCGGCCCCGAGCACGATCAGCACCAGAGGACCGCGCTTCGCACTCGCTGCTGGAAGCAGGCTGACCAAGCCGGCGCCGCCAAGGAGGATGAGCCCGACCGGCCACCACCGCCGGACTTGCTGCCACAGATCGATGTCCGGCCTGGCCCGGGCGATCAGCAGGATGGTGCCCAGCATGATGACTCCCACCGCGAACCAGACCCCGCCAGAGCGCTTCACACCAACCTCCCGCTTGAGTCGACCCCCGAAGGTCTGGGCAGGAGTCAAGCATGCGGCGAACGAGGCGGGGCGGAGACGCGCGGCCGGCAGAGAGCCGGATCGGCAGAATATCGGCGCATCCGCTGTCGTCGAGCAACCTGACGCCTGGCGTTGACGCAAAGCCACAACGCACGCCCACTGGTCTCAGCCCAAGCTGTGCTCGATGCCGGCCATCGACGGCCGGACCGGACAGATCACCCCGCCGTGGGGTGACCAGCTGTTGTGTGCTCCCCACCGCAGCGATCACGTTGCTCTCGGTGCCGACATCTCCGCCGATCGGGAGGTCCAGCCCCGTTGACTGGTCCGGCGGCGACGACGACCTGTCCGACGAAGGCCCAGGTGAGGTCGTCGGAGACCAGCCTGAGGAACGCCCCGACGGCAGTGCGGACGCACCCGCGACGGGAGCGGGCCGGAGAACCCGGTCGAGGGCGAGACCAGCCGGGATCGTGAGAAGCGCCAAGATGAGCGGGAAGACCTGCGAGAGACAGCCGATCGCGGCGACGGAAGCGCCGAAGTGCCGCGCGGCATCCGCGGTCGCGGGCGCTTAGGTGACGAAGAGCGTCTGGCTCGCACCCGCCTGCAGCCCGTAGGCGAGGAACAACATCCCGCCGTCGGGATGGCGGCTTTGCGCGCGACCCGGGCCCTGCGGGTCCAGCGTGCAGACCGAACGACTCGCCACTCCTGCGGGCGCTACTGCCGATCATGACGGTGGCAACACCACGCACTCGTCGTTGAGGGGGCGTCAAAACGGGCATCTGATTGAGGGCGACACTCGCACCCCCATTCACGCCACGTGGTTCACGTCGCCCCAAAGGCCGCAGGTTACGCCCCGGCGGTGATCGAAAGGTCAGCGGTCGAGCCAGGGAGCGAGCAGCTTCTCCAGGTCGGCGTCCGACAGCGCCCGGGGGCCGCCGTGGAACTCGTGCCAGCGGGCCGCGTCGCACGCTGCCGTGTACTCCACCTCGTACGCGCGCATCAGCACGTACATGAACGTCACCGAGCTGAACCGCTCGCCGAGCAACGTGCGTGCCTCGCGGGCGACCTCCGTCGCGCCGGTGAAATCCGAGAGCTTCAACGATTCCGCAGCCGGGTCGAGCAGGCTGGGGGCATACATCACGACAATTTCTCCATCACTGAACCGAAATCAGCCTTCAGCGGCCAGCTGCCCACACGCCGCGGCGATCTCCTGGCCGCGCGTGTCACGCACCGTGCACGCTACTCCGCCCGCATTCACCAGCCGCACGAACTCCCGCTCCACCGGCTTCGGCGACGCGTCCCACTTCGAACCCGGCGTCGGGTTCAGCGGAATGACGTTGACGTGCACCAGCTGACCAAGGTGCTGCCGCAACCGGCGAGCCAGCAGCTCCGCCCGCCACGGCTGGTCGTTGATGTCCCGGATCAACGCGTACTCGATCGACACCCGCCGCCCCGACGTGTCCGCGTAGTAGCGCGCAGCCGAGAGCACCTCGTCCACCGACCACCGGTTGTTCACCGGCACCAGCGTGTCCCGCAGCTCGTCGTCCGGCGTGTGCAGCGACACCGCCAGCCGTACCTGCATCTTCTCGTCCGCCAGCTTCCGGATCGCCGGCGCCAGCCCCACCGTCGACACCGTCACCGACCGCTGACCGATCCCCAAACCACCCGGAGCGGGGTCGGTGATCCGACGAACCGCCGCGACGACCCGCTTGTAGTTCGCGAGAGGTTCACCCATCCCCATGAAGACGATGTTCGACAGCCGGCCGGGCCCACCCGGCATCGTGCCGTCGCGCATGACCGCCGCCGCCGAGCGGACCTGGTCCACGATCTCCGCCGTCGACAGGTTCCGGTCGAGTCCGCCCTGGCCCGTCGCGCAGAACGGGCACGCCATGCCACACCCGGCCTGGCTCGAAATGCACAGCGTCGCACGGTCCGGGTAACGCATCAGGACGCTCTCCAGGAGCGTGCCGTCGTGCGCGCGCCACAGCGTCTTGCGGGTCGCGCCGTTGTCGGCCGCCAGTGCGCGGACCTCCGTCAGCAGCGTCGGCATCAAATCCGAGACCAGCTTGGAACGCGAAGCCGCCGGGATGTCCGTCATCTCCGCCGGGTCCACCGTCAGGCGCGAGAAGTAGTGGTTCGACAGCTGCTTCGCCCGGAACGGCTTCTCCCCCAGCTCCGCCACCGCGGCGGCGCGCTCGGCCACGGACAGGTCGGCGAGGTGGCGCGGCGGCAGGCCGCGCTTGGGGGCGTCGAAGACGAGCGGGAGGGCAGTCATAACCTGACCAGTGTCCCACGCGCCCACCAGCACCGCCCGAACCGCCCTGGCCGAATGTACGCCAGGTCACCGGCGAAACCGGGGAGGCCGTCCGGGAGTCCAACCGCGGACGAAAGAGGTGAGCCCGTGTCCTTCCGGCACAACGTCCTGGCCCTCGCGGCGGTCCTGAGCGCCGCCGCCTGCAGCACGGCGACCGGCGGGCAGGCGCAGCCCGTGCCGACGGTGACGAAGGCCGCCGGGCCGCAGGTCGTCGTCGGGACCATGCACGTCACGCTGCCCCCGGGCGCGAAGTACACCCAGGCGAGCGAAGACGGCCTGCTCGACGGCTGCGTCGCCGAAGGCACCGTCGTCTGCGAAGCCCGGCTCCTCGACCTGCACGAAGCGACCGCGGACCCCAACGCGCCCATCAACCTCCCGAGCGCGAAGCGGCCCTTCGGCTGGTACACGGGCACGGACGTGCCGACGTGCATCACCCCCGCCTCGCCGCCCGGGCAGGCCGCGGAGGCGACCGGCAGCAACCTCGTCGAGTCCGGCTTCAAGCCGATCGGCCCGAAGACGGCCGAGTACGGCCGCTGGGAGGTCACCTGCAAGGACGAGACGCAGAACAACCAGGTCCGGATGTGGTGGCTGCCGACGAGCAAGATCCTCGTCGTCCAGTACGGAGCGTTCGAAGGCTGGAACGAGAAGATGGACGCCCTGCTCGCCGGCGCGACCTTCAGCTGACGGCGTCGAGCGCGGCCCGGATGATCGCGTCCGTGTCGATGCCGTGGTACCGGTAGACGTCCTCCAGCGACCCCGACTGCCCGAACTTCGTGACGCCCAGCGCGACCGACGGCACCCGGTTGACCCCGGCCAGGAACGCCAGCGTGTGCGGGTGCCCGTCGAGGACCGTCACCAGCGGGCGGGCCCGCGAAGCCGGGAACACCTGGTCGAGGATCCACGACGAGCCGTCGCCCCGGCCCGAGCGCGCCTGGACCGCTTCGAACAGCAGCCCCGGGCTGGTCACGCACACGACGTCCGCCTCGACGCCCACCTGGGCCAGCCGCTCGGCCGCCGCCAGCGTGTCCGGCACCAGCGCACCCATCGCCGCGAGCGTGACCGCCGGCTCCGAAGCTCGCCGCAGCAGGTAGGCACCCGCCACGACCTGGCGGCGACGGCGTTCGCGCGCCGCCGGGTCGGTGGGCACCGCGGCCAGCGTCTGGTCGACCGGACGCGTCGAGAGCCGGAAGTACGACGACGTCCCGCCCGGCTTGCCGAGCCGGCCGAGCGCGGCCAGCAGCGTCCACTCGGTGTCGATCGCGAACGCCGGTTCGTAGCTGACGCAGCCGGGCTGCTCGATGCCGATCGACGGCGTGGTGATCGACTGGTGGGCGCCGCCTTCCGGGGCGAGCGTGACACCCGACGGCGTGCCGATCAGGATCGACTGCCCGCCCGCGTAGATGCCGAACGACCACGGCTCCAGCGCGCGCTCGACGAACGGGTCGTACATGACGCCGATGGGCAGCAGCGGCTCGCCCCAGCGGCTCCACGTCGCGCCCAGCTCCCCCAGCAGGCCGACCAGGTTCGTCTCGGCGATGCCCAGCTCGACGTGCTGGCCGGTCGGCTTCTCCCGCCAGTGCATGATCGTCTCGGGGTCGTCCTCGAACCAGTCGCAGCGCTCGGTGGCCGACCAGACGCCGACCTTGTTGACCCAGCCGCCGAGGTTGGTCGTCGAGCTGACGTCGGGGCTGACCGTCACGACGCGCTTCGCCGCTTCGGGCGCTTCGCGCGTCAGGTCGAGCAACACGCGGCCCAGCGCCGCCTGCGTCGTCGCCGTCCCGGACGGCGTGCGTCCGATGTCGGCCGGCAGCTCCAGCGAAGGCGCCGAAGGAACGTCCGGACGGCGAAGGCGCGAAGCAACTTCAGCGCACAACGCGGCTTCGGGCGACCCGGCAGCGAAGCCCTCCCACGGCGAAGCAAGGTCCGTCCCCAGAGAGGAAGCCAGTTCTTCCATCTGCGCAGCGGTCAGCAGCGAAGAGTGGTTCTGCGGGTGCCCCTGCGTGGGCAGGCCGCGCCCCTTGACCGTGTAGCAGAAGATGACCGTCGGCCGGTCGTCCGAAATGGACGCGAAGGCCTCGTCGAGCGAGCCGAGGTCGTGACCGCCCAGGTTGCGGACGGCGGCCAGCAGCGTCTCGTCGTCCAGCGACGCCACCAGCGCCGCCAGCGCCGCGTTCCCCGCGGGCAGCCGGTCGCGCACCTGGGCGGCGTCGCAGCGCAGCAGCCGCTGGTACTCGGGGTTGGACATCCCGTCGATGCGGGCGCGCAGCTCGGCGCCGCCGGGCCGGGTGAACAGCTCCTCCAGCAGGCGGCCGTACTTCAGCGTCAGCACCTGCCAGCCGGCGGCGTCGAACATGCCCTGCAGCCGCCCGGCCGCGATGTTGGGGACGACGCGGTCGAGGGATTGGCGGTTGAGGTCGACGATCCAGACGATCTCGCCCAGCTCGGCCACGGCCGGGTCGAGGATGGCCTCCCAGATGGCCCCCTCGTCCAGTTCGGCGTCGCCGACCAGCGAGTACTGCCGTCCGGTGCCCGCCGAAGAACCGCGGGTGGTCAGGTAGCGGCGCGCCAGCGCACCCCAGATCGGGGCCGTCGCGCCGATGCCGACCGAGCCGGTCGAATAGTCGACGGGGTCGGGATCCTTGGCACGGCTCGGGTAGCTCTGCAGGCCGCCGAACTCGCGCAACGTCGGCAGGTAGGCCTCGTCCAGCTCGCCGAGCAGGTAGTTGATCGCGTGGAGCACCGGCGACGCGTGCGGCTTCACCGAGACGCGGTCCTCGGGACGCAGGTGCCGGAACCACAGCGACGTCATGATCGACACGAGCGACGCGCACGACGCCTGGTGCCCACCGACCTTCAGCCCGGACGGGTTGGGCCGGACCCGGTTGGCCTGGTGCACGATCGCGGTGGCGAGCCACAGGACCCGCTGCTCGATCGCGGTGAGCGCCGGGGCGGTCGCCGGGGCCTGAGTCATCGTCGACACCTTTCGTGCAGGAAGCGCACACCAGGACAGCACTGGTGGACGCTTCGCACAACTGATGCGGCCGCGAGTGCGCAGAATGCACACCGGGAGCGGGTGGCTCAGGTCTCCGGGTGCGCAGAATGCACGCGCTCCAGCAGGGGCGTCAGACGGTACGGGACGAGTTCCCGCATGACGAGGGAGATGTTCGTCCGCTCGACGCCCGGGGAGGCGAGGATGCGCCCGGCGATGCGGTAGAGGTCGTCGGCGTCGACGGCCACCACCTGCACCATCAGGTCGCTCGCCCCGGTCAGCCCGCACACCTCGGTGACCTCGGGGATCGTGGCAAGGGCGTCGGCGATCTCGGCGAGGCGCCGCTGGTCGACCATCGCGTTGACGAAGGCCCGCAGCGGGTAGCCCAGCCGGGCGGGGTCGATGCGGCGTTCGAACGAGCGGAGGGCGCCGCGCTGCTCGAGCCGCACGAGCCGGGCCTGCACCGTGTTGCGGGACAGGCCCAGCCGCTCGGCCAGCGCGACCGCCGTGGACCGGGGGTCCTCCCCCAGGGCCTGGAGCAGGCGCGCGTCGATCTCGTCGATGGTTTCCGGCACGCGCCGATCTTCTCAGCCCAAGTACTTCTGCAGGTCGTCAAGGACCTTCATCGCCCCGATCGGGCCGAGCCCGAGGAACCACACTTCGTCAGCGACCGGGATCGCGTGCTTGGCCTTGACCGCGCCCAGCCCGGCCCACAGCCCGCTGCTCGTGACGGCCTTCTCGTCCGCGCTCGGGCCGGCGCCGTAGCTGGAGTAGAAGATCCAGTCGGCGTCGGCCTCGTCGATGCGCTCCTTGGAGATCTGCGCGGCCAGCTCGTCGATGTTCTGGTTCGCCGGCCGCTCGAGACCGACGTCCTTGAGGATGACGCCGATGAAGGACAGGTTGCCGTAGAGCCGGATGTTGCCGGACAGGAACCGCAGCAGCGAGATCTTCGGCGTGCCCTTCACCGAAGCCTTCACCTCGTTCGCGCGCTTCTGGTAGTCGTTCAGCAGCCCGACGGCCTTGGTCTCGTCGCCGAGCGAGGCGCCGATCAGCAGCAGGTTCTCCTTCCACGGGAACCCGGGCCGGATGCTGAACACCGTCGGCGCGATCTTCGACAGCTGCGGGTAGAGGTCGTTGGCGCGCAGCTTGCTGCCCACGATCAGGTCCGGGGTCAGCGCCGCGATCGCTTCGAGGTTGAGGTTGTTGATGTCCCCGACCGCCGGGATGCCCTGGACGCGGTCGGCGAGGTAGGACGGCACGCCGCTCTGCCCGGCCGTCGTCGCCATGCCGACGGGGGTGACGCCGAGCGCGAGGACGTCGTCGAGCTCGCCGCTGTCCAGCACGACGACCCGCGTGGGCTTCTTGTCCAGCTTCGTCCTGCCGAGCGCGTGGGTCACCGTGCGCGGGAAGACGCCGGGACCGACGTCGGCGCCGAGCTTGGCCGTTTCGCTGTCCGCAGTCGAGAACAGCCGGCCGCCGGTGGCGACGTCCTGGTCGCCGACGCCCGAGCTGCTGGGCTTCGACGGCTGCCCGCACGCGGCAAGCAGGGTGACGGCCGCGAGCGCGGCGGCCGGCTTTGTCCACTTAGGACGCATCGGGGGTTCCTTCTCCTGGAGGGTTGGCCCGCCGCCTGCCGATCGGGACGACGAGGGGCGTGGCGGACACCGGGTCTTCGATGACCCGGCAGGGCATGCCGAAGACGTCGGCGACGAGGTCCGCGGTGAGGATGTCGGCGGGCGCGCCCTCGGCGGCGATCCGGCCGTCCTTCATCGCGATGAGGTGGTCGCCGTAGCGGGCGGCCAGGTTGAGGTCGTGCAGGACGATGACGATCGTCCGGCCGTCCTCGGCGTTCAGCTCGGCCAGCAGGTCCAGGACTTCGACCTGGTGGGCGATGTCGAGGAACGTCGTGGGCTCGTCGAGCAGCAGCAGCGGCGTCCGCTGCGCCAGGGCCATGGCGATCCAGACGCGCTGGCGCTGCCCGCCGGACAGTTCGTCGACCGGCCGGCCGGCCAGCTCGACGGTGTCGGTGGCGACCATCGCCTTCGCGACGGCGTCGTCGTCTTCGGCGCTCCAGCGGCGGAACATGCCCTGGTGGGGATAGCGGCCACGGCCGACGAGGTCGGCGACGGTGATGCCTTCGGGCGCGGTCGGCGACTGCGGCAGCAGGCCCAGCCTCGTGGCGACGTCCTTGCTGCGCAACGTCGTGATGCCCGTGCCGTCGAGGTAGACCGCGCCTTTGGTGGGGGTCAGCAGCCGCGCGAGGCCGCGCAGCAGCGTCGACTTCCCGCAGGCGTTGGTCCCGACGATCATGGTGACCTTGCCGGGCGGGATCCGCACGGACAGGTCCTTGACCACGCGCAGCGGGCCGTAGCCCAGCTCGAGGTTCTCGGTGTGCAGTGTCACGGCGTTCCCCTCACATCCGCCCGGCGCGGTTGGCGCTCGCGAGCAGCCACAGCAGGTAGGGCGCGCCCACCGCGCCGGTCACGACGCCGACCGGCAGCTGCGCGCCGAGCAGGTGCTGAGCGGCGAAGTCGCCCAGCAGCACCACGAGCGCGCCGGTGAGCGCGGCGGGCACGAGACCCGCGCGGGCGCCGCCGACGAGCCGGGTGGCGATCGGGTTGGCCACGAAGGCGACGAACGCGACCGGCCCCGCGGCCGCGGTGGCGAACGCGGTGAGCGCGACGGCGACCAGCAGCAGGACCACGCGGCGGCGTTCGACGTCGACCCCGAGCCCGGCGGCGGTGTCGTCGCCGAGCTGCAGGCCGGTGAGCGCCCGGCCCAGCAGCAGCGCCGCGGGCAGCAGGACGACGAGCGCGGCGGCCAGCGGGCCCGCGTGGTCCCAGCCGCGGCCGTTGAGGTTGCCCGTCAGCCAGACCAGGGCCTGCTGGGCGAGGGTGACGTCGGCCCAGGTCATCAGGTACGACACGACGCTCGTCAGCACCGCGCCGACCCCGACGCCGACCAGAACCAGGCGGTAGCCGTGCACGCCGCCGCGGCGGGCGAGCAGGTAGATCGTCGCGCCGGTGAGCAGCGCGCCGGCCAGTGCCGCGGCCGAGACGACCGCGCCGCCGGCGCCGAAGAGCACGATCGCGACGACCGCCGCCGCGCTCGCGCCCTGCGTCACGCCGATGACGTCCGGGCTGGCGAGCGGATTGCGCAGCAGCCGCTGGAAGAGCGCGCCGGACGTCCCGAAGGCGATCCCGACGAGGACGCCGGTGACCGCTCTCGGCAGCCTGAGTTCGGTGACGACGTAAGCCGCCCGGCCGGCGCCCTGGCCGAAGAGGAGGCCGGGGAGGTCGCCGAGCGGCACCGGGAAGTCGCCCACCGCCAGGGAAAGCGCGAAGACGACGACGATCGCCAGCAGCAGGACGAACGTCACCGAGCGGGCCCGGACCGCACCCCGGCGACGTGCGGCGGCGACCGCCTCGACGGCGCTCACACCGCCACGACCTTCCGGCGGCGCACCAGGAAGACGAACACGGGCGCGCCGATGAGTGCCGTGACGATGCCGACCTGGACCTCGGCCGGGCGCGCGACCACGCGGCCGACGACGTCGGAGACGAGCAGGAGCAACGGGGCCAGGAGCGCGGAGTACGGCAGCAGCCAGCGGTGGTCCGGGCCGGTGATGAGGCGTGCCGCGTGCGGCACGGTCAGCCCGACGAACGCGATCGGCCCCGCGATCGCCGTCGCCGCCCCGCAGAGCACGACGACGGCCAGCGCGCACACCAGCCGGGCGACCGGGACGTTCTGGCCGAGCGAGCGGGCGACGTCCTCGCCGAGGGACAGCGCGTTGAGCAGCCGCGCGGAGACCAGCGCGAGGACCACGCCCGCCACCACGAACGGCACGGCCTGGGTGATCGTCGCCGCGTCGCGGCCGGTCAGCGAGCCGACCTGCCAGAAGCGGTACTGGTCGAAAGTCGTCTGGTCGGTCAGCAGGAGCGCGCTGGTCACCGACGCCAGCGCCGCCGTCACCGCGGCCCCGGCGAGGGCGAGCTTCACCGGCGTCGCCCCGGCGCGGCCGAGCGAGCTGACGCCGTAGACGACGGCGCCCGCCGCCGCGGCGCCCGCGAAGCCGAACCAGACGTACCCGCCGACGCTGGTGATGCCGAAGGTGCCGATGCCCAGGACGACGAAGAGGGCGGCACCCGCGTTGACACCGAGCAGACCCGGGTCGGCCAGGGGGTTGCGCGTCGCGCCTTGGATGACGGCGCCGGACAGGCCCAGCGCGACGCCGGCGAGCACCCCGGCGAGCGTGCGCGGGAGCCGGAGTTCGCGGACGACGAGGTGGTCGGGGTTGCCCGGGTCGAAGTGGAAGAGCGCGTCCAGCACGGTGACCGGGCTCAGGCCGCGGGTGCCGACGGCGATGCTGAGCAGCACGGCGGCGGCCACGGCCGCGGTGAGGATCACCAGCCCGGCCGTGAGCGGGAGCGATCGGGTCCGCACTGGTCGTTACCTCTGCTAACAGGTGTTTAGGCTTGCCTACCCTATGGGCCAGAACTTGAGGGCTCAAGTTCCGTGAGCGGCATCACCGGCACGAGGTTGCCAGCCGACCGTTTCCGATATATCGTGAACGTGTCGCAACCGTTCGAGAAAGGAACAACCGACATGCGTAGGCAACGACACCCCTTCATGCAAGAGCACCCCTTCGCCCAGGAACGTGGGCGAGCCCCCTTCGGTGGCTTCGGCGACTTCGGCCCGGGCTTCGGGCCGGGTTTCGGTCCACGCGGCGGACGCGGCCGGGGACACGGACCGGGCCGGCGGGGTCACGGCGGACGGCGCAGCCGCCGCGGTGACGTCCGCGCCGCGATCCTGGCGCTGCTCGCCGAGCAGCCCCGGCACGGCTACGAGATCATCCGCGAAATCGGCGAGCGCTCCGGCGGCTTCTGGCGGCCGAGCCCCGGCTCGGTCTACCCGACGCTGCAGCTGCTGGCCGACGAAGGCCTGGTCATCAGCAAGGACGAGCACGGCAAGAAGCTGTTCGAGCTGACCGAGGCCGGCCGCACCGCCGCGGCGGAGCAGGACAGCACCCCGCCGTGGGAGCAGATCGCCCAGGACGTCGACCCGGTCGAGGTCGGGCTCGCCAAGGCGGGCAAGAACCTGGCCGCCGCCGTCGTGCAGATCATGCGCGCGGGCACCGAGAGCCAGCAGGCCCGCGCGGCCGAGGTGCTCAACGACGCCCGGCGCTCGCTCTACGGCATCCTCGGCGAAGACGACGAGGAGTCCGCTTCGGGCGAGACGGCAGCCGAGTGACCTGGCAGGACGAGGCCGGTGGGCTTGACCCGCGTGTGCACGCGGTAACCCACCGGCAGCGTCAGGTCCTGCGCGCGATTCCCGTTACGCTGCAAGGACTCCGCGATCGCCTGTTCGGCGACCCGCTTGCTGAACTCGATCTTCAGCACCGCTTCCAGGTCGGCGGCGGTCGTGAAACGCCACTGGGTGGCGACCCGGCGTAGGCCGAACCCGGCGCGGGCGAAGAACCGCTCCACCGCCACCGGGTCGTAGTGCGGCAGGTCGGCGCGCATCCAGCCGCCGTAGGGCTCGCTGGTCACGTCGAGGTCGACGATCACGATCGTCCCGCCCGGCCGCAGCACCCGCTCGGCCTCCGCGAGTCCCGGCTCGCAGCCGGGTCCGAAGAAGTACGCCGTGCGCGCGTGGACGACGTCGACGCTCGCGCTGCGGACCGGCAGCCGCTGGGCCCGGCCCAGCCGGACGTCCACGTTCGACAGTCCCGCCACGCGCTTCAGCGCGCTTCGCACCAACGGCTCGTGCGGCTCGACCCCGAGCACCGAGCGGGCGTCGCGGGCGAAGCGCGGCAAGTGGAACCCGTCCCCGCAGCCGACGTCCAGTACGTCCCGCCCGGCCCAATCGGCCTCTTCGCGCAGCACGCGCCAGATCTCGCCGGCGCTGTCCTGCGCCCGGTTCTCCAGCTCGTAGTCGGCCGGGTAGTACCAGATGTTCGGGCTCGGCACGACCTCCGCGCGCCGGGACGACCACCGCACCGCTGCTCCTTTCGGGCCCTCCTGCGCCGGTAGTGATTTTCCGGCGGCCGAATCTTGGCGGAAACCACACGGTTCACGCCTAGAATTCGGTGGGTCCCGGGAGGAGCACTTCATGACGATCGGCCCGTCCAGTCCCCCGTCCCCGGTTCCGGCCGGAATCCCGTGCTGGATCGAGCTGGCCTGCCGCGAGCAGGCCGTGGCGGAACGATTCTACGGTGCCCTCTTCGGCTGGGAGTACACCACTCAACGGGATCCCGCGACGTTCGACGGCCGGTACGCCATCGCGACGATGAACAACCTCCCCGTCGGCGGCCTGTACCGCGCCGCGCCGGGCGCGCCGCTGGGCTGGATGCCGCACCTGTCCGTGCCGCACACCGCGAGCGCGGCCGAGTGGGTGGAGCACCTCGGCGGGCGGATCACGCTCGGCCCGGCGCCGATCCCGCAGCGCGGCACGATCCTGCACGCCGTCGACGCGTGCGGCGCGCCGGTGGTGTTCTGGGAGGTGCCGCCGGACTGGGAGTTCGTCACCGGGATCCCCAACACCTTCAGCGGCGCGGACCTCAACACGCACGACGGCGTCGCGGCGGATCACTTCTACACCAAGCTCTTCACCTACGGCAGCCACCAGATCGGCGACGGCGAGTCCCTGGACTACGTCGAATGGCTCATCGAGCACGAGCCCGTGCTCTACCGGTACGTCATGGGCTCGGAGTACAGCCTCGACACCCCGCCGCACTGGCTCGTCTACTTCGACATCGACCCGGCGCGCGGCGTCGACGCGGTCGCGGGCGAGTCGCTCATGCACGGCGGCACCGTCGTGATCCAGCCCTACGACACGCCGTTCGGCCGGATGTCGATCCTCGCCGACCCGGAAGGCGCCGTCTTCGCGGTGATCGACCACTCGCGCGTCTCGGAGGACTGGGGCCGCGCCGAGGTCGACGACCCCTACGACGACTGACGTTCGGCGAACGCCAAGCCCACGACCAGCGCGTACCCGCCCGCTACCAACCACATCCCGGTGGCGGGCGGCAGCGCGCCGACGAGCGCGACCCCGATCGCGCCGCCGGTCTGGCGGGACGCGTTGAGCACGCCGGCGGCCAGCCCGGCCTTGCCCGGCAAGGAGTTCATCGCCAGCGACGTCATCGCGGGCATGGCCAGCGAGCAGCAGCCGAAGACGACCGAGACGACGACGAACGGCACGAGGGCGCGCCCGGCCGGCAGCAGGGCGAAGCCGATCGCACCGGCGAGCCCGGCGAGCGCACCCGCGACCATCGGGACGCGCGCGCCGAACCGCCCGGTCAGCCGTCCGCTGAAGAACGCGTTGAGCCCGACCGCCATCGTCAGCGGCACCAGCGCGAGCCCGGCGGCGAGCGCGCCGAGCGACCAGGCGCGTTGCAGGGACAACGCGAGGCAGAAGAGCGTGCCGTAGAGGCAGAAGTTGAACAGGCCGCCGATCCCGGACGCCACCGCGAAGTTCCGGATCTTGAGCGTATCGAGCGGCAGCACGGGTTCGCGGACGCGCTTCTCGACCGCCACGAACACCGCGCCCGCCACCACTCCCCCGGCGAGCAACGCGACGGTCGCCGGGGCGAGCCAGCCCGCGTGCCCGGCTTCGATGAAGCCGGCGACGAAAGCGGCCAGCGACGCCGTACCGAAGAGCTGTCCGGCCAAGTCGAGGTGGGTGTCCTGACGCGGCGGTTCCGCGACCGCCCGGCGCGTCAGGACGATGGCGACGATCCCGACCGGCACGTTGACGGCGAAGACGAGCCGCCAGTCGGCGAGGCCGACGGCGAGCCCGCCGAGCACCGGCCCGGCGGCCAGCCCGACGCCGCTCATGCCGCCCCACACGCCGAGGGCGCGGGCCCGCTCCCGCGCGTCCGGGAACTGGTGGACGATCAAGGCGAGCGACGACGGCAGCAGCGCGGCGGCCCCGGCACCCTGGACCGCGCGGGCCGCGATGAGCCAGGTCGCGTCCCCGGCGAGCGCACAGCCGACGGACGCGACGACGAAGACGGCGACACCCGCTTCGAACACGCGTCGCGAACCCCACCGGTCGCCGGCGGCGCCCCAGGTGAGCAGGAACGCGGCGAGCGTGACGGTGTAGGCGTCGACGACCCACTGCAGCGCGGCGACCGACGGCTCGCCGAACTCGGCGCCGATCGCGGGCAGCGCGAGGTTCACGATGGTCGCGTCGAGCGTGATCATCAGGAAGCCCAGGCAGACGGCGGACAGAGCCAGTTTCGCCGGAGCACGGGTTTCGGTGGTCATGCTCCCGAGTCAAACCCGCGGAAGCTTCGGTGGTCCACGAAGCATCGTCTACCTCTGTTAGGCAGAACCTCGCACCGCAGGTCTACGGTGTTTCCATGGAGCTGCGGCAGCTGCGGTACTTCCTCGCGGTGGCGGAGGAACTGCACTTCACGCGAGCCGCTGAGCGACTGCGCATCGCGAGCCCGTCGCTGTCGCAGCAGATCAAGAAGCTCGAACGCGAGCTGGGCGCGGCGCTGTTCGTCCGCGACCGGCGGCACGTCGAGCTGACGCGCGCGGGAGCGGCGCTCGTCGGCGACGCGCGGCAGATCCTGGAGCTGGCCGACGCGGCCGCCCGGCGCGTCCGCGGCACCGCGCGGACGAAACTGCGGCTGGGGCACGTCAGCTGGCTGCCCGGCGAACTCACGGGACTGCTCGGCGACGTCGTCCGGCTCGACGAGTGGGTGCTGCCGTCGCACACGCAGGTCGTCCGCGTTGCCGACGGAACCCTCGACCTGGCGCTGGCCTGGGTGGACGAGCGGCGGCCGGCGGAGCTGGACCTGGCGGCGCACCTGGTGCGCGTCGAGACGTTGCCCGCGGTCCTGCCGGGTGAGCACCGTTTCGCGCGCGCCGAGGCGGTGCCGGCGGCCGCGGTGTCCGTGCTGGTGGATTCCGACCAGTCGTCGTGGCAGGCGTGGAACGAGTTCGCGCTCGGCTACGCGGCGGACAGCGGCGCGCACGTCGTCCGGATCGACGACGGCGGCATCACCGGCCAGGCGTTCTTCGACCACGTGACGCGGCTGCGGGTGCCGGTGCTGCAGTCGCCGAAGCGGCACACGGCACCGTTCCCGCCGAGCCTGGTGCGCCGCCCGGTCACCGCTGCGGCACGCTGGCCGTGGTTCCTGGTGCACCGGCGCGACGACGACCGGCCGGAGGTCGCCCTGGTCGTCGAGCGGGTGCTCGGCCTGCGGGCGACGATGCGCTGGGACGCCGGCTCAGCCGAGCGGCACGAAGGCCGAGAGCAGCAGCCAGGACACGACGGCTGAGGGCAGCAGCGAGTCGAGGCGGTCCATGATCCCGCCGTGCCCGGGCAGCAGCGTGCCCATGTCCTTGACGCCGAGGTCGCGCTTGATCAGCGACTCGACGAGGTCGCCGAGGGTCGCGGTGAGCACGATCGCGACGCCGAAGATGATGCCCTGCCAGACGTGGCCGTCCAGCAGCAGGCTCAGGGTGAGGGCGCCGGCCACGACCCCGCCGACCAGCGAGCCGCCGAAGCCTTCCCAAGTCTTCTTCGGGCTGATGGTGGGAGCCATCGGGTGCTTCCCGCCGAGCACGCCGGCGATGTAGCCCCCGGTGTCGGAAGCGACGACGCCGATCAGGAAGGTGAGCACCCGCCCGACGCCGTCGGACGGCGGCACGAGCATGGCCGCGAAGGCGCCGAAGAGCGGCAGGTAGGCGGCGGCGAACGTCGACGCGCTGATGTCGCGCAGGTAGCCCTTCGCGCCGCCGGGCAGGCGCCACAGCAGGCAGGCGAGCACGGTGAGGACGAAGGCGGTGAGCGCGCCTTCCCGGCCGAACGGCCAGGCGAGCCAGATCATCGCCTGCCCGCCCACGAGCACCGGGATCACCGCGACCTTGATGTCCGCGACCCGGCGCAGCACCCCGGCGAACTCGAAGGTGCCGACCGCGATCGCGATCGCGATGATCCCGATGAACAGGAAGCGCACGGTGAGCAGGGAAACGATGATCGCGGCGCCGAGCAGCAGCCCGACCCCGATGGCCGCGGGCAGGTTCCGGCCGGCCTTGGAGGCCTTCTTGACGACCTCCGGCGCGGGCTCGGCAACCGGGGTCGCCGGCACCTCGGCACCGGCGGTCCCGGCGGCCGACAACCGGCTCGCCTCACCGCTTTCCGAGGTCGCCGGTCCGGCCGGTTCGTCTCCGGTCGCGTCCACCCGGTCCTCGCGTTCCTCGCTCACCTGTGCCATCAGACCTCGAGCAGCTCGGCTTCCTTGTGCTTGACCAGCTCGTCGACCTTGTGCACGTAGGTGTCGGTCAGGTTCTGCAGTTCCTTCTCCGCGCGCGCGACGTCGTCCTCGCCGGCCTCGCCGTCCTTGGCGATGCGGTCCAGCTCGTCCTTGGCCTTGCGGCGGATGCTGCGGATCGACACCCGGGCGTCCTCGCCCTTGCCCTTGGCGACCTTCACCATCTCCTTGCGCCGCTCCTCGGTGAGCTGCGGGATGACGATGCGGATAACCTGGCCGTCGTTGCTCGGGTTCACGCCGAGGTCCGACTCCCGGATCGCCTTCTCGATCGCGCCGAGCTGCGACTGGTCGTAGGGCTTGATGAGCGCCATCCGGGCTTCCGGCACGTTCACGCTGGCCAGCTGGTTCAGCGGGGTCGGCGAGCCGTAGTACTCGACGACGATCCGCGCGAACATCGTCGAGGAAGCGCGGCCGGTGCGTACCGACGTCAGCTCGTCCTTGGCGACGGACACCGCTTTTTCCATCTTCTCCTCGGCATCGAGGAGGGTCTCGTCGATCACGGTCACTCCCGTAGTTGTGATGGGTGGCGCTTGCTGATCCCAGCAGGTCTAGGCCGGCACCCCGTCGGCGGGGGTGCAGACCAACGTGCCGATTCTTTCACCACTCACCGCGCGGGCGATGTTCCCCTCGGTGAGCAGGTTGAACACGATGATCGGCATGTTGTTGTCCATGCACAGGCTGAACGCCGTCGCGTCGGCGACCTTGAGGTCCCGCTCCAGCACCTCGCGGTGGGTGATCTCGCGGAACATCTCGGCGGTGGGGTCGCTCTTGGGGTCCGCGGTGTAGACGCCGTCGACGGCCTTGGCCATCAGCACGGCCTCGCAACCCAGCTCGAGCGCCCGCTGCGCCGCAGCGGTATCGGTGGAGAAGTACGGCATGCCGACCCCGGCGCCGAAGATCACGACGCGCCCCTTCTCCAGGTGCCGCTCGGCGCGGCGCGGGATGTAGGGCTCGGCGACCTGGCCCATCGTGATGGCGGTCTGCACGCGGGTGGGCAGGCCTTCCTTCTCCAGGAAGTCCTGCAGCGCCAGGCAGTTCATCACGGTGCCCAGCATCGCCATGTAGTCGGCGCGGTCGCGGTCCATGCCGCGCTGCGACAGCTCCGCGCCGCGGAAGTAGTTGCCGCCGCCGATCACGACCGCGACCTGGACGCCGGTGCGGGCGACGTCGGCGATCTGCTGCGCGACCGAGTGGACGACATCCGGATCGACACCGATCGAACCACCGCCGAACATTTCGCCGCCCAGCTTCAGCAGCACCCGCCGGTAGCCACCTTCGACCCGGTCACCCATCTATGTCGCCTCCTAGACCCCTCGACCGCTGTTCATTCCTCTGGACCCGACAGTGCCCCGTCCCCGATGGACGGAGACGGGGCACTGTGGGTGTGAAACCTACGCCCTGGCCTGACCTCAGGCCTGGCCGACCTCGAACCGCGCGAACTTGGTCAGCGTCACGCCGGCCGCGTCGAGCAGGGCCTTGACGGTCTTCTTGTTGTCCTTGACCGACGGCTGCTCGAGCAGGACGTTGTCCTTGTAGTACGCGTTGACCTTGCCCTCGATGATCTTCGGCAGGGCCTGCTCCGGCTTGCCTTCCTCGCGGGCGGTCTGCTCGGCGATGCGGCGCTCGTTCTCGACGATCTCGGCCGGGACCTCTTCGCGGGTCAGGTACTTCGCGCGCAGCGCGGCGACCTGCATGGCGGCACCGCGGGCGGCCTCGGCGTCGTCACCGGTGAACTCGACGAGCACACCGACGGCCGGCGGCAGGTCGGAGCCGCGGCGGTGCAGGTAGGTCGCGGTCTGGCCCTCGAAGGCCACGACGCGGCGCAGCTCGAGCTTCTCGCCGATGCGGGCCGACAGCTCCTGGACGACCTCGTTGACGGTCTTGCCGTCGAGCTCGGCACCCTTGAGCGCCTCGACGTCGGAGGTCTTGAGGGTCTTCGCGACCTCGACGATCTTCGCGGCGAGCGCCTGGAAGTCGGCGTTCTTCGCGACGAAGTCGGTCTCGGAGTCGAGCTCGATGAGCACGCCGCCGTCGCCGGTGACCAGGCCCTCGGCGGTGGCGCGCTCGGCGCGCTTGCCGACGTCCTTGGCGCCCTTGATGCGGAGGAACTCGACGGCCTTCTCGAAGTCGCCGTCGTTCTCCTCCAGCGCCTTCTTGCAGTCCATCATGCCCGCGCCGGTCATCTCGCGCAGGCGCTTCACGTCAGCGGCGGTGTAGTTCGCCATTCTGGTAAATCCGTCCTTTGCAGGAAATCTGTGGGTTGCTACGCCGGTGCGGCCGGCCCTTCGCGGGCCGGCCGCACGGGCGGTGGGACATCAGGAGGAGGCGGTCGCCTGCTCGGTGGCGGCCTCGGTCGCGGCAGCGGCCTCGGTCGCGTCGGCGGCGGCGGTCTCGGAGCCGGCGAGCAGCTCCTTCTCCCACTCGGCCAGCGGCTCGTCGGAGGCGACGCCCGGCTCCGGCTTCGCGTCGGCGGAGGCACCGTTGCGGCTGGAGCGGGCCATCAGGCCGGCGGCCGCGGCTTCCGCGACGACCTTGGTCAGCAGCGCGGCCGACCGGATCGCGTCGTCGTTGCCCGGGATCGGGTAGTCGACCTCGTCCGGGTCGCAGTTGGTGTCCAGGATCGCGACGACCGGGATGTTCAGCTTCCGAGCCTCGCCGACGGCGATGTGCTCCTTCTTCGTGTCGACGATCCACACCGCGCTCGGCACCTTGGCCATGTCGCGGATACCGCCGAGGGTCTTCTCCAGCTTTTCCTTCTCGCGGGTCAGCGTCAGGATCTCGCGCTTGGTGAGGCCGGTGAAGCCACCGGTCTGCTCCTGGGCCTCGAGCTCCTTGAGGCGGAGGAGGCGCTTGTGCACGGTCTGGAAGTTGGTCAGCATGCCGCCGAGCCAGCGCTGGTTGACGTAGGGCATGCCCACGCGCGCGGCCTCGTTGGCGATGGCTTCCTGGGCCTGCTTCTTGGTGCCGACGAACATGATGGTGCCGCCGTGCGCGACGGTCTCCTTGATGAACTCGTACGCACGGTCGATGTAGGTCAGCGTCTGCTGCAGGTCGATGATGTAGATGCCGTTGCGCTCGGTGAAGATGTAGCGCTTCATCTTCGGGTTCCACCGGCGGGTCTGGTGCCCGAAGTGCACGCCGCTGTCGAGCAGCTGCTTCATGGTGACGACGGCCATTGCCGGAATCACACCTCTTCTGTGTCGCGCGCGCCCGCTGGACGCGCTGCTCGGTTTTGTCGCTCGCGGCCGGGTGGCCGTTCGCCCTGGTGCCCGTGCCGGAGCCCGGACCCGGGGGTTGTGTGGAACCCCAGGGACCGCCGGACCCCGTGCGTCTCCCGCGGTAGGAAATATCGAGGGAACGCGCACGTGCACGCGAAGTCAGCCCGCTCACGCGGACCGCGCAAAAGATTCTACCCCCTGCCACCAGCCCCTCCCCCACCGGCGGCCGAGTTGTCCACACCGGCTCCGCAACGGCCCGAGTTGTCCACAGATTCGCGACCGGACCCCCACGCGGGTGTCCGGTGCCGCAGGCTGGAGCCATGGAGTCGATCAACACGGTTTCGCGGTGGGCAGCGGGTCGGGCGTGGGGCGTTGCCGCCCTGGTCACGATGGGTTTCGTGATCGCCGGCGCACTGGTCGCCTCGCTGTCGGAGGCCGCGGTGTGGGCAGCCGGCCCGGCGTTCGCGGCGGTGTGGGAGCCCGGCCCGACGGCCGCGGCCGGCCTGGGGATGCCTGGCGGGTACAGACCCCCACCGGCACCACAGCCACGGACGGGTGAGCCCCCGCCGGCGGTCGCCGGTCAAGGGCTTGCCGGGCGCGCGCGAGCCGACCCGAGCGCCGCGACCGAACCGGCAACCGCCCTCGGCTCGACTCCGACCGCATTCACCGGCCGGCTCTCGTCCGAACCGAGAGCAGCTCCCGAACCGGCCGACCCGTGGACGGCGCTCGTGGCGGAACCGTCCCGGCCGGCCTCGGTCACCTGGACGGTCACCTGGGCCTCGCCGGGCTTCCCGCCGGCCGTGGCCTCGCCGGGCTTCCCGCCGGCCGTGCCCCAAGGGCGGCTTTCCTGGCCACTCTCACCCGTTCCGGTGGTCACGAAGTACTTCGACGCCCCCGAAACCCCCTACGGCGCCGGGCACCGGGGCGTCGACCTGGCCGCCGTCCCCGGCCAGGAGGTGCTCGCGGCCGACGCCGGCGTCGTCGTCTTCGCCGGGCTCGTCGGCGGGCGGCCCGTGCTGTCGGTCGACCACGACGGTGGCCTGCGCACCACTTACGAGCCTGTCGAGCCGAAAGTGGCCGTCGGCGACCAGGTCTACCGAGGGCAGGTGCTCGGGACGGTCCTCGCCGGGCACCCCGGCTGCGCGATCGCCGCCTGCCTGCACTGGGGCGTGCGGCGCGGCGACGAGTACGTCGATCCCCTCGCCCTGACCGGCGAGCTCGGCGAGTTCCGCCTCAAGCCGTGGGGAGGTGGTCCGTGATCAGGAGCCGGTCTGCTCGACCAGCTTGGCGCGCAGCCGCATGACCGCCCGCGTGTGCAGCTGGCTGACCCGCGACTCGGTGACGCCGAGGACCTTGCCGATCTCGGCGAGGGTCAGGCTCTCGAAGTAGTAGAGGCTGACCACGATCTTGTCGCGCTCGGTCAGCTGCGCGATGGCCTGCGCGAGCTGGCGCCGGTTGTCCTGGTCGACGAGCACCGCGACCGGGTCGACGGCGTCGTCGTCGGGCAGCGTGTCGACCAGCGAGCCGCTGTCCTTGCCCGCGGCCACCAGGTCCTCCAGCGCGACGACGCTGGTCAGCTGCAGCTGGCCGTAGAAGTCGCGCAGGTCGTCGAGGCCGATGCCCAGCTCGGCGGCGAGCTCGGCGTCGGTCGGGGTGCGGTTCAGGCGGGCGCCGAGCCGCTCCATCGCGCGCTCGGCCTCCTTGGCCTTGCTGCGCACCGCGCGCGGCACCCAGTCCTGCGAACGGAGGTCGTCGAGGATCGCGCCGCGGATGCGCTGCATCGCGTACGTCTCGAAGCGCAGGCCGCGCTCGGGGTCGAACTTCTCGATCGCGTCGACGAGGCCGAAGATGCCGGACTGCACGAGGTCACCGACGTCGACGTGGGTCGGCAGGCCGGTGCCGACCCGGCCCGCGACGTACTTGACCAGCGGGGCGTAGTGCAGCACGAGCCGATCGCGCGACGCCTGGTCGGGGCTGTCGGCGAACTGCCGCCACAGCGCCGCGATCCCGGCGTCGACGTCGTAGCCGGCGCGCGATTCCGCGGGCGCGGCGGCCTCACCGTGAGTGGTCACTCCGGCGGCTTCGGTCACGTGCGGTCCTGCGGTCATTGCACAGTCGTTCTCGGCATGCGGCTCAGTATCGTCTCCGTGCTCGTGCGGATGCGCGTGCGCCGCCGGGCCTGCTGGTGACGACCCCGGCGAGACTCCCCGGGCCGCCTCAGGCCCTGGGGTGCGCTCGGTCATGGATCGCTTTCAACCGGTCGACGGTCACATGAGTGTAGAGCTGCGTCGTGGCAAGCGTAGCGTGACCGAGCAGTTCCTGAACGCTCCTGAGATCGGCACCCCCTTCGAGCAGATGTGTCGCCGCCGAATGCCGCAGGCCGTGCGGCCCCATGTCGAGCGCTCCGGGCACCGCCGAGACGGCGTCGTGCACCACCCGCCGCACCGCGCGCGGGTCGACGCGTTTCCCCCGGACACCGAGGAAAAGCGCGGGCTCGACGCCGTCACCGGCGGTTTCCGCGACGATCTTCGGCCGTCCCTCGGTGATCCAGTCGTCGAGCGCTTCTGCCGCCGGCACACCGAACGGCACCACGCGCTCCTTCCCGCCCTTGCCGAGCACCGTCACGACACGACGGGAGAAGTCGGCTCCACCGACGTCCAACCCGCACAACTCGGACACGCGGATGCCGGTGGCGTAGAGCAGCTCGACGATCGCGCGATCACGCAGTGCGACGGGATCGCGTTCGGCCGCACCGGCCGCCGACGCCTGCATGACCTCCCCCGCCTGCCCGGCGCGCAGCACCCCGGGCAGGGTGCGGTGCGCCCGCGGCGCCGCGAGCCGGCCCCCGGGGTCGGTCGCGAGGACGCCGGTCCGGTGCGCCCAGGCGGTGAACGTCCGCGCCGACGCGGCCCGCCGCGCGAGCGTCGTCCGGCTCGCCCCGCCGGTCTGCTGGGCGGCGAGCCACGCCCGCAGCCGCGCGAGGTCCAGCTCGGCGAGCGCGTCGCCGCCGTCCACGACGAACCCCAGCAGCGACACCGCATCGCCGACGTACGCCCGGACGGTGTGCACGGACAGGCCGCGTTCGAGTCCGAGGTGCCGTTCGTACCCGGTGACGACGGCCCGGACCGGCTCGGGCAGCGCGGCCCGGAGCGCACGCAGGTCCGGACGGCGGCGGCCCCGGCCGGGGTGTGATGGCGGCGGCATGGATGTCACGCTGCGCGAACAACCGCCTCCGGTCAAGGATCGCCACGCGGGCACACCGGACCGGCCGAACGCCGTCGACGATTTCGCCCGGATTTCGTGGCGTTCACGCGCTTTCCTTCCGTCGTCGCCAGCCGGCGTCCCCGCGGACGGCGAATCCGTCGATCTCCAAGGCCGGCAGCAGGGCACGCACTTTCCGCAGCGGCAGCCCGGATTCGGCCGCGATTTCGGAGTCCGACCGGTCGGCGCGTACGGCAAGTGCCTCGTAGGCGCGCAACGCCTCGGGGCCAAGCCGGTCGGTTGGACGCCTCGGCCGGGCGGCCGGGTCCTCGGCGATGCCGAAGCGGCCGACGGTCTCGAGGATCTCGTCGACGGACGAGACGAGCGTCGCGCGAGAGTCCCGGATCAGCTCGTGACAGCCGACGGACATCGCCGACGAGATGGGCCCGGGCACGGCCATGACGACCTTCCCGAGGGCGCCGGCGGTGCTAGCGGTGTTGCGCGCGCCGCTGCGCTTCCCGGCTTCGACGACCAAGGTGCCCTCGGTGAGGGCCGCGATCAGCCGGTTGCGGACCAGGAACCGGTGCCGGGCGGGCGGGGTGCCCGGCGGGTATTCGCTGACGACAGCGCCGCCGTTGCGGACGATCCGGTTCAGCAGCCCGACGTGACCGGCCGGATAGCCGCCATCGACGGCGCAGCCGAGCACCGCAACGGTGACACCCGAGGCGGCGAGCGCACCACGGTGGGCGGCGCCGTCGATGCCGTAGGCCGCACCCGAGAACACCGGAACACCCCGGGCGGCCAGGCCGTAGGAAAGCTCGGCGGCGTGGTGCTCGCCGTACTCGGTCGCGGCCCGGGCACCAACCACGGCGACAGCGCGGTCGGCGGCGGTACCGAGAGCAACATCGCCGGTGACCCAGAGCGCGAGCGGAGGGACGGCTTCGGAAACACCCCGCCGAGCGGCTTGGTCAAGGGCGAGCAGCGGCCAGGCGGGCCACTCGTCGTCTTCAGGGACGACAAGCCGAGCCCCAGCCGCGGCGGCCCGCGAGAAGTCCTGGCCAACGAGGTCGTACTCGCGACGCGCCTCGCTCGCTTTGAGCACCTCGGGTGGGCAATCGCCTCGCCGAACCCGGGCGGCCGCGTCCACCGGGCCGCGCTCGGCCACAAAGGCAACCAACGCGGCGGCCGGGGGTTCCGCAACCCGCAGGAGGTAGGCGCGAGCTTGGCGCAGTTCGTCGGCGCTCATGCCGCCACCCGCCCACGACCGGACCGATCGGCGACAGGCCGAGGCCGAGCCACCCACGCCCAAGCCAGGTGCGCCTTCCCCGCAGGCACGCTCGCCACCCACAGACAACCCAACCGACCAGCAAAGAGCCGAGATCGAACTGCCCGCAGGCAAGCAAGGTGCGATCTCCCCACAGCCACACTCGTCACCGACTCACAACCTGACCGACCGGCGGCATGCCGAGGGCCAACTGCCCACCCGCAAGCCAGAGGCGCTCTCTCCGGGGTCATGCCGCCACCCGCTCGCGGAAGGCGAGAGCCGAGCTGACCTGGTCGGCTCCCGGGCGGTGCTCGCCGTCCAGGTCGGCCAGGGTCCATGCGATGCGTAGGCATCTGTCTGCGCCACGGCCGCTCAATGCTCCTCGGTCCATTGCCCGGTCCAGTAGCTGTGTGGCATCGGGTGCCAGGGTGAACTTGCGGCGCAACGCCGGGCCGGGCACCTCCGAGTTCGACCGCCAGCCGTGGTCGCTCCAGCGGTGCGCCGCTCGCTCGCGGGCCTGCAGTACCCGGGCTCGGACCGTTTCCGAAGACTCCGCCGGGCCCGTGTCGTGTGCGCTGATCGCGCTCAGCGGGCGCAAGCGGACCCGCAGGTCCACCCGGTCCAGCAGCGGGCCGGACAGCCGGCCCAGGTAGCGCCGCTTGGCTGTCGGCGAGCACACGCAGTCTGCGTCCTTCGGTGGTGCGCACGCGCACGGATTCGCCGCCAGCACCAGCTGGAAGCGCGCCGGGTAGGTGATCGCGCCCTTCACCCGGGCGATGCGCACCTCGCCCTCCTCCAGCACCGTTCGCAGGGACTCGAGGCATTGGCCGCCGAACTCGCAGACCTCGTCCAGGAACAGCACGCCGCGGTGGGCGCGGCTGATCGCGCCGGGCATCGCGATCCCGCTGCCGCCGCCGATCAGGGCGGCGATGGAGATCGAATGGTGGGGCGCGACGAACGGCGGCACCGTGACGAGCGGCGAGCTCTTCGACAGCGAGCCGTCGACCGAATGCACCGCCGTCACCTCCAGCGACTCGTCGGACGACAACGGCGGCAACAGGCCCGGCAGCCTCTTTGCCAGCATCGTCTTCCCGACGCCGGGCGGCCCGGTGAGCAGGACGTGGTGACCGCCCGCCGCCGCCACCTCCAGTGCCCAGCGGGCCTCCGGCTGGCCGACAACGTCCGCCAGGTCGGGGACCTCCGGCGCCGGCGCCGGAGTGGGCGGGTTTGGCGCCGGGAGGTCCAGCTCGCCCTGCAGCCAGGCCACCAGGTCCCGCAGGCGCGGTGCTCCCGTGACCTCGATGCCGTCCACCAGGGCCGCCTCGACCAGCGAGTCCTGCGGTACGACGGCACGTCCGTACCCCGCGGCACGCGCCGCCAGCAGGCCGGGCAGGATGCCGCGGACCGGGCGGATCCGCCCGTCCAGGGCGAGTTCGCCCAGCAGCACCGTGCCCAGAAGCCGCGTGGCGGGCACTGCGCCCTGCGCCGCGAGGATCGCGGCCGCGATGCCGAGGTCGTAGGCCGAGCCGACCTTCGGCAGGTTCGCCGGCGAGAGGCCGAGCGTGACCTTGCCGTCAGGCCAGGGCTGGCCCGAGTTGCGGATCGCCGACCGGACGCGGTCCTTGGCTTCGCGCAGCCCCGCGTCGGGCAGCCCGACGAGCGTGACCCTGCTGAGCCCGCCGCCCAGGTCGGCCTCGATTTCGATGATCCGGCCGTCGATCCCCAGCAGGGCGGCGGACCAGGCCTTCGCGATGGGCATCAGAACGCCGCCTCGATGTGCTGGACGCGGGGGCTCCGGCCTGGCTCCGCGAGGATCGTCACCACGTCGTAGCGGACCGGGCACCAGCCGATGCGGTACTCGCGCAGCCAGCGTTCCGCCGCTCGGCGTACCCGGCCCGCTTTCTCCTCCGTGACCGTCTCCGACGGCAGGCCGAACTCGGTGCCCGTGCGGGTCTTGACCTCGCAGAACACGACTCGGGTGCGATCGGTCAAGATCAAGTCGATCTCGCCCTCGCGGCAGCGCCAGTTGCGGCCCAGCAGGACCAGGCCGCGCTCCTGCAGGTGCCGGGCCGCCAGGTCTTCGCCCCACGTGCCCAGGTCGCGGCGGTGTTTTGCGAGCTGGTCGGTGCCCGTCATCGTGTCGCCCCCTCGTCGGTGCGCCGGTCACCGGGGCGGTCCCGGCGATCACGGTGCGTGTGCGTTCGACGATGCCAGGGGGCGGGGCGGCGAAACCAGGCCGGAATCGCCGGGTTGTGGACAACCGGGGGTATGTGGACAACTCGTCCAAGGATCGCCGCGGGACGGCCGGATCTGTCGGACCGCTGTGCTAAGGGGCGGAAAAGACCGCGCCGGTTCGTCCAGGACTGGACGAACCGGCGCGGGCGGTGAAGCGGGGCTCAGCCCGAGAACGGGCCGTCCTCGGGCAGCCTCAGGTCCGGCTTGTCGAGCTCTTCCACGTTGACGTCCTTGAACGTGATGACCCGGACGTGCTTGACGAACCGGGCCGGGCGGTACATGTCCCAGACCCACGCGTCGGACATGCGGACCTCGAAGTACACCTCGCCGCCGCCGTCGCGGACCTGGACGTCGACCGCGTTCGCCAGGTAGAACCGCCGCTCGGTCTCCACCACGTACGAGAACTGGCCGACGATGTCGCGGTACTCGCGGTACAGCGAGAGCTCCATCTCGGTCTCGTACTTCTCGAGATCCTCTGCGCTCATGAAATCCGCGCCCCTCCTCGGGCTCGTTCTGCTCCGGCGGAGCGTTCATTGTGACCCACACCCGCGCCCGGGGCATGCAGCGGCAGGCTGAGTTGTGGCTCGAGTGCCTCGTCGAGGACCGCGGTCAGGCTCGCCGCGGTCCCGGATTCCATGGCCTTCTCCAGCGCCGCGTAGGTCAGCACGACCGGCCGCGTCGGCCGCAGGCCGTGCTTGACGGCCACCGTCGCGACGTTCGTGTACGACCACCGGTGGACGTCGCTGGGGCCGTGCTCGCGCAGCGCCGCCAGGTGGTCGGACGTGCTGTAACCCTTGTGCACGTCGAAACCGTAGTGCGGGAGGTCGTCGTGGTAGCCCGCCATGATGCGGTCGCGCGTCACCTTCGCCAGCACCGATGCGGCCGCGATGCACGCCACCGAACGGTCGCCCTTGATCACCGCCGCGTTCGGCGCCGTCAGGCCCGGGACCCGGAACCCGTCGGTGAGGATGTAACCCGGCGAGACGCGCAGCGCCGCCGCGGCGCGTCGCATGCCCTCCAGGTTCATCACCCGGATGCCGTAGAGGTCGACCTCGGCCGTGGGGATGACGATCACCGAGTAGTCGACGGCGCGCTTGAGGATCAGGTCGTAGACCCGGTCGCGCGCCTTCGCCGTCATCAGCTTCGAGTCCGTCAGCTCGGTGAGCTTCGCGTCCCCCTGCTTGAGCACGCAGGCCGCGACCACCAGCGGCCCCGCGCACGCCCCGGCGCCTGCTTCGTCCACACCGGCGACCGGGCCGAGACCACGGCGGTCGAGCGCGCCCTGCAGGCCCCAGAAGAGGTCGCCGCGCACCACGGCCCGCGGCGGCCGGATCGGCTCGGCCGCGGTGAGGGGAACGGGAAGAGTCAAGGCTGGATCACCCGTCTGCCGACACGGATCGGGGTGGCTAGCGTTTCCGGCGCAGTCCGGATTTGAGCTTGCGCCCCAGGAAGAGCACCGGCCACGCCGCCGCGACCCCGGCCCCGAGCGGGATGCCGCTCTGCCAGGCCGGCGCGCCGAGCGCCACCGGCTGGGCCGCTGCCTGCGGGTTGTGGTCGGTGATCCCGCCCCACCGGCTCGGCGGCAGGACGATGATCCGCGC
The DNA here is from genome assembly GCF_040675005.1 of Amycolatopsis sp. NPDC049691. Classification (NCBI taxonomy): domain Bacteria; kingdom Bacillati; phylum Actinomycetota; class Actinomycetes; order Pseudonocardiales; family Pseudonocardiaceae; genus Amycolatopsis; species Amycolatopsis sp. NPDC049691. Next base: position 165,915 of record NZ_JBFANX010000004.1, read on the forward strand.
CTTGCCGATGATGTTGTCCACGGGGACCGCGCCGTTCACGCCGCCGCCGCCCTGGAACCGGGAGTCGTCGGAGTTGTTCCGGTTGTCGCCCATGACCCACACCGTCCCGGCCGGGACCTTGACCGGCTCGAAGGGGCGCTCCGCCTGGTTGTCGGCGTTTTCCCAGTAGACGTACGGCTCGTCGAGCGCCTTGCCGTCCACGACGACCCGGCCCTGCGTGTCGCAGCACTGGACGGTCTGGCCGCCGACCGCGATCACGCGCTTGACGAAGTCGCGCTCGTCCGGCGGGGCGAACCCGACCAGCGAACCCAGGCCGCGCAGGCCCTGGACGACGATGTTGCTCGACTCCTGCGGCGCGATCTCGTTGTTGACCCACGCCGGCGGGCCCTTGAACACGATCACGTCGCCCGGCGAGGGCTCGGTGAAGTCGTAGGTGACCCGGTCGACCAGGATCCGGTCACCGGTGCAGCCGGGGCACCCGTGCAGTGTGGCCTCCATCGACCCCGAGGGGATCATGAAGACCTTCGCGAGGAATGTCTGGATCAGGATCGTGAGCACCAGGGCGATCACGAGCAGGATCGGCAGTTCCTTCCAGAACGACCGTTTCTTGGCGGGCTTGGCTCGCCGCCGGCGGGATCCCCCGCGCTCCTCGGAGCGGGACAGCCTTGGCTTGTCCTCTTCGGAGCGGTCGGGGTCATCCTCAGGAGCGTTCTGGGACACGGGTTCGGCCACGTCGTCAGGCTACCGGTAACCGGGTTGTGACTCAGTTAGCCGAGGCCGTCTCGCGGTTCTCGCGGCGCTCCTTGATCTTGGCGGCCTTGCCGCGGAGGTCGCGCAGGTAGTACAGCTTCGCCCGGCGGACGTCACCGCGCTTGAAGACCTCGATCGAGGCGATGTTCGGCGAGTGCACCGGGAAGGTGCGCTCGACGCCGACGCCGAACGAAACCTTGCGCACGGTGAAGGTCTCCCGGATGCCACCGCCCTGACGGCGGATGACCACGCCCTGGAAGACCTGGTTGCGCTCGCGGTTGCCCTCGATGACGCGGACACTCACCTTGAGCGTGTCGCCCGGGCGGAAGTCCGGGATGTCGGAACGCAGCGACTGCTTGTCCAGCGCGTCCAGGGTGTTCATCGGTGGTCCGTCCTCGTCTTCGGTATGGCTTGCGTACAGATCCCGGGCGCGCAACGGTGCCGCTGCGAGCGACCCAGGGGGCTGCTGGCGGGCTCGTGGACGAGGAGGTCCACTCACGCCAACCTGTCAAGTATTACAGACCGGGATCGGACCGGGAGAACCGGCCCTCGGCCTGCTCGGGGTCCAAGCCCTCGAGGACCCCGCGATCGTGCTTGTCGAGACTACCTTCCGGCAGCCGGGCCAGGAGATCGGGGCGGCGGCGGGCCGTCCGTTCCAGGGCCTGGTCACGCCGCCAGCGGTCGATCAGCGCGTGGTTGCCGGAGCGCAGGACCTCCGGCACCGCCAGGTCCCGCCACACCTCCGGGCGGGTGTAGCTCGGCCCTTCGAGCAGGCCGTCGGAGAAGGAGTCCTCCGCGGCCGAGCGGGCGTTGCCGAGCACGCCGGGCAGCAGCCGGACGACGGCCTCGACGACGACCAGCACCGCCGCCTCGCCGCCGACCAGCACGTAGTCGCCGATCGACACCTCGTCGACCGGCATCCGGCGCGCGGCGTCGTCGACGACCCGCTGGTCGATGCCCTCGTACCGGCCGCAGGCGAACACCAGGTGCTTCTCCGCCGCGTACTCGTGCGCCAGCTCCTGGGTGAAGGGGCGTCCGGCCGGCGTCGGCACGACGAGCCGGGTCTCGGACGTGCAGACGTCGTCCAGCGCCGGGCCCCAGATCTGCGGCTTCATGACCATGCCCGGGCCGCCGCCGTACGGGGCGTCGTCGACCGCGCGGTGCACGTCGTGGGTCCAGTCGCGCAGGTCGTGCACACCGACCTCGATGAGGCCGCGGTCGATCGCCCGGCCCAGCAGCGCGGCGCGCAGCGGGTCGAGGTACTCGGGGAAGATCGTGACGACGTCGATCCGCATGTCAGGCGTCCAGGAGCCCTTCCGGCGGGTCGAGCACGACCCGGCCGCCCGCGACGTCCACCGTGGGGACGATCGCGCGGACGAACGGCACCAGCGCCGACCGGCCTTCGACGTCCAGCTCCAGCAGCTCGCCCGCGGGTGAGTGGACGACCTCGACGACCTTGCCGACGACCGTGCCGTCGGTCAGCTCGGCCCGCAGGCCGGCCAGCTCGTGGTCGTAGAACTCGTCGGGGTCCGAAGTCGGCGGCAGCGTGTCCGTGTCGGCGAGCAAAAGCGCCCCCCGCAGCGTCTCGGCGACGTCGCGGGTGAGGACCTCCTCGAAACGCACCAGCAGCCGCCCGCTGTGTTCGCGGGCGGCTGCGATGGTGAGTTCCCTCTTGCTGCCGTCACGCAGCTTCGTCGTCACGGCCGCGCCGACCTTGAACCGCTCGTCCGGCGAGTCCGTGCGCACGTCCACCGCGAGTTCCCCGCGGATGCCGTGCGCCTTGGCGATGCGACCGACTACGACGTCCATCCTGACCGTTTTCCGAAAGGCTCAGCGGTCGGTGTCGACGACGTCCACGCGGACGCCGCGGCCACCGATGCCACCCATGACGGTGCGCAGGGCGGTCGCCGTGCGACCACCCCGGCCGATCACCTTGCCGAGGTCGTCGGGGTGCACGTGCACCTCGAGCGTGCGGCCACGGCGCGTGGTCAGCAGCTCGACCCGGACCTCGTCCGGGTTGTCGACGATCCCGCGCACCAGGTGCTCGAGGGAGTCAGCCAGAAAGCTCACTCGGCCTTCTCACCCTCGGCTTCGGCCTTCTCCGCGTCGGCCTTCTTCGGGGTCGACTTCTTCTTCGGCGTGGTGGCCTCGGTGGAGGGCTCCTCGCCGGCCGCGGCCAGCGCCGCGTTGAACAGGTCCTGCTTGGACGGCTTCGGCTCGGCCACCTTCAGGGTGCCCTCGGCGCCCGGCAGGCCCTTGAACTTCTGCCAGTCACCGGTGATCTCCAGCAGGCGCTGGACCGGCTCGGTCGGCTGCGCGCCGACACCCAGCCAGTACTGGGCGCGCTCGGAGACGACCTCGATCAGGCTCGGCTCTTCCTTCGGGTGGTACTTGCCGATCGTCTCGATGGCCTTGCCGTCCCGGCGGGTGCGCGCGTCGGCGACGATGATGCGGTAGTACGGCGCACGGATCTTGCCGAGGCGCTGCAGCTTGATCTTGACGGCCACGGGTGTGGGTTCTCCTCGAGTCTCTCTGGTGCTGGGCTGGGCGCACGCGAGCCGAGTGGGGACACGGACGCGGGCACCCGAAGGTCAGGAGCTTTCGCGCGGTGAGAGGGTCCGGCGGAAGCAGGCAGTGACCCATTCTGCCAGACGGCGCCCGCGCACCTAGAAAGAGGCCACCCCGAGCGCCCCGAGCAGGATGGTCAGCGCCGGGAGGAAGTTGTTCACCTGGTGGGCGACGATACTGGCCGGCAGCCGCCCGGTGACCAGCCGGGCCAGGCCGATCGGCACCGCGATGACCAGCAGCAACGTCGTCCGCAGCGGCTCGAGGTGACTGGCCGCGAACACCGCCGTCGACAGCAGGAACGCCGCCACGCGGCCCCAGCGCTCGCTGCGCCACTGCAACTGCTCGGCGGCGCCCCAGAGCAGGCCGCGGTAGATGATCTCCTCGCAGATCGGGCCGAGCAGCCAGAGGTAGACGAACATCACCACGGCCGCCGAGATCGACATCTTCCGGTCCTCGACCAGCGCGCTGATCGCCGACGTCGCGTTCGCGTTGCCTACGAGCCGCGTCCACAGGTAGGCGCCGAGGGTGGTGAAGACGAGCCCGATGCAGCCGTAGCGGAACCCGGTGCGGACGTCGGCCCAGCGCCACTCCAGCCGCAGGTCGGCGAAGGGGCCGTTGCCGCGCAGGTACGTGATCAGCACCGCGACGCCGGCCGCGATCATCGTCGGCAGCATCGTGCCGAGCAGCACGACGCGGATCGGCAACGGGCCCGGGCCGGTGTCGCCGACCAGCACCGACACGAACGCCGCCGACGCCAGCAGCACGGCCTCGACGAGCAGGAAGGCCCCGAAGCCCCAGCGGTGCGGCCGCGAGGGCGGGAGGAACGCGGCCGGCTCCTCGGGGTCCGGCGGCGCGTCGGAAGCCGGATCCCGGGGCTGGGAAGTGGTCACGCCTGGCCCTCCGCGTCGCTCGGCTCCTGCGTCGAGCCTAGCGGCCGCAAAGTGATCGCACAGTATCCGTCCGACTACTGTGCACGATTCTCGCAACACCCTCAGTGCGCGACGAACAGCAGCACCGCGGGCGGCAGGTTGTTGGCCGCGTGCGCGATCACCCCGGCGCTCACCCGGCCGGACAGGTGGCGGGCCAGCCCGATCGCGATGCCCTGGCCGATGAGCGCGATCGTGCGCGTCGGCTCGCCGTGCAGCTGGGCGAACACCACCGATGTGAGCAGCAACACCACCCACGGCGGGACCCGGTGGAACGCCAGCGCGTTCCACAGCGTGCCGCGGACCAGCAGCTCTTCGGTGATCGGCGCGCCGGCGATGACGATCACCGCGGCGAGCACCAGCCAGACGGTGTCGCCGTCGAAGGTGTCGGCGAGGTCGGTGAGCGGGCTGTCGGAGACGTCGTCGGCGCCGTAGACGGCGATCAGCACCAGGTTGAGCCCGTAGCCGACGACCAGCGCGAGCGCGCCGCAGGCGAGGCCGATCCGGACGTCGCGCCAGGTCGGCTTCAGCCCGAAGTCGGCGCGCAGGCCTTCACCCCAGCGCCACGAGCCCACCGCCGGGCCGAGGCCGAGCAGCAGGTTGGGCACGAACGCCAGGAGCAGCAGCGGGCCGATGTCGTGCAGTTCGAGGGGGTCGAACTCGCCGACGTTGCGGTTGACCGCCGCGGCGATGGTCAGGTTGACCAGGTAGTAGCCGGCGATGCCCGCGATGAACGCCACGAAACACCAGTGCGCACCCAGCACGCGCCGTGCGCCGTCGTCGTCCGTCACGCACCCAACGCTAAAGTGCCGACCCCCCAAGGAAAACGGCGGGGGTCACGCGTACACGACGCCGCCGAGCACGATGTGCGAAGGGTGCCGCAGGACTGCCAGGTCGTCGCGCGGATCGCTGCGGTAGACGAGCAGGTCGGCGGGCGCGCCGTCGGCGATGCCGGGGTGGCCGAGCCAGTCGCGGGCCCCCCACGACGCGCTCGCGAGGGCCTCCTCGCGGGTCATGCCCGCGCGGTGCAGCGCCTCGATCTCGTCGACGAGCCTGCCGTGCTCGACCATGCCGCCGGCGTCGCTGCCCGCGAAGACGCGTACGCCCGCTTCGATCGCCGTGGCGACCATCTCGCCGACGCCGGCGTGCAGCGCCCGCATGTGATCGGCGTACACCGGGTACTTGCCGGCCTTGTCCGCGATGCCCGGGAAGTTCTCGATGTTGATCAGGGTCGGGACCAGCGCGACGTCGTTGCGCGCGAGCTCCGCGAGCTGGTCGCCGCTCAGGCCGGTGCCGTGTTCGAGGCAGTCGATGCCCGCCGCGATCAGGCCGGGCAGCGCGGCTTCGCCGAAGACGTGCGCGGTGACGCGGGCGCCGTGGTCGTGCGCGACCTTGACGGCCTCGGCCAGGACGTCGTCCGGCCAGAGCGGTGCGAGGTCGCCCGCGCCGCGGTCGATCCAGTCGCCGACGAGCTTGACCCAGCCGTCGCCGTCCCGCGCCTGCCCGGCCACGGCGTCCGGCAGCTGCGCCGCGTCTTCCAGCTCGATGCCGAGCCCGGGGATGTAGCGCTTGGCCAGCGCGAGGTGCCGCCCGGCGCGGATGATCGTGGGCAGGTCGGCGCGCCGCTGCAGCGGCCGGACGTCGATGGGCAGCCCGCAGTCGCGGATCAGCAGCGTCCCCGCGTTCCGGTCCACGATCGCCTGCGCCGTCGCCTCTTCGAGCGAGACCGGCCCGCCGACGCCGATGCCGGGGTGGCAGTGCGCGTCGACCAGCCCCGGCACGAGGAAGACGTCCCGGCCCAGCGTCTCCGCGTCCGGTACCGGCTCGAAGGAGATCCGGCCGCCGCTGATCCAGAGGTCCCGGGACTCGCCGCCGGGCAGGACCACCCCGGCGGCGTGCAACGCCGTGCTCAATTGTCCTTCGGGTTCTTCGGCAGCTTGAACTTCGACGGGTCGAAGCCCGGGACGTCGTTCATGCCGCCCAGCTGCGAAAGGTCGGGCATCCCGCCCGGCATCTGCCCGCCCGGGGGCAGCATCGGCATACCCCCGGGGAAGCCGCCGCGGACCTTGGGCTGCGTCGGGCCGCGGCCCTTCTTGCCCTTCTTGCCCTTGCGGGACTTCGAGCCGCCCCCGCCGCCGAAGCCGAACCGGCCGGCCATCTGGGCCATCATCTTGCGGGCCTCGAAGAACCGGTTGACCAGGTCGTTGACCTCGCGGACGGTGACGCCGGAGCCGTTGGCGATGCGCAGCCGGCGCGACCCGTTGATCAGCTTCGGGTCCGCCCGCTCGGCCGGGGTCATGCCGCGGATGATCGCCTGCAGCCGGTCGAGGTGCTTGTCGTCGACCTGGGCCAGCTGGTCCTTCATCTGGCCGGCGCCCGGGAGCATGCCGAGCAGGTTGCCGATCGGGCCCATCTTGCGGACCGCGAGCATCTGCTCGAGGAAGTCCTCCAGGGTGAGCTGGCCGCTGGAGAGCTTCTCCGCGGCCTTCTCGGCCTGTTTCTGGTCGAAGGCCTGCTCGGCCTGCTCGATCAGGGTGAGCACGTCACCCATGCCGAGGATCCGCGACGCCATCCGGTCGGGGTGGAAGGTGTCGAAGTCCTCGAGCTTCTCGCCGTTGGAGGCGAAGAGGATCGGCTGGCCGGTGATCTCGCGGACGCTCAGCGCGGCACCACCGCGGGCGTCGCCGTCGAGCTTGGTGAGCACGACACCGCTGAAGCCGACGCCGTCCTGGAACGCCTGGGCCGTGGTGACGGCGTCCTGGCCGATCATCGCGTCGACGACGAACAGGACCTCGTCCGGCTCGACCGCGTCGCGGATGTCGGCGGCCTGCTTCATCAGCTCTTCGTCGACACCCAGGCGGCCCGCGGTGTCGACGACGACGACGTCGTGCTGCGCGTGCTTGGCCTCGGCGATGGCGCGGCGGGCGACGTCGACCGGGTCGCCGACGCCGTTGCCCGGCTCGGGGGCGAACGTGACGACGCCCGCGCGCTCGCCGACGACCTGCAGCTGCGTGACGGCGTTCGGGCGCTGGAGGTCGCAGGCGACCAGCATCGGCGCGTGGCCCTGCTTCTTCAGCCACAGCGCGAGCTTGCCCGCGAGCGTCGTCTTACCGGCACCCTGCAGACCGGCCAGCATGATCACGGTCGGCGGGTTCTTCGCCAGGTTCAGCCGGCGCGTCTCGCCGCCGAGGATCCCGACGAGCTCCTCGTTGACGATCTTGACGACCTGCTGGGCGGGGTTGAGCGCCTGGGAGACCTCGGCACCCTTCGCCCGGTCCTTGATCCTCGCGATGAAGGTCTTGACCACGCCGAGGGCGACGTCGGCCTCCAGCAGCGCGATGCGGATCTCGCGCGCGGTGGCGTCGATGTCGGCGTCGGACAGCCTGCCCTTGCGCGTGAGCGTCTGCAGGGCGGCGGTGAGCCGATCGGAGAGGGTGTCGAACACGGGTGTGCACGCTCCAGCTGGGTCGATGGTGGCGCGCCGGACTCGGCCGGCTCTGTCGAGGGTAGTCGCTCCGGGTCCTCGGCCTCACGGGTACGCGCACGTAGTACGCACACGTGTACTACCTCAACACCTGCTTCTGGAAAATGACTGGAAAGCGGTCCGCCATTCGGTAAACATAGGCGTATGACCTCTGCGACCAGACCCCGGCCGTCGCTCGCCGAACCGGCCGCCGACACCGACGAGCCGGTCCCCCTCCGGCGGATCGCCGGCCTGTTCCGCGCGCACCGCGGCTCCCTCGCCGCGCTGTTCGCGCTGATCGTCGTGCAGGCCGGGCTCGGCGTGACGTCGCCGTTCCTGCTGCGCGAAATCCTCGACGACGCCCTCCCGCACCGCGACACGCTGCTGCTGAGCCTCCTGGCGGGCGGGATGATCGCCTGCGCGGTCGGCAGCGCGTCGCTGGGCGTGGCCACCACCGGGCTGTCCAACACGATCGGGCAGCGCGTGATGAACGAGCTGCGCGTGTCGGTCTACGGCCACCTGCAGCGGATGTCGCTGGGCTTCTTCACCCGGACGAAGAGCGGCGAAGTGCTCTCGCGGGTGTTCAACGACATCGGCGGCGTCGACAACGTCGTCACCACGACCGCCGGGTCGATGGTGCAGAACCTGACCACGACGACCGCCATCACGGTCGCGTTGATCCTGCTCGACTGGCAGCTCGCGGCGCTCTCGCTGATCGTCGTCCCGCTGTTCCTGCTGTTCACGCTGCGGCTCGGCAAGAAGCGGCGGACGCTGGCCCGCGGCCGCACGCGGCGGATGGCCCGGCTGACGACGATGGTCGAGGAGTCCCTCTCGGTCACCGGCGTGCTGCTCGCCAAGACGATGGGCAACGAGCGGGCGATGCGCGAGCGGTTCGGCGCCGAGTCGCGCGAGATCGCGTCGCTCGAACGCGCGGCGGCGCTGGCCGGACGCTGGCAGATCGCGTCGCGGGCGATGAGCCTGACCGTCATCCCGGCGCTGGTCTACTGGATCGCCGGGCTGGCGCTGGCCGGCGGGGCGTCCCCCATCTCGCTCGGCACGGTCGTGGCGTTCACCAGCATGCTCAACCGGTTGGTCGCGCCGGCCAGCGCGATGCAGACCATCGGGCAGAACGTGGCGACGTCGAAGGCGCTGTTCGGGCGCATCTTCGAGGTCCTCGACCTGCCGGTGGAGATCGGCGACAAGCCCGGCGCGGGCACCCTGGAGGTGCGCCGCGGCGACGTGGCCATGCGCGGGGTGTCGTTCCGCTACGACGAAGACGGCCCGCTGACGCTGAAGGACATCGACCTCGACGTCCCGGCCGGGACGACCACGGCGCTCGTCGGCTCGACCGGTTCCGGCAAGACGACCCTCGCCTACCTGGTGGCGCGGCTGTACGAGGTGAGCGAGGGGTCCGTGACGATCGACGGCACCGACGTCCGCGACGTCACCCTGGCCTCGCTCGCGGCCGGCGTCGGAATGGTGTCGCAGGAGACGTACCTGTTCCACGACACCGTCCGGGAGAACCTGCGCTTCGCGAAGCCGGACGCGACCGACGAGGAGATCGAGGCCGCCGCGAAGGCCGCGCACATCCACGACACCCTGGCCGCGCTGCCCGAGGGCTACGACACCGTCGTCGGCCAGCGCGGCTACCGGTTTTCGGGCGGCGAGAAGCAGCGGATGGCGATCGCGCGGATCCTGCTGCGCAACCCGCCGGTGCTCATCCTCGACGAGGCGACCAGCGCGCTCGACACGCGCACGGAACGCTCGGTGCAGGCCGAGCTCGACCGGCTCGCCGCGGGCCGCACGACGCTGACGATCGCCCACCGGCTGTCCACTGTGGAGCACGCCGACCAGATCGTGGTGCTGCACGAAGGCCGGATCGTGGAACGCGGGACGCACGAGGAGCTGCTGGCGCGCGACGGGCGTTATGCCCGGCTGGTCCGGGGAACCGCCTAAGCTGGGGCCATGCAGCCCGAACCCGACGTCGCAGCACCGGTCAGCGCGGACCCCGAGCTGGCCGACCTGGCCCGCCGGGTCCGCGAGGGCGTCGGGCGGCTGAACTGGCGGATGCGCGCGGAGCGGGACCCCAGCGGTCCGGGCCCGGCGGTGCTGGCGGTGCTGAGCAGGCTCTACCGGGCGGGCACGCACACGCCGACCGAGCTGGCCGAGGCCGAACGGCTGCAGCCGCAGTCGCTGACGCGGATCCTCGCCTGGGTGACCGAACGCGGGCTGGTGACGCGCTCCCCGGATCCGGCGGACGGGCGCCGGTCGCTGGTCAGCATCACCCCGGCCGGGCTGGCGGTGCTGCGCGAGTACAGCGTCCGCCGCGAGCGCTGGCTGGCCGGCGCGATCGAGGCGACGCTCTCGCCAACCGAACGGCAGCTGCTGAGCCTGGCCTCGGAACTGATGCTGCGGGTGGCGGACGCCGGATAGCCGCCGCGGAGACCCCTCGATCCCTCCACGGCGGCGATCCGGCGTTCACACCGCCTCCCCGCGGTGCGTGGCGCGGGTTCCGGGAACGGGCCGCTCCTCCGTCGGCCCGCCCCGGAACCCTGGGTCCCCGGACGGCTCACCTCCCCAGGGGCCGTCCGGTTCTCCCCCCTGCCTGCGGTCCGGTACCCGCTGGCAGGACGAAGTCTGCCGCGGCCGGGTACCCGGCCAGCAGTGGGAGAACCCTCAATTACCCGTGGGTAGTAATACTCAAGGCGTCTGCGTGCGGTTGCGCGTCGCCGCTCGCTTCGCCGTCGTACCCGCCTTCGCGGCTCTCGACGCGGCAGCTTTCGCCTTCGCCACGGCCGCGTTGCGCGCGTCCTCGGCTTCGGACGCCGTCTCCTGCAAGGCCGCCAGCAGCCGCGTGACGCCCTCGGCTTGTTCGGCCGCGGTCGGCTGGACGACCTCCGCGCCGTCGATCTTCGCCTGGACCAACGCCTCGAAGGCTTCGCGGTAACGGTCGGGGTAGCGGGCGGGGTCGAACTCGCCGGTCAGCTCCTCGACGAGGTTCACGGCGCGCCGGAGCTCACCCGGCCGGATGTCGACGTCGGCGTGGCGGAACGGGAAGTCGGGCGCGCGGACCTCGTCCGGCCGGTGCATCGTCTCCAGGACGATCACCTGGTCGCGCACGCGCAGCGCGCCGAGGGTCTCGCGGCGGCGCAGCGCGACGGTGACCAGCGCGACCCTCCCGGACTGCTGCAGAGCCTCGCTGAACAGCACGTACGGCTTCGTGCCCGCCGGCTCGGGCTCCAGGTAGTAGCTCTTCGCGAACCAGATCGGGTCGACGTCGGCGAGCGGCGCGAACCCGCGGATCGCGATCGTGCGGCCAGGCATCGGCAGCGACGCCAGCTCGTGGTCCGACAGCAGCACGACGTCACCGCCGGGGACGGCGTACCCGCGGACCATCTCTTCGGGTGGCACTTCGGCGCCGTCGACCTCGCACACCCGCTTCACCCGGACGCGGCCGCCGTCGGCCTCGTGGACCTGGTGCAGCGGAAGCTCACGGTCCTCCGTCGCGCTGTACGCCTTCACCGGAACGGCGTAGCCGCCGAACCCGATCGTGCCCGTCCAGATCGCGCGCATGCGAGCCACCTCCGCAGCTCCCAAGCTAAACAGCCGCCCGCGCGCGCCGACAGCTACAAACGGGTGTCAGGCGCGACGGATTCGCTCACGCATTCGAACGACGGCGTGACCTCGTCGAGCGCTTCGGCCGAACAGCGGGCCGCGATGGCCGCCGCGCGGAGCACCTCGGTGACGACCTCGACGTCCGGCGGCGGGGCCGCGGCGAGCGCGTTCGCCCCGCCTTCGACGCGGGCGGCGAGGCCGGCGAGCGCGTGGGAGATGGCCTCCTGACCGGCGATCAGGTGGGCGAGGACGTCGGTGAGCTCGGCGGTCGTGGCGCCCGGCCCGCCGCAACGCAGGCTCGCGGCGAGCTCCTCGGCGCAGGAGCGCAGGTGGGTGGCGACGACCGTCGGCGGCAGCGTCACGTCGTGCATCACTCACCCCCTCGGGCCGGTCAGAGCAGCCATGGTGCCACCGCACCCGCTGCCGGTTACGGCGACACACCGCAGGCCGCTTATTTGACCGTACGTTCTCGAAAGGAGTAGGGTTTCGATCATGTCCCGGGTCAAGGAGTTCGACGTCGACGAAGCCTGCGACGCCGCGCTCGCGCTCTTCCGGCGTCAGGGCTACGAGGCGACGTCGGTCAGCGATCTCGTCACGCACCTCGGCGTCGCCAAGGCGAGCCTGTACGCCACCTTCGGCACGAAGCACGACTTCTACGTCACGGCGCTGAAGCGGTACGCCGAGCGGACCGACGCCCGGGTCGTGGCCGAGCTGTCGGGGCCAGGCTCGGGAGTGGCCGCGGTGCGCCGGCTTTTCGAGGGCTACCAAGCCGAAATCCTCGGCGACGACACGAGGATGGGCTGCTTCGTCGTCAACGCGGCGATCGAGCTGCTCCCCCACGACCCCGAGGTCGCGCGGCTGGTGGAACGCAGCTGGGACACCCTCGAGGTCGCGCTCACCATGGCACTGGAACGCGCTCGCTCCCAGGGCGAACTGCCCGAGGGCAGCGACCCGGGGACGCTGGCGCGGTTCCTGCTCACCGTGCTCCAGGGACTGCGCGTCCTGGGCAAGAGCGCGGACGCGGCGAGCCGGCTGGACGCGGCCATTTCGCAGGCTTTACGGCTTATTCAAGACTGATCAGACCAGAAAGCAGGTACACGATGGGGGCACGGTTCGCGGGCAAGGTCGTCCTGGTGACCGGCGGCAGCTCGGGCATCGGGCGGGACACCGCGCGGGCGTTCGCGGCGGAGGACGCGACGGTGGTCGTCGCGGGCCGGGACGAGCAGCGGCTCGCCGCCGCGGTGAAGGAGATCGGCGGCGACGCGAGCGCGGTGACGGTGGACGTCACCGACTCGGGGGACGTGGCGCGGATGGTCGACACGGTCGTCGCGCGGCACGGCGGGCTGCACATCGCGGTCAACAACGCCGGCATCCTCGGTTCGCCGGCCCCGGCCGCGGACCTCGACGAGGACGGCTTCGGCGCGGTGCTGGCCACGAACGTCACGGGGACGTGGCTGTGCCTGAAGCACGAGGTCGCGTACATGCGGGCGCACGGCGGCGGCGCGATCGTCAACATCGCGTCGAACATCGGCGCGCACGGCAGGCTGCCGAACATGGCGGCCTACGCGGCGTCGAAGGCCGCGGTGAGCGCGCTGACCCGCACGGCGGCGCGCGACCACATCGCCGATCGCGTCCGCATCAACGCGGTCAGCCCGGGCGCGACCGACACGGACATGTCGCGGCGCCCCGGCGAGACGGACGCCGATAGAGCGGAACGGCTCAAGGGCGCGATCCCGCTGGGCCGGGTGGGAGCGACCGCCGAAGTGGCCGCCGCGGTGCTGTGGCTGGCTTCGGACGAAGCGGCCTTCACCGTGGGGCACGACCTGGTGGTCGACGGCGGAGCGACCGCCTGAGCGGCCCCACCCGGGCCCGCGGTTCCTTCAGGATTCACGGTTGCGCATGGTGACGATCCCCTCTCGTGCGGGACGGACTGACGGGCGGAGGGCTCAGGACTCGCGGTTGCGCACGGGGCTCTCCTCTCGCGCGTAGCGACGGGGCGTGGGGGTTCAGGACTCGCGATTGCGCACGACAGCTCTCCTCTCGAGCGGCGGGACGGGGGCGACGGCTCAGGACTCGCGATTGCGCACAGCGCTCTCCTCTCGCGCGTAGCGGCAGGACGTCGGGGTTCAGGACTCGCGATTGCGCACGACAGCTCTCCTCTCGGGCGACGGGGACGAGGGGCGGCGGCTCAGGACTCGCGATTGCGCATGACTGCCTCCTTCCGGCGTCGCGCGGACATCGGCCGGGGCGTCAGGACTCGCGGTTGCGCATGGCGGCCGCCTCCCTTCGCTGCTCCGATCGTGTGGCAATCATCGATCGCGGCCGCCCGGTGTGATGGGGTGGACGCGGATCGTCGAATCACCCAGGGGAGTTGCACCGCCTTGAGTATGGACGGCGCCCGTCCGGCCGAACCCCGAGCGGGCCGGATCCGAGGGGCGCTGAACCCTGCTCACTGGACCCTCTGGCGGCAGCGCGGGTCGCTGATCTCCTACTGCTTCCTCGTCGAGTCCGTGGCGCTCGTGGCCACCGTCTGGACGGCCGTCGCCGTGCCCGTGCACGGGTGGGATCTGGTCGTCTTCGCCGTCCTCGCGAGCCTCGGCGTGCTGCAGGCCGAGCTCGGCCGCAAGATCGAGCGCGTCCGCCGCCTGGTGTCCGACACCCCGCACATCAACCTGACGTCGGTCTGGACGTTCGCCGGCGTGCTCCTCCTGCCGCCCGCGCTCGTCACGGCGCTGATCGCCGTCCTCTACACGCACCTCGCGACGCGCAGCCTCGCGAGGATCAAGCGCGTCCCGCCGTTCCGGACCACGCTGAACGCGACGCTGGTCGTCATCACCTGCTACTCGGCCGAGCTCGTCCTGGGCCGCCTCGGCGTCCCGGACATGTACACGGCGCTGACGGCGGGCTGGCGCGGCGTCACCGCCATCACGCTGGCCGCGGTGACGTACTTCCTGGTCGCGGCGATCACGATCCTCCCGGCGCTGACGATCACCAAGCGCTCGGTCAAGGCGTTCTTCGGTGGCCTCGGGGACAACCTCCTCGAGGTCGCGACGCTCTGCCTGGGCCTGCTCACGGCGCTGACGCTGGCCACGCTGCCCGCGCTCGCCGTCGCGATCGTGCCGCCGCTGCTGGTGCTGCACCGGGCGGTGCTGATCAAGCAGCTGGAGATCGCCGCGACGACCGACGAGAAGACCGGCCTGTTCAACACGACCGGGTGGCACTTGCTCGCTTCCCGCGAACTCGCCCGCGCCCAGCGCAGCACGCGCAGCACGTTCGGCGTGCTGATGATCGACCTGGACTACTTCAAGCTGATCAACGACGAGCACGGGCACCTCGCGGGCGACACCGTGCTGCGCGCGGTCGCGGCGACGATCAAGAGCGCGGTCCGCGACTACGACTCGGTGGGCCGCTTCGGCGGCGAGGAGTTCGTCGTCCTGCTGCCGGACATCGGGCCGGCGGCGGTGCTCGCGGTGGCCGAGCGCATCCGGTCGGCCATCGAGTCCCTGCGGGTCGAGTACGAGGACGGCAACCGCATCCGCGCGATCGGCGGCCTGTCCGCGTCGATCGGCGTCGCGACCTACCCGGACGGCGGCACGGCCGTCGACCGGCTGCTGCAGGCCGCGGACAAGGCCCTGTACCGGGCCAAGGACGCGGGCCGCAACCAGGTCGTCGACGGCACCGCACCCGCCTGATCCCTTCCGAAAACCGACCTTGACCTGGCGACTTGTCAGATTTGCTCGACTGAGCTAAATTTTGCTCATGCGAGCAAGAACGTTCACCGAGTCCGGCAGGCGGGCCCAGATCGTGCGGGCGGCGATCGAAGTGATCGCCGAAGCCGGTTACCTCAAGGCGTCGTTCAGCCGGATCGCGAAGCACGCCGGCCTCTCGAGCACCGGGATGATCAGCTACCACTTCGCGGGCAAGGACGACCTGCTCAAGGCGTGCGTCACCGAGATCGAAGAGGTCACCGGGGCGTTCATGCAGCCGCGCATCGACGCCGCCGTCGGGCACGTCGCGCAGCTGCGCGCCTTCGTCGAGGCGAACGTCGAGCTCGTCGGTGAGCACCCGGACGAAATCCGCGCGCTGATCGACCTGGTGAAGAACGCCGGCTCGCAGAGCGCCGGCGTCAACGGGCGGCTCGCCCTGTTCGAGGAGCACTTCCGCACCGGGCAGGCGGCGGGCGCGTTCGGGTCGTTCGACGCCCGGACCACGGCGCTCGCCCTGACCGCCGGGCTCGACGCCGTCGTCGCCACCGCGGCGGCGAACGTGCCCGAGCCCGCCGAACTCACGCGCATCGGCCGCGAACTCGCCGACCTGTACGTGCGGGCCACCGCACCCGAATCCGCTGGGGGATCCACCTGATGATCGAGCAGAAGACCGAACCCGACGCCGGCCTGCGCCGGGTCGTGCGCGCCAACGTCCGGAACGTCGTGTTCGAAGTGGTCGTGCCGATGGCGCTGTTCTACGGCCTGCGTGCCGCGGGGGTGAGCCAGTGGTGGGCGCTGATGGCCGGCGTCCTCGTGGCCGCGCCGTACGTGCTGTGGACCGTCGCCCGCACCCGCAAGGTCGACCTCGTCGCCCTGGTCACGCTGAGCGTCCTGGTGCTGTCCGTCGTGCTGGGCCTGCTCTCCGACGACCCGCGCACGCTGGTGATCCGCGAGGGCTGGACCGCCGCGCTGGGTGGCCTGTTCGGCGCGTGGATGCTGGTGACGGTCTTCATCGGCCGCCCCGCGCAGCTCACGCTCGGGCGCACGATCGCCGAGGTCAAGCGCGGCGCCGAAGGGGCGGACGCGTGGGCGGCCCGCTGGGACACCGACGCCCGGTTCCGGCGCGGTCTGCGGATCAACACGGCCGCGTGGGGCGCGGTGCTGCTGGGCAGCGCGGTGGTGCACATCGTGCTCGTCTACACGCTGCCGATCGACCTCATCGCGCTGGTCACCAACGTGGCGTGGTTCGGCGCGCTGGCCCTGCTGATCGCCTGGCACGTCTGGTACCTCCGCAAGGAGAACCTCGATGCCTGACGTCCTGGTCGCGGGCGCGGGCCCGACCGGCCTGCTGACGGCGTTCGAGCTGGAACGCGCGGGGGTCGACGTCCTGGTCCTGGAGCGCGACGCCGAGCCCACGACGCAGTCCAAGGCGCTCGGCCTGCAGCCCCGGTCGGTCGAGCTGCTGGCCGACCGCGGCCTGCTCGCCGCGATCGAGCCGCACGTGCGGGCGAAACTGCCCGCCGGGCACTTCTCCGGCGTCCCGATCGATTACTCGGACCTGCCGACGTCCTTCCCGTACCAGCTCGGCGTCGAACAGGTCCACGTCGCTTCGGCGATCGAGGCGCGGCTGCGCACGCCGGTGCTGCGCGACGCGGCCGTCACGGCCGTGGCGCAGGACGACGAGGGTGTCACGGTCACCGCGGGCGGCCGACGGCACCAGGCCGGCTGGCTCGTCGCCGCCGACGGCGGGCACAGCACGGTCCGGACGCTGCTGGGCGCCGCCTTCCCCGGCCGCGAGGCGCGCAGCTCGCTGGTCGTCGCGGACCTCACCCTGGCCGCCAAGCCCGCCGGCCTGGCCGACGGCTGGACGCTGCCGTCGTCGGGGTCGGGCTACCTGCTGCCGCTGTCCGGCGGCCGGTACCGCACGATCGTGTACGGCGAGGAGCAGCAACGGCTCGGCCGCGACGCCCCGGTCACGCCCGACGAGGTACAGCGCGCGCTCACCGCGGCGCACGGGCCGGAGATCCGCGTGGGCGAAGTTCTGTGGGCGTCACGGTTCGGCGACGCGTCCCGGCAGCTGGAGCGCTACCGCCACGGCCGGGTGCTGTTCGCGGGCGACGCCGCGCACGTCCACCTCCCGGTCGGCGGCCAGGGCCTCAACCTGGGGCTGCAGGACGCGGTCAACCTGGGCTGGAAGCTGGCCGCGACGGTCCGCGGCACGGCGCCGGCGGGGCTGCTCGACAGCTACCACGACGAGCGCCACCCGGTCGCGGCGCGCGTGCTGGTCAGCACGAGGGCCCAGGCGGTCCTCGGCGTGCCGGACCCGGACGCGGCGGCGGTCCGGCAGGTGGTCACGGAGCTGCTGGCCGTCCCCGAGGCGCGGCGCGCGGTCGCGGCGGAGCTGTCGGGCATCGGGGTGACGTATCCGGGCATCACCGGTCGGGCCAGGGACGTCCCGGCGAGCCCCGACGGCCGCGCCGTGCTGGTGGGCGCGGCGGTGCCGGCGGGCTGGGCCGGACGGGTCGAGGGCCGAGAGGGGGCGGCACCTCGGCTCGTCCGGCCGGACGGGTACGTGGCGTGGGACGGCGGGCCGGGCCTGGACGAGGCCCTGCACCGCTGGCTCGGCGCACCCGGCCGGGAACGCTGACCGCGCCGGTCAGGAAGCCGCGGCCAGGATCGCCTGCTCCACCTCGCGTCGCCAGCCCGGCTCGATGCGGCCGCTCCTCGGGGTCACCGCGAACGAGTCCACCACCGCGCCGCCCAGCGTCGAAACCTTCGCCCACCGCACCTCCGCGTCGCAGCGGCGCAACGCCCCCGCGACGCGGAACAGCAAGCCGATCCGGTCGGCGGCGCGCAGCTCAAGGACCACCGTGTCGGGGCCGCTCGTCTCGTCGTCGAACCACAGGACCTTCGGCGCGACCGGGGCCGGGGAACCGTAGTCGCGTTCCTTCGCCGCCAGGCGCTGGGTGAGCGGGAGCGTGCCGGCGACCGCGCGGGCGAACTGCTCCCGCAGCAGCGTCGCGTCCGGCAGGGACCCGAACTTCGGCGATGCCGTGAACACCCCGGCGCGGCCGCCGTCGTGCCCGCGCAGGACCGCCGAGTGCACCTCCATCGAGTTCAACGCCAGCACGCCGGCCGCCGGGGCCAGCAGCTCCGCGCGGGCCGGCACCGCCAGCAGCACCGTGACCACCTTGCCGTGCGCGCTGATCCGGATCTCGCCGTTGCCCGACGCGACGGCTTGCTTGACGAGCTCGCGTTGTTCGTCGTCCATCGGTTCGGGCGCGGTGAACCCCTTGCCGCGCAACACTTCTTCGCAGCCGGTGACGAGTTCGGCGAGCAGCCGTGCCTTCCAGTCCGTCCAGACGCCGGGGCCGGTGGCCAGCGAGTCGGCCTGGGTCAGCGCGTGCAGCAGCTCGACCAGGACGATGTCGCCGTCGAGGGTCTTCACCACCCGCGCGACCGTCTCCGGCTCGCTGATGTCGCGGCGCGTCGCGGTGTGCGGCAGCAGGAGGTGGTGGCGGACCATCGCCGACACCGTGGCAGCGTCGGCTGGCGAAAGCCCGAGCCGGGTCGCGACCTGGGCGGAGATCTTGGCGCCGAGCTCGGAGTGGTCGGCGTCGCGGCCCTTGCCGATGTCGTGCAGCAGCGCGCCGATCAGCAGCAGGTCCGGCCGCGGCACCGTGGTGGTCAGCTTGGCCGCCTCGACGCAGGTGCGGACGAGGTGCCGGTCGACCGTCCACTGGTGCACCGGCGACCGCGGCGGGAGGTCGCGGACCGCGCCCCATTCGGGGAACAGCCGAGCCCACAGGCCGGTCCGGTCGAGCGACTCGACCGCGTCGACCAGGCCCTCCCCCGCGCCGAGCAGTTCGACCAGCGCGTTCAGCGCGTCCGGTGGCCACGGCGCCCGCAGCTCGGGCGCCGACTCCGCGAGCGCCTTGAGCGTGCCGAGCGCGATCGGCTTGCCCGTGCGCGCGGACGCGGCGGCGACCCGCAGCAGCAGCGCGGGGTCCTTCGCCGGGACGGCGTCCCGCGCCAGCGAGACCTCGTTCCCGTGCAGGACAACGCCTTCGGCGAGCGGCGTGCGCGACGGGCGTCGCCCGAACCGCGCCTTCGGCGGCTCCACAGTGGACCGTAGGGCGACGTCGAGTGCGTACGCGATCGTGCGCCCCGCCCCGGAAAGCTTGCGCGCCAACGTGAACCGGTCGCCGAAGCCGAGCTCGGCGGCGACCAGCTCGGCTTCCGGCGCCGACAGGACGTCCCGTTCGCGCCGGATCTCCCGCCGCAGCTCGGTGCGCACGTCGAGCAGGAGTTCCTTGGCTTCCAGGAGTTCCTCGCCGGGCCGGGCGGTGAGCTGCGCCGCGGCCAGTGCTTCCAGGACGGCGAAGTCCCGCAGCCCGCCCCGCCCGTGCTTGAGATCGGGTTCGGCGGACTGCGCGATCTCGCCGCTGCGGGCCCAGCGCTGCCGGACCGACGCCGTCATGTCCGGGATCTGCTTGCGCGCGGTGCGGCGCCACTGGTCGCGCGCCGCGGAAACCAGGCGGCCGGCCAGCTCGGCGTCGCCGGCGAGGTGCCGGGCGTCGAGCAGGCCCATGGCCACCCGCAGGTCCTCCGAAGCGACCTTCAGTGCTTCACCGGGTGTGCGGACCGAGTGGTCCAACCCGACTTTCGCGTCCCACAAGGGATACCAGAGCGCGTCCGCGATCTCGCCGACGCCGCTGTTGCCGTTGTGCACCAGCAGCAGGTCGAGATCGGAGAACGGCACCAGCTCCCGGCGGCCGAGCCCGCCCACGGCGACCAGCGCGACACCCGGTTCCGCGGTGTCGACGCCGGCCGCCGAGGCTCCCCTGCCCAGCCAGAACTCGTAGAGGTCGACCAGGGCCGCCCGCAGAGCGGACGCCCCCAGCCTCCCGTGCCTGCCCTCGAGCAAACGCTCGGTGGCCTTGACCAGTTCGCCCCCGTCGGCCATCCCAGACGCCTTATAGAGCGTCCGTGCCGCGCTCGCCGGTCCGTACCCGGATCACCGTCTCGACCGGGGTCACCCACACCTTGCCGTCCCCGATCTTGCCGGTGTGCGCGGCCGTGGTGATGGCCTCGAGGACCTTCTCCACGTTGGTGTCGTCGGTGACGACCTCGATCTTCAGCTTGGCCACGAAGTCCACCGAGTACTCCGCGCCGCGGTAGACCTCGGTGTGGCCCTTCTGCCGGCCGTAGCCCTGGACCTCGCTGACCGTCATGCCCAGCACGCCCAGCTGCTCCAGCGCGGAGCGGACGTCGTCGAGCGTGAACGGCTTGACAATCGCCGTGATGAGCTTCATGCCTTGCTCTCCTCGAGTTTCGCGGCGGGGGTGGACTTGACCGGGATGGTGTTCGGGTGGCCGAGGCCACCGCCCGTCCCGGTGAAGTCGTACGCGCTCTCCGCGTGCTGGGCCTCGTCGATGCCGCTGACCTCGTCCTCGGTGCTGACGCGGAAGCCGCCCGCCTTCTTGATCACGAAGCCGATGATGAAGGACAGCACGAAGGAGTACGCGAGCACCGCACCGGCGGCCGCGGCCTGGCGACCCAGCTGGGTGAACCCGCCGCCGTAGAACAGGCCGTCCGCGCCGAGCGAGTTGACGCTGGTGGTGCCGAAGAAGCCGATCAGCAGCGTGCCGACGATGCCGCCGACCAGGTGGACGCCCACGACGTCGAGCGAGTCGTCGAAGCCGAACTTGAACTTGAGCGAGATGGCCAGCGCGCAGAGCACACCGGCGACGAGGCCGATCGCGATGGCGCCGAGCGGGCTCACGAAACCACACGCCGGGGTGATGGCGACGAGGCCGGCGACCGCGCCGGAGGCCGCGCCCAGGGTGGTCGGCTTGCCGAACTTGAGCTGCTCGACCAGCAGCCAGCCGAGGACGGCCGCGGCGGTGGCGACGGTGGTGTTGGTGAACGCGACGGCGGCGAGGTCGTTGGCGGCCAGCGCCGAACCGGCGTTGAAGCCGTACCAGCCGAACCACAGCAGGGAAGCGCCGAGCAGCACGAACGGGACGTTGTGCGGCCGGCCGGTGTCCTTCGGCCAGCCCTTGCGCTTGCCGAGCACGATCGCCAGCGCGAGACCCGCGGCACCGGCGTTGATGTGGACCGCGGTACCACCGGCGAAGTCGAGTGCCTTGAGGTTGTTGGCGATCCAGCCGCCGACCGCGTTCTCGCCGACGAAGCCGTTGAAGGAGAACACCCAGTGCGCGACCGGGAAGTACACGACCGTCACCCAGATGACGACGAACAGCGTCCAGCCCCAGAACTTCGCGCGGTCGGCGATGGCGCCGGAGATCAGCGCGGGCGTGATGATCGCGAACATCAGCTGGAACATGACGAACGCGAGCACCGGCAGGGCGTCCGTACCGGGCCAGGCCACGGCGGGCGCCGAGTCGGTGGCGGCGACCGCGAAGCCGGCGAGCTTCCCGAAGGTGTTCTCCAAGCCGGCGAAGTGGAAGTTACCGAGCAGGCCACCGAAGGCGTCGTCGCCGAACGACATCGAGAAGCCGTACAGCGCCCACAGCACCCCCACCACGGCCAGCGCGATGAAGTTCATCATCAGCATGTTCAAGACGCTCTTCGCGCGGACCATACCGCCGTAGAAGAAGGCCAATCCCGGTGTCATGAGCATGACCAGCGCGGCGCTGGCCAATACCCATGCGGTGTCTCCTGCGTTCAGCACATCGTCCTCCCGTGCCCTGGGTCTGTGCGATGGCAGTTTTGGCGCGCGGTGTTTCACGGGGCGGCGCGAGAGGTTTCGCCCACGTGAACTGTCCGCGCCCGGTTGTTACGGCCAGGTTTCCCGGGAGGTGTGCTGGAGTGTCCGGTTGCTTTACGTCGTGGTCGAATATCCCCATGACCCCAGCCGACCACGGGAATGACCCACTGCCACCCCGGGTCGTCGAGGCGTTGCGCTGTTCGGTGTGCGCTTCGCCGCTGGAGGGTGTCGAGCGCACGCTGCGTTGCGCATCGGGCCACTCTTTCGATCTAGCCCGCCAGGGGTACGTGAACCTGTTGCACGCGCGAATCCCGGCCGGCACGGCGGACACCTCCCCGATGGTCGCGGCCCGCGCGGACTTCCTCGCCTCCGGTGCCTACCGCCCGCTGGCGGACGAGCTGGCCCGCGTGTGCGCGGAGGCCGGCGACCTGGTGATCGACGCGGGCGCCGGCACCGGCTACTACCTGGCGCACGTCCTGGAGGCGGCTCCGGCCGCGTTCGGTCTCGCGTTGGACGTCTCCGCGGTGGCGTTGCGCCGCGCGGCCCGCGCTCACCCGCGGCTCGGCGCGGCGGTGTGGAACCTGTGGGAGCCGTGGCCGGTGGGCGACGAGGTCGCGTCGGCGGTGCTGAACGTCTTCGCGCCCCGCAACGGGCCGGAGTTCCACCGCGTCCTGCGGCCCGGCGGCCTGCTGACGGTCGCCGCCCCGGCCCCGGACCACCTCCGCGAGCTGGGCGACCTGGTGCTGTCGGTGGACGAGCGCAAGCAGGAGCGCCTGGACGGCACCCTCGGCGAGTACTTCGCCCGCACCGGGCGCACGGAGGTCCGCCGGACGACGGAGCTGAGCCCCCGGCAGATCCGCCAGGCGGTCGAGATGGGCCCGACGGCCTTCCACCTCGATCGTGGTGACCGGCGTTCCCGCCTCGACGCGCTGAGCGAGCCCCAGGCCGTGACGGTGTCCTTCACGGTCTCCACCTACCGGCGGCTGTGACGGCCGTTCTGGAAGGCTGGGTGCCGTGAAGCCCGACTGGACCGCGCCCGCGACCCTGCTCGCGGACGCCGAGTGGGTCCGCGCCCGCATCGGCGGCGCGGCCAAGCTCTACGGCTGCGCGCCGCCGGAGGTGCTCGGCACGATCTGGTGGTACTCGCTCTCGTCGGTGCTCGTGGCTCCCGCGCTCGACGGCCTGGTCGCCGGCGCCCCGGCCGACCCCTCGCTCGACGCCGTGGAGATCGACCTCCTCGCCGACGGCCGGTTCCTCGGCGCCCGGTCGACCCGGCCCCTCGCCGGCGGGCTGCCCGAGCTGGGTGCCGCGTTCGGCGCGGCGCTCGGGACCGCCATCGCGACGATCGCCGGCGTCACCGGAGCCCGCACGCGGGCCCTGGGCGCCATCGCCACCGACTCGATCGGCAACCGGCTGCTGTGGACGTCCGATCCCGAGCGCGCGATGGCACTGGCCGAGCCGCTCGTCGCCGCGATCGGCCTGGGCCTGCCGAAGCCCCGGTTCGTGCGCGTCGGCCGGACGCCCGCCGTCCGCCGGGCCTCGTGCTGCCTGATCTACGAGGTCGGCAACCCGAAGTGCGTGAGCTGCCCGCGTCAGACGCCCGCCGAGCGCGACGCGCGGCTTCGCGCTGCTCTCGGTTAGTCGAGAACGGCCAGCTCGAGCCCGCGCAGCCGCTCCGGGTCGGCGATGACGTCGATGCCGGTGATCCGGTCGCCGTCGACCCGGAACGCCAGCACGACCGACAGCCGTCCACCGGGCAGCCAGAGCAGGCCCGGCGAGCCGTCCACGAGGGCGAGCTCGCTGGTGCGCGCCCGTTCGGAGGCCAGCACGGCGCCCTTGCGCACGTTCTCGACGCCGCGCAGCACGACGGGCGCCGGGCTCGGGCCGACGAACCGGTCCGCGTGCAGCACGACGTCCGGGGCGAGGAGCGCGAGCAGCGCTTCGAAGTCGCCGCCCCGGGACGCCGCCAGGAACGCCTCGACGACCTTCCGCCGCCGCGGCAGGTCCGCGTCCACCGCGGAGCCGCCCTTGACCCGCCGCCGCGCGCGGCTCGCCAGCTGCCGGGCCGCCGCCGGCGTCTTGCCGATCATCGGCGCGATCTCGTCGAACGGCACGGCGAACATGTCGTGCAGCACGAACGCGACCCGTTCGGCGGGCGCCAGGGCGTCGAGCACCACGAGCAGCGCCAGTCCGACCGTGTCGGCCAGCTCGGCCTCCTGCTCGGGGTCCCGGCGGTCCTCCCCCTGCTCGGGCCGGTCGTCGAGGGGCTCCTCGCGGTGGTTGCGCCGCGTCCGCAGCATCGACAGGCACACCCGCGCGACGACGGTCGTCAGCCACGCGCCGACGTTCTCGACCTCGCCGAGATCGGTGCGGTCGAACCGCAGCCAGGCCTCCTGGAGGGCGTCGTCGGCCTCGCTCGCCGAGCCGAGCATCCGGTAGGCGATCGCGCGCAGCCGCGGCCGTTCCCGTTCGAACCGTTCGGTCAGCGTGTCCACTGTGTCCCGTTCCTTCCGCCGCGGTCGTAGCAGTAGACCCCGCGGCGGCGGGCGATGTGACGGGAACGGGGAGACGCCGTGGGTGATCTGGCTCATCCGGCCCGGCCGGCCGGCGAGCTCAGAGCACGCAGAACTCGTTGCCTTCCGGATCGGCCATCACGACGTGGTCCGGACGGCCGTCCAGCACGTCTTCGCGCAGCACGGTCGCCCCGGCCGCGGTGAGGCGGGCGACCGCTTCGACGACCCGCTCCCACCGCGTCTCCCACGGGACGTCCCGGCCGCCGCCGGCCTGGACGTCCAGGTGCACGCGGTTCTTCGCGGTCTTCGCCTCGGGCACCTTGAGGAAGCTCAGGTTCGGCAGCACGCCTTCCGGATCGCTCAGGTAGGCGCCGTCGTCCCACTCCGCCTCGGGCACACCCTGGTGGGAGAACCAGTCTTCCCAGGTCGCGAACCCCGGCGGCGGGGGCCGCTCGATGTAGCCGAGGGCCACCGCCCAGAACCTTGCCAGCGCTCGTGGTTTCGCGCAGTCGATCGTCAGGCTCCACCGCACCGTCACGGACGAAGCGTAGATCCGGCGCACCGGCCGAGCCACCCGTTGGGACGGATAGCGACGCCCCGACCCCGTGGGTACCGTGAGCACCGATGACTGAACGCACCTGGGGCTTCCGGACCCGCGCGCTGCACGCGGGCGGCACCCCCGATCCGGCGACCGGCGCGCGGGCCGTGCCGATCTACCAGACCACGAGCTTCGTCTTCGAAGACGCCGCCGACGCCGCGAACCTCTTCGCGCTGCAGAAGTACGGCAACATCTACAGCCGCATCGGGAACCCGACCGTGGCGGCGTTCGAGGAGCGGATCGCCAGCCTCGAAGGCGCCATCGGCGGCGTGGCGACCGCGAGCGGCCAGGCCGCGGAGTTCCTCACCTTCAGCGCGCTGACCGAAGCGGGCGACCACATCGTGTCGGCGAGCGGCCTCTACGGCGGCACGGTCACCCAGCTCACCGGCACGCTGCGGCGGTTCGGCGTCGGGACGACGTTCGTCAGCGGCGGCATCGACGACTACGCGGCCGCGATCACCGACCGGACCCGGCTGCTCTACACCGAGGTGATCGGCAACCCCGGCGGCGGCATCGCCGACCTCGCGGCACTGGCGGACCTCGCGCACTCCCACGACATCCCGCTCGTGGTGGACGCGACGCTCGCGACGCCGTACCTGTGCCGCCCGATCGAGCACGGCGCCGACATCGTGCTGCACTCGGCGACGAAGTTCCTCGGCGGGCACGGGACGACGCTCGGCGGGATCGTGGTCGAGTCCGGGAAGTTCGACTGGGGCAACGGGAAGTTCCCGCGGATGACCGAGACGGTCGAAAGCTACGGCGGCCTGAGGTACTGGGAGAACTTCGGCGAGTACGCGTTTTGCACGCGACTGCGCGCCGAGCAGCTGCGGGACATCGGCGCGGTCCTGTCGCCGCACTCGGCTTTCCTGCTGCTGCAAGGGGTCGAGACGCTCCCACAGCGGATGGACGCGCACGTCGCCAACGCCCAGGCGGTCGCCGAGTACCTCGAAGCGGATCCCCGGGTGGCGTGGGTGTCCTACGCCGGGCTGCCCGCCCACCCGCACCACGACCTGGCGAAGAAGTACCTGCCGGCCGGGCCGGGCGCGGTGTTCTCGTTCGGCATCGACGGCGGCCGCGCGGCGGGCGAGAAGTTCGTCGAATCGGTGGAGCTGCTGTCGCACCTGGCGAACGTCGGGGACGCGCGGACACTGGTGATCCACCCGGCGTCGACCACGCACGCGCAGCTGTCGGAGGACCAGCTCGCGGCCGCGGGCGTCGGCCCCGACCTGATCCGGCTGTCGATCGGGCTGGAGGACGTCGACGACCTCCTCTGGGACCTCGACCAGGCGCTGGGCAAGGCGGTGGCCGGATGACGTACGCGGTGGGCGCCGTCGAACGGCGGGCGATCCTCAACCGGACGAAGTCGGTGACGCTGGTGGGCGCGTCCGCCAATCCGGCGCGGCCGAGCTACTTCGTCGCGACCTACCTGCTCTCGTCGACGCGCTACGAGGTCAACTTCGTCAACCCGCGGCTGGACACGCTGTTCGGCAAGCCGGTGTACGCCTCGCTCAAGGACGTACCGGGTGAACCGGACCTGGTCAGCGTCTTCCGGAAGCACGACGACCTGCCCCAGGTGGCCGAAGAGGTGATCGACGCCGGCGCGCGGACGCTGTGGCTGCAGCTCGGCCTGTGGCACGAGCCGGTGGCCGACCGGGCCCGGGAAGCCGGGCTGGACGTCGTGATGAACCGGTGCGTGAAGATCGAACACGCGCGCTTCGCGGGCGGGCTGCACCTGGCCGGGTTCAACACCGGGGTGATCAGCTCGCGCAGGCAGTCGGCACCCTAGGGAAGAGAACGCACGTTCCCGCTGTTGGCCCGGGTATGAGCGAGAACCTGGGGATCACGTTGTCCGGCGGCCCGACCGCCCTCCTGGAGCTGGGCGGCGTGCGGCTGCTCACCGACCCGACCTTCGACGCGCCCGGCGACCACCCCGTCGGCGACCGCGTGCTGGTCAAGACCGAGGACTCCGTGCTGACCGAAGACACGGTCGGCGTGGTGGACGCGGTCCTGCTGTCCCACGACCAGCACCCCGACAACCTGGACGACCGCGGCCGCGCCTACCTCGCGACGGTGCCGCTGACCCTCGTGACGCCCAGCGGGGCCGAACGGCTGGGCGGGACGGCCAGGGGCTTGAAGCCGTGGGACGAGACGCAGGTCGGGCCGCTGACAGTCACCGCCGTCCCGGCGCTGCACGGACCGGAAGGCGCCGAGCCGACGACCGGCGAGGTCACCGGCTTCGTGCTGAGTGGCCGCGACCTGCCGACGGTCTACGTGAGCGGGGACAACGCGTCGGTCGAACTGGTGCGGGAGATCGCGTCGCGGTTCCGTGTGGACATCGCGGTGCTGTTCGCCGGCGCGGCGCGGACGAAGTTGTTCGATGGCGCGCCCCTGACGCTGACCAGCGCGAACGCGGTCGAGGCGGCCAAGGTGCTCGGCGCGCCGAAGGTGGTGCCGCTGCACTTCCGCGGCTGGCAGCACTTCAGCGAAGGGCCGGACGCGCTGCGCGCGGAGTTCGAGGCGGCGGGGTTGACCGAGCGGCTGGTGCTGCTCGAACCGGGGCAGCGCGCGGAGGTCTGAGAACCAGCCACTCCGGCGGCGCCCCGCTGCGAGCCCGGGCACGCGACCCCCGGGCGCGCGGCCACCCCGGACCCGCCCGTGAGAGGCTGGTGGCATGGCCAAACCCACCCCGCTGCAGTTCCGGAACATCCTTGTCGCCGCGCTGGCGGCGGCGGGCTTCGTCTGGAGCGTCGTGGCCGGGCTCCAGTGGTGGGTCAGCGCCATCATCGGCTGCGCCTGCGTGCTCTCGCTGGCCTCCGCCTACCTCAACCGTCCCGGCGCGAACGGCTAGCGCGTCTTGGCGTAGCGGGCCTTCAGGTTCGTCCGGCCCGCCTCGGTGAGCCGGCCGAACAGGCGCAACCGCGCCAGCCCGCCGTCCGGGTAGATGTCCAACCGGGCCTCCGTCACCTCCGGCCCGTCCTTCAAGGCGAAGCGGTGGCGGGTGTCCGGCTGCAGGCGGGTCTTCGGCAGCAGGGCGACCCACTCGCCGTAGGTGTCACGGCCGCTCACCGACGCCCAGCCCGGGGCGTTGCCCTTGAGGTTGCTCGTGTCCAGCTCGGCGAACCGGACGATCCCCGCGCCCGCGAGGCGGAGCGTCACCCAGTCGTTTCCGTCGTCGCGGCGGCGGGCCGTCTCCCAGCCCTCCGCCTGGTGGGCGGCCAGTCCGGGCGAGAGCAGGTTGTTCGGCGATGAGTAGAACTTGTTGCTGCAGCCCGTGACCACGGCGCCGTTCTCCAGCGCCGCCAGGTCCAGCGCGTCCAGGTCGAGGAGGTCGGGGTCGGGGATCGGCGTGCCGTGGACGCGCAGCCGCGCCACTCCGCCGTCCGGGTGCTGCGTCAGCCGTACGTGCGTGTAGCGGCGCGAACCGTTGACCGCGTAGAAGTTCTCCGTGTGGCCGGCCGCCGGGGCGTGGTCGACCAGGACGTCCCAGTCCGCCGTCTGCAGCTCCGCCGCCGACGGGTAGCCCGGCACCGACGCCGCCTCGACCGAGACGAACGGCGGGTAGTTGCCCTTGAAGAACGCGGTGTCGACGACGACGCCGGTGACCGTGCCCGCCAAGCCGAGCCGGACCAGCGCCTGGTCGTCGCCCGGCTCGCGGTGGCGGCGGGTCTCCCAGCCGTCGTAGACCTGGCCCTTCGGGCCGAACGTCTCGGCGCGGTGCGCCGGCTTCCACGGGTTGACCAGGTTCTCCTTCTCGGCGAACAGCTCGTCGGTCGCCCACATCACCGTCCCGCCGAAGCGGCGTGACGCGAGGTCGGGTAGCTCGGTCCACTCAGGACGGTCGGACAAGGCAGCCTCCATTTCAGCAGTTCCCCCGGGTCAGCAACACACCGCGTGGCTCGTCGCCGGTGATTTCGGTGCCCCGCAACCAGGTCGAGCGCACGACGCCGGCCAGCGGACGCCGGTCGTAGGCGCTGACCGGGTTGCGGTGCTTCAGTTTCGCGACGTCGACGACGAACGCCTCGTCCGGCGCGAACAGGCAGAAGTCGGCGTCGTAGCCCACCGCCAGGTGCCCCTTGCGGCGCATCCCGGCCTGCGCCGCCGGCCGCTCGGCCATCCAGCGGACGACGTCGGTGAGCGCGAACCCGCGCTGCCGCGCCTGGGTCCAGATCGCCGGCAATCCCAGCTGCAGGCTGGAAATCCCGCCCCAGGCGAGCCCGAAGTCGCCGCTGTCGAAGCGTTTCAGCTCCGGCGTGCACGGCGAATGGTCGCTGACGACGGTGTCGATCACGCCGTCCGCCAGCCCCTGCCACAGCTTCTCGCGGTTGGCCGCTTCCCGGATCGGCGGGCAGCACTTGAACTGCGTCGCGCCGTCACGGATCTCCTCGGCGATGAAGCTGAGGTAGTGGGGGCAGGTTTCGGCCGTCAGCGCGACGCCGTCACGGCGTGCCGAAGCGACCAACGGCAGCGCCTCGGCCGACGAAAGGTGCAGGATGTGCGCACGCGCATGGTTACGGCGAGCTGCCTCGATGACGTGCGAAATCGCGAGGTTCTCCGCCACCGGCGGCCGGGACCGCAGGAAGTCGACATAGCGACCGCCGTGCGGCTCCGGCGCTTCGTCGATCTCGTGCGCGTCTTCCGCGTGGACGATCATCAGCGCGTCGAAGGAACTCAGCTCCCGCAACGCTTCATCCAGCCCCGCCGAGTCGAGCGGCGGGAACTCGTCGACGCCGGAGTGCAGCAGGAAGCACTTGAAGCCGAACACGCCGGCTTCGTGCAGGGGGCGCAGGTCGCCGACGTTGCCGGGGATCGCGCCGCCCCAGAAGCCGACGTCGACGTGCACCCGGCCGGTCGCCGCCTTGCGCTTGACCTCCAGCGCGGCCACGTCGACGGTCGGGGGCAGGCTGTTGAGCGGCATGTCCACGATCGTGGTCACGCCCCCCGCGGCGGCCGCGCGGGTCGCCGTCTCGAAGCCCTCCCACTCGGCGCGGCCGGGATCGTTGACGTGGACGTGCGTGTCGACGAGCCCCGGCAGCAGCACGACGTCGTCGCCGAGGTCCAGCTCGCGGTCGCCGGACAGGGCGGCCCCGCCGGGTTCGACCGCGACAATCCGGCCGCCGTCGACGCCGACGGTCGCCGGCACCTCGCCCTCGGCCGTGACGGCCCGGGCCGCGCGCACCACAAGATCCATCCGAAAACCCTTCTCCGGGAGGATTGACCACCGCCGATTTCACAGTACGGAAAGGCGGTTTCGCACAACGACAGTAACCACGGCGCGCGCCGCTCGTCAACGACGGGCGCGGCGCGTTACGGTCATCCTCGTGCGGCTTGAGGCGGAGTTCACCAGCGAACCGTTCCACGGCGAGGGTTCGCCGCCCGAGCACGCCGTCGCCGCGCGCGACGCCGCGGCGGAAGCCGGGCTGGACACCGACTTCGGGCCGCTCGGGACACTCGCCCGTGGCGAGGCGAAGGAGCTGCTCGAAGCCCTTCCGTCGATCGCGAAGGCGGCCCTGGACGGCGGCGCCACCCGCGTCACGCTGCAGCTGCGCCGGGCCGACGACCCCGGGAGCCCACCCGCCGTCGAGCTGAACGACGCGCTGGCCCGGCTCATCGCCGACGTCGAACGCGAACTGGGCGCCAAGCTGGGCGAGCTCGACCGCGCGGGCAAGCAGCGCGCGGTGCGGCTGCTGCGCGAACGCGGAGCCTTCGGCCTGCGGAAATCCGTCTCCTCGGTGGCCGACGCGCTGGGGGTCACGCGGTTCACCGTCTACAACTACCTCAACCGGGAAGCCGACTGACCAGCGCTTTCAACAAAATGTTGACGGAACTCCGGCGCCGACGTACGGTCAGGCCGTGCTGCTCTCCGAGTTCAACACCGCCGACGTCCGCTCGCTGCTGACCGAATGCCTCGCCGTGCCCCGGTGGGTCGATGCCGTGCTGGCCGGGCGCCCGTACGCCGATGTCGACGCACTGAAAGCCGCCGCCGACCTGCCGCTGAGCAGCGACGAAATCCGGCAGGCGATGGCCGCGCACCCGCGGATCGGCGAGAAGCCGGCGAGCGGCTGGGCGCGCTCCGAACAGTCCGGTGTGGACAACGCCGATGCCTTCGCCGCCGCGAACGCGGAGTACGAAGCCAAGTTCGGTCACGTCTACCTCGTCTGCGCCAGTGGCCGCAGCGGCGAAGAGCTGCTGAAGATCCTGCGCGAGCGGCTGGCCAACGACCCCG
Organism: Amycolatopsis sp. NPDC049691; assembly: GCF_040675005.1. NCBI lineage: Bacteria > Bacillati > Actinomycetota > Actinomycetes > Pseudonocardiales > Pseudonocardiaceae > Amycolatopsis > Amycolatopsis sp. NPDC049691. The sequence continues at coordinate 197,011 of NZ_JBFANX010000004.1, forward strand.
CGACCGAACTGGCCGTCGCCGGGCGGGAACTGATCAAGATCGCCGAACTCCGACTCGCGAAAGCGGTGACCGCGTGAGCCTCGTGACCACCCACGTCCTCGACACGGCGACCGGGCGCCCCGCGCAGGGGATCGCCGTCCGGTTCGAGACCGCCGAGGGGAAGCCGATCGCCGACGGGCGCACCGACGACGACGGCCGCATCCGCGACCTCGGCCCGGAAACCCTCGAGCCCGGCGCGTACCGCCTGGTCTTCGACACCGGCGCCTACCTGGGCCCGGACGCGTTCTTCCCGGAGGTCGCGCTGACCTTCCGGATCGCCGACGGCACCGCGCACCACCACGTGCCGCTCCTGCTCAGCCCGTTCGCCTATTCGACCTACCGAGGGAGCTGAACCGTGGCCATCACCCTGGGCCCCAACCAGTACGGCAAGGCGGAGGTCCGCCTGGTGACGGTGCGCCGCGACGGCCCCGTGCACCACCTCAAGGACCTCACCGTGTCGACGTCGCTGCGGGGCGAGCTCGCCGCGACGCACCTCACCGGCGACAACGCCGGCGTGCTCGCGACCGACACGCAGAAGAACACCGTGTACGCCTTCGCGAAGGAGGCGCCGGTCGGCGAGATCGAGGACTTCGGCCTGCGCCTGGCGCGGCACTTCACCAGCACGCAGGGGAACATCACCGGCGCGCGGATCAAGATCGACGAGCACGGCTGGGACCGGATCGCCGTCGGCGGCGAGCCGCACGACCACGCGTTCAGCCGCTCGGGCGACGAACGGCGCACGACGGCCGTGACGGTCCGGGACGGGCGCGCGTGGATCGTGTCCGGCATCGACGGCCTGACCCTGCTGAAGTCGACGGGTTCGGAGTTCCACGGCTTCCCGCGCGACCAGTACACGACCCTCGCCGAGACCGACGACCGCATCCTGGCGACCGCCGTGACGGCGCGCTGGCGTTACCAGGGCGAGGACGTCGACTGGGCGGAGAGCCACCGCGAGATCCGGCGGCTGATGCTGGAGACGTTCGCGACGAAGCACAGCCTTTCGCTGCAGCAGACGCTGTACGCGATGGGCGAAGCGGTGCTCGAACAGCGACCCGAGGTCGCCGAGGTGCGGCTGTCGCTGCCGAACAAGCACCACTTCCTGGTGGACCTGAGCCCGTTCGGGCTGAAGAACGACAACGAGGTGTTCTACGCGGCGGACCGGCCGTACGGGCTGATCGAGGGGACGATCCTGCGCGACGACGCCGAGGACCCGGGCCCGGCCTGGGACATCCACTAGCCACCACGCCCGGATTGATAGAACGCTCTATCAATCCGGGCGTATCGTGACGTGGTGGCAGGGACCAAGGAACGCATCATGGCCGCCGGCGCGGAACTCTTCCGGCGCAACGGCTACACCGGCACCGGGCTCAAACAGATCGTCTCGGAAGCGAACGCTCCCTTCGGGTCGCTCTACCACTTCTTCCCCGGCGGCAAGGAGCAGCTCGGGCAGGAGGTCATCCGGACCTCCGGGCTCGCCTACATCCAGCTCTTCGACCTCTTCATCGCGCCCGCTCCCGACCTGATCAGCGGGATCGAAGCGTTCTTCGCCGCCGGGATCGCCACCCTCGAAGCCACCGACTACGTCGAGGGCTGCCCGATCGCGACCGTCGCGTTGGAGGTCGCCTCCACGAACGAACCGCTGCGGCAGGCCACCGCCGACGTCTTCACCGCCTGGATCGACGCCGGGACCGAGAAGTTCGGCAAGTTCGGGCTCAGCCGGGAAGCCGCCCGCACCCTGACCATCACCGCCGTCAACAACCTCGAAGGCGCCTTCGTGCTCTGCCGCTCGCTGCGGGACACCGAGGCCATGGCCGTCGCCGGCGCCGCCACCGTGGACGTCGCCCGGCGCCTACTCGACGAGAACGCACAACTTTAGTCGGGAATCCAACACGAATACTCAAGATGGCGCTTGACCGCGCAGCACCCGACACGGATGCTGCCCAGTGGTCTAGTCCTCCTGCCTCACACCGCCGTCCGGTTGGGAGCCGCCATGCGCCGAGTCTTCGCCGTCCTTGCCGCCGTCCTGGCGGGCGCCGCACTCAGCAGCCCGCCCGCCCAGGCCCTCGAAAACGGCCTCGCCCGCACACCCCCGATGGGGTGGAACACCTGGAACACGTTCGAGTGCAACATCAACGAGACGCTCGTCAAGCAGACCACCGACCTCATGGTCAGCTCCGGGATGCGCGACCGCGGCTACACCTACGTCAACCTCGACGACTGCTGGATGACCAAGTCGCGCGATGGCAACGGCAACCTCGTCGCCGACTCCGCGAAGTTCCCCAGCGGTCTCAAGGCCCTCGGCGACTACATCCACGCCCGCGGGATGAAGTTCGGCATCTACGAGAGCGCGGGTACCGAGACCTGCCAGCACTACCCCGGCAGCCTCGGCCACGAGCAGGCCGACGCGAACCTGTTCGCGAGCTGGGGCGTCGACTACCTCAAGTACGACAACTGCGGCAGCCCCGCCGGTGAGACGCAGCAGGACTACGTCCGCCGCTACTCCGCGATGCGCGACGCGCTCAAGGCCACCGGCCGCCCGATCGCCTACAGCATCTGCGAATGGGGCAACTTCAGCCCCTCGACGTGGGCGCCGGACGTCGGCAACCTGTGGCGCACCACCGGCGACATCACCAACAACTGGGGCAGCATCGACTCGATCTACCGCCAGAACGTCGGCCTCGCGTCGGCCGCGAAACCCGGCGCCTGGAACGACCCCGACATGCTCGAAGTCGGCGACGGCATGGACTTCCAGGAGGACCGCGCCCACTTCACGCTCTGGGCCGCGATGGCCGCGCCGCTGATCGCCGGCGCCGACCTGCGCTCCGCCAGCGTCGCCACCTTCTCGACCTACCTCAACGCCGACGTCATCGCCATCGACCAGGACCCGCTCGGCAAGCAGGCCACCCGCATCGCCACCGGCAACGGCCTGGACGTCCTGGCGAAGCCGCTCCAGGGCGGGGACGTCGCCGTCGTGCTGTTCAACGAAAACGGCACCACGAAGACCGTCTCGACGACGACCGCCGCGGCCGGGCTGCCCGCCGCGTCGAGCTACCGGCTCACCAACCTGTGGTCGAAGGAGCAGACCACCAGCACCGGCACGATCAGCGCGGACGTCCCGTCGCACGGCGCCGTCGTCTACCGCGTCAAAGCCGGCGCGAGCGGCAGCAGCACCGCCCGGCCGCTGCAGGGCGCGTCGTCGTCGCGCTGCATCGACATCAACGGCAACGTCACCACGCCCGGCACCAAGGTCGACATCTGGGACTGCGACGGCGGACCGAACCAGACCTGGACGTTCACCGGCGCCGGCGAACTGAAGTCCGCCAGCGGGCTCTGCCTCGACGCCAACGAAGGCGGCACGACCGCCGGGACCAAGCTGATCGCCTGGACCTGCCACGGCGGCGCGAACCAGAAGTTCAAGCTCAACCCCGACGGCTCGGTCACCGGCACCCAGACCGGCCTCTGCGTCGACGTCACCGGCGGCGACAAGCCCGCCGGCAACGTCAACGGCGTCCAGCTCGAACTGTGGGGCTGCAACGACGACGCCAACCAGAACTGGCAGCTCAAGTAGCGGTCAGGTGCTCCGGCCGGACCGGGACGCGCGTGAGCGCGAGCCCGGTCGCGGCCCGGATCGCGGCCACGATCGCCGGGGTCGACGAGATCGTCGGCGGCTCGCCGACCCCGCGCAGGCCGTACGGCGCGTGCGGGTCCGGGCGCTCCAGGACGTCGATGCTCATCGGCGGCATGTCCAGGACCGTCGGGATCAGGTAGTCGGTGAAGGAGGGGTTCCGGATCTTCCCGCCGGAGGTCTGGATCTCCTCCATCACCGCGAGCCCGAGCCCCTGCGCCGAACCACCCTGGATCTGGCCCAGCACGGCTTGCGGGTTCAGCGCCTTGCCGACGTCCTGCGCGCAGTCCAGCGCGACCACCTTGACCAGGCCCAGTTCCGTGTCGACGTCGACGACCGCCCGGTGCGCGGCGAACGCGTACTGCACGTGCGCGGTGCCCTGCCCCGTCTCCGGGTCCAGCGCCGACGTCGGCCGGTGCCGCCACTCCACGGTTTCGTCGTAGACGTCGTCGCCGAGGACGTCCACCAGGTCGGCGAGCACCTGGCCGTCGGCCGCGACGAGCTTGCCGCCGACGACCCGCACCCGCTGGTCGAACCGGGACAGCAGCCGCGCCCGCACCGCCGCGCAGGCGGCCTGGACCGCGCCGCCGGTGACGTAGGTCTGGCGCGACGCCGACGTCGAGCCGCCGTTGCCGATCGAGGTGTCCATCGGCAGGACCGTGACCTGGTCGACGCCCAGCTCGGTCCGGACGATCTGCTGCATGATCGTCACCAGGCCCTGGCCGACTTCGCACGCCGCGGTGTGCACGGTCGCCGCCGGTTCGCCGCCGACCAGCTGCAGGCGCACCCGGGCCGTCGAGTAGTCGTCGAAGCCCTCGGAGAAGCAGACGTTCTTGATCCCGACCGCGTACCCGACGCCGCGGACGACGCCTTCGCCGTGTGTCGTGTTGGAGACGCCACCGGGCATGTGCCGCAGGTCGAACGGCCGCTCCGGCGGCATCGGCATGTCCCGCACCCGGGACAGCAGCTCGGCGACCGGCGCTTCCGCGTCGACGACCTGGCCGGTCGGCATGAGATCGCCTTCGCTCATGGCGTTGCGGACGCGGATCTCCACCGGGTCCAAGCCACACTCGAGAGCGAGCTTGTCCATCTGCGACTCGTAGCCGAAGGCCGCCTGCACCGCGCCGAAGCCGCGCATCGCGCCGCACGGTGGGTTGTTCGTGTACGTGCCCCAGCAATCCACCGAGACACTGTCCACTTTGTACGGTCCGACGCCGAGCGTGGCGGCGTTCGCGACCACCGCGCCCGTCGAGGACGCGTACGCGCCGCCGTCCAAGAACAACCGCGTACGCACGTAAACGAGCCGACCGTCACGAGTGGCGCCGTGCTCGTAGTACATCTTCGCCGGGTGGCGGTGGACGTGGCCGTAGAAGGACTCTTCGCGGTTGTAGACCATCTTCACCGGCTTGCCGGTGTGCAACGCCAGCAGACACGCGTGCACCTGCATCGACAGGTCCTCGCGACCCCCGAACGCGCCGCCGACGCCGCCGAGCGTCAACCGCACCTTCTCGACCGGCAGACCCAGCGCGGCGACGATCTGCTGCTGGTCGACGTGCAGCCACTGCGTCGCGACGTACAGGTCGACGCCGCCTTCGGTGTCCGGCACGGCGAGCCCGGACTCGGGGCCGAGGAACGCCTGGTCCTGCATGCCGACCTCGTAGACACCCGAGACGACGACGTCGGCCGAGACGTCCTGAGGACCGCGGCGGATCTTCACGTGCCGGACGACGTTGCCGCCCTCGTGCAGTGAAGGCCCTTCGCCCGCGACGGCCGCTTCGGAGTCCGTCACCGGCGAAAGCTCTTCGTAGGAAACGACGATCCGCTTCATCGCCCGGCGCGCGGTCTCGGGGTGGTCGGCGGCGACCAGTGCGACCGGCTCCCCCTGGTACCGCACGACGTCGGAGGCGAGCACCGGCTGGTCGGCGTGCTCCAGGCCGTACCGGTTGACGCCGGGGACGTCCTCGTGCGTCAGCACCGCGTAAACGCCGGGCACCGCCAGGGCTTCGGCGATGTCGATGCCGGTGATCCGCGCGTACGGGTGCGGGCTGCGCAGCGTCACGCCCCACACCATGTCCTCGTGCCACAGGTCCGAGGAGTAGGCGAACTCGCCGCGCACCTTCACCGTGCCGTCGGGCCGGCGGGGGGACGCACCGACGCCGTTCGCGGTTTGCGTGGTGACGGAAGTGGTGGTCATCTGCCCTCCCTCAGCCGGGCGCTCGCGGCCGCCAGCTCGCGGGCGATCTCGGACTCGTCGGCTTCGCGCAGGGTGCCGTCCTCGACGACGGCCTTGCCGCCGACGAACAGCCGGCGCAGCGGCGGGGTCGTGCCCAGCACCAGCGCCGCGACCGGATCGGTGATCCCGGCGTAGTTCAGGCCGGTCAGGTCCCAGACGGCGAGGTCGGCGAGCTTCCCGGGTTCGATCGAGCCCAGGTCGCCGGCCCGGCCCAGGCAGCGGGCGCCGCCCATCGTGCCCATCCACAGCGCTTCCCGCGTGGTCAGGCCGCGCGGGCCACCGCGCTGGCGGGCCTGCAGCAACGCCTGGTGCAGCTCTTCGCCGAGGCCGCCGGACTCGTTGGACGCGGCCCCGTCGGCGCCGAGCCCGACCGGGACCCCGGCGTCGAGCAGGTCGCGGACCGGGGCGATGCCGGCGCCGATCCGGCCGTTGGACGTCGGGCAGTGCGCCGAGCCCGTGCCGGTCGCGCCGAACCGGCGGATCGCGTCCGGGGCGAGGTGGATGGTGTGCGCGAGCCAGACGTCGTCGGCGAGCCAGCCGAGCTTGTCGGCGTACTCGGCGGGCGTGCAGCCGACCTCGGCGAGGCACTGCTTCTCCTCGTCGAGGGTCTCGGCGAGATGCGTGTGCAGGCGGACGCCCTTGCGCCGGGCCAGCTCGGCCGCGCCGGACATCAGCCGCTCGGTGACCGAGAACGGCGAGCACGGGCCCGCGGCGATCTGCAGGTGGGCGCCGGGCGAGTCGTCGTGGAAGCGGTCGATCGCCGCTTCGGTGCCGGTCAGCGCGTCCTCGGTCGATTCGACGAGGTTGTCCGGCGGCAGGCCGCCGTCGGACTCGCCACGGTCCATCGACCCGCGCACGACGTGCAGCCGGACGCCGATCCGCTGGCGGGCCGCGGCCAGCGCCGCGACCTGGTCGCCGCCGTCGCGCGGGAAGACGTAGTGGTGGTCGGCGACGGTCGTGCAGCCGGTCAGCGCGAGCCGCGCCATCCCGGCCGTGCCCGCGGCGTGCGTGATCTCGTCGTCGAGGCGGCCCCAGACCGGGTAGAGCGCGACCAGCCACTCGAAGAGCGTGTGGTCGGCGGCCAGCCCGCGGGTCGCCCACTGGTAGAGGTGGTGGTGGGTGTTGATCAGGCCCGGCGTGATCAGGCACCCTTCGGCCTCGACGCGTTCGTCGAACTCGCCGGTGTAGACGCCTTCGCCGACTTCGGCGATCCGGTCGTTCTCGACGACGACGTGCCCGCTCGCGTACTCCTCGCCGGTGACCGTGGCGATCGCCGCGTTCGCGATGAGCGTCCTCACGCGACACCTCCCTTGGCGACGGCACGCACCGCGTCGAGGATCTTCTCGTAGCCGGTGCAGCGGCACAGGTTGCCGGCCAGCGCCTCGCGGATCTCCTCGTCGGACGGGTCGGGAACGCGGTTCAGCAGGTCGTGCGCGGCGACGACCAGGCCGGGGGTGCAGAAGCCGCACTGCACCGCGCCCGCGTCCACAAAGGACTGCTGAACCGGGTCGAGCGTGTCGCCGTCGGCCAGTCCCTCGACCGTCCGGACCACCCGGCCCTCGGCCTGCCCGGCCGCGACCAGGCAGGCGCACACCGGGACGTCGTCGAGGTAGACCGTGCAGGAGCCGCATTCGCCCTGTTCGCAGGCGTTCTTCGAGCCCGGCAGGCCGAGCCGCTCGCGCAGGACGTAGAGCAGGCTTTCGCCCTCCCAGACGTCGTCCGCCTCGCGTTTCTCGCCGTTGATCGTGACATTCAGGCGCATGCGCGCTCTCCCGTCCGGTGTTCGTCCCAGGCCCAAGTCAACGTACGCCGCGCTAGTACCCCCAACGCGTGCTTCCGATACGCGGCGCTGCCCCGGACGTCGTCGATCGGCGAGGTCGCTTCGGCCACCAGCTCGCCGAAGCGCCGCTTCAGGGAGTCGGGCAACGCCTCGGACGAGCCCCACGGCAGCTCGGCGGCCAGGAACTCCTCGGCTTCGCGGGCCCGGCGCGGGGTCGGCGCGGCGGAGCCGATCGCGGCCCCGACGCGGCCGTCGCGCAGGGCGAGCCCGAACGAGCAGACCGCGATGACCATCGCGTTGCGCGTCCCGACCTTGGCGAACTGCTGCGGCCCCGCGTGCGCGGGCAGGTGGACGGCGGTGATCAGCTCGTCCGGCTCGAGGGCGTGGCGTTTCACTCCGACGTAGAACTCCTCCGCGCGGAGGAGTCGGCTCCCCCGGACGGAGGCCACCTCGATCCGGGCGTCGAGGGCGAGCAGCACCGGGTGGGTGTCCCCGGCGGGCGACGCGGCGCCGAGGTTGCCGCCGACCGTGCCGCGGTTGCGGATCTGCGGCGACCCGACCGTGCGCGAGGCCATGGCCAGCGCCGGAACGGATTCACCCAGTTCGGCGAGCACGCGCGTGTACGAGACGCCGGCGCCGAGCCGGACGGTGCCGTCCGATGTGGACCAGTCCGCCAGCTCGGGGACCGTCGTCAGGTCCAGCAGCGCTTCGGGACGCCGGTGGTCGAAGTTCAGCTCGACCATGACGTCGGTGCCGCCGGCGATCGGCACGGCGTCCGGCCGCTCGGCCTTGAGGGCCAGGGCCTCGGCGAGCGTCGTGGGACGCAGGAAGTCCACTCCGTCTCCTTCGTGAGGGCGATAGACCAGTAGACGCCGAACGGCCCCGGGGCGGCAACGGCACGGCGCATGAAACGCACAGGAGCGAAACCCGGTGCGGTTGTGCTTTCCTACAAGCCTGATGACGACCGTGAAAACTCTGCTGGGCCTCCCCGGTCTGCGGCTGCGGCCGCGAGCCGGGGCCGAGCTGCTCGACCGGCCGGTGACGCGCATCTACGTCACGGAGCTGCCCGACCCCGGACGGTACCTCTCGGCCGGTGAGCTGGTGCTTTCCGGCCTGCTGTGGTGGCGGCGCCCGGGTGACGCCGAGCCGTTCGTGGCCGCGCTGGCGCGCTCGGGGGCGGCGGCGCTGGCGGCGTCCGGCGCCGACTCCGGCGGCATCCCCGGCGACGTCGTCGAGGCCTGCGAGCGGCACCGGATCCCGCTGCTGGAGGTGCCGGCCGACCTGTCGTTCTCGGTGATCACCGAGCAGGTGGTGCTGGCGCTGGCGGCCGCCTCGGAGAGCGCGCGCAAACGTTTGCAGGCCGCCGCGGACGCCCCGGTCGAGACGCTGCTGGAGCGCGCGTCCGCGGAGCTCGGGCTGCCCTGCTGGGTGCTGTCGGGGCTCGGCCGGGTCGTCGCGGGGACGTCCCCGCTGCCGGTGCCGGCGCCCGACGTCGTCCGGCGGTACGCGGCGAAGGAGGCCGGGTCGCTGACGGTGGTGCCGGTCGAGGGGCGGCACGCCGTGCCGTGGCTGGTCGCCGTCGGCGGCCCTCTGACCACCGCGCAGGCGGAGCTGGCCGAAGAGCTGGCCGGGCTCGTCGGCGTCACGCGGGCGCGGTCGGTCCCGCCCGACGTCGAGGTGCCCGATGAGGCGCACGTGGTCGCGTTGCGGACCGAAGGCAGCGACGAGAGCCGGGACGTCCTGCGGGAGCTGCTGCCCGACGGCCTGCTGCTCGAGTCCACTGGGGACACTTCGTACGCGGCGGTCCGGCGGTGGCCGGGCTCGGCCGGGCTGTCCACTGTGGAGCCACTGCTGCGGGCGTCCCGGATCCTGTGCGGGGTGGGCGATTCCGCCCCGCGGGCCGAGGCTGCCGCGACGGCGCGGTACGCGCTGGAGGTGGCGGCCGGGCGCACGGGACGCGTCGTGGTCGTCCAGGCCGGCGAGGTCGACCCGCACCGGCTGCTGCTGGCCGGGGCGCCGGAGGGGCTGCGCGCGGCGTTGCGGCGCCGGGTGCTCGGGCCGCTGCTGGACTACGACGCCGAGCAGCACACGGACCTGGTGCACACGGTGCGGGTGTTCCTGGAGTGCTCGGGCTCGCCGACGCGGGCGGCGAAGGCGCTGCACGTCCACGTCAACACGTTGCGCTACCGCATCGGCCGGGCCGGCGAGCTGTTGGGGGCGGACCTGACGGAGTTCACCGACCAGCTCGACGTCTACCTCGCGTTGCGCACGGAGGAGTGAAGTGGAGATCACGTCGGCACAGCAGGCCGGGTACGACCCGCGGGTGCTCGCGTTCGGGCGGCTGCAGGGCGCGGCGAACCGGCTCGAGTACCTGCTCGGGCGGGCGCTGGAGCGCGAGTGCGGGATCACGCACCTGATGTACGAGGTGCTGCTGATCGTCGGCCGCACCGGGCGGGACGGGCTGACGATGCGCTCGATCGCCCAGGAGCAGGTCCTGACGACCGGCGGGGCGACCCGGCTGGTCGACCGGATGTCCGCACTGGGCTTGGTGACGCGCACGGTGTCGCCGGACGACGGCCGCGTCCAGCTGGTGCGGCTGACCGAGCTGGGCGAGGAGACGACGGTGCGGGCCAGCCGGGTGCACGTGGAGAACATCGAGCAGTTCTTCTTCAAGCCGCTGCCGCCGGAGCACCGCGAGCGGTTCGCGGAGGATCTGCGGATCTTGAGCCACTTCGCGCGCGACGCCCTGCCGCGGCTGCGTTAGAGCGCCGCGACGGCGAGCCCGAGGAACAGCAGCGGGGCGACGGTGGTGGCGAACTGGCGGGCCCGGACGTGGGCGACGATCGCGCCGAGGTAGAAGAGGATCAGGCCGATCGCCGCGGCGGTCCCGATCGGCTCGATTCCGGCCAGGCCCAGGACGAGGCCGGCCGCGCCGGCGAGCTTGAGGGTGCCCAGCACGGGGAGCCAGCTCGGCGGGACGTCGACGGCTTGCGATGTGGCGAGGACGAACTTGGCCTTGGCCAGGTCGGCGAGGCCGATCGCGGCGTTGAGGACGATCGTGATCAGGGTCAGTGCGGTGTGCATGCCTTCCCGACGGGCGGGGCGCCGGGAAGGTGACCTACAGGAAGATCTTCACCAGCTGGTCGCGGCCGTCTTCGTCGCGGAGCAGGACTTGCTTGCCCGCCTTGAGTTCGGCGTCGATGAACTCGTAGACCTGCAGGGCCCGGTTGACGAGGTCGACCTTCTTCAGGCCGGTGCGGTCCTGCAGTTTCGCCAGCGCGTCGACCGCCTCGGCGACCAGCGCGACGTTCACCCGGCCGACCGGGTTGTCTTCACTCACCACCTCATCATGGCAGATTTGCCACCGAAAACCCACTTTTTCAGCAGTGAATCGGTATTGCGCCCGGCCGGGCCGCGCTCTACAGTCGAAGGCACCCAGCGGACCCGTCTTCATGCGGACGGGTCGGCGACCGGTGGCGGTGGGTTGGGGGATCGCTGCCAACCGGTGGCCGGTCGCGGCACCGGCCGCGGCCCGAGGTGGTCCTGGTCCGGTTCGCCGGAGCAGGCCGGAAAGGAACGGGCACAGCATGAGTGCCGAAATCGAGCGCGCGGGCGTGCCCGCACCTCACCGAACCGAGCCGGCGCGGGACGACGTCCCCAGCCGGTTCGCCCACCTTCGGATCGAGACCACGGCGGTGACCGCCGAGGTGGCGGTGCCACCCGGCCAGACCCGTCGGCTGCTCGGCACCATCCGGGAGGTGGGGGTCGTCCTCGGAGCCGCGCTGGGCCCGGCGTTGACGTTGACGGCGGCTCCGGCGGGGCTGCCGGCGTGGGCGGCGGGCGGGGCGATCGCGGGTCAGCTCATCCTGCTGACCTTCGTGGTCTTCCGCCGGCCGGCTCGTGAGTAGCGCGAGGGAGCACTCCGGCGGAGTGCTCCCTCAGCTCTCCCGGCGGGCGTACTTCTCCAGCTCCGGCCGCCCGAAGGACAACTCGCCCTCGTCCAGCGCGCCGCAGTCCAGTCCGCGCAGCAGGTACACCGCCAAGGCCTGCGCGGTCGCCGGCTCGTCGAGCACTCCCCCCGCCTGCTTCTCCGCGTACGCCCGCAACCGCTCCGCCGCCGCCGGGAAACCCGACCGGTAAAACGTGTACGTCGCCGCGAACCGCGTGGGCAGCTGGTGCGGGTGCAGGTCCCAGCCCTGGTAGAACCCGCGCTCCAGGGACCGGCGGACCAGCCGCAGGTGCTCCGCCCACGCCGAGGGCAGCGCGTCGCCGATCGGGAGGCGGTTCGTCGAGCCGTCCGACAGCCGGACGCCCGTGCCCGCCGCCGACACCTGCATCAGGCCCTTGGCCAGGTCCGCCGCCGGGTGCTCCATGCTCTGGTACGCCGCCGCGATGCCCAGGCCCGCGCTGTAGTCGTACGTCCCGTAGTGCAGCCCTGAACACCGGCCCGCCGCCGCCTGCACGATCCGCGGCACCGACAGCGTTCCATCGAGGTCCACAATGGACTGGGACGTCTCGATCTGGACCTCGAACCGCAGCGTCCCCTCGGCGAGCCCGTACGCGGATTCCAGCCGCGACAACACTTCCGCGGCCACCGCGACCTGCTCGATCGCCGTCACCTTCGGCAGCGTGACGACGAATCCCGGTGGCAGCGAGCCGTTCTCCACGAGTCCCGTGAGGAACAGGTCCAGCGTGCGGATCCCCCGGCGACGCGTCGCCGCTTCGAAACTCTTGAACCGGATGCCCGAGAAGGGCGTCCCGCCGGTCGTCGCCAGCGTCCGGCCCGCCGCGAGCGCCGCCGCGTCCTCGACGTCGTCGGGGACGCGGCCGTAGCCGTCCTCGAAGTCGATCCGCAGGTCCTCGATCGGCTCGGTCAGCAGCTTCGCGCGGACGCGCTCGTACACGTCCGCGTCGACGCCGAGGAGGTCGCCGTGCTCGATGAACACGCGCATCGCCTGCTTGCCCCAGTCGGCCACCAGGCGCGTCTTGTACACCGACGCCGGGACGTACACCGTGTGCACCGGCTGCCGCCCCGGGCGCTCCCCCGGGTACGACGCCGCGACGCGCGCGTCGGCCTCGGCCAACCGCGCGTCGGCGGCGTCGTAGACGTCCTCGGGCAGGCGCACTACTTGATCCGCTCGTACGCGGGCAGCGTCAGGAAGTCCGGGAACTCGTCGGCCAGCGCGACCTGCTCGAACAGCTCGATCGCCGGCACCAGCAGGTCCGCGGCGATCTCACGGGCCAGCTCGCCGCGGACGTCGGCCAGGACGCCGCGCACCAGCTCCGCCGTCACGACGTCGCCGGTGTCCAGGGCGGTCCCGTTCTTGACCCACTGCCAGACCTGCGACCGCGAGATCTCCGCCGTCGCCGCGTCCTCCATCAGGTTGTGGATCGCCGCCGCGCCGTTGCCGCCGAGCCAGGACGCGATGTAGCGGACGCCGACGTCGACCGCGGCGCGCAGGCCGGCCGCCGTCGCGCCGCCCGGCGTCGAAGCGACGTCCAGCAGCTGGTCGGCGGTGACACTGACCTCGTCACGGGTGCGGTCGAGCTGGTTCGGCTTGTCGCCGAGGACCTTGTCGAACTCCTCCTTGCACAGCTCGACCATGCCGGGGTGGGCGACCCACGAGCCGTCGAAGCCGTCACCGGCCTCGCGCGCCTTGTCCGCGTGCACCTTCTCGAAGGCGCCCTTGTTGACCTCGGGGTCCTTGCTCGGGATGAACGCGGCCATGCCGCCGATCGCGAACGCGCCGCGCTTGTGGCAGGTGCGCACGAGCAGCTCGGTGTAGGCGCGCATGAACGGCGCGGTCATCGTGACGGAGTTGCGGTCCGGCAGCACGAACTTCTCGCCCGCGTCGCGGAAGTACTTGATGACGCTGAACAGGTAGTCCCAGCGGCCGGCGTTGAGGCCGGAGGCGTGCTCGCGCAGCTCGTAGAGGATCTCCTCCATCTCGAACGCGGCCGGGATGGTCTCGATCAGCACGGTCGCGCGGATGGTGCCGTGTTCGATGCCGAGCGTCTTCTCGGCGTGGGTGAAGACGTCGTTCCAGAGCCGCGCTTCGAGGTGGCTCTCCATCTTCGGCAGGTAGTAGTACGGGCCCTTGCCGCGCTTGAGCAGCTCGGCCGCGTTGTGGAAGAAGTGCAGGCCGAAGTCGACGAGCGCGCCGACGGCCTCGCGGCCGCCGAAGGACAGGCCGCGTTCGGGCAGGTGCCAGCCGCGCGGGCGGACCACGATCGTCGCGTGCTCGACGTCGTCCTTCAGCGCGTAGCTCTTGCCGCCACGCTCGAGGGTGATCGTCTCGCGGACGGCGTCGTACAGGTTGACCTGGCCGGACACGACGTTGGCCCAGTGCGGCGTGTTGGCGTCCTCGAGGTCGGCGAGCCAGACCTTGGCGCCGGAGTTGAGCGCGTTGATGGTCATCTTGCGCTCGGTCGGCCCGGTGATCTCGACGCGGCGGTCCCGCAGCGCCGGCGGGGCGCCGGCGACCTGCCAGTCGCCCTCGCGGATCTCCTTGGTCTCCGGCAGGAAGTCGAGCCTGCCGGTGGTCCGGGCCTCCTCGCGCCGCTTGCTCCGCGCCTGGAGCAGCTCGTCGCGGCGGGCGGCGAAGGCGTCGTGCAGGCCGGCGAGGAAGTCGAGCGCCTCCGTGGTGAGGATCTCGTCGCCGCGCTCGACCGGCTCGCCCAGCACCTGGACTTCAGAAGACATGGGGAAACACCTCGAAGGTTCGGAATCTTGGATAACGGCCCTACGGTTTTCTACCAGCCGGACTATAGTTTCTGCATAGCGGAACCTCAACGCCGACGTAAGGAGGGCCACCGGTGGCAGCGGAGAAGAACGGGCGCGACGGCGGCGTCCAGTCCCTGCAGCGCGCCTTCGAGCTGCTGGAACACCTCGCCGACACCGGCGGCGAAGCCAGCCTGTCCGAGCTGGCGACCTTGTCCGGGCTGCCGATGCCGACGATCCACCGGCTCATCCGCACCCTGGTCGACCTCGGGTACGTCCGCCAGAACACCAACCGCCGCTACGCGCTCGGCGCACGGCTCATCAGGTTGGGCGAGAACGCGAGCATGCAGTTCGGCGCGTGGGCGCGGCCGCTGCTGGCGGAGCTGGTCGAGGAGGTCGGCGAGACGGCGAACCTCGCGGTCCTGGAGCGCGACGAAGTCGTGTACGTGTCCCAGGTGCCCTCGAAGCACTCGATGCGAATGTTCACCGAGGTCGGACGGCGGCTGCTGCCGCACGGAACGGGCGTCGGCAAGGCGATGCTGGCCCACCTGCCGGAATCGGAGGTGCGGGCGCTGCTTTCGCGGACGGGCATGCCCGCGTACACCGAGCACACGTTCACGGACCCGGACGCGCTGGCGGTCGAGCTTTCGCGGATCGCTTCGCAGGGGTACGCGCTGGACGAAGCCGAGCAGGAGCTGGGAGTCCGGTGCGTCGCGGTGGCGGTGCCGGGCGCACCGGTGCCGGCGGCCGTTTCGGTGTCCGGGCCGTCGGGCCGGCTGACCGCCGAGGCGGTGGCGCACATCGCCCCGGCGGTGCAGCGGGTGGCCGACGCCCTGGGCGCGAGCCTGTCCCAGGCGGTCACGGTCTAGCGCTGAGTGACGGCCGATCACGGAACCGATGCACCGGCTCCGGGCCGGAACTCGGCGGTCTCGCGGCCGGACAAGGCCTGCCCCCTCACTTCAGCTCTCCCTCCAGCAAGTCCATCAGCAGCCCGTCGTGCCAGGTGCCGTCCGCCGCTCGCTCGTAGTTGCGCAGCACGCCCACCGGGCGGAAGCCCACCTTCGTGTACACCCGGATCGCCGTCTCGTTGGCCGCCGCCGGGTCGATCGTCAAGCGGTGGTGGCCCTGCTCGAACAGGTGGCGGGCCAGGGTCCGGAGCGCGTCCGTGCCGACGCCGCGGCCGTGGAAGTCCGGGTGCACCGAGATGTCGATGCCCGCGTGGCGGTACTGCGGGTCGAGTTCCTCGCAGCTCTGGATCAGGCCGACGACGGTCCCCTCCAGTTCGACCACGTAGACGGTGTAGCCCTCTTCGACCTCGTACAGGCCTTCGGTTTCGTGGTCCGGGTCGCCCCACCAGCGGGCGACCTCCGGGGTACCGAGGATCTCGCGCAAGCGGGCGCGGTCTTCGGCGGCGATGGGGCGCAGGACTACCCGATCGCCGGGGATGACGGTCATGATGGTTCCTCTCTCGTGTAGCGGACGACGGTTCGCGGGCGTCTGACACGAGGAGGGGCACGAGCGGCCGTGCGTCAACCGGGCATACCCGGGATTCTGCGCCGGCGCGCGTGGCCCGTCACCTGGATTTCCGCCGGAGGGACCCGCCGATGGACCCGCACCTCACCTGGCTCGCCGCACCGAACCTGGTCGACCGGCTCGTCGACCGCGCGCTCGACGGGTTGCCGTCCTCGCCCTCGTGGCCACGCCCGCCGCGAACGCCCGCCGGGACGGTCGAGATCACCGTCCGGCACCACCTGGCGGCGAAGGTCCGCACGCCGGTGATCCTCACGCTGCAGGAGGAGGGCAGCCGCACCGGAGCGGCGTTTTCGGTGGTCCTGGGGCACACCGCCCGCATCACGGTCCCGGGCGGCCGCTACTTCGGGGCGGCGATGGTCGTCGACCCGGCCCGCCGCACCCTGCAGGGCATCGGCTGGTCCCGCCTCACGGTGGCGGCCCGCCGGACGTCCCCGTGCCTCATCCCGGTCGGCCGCCCGTCGGCGCCGGTGATCCTGCAGCTGGGCCTCCGGCGCCCCGACGGGAGACCCTTGTTCCGGCTCTGAGCCGGGGTCGATCAGAAGGCGGCCGATGTCGTCGCCAGACCGATCGCCGACGCAGCTCCCCCGGCGACCGGCTTTCAAGGCGCGTTTCGAAAGCTTCCGCGAAACCGTCCGCGACTGGTCGACCGGGAAGCCGATCCCCTAACCCAGCAGGGCGTCCACGAACGCGCCCGGCTCGAACGGCGCCAGGTCGTCCGGACCCTCGCCCAGGCCCACGAGCTTCACCGGGACCCCCAGCTCCTTCTGCACCTGGAACACGATGCCGCCCTTGGCCGTGCCGTCCAGTTTCGTCAGCACGATCCCCGTCACGTCGATGACCTCGGCGAACACCCGGGCCTGCATCAGCCCGTTCTGGCCCGTCGTCGCGTCCAGGACCAGCAGGACCTCGTCGACCTTCGCCTGCTTCTCCACGACGCGCTTGACCTTGCCCAGCTCGTCCATCAGGCCCGTCTTCGTGTGCAGGCGGCCCGCCGTGTCGACCAGGACCGCGTCCACCCCCGTGTCCACGCCGCGCTTGACCGCGTCGAACGCCACCGCCGCCGGGTCCGCGCCCTCCTTGCCCCGGACGACCTCCGCGCCCACGCGCTCGGCCCACGTCTGGAGCTGGTCGGCCGCCGCCGCGCGGAACGTGTCCGCCGCGCCCAGCACCACCGTCTTGTCCTGGGCCACCAGGACGCGGGCCAGCTTGCCCGTGGTCGTCGTCTTGCCCGTGCCGTTCACGCCCGCCACCAGGACCACCGCCGGCTGCTTCTTGCCGTCGACGGTGTGCGGCAGCGCCCGCACCGCGCGTTCGCCGTCGGTGGACAGCTGCGCCGTCAGGACCTCGTGCAGCACCTCGCGCGCCTCGGCCGACGAACGGATCGCGCGCCGGGACAACTCGTCGCGCAGGCGCTCGACGATCTGGGTCGTCGTGGCCGCGCCCAGGTCGGCCATCAGCAGCGTGTCTTCGACGTCCTGCCAGGAGTCCTCGTCGAGGTCGCCCGCGCCGAGCAGGCCCAGCAGGCTCGTGCCGAACACCGAACGCGACTTCGACAGCCGGCCGCGCAGCCGCTCCATGCGGCCGGTCGCCGGCTCGATCTCCTCGACAGCGGGAGCGGCCGGAGCGGCCTCCGCGGGCGCTTCGGGCAGCTTGACGTCGCGGACCGTGCGCTGCGCCGAATCGCGCGGCACGGCGGCGTCGTCGCCGACCGCGGGCTGGCCGTCGACCTCGGGCCGGTCCTCGACCGGGTGAGCTTCACCGCCCGGCGCGAGCGCGATGCCCCCGCTGGCCGCGTAGGAGCCGCCCTTCGGCTTCTCCTCGACCTCGCGCTTGGCGTCCAGGCTGATCCGGCGCTTGCGCGCGACCAGCAGGCCGGTCACCAGGATGGCGACCAGCACGACGACGGCGACGACTACGAACAGGAACCAGGTGCTCGACACCCGCCCATCCTTTCATCCGCACCGCGAGGTGCCGGACACCCCGTCCGCACAGGCAATTCGTAACGACGTTGATCCCGATTGGGCCAAGACTTCACCACGTGGGTTGCGTCACACGGCGGGCCTGCATTAAACCCCTCCGGATGGGGACCCACGGCTTCCGGATCATCGGCCTGCTTTCGGGCACATCCGTCGACGGCATCGACGTGGCCGCGGCCGATCTGCACGCCGAGGACGACACCGTCGTCCTGACGCCGCTGGGCGAACTCGACCTCCCCTACCCGGAACCGCTGCGCGAAGCCCTGCTGGCCGCGCTGCCGCCGAACCCCTGCACCGCCGGCGAGCTGACGCGGCTCGACACCGGCGTGGGGCAGGCGTTCGCCGACGCGGCCGCCCGCGGCGTCGAGGAGCTGGCCGGCGGCGGCGCCGACCTCGTCGCGTCGCTCGGCCAGACGGTCTTCCACTGGGTCGAGGACGGCCACGTCCGCGGCACGCTGCAGCTGGGCCAGCCCGCCTGGATCGCCGAGCGCACCGGGCTGCCGGTGGTCGCCGACCTGCGGGTCCGCGACGTCGCGGCGGGCGGCCACGGCGCTCCCCTGGCGAGCACGCTCGACCAGCTCTGGCTGCGCGGCCTGGCCCAGGACACCGGCCACGCGGTCGCCGCGCTCAACCTCGGCGGGATCGCGAACATCACCGTCGTCGCCGGGGCCGAGCCGGCGATCGCCTACGACACCGGGCCCGCCAACGCCCTGCTCGACATCGCCGCGTACCGCGTCGCCGGGCAGCGCAGCGACGTCGACGGGCGGCTGGCGTTCGGCGGCTCGGTGCGCTCCGACCTGCTCGTCCGGCTGCTCGCCGACCCGTACTTCGCCGCCGCGCCGCCGAAGTCCACCGGCAAGGAGCACTTCAACGCGCCCTACCTCGACGCCGCCCTCGCCGGGCTGCCGCCGGTGGACCCCGGCGACCTGCTGGCGACGCTGACGGAGTTCACCGCGGTGACCGTCGCCGGCGAGTGCCTGCGCCACGGCGTCACGACGGTCGTCGCCTCCGGCGGCGGGGTCGCGAACCCGGCGCTGATGACGGCGCTGGCGCGGAACCTGCCCGACGCGGTGCTCAAGACCAGCGACGACCTCGGCCTGCCCGGCGGCGGCAAGGAGGCGTACCTGACGGCGCTGCTGGGCTGGCTCACGTGGTGCGGTGTACCCGGTAGCGTCCCGTCGGCGACCGGTGCGCGCGGGCCGCGCCTGCTCGGCGCGCTCGTCCCGGGCGCCGAGCCCCTGATCCTTCCCGCCCCGCTGGGGGGCACCGTGACGCGGTTGCGAGTCGCGGAGAAGGCCGGATGAATGTAGGAGTAATCCATGCGCGGTGTTGACCTCGCGATCATCGTGGTCTACCTGGCGGCGATGCCGCTGATAGGCGTGCTCGTCGGCCGGAAGCAACGGTCGGCGGCCGACTACTTCGTCGGCGAGCGCAGCCTCCCGTGGGGCGCGGTGATGCTGTCCGTGGTGGCCACGGAGACCTCGACGCTGACCGTGATCAGCACGCCGGGCCTCGTCTTCGGCAACGCGTTCCTGTTCCTGCAGCTGGCGTTCGGCTACATCATCGGCCGGACGGTCGCCGCGTTCGTGCTGCTGCCGCGGTACTTCCGCGGCAACCTCGTCAGCGCGTACGCGTTCCTGGGCAAGCGGTTCGGTTCGGGCCTGCAGGGCACGGCGTCGGTGACGTTCGTGATCACGCGGCTGCTCGCCGAGGGCGTGCGCCTGTTCGCCGGCGCGATTCCGATCAAGGTGATCCTCGGGCACTACAACATCCACCTCGACTACTGGGTGATCGTGGTGATCCTGACCGCGCTGACGCTGATCTACGCCTACATCGGCGGGATCAAGGCGGTCGTCTGGGTCGACGTCATCCAGCTTTCGCTCTACCTGGGCGGCGCGGCGGTGGCCGCGATCGTGCTGCTGAACAAGCTGCCCGGCGACTGGGCTTCGCAGGCGTCGGCGGACGGCAAGTTCATGCTCGTCGACTTCACGAAGAACCTGCTGACCAGCCCGTACGCGTTCGTCACGGCGGTGCTCGGCGGCGCTGCCCTGTCGATGGCCTCGCACGGCGCCGACCAGCTGATCGCGCAGCGGCTGATGGCCACGCGCAGCCTGCGCGACGGCCAGAAGGCGCTGATCGGCAGCGGCATCATCGTCACCATCCAGTTCGCGCTGTTCCTGCTGGTCGGCGCGATGCTGTGGGTGTTCAACGGCCGCAAGTCGGTCGCGCAGCTGGGCCTGCAGAGCCCGGACGACGTGTTCTCGCGGTTCATCATCGACGACCTGCCGGTCGGTGTGTCGGGCCTGCTCATCGCGGGCGTGCTGGCCTCGACCATGGGTGCGCTGGCCTCGGCGCTCAACGCCCTCTCGACGTCCACAGTGGCCGACCTCTACCAGCGCTTCACCAAGCGCTCGCCCGAGGATTCGAAGCTGCTGCGGCACGGTCGCATGTGGACACTCATCTGGGCGGTGGTGTTCGCGGTGTTCGCGTCGCTGTTCTCCACCACGAAGAACTCGGTGATCGAGCTGGGGCTCGCCATCACCGGCTACACCTACGGCGCGCTGCTCGGGTCGTTCCTGCTCGGCCTGCTGATCAAGAAGGCGCGGCAGGCCGACGCGGTCATCGCGTTCGTCGCCACGGTCGTGGTGATGGCGTTCGTCATCCTCGGGGTGAAGTTCAGCGCGAAGACGGGCGGGCTGATCGGCGTCGACTTCAGCAAGGCCGCCGGGGACAAGGTCGCGCTGGCCTACCCCTGGTACACGCTGCTGGGCGTGGTGATCACGCTGGTCGTCGGCGGGCTGCTCGCGCTGCGGCACCGCACGCCGGACCCGAAGGCGGCCGAGGCGGAAGCCGCCGGCGAAGCGGAAGCGGAAGTCCCCGCCGCCTGATCCTTCTGAACCGTTTCCGGCGGGCGCCCGTGTCGATCTGCGGGAGCCCGCCGAGAAGCGGCGGGAGGACTTCGAAGGTGGACTTCATGAAGCGGATGACGGTGGCGCTCGCGGTCGGTGCCCTGCTGGTGGGCGGCGCGGCGACGGCCTCGGCCACCCCGGCGGCCCCGAAGGTGCCGGACGCGATCAAGGTCCCGGCGGGCAACGTCGCGCTGGCGAGCTTCCCGGCCGAGGGCGTACAGATCTACGGCTGCACGAACGGCGCGTGGACGCTGATCCAGCCCGCCGCGGTGCTGACCAGGCACGGCAAGCCGGTGGCCCTGCACAGCAAGGGTCCGGTGTGGACGTCCGTGGTGGACGGCAGCACGGTCGGCGCGGCGGCGGTGGCCAACTCCCCGCGCGAGGGCGCGATCCCCGAGCTGCTGCTCAAGGCGAACCTCAACACCGGCGACGGGATCTTCGGCAAGGTGACCTACGTCCAGCGCCTGAACACCCGCGGCGGCGTCGCCCCGGCGGGGACCTGCACGGACGGCGCGCAGACCGCGGTGCGCTACTCGGCGGACTACGCGTTCTGGGTCGCCGAATAAGTGGATGTGCCCCCTCTCCCGCTCCCGTAGCCTGGGAGCGGGAGAGGGGGTCTCACATGGGGTTCTTCATCGGGATCGGCGCCGTCCTGCTCGTGGTGCTCGTCATCGCGCTGGTCATGGACCGCGCCGACCGCAAGCGCGGTGTCAAGCGGGGCATGCTGGCGCCGCGCGGACGCCGGCCGCGGATCGACGACGCCACCCACATCGGCAACGATCTCGGCACGTACGAGCCGCGCGTGCGGGGCGAAGACCGGCGCGCGCCGCGCGAGGACGAGATGTGAGCCCGGTCAGCTGACCGGAACCGGCTCTTCCTCGGCCGTGCGCAGGCGCTGCGAGATCACCTTCGTGATGCCGTCGCCCTGCATGCTCACGCCGTAGAGCGCGTCGGCGATCTCCATGGTCGGCTTCTGGTGGGTGATGATGATCAGCTGCGACGAGTCGCGCAGCTGCTCCAGCAGCCCGATCAGCCGGCGCATGTTGGTGTCGTCCAACGCGGCCTCCACCTCGTCCATGACGTAGAAGGGTGACGGCCGGGCGCGGAAGATCGCGACCAGCATGCCCACCGCGACCAGCGACTTCTCGCCACCGGACAGCAGCGACAGCCGCTTGACCTTCTTGCCCGGCGGGCGCGCTTCGACGTCGACGCCGGTGCTGAGCAGGTCGTCCGGCTCGGTGAGGACCATCCGGCCCTCGCCGCCGGGGAAGAGCACGCCGAAGACCGTCTCGAACTCGCGGGCGACGTCGGCGTAGGCGCCGGCGAAGACCTCGAGGATCTTCTCGTCGACCTGCTTGATGACCGCTTCGAGGTCCTTGCGGGTGTCCTTGAGGTCTTCCAGCTGCGTCGAGAGGAACTTGTACCGCTCCTCCAGCGCGGCGAACTCCTCCAGCGCGAGGGGGTTCACCTTGCCCAGCAGGGAAAGGTCCTTCTCGGCGCGCTTGGCACGGCGGGCCTGGGTGTCGCGGTCGTACGGCATCGGCGGCGGCGGGGTGACGTCCTCACCGCGCTCCTTGGCCGCCTCGTACTCGGCCATCTCGCCCGCGCTCGGCGGGACCGGGACGTCCGGGCCGTACTCCTGCACCAGGTCGGTGAGGCCGATGCCGAAGTCCTCGGCGATCTTCGCTTCCAGGGTCTCCAGCCGCAGCCGCTGCTCGGCGCGCAGGACCTCGTCGCGGTGGACGGCGTCGGTCAGCTTCTCCAGCTCACCGGTGAGCTCGCGGACCTTCGCGCGGACCCCGGTCAGCGCCTGCTCGCGGCTCTGGCGGCGGGCCTGGACCTGGTCGCGCTCGGTGGCCGCGCGCTGGACGGAGTGCTCGATCCGCTCCAGTGCCAGCTCGCCGGCGTCGACGACCGCGGTGGCGATCTCGGCGCCGCGCTTGCGGGCCGCGGCGGCGCGCTCGGCGCGTTCCCGGGCCTGCTGCTCGGCGTGCGCGGCGCGGCGGAGCCCTTCGGCCTTGCCGGCGATGCTGCGCGCCCGCTCTTCGGCCGTGCGCTGCGCGAGCCGCGCTTCCATCTCCTCCTGCCGGACGACGGCCAACTCCTCGACGGCGGCGTCGCGCTCGGCGGTGTCCGGGTCGTCCTCGACGGGCTGTTCCGCGACGGCGGCGAGGCGTTCCTCCAGCTCGGCGAGCTGAGCGAGGGCCTGCTCGCGGCTCTGCTCGACCTTCGCGCGCTGGCCGGTGAAGCGTTCGACCTCGGCCTGCGCCTGGCGGGCCGCCTGCTGCAGCCGGTTGAGCCGCTCCGAGGACCGGGCGCGCCGGACCTTTGCCTCGCCGAGGGCGTCCTTGGCCTGCGACACCTCTTCGCGCCGCGCCTGCTGCTCGGCGCGGGCGCCTTCCAGCTCGGCGGCGTAGCGCTCCAGCGAGCGCTCGGCCGTGCGCAACCGCTCCGCCGCCTCGTCGACGGCGGCCTGGACTTCGATGACGCTCTCGCGCTTGCCCGAGCCGCCGATCGCCCAGCGGGCGCCGAAGACGTCGCCTTCGGCGGTGACCGCGCGGACGTCGGGGTGCACCGCCACGAGATGGCGGGCCGCGTCGAGGTCGCGGACCAGGGCCAGCTTGTCGAGGGCCTGCTCGACGGCGGGCCGCAGCTGCGCCGGCGCCGTGACGACCTCACGCGCCCAGCGCGCGCCTTCCGGCAGCGACGGCCACGACGAGGTGTCCACAGTGGACTCCGGACCGCCGAGCAGGATGCCGGCGCGGCCGGAGTCGGTGTCCTTCAGGTACTTCAGGGCACGCAGGGCGTCTTCGCCGCCGGTGACGGCGACCGCGTCGGCCACCGGGCCGAGCGCCGCGGCCAGCGCGACCTCGTACCCCGGCTCGACGGTGAGCAGCGCGGCGACCGAGCCGAGCAGGCCCGGCAGCTCGTGGGACGCGCCGAGCAGCGCGCCCGCGCCGTCCTTGCGCTTGAGGCCCATGGACAGCGCCTCGACGCGCGCCTTCTCCGACGCGATCTCGCGCTCGGCCGCTCGTTCGGCCTTCACCAGCTCTTCGACGCGCGCCTTGGCCGCGTTGTTGGCCTCGACCGCGCGGTCGTGGCGATCCATCAGGCCGGCGTCGTCGGACTCCTCCACGCCGCCCTCGGCCTTGGCCATCTCGAGTTCTTCGACGGCGAGCTCGGCGCGCTCGGCGGCCTCTTCCAGGGAGACGCTGAGGCGGTCGATCTCGTCGGAGGTGGCGCCGTTCTTGCTGCGCAGCGCCTCGACCTGGCCGGTCAGCTTGGCCATGCCCTCGCGGCGGTCGGCGATGGCGCGGACGGCGGCCCAGTGCGCGCGCTCGGCCGCCTGGACGCGCTGTTCGAGGTCCTCGCGGCGCAGCACGGTCTGGGCGAGCAGCTCCCGGGCCTCCATGACGGCCTCGTTGAGCTCTTCTTCCTGCTCGGCGACGCGCTCGGCCTCTTCGAGGAGCTCTTCGGGGTCGCGGCCGCCGGTCGACGTCGAGACGTCGGCGGAGAGGTGGCGCTGGCGCTCGACCGCGAGGCGGACGGTGCCGCGGAGGCGCTCGGCCAGCGCGGACAGCTTGTACCAGGTCTCCTGCGCGGTCTGCAGCAGCGGCGCGTCCTCGGCGAGCGAGGCCTCCAGCTCGGCTTCTTCGGCGGAGACGATCTCGAGGTGCTGCTCGACCTCGGCGCGGCGCTGGCGGGCGGTGCGCTCGTCGGCTTCGTCGCGCGCGATCGTGTCCCGCTGGGTGACCAGGTCGTCGGCGAGCAGGCGCAGGCGGGCGTCGCGCAGCTCGGACTGCACCGACTGGGCCTTGCGGGCGATCTCGGCCTGCTTGCCCAGGGGCTTGAGCTGGCGGCGCAGCTCGGTGGTGAGGTCGCCGAGGCGGTCGAGGTTGCCCTGCATGTTGGCCAGCTTGCGCAGGGTCTGTTCCTTGCGCTTGCGGTGCTTGAGGACGCCGGCGGCCTCTTCGATGAAGGCGCGGCGCTCTTCGGGCTTGGACTCGAGGATCGCCGAGAGCTGGCCCTGCCCGACGATGACGTGCATCTCGCGGCCGATGCCGGAGTCCGACAGCAGCTCCTGGACGTCCATCAGGCGGCAGCGGTCGCCGTTGATCTCGTACTCGCTCGCGCCGTCGCGGAACATCCGGCGGGTGATCGACACCTCGGAGTACTCGATGGGGAGCGCGCCGTCGGCGTTGTCGATGGTGAGGGTGACCTCGGCGCGGCCGAGCGGGGCGCGGCCCGCGGTGCCGGCGAAGATGACGTCCTCCATCTTGCCGCCGCGCAGGTCCTTGGCGCCCTGGGTGCCCATGACCCAGCGCAGGGCGTCCAGCACGTTGGACTTGCCGGAACCGTTCGGCCCGACCACGCAGGTGATACCCGGCTCGAAGCGCAGCGTGGTGGCCGAGGCGAAGGACTTGAAGCCCTTCAGCGTCAAGCTTTTCAGGTGCACTGGGTGCTGACCCCTCTGGCTGCCGGTACTGGCGGTTCAATCGTCCCAGGCTACCCGGGAGCTCCCGCGGGCCGCCGGACGCGCCCCCTCATCGGCGCGGCCTACCGCTCGACGAAGCCGTCGAGTCCCCCTTTCGGGTCGGACCAGCGCTCGACGACGGTCTCCACACTTCCGGGTGATTCTCCGGACCGCAGGATGGCGAGCAACCGCTCACAGTGGTCTCGATCACCCTCCGCTATGACCTCGACACGCCCGTCCGGCATGTTGCGGGCACTGCCCACCAACCCCAGCTCGAGCGCCCGGCTCCGGGTCCACCAGCGGAAACCGACTCCCTGGACGCGGCCCCGGACCCACGCCGTCAACCGGGTGTTCGTTTGTCCCTCACTCACGCTTTCATCCTTTCCGGACTCTCCGACTGCGCACAGTGATCGCGCAAGCCCACTACCTGGGCGAATGCGGCACCGACGGTGATAACCTCGCCGCCGAGGTCGTCCTCCCGGGTTCCCCCGCCCGGGGAAGCAGTGATCGATTCACGGCCTCGACCGCGCCTCTCCCGAACCCCCGAGGAGCCTGCAATGCCCCGCCCCGACGGGTCCGCCTCGAGCTCGCACGTGACCAGGGTCGACACCGCCCCGCCGAAGAGCAGCAAACCGAACCGCACCGGGTACGTCGTGCTCGGGGTGGCCGGACTGGTGGTCGCGACCGCGTTCGCCGCCGTCGCCGAGCTCGCCGGCCCGGACCCCGCCAGCACCGCGGGCGGCACCGGCGGGACCGGCGGCCAGGGCACCTCGCAGGCCGGCCTGCAGACGGTGCCGAGCACCCCGTCGTCCAGCAGCCCGTCGACCGTGGGCGCGCCGACGAGCGAGTCGGCGACGACGTCGTCGAGCGCGCCGACCACGGTGGTCTCGATCAGCCCGGACGGCAAGACGACCACCACGGTCGTCACCCACGCCGACCCGCCCCCGCCGCCGCGCAGCGACACGGGCGGCAACCCGCCGCCGGTGTCCCCGCCGCCGTCGAGCCCGAAGCCGCCGACAACACCGAAGACCACGCCGCCGACCACCACGCCGGACCCCACGACGACGCCCGACCCGACGTCCACTCCGCCGTCCAGCGGCAGCTCGAGCACCGGCGGGGCGCCGTCGCCGAGCACGACCGACTCCCCCACCGCGAGCGGAAGCACCACGCACGCGCAGTGAGAGAAGCCCCGAAGGCCACCGTTCCGGCGGTGGCCTTCGGCATGTCTAGGCCAGGATCGCGGCGACGACCGCGTCGCGGAGGAACCGGCCGTAGCGCTCCGGCGGCCACCCGCGCTCCAGGCACAGCAGCTCGTACTGCTCCGGCCCGTGGTAGGCCCACAGGACGTCGCGGACGTCGTCGGCGGCCAACCCCGGCTTGACCTGCCCGGTGGCCAGCAGGTCGGCCGAGAAGTACGTCATCGCCGTCAGCATCTCCGCGCGCATCTGCGCCCACACCTCGGCCGCCGCCGGGTCGGCCGCGGCCGCTTCCCTGGCCAGCAGCTGCACCGGGGCCACCGACGGCGCGAGCGACGCGAGGTGGTCGAAGTACATCCCGATCTTCCGGGCGGCGGCCGGCTCGGCCTGGATCGCCGCGATGAAGTCGCGGCCGGCGATCGGGATGTCCTCGTCGTCGCCCGCGACCGTCACGTCGAAGACCGCCTTGAGCAGCGTCGCCTTGTTCGCGAACGCCTTGTAGACCGTCTGGACCGCGACGCCGGCCGCCTTCGCCACCTCGGGCATCGACGTGCCCGCGTACCCCTTGTCCCGGAAGAGCCCCGACGCCGACGCCAGGATGCGGCGGCGGTTCTCGCGCGCCTGCTCCTGGCGTCGCGACGTGTCATAACGGCGCTTGACAGGCTCGACCATTTAGGTAGAGACTCCTCTATCGAATAGATGTCCATCTATCATGACACCCTGAGGGGGCGTTGACCATGATGGGACAAGCCACCACCGACGCCGTGACCGCCGCGCGGGAGCTCGCGCCCGAGCTGAGCGCGCGGGCCGTCGAAGCGGAACGGCTCCAGACACTGCCGCGGGACCTCGTCGAGCGGGCGCGTGCGGCCGGGCTCTTCCGCCTGGCGACGCCGCGCGCGCTCGGCGGGCGGGAGCTGCCGCCCGCCGAGCTCGTCGAAGTGATCGAGGAGCTCTCCCGCGCCGACGGGTCCGCGGGCTGGACGATCACCATCGGCAACGGCTCGGCGTTCCTCGCCTGGCTCGACCCCGCGGTCGCCGCGGAGCTGGTCGCCGGCACCCCGGACCCGATCGGCGGCGGTGTCTTCGCGCCGATGGGCCGCCTCACCCCGGACGGCGACGGCAAGTTCTCGTTCGCAGGCCGGTGGGGGTTCTGCAGCGGCAGCCCGCACACCGACCTGTTCTTCAACGGCGCCTTCGCCGGCGGCGACCCGCGGGACTGGCGGCTCGCCGTGGTCCCGGCCGCCGCGGTGCGGGTGGTCGAGAACTGGGACGTCAGCGGCCTGCGCGGCACCGGCAGCCACGACGTCGAGATCGACGCCGTCGTGCGCGAGGAGCACACGATCTCGCCGTTCACGAACCCGGCGCGCCACGACGGGCCGCTGTGGCGCTTCCCGTTCTTCACGTTCGTCGGCACGCTGATGGCGGGCGTCCCGCTCGGCATCGCCCGGCGCGCGCTGGACGAGTTCACCGGGTTCGCGCCGGCGAAGTTCCGCCCGCCGGGCCCGGGCCCGATCGCCGAGGACGGCGACGTCCAGATCGCCCTGACCAGGGCCGAAGGGCAGCTGCGATCGGCGCGCGCGTTCGTGTTCGACGCGCTCGGCGCGCTGTGGGAGACGGCGTGCGCGGGCGACGTGCCGGACGCGGCCCGGCGGGGGCAGTTCCTGCTGGCGACCCAGCAGGCGATGCGGGCGGCGCTGAGCGCGGTGGACATCGCCTTCGGCTTCGCCGGAGCGGGCGCGCTGCACACGGACCAGCCGATGCAGCGGTGTTTCCGCGACCTGCACGCGGCTTCGCAGCACATCTACTTCTCCGCGGCGGCGTCGAAGAGGTACGCCAAGCTGCGGTTCGGGATCGAGCAGCCGACCTTCTGGTTCTAGCGGCGGCGCCTGAGGCGGTGGGCGAACAACGCCCACAGGTAAACGGTCAGCAGGGCACCAGCGCCTGCCGCCGCCACGCGCAGCCACGTCACCCCGCTCACCCCGCCGTCGAACGCCGTGAACAGCCAGCCGAACGCGCCGAACGTCGCTCCCACCGCCAGCGTCAGCACGAGCACCGGCGGGATGCGCTCACCGCCCCGCAGCCACGTCTTCGTCCCGTCCATGCCGGGGAAGTACCCAGCCGCTCAGACCTCGAAGCGGTAGCCCATGCCGGGTTCGGTGAGCAGGTGCCGGGGCCGCGACGGCTCCGGCTCCAGCTTGCGCCGCAGCTGGGCCAGGTACACCCGCAGGTAGTGGGACTCCGTCTCGTACGACGGCCCCCACACCTCGTGCAGGAGCTGCTTCTGCGCCACCAGCCGGCCGCGGTTGCGGACCAGCAGCTCCAGCACGCCCCACTCGGTCTTCGTCAGGTGGACCTCCACGCCGTCGTGGCGGCGGACCTTCTTCGCCGCGAGATCCACGCTGAACGACGAGGTGTCCACCACCGCGTCCACGCCGTCCGCGCCGGTCACCGCCGAGCGGCGGACCGCCGCGCGCAGCCGGGCCAGCAGCTCGTCCATGCCGAACGGCTTCGTGACGTAGTCGTCCGCGCCCGCGTCGAGGGCCTGGACCTTGTCCGCCGAGTCGCCGCGGGCCGACAGGACGATGATCGGGACCGTCGTCCAGCCGCGCAGGCCGGCGATCACCTCCGTGCCGTCCAGGTCCGGCAGGCCGAGGTCCAGGACCACCACGTCCGGCTTGGTTTCGGCCACCGCCTTGAGCGCGGCCGTGCCGTCGTGCGCGGTGATCACCTTGTAGCCGCGGGCGGTGAGGTTGATCCGCAGTGCCCGCACGATCTGCGGCTCGTCGTCCACCACCAGCACGGTGGCACCCGGGTCGCTCATCGCACCCCCTCTTCCTCGAACTCGACGCTGAACTCGGGCAGGGAGACGACGATCGTGAGCCCGCCGCCCGGGGTGTCCTCGGCGCGGATCGTGCCCCCCATCGCCTCGGTGAACCCCTTCGCCACCGACAGCCCCAGCCCGACGCCGGGCGTGGTGTCGCGGTCGCCGCCCAGGCGCTGGAACGGCGCGAACGCCGAGTCCGCGGCCCCCTTGCGCAGGCCCTTGCCGTGGTCGACGATCCGCAGCTCCACCTGGCCGGAGTGCGCCGACGCCCGCGCGGACACGGGGGCCCCGCCGTGCCGCAGGGCGTTGTCCAGGAGGTTCGCCACCACCCGTTCCAGCAGCCCCGGATCGGCGAGCACCGCCGGGAGCTGGTCGTCCACCGCCACCCGCACCGCGTCCGAGCCGTCCACAGTGGACAACGCGTGCGCGACGACCTCGTCGTAGCCGACCGGACGCAGGTGCGGCCGCACCGCGCCGGTGGCCAGCCGCGAGGAGTCCAGGAGGTTGTCGATCAGCCCCGCGAGCCGGTCGGCCGACAGCTCGATGGCCTCCATCAGCTCCGCGGTGTCCTCTTCGGACAGCTCCAGGTCGGGGGCGCGCAGGCTGCCGATCGACGCCTTGATCGACGTCAGCGGCGTCCGGAGGTCGTGGCCGACGGCCGAGAGCAACGTCGTGCGCAGCTCGGTCGCCTCCGCCTTGCGCTCGGCGCGGGCCGCGGCGGCCGCCGTCCGCTGTTGGCGCAGGGCGAGCAACGCCTGTCCCGCCACGGCTTCCAGGACCCGCCGGTCGGCCGCGGGCAGCGTCCGGCCGCGCAGGGTCAGGTGCACGTCCGCGGTGACGGCGACGTCGACGTCGGCTTCGTCCGGGTCGGCGCACGGGTGCTCCCCCGCGCACGCCACCGCCCGCCACTCGCCTTCCTGCTTTTCCAGCAGCGTCACCGAAGTCAGCGCGAAGTTCTCCCGCACCTTTTCCAGCAGCCGCTCGATCGGGTTCGCGTGGGTCAGCACGGTCCGCGCGTAGGAGGCGAGCAGGGCCGCCTCGGTCCGCGCCCGCGCCGCCTGGGTGGCCCGGCGCGCGGCCTGGTCGACGACCAGGGCGACGAGCACCGCGACCACGACCATCGCGATCAGGGTCACCAGGTTCTGCGGGGTGTGCACGTTCAGCGTGTACAGCGGCGGCGTGAAGAAGAAGTTGAGCAGCCCGGCGCCGAGCACGGCCGCGACCAGGGCCGGGCCGAGGCCCCCGACCAGCGCGACCACGACCGTCGCGAGCACGTAGGAGATGACGTCGGTGGCGAAGTCGAGCCCGCTCGGCACGAAGAACCCGACCGCGGTCACCAGCACCGGCAGCGCGACGCCGAGCACCCAGCCCGCGACCAGCCGCGACAACCCGAGCGGGCTCGCGGCGAGCCGGGCGCGCAGCCGGCCGCCCGCCTCGGCGTGGGTGACCATGTGCACGTCGATCGGGCCCGACCGGCGGACCACCGACGCGCCGATGCCCTCGTCGAACAGCCGCGCCACGCGTGAGCGCCGCGAGGTGCCGATCACCAGCTGGGTCGCGTTGACGCCGCGGGCGAAGTCCAGCAGCGCGGTCGGCACGTCGTCGCCGACGACCGTGTGGAAGGTCGCGCCGACCTCTTCGGCCACCGTCCGGCAGCGGGCCATCGCGACCGGCCCCGGCCCGGCCAGCCCGTCGCCGCGCAGGATGTGCACCACCTGCAGCTCGGCCCCGGCGCGCGTGGCGATCCGGCTGGCGCGGCGGATGAGCGTCTCGCTCTCCGGCCCGCCGGTCACGGACACGACGACGCGTTCGCGTGCCTCCCACGTGTCGGTGATCCGCTGTTCGGCGCGGTAACGCTGCAGGGCGACGTCGACCTGGTCGGCCACCCAGAGCAGGGCCAGCTCGCGCAACGCCGTCAGGTTGCCGGGGCGGAAGTAGTTGCCGAGCGCGGCGTCGATGCGTTCGGCCGGGTAGACGTTGCCGTGCGCGAGCCGCCGTCGCAGCGCTTCCGGCGTGATGTCGACCAGCTCGAGCTGTTCGGCGCGGCGGACGACCTCGTCCGGCACGGTCTCCTGCTGGGTGACGCCGGTGATCCGCTCGACGACGTCGTTGAGGCTCTGCAGGTGCTGCACGTTGACCGTGGACAGCACGTCGATCCCGGCTTCCAGGAGTTCCTCGACGTCCTGCCAGCGCTTGGCGTTGCGCGAGCCGGGCACGTTGGTGTGGGCCAGCTCGTCGACGACGGCGACCTCGGGCGCGCGGGCGAGGACGGCGTCGACGTCCATCTCGTCGAACGCGCGGCCGCGGTGCTCGGCGTGCCGCCGGGGGACGATTTCGAGGCCCGCCAGCAGCTGCGCGGTCTTCTCGCGGCCGTGCGTCTCGACCAGACCCACGACGACATCGGTGCCCCGGTCGAGGCGCCGGCGCGCTTCCCCGAGCATGGCGAAGGTCTTGCCGACGCCCGGAGCCGCGCCGAGGTAGATCCTCAGCTCCCCTCGGCGCGGCTTGTTCGCGGTGGTCACGGTGCTAGTGTGCCCCTCCGGCCGCGGCGCGCACGGCCAAGTTGAGCGGGAGCACATCGACGCCGGGAACGCCGATCCCGGCCCCGCTCGTGTTCTGCTCGATCAGCTGCTTCACCCGGTCCGGCGACAGGCCCGTGTTCTTGGCGACCCGCGCGGCCTGGAGGTCGGCGTAGGCGACGCTGATCGCCGGGTCGAGGCCGGACCCCGACGCCGTCACGGCGTCCGGCGGTACCTGGTCGGGTGACACGCCTTCGCGCTGGGCGATGGCCGCCCGCCGCTCCTGGATCGCCTTCACCAGATCTTCGTTGTACGGGCCCTTGTTCGACGCGCCGGACGGCATCTCGGGCGTGGCCGCCGAGGGCCGGGTGTGGAACCACGGGTCGTGCGCGGGGTCGGCGGGCACCGGGTCGACGCCGATCAGCGACGAGCCGACGGCCTGCCCGTTCCGCGTGACGATCGAGCCTTCGGCGGTGGACTCCAGCCCGGGGATCCGGGCGACGGCCCACACGGCGAGGGGGTAGAGGATCCCGAGCAGGACCGTCATGACGATGAGGACGCGCAGCCCGGCCCAGGTCTGCTTGACGAGCGTGTTCACTGTCGATCACCCGATTCCAGGGATGAGGCGCACGAGCAGGTCGATCAGCCAGATCCCGAGGAAGGGGCTGACGATCCCGCCGAGGCCGTAGACGAGCAGGTTGCGGCGCAGCAGGGCCGAGGCCGACGACGGCTTGTACCGCACGCCGCGCAGGGCCAGCGGGATCAGCACGACGATGATCAGCGCGTTGAAGACGACCGCGGAGAGGATCGCCGACTTCGGCGTGGCCAGGTGCATGATGTTCAGCCCGCCCAGCTGGGCGTAGATACCGGTGAACATCGCGGGCAGGATCGCGAAGTACTTGGCGAGGTCGTTGGCGACGCTGAACGTGGTCAGCGCGCCGCGGGTGATCAGCAGCTGCTTGCCGATCTCGACGATCTCGATCAGCTTCGTCGGGTCGCTGTCGAGGTCGACCATGTTCCCGGCCTCCTTGGCGGCCGAGGTGCCGGTGTTCATCGCGACGCCGACGTCGGCCTGCGCGAGCGCGGGGGCGTCGTTGGTGCCGTCGCCGGTCATCGCGACGAGCCGGCCGCCTTCCTGCTCCTTCTTGATCAGGGCCATCTTGTCTTCGGGCTTGGCTTCGGCGAGGTAGTCGTCGACGCCGGCGTCCGCGGCGATGGCCTTCGCGGTGAGCGGGTTGTCGCCGGTGATCATCACCGTCTTGATGCCCATCGAGCGCAGTTCTTCGAAGCGCTCCTTCATGCCCGGCTTGACGACGTCGGACAGCCGGATCACGCCGCGCACCACGGTGTCCTCGGCGACGACCAGCGGCGTGCCGCCCTGAGCGCTGATGTCGTCGACGACGCGCTCGGTCTCGTCGGGGAACTCGCCGCCGTTGTCGCGCACCCAGGCCCGGACCGCTGAAGCCGCGCCCTTGCGGATCCGCCGGTCGCCGATGTCGAGGCCGGACATCCGCGTCTGTGCGGTGAAGGGCACGAATTCGCCGTGTTCGTCTTGGGCCGCGTACGCCTCGGTCAGTTCGACGACGCTGCGGCCTTCCGGGGTTTCGTCGGCGAGGCTTGCGAGCCGGACGGCGCGGGCGAGTTCGTCCGGTGTGGACGAGCCGACCGGGATCAGCTCGGTCGCGCGGCGGTTGCCGAAGGTGATGGTGCCGGTCTTGTCGAGCAGCAACGTCGAGACGTCGCCCGCGGCCTCGACCGCGCGGCCGGACGTCGCGAGGACGTTGCGCTGCACCAGCCGGTCCATGCCCGCGATGCCGATGGCGCTCAGCAGCGCGCCGATCGTGGTCGGGATCAGGCACACGAGCAGCGCGGTCAGCACGATCACCGACTGCTCGGACCCGGAGTAGCGGGCCATCGGCTGCAGCGCGACGACGGCCAGCAGGAAGATGATCGTCAACGTCGAGAGCAGGATGGTCAGGGCGATCTCGTTCGGCGTCTTCTGTCGCGAAGCGCCTTCCACCAACGCGATCATGCGGTCTACAAAGGACTCACCGGGCTTGGTCGTGATCTTCACGACGATCCGGTCGCTCAGCACGGTCGTGCCGCCGGTGACCGCGCTGCGGTCGCCACCGGATTCGCGGATGACCGGGGCGGACTCGCCGGTGATGGCCGACTCGTCGACGGTCGCGATGCCCTCGACGACGTCGCCGTCACCCGGGATCACCTGGCCCGCCTCGACGACGACCAGGTCGCCGACCTTCAGCTCGACGCCCGGTACCTGCTCCTCCCCGGTCTCGGTGAGCCGGCGCGCGACGGTCTCCTTCTTCGACCGCCGCAAGGATTCCGCCTGGGCCTTGCCACGGCCTTCGGCGACAGCTTCGGCGAGGTTCGCGAAGAGGACCGTGAACCACAGCCACACGGCGATCAGGACGGTGAACACGCTCGGGTCGATGACCGCGAAGACCGTGGTGAGCGCGGAACCCACCCACACCACGAACATCACGGGGTTGCCGAGCTGGTGCTTCGGGTTGAGCTTCCGGAAGGCGTCGGGGAGCGACGTCCAGAGCTGGCGGGGGCTGAAAACCCCGGCGCCGACGGTCATGCGAGTGCCTCCGCGATGGGCCCGAGCGCGAGCGCCGGGATGAACGTGAGGGCCGCGACGAGCACCACCGTGCCGGTGAGCATGGTGGCGAACAGCGGCCCGGTGGTGGGCAGGGTGCCGGCGGTTTCGGGCACCTTGCGTTGCGCGGCCAGGGAACCGGCCAGGCAGAGCACGGCGAGGATCGGCACGAACCGGCCGATCGCCATGGCGACGCCGAACGAGGACTGGAACCAGTCGTTCGTCGCGGTCAGGCCGCCGAACGCGCTGCCGTTGTTGTTGCCGGTGGACGCGTAGCCGTAGAGGATTTCGGAGAGGCCGTGCGCGCCGCCGTTGCCGAGCGCGCCCGCCGTGTCCGGCAGCAGCAGGGCGATGCCGGAGCCGAGGAGGACGACGGTCGGCATCGCGAGCATGGCGATGGCCGCGCAGGTGACCTCGCGCTTGCCGAGCTTCTTGCCCAGATACTCGGGCGTGCGCCCGACCATCAGACCGGCCAGGAACATCGCGATGATCGCCATGACGAGGATGCCGTAGAGGCCGGTGCCGACGCCGCCGGGCGAGATCTCGCCGTAGAGCATGTTCAGCAGCGGTCCCCCGCCGCCGAGGCCGGAGAGGCTGTCGTGCGCGCCGTTGACCGCGCCGGTCGACGTGCCGGTGGTGGTGTCGGCGAAGAGCGACGTCAGGCCGATGCCGAACCGCTGTTCCTTGCCCTCCATGCTCGCGCCCGCGGCCAGCGCGGCCGGGTTGCTCGCGTGGGCTTCGGAGAACCAGATGAGCGCCAGCGACGCCGTCCAGAGCAGGCCCATCACGCTCAGCAGGACATAGCCTTGGCGGCGGTTGCCGACGAGTGTGCCGAACGCGCGGGTCAGACTGACCGGGATCACCAGGATGAGGAACAGCTCGATCAGGTTGGTCCACGCGTTGGGGTTCTCGAACGGGTGGGCGGAGTTGGCGTTGAGGATGCCGCCGCCGTTGGTGCCCAGTTCCTTGATCGCCTCCTGGCTCGCCGCGGGGGCCAGGGCGATGGTGCTGTGGCTGCCGTCCGGGTTCGTCACGGCGACGCCGGCCTTGAGACTCTGCACGACGCCGAGCGCGACCAGCACGATGGCGAACACGAAGGCCATCGGCAGCAGGACGCGGACCGTGCCACGCGTCAGGTCCACCCAGAAGTTGCCGAGGCGGTCGGTCTTCGCGCGGACGAACCCGCGTGTCACGGCGATCGCCACGGCGAGGCCGACGCCCGCGGACAGGAAGTTCTGCACGGTCAGCCCGGCCATCTGCACGAAGTGGCCCATGGTCGTCTCGGGGACGTAGGACTGCCAGTTCGTGTTGGTGACGAACGAGATCGCCGTGTTGAACGCGACGCCGGGGCTCACCGCGCCACGGCCGAGGTTCCACGGCAGGAGTGGTTGCAGCCGCTGCAGCAGGTAGAGCAGGACGACCGAGACGAACGAGAAGCCCAGCACGCCGGCGGCGTAGGTCGGCCAGCGTTGTTCGGAGTCCGGGTTGACGCGGAAAAGCTGGTAGAGACCCCTTTCGAGCTTGAGGTGCTTCTCGGTGGAGAAGACGCGCGCCAGGTAGTCGCCGAGCGGCCGGTAGACCGCGGCGAGGGCGGCGAGGAGCAGGCCGAGCTGGATGAGCCCGGCCGTCGTGTCGGACATCAGAATTTCTCCGGCTTGATCAGCGCGACGAAGAGGTACACGAGGAGGCCGAGCGCCAGCACTCCGCCGGCGACGTTGGCCGCGCTCACAGCTTTTCCATCCCGCGCAGTGCCAGCGCGAGCACCACGAACACGCCGATCAGCAGGACGGCGTAGAGCAAGTCGGCCACAGGCACCTCTCAAGACGGGTCACCGGGTTCGGTGACCGGACGCCGTTCACTGTGCGGCTCTCCCGGCGGCCCGGGACCCGCGGCTGATGGCGCCTTGATGCGTTCCCGACACGCATTTACGCCGTCTTTATGGCTGGTGGCGGCCGTCACGCAAACGTTTGCCTCGTTGTCACAGCATGCAGTTGGTTAGTGACTCGCGACACAACGTGTGACCGAACAGGTGCGGAACGTGCAATTCGGGCAGACAAGATCTACAGCCCGTGTTACACCTGAGTTACCGATAGTTGTATCGGCTAAGCAAATCTTGGGAGAGGGGATCACCTATGTGCGGTATCGCCGGCTGGGTTTCCTACGACGCCGACCTCACCCGCCGCCGGGACGTGGTCGACGCCATGACGGAAACCATGGCCTGCCGCGGCCCGGACGACGCCGGGACGTGGGTGCGCACGCACGTCGCACTGGGCCATCGGCGCCTGGCCATCATCGACCTGCCCGGCGGACGGCAGCCGATGTCGGTGCACACACCGAACGGCGACGTCGCGATGGTCTACAGCGGTGAGGCCTACAACTTCACCGAGCTGAAGGAAGAGCTGACCAAGCTCGGCCACCGGTGGGAGACCGACAGCGACACCGAGGTCGTGCTGCACGGCTACCTGCAGTGGGGCGACCAGGTCGTCGACCACCTCAACGGCATGTACGCGTTCGCGATCTGGGACGAGCGCGACGACCGGCTCGTCATGATCCGCGACCGGATGGGCATCAAGCCCTTCTACTACTACCCGACCCGCGACGGCGTCCTGTTCGGCTCCGAGCCGAAGGCCATCCTGGCGAACCCCCTCGCGAAGAAGGTCGTCGACCTCGACGGCTTCCGCGAGCTGGCCGGCTTCACCAAGCGACCGGGCTGGTCGCTGTGGAAGGACATGGAAGAGGTCCAGCCGGGCACGATCGTCACCGTGTCCCGCGAGGGCATCAAGACCCGCACCTACTGGAAGCTGGACGCGAAGAAGCACACCGACGACCAGGAGACGACGGTCGCCCGCGTGCGCGAGCTGATGACCGACATCGTCAACCGCCAGCTCGTCGCCGACGTCCCGCGGTGCGTGCTGCTCTCGGGCGGGCTCGACTCCAGCGCCGTCACCGGCCTGGCCGCGGCTCGGCTGGCCGAGCAGGGCGAGCAGCTGCGGACGTTCTCCGTCGACTTCTTCGGCCAGGAGGAGAACTTCAAGCCGGACGAGATGCGTGACACGGCGGACTCGCCGTTCGTGCGGGACGTCGCTTCCTTGGTCGACTCCGCGCACGAAGACGTCATGCTGAACCCGGCCGACCTGACCGACCCCGAGGTCCGGCGCGCGGTGCTGCGGGCCCGTGACATCCCGGCCGGCCTCGGCGACATGGACACGTCGCTGTACCTGCTGTTCAAGGCGATCCGCGGCCAGTCGACGGTGGCGCTGTCGGGCGAGTCGGCCGACGAGGTGTTCGGCGGCTACCGCTGGTTCCACGACGAGAAGGCGGTCAACGCGGACACGTTCCCGTGGCTGGCGTTCCGCACGTCGATGATGGACGAGCGGGCGTCGCTGTACACGCCGGAGCTGGTGAAGAACCTCGACGTCGAGACCTACATCGCGGATCAGTACGCTTCGGCGGTTTCCGCGGTGGAGCACCTCGACGGCGAGTCTGCGCGGGAGGCCCGGATGCGGACCATCTGCAACCTCCACCTGACCCGGTTCGTGCGGATGCTGCTCGACCGCAAGGACCGCGCGTCGATGGCGGTGGGCCTGGAGGTCCGCGTGCCGTTCTGCGACCACCGGCTGGTCGAGTACGTGTACAACACGCCGTGGTCGCTGAAGACGTTCGACGGGCGCGAGAAGAGCCTGCTGCGGCACGCGACCAAGCACGTCCTGCCGGAATCGGTGGCGCAGCGGGTGAAGAGCCCGTACCCGTCGACGCAGGACCCGGGCTACGCGGCGGCGCTGCAGCAGCAGGTCAAGGAGGTGCTGGCCGAACCTCGCCACCAGGTGTTCGAACTGGTCGACCGGGCGTGGGCGCACCGGGCGTCCGAAGTGGACTCGGCGACGATGAACCCGGCCATGCGCATCGGCCTGGACCGGGTGCTCGACCTGTACCACTGGATCGAGATGTACTCCCCGACGCTCGAACTGTCTTGACTTCGAGTGCCCTTGAGGTGTGAGCCTGGGCGGCATGAAGGTGCTGCTGTTCGGCCGCAACCCGGCCACGGTCTCGAGGGTGACGGCGGCGCTGTCCGCGGCGGGTCTCGCCGCGGACGGCGTCGCCTCGGAGGAAGCGGTCCTGGCGCGCCTGGGCGCGTACGAGGTGCTGGTCCTCGGCGCGGGAGTCGTGGGCCCGCTCCGGGAGCGCGTCACGGCGGCCGCCGTCCGGCACGGGGTGCGGTGGGTACAGGGGCCGCACATCCTGCCTTCGCGGGACGCGCTGGAGTACGTCCGGACGGAGATCCTGCCGCGGCTGGTCAGGTGAGCCGGAGTTCCGTGCGCACTTCTTCGCCGTGGGTGGTGAGGGCCGCGCCGAGGCCTCCCAGCAACGCGCGGGCTGCGGCGTTGCCGGCCGTCGTCGTCGCGATGAACCTGGCCGCGCCGGAGGTGCGTGCCTCGGCCAAGAGCAGTTTCGTTACCTCACGCCCGACTCCCCGGCCACGAGTGCCGCGGCTGAGCCAGATGCCCGCCTCCACCGTGTCGCCGTGGCGTTCCAGCCGGGCAGCCCCCACTGCGGTTCCGTCCAGGTCGACCACCCACGTGCGTTCCACCGCGGTGGGCGGGTCCAGGGAGCGGCCGCGGTGGAACGCCAGGAACGCCGAGCGGCGCGCGGGGGTCCAGCCGGGCACGTCCTCGACCGGGGGCATGACCTCCAGCGGGTCGGCTCCGGCGACGGCGGCTTCGAGCAGCCGAGCGAGGGCGGGCTCGTCGAGCGGGGTCAAGGTGATCACCCCGCCAGCTTGCCCGGGCGCGCGACCGGGTTTCAGCGCCTGACCTCCGCCAGCCGCACCGGACGCCGTTCGCGGCGGGATACCTCGCACGCCTCCGCGATGTAGAACGCCTCCAACGCATCCGCCGCGACGCACGGCGAAGGTGCCCGGCCCGCGACCACGTCCAGGAACGCCTTCAGCTCCGTCGTGTACGCCGGGCGGAACCGCTCCATGAACCCCGGGTACGCCGGCCCCGGCAGTGGCGCCACCCCCGGCTCCACCGAACGCAGCGGCGCCCGGTCGTCCAGGCCGACCACCACCCCCGAGACCGAACCGAGCACGTCCAAGCGCACGTCGTAGCCCGCGCCGTTGTAGCGGGTCAGTGACACCGTCGCCAACGTTCCGTCGTCCAGGGTCAGGGTCGCCGCCGCCGTGTCGACGTCGCCCGCGTCCGCGAAGAAGCGCTCGCCGCGGTTCGCCCCGATCGCGTACACCTCCTCGACCTCGCGGCCGCTCACCCAGCGGATGATGTCGAAGTCGTGGACGCCGCAGTCGCGGAACAGCCCGCCCGAGTGGGCGACGTACTCGGCCGGCGGGGGCGCCGGGTCGAACGTCGTCGCGCGCAGCGTGTGCAGCCAGCCCAGCTCGCCCGACGCGACCGCCGCCCGGGCCGCCGCGTAGCCCGCGTCGAACCGGCGCTGGAACCCGATCTGGACCGGCACGTCCGACGCGCTGATGCGGTCGATGACGGCCAGCGTGCCCGGGATGTCGGCGGCCACCGGCTTCTCGCAGAACACCGGGATGCCCGCGTCGACCGCCGCGATGATCAGGCCCGGGTGCGCGTCCGTGGCGGCCGTGACGACCACGCCGTCGAGACCCGCGGTGAACAGGTCGCCGAGGGGAGCCGTCTCGACACCCAGCTTCGCGGCGGCGGACGCGGCCCGCGCGGGGTCGACGTCGGCCACGACGACCGACTCGACCTCCTCGAAGCCCTTCAGCGTCTCCGCGTGCGCGGTGCCGATCCGGCCGGTGCCGGCCAGTCCCAACCTCATCGTTGATGCCCTTCTGTCTGAGAAATCCCCGCAGTGGTCGCCCGGACCACCAGTGACGGGTGCAGCAGGTGCCGGACCGGCTCCGTGCGCTCCCCGCGGATGCGCTCGGCCAGCGCTTCGAAGGCCAGCCGCCCCATTTCGGTGCGCGGCTGGTCCACTGTGGTCAGTGAGAGGTGGCGCAACGCCGCCAGCGAGGTGTTGTCGTAGCCGACGACCGAGACGTCCTCCGGCACGCGCAGCCCGGCCTCCTCCAGCGCCGAGATGGCGCCGACGGCGTTGAAGTCGTTGCCCGCCACCAGCCCCGTCGGCAGCTCGGGCCGCGAGTACGTCGCCAGCAGCTCCCGCACGGACTTCTCGCCCCCGGTGTCGGTGTGCTCGCTGCGCACCACGATCGGCTCCAGGCCGTGCCGCCGCATCGCCGCCTGGAACCCGCGCCGGCGCTGGGCCGCGCCCGCCGCTCCGCCGCCGTCGAGGTGCGCGATGCGCCGGTGCCCGAGCCCGACGAGGTGGTCGACGGCCAGCGCGGACCCCGCCTCGCCGTCGTCGTTCACGGTGTCCACTGTGGATGACCGGATCGTCCGCGAGACCAGCACGACCGGGCACTGCTTGGCCGCGGTCTGGATCGACGCGGCCGGAACGACCGGCGAAAGCAGGATGATCCCCGCCGGCCGGAAGGAAAGCAGGTTGTGCAGGGCGTTCCACTCGCGCGTCGGACTGCGGCCGCCGGTGTTGAGGATCAGGTCGAAGCCCGCGGCCTGCGCGGCCGCGTCGAGTCCCTCGACGACGTCGGCGAAGAAGGCGTTGCGCAGGTCGTTGACCATCACCCCGAGCACAGTGGACGTCCGGCTGGCCAGCGACCGCGCCATCACGTGCGGCTGGTAGCCGAGTTCTTCGGCCGCGCGCAGCACGGCCGCGCGCCGCGCGTCGGAGACCTTCGGTGAATTCCTCATCACCAGGGACACCAGTGCGCGGGAAACCCCCGCCCGCGCGGCGACGTCCTCCATCGTCGGACGCATGCGGCACACCTCCCCTGGTCACCGGAAACTCGGCCTTGACTTGGTGTGACGGACGTTACAAGATTAGAGCGCTCTAATCAATAGAGCGCTCCAACGGACCAACGGAGGCCCTTGTGACAGCGACGATCCGCGTGGCCGCCGCCCCGATCTCCTGGGGCGTCTGCGAAGTCCCGGGCTGGGGCCGGGTGCTGGACGCGGCGACCGTGCTGGGCGAAATGGCGGAGCTGGGCGTCCAGGCGACCGAGCTGGGCCC
The DNA here is from genome assembly GCF_040675005.1 of Amycolatopsis sp. NPDC049691. NCBI lineage: Bacteria > Bacillati > Actinomycetota > Actinomycetes > Pseudonocardiales > Pseudonocardiaceae > Amycolatopsis > Amycolatopsis sp. NPDC049691. Next base: position 238,528 of record NZ_JBFANX010000004.1, read on the forward strand.
GCCCGGGTACCTCCCGCGCGACCCGGCGGACCTGCGGAGGCTGCTCGGGCAGTACGACCTGACGCTCGTCGGCGGGTTCCTCGCCGTCGTCCTCCACGAAAACCGGGAGCACGCGCTCAAGGAGGCCGAAGAGTCGGCCGCGCTCTTCGCCGCGTGCGGCGGTGACGTCCTCGTGCTCGCCGCCGCGACCGGCCTCGACGGTTACGACGACCGCCCGCGGCTCACCGACGCCGAATGGGCGACGCTCGTCGGCACCGCGGGCGCGATCCGCGACATCGCCGCCGCGCACGGCCTGCGCACGGTGCTGCACCCGCACGTCGGGACGCACGTGGAGCAGCGGGCCGAGGTCGAGCGGTTCCTCGCCGACTCCGATCTCGGCTTGTGCCTCGACACCGGGCACCTGATGATCGGCGGGACGGATCCGGTCGAGCTGGCGCAGCGGTATCCCGAACGGGTGGGGCACGTGCATCTGAAGGACGTCCGAGAAGACCTGGCGGCGGAGGTCCGCGCGGGGCGGCTCGGCTACACCGACGCGGTCGGGCGGGGCATCTACACCCCGCTCGGCGAGGGGGACGTGGACGTGGCGGCGATGGTGCGCTCCGTCCAGGCGGCGGGCTACGACGGCTGGTACGTCCTCGAACAGGACACCGCTCTCGGCGCGGAGAGCCCCGACGACCTACCCCGCCGGGACACCGAGCGCAGCCTGGCCCACCTCGCGAAGATCATCGACTCCCTGTAACCCCTGGTCCCAAAGGAGTGACTGTGTTCTCAATCAAGAAGCTGGCGGGGGTGGCGGCGATCGCCGCCGCCGGGCTGGTCCTGTCCGCCTGCAGCGGCCCGAGCGCCGACAACTCGTCCAGCGGCAGCCCGAGCTCCCAGGCCGCGGCGCCGAGCACCGGCGGGCCGCTGAAGATCGCCGTCGTCACGCACGGCAGCGCCGGCGACGCCTTCTGGAACGTCGTGAAGAACGGCGCCGAGCAGGCGGGCAAGGACCTGAACGTCGGCGTCGACTACTTCGCCGACGGCGACCCCGGCAACCAGGCCCGGCTGATCGACAACGCGGTCGCGCAGAAGGTCGGCGGCCTGGTCGTCTCGATGGCGAACCCGCAGGCGCTGCAGACGTCGATCCAGAACGCGGTCAAGGCGGGCATCCCGGTCGTCACCATCAACTCCGGCGAGGACTTCAGCGCCCAGTTCGGCGCGATCGCGCACGTCGGGCAGAGCGAGGGCCTGGCGGGCCAGGGCGCGGGCCAGCGGCTCAAGGCGGCGGGCAAGACCAAGCTGCTGTGCGTCATCCACGAGGCCGGCAACATCGGCCAGAACCAGCGCTGCGACGGCGCGAAGCAGACCTTCGGCAACGTCACCACGCTGCAGGTCGACATCTCCAACCCGACCGACGCGCAGGCCCGCATCCGCGGCGCGCTGCAGTCCGACCCGTCGATCGACGCCGTGCTGGCGCTGAACTCGCAGGTCGCGGCCCGCGCGGTCGACGCGGCGAAGGAAGCGAGCTCGAAGGCGCAGGTGGCGACGTTCGACCTCAACGCCGACGTCGTCGCGGCCATCAAGGCGGGCACGATCCTCTTCGCCGTCGACCAGCAGCAGTACGAGCAGGGCTACCTGCCGATCGTGTTCCTCAAGCTGTACAAGGAGAACGGCAACACCATCGGCGGCGGCAAGCCCGTGCAGACCGGCCCGGGCTTCGTCGACAAGACCAACATCGACACCGTGGCCCCGTACGCCCAGCGCGGCACGCGATGACCGCTCCATCTTCTGGGGCCAAGCCCCAGACCCCAGCCGGGGGGCAAGCCCCCCTGGACCCCCCAAAAGCAGGTGGGATCCAAGTCCAACCCGACGAGCGCGTCGCCAAGAAAGGGCTGACCGACCGCCTGGTCGTCCGCCCCGAGATCGGGGCGCTCCTCGGAGCCGTGCTGGTGTTCGTCTTCTTCTCCGTCGTCACCGGCCAGTTCCTCAGCCCGCTGGGCGTGGCGACCTGGCTCGACGACTCCTCGACGCTGGGCATCATGGCCGTCGTGGTCGCGCTGCTCATGGTCGGCGGCGAGTTCGACCTCTCGGCCGGCGTCATGACGGCGTCGACATCGCTGGTCACCGCGATCCTGGCGACGCAGGCGGGCTGGAACGTCTGGCTCGCGCTGCTGGTTTCGCTGGCCTTCGCCCTCGGCGTCGGCGCGTTCAACGGCTGGCTGGTCATGAAGACCGGCCTGCCCAGCTTCATCGTCACGCTCGGGTCGTTCCTCGCCCTGCAGGGGCTCAACCTCGGCGTGACGCGCTGGGTGACCAACACCGTCCAGGTGTCGGGCATGCGCTCGACCAGCGGCTACGAGTCGGCGGGCGGGCTGTTCGCGTCGACCTTCGACATCGGCGGCACGGAGTTCCAGTCGTCGATCGTGTGGTGGATCGTCGTCACGGCGATCGCCGCGTGGCTGCTGGTGCGGACCCGGTTCGGCAACTGGATCTTCGCGGTCGGCGGGTCGCAGGGGTCGGCCCGCTCGGTCGGCGTGCCGGTGGTGCGCACGAAGATCCTGCTGTTCATGGGCACCGCGTTCGGCGCGTGGCTGGTCGGCTCGATCAACATCCTGCGGTTCGCGAGCGTGCAGGCGAACCAGGGCATCGGGCTGGAGTTCCAGTACATCATCGCGGCGGTGATCGGCGGCTGCCTGCTCACCGGCGGGTTCGGCTCGGCGGTGGGCGCGGCGATCGGCGCGCTGATCTTCGGCATGGCGCGCCAGGGCATCGTGTTCGCGCAGTGGAACAGCGACTGGTTCATGCTGTTCCTCGGCATCATGCTGCTGGCCGCGGTTCTGGTGAACAACGCCTTCCGGCGCCGCGCGGAGAGGGTACGCCGATGAGGCTGCTGGAAGTTCGCGAGATCGGTAAGACGTACGGCAGCGTGATCGCGCTGCGCGATGTGTCCACTGTGGTCAACGCGGGCGAGGTCACCTGCGTGCTCGGCGACAACGGCGCCGGGAAGTCCACGCTGATCAAGATCCTCGCCGGGGTGCACCAGCACGACCGCGGCGAGTTCCTCGTCGAGGGCGAGCCGGTCCGGTTCGCGTCGCCGCGCGAAGCCCTCGACCGCGGTATCGCGACCGTGTACCAGGACCTCGCCGTGGTACCGCTGATGAGCGTCTGGCGGAACTTCTTCCTCGGCTCCGAACCGACGACGGGCTTCGGCCCGTTCAAGATGCTCGACCGGAAGAAGGGCCGCGAAACGACCAAGAAGGCGTTGGCCGACATGGGCATCGACCTGCGGGACGTCGAGCAGCCGGTCGGGACGCTCTCCGGTGGCGAACGCCAGTGCGTCGCGATCGCGCGGGCGGTGCACTTCGGCGCGAAGGTGCTGATCCTCGACGAGCCGACGGCCGCGCTGGGGGTCAAGCAGGCCGGGGTGGTGCTCAAGTACGTCGCCCAGGCCCGCGACCGCGGGCTCGGCGTCGTGCTGATCACGCACAACCCGCACCACGCCTACCCGGTGGCGGACCGGTTCCTGCTGCTCAAGCGCGGTGCCGCGCTGGGGCACTACGAGAAGTCCGAGATCGACATCAACGAGCTGACCCGGCAGATGGCGGGCGGTGCGGAACTCGAAGCCCTCGAACACGAGCTGCGGCAGGTGGAGAAGGCGTGAGTCTCGAAGCGCTCACGATCGGCCGGGTGGGCGTCGACCTCTACCCGGAGCAGAGCGGCGTGCCCCTGGCCGGCGTCCGCACCTTCGCGAAGTCGCTCGGCGGGACCGCGACCAACGTCGCGGTCGCCGCCGCCCGGCTCGGCCGGCGCACCGCCGTGCTGACCAAGGTCGGGCCGGACGGCTTCGGCGACTACGTCCGGCAGGCCCTCGACGGCTTCGGTGTCTCACCGGCCTTCGTGGGTACCTCGCCGGACCTGCAGACGCCGGTGGTGTTCTGCGAGCTGAACCCACCCGCGGACCCGCCGCTGTTGTTCTACCGCTCTCCCCTCGCCCCCGACCTCACGCTCACCGACGAAGACGTGCCCTGGGACGTCGTCGAGTCGGTGCCGCTGTTGTGGGTCACCGGTACCGGCGTCTCCGCCGAGCCGGCGCGAGCCACCCAGCGGAAGATCCTCGAGGCCCGGGGACGCCGTGCGCACACCGTCCTGGACCTCGACTACCGGCCGATGTTCTGGCCGGACGCCGAAACCGCGCGAACCGAGATCGGCGGGATGCTCGACCACGTCACGGTCGCGGTGGGCAACCGGACCGAGGTGGAGGTCGCCGTCGGCACCGCGGATCCCGATGCCGCCGCCGACCGCCTGCTGGAGCGTGGGCTGCACCTGGCCGTGATCAAGAAGGGCGCCGACGGCGTGCTGGTGGCGACGCCGGAGGGACGCTCGACCGTCCCGCCCCAGCGCGTCGAGGTCGTCTGCGGCCTCGGCGCCGGCGACGGCTTCGGCGGCGCGCTGATCCACGGGCTGCTGTCCGGCTGGGACCCGGTGCGGACCGCCGAGTACGCGAACGCGGCGGGCGCGCTCGTCGCGTCCCGCCTGGCCTGCGCCGACGCGATGCCGACCGCCGACGAGATCGAGGAGCTGCTGTGATCCTCACCGACGACCGCTGGCGCGAACTCCTGCACACCCGGGCCACGAACCCGGGCGCGGTCCGGCAGGCGTACGCGACCCGCAAACGGCGTCCGCACCTCCTGTCCGACCAGGGCACGCTGTTCCTGGTCGCGGCCGACCACCCGGCCCGCGGGGCACTGGGCGTCGGCGACGACCCCCTGGCGATGGCCGACCGCCGGACGCTGCTCGAGCGACTGCTCGTCGCGCTGGCCAACCCGGCGGTCGACGGCCTGCTCGGCACGCCCGACGTCGTCGAGGAACTGCTCCTGCTCGGTGCGCTGCACGACAAGGTCGTCTTCGGCTCGATGAACCGCGGCGGCCTCGCCGGCGCCGACTGGGAGATCGACGACCGCTTCACCGGCTACGACGCCCGCACGCTCGTCGACTGCGGCCTGGACGGCGGCAAGATGCTGCTGCGGCTCGTCGACTCCGACCCCGGCACGGTCCCGACGCTGCAGGCCTGCGCCGACGCCGTCACCGAACTGGCCGCGTACGGCCTGGTCGCGATGGTCGAGCCGCTCCCCTACACCCGCGCCGATGGGAAACTCGTGCTGCAGAAGGATCCGGTGTCCCTCGCGCGGGCGGTCTCCGTGGCGTCCGGGCTCGGGACGACGTCGGCGCACACCTGGCTGAAGCTCCCGTCCACCGAATCGGCCGCCGTGCTGGGCGCGACGACGCTGCCGGTGGTCGTGCTCGGCGGCGTGCCGTCCGGCGACCCGGGCGCCGACCTGGCGTCCTGGGGCCGGACGCTGCGCCACGACGTCGTGCGCGGCCTGGTCGTCGGCCGCACCCTGCTCTACCCGCCCGACGGCGACGTCGGTGCCGCCGTCGAAGCCGCCGCGAAGGTACTGGAGGCCGCGAAGTGAGCAAGCTGCACCGTCCACTCGGGACACTGTCCGACGACGCCGATCCGGTGCGGCTCACCCCGGACAGCGCGGGCTGGACCTACACCGGGCTGCGGGTGCTGTCCCTGGCCGCCGGCGAGGTCCGGGTCCTGCACACCGGCGAGTTCGAGGCCTTCGTCCTGCCCCTGTCCGGCTCGGCGACCCTCCGGGTCGACGGCGAGGTCTTCGAGCTGCGCGGTCGTTCGTCGGTCTTCACGCGGGTCACGGACTTCGCGTACGTCCCCCGGGAAGCCGAAGTCGAGTTGTCGACAAAGGACGGTCTCGAGGTCGCGCTGCCGATGGCGCGCTGCACCCGCCGTCTCCCGCCGGCGTACGGCCCCGCGGAGAACGTGCCGGTCGAGGTGCGCGGGGCCGGGCAGGCGACCCGGCAGGTGACCAACTTCGGCGTGCCCGGGGTGTGGGACCACGCCGACAAGCTCAACGCGTGCGAGCTGATCACGCCGGGCGGCAACTGGTCGTCGTACCCGCCGCACAAGCACGACGAAGCGACCGAGTGCGAGGTCGTCAACGAGGAGATCTACTACTTCCGGATCGCCGGCCGCGACGGCATGACGCCGTCCCGAGAAGGCTTCGGGCTGCACCGGACGTACACGGCCGACGGCGACCTGGACGAGGACGTCGCCGTGCGCGACCACGACGTGTTCCTCATCCCACGCGGCTACCACGGGCCGTGCGTGGCGGCGCCCGGCTACCCGATGTACTACCTGAACGTCCTGGCCGGACCGGCGCCCGAGCGGTCGATGGCGTTCTGCGACGACCCGGCGCACGGCTGGGTCCGCGACACGTGGGCGGCGCAGGAGCTGGACCCGCGGTGCCCCGTCACGAGTCACGAAGGGCGAGTCCAGTGAAGCTGACGACGGCTCAGGCGCTGGTCCGCTGGCTCCTCGCGCAGCGCTCGGAAACCCTGGACGGGCGCGAAGTCCCGCTGTTTCCCGGCGTCTTCGCGATCTTCGGGCACGGGAACGTCCTCGGCCTGGGAACCGCGCTGGAAGAACACCGCGGTGAGCTGCCGGTCTGGCGCGGGCACACCGAGCAGGGCATGGCGCTGGCCGCGGTCGGCTACGCGAAGGCCACACACCGGCGGCAGGTCGGCGTCGTGACGTCGTCGATCGGGCCGGGCGCGCTGAACATGGTCACCGCCGCCGGGGTCGCGCACGCGAACCGGCTGCCGGTGCTGCTGCTGCCGGGCGACACGTTCACCGGCCGCGCGCCGGACCCGGTGCTGCAGCAGATCGAGCCGTTCGGCGACGCGACCGCGACGGTCAACGACGCCTTCCGCGCGGTGTCGCGCTACTTCGACCGGATCACCCGGCCTGAGCAGCTGATTTCGACGTTGCCGCAGGTCGCGCGGGTGCTCACGGACCCGGCGGACAGCGGGCCGGTGGTCCTGGCGCTGCCGCAGGACGTCCAGGCGGAGACGTACGACTTCCCGGACGCCCTGTTCGCGCCGGTGACGCACCGTCCACTGCGGACGCGTCCCGACCGCCGTTCGGTCACCGAGGCGGCCGGGGTGCTGCGGGCGTCTCGGCGTCCCCTGCTGGTGCTCGGTGGCGGCGTCCGCTACTCCGGCGCCGGACAGCGCGCGCTGGATTTCGCCGAGCGGCACGGGATCCCCGTCGTCGAGACGACCGCGGGGCGCACGCTGGTGCCGCACTCGCATCCACTGCACGCCGGGCCGCTGGGCATCACGGGCTCGTCGTCGGCGAACGCCCTCGCGGCCGCGGCCGACGTGGTGTTCGCGGTCGGGACGCGGCTGCAGGACTTCACGACGGCGTCGTGGACGGTGTTCTCCCCCGACGTCCGCCTGGTGACGCTGAACGCGGCGCGGTTCGATGCGGTCAAGCACGGCGCATTGTCCGTGGTCGGCGACGCCGACGCGGGCCTGACGGACCTGGCCGCGCAGCTGGAGAGCTGGCGGGTGGACCCGTCGTGGACTTCGCGGGCTGCGAGTGAACGGGCGGCTTGGGACGCGCACATCGACTCGTTGCGCTCGTCCGCCGCGGAGGTTCCTTCGTACGCGCAGGTCGTCGGAGTGGTGAACGACCTGTCGGCGGCGGAGGACTACGTGATGACGGCCTCGGGCGGCCTGCCGGGCGAGCTGATCGGCGGCTGGCGCGGCTCAGGATCGCTCTCGATGGACGTCGAGTACGGGTTCTCGTGCATGGGCTACGAGCTGTCGGGCGCATGGGGCGCGGCGATCGCGTGGCCCGGCCTGGTGACCACCCTGACGGGCGACGGCTCGTACCTGATGCTGAACTCCGAACTGTTCTCGGCGGCTTTCGCGGGCCACCCGTTCGTCGCGGTGGTGTGCGACAACGACGGTTACGCGGTGATCGCGCGGCTCCAGGAGGGCCAGGGCGGGAAGCCGTTCAACAACTTCTACGCCGACTGCACGACTTCGCACGCTTCGCCGCCACGCGTGGACTTCGCCCGGCACGCGGAATCGCTGGGCTGCTTGGTCTTCGAAGCATCCACAGTGGACTCGCTGCGGACGGCTTACACTGAGGCACGCTCGGCGGCGGTGGGCGAACGGCGTCCGGCCGTGGTCGTGGTGAAGACGCAACCGTCGACGTGGACCGAGGCGGGGGCCTGGTGGGAGGTCGGGGTGCCGGAGCACTTGGCCGGCCGGGACAGCTTCGAGCGCGGGAAGGGCGGGCAGGTGCGTTACCTGCGGCCGTGAGCACGGCAAGTGCGCGATACTTGCCGGATGCCCCTATGGCTGCAGATTGCGTTGCCGATCTTCACCGCTCTGCTGGGCGGTGCGGCCGCTCTCGGGTTCACCAGACTCGGAAAGGCACTGGACCGTCGGCGAGAACGGCTCGACACCAGGAAGGCGGCCGAGGCCGCTCGGACCGGCTGGCTGGCCGCGAAAGCGGCCTCGCGGCTCCCGAGTTTCTCTTGCCGTCAGCTCCAAAAGGGCTTCCGGCTCGAGAACCTCAGCCGCAATCCGGCCACGGGTATCTCGGTCACCTTCGCGGGCTATCCCCGGGAGAAGGTGAAGGGGCTCCCGGACGAGCCGTTCGACCTCGCACCATACGAGACCGTCGACTTCCGCCTGCCCGGGACCAAGGACCTGCTCGAGCTGCCGCAGATGTGGGTCATGTGCCGGGAGTACGCCGAGCCGGTCGCCATCGGGATCATCGAATCGTGGCCGCTGTGAACCGCGAGCGTTGAGCAACCGCCCTAAGCGACCGTCGCGGTTCCGGCCCTCGCGCGCACCCGTGGCCGCAGGGTGAACCCGCTCGGCTTGAGCGTCAACGACTCGACGATCTTCAACTCATACCCCGGATCGACGTCGAAGTCGTACCGCTGCAACACCATCCCCAACGCCAGCACAGCCTCGTGCAACGCGAACTGCCGCCCGATGCAAGCCCGCTCGCCCGTCCCGAACGGCTTGTACGCCTGCGCCGGCCGCTTCTTCACCGCGGCGGGCTCGAAACGGTCCGGGTCGAACCGCTCCGGATCCGCCCACACCGCCGGATCACGGTGCACCAACGGCAGCGGCACGATCACCCAATCCCCCTTGCGCATCCGGTACTTCCCGCCGAGCACAACGTCTTCACGTGCTTCGCGCGAGTAACCGGGTGCGGTCGGCCAGAGCCGCATCGCCTCGTCGAGACAGCGACGCACGTAACGCAGCTTCGCGACGTCCGAGAACGCCGGCTCGCGGTCGCCCCACACCGCGTCGACCTCCGCGCGCGCCTTCGCCAGCAGCTCCGGGTGGCGCGTCAGGTAGTACAACGCGAACGACAACGCGCCGGACGTCGTCTCGTGGCCCGCGACGACGAACGTGATCGCCTGGTTGCGGACGTTCACCGGGTCCAGCCGTTCCCCCGTCACCGGGTGGCCCTCGGTGAGCATCAGCTCCAGCAGGTTCTCCGAGCCGTCGCGGGCTTCGATGACCTCGTCGACCAGGTTCGTCATGGTCGCGATGTCGGCCCGGTTCTGCTCGGGCGTCCCGGCGAACGCCCGTCGCACGAACGGGAGCTTGACGTTCTGCAGCTGCGCGTACCGCAACGCGCGGATCATCGCCGTCACGAACGGGTGCGGCTCGGCGCGCTCGAACGAGCCGAACCGGTAGCCGAAGCCGGCGCGGCCGATCGTCTCCAGGGTCAGCCGGGTCATGTCGGCGGCGACGTCGACCGGGCCGTCCGCCGCGTCCCAGGCCGCGGTCAGCTCGCGGGCGACCGCCAGCATCACCGGGTGGTAGCGGCGCATCGCCTCCGCGGAGAACGCCGGCTGCAGGATGTCGTGGGCCAGCCGCCAGTTCGGCTCGTGGGTGTGCGCGGTGAACAGGCCGTCGCCGGCGAGCGCGCGGAGGTTCTCGACGCCCAGGCCGACGTGCTTGCCGAACTTCGTCTCGTCGTTCAGCTCGGTGACCAGGTCGACCCCGCCCACGAAGACGATCTCGAAGCCGAAGACCTTGCGCGTGAAGATCGGGCCCACGCGCCGCCCGATGCGCAGGGTGTCCTGCAGCGGCGTGCGCGGGTTGGCGCCGATCAGGTCGCCGATCACCGGCAGCCGGCCCGGCCGGTGCGGAATCCCGGTGGTGTCCACGGCAAGCCCCTCTATTGAACCCGTATCCAATAGGTTCACGATCCCCCGCTACTGAACCCGTGTCAAGTAAGCTCGGGGGATGCGGACGAGGCTGAGCACCGAACAGCGTCGCGAGCAGCTGCTGGCGATCGGCGCCGGCCTGTTCGCGAACCGGCCGTACGACGAGGTGTGGATCGAGGAGGTCGCCGAGATCGCGCAGGTCTCGCGCGGCCTGCTGTACCACTACTTCCCCACCAAGAAGGACTTCTTCGCGTCGATCGTCCGCGCCCAGCGCGATCAGCTGCTGGCCATGAGCGAGCCCGACCCGGCGCTGCCCGTGGCGGAGCAGCTGCGGGCCGGGCTCGACGTGTACCTCGAGTTCGCGCGCACGCACCCGGACGGCTACCGGATCGTGCACCGCGCCGCGAGCGGCGCCGACCGCGAGATCCAGGAGATCCGCGAGGCCGGGATGGCCGCCAACGCCACGCGCATCCTGGACGCGGTGAGCGGGCTGACGCCGGTCACCGAGGTGACACGGCTGGCCGTCCGCGGCTGGCTGACGTTCGTCGCGACGACCATCCTCGACTGGCTCGACCAGCCGAAGGTCACCCAGGATGAGCTGCGCGACCTCTGCGTCCGGACGCTGTTCGCGGCGGTCGGCGTCACCCCGTGACGGCGGGCGACGCGGCACCGTCCACGAGCTTCCGCGGCGTGCCGGAGCCGTCGGCCGGGACCGCCCAGACGGCGTTGTCCAGCCCGTAGAGGACGGTGTGGTCGTCCTGCCACAAGGCCTGGTCGTCGACGCTCTTCCGCTCCGCCAGCTCGGTTTCCCGCATGGTCTTCAGGTCGAGGACCGACAGCCGCCAGACGCCGTCGCCGACCTTCTTCTTGAAGGCGACCCGGGTGGCGTCCGGGGACAGGGACGGGCATTCGACGTTCTCCCTCAAGGCCTTCCCGCGGAAGCGCCGGTAGTCGGCTTCGACGAGGTAGGTCTTGCCCTTGCTGCCGAGGGTGGCGTAGAAGCGGTTGCCGTCGGGGGCGAAGGTGATGCCCCAGTAGTTGACGTCGGCGGCGAAGTAGCGCTTGTCGTCGACGAACACCGGCAGCTCTTCGATCGTCTTGACGAGCCGCCCGGTGTCCACTTCGTACAGTCCCGCGCGCGTCGAAAACCCCGTCTGCGCATACGAATCACCGGTGACGAAGAGCGTCCAGTAGACGCGCTTGCCGTCCGGGGACACCCGGGCGCGGCTGGGTGTCCCCGGCAGGGTCTCGGTGTGGCGGACGGCGAGGTGGTCGTCGAGGACGAGGACGTCCGTGACCGCGGGAAGTGTGCCGGGCTGGACGGCCAGGCAGACCGCCGTCTGCTTCGCCGCCGCGAACCGGTCGCACTTCACCCCGCTGAGCTGGCGTTTCCCCTGGTCAAGGACGCCGACGCGACCGGTGGCGGTGTCGCGGAACAGCAACTGGCCGGGGTTCAGGGTGAGCTGGGCGGCCGGAGTGGCGTCCGCGGAGTCGTGGCGGGCGCTGACGGTGTAGGCGGCGGCCGCGGCGACCAGGAGAGCGGTGCCGGCCAGGGCGAGGACGATTTTCTTCACGGGCGCACCGGTTTCACGAGGGCGGCGGCGAGGGCGACGACGGCCAGGCAGCCGGCGGCGACGAGCACCGCGGGCCGCAGGTCCCAGAGCGTCCAAGCCAGTCCGAAGAGGACGGAGGAGAGCATGCGGGCCACGGCCTGCCCGGTCTGCACGACGGCCATCCCGGTGGCCCGGAGGTCACGCGGGATGAGCGGGCCGGCGGCTGCCATGAGGACGCCGTCGGTGGCCGCGTAGAAGACGCCGTGCAGGCCGAGCGCCACGACCGGGATCACCGCGTGGGCCGGGCCGCAGAGCAGGACCAGGGCCACGCACAGCGCTCCGTGACCGCCGAGGAACACCGGCCAGCGGCCGATCCGGTCGGCGAGCTTGCCGAGCGGCACGGCGAGCACCAGGTAGACCCCCGCGGTGCCCAGCGGCAGCAGCGGGAAGAAGGTCGCCGCGATCTCCCAGCGCCGTTGCAGGGCCAGGTAGACGAAGGAGTCGCCGACCGTGACCAGGCCCAGCAACGCGGCCCACAGCGTCACGCGCCGGAAGTCGCTCCGCTTGAGCAGGCCCGCTGCCGTTCGCAGCGACACCGCGGCGCGATCGACGCTTCCGGGGTGATCGCGCACGAACAGGGCCAGCAGCAGCACGGCGATCGCCGCGACGCAGAAGCTGGTGAAGAACACGCTGTTGTAGCTACCGAGGCTCAGCGCGAGCACGGCCATGGCGACGAGCGGGCCGAGGAACGCGCCGACGGTGTCGAGCGCGCGGTGCACGCCGAACGACCGGCCGAGCGCGTCCGGCTCGCTGGACAGCGAGATCAGGGCGTCGCGCGGGGCGGTGCGCACGCCCTTGCCGGTGCGGTCGGCGGCGAGGACGAGGCCGATCGCCGCGACCGACGAGCCGGCCGCGACCAGGCCGAGCTTGCACACCGCGGACAAGCCGTACCCGAACTCGGCGACGGCCTTCAGGCGCCGCCACCGGTCGGCGAGGTGGCCGCCGAGCACCCGCACCAGCGCGGTGGCGCCGGCGTAGAGCCCGTCGAGCAGCCCGAACTGCAGCGGGTTCAGGCCGAGGCCGAGCACCAGGTAGAGCGGGAGGACGGCGGTCACCATCTCCGAGGAGACGTCGGTGACGAGGCTGACCATGCCGAGCGCGACCACGTTGGCGGAAACCCTTTTCAGCGCGGGTTTCCGGTTCTCGCCGGCCGCCAGGTCCGAGGTACGGCTTGCCGCGATGTACATGCCCGGCTCCTAGTGGCAGGTGTAGGTCGGGCTGCTGTCGAGAACCTTGCCGTCGACGCCGATGAGCTGCGACTGGAACGAGGTGTCCGTCATCGACAGCTTGAGGACGCCGTAGGTCTTCAGCAGCTTCGCGGTCGTCGGGTGCGCGGTGTGGATGGTGTAGAGGTTCGCGCCGCCGCTGCCGCCGACGATCTCGACCGGACCGTTCGCGTCGGCCTGGCCGTCGGCGTTCTGCGGGACGAACCGCTCGTAGTCGTGGTCGTGGCCGTTGAGGACGAGGTCGACCTTGTTGGCCGTCATGATGTTCCACAGCTCGATGCTGTCGGGGTTGTCGCCGTGGTCACCCGAGCTCCAGCGCGGGTGGTGGTAGTAGGCGGCGACGCAGCCCTTCGTGTTGTTCGCCAGGTCCTGCTTGAGCCAGGTGAGCTGGGGCGGCTCGGCGAAGTCGTCGTGGGTGACGAAGTCGTTGGAGTCGAGGGCGATGAAGTGCCAGTTGCCCATTTCCCAGCTGTAGTACCGCTTTCCCTGCGGCCTGGCGATGGCGCCGAAGTAGTCTTCGTAGCCCTTGAACGGGGTGTCGTCGTAGGACTCGTGGTTGCCGGGGATCGGGTGGGTGATGCTCTTGAACTTGCCCCACGTCTTGTCGTAGTAGGACTTGAAGTCCGAGAGGTGCGCGTCGTCGTACTGGTTGTCGCCCATGGTGATCACGGCGGCGGGGTTCATCTGCGTGACCAGGTTGGCCGTCTTGACGTGCGCGCAGCTCGAGCTGCTCGACGTGCAGCGCTCGGCGATGTCGCCGGCCGCGGCGAGGACGAAGCTGGTTCCGCTGCCCGCCGTCGTCTTGACGGTGATGGGCGCGCTCGTGCCCGAGAGGTTCCCGGCGGCGTCGCGGGCGCGGACGGCGTAGGTGTAGTTGGTGTCGGGCGTGAGGCCGGTGTCGGTGTAGGACGTCGTCGTGCTGGTGGCGACGGGGGTGCCGTTGCGCAGGATGTCGTACCCGGCGACGCCGACGTTGTCCGTGGCGGCGGTCCAGGTCAGGGCGGCGCTGGTGGCGGTGGTCGCGCCGGCGGTGAGGCCGGCCGGGGTGGTCGGGGCCTGGGTGTCGCCGGAGGAGTCCGTGCTGCCGAAGACCTGCATCTCCCAGAAGGAGTAGCCGTAGCTGGTGGCGCGGGTGAGGCCGACGAAGCGGACGTACCGGCCGTGGGCGTTCAGGGTGAGGTCGTCGATCTTGCCGTCACCGGCGTCGACCGACGAGGCGGTGGTGAAGTTCGCGCCGTCGTCGGAGACTTCGATGCGGTACTTCTTGGCGTAGGCGGCTTCCCAGTTGAGGAGGACGCGGTGGATCGCGGCGGACTGGCCGAGGTCGATCCGCAGCCACTGCGGGTCGGCGCCTTCGGCGCTGGCCCAGCGCGTGGTGGTGCTGCCGTCGACGGCCTTGCTCCCGGCGTACGACGAGCTTTCGACGGTGGAGGTCGCGACGGGTTTTCCCTGCGAGAGCAGGACATCGGCTTGCTCGCTGGCCTGGGCGGCGACGATCGCGGAGGGCAGCAGGGTGACCGCGGCTAGCACGGGGACGAGTTTTCGTAGGCGGGTCGACGGCACGTCGCGCTCCTTCTGGGCCTTGGCGGTGGCTGGTGGGCTGCGGCGCTGGTTAACGGGAGCTGAACTGTTAGGAAAGTTTCCTAACAAAGCGGACTGTATCGATGACCGGTTCCGACTGACAAGACGTGTCTTGTCGTTGAATCGGTCAAGAGGGTGAGTTTTGGGGGATTTCCGCTGCTCAGAGCATGTTTCGCTGAGCGGGATACTGCACCGTGCCGCGGGACGGCGAGGTCTGACCTTTCCGTCGGCCGCGGATTTTGTCGGTGGTCGCGGGTAGCGTGGGAACCGGGGGCAGCGCCCATCGCCTTTCGTTCTCCCACAAGGGAAACCGGCCGGGTCGGGCGGCGCCGAGCTTCACCCGGTTCAGTGATGACCTTCGCTCAGGTGTTCGGTAGTTTCGGATGTATGACGCAGCAGCTTCTTGATCTCACCGACCGCGGCCCGTCCAGCCCGGTTCGCCCCCACCGTGCTCGCCGAGGGCCCGTAGCCCACCAGGTGCAGCCGCGGCTCGCGCACCACGCGCGTGCCGTCCATCCGGATCCCGCCCCCGGCTTCTCTGATGTGCAGCGGCGCGAGGTGGTCGATCGCCGCGCGGAACCCGGTCGCCCAGAGGATGACGTCGGCGTCGAAGCGCGAGCCGTCCGCCCAGACGACCCCGTCGGGCGTGATGCGCTCGAACATGGGCCGCCGCTCGAGGATCCCGGCCGCGCGAGCGGCGCGCACCTCGGGCGTCACGGCCAGATCGGTCACGCTCACCACGCTCTCGGGAGGCAACCCGGCGCGCACCCGTTCGTCGACCTTCGCGACGGCTTCGCGTCCCCAGTTTTCGCTGAACGGCTCGTCCCGCCACACGGGCGGCCGCCGGGTCACCCACGCCGTCGCGCGGGCGAGCGGGGCGAACTCCATGAGTAGCTGAACGGCGGAAGCGCCGCCCCCGACCACGACAACCCGCCGGCCACGGAAGTCTTCGGGGCCGGTGTAGTCGGCCGTGTGCACCTGACGCCCGGCGAAGGTCTCCTGGCCGGGGTAGTGCGGCCAGAAAGGCCGGTCCCAGGTACCGGTGGCACTGATGACGGCTTTCGCGGCCCAGGACTCCGCGGGGCTGCTGACGAGCAGCCGCTCCCCCGCCCGCGTCACGGACTGGACGTCGACGGGCCGGAAGACAGGGAGGTCATAGACGCTTTCGAAGCGAGCGAAGTACTCCGAGACGACTTCGGAGGCGGGACGCGTCACGTCCGGGCTGCCGAAGGCCATGCCGGGCAGGTCGTAGATGCCGTGCACCTTGCCGAGCACGAGGGAGGGCCACCGGTACTGCCAAGCGCCCCCGGCCCGTTTCCCGTGGTCGAGGACGACGAAGCCATCACCGTTGGCAAACCCGGCCCGCCGCAGGTGATAGGCGGCCGAGAGACCGGCCTGCCCAGCCCCGATCACCACGACGTCGGTCTCGTGATCCGCACGGCTCATGTCGGGTTCAACGGCTGCCGGCCGGGGGTATTTCGCGCCGTTCATCACACGTGCGCGGGTAGCGTCCTGCCGTCTCGACTGGAGACCCCCGGCAGGCCGGGTCGCGCGGCACGGGCAGCTCAGCAGGCCGGATCACACGACACGGCAGCTCGCCGGCCGCCCAATCCGGCGACCCCTGGGGAACCGACCGCGACGCGGCCGTGAAGCGCGCCCGCGGCCAGTTCCGCTGGTTCAGCGCGTACCCCGCGGTCACCAGCACCCCGGCCAGCCCACCGAGCCCCGACAACACCACCGACTCCGCCAGGTTCGCCGGCGGCTGGAAGGTCTACGCCGAGCTGCCGGGCCCGGCGGGGGTTCGCCGGGGCCCTGCGGACCGGCTTGCGCAACGCGGCCTCCGCGGGCGACCCTGCCGGGGTCCGCCGGGGCCTTGCGGACCGGCTTATGCGGCGCGGCCTCCGCAGGCAACCCCGCCGACCCTGGCGGGGTCCGCCGGGGCCCTGCTGATCCGCTTGCGCAGCGCGGCCTCCGCAGGCAACCCTGCCGGGCCCGGCGGATCTCGACGCCGAGTTCGGTCGCACGTTCGGCGAGCACCGCCGCCACGCGCCGCTGCGGCACGCCGAGGTCCGCCGGGGCCCTGCGGACCGGCTTGCACAGCGCGGCCTCCGCAGGCGACCCCGCCAGGCCCGGCCGGGTTCGCCGGGGCCTTGCTGATCCGCTTGCACAGCGCGGCCTCCGCGGGCGACCCTCGCCACCGCGCCGGTCGCTCGGTCGGCCTGCCCCGGGCACCCCGGCGGCTGACCGACCGCCGCTACCCGGCCGGCACGCCGCGCCTGACCTCCGCCCTGCTCAGCAGAACTTCAGCGAAGGCCGCGGCGACGGACGGGTGCCCGATGCGCGGGACCGGCGGGAGCGAAGACAAGGCGGCTCCCGCGGGCGGCGGGGATGGGAGGGCGTCCTGGCCTTGCCGACCGGAGCCCGCCCTACCCGCCCCCCCGGCCCGCGCATCAGCGACAATCACGCCCCCGGTCCGACCCACCTCCGCATGGCGCCCCGTGGCACTGAACCCACCGCACATCCCCACACCCCGCCGCGCAGCATCGGCAGCCGCGCGGCGCGTCGGCCTCACACGGCAACGCGGTTCCGCCCCGCCTCCTTCGCCCGGTACAAAGCCGCGTCGGCCGACCGGAGCACGTCGTCGAGCGTCGGGCCCGCGTCCGGGTGGCGGGCCACCCCGATCGACACCGACAGGCCGCTCACCCGGACCGTGCCGCCGCCCGTCGAGATCACCACGTTCAGCTCCCCCACCGCCGCCCGCACCCGCTCGGCTATGGCCAGCACGTCCGCACGGCCGATGCCCGGCAGCAGCACCACGAACTCCTCGCCGCCGAACCGGCCGACCGTGTCGCCCTGGCGCACCGACCCCGAAATCGCGACCGCCACCGCGGCCAGGACGTCGTCGCCGGTCAGGTGGCCGTACGTGTCGTTGATGCGCTTGAAGTGGTCCAGGTCGATCATCAGCACCGCGAACCCGCCGCCCGCCGGGCCGCGCCGCTGCGCGCGAGTGTGCTCGCGCACCGCCGACTCGTGCCAGCCCGCCGTGTTGAGCAGGCCCGTCTTCTCGTCCGTCACCGCCGCTACCTGCAATTGCTGTTTCAGCAACAGGTAGCGGTGCAACAGCAACAACGGCGCCACGACGAACACCACCAGCACCGGCTGCTCGGCCAGCGCCAGCGCGGCGAGGCCGCCGAGGCAGAGCGTCGCCAGCTCGAACGCGTTGTCCTCCCAGGTGCCCATCAGGTCGGCCGCCGAGCGCTGGCTCGTGTACAGGTAGATCCCGGCCGCGACCAGGCCGACGTTCACCAGCTCGAACACCGCGGCGGCCAGGCAGAGTGCGAAGAGCCCGCGCGCCGTCTGCAACGGCGTTCCGTGCAACCCGGACACCGCCAGAACGGACGAAGCAGCGAAGCACGAGAGCATCGCCCAAGCCGTGCTCGCGACGAAGCGGTGCGCGGGCCGCGTACGCACCTGACGCCACACGCGCACCCACAGGTGCGTGTAGAGCACGACGGCCAGCAGCGCGACCCACGCCGGCGGCAGCAGGACGACGCCGGCGAGGTACCAGACCGACGTGACGTTGATGTGGGTCTGCCCGCTCATCCACCGCCGCAGCCGCTCGATCCGGCGCGACATCTCGGCCTGGGCCACGCCGAGCGCGACGAGCACCGCGAACCAGACCGGCCGCACGGGCCCGCCGAACCCGGTGACCAGCGCGGTCCCGGTCGCGACTACGGCGACCAGTTCGCACCCGAGCGCGTAGGTGATCCAGCGGGCTTTCGCGCCGGCCCACATCTCCCACCGCGCGGGCCAGCCCGGCCAGGTGGAAAGCGCTTCCCGGCGCACGGCGGCCTGGGCTCTCAAGAGCCGAAGCCACAGACGTGACGGACCGGCATCGTGACGTACCCCTTGCGCGAAGTTCGGCCGACCAGGTAGCCCAGCGTAGCCGTTCCGACGACGCGCGTCGCCAGTCCGGGCGATTTGCGGGCAACGCGCCTGCCCGAAGACCCGCGCAAAGTAGATCCACGCAGCTCAGCGGTCCACGAGCAGATCATTGCCCGGGAAAGGCGGACCCGGGAAAACAGGAGCGGGAACGCGAACCTGGGAACGCGAAGGCGGGATCGCGAAGGCGGGATCGCGGAAGTGGGAATCCCGCCTCGGCGATCCCACGCTCGCCGAGGAAGAGCGCCAACGCCGCGCACGAACACCAGCGTGCGACCAAGGAGCGACGCAAGCTTCGCCCAGCTCAGCACTCAGGGTCGTGGCCGCACCCGAGCGCGCGCCACACACACCTGGCGCGAAGCACCCAATCCGACTCCGCGCCCGCGAGGACCCGGCTCCCTACTTGCGCAGCGCCCGGATGATCGCCACCAAGCCGACCACCGCCGCGATGCCCAGCAGTACCGGCGCCACCCGCTTCAGCACAGACTGGCCCGCGTAGTCGAGCAAGTCGATCGCTTCCGTCTCCGGTGCCGCCGGGACGCTTCGCAACGGTGGGCGGTCCGACGACGCGGCCGCCGGCTTCGGGTCCGTGTTGATCTCCGCCGTCGTCGGGGCCGGCTTGACCGCCGGGGCCGGCTTGGCCACCGGCTCCGTCGTCGATGTCGGCTCGGGCGTCGGTTCCGCGGCCACCGGTGACGGCGCCGGCGAAGCCGCCGGGGCCAGCTTGCCCGACAGGCAGCCCGCGAACGTGTCCAGGATCTTGCCGCCCACCTCGCTGATCAGCCCGCGGCCGAACTGCGCGGGCTTGCCCGTGATCGACAGGTCCGTCGCCACCGCGCCGTGGGTTCCGCCGTCGGTTTCCGTCAGCGTCAACGTCACCGTTGCCGCCGCCGTGCCCGCTCCGCGGGAGTCCTTGCCCGAGGCCTTGATCGTCACCTTGTGGGCGGCGTCGTCCTTCTCCAGGAACTCGCCGTTGCCCTTGTACAGCAGGGAAATCGGCCCGAGCTTGACCTTCACCGTGCCGCTGAACTTGTCGCCCTCGACCTTCGTCAACGTGGCCCCCGGCATGCACGGGGCGACGCGCTCGGGGTCGACGACCGCCTGCCAGACCTCGCCGATCGGTGCCGGGACGGTGAATTCGTGGTCGAGCCGCACGGGCCGACCTCCTTCCTGAAGACGACGGGGTCCGGTGCCCACCCTAGCCGCCGCCGGAGCGACGGCCAGGGTGACGCCTCAGGCTCCGGCCGCCGCCGCGATCGCGCGACCCGTCAGCACCTGGGCCAGGTGCCGGCGGTACTCGACGTCGGCGTTGCTGTCGACCGGCGGGTTCGTGCCCTCCGCCGCGTGCGAGGCCGCCGCCGCGATCGCATCGGCCGACGCCTGCACGCCGACCAGCGCCGCTTCGACACCGGACGCCCGGACCGGCGTCGAGCCCATGTTCGTCAGCGCGACGCGGGCCTCCTCGATGACGCCCGCTTCGGTGCGGACGGTGACCGCGACCGCGACCATCGACCACGCCTGGGCGACCCGGTTGAACTTCTCGTAGTGCGCCCGCCACCCGGTGTGCTTGGGCACGCGGACCTCGACCAGGAGCTCGTCCGGCGCCAGCGCCGTCGTGAACAGGTCCTGGAAGAACTCCGCGGCCGGCACCGTCCGGCGGCCGGACGGACCGGCGACCACGAGCGACGCCTCCAGCGCGAGCACCGGTGCCAGCAGGTCGCCCGCCGGGTCGGCGTGCGAGATCGCGCCGCCCAACGTCCCGCGGTGGCGGATCTGCGGGTCGGCCACCGTGTCGGTCGCCTCTTTGAGCAACGCGGCGTGCTCGGCGATCAGCGCGTCACGCTGCACCTCGTAGTGCGTCGTCATCGCGCCGATCACCAGGTCGTCGCCGTCCTCGCGCACGCCGCGCAGCTCCGCGACGCGCCCGAGGTCGACCAGTGTCGTCGGCGCGGCCAGCCGCATCCGCAGCACCGGCAGCAGGCTCTGCCCGCCGGCCAGCACCTTGGCGTCCTCGCCCGCCGACGCCAGCGCCTGCACCGCTTCGTCCACTGTGGACGGGCGGACGTAGTCGAAGGAAGCCGGGATCACTGCGCACCTCCGGAAGCGTCGATGGAACCGAGCCCGCCGCCCGCTTCGTCGCGGCCGGGGCCGCCCGCGTCGGTCGTGCCGTGCTGGATGGCATGCCACACCCGCATGGGCGTCAACGGCATCTCGATGTCGTTGACGCCGAAGTGCCGCACCGCGTCGACCACCGCGTTGACCACCGCCGGAGTGGAGGCGATGGTGCCCGCCTCGCCGACGCCCTTGGCGCCGAGCGGGTTGGACGTCGACGGCGTCTCCGTGCGGTCGGTGGTGAACGACGGCAGGTCGGCCGCCGACGGCAGCAGGTAGTCGGCGAACGTGCCGGTGGTGAGCGTGCCGCTGTCGTCGTGCTCGGTGCCCTCGAACAACGCCTGCGCGATGCCCTGCGCGAGCCCGCCGTGCACCTGGCCCTCGACGATCAGCGGGTTCACCGCGACGCCGACGTCGTCGACGCAGACGTAGGAGCGCAGCTTGATCCGGCCCGTCTCGGTGTCCACTTCGGCGGCGCACAGGTGCGTGCCGTGCGGGAACGAGAAGTTCTCCGGGTCGAAGGTGGCGTCCGAGTCGAGCGAGGGCTCGACCCCGTCGGGCAGGTTGTGCGCCGCGAAGACCGCGAGCGCGACGTCGCCGATGGTCGTCGACGTGTCGGTGCCCTTGACGGTGAACTTGCCGCCGGCGAACTCGAGGTCGTCCTCGGCGCATTCGAGCAGGTGCGCCGCGATCGGCTTCGCCTTGGCGACGACCTTCTCGGCGGCCTTGATGACGGCGATGCCGCCGACCACCAGCGACCGCGAGCCGTAGGTGTCCATGCCCTTGTGCGACGACTGCGTGTCGCCGTGCAGGATCTCGACGTCCTCGAACGCGACGCCCAGCTGGTCGGCGACGATCTGGCTCCACGCCGTCTCGTGGCCCTGGCCGTGCGCGGACGCGCCGGTCGTGACCTCGACCTTGCCGGTGGGCAGCATCCGGATCGACGCGTACTCCCAGCCGCCGGCGCCGTAGTCGAGCGAGCCGAGCACCCGCGACGGCGCGAGCCCGCACATCTCGGTGAACGTCGAGATGCCGATGCCGAGCTGGACCTTGTCGCCCGATTCACGGCGGCGCTTCTGTTCGGCGCGCAGGCCGTCGTAGTCGAAGAGCTGCTTGGCCTTTTCGGTGGCGGCCTCGTAGTTGCCGGAGTCGTAGGTCAGCCCGCACACGGTGGTGAACGGGAATTCCTCGTGCTTGATCCAGTTCTTCTCGCGCAGCTCCAGCGGGTCCATGCCGAGCTCGACCGCGAGCTCGTCCATGATCCGCTCGATCGCGAAGGTCGCCTCCGGGCGGCCGGCGCCGCGGTAGGCGTCGGTCAGCGTCGTCGTCGTGTACACGTTGGTGCACGCGAAGTGGTACGCCGGGATCTTGTAGATCGCGTTGAACATGAACGCGCCGAGGATCGGCACGCCCGGCCCGACGAGGCCGTTGTACGCGCCGAGGTTGGCGAGCAGCTCGACCTTGAGGCCGGTGACCTGGCCGTCGCGGGTCGCCGAGATGGTGATGTCCTGGATCTGGTCGCGGCCGTGGTGCGCGGCGAGCATCGTCTCCGACCGCGACTCGTTCCACTTGACCGGCTTGCCGAGCTTCTGCGCGACCAGCAGCGACATCATCTCTTCGGGCAGCACGCCGATCTTGCCGCCGAAGCCGCCGCCGACGTCGGGGGCGATCACGCGCAGCTTGTGCTCGGGGATGCCGAGCGTCAGCGCCGACATCACGCGCAGGATGTGCGGGACCTGCGTGGCCGACCACATGGTGATCTGCGTGCCGGTGGGGTCGACGACGCAGGCGCGCGGCTCCATGAACGCCGGGACCAGGCGCTGCTGCCGGAAGCGGCGCTTGAGCACGACCTCCGACGAGCTGATCGCGTCCTCGACGTTGCCGCCGGTGCCGGCCTCGGCCGAGTCGAACTTCCAGACCGCGCTCGTGTTGGTGCCCAGGTCCTCGTGGACCAGCGGGGCGCCGTCGGCGATCGCGGCTTCCATGTCGAGGATCACCGGCAGCTCGTCGTACTCGACGTCGATCTCCTCGAGCGCGTCGTGCGCTTCGGCGGACGACCGCGCGACGACGACCGCGACGCCCTCACCGGCGAAGTTCACCGTGTCGGACGCGAGCACGGGACGCCGCGGCGCCTTCATGTCCGGCGTGATCGGCCACGCGCACGGCATGCCGATCGCGCCGTCCGGGTCGAGGTCCTTGCCGGTGTAGACGGCGACGACGCCCGAAGCGCCCTTGGCTGCCGACGTGTCGATCGAGACGATCTTGGCGTGCGCGAACGGGCTGCGCAGGACGGCCATGTGCAGCAGGCCGGGCAGCGCGATGTTGTCGGTCCAGCGGGTGCGGCCGGTGATCAGCCGCTCGTCCTCCTTGCGGCGCCGGGACCTTCCGACTTCCGGTTCGATCGTCGCGGTCATCAGTCACCACCCACGCCGACGTGCTTGTTCTCGGCGATCCGCTCGGCTTCGGGGCCGGCGCCGGGGCTCATGTGCTGCGCGGCGTCGCGCACCGCGCGGACGATGTTCTGGTAGCCGGTGCAGCGGCAGAGGTTGCCTTCGAGCCCTTCGCGGACGGCTTCCTCGTCCGGGTCGGGGTTGTCGGCCAGCAGGTCGATGGACTGCATGATCATGCCGGGCGTGCAGAACCCGCACTGCAGCGCGTGGTTGTCGTGGAAGGCCTGCTGCACCGGGTGCAGCTTGCCGTCGCGGGCGAGACCTTCGATGGTGGTGACCTCGCAGCCGTCGGCCTGCACGGCCAGGACGGAGCAGGACTTCACGCTGTGCCCGTCCAGGTGGACGGTGCAGGCGCCGCAGTTGCTGGTGTCGCAGCCGACGACGGTGCCGACCTTGCCGAGTTTTTCGCGCAGGTGGTGCACGAGCAGGGTGCGGGGCTCGACTTCGTCGGTGTACTTCGTCCCGTCGACGGTGACGGTGATGCGCATCAGGCCTCCAAAAGCCGGTTCGGGAACGGCCCGCCCGACCGTGATCGGGCTCACAGACTCCCGAGCGTGCTACGCGACCTTCGCGCGGACAAGTCCTGATGTCACACGTTCAACTATCTCTTCCGCAGATAAGCGACGCCTCCACGTTCGGCGCCGCATCTGCGGAAGTCCGGATGGGTGAACTTTTGTGGGCCACCGGGAGTATCAGCCGTGGATGCGTCCGGACAGCTCGGCGAGGCGTTTTCCGCCGCCGCCCCACCGCAGCGCGATGATTTCCGCGGCGATCGAGACAGCTGTCTCCTCCGGGGTCCGGGCACCGAGGTCGAGCCCGATCGGCGAGGACAGCCGTTCCAGCTCCGCTTCGGTGATCCCGGCTTCGCGCAGGCGGGCGAAGCGGTCGTCGTGCGTCTTGCGGGAGCCCATCGCGCCGACGTAGCCGACGTCCAGGCGCAGCGCGACCTCCAGCAGCGGCACGTCGAACTTCGGGTCGTGGGTCAGCACCGCGATCGCCGTGCGCTGGTCGATCCGGCCCGCGTCGGCCTCCGCCTTGAGGTAGCGGTGCGGCCAGTCGACGACGACGTCGTGCGCGTCCGGGAAGCGGCTGGTGGTGGCGAACACCGGCCGCGCGTCGCAGACCGTGACCTGGTAGCCGAGGTAGGCGCCCATGCGGGCCATCGCGGCGGCGAAGTCGATCGCGCCGAAGACCAGCAGCCGGGGCGGCGGCTCGAAGGAGTTGACGAACACCGCCATGCCCTCGCCGCGGCGCTGCCCGTCCGGCCCGTAGTGCAGGGTGCCGGTGCGGCCGCTGGCGAGCAGTCCGCGCGCGTCGTCGGCGACCGCGTCGTCCATCCGCGACGACCCCAGCGAGCCCGCGGTCCGGTCCGGCCAGACGATCATGTGCTCGCCGACCAGGCCTTCCTGTTCGTGCTCGATGATCGTGACGACCGCGACGGGCTCGCCGCCGCGCACCGACGCGACGACGTCGCCGAGCTCCGGCATGGACTCGCGGTCGACGTGCTCGACGTAGATGTCGATGATCCCGCCGCAGGTCAGGCCGACGGCGAAGGCGTCGTCGTCGGAGACGCCGTAGCGCTGCAGCACCGGCTTGCGCTCGGCGACGACCTCCTGCGCGAGCTCGTAGACCGCGCCTTCGACGCAGCCGCCGGACACGCTGCCGGCGACGGTCCCGTCGGCCGCGACGACCATCGCGGCACCGGGCGCGCGCGGCGCCGAGGAGAAGGTCGCGACCACGGTGCCGAGGCCGACCGTCTCGCCGTCGGACCAGCGGCGGAACACGTCGTCGAGTACGTCACGCATCGGAAATCTCCCCGAGCAGTCGTTCCAAGGTGGCCAGGGTGTGCCCGGCCAGGAGCCGGTCGATGTGGGGCAACGCGGCGACGATGCCCGACTGGACCGGAGCGTACCCCGCACGGCCGGCGTGCGGATTCACCCAGAATACGGCGTGCGCGAGCCGGCGCAGGCCGGCGAGCTGCTCGCCGAGCAGGCCGGTGTCGCCGCGTTCCCAGCCGTCGGAGAAGACGGTGACCACGGCGCGGCGCGCGACCCCGCGCCGGCCCCAGCGGTCGAGGAAGGCCTGCAGCGTCTCGCCGAGCCGGGTGCCGCCGGCGAAGTCGGGCACCGCCGAGCCCGCGGCGAGCATGGCGCGTTCGGGGTCGCGTTGCCGCAGCTGGCGCGAGACCCGCGTGAGGCGCGTGCCGAGCGTGAAGACCTCGACGGACTGGGGCGCGGACCGGGTCAGGACGTGGGCGAACCGCAGCAGGGCGTCGGCGTAGGGGGACATGGAGCCCGAGACGTCGATGAGCAGCACGACCCGCCGCGCCCGCTTCCCGCGGCGGACGTGCGCGAGCTTCACGGGTTCGCCGCCGCTGGCGAGCATGGCGCGCAGGGTCCGGGAGGGATCGAGCCGCCCCCGGTGCGCGGGGGTCCTGCGCGCGGCCGGCCGTCGCGGCGGGACGGGCTTGAGGGTGGCGAGGAGTTCGCGGAGGTGTTCGCGTTCGGCGGTGGTGAGGGCGGCGAGATCCCGGTGCCGCAGGACCTCTTGCGCGCTGGCGGCGACTTTGAGCTGGTCAGGGGCATCTGCGGTGGTGGACTGCCCACCGTCGGCGTCGACCAGCGGCGCGATGCGCGCCTGCTTGGGAGCGGCAGTTTTCGCGCGTTGGGGGGTGGTCGTTTCGATGGCGAACCACTGGCTGAAGGCTTCTTCGTAGCAGGGGAGGTCATCGGGGCTGGAGCAGAGGGTGAGCCGGCCGGCCCAGTAGAGCTGGGTGGGTTCGGAGACGTCGATCTCGGCGACGGCGGTCAGGTAGGCCTGCACGCGGTGCGCATCGCAGGCAACGCCGGCTTCGCGCAGGGCGGCGGCGAACCCGGCATACCCGGCCACGGGATCGGCGGCGGTGGTCATGACTCCATTGTGCGCTCACCCGCCGAGGAGGGCGCACCTGTGAGGGCTGTCCTGTGGACAGCACCTCGGCGGCCACCCGAACCTGTCGGTGCCCTCCGGTAGCGTGGAAAACGGGGGCTGCTCTGGCGTCCCGACGAGGAGTCGAACCTCGGACCTCGGCGTTCGTAGCGCCGCGCTCTGTCCTGCTGAGCTACCGGGACGGGGCGGTCTGCGCGCACGCCCCTCCCCGGGCGGGCGCAGACCGCGCTCTTCGCCGCGGCCGACCCGAGGTAGCGAGGGGTGGGCGCGAAGAGCCTTCAGGAAGATTCAGCGAACGGCACGGGAGATCGTGCCGCAGCGGTTCACTTGCCGGTTCACGATCTCCTCCTCTCGGTGGTGTTGCCTGCTGTGCTGGGAAAAGGATGCCGGAGCCCGCCGGGGCGGTCAACGCAATTAACCTGCGGTCCTTTGTGGACTTTCAGGCGAACAGCGCGTCCAGTTTCGCGCGGACGCGGTCGAGGTCTTCGCTGTACTTCAGGACCGCTCCGAGCGTGCGGGCCGCCGATGCCGCGTCCAGTTCGTCGCGGTGCAGCGCCAGCAGGGCCCGGGCCCAGTCGAGTGACTCCGCCACCCCCGGCGGCTTGAGCAGGTCCATCTCGCGGAGCCGGTGCACCGCTTCCGCGATCTGGCGGGCCAGCACCGGACCGATCTCCGGGATCCGCCGACGCAGGATGGTGACCTCGCGCGCGAGGTCCGGGTGTTCCAGCCAGTGGTAGAGGCAACGGCGCTTGAGGGCGTCGTGCACTTCGCGGGTCCGGTTCGAGGTCAGCACCACCAGCGGCGGCTGTTCGGCGCGGACTTCGCCGTACTCGGGGATCGTCACGGCGTGCTCGTCGAGCAGCTGGAGGAGGAAGGCCTCGAACTCGTCGTCGGCGCGGTCGATCTCGTCGACGAGCAGCACGCACGGCGCCGTGATGAGGGCCTGCAGCAGGGGGCGCGCGAGCAGGAAGCGTTCGGTGTAGAGGGAGCGTTCGGCGGTCTCGACGTCGACGCGTCCGTCGCCGGCGGCCTCGAGGGCGCGCAGGTGCAGGAGCTGGCGCGGGAAGTCCCATTCGTAGAGGGCCTGGGCGGCGTCGATGCCCTCGTGGCACTGGAGGCGCACCAGCGGCCGGCCGAGTGCGGTGGCCAGCGCGATGGCCAGGGAGGTCTTGCCGGTGCCGGGTTCGCCTTCGCAGAAGAGCGGGCGGCCCATCCGGAGGGCGAGGAAGCCGGCGGTGGCGAGCCCGTCGTCGGCGAGGTAACCGGTCGCGTCCAGCGCGGCGGCAAGTTCTTCAGGCGAGGCGAGCGAGTCCGTCACAGTGTCGATCGTAGGCGGCGCGCCGGTCACCGGCCGGGCAGATCCGCCCGGCGGTCGACGTCGCGGCCGCTGCCGAGGTCGCCGCACTCGACGAGCTTCAGGTCGGGACGGGTCGACAGCCAGTCCCGGGCGCCGCGGTCACCCTGGGCGGACTCGGCGATTTCGGCCCACCAGCGGCGGCCGAGGAGGACCGGGTGGCCGGGGACGCCCTCGTAGGAGGCCCGGGCGACGGTTTCGGCGGTCGCGCCGGCGGCGACGCGGGTCAGGACGTCGGCGCCGACCCACGGCAGGTCGACGAGGTGGACCAGGGCCGCGACCGGGCCTGGCGCCGCGGAGAGCGCGGCCAGGCCGGCTTTGAGGGACGCGCCCATGCCGCTCTCCCAGCCCTCGGCGAAGACGGCTTGACCGGGCTCGGGCAGGAGCGCGCGCACTTGCTCGGCGGCGGCGCCGACAACGACACGAACGGGCCGGCAGCCGGCGGCATCGAGGGTGGCGAGTGCGCGGAGGACGAGCGGACGGCCATCGAGTTCGGCGAGGGCTTTGGGACCGCCGAACCGACGCCCGGCCCCGGCGGCCAGCAGCAGGCCGGCGACGGGCTCGGCTGCTGCACCTGATGCTCCGGCCGCTCGGGGGCGGTTCTCAGCCATGGGCTCGGCCTGGGGCTCCGATCGCCAGGTCGGCCTCTATCGCCCGGGCCGTCTCCAGCAACGGTGGGACCAGATCTCGCTCCACCGACTCCGCCGTCGTTCGGCTTGCGTGTGTTGACAGGTTCACCGCTGCCGCTACTCGGCCTCTGCGGTCGTGGATCGGGGCCGCCACCGAACGGAGGCCCTCCTCCAGCTCCTGGTCGACCATCGCCCAGCCCTGGTCCCGCACCTTGGCCAGCTCCTCCCTCAGGCGGCCGGGTGCGGTGACCGTGCGGTCCGTCAGGGGGTCGAGCTTCGCCACCACGAAGTACGCCTCCAGTTCCGCCCTGCTCAGGCCGGCCAGCAGGACGTGCCCCATCGAGGTCGCGTGGGCCGGGAAGCGGGTTCCCACGTTGATGCTCACCGTCATGATGCGGGACACCGCCACCCGGGCCACGTAGACGATGTCCGTGCCCTCCAGGACCGATACCGAGCTGGACTCGTGCACCTCCGCCGACAGGTGCTCCAGGTGTGGCTGCGCCACCTCCGGCAGCGTCATGCTCGACAGGTACGAGTACCCCAGCTCCAGCACGCGGGCCGTCAGGGAGAAGTACTTGCCGTCCGTGCGGACGTAGCCCAGGTCGGCCAGGGTCAGCAGGAACCGGCGGGCCGCGGCGCGGGTCAGGCCCGTCGACCGGGCCACGTCGCTCAGGGTCAGCTCCGCCGCTTCCGCGTGGAAGGCCTTGATCACCGCCAGGCCGCGCTCCAGCGACTGCACGTGGTGGGCACCTCGGTGCGCCGGCTCGGTGTCGACCTCGGCTTCGATCTGCCTCCCCACGTCCATGACCGCAGCCTATCCGGCGTCGGCCGGGCGGGCGGTCGGCTCGCCGAGCTCGGCCAGGGTGCGCTGGGCGATGGCGAACGCCGCGTTCGCCGCCGGTGCGCCGGCGTAGACGGCCGTGTGCAGCAGGACCTCGCTGATCTCCGCCGCCGTCAGGCCGTTGCGGACCGCGGCCCGGACGTGCATCGCCAGCTCGTTGTGCGCCTGCAGCGCCGTCAGCGCCGCGAGCGTGACGCAGCTGCGCGTCTTGCGGTCCAGGCCGTCGCGGGCCCAGACCGAGCCCCACGCGCCTTCGGTGATGTAGTCCTGGAACGGGCGGCTGAAGTCCGTCGTGCCCGCGACCGCGCGGTCGACGTGCTCGTCGCCGAGCACCTCGCGCCGCACCTTCATGCCCTGCTCGTGGCGGTCGGTCACGCTCGCTCCAAGTGGTCCAGGATCAGCCGGGTGAACTCCTCGGGCCGCTCGTAACTGCCCAGGTGCGCCGCGTCCGCGACGACTTCCAGACGCGCGCCGGGGATGCCCGCCGCGATCAGGTCGGCGTGGCCCTCCGGCGGGGTGGCCGGGTCTTCGGCGCCCGCGATGACCAGGGTGGGGGCGGTGATCTTCGGCAGCGCGTCGAGCTGGTCCATCCGCTCGATCGCGCCGCAGCAGGCCGCGTAGCCCTCGGCCGGGACCGCGGCGATCATCGACCGCAGGAAAGCGGCGCGGTCCGGGTGCCGCTCCGCGTACGCCGGGGTCAGCCAGCGGGCGACGCCGGCCTCGGCGACGGCGGCGGTGCCCTCCGCGCGGACCTTGGCGGCCCGGTCGGCCCACATCTGCGGTGGCCCGAGCTTCGCGGACGTGCAGCAGAGCACCAGGCTCGCGACCCGGTCGGGCGCGTGGGTGCCGAGCCACATGCCGGTCATCGCGCCGAGCGACAGCCCGACCAGGTGCGCCCGCGCGACCTCGAGGTCGTCGAGCAGCGCCAGGACGTCGGCGCCCAGATCGTCGATCTCGTACGGGCCGGGCGGCACCGGCGACGCGCCGTGCCCGCGCGTGTCGTAGCGAACAACCCGGAAGCCGCGCTCGAGCAGCGGCACGACCTGCGGCTCCCACATCCGGACGTCGCTGCCGAGCGACCCGCCGAACACCACCACCGGCCCGTCTTCCGGACCTTCCACGACGCGGTGCACCCGCACGGCGCTCACGTTCCCACCTCCGTTCATACGGCGAAGAACACCGTCTCGCCGTCGCCCTGCAGCCGCACGTCGAAGCGGTAGCCGTCTTCGGTCTTCGCCGCGATCAGCGTGCCGCGGCGCTCCTCCGGCACCGTCGCCAGCACCGGGTCCGCGGAGTTGTCCTGGTCCTCGAAGTAGATCCGCGTGACGACCCGGTTGAGCAGGCCGCGGGCGAACACCGAGACGTCGATGTGGCGGGCCTGCGTGGTGCCGTGCTCCCCCGGCACCGGGCCCGGCAGCAGCGTCAGGATTCCGTACGTGCCGTCGGCTTCCGTCGGGCAGCGGCCGAAGCCGCGGAACTCGCCGGACGCCTCGCCGCGCGGGTCGTCGGGGTGGCGGAAGCCGCCGTCCGGGTCGGCCTGCCACGTCTCGATCATCGCGTCCGGGACCGGGTCGCCGTTGCCGTCCCGGACCGTGCCGCGGATCCAGAACGCGCCGGGCGTGCCCTCGGGCACCACGTGCGGGCCGTCCGGCCAGGGCAGCCCGATCGACAGGTAGGGGCCGACGGTCTGCGACGGCGTGGGCAGCAGCTCGGTCATTCGTCCTCGTCCTCTTCCTCTTCGAACACCGACGCGTCGCGCCCGCGCAGCACGATGTCGAACTGGAACCCGAGCGCCCACTCGGCCTGCGTGATCTCGTGGTCGTAGCGCGAAACCATGCGCTGGCGCGCTTTTTCGTCCGGGATCGAGTTGAAGATCGGGTCCTGGTAGAAGAGCGGGTCGTCCGGGAAGTACATCTGGGTGACCAGCCGCTGGGTGAAGGCCGAGCCGAACACCGAGAAGTGGATGTGCGCGGGACGCCAGGCGTTGTCGTGGTTCTTCCACGGGTACGCGCCCGGTTTGATGGTGGTGAAGGTGTAGCGGCCGTCGCTGTCGGTCAGGGTGCGCCCGACGCCGGTGAAGTTCGGGTCCAGCGGCGACGGCCACCGGTCGCCGGTGTGGCGGTAGCGGCCGCCCGCGTTCGCCTGCCAGATCTCGATGAGCGAGTCGCGCACCGGGCGGCCGTCGCCGTCGAGGAGGCGGCCGGTGACGATGATCCGCTGCCCCTGCGGTTCGCCTTCGTGCTGCTTGGTGAGGTCGTTGTCGTGCTCGCCGAGGCGGCCGGGGCCGAGCAGCGGGCCGGTGACCTCGGTCAGCATCTGCGGCAGCAGCACGAGGTCCTGCTTCGGGTGCCGCAACGCCGTCGAGCGGTAACCGGGGAAACCGAGCGGCGGGTGGGTGCCTTCGGGCTCCTGCCCGTAGCGCGGCAGCCTGAATTCGGTCGGAGTGGCCACGTTTCTCTCCCTTACCGGCCTTCGAGGACGACGGCCAGGCCTTGGCCGACGCCGATGCAGATGGCGGCCAGGCCCCAGCCACCGCCGCGGCGGTGCAGGTCGTGGGCCAGGGTGCCGAGGATCCGGCCACCGGACGCGCCGAGCGGGTGGCCGATGGCGATCGCGCCGCCGTGGGTGTTGACGATCTCCGGGTCGAGCTTCTTCCAGTCGCGCAGGCAGGCCAGGGACTGCGCGGCGAAGGCCTCGTTGAGTTCGACCGCGGCCAGGTCGTCCCAGCCGATGCCGGCGCGCTCGAGGGCGATCTCCGCCGCGCGGACCGGGCCGATGCCGAAGACGTCCGGGTCGACGCCCGCCGCGCCGCGGCCGGCGATCCGGGCCAGCGGCGCCTTGTTCAGGCGGTTGGCGGTCGCCTCGTCGCCGAGCAGGAGCGCCGAAGCGCCGTCGTTCAGCGGGGAGGCGTTGCCGGCCGTGACGGTACCGTTTTCCTTGCGGAAGACGGGCTTCAGCTTGGCGAGCTTCTCCGGGCTGGAGTCCGGGCGGATGCCCTCGTCACGGGCCAGGTCGACGCCCTCGACCGGGACGACCAGGTCGTCGTAGAAGCCTTCGTCCCACGCCTTGGCCGCGTTGACGTGGCTGCGGGCGGCGAAGGCGTCCTGCTCGTCGCGGCCGATGCCGTAGCGCTCGGCGAGCAGCTCGGTGGACTCGCCGAGGGAGATCGTCCACTGCGCCGGCATCGCCGGGTTGACCATGCGCCAGCCGAGCGCGGTGTTGTAGAGGGTCTGGTTGCCGGCGGGGAAGGCCTTCTCCGGCTTGGGCATGACGAGCGGCGAGCGGGTCATCGATTCGACGCCGCCGGCGACGACCAGCGACGCGTCGCCGACCTGGAGCGCGCGGCTGGCCTGCATCACCGCGTCCAGGCCGGAGCCGCAGAGGCGGTTGACGGTGTTGCCGGGGACGCTCGTCGGCCAGCCGGCGAGGAGGGCGGCCATGCGGGCGACGTTGCGGTTGTCCTCGCCCGCGCCGTTCGCGTCGCCGAGGGTCACTTCGTCCACTGTGGACGGATCGAGGTCGTTGCGGGCCTGGAGCGCCTTGAGCACCCCGGCGGCCAGGTCGTCCGGCCGGACGCCGGCCAGCGCGCCGCCGTAACGGCCGAACGGGGTGCGGATCGCGTCGAGGACGTAGACGTCGGTCATGCCTTCTCCAGGTCTCGGAGCACCGTCAGCTCCTGCTCGGTCGGGGCGGGGGTGACCTTCAGGTCGTCCGCGACCTTCAGTGTCCACCCCGTGGCCTTGATCGCCTGGTCGAGCTCCACGCCCGGGTGGAGCTCGGTGAGGGTCAGCTCGGCGGTCTCCGGGTCGGGGCGCAGCAGGCCGAGGTCGGTCACCACCAGGGTCGGGCCCTTGCCGGGCAGGCCGAGCTTCTCGCGGTCGCCCTTGCCGGTGCCGTGGCCGAAGGACGTCACGAAGTCGACCTTCTCGACGAAGGCGCGCGGGCTCTGGCGGAGGACGATGAAGACTTCGCCGCAGGACGCCGCGATCTCGGGGGCGCCGCCCGCGCCGGGCAGGCGGACCTTCGGGTCGTGGTAGTCGGAGCCGATGACCGTGGTGTTGATGTTGCCGAACTTGTCGAGCTGGGCGGCGCCGAGGAAGCCGACGTCGATGCGGCCCGGCTGGAGCCAGTAGTTGAAGACCTCGGGGACGCTGACCACGGCGTCGGCGGTGTCGGCCAGCTCGCCGTCGCCGATGGACAGCGGGAGGCGCGACGGCTTCGCGCCGAGGCAGCCGGATTCGTAGATCAGGGTGAGGTTGGGGGCGTGCGCACGCCGGGCGAGGTTCGCCGCCTTGCTCGGGAGGCCGATGCCGACGAAGCAGGAGGTGCCGTCGGCGAGGGCACGGGCGGCCGCGATGCTCATCATCTCGTCGGCGGTGTAGTCGGTGCTCATGCCTTTACCCCCGTCAGCTCGTTCAGCCACTTCGTGAACGCCTCGCGGTCGCGGCCCACCTCGTCCCACGCCTGGTACGCCGAGTTGTCGCGCTCGTAGTACCCCGCCGCGTACGACGGCTTCGCGCCGCCCGGCACCTCGGCCACCGCCGTCACCACCCAGGCCGGCAGGACCACCGCTCCCGGGCGGGGCTCCAGCTCGTCGACGATCTCCTCCACCGTCACGATCGAGCGCTTCGCCGCCAGGACCGCTTCCTTCTGGACCCCCGTGATGCCCCACATCTGGACGTTGCCGTCGCGGTCCGCGCGCTGGGCGTGGACGATCGTCACGTCCGGGTTCAGTGCCGGGACCGCCGTCAGCCGCTCGCCGGTGAACGGGCACGTGATCGGCTTGATCGTGTCCGTCTGGGCCGGGAGGTCCGTGCCCGTGTAGCCGCGCAGCACCGCGAACGGCAGGCCGGACGCGCCCGCCACGTACCGGTTCGCCATGCCCGCGTGGCTGTGCTCCTCGATCTCCAGCGGGACCGGCCAGTCGTGCTGGACCGCGTCGCGGAACCGGTGCAGCGAGCCGACTCCGGGGTTACCGCCCCACGAGAAGACCAGCTTGCGCGCGCAGCCCGCGCCGATCAGCTGGTCGTACACGATGTCCGGGGTCATCCGCACCAGCGTCAGGCCCCGCCTGCCCTGCCGGATGATCTCCTGCCCGGCCGCGACCGGGATGAGGTGCGTGAACCCTTCGAGCGCGACGGTGTCGCCGTCGTGCACCAGCCGGCCCACGGCCTCCTCCAGCGACAGCAGCTCTGCCATCCCACGCTCCGAATCCGTTCGCATCACGCACACTCGTTCTGAAACCGAACATAGCACGACGCGCGGGCCGCCGACCAGACGTCTTCCACCGAATGGATGACGCACACACGACGAAGGGGACTTTCCCCGCGGCAGCAGCGAGGAAAGTCCCCTTGGGCCGGAGAAGCTCAGCCGATCCGGATCAGCCGCGAGCCGTGCGCGGGCACCGCCGCGGCCGTCCACGAGCCCCGGAACCGGCCCAGGTCCGTGCGCGCGACGAGGTCACGCACCGGCCGCGCACCCGGGACACCCAGGTCCACCGTGATGTCCGCCGGAGCGGAACCGAGGTTGTAGACCGCGGCGTACCACTTGCCGTCCGGCGCCTGCTTCTTCCAGACCTGCAGGTTGCCGCCGGTCACCTGCGTCGGGTAGCTCCCGGCCCGGTCGACCGCGATGACCTCGGGGTTCGTCAGGATCGACACCGCCGAGGCGTCCAGGAAGTAGATGTCTCCCCCGACGTACAGCGGCGAGGACGCCATCGACCAGAACGTCATCACGCTCTGCCGTTCGACGTCGGAGATCCCGTCCTGGATGCCGGAGCCCGTGTTGTTGCTGATCGGCATCGAGTCCAGGTCCGGCCGGTACCGCGGCCCGAACACGCCCTGCCAGTTCGGCAGGTCCGCCCACCGGGCCTTGACCGAGCTGTCCCAGGTGGACACCGTCTCGCAGTAGCACTCGACGTCGGTGTCGACGCGCACGCCGTTCGCGTAGGGCGCCAGGGCCGGACCGGCGGACCGCGGCACCGGCCACGCGCTCGCCGTCAGCCACATCGGCCGCCGCGAGTGGTCGATGGCCGTGGACCAGGCCCGGATGTCCGCGACGTTGTCTTCGGTCGTCCCGTCGACCTTGACGAAGTCGACGCCCCAGGACGCGAAGCGCGCCACGATCGAGTCGTAGTACTTCTGCGCGCACGGGTTGGTGAAGTCGACCTTCCAGTTGCCGCCCCACATGTTCGACGGGGTCAGCGGCTGGTATGCGATGTCCCGCGCGTGGCACGACGTCCCGAGAATCGGCGCGTTCTTGTCGTAGACCTCCTTCTCGAGGCCCGTGACCGCGTACAGGCCGAGCTTGAGCCCGAGCCCGTGCACGTACGAGGCCAGCGCGGGAATCCCGGAGGGGAACCGCCCCGGATCGGGTGTCGGGATGCCGTTGACGTCGGTGTGGAACACCCACGAGAGATCGGCGTTCCAGCCCGAGTCGATGTTGACGTAGGTGTAACCGGCGGACTTGAGCTTCGTGGCGAGAGCCTGAGCCGCGTCGCGGATGTGCGACTCGTTGAGCCACGAAGTGCCGTAACCCGCGCGGGTCGACGACTCGAGGCTCCAGCTGCTCCAGCCCATGAACGGCTTGACGAACGGCGTCCGCGCGTCGGCCGCAGGAACGATCAGGGAGAGAAATCCGAGCACAGCGAGGGAAACGGAAAGGAGGCGCTTCAAAGGGACACTCCTCGATAGGGGGGACCTACTCCTTGAGCCCGCTGGCCGCGATCCCGCGGACGATGAACCGCTGGGCGACCAGGAACATCGCGACCAGCGGCGCGATGGTGACGAGCGCGCCGGCGAACAGCGCCGGCAGGTTGACCGACTGGGCGGTCAGGAACGTCGAGAGCGCGATCTGCGCGGTCCACGACGACGGGTCCTGCCCGATCACCAGTGGCCACAGGAACGCGTTCCAGCTTTCGATGAACATCAACGCGCCGAGCGACGCGATCATGCTGCCCGAATTGGGGAGCACGAGCCGCCGGTAGACGCCGAGGTAGCCGAGCCCGTCGAGCCGGCCCGCTTCCTCGATCTCGGCGGGGAACCGCAGGTAGAAGTTGCGGAACAGGATCACGGTGAACGCGCTGAACAGGTTCGGCGCGATGATGCCCCACTCGGTGTTGACCCCGCCCATCGAGCCCACGACGACGAACGTCGGCACGAACGTCACCGACTGCGGGATCATCAGCGTGACCAGCACGTACGTGAACACCGCCCGCCGCCCGGGCACGTTGATCCGGGCCAGCGCGTACCCCGCCATCGAGCCGAAGAGCGTGCCGACCGGGGCGGTGATCACGGCGACCAGGAACGAGTTCCACAACGCGTGCGCCATCGGCACCGACGCGTCGGCGAACAGGTCGCCGAAGTCGACCCACGAGAGCGGGTCCGGCAGCCACGACCAGTCCGGCGAACTGACCTGCTGCCGCGTCATGAGCGCGTTGCGCACCATGATGTAGAACGGCAGCAGGAAGACCAGCGCGAGCACGGACGCCAGGACGTACTTCGGCGCCTTCCGAACGCGGGGAGCGGCGAGGACGGCCATCAGTCCTTCTTCCCGAAGCCGACGAACCGGCCCTGCAGCAGCGTGATCACGACGATGAGCACCGTCAGCAGGAACGCGCCCGCCGATCCGACGCCGTAGTTCTGGTCGCCGAGCGCGGAGTCGTACAGGTAGACCAGCGGCGGCTTCACCGGCGCGGTCGCCGTGCCGGAAAGGCCCGTGCCGAACAGGTTGTAGAACTCGTCGAACGCCTGGAACGCGGCGATGAGGATGAGCAGCAGCACCGCGACCGACGTGTTCCGCAGCTGCGGCAGCGTGATGTACCGGAAGGCCTGCCACTTCGTCGTGCCGTCCAGCTCCCCGGCTTCGTACAGCGACGGCGAGATCGCCTGCAGCCCGGCCAGGAACAGGATCATGTACAGCCCGACCTGCAGCCACAGCCGCAGCGTCACGACCGCGACCCAGTACACCGGCGGGCTCGTCGTCGACAGCCACGGCACGGGGTCGGCGCCGAACAGCCCGCCGACGACGTTCGCGACGCCGGAGGGCAGGCCGTTGAACAGCGCCATTTTCCAGACCAGCGCGGCGACGACGTACGACACCGCGGCCGGGATGAGGAACACCGTCCGGAAGAACGCCTTGCCGCGCTTGATGCTGTTGATCAGCACCGCCAGCCCGAGCGACGCGACGAACGTGATCGGCACTATGAAGACGGTGAAGACCGCGATCGTCGACAGCGACGTCAGGAAGGCGTCGTCGCCGAGGAGGAACGCGTAGTTGTCGAAACCGATCCAGTGCCCGAGCGAGATGGTGCCGCGGGCGTCGTTGAAGCTGAGCAGGAAGCTCCACGCGATCGCGACGTACTTGAACAGCCCCAGCCCGAGCACGACCGGCCCGGTCAGCACCGCGAACGCGCCGATCGCCCGCCAGTCCCGACGCCGGCGACGTCTCTTCGCGGCCGCCGCCGGAACCGCCGGAGCCTCCATCACGGCCGTCATGCCAGCTGCTTGTCGACTTCGGCCTGCGCCTTCTTCGCCGCGTCGCCGAGCTCGGCGGCCGGGTCGGCCTGCCCGTTCGCGATCTTCGTCGCGGCCTGCAGGAACAGCGTCGCCGACGCCTTGTTCCACAGCCCGGAGTACGACTTCCCGTTCTGCTGCGAGATCGTCACGGCGTCCTTCGCCGGACCGCTCGAGAACTCGGTCGTCTGCGCCGCGACCTCCTTGCGGGCGGGGATGTGGAAGCCGTACTTGACGCACCAGTCCTTCTGCAGGTCGGCGTTCTTGATCCACAGCCAGTCGATGTACTTCTTGACGGCGTCCAGGTTCGGCGACTTGGCGTTGGCCAGCTGGTACCAGCCGCCGACGCGGGCGACCTGCTTGCCGGCGTCGCCGAACTTCGGCCACGCGACGACGCCGAAGTCGTCGCCCAGGGCCTTCTTGATGTCCGGCAGCGACCACAGGCCGCCCCACTGCATGGCCGTGGCGCCGTTCGCGAACGCGCCCGGGTCCGACCAGTCCGTCGGGTAGCCCTGCAGCAGGCCGCCGGTGTCGTGCAGCTGCTTGAGCCCGCCGATCGCGGCGATCGCCTCGGGCGAGGCGAACGCGACCTTCTTGCCGCTGGAGTCGAAGAAGTCCCCGCCGGACGACCACAGCAGGAGCGTCGCCGCTTCGCCGACGCCGTCGGTGCCGACGTACAAGCCCTTCTGCTTGCCGGTGTTCAGCTTCCGCGTCGCTTCGAGGAGTTCGGCGAACGTCCGCGGCGGCTGGACGCCCGCGGCCTGCAGCGCGCTCTTGCGGTAGTACAGCATCATGACGTCGTCGATCATCTTGACGCCGTAGATCTTGCCGTCGACGGTCACGGTGTCCAGCGCGGCCTGGCTGAAGTCGCCCTTGACCGGGCCGACGATGTCGTCGAGCGGCGCGAGCAGGCCGTTCTTGACGTTCTGGTACCGGAAGTCGCCCAGTTCGAACAGGTCGGGCGCCTGCGCGGTGAGCATCGCCGAGTTCAGCTTGGTCTCGTAGTCGCCGGCGATCCAGCTGACGTTGATCGCGACGTCCGGGTTGGCCTTGGTGAACTCCTGGGCGTACCGCTGGACCGCCTGCTGCGTCCCGGATTCGCCGTACGCGTGGTACCACTGCTGCAGCGTGACTTTCGCGCCCGAAGCGGCGCCCGCGTTCTTGTTCAACGGGTCCGAAGTGCAGCCCGCGAGGGCCGCTCCCCCGGCGAAGAGGACGGAACCGACCAGGAAGCTTCTGCGATTCATGGGGCTCACAAGGGACTCCTTAGACGCTCTCGGCGACGAAAAGACTTTGGATGGCGACGGCGGCCGCGCCCCGCGCCCACTCCTCGAACGGCAGCGGCCGGATCACCAGGCCGCAGCGGGCGGCACTGCCGAACGCCTGGACCGCGAAAGTCCGGCGGATCTGGTCCTCGAACAGGTCGTAGGTGGCGACCCCTTCACCGGAGACGACCACCCGCTCCGGGCCGAACAGGTTGACCAGCGCGGCCAGGCCGAGCCCGATCGCGTGCCCGGCTCCGGCGAACACCTCGCGCAGCAGTTCGTCACCGCCGCGGGCCCGGACCACCGCGTCTTCCATGCTCAGCGCGGACTCTCCCGAAACCGAGCGGGCGCGCGTCAAGATCGCTTCCGTGGACGCGATCGCCTCGACGCAGCCCCGGCCGCCGCAGTGGCAGGCCGGGCCGCCGTCGGCGACCGGGACGTGCCCGATCTCGCCGGCCACGCCGTGCGCGCCGCGGACCAGGTCGCCGTTGACGACGAGCGCGCTGCCGATGCCGGTTCCCACCGTGACCAGCGCGAACGACGACGCCCCGACGCCTTCGCCGAACCACTGCTCGGCGACGGCGAGGGCCTTGACGTCGTTCTCCAACGTCGCGGTCAGTCCGGTCGCGTCTTCCAGGAGGGAAGCCAGGGGGACGTCCCGCCAGCCGAGGAACGGCGAGTACCGGACGACGCCCGAAGCGCGGTCGACGTCACCGGACACGGCGACGCCCAGGCAGTAGGCGCGGTCGCGGAGGTTGCTGGTGCCGTCGGGGGTCGGCCCGGCGAGCAGCTCGCCGACGAGGTCGGCCAGCGCGTGGACGACGTGCTCGACGTCGTGGCCGGTCAACGCGTGGTGGGCGCTGGCGCGGACGTCGGCACGCAGGTCGGTGACGACGCCGATCAGGTCGTCGCCGGTGATCTTGACGCCGACGAAGTACTCGCGGTCCGGGCGGATCGCGAGCGGGTTCGCGGGCCGGCCGGCGCCGGGCGTGGTGCGGCCTTCGGAGGCGAGTTCTTCGAGGTAACCGGCTTCGATGAACGGCCGGGCCGCCTTGGTGACCGCGGCCGACGACAGACCCGTGCGCCGGGCGACGTCGACGCGGGAGACCGGCCCTTCGGTCAGGACCGTGGTGAACACGGTCGCTGCCGCGGGACTGGTGATCGGCGCCCTTGCCGGTGCACTGCGAGGCATGGCCGGAAGGGTAGGCAGGATTAATTAACTTCGTCAAGAATTTATTTTTTCGCTGGTCATGCCTACGCTCGGGATCATGTCGCTCGTCGAACACGACCCCGCGCACCGGCTCTGGCTGCTGCGCACCCCCGAGAGCTCCTACGCCTTCCGGCTCGACGCCGACGACCGGCCGCGGCACGTCCACTGGGGCCCGCCGCTCACGTTGGCCCAGGCCACGCAGGTCGCCGCGCGCCGCAACCCGGCCGACAGCAGCTTCGACGAGCCCGGCGACGAGCGGCAGGAACTCCCGGCCGAGGGCGGCGCGTTCTTCGGCGTCGCGGCACTGGCCGTGCGGTACGAAGACGGGACGTCGGCGCTCGAATGGCGCTACGACGGGCACACCAGCACCGAGGACACCCTGGTCGTCCGGCTGGTGGACCGGCACTACCCACTTGAACTCTCGCTGCACTACCGCGTCCGCGGCGACGTCGTCGAGCGGTGGACGTCGCTGCGGAACACCGGCGAGGCCCCGATTTCGTTGCTGCGCACGGATTCCGCGTCGTGGACGCTCCCCCGGCGCGCCGGCGCGCGACTGACCCGGACATCCGGAGCGTGGAGCGCCGAGTACGGCGTGCTGCGCGAAGCTCTGCCGGTCGGTGAAACCACGCTCACCAGCCGTCGCGGCGTGTCCAGCCACCAGGTCAACCCGTGGGTGATGCTCGACGCGGGCGACGCGACCGAGACGGCCGGCGAAGTGTGGTCGACCGCGCTCGCGTGGAGCGGGAGCTGGCGGATCACCGTCGAGCACACGCACACCGGCCGGGTCACGTGGACCGGCGGGTTCGGCCACGAGCACGTCGGCTGGCGGCTCCTGCGCGGCGAAACGTGGGAGACGCCGGTGTTCGCCGGGCTCTACGCGGCCGACGGCTTCGGCGGCACGAGCCGGCGGTGGCACGCCTACGTCCGCGAGTTCGTCCAGCCGTACCCCGAGGAGCTGCGGCCGATCGTCTACAACTCGTGGGAGGCGACCGGCTGGGACGTCGACGAAGCCACCGAGACGGCCCTCGCGGCGGCCGCGGCGAAACTGGGGGCCGAGCTGTTCGTCATGGACGACGGCTGGTTCGGCGCCCGCACCGGCGACACCGCGGGACTGGGCGACTGGACCCCCAACGAACAGCGCTTCCCGGACGGGCTCCGGCCTCTCGTCGACGCCGTCCACGCGCACGGGATGAAGTTCGGGCTGTGGGTCGAGCCGGAGATGGTCAACCCGGACAGCGACCTCTACCGCGCACACCCGGACTGGGTGCTGCACATGGCACACCGCGAACGGACGACGTTGCGCAACCAGCTCGTGCTGAACTTCGCGCGCGCGGACGTCGCGGACTGGGCGCACAAGTGGCTCGACCGGCTCGTCGGCGAGCACGGCATCGACTACCTCAAGTGGGACATGAACCGCGCGTTCACCGAAGCGGGCTGGCCCGGCGGCGAGGCCGGGCGCGTGTGGGTCGACCACGTCCGCGCGGTGCACGCGATCCTGGACCGGCTGCGCGCCGACCACCCCGCGTTGCGGATCCAGGGCTGCGCGGGCGGCGGCGGCCGCACCGACCTCGGGATCCTCGCGCGCACCGACGAAATCTGGGCGTCCGACAACACCGACGCCGCCGACCGGATCACCATCCAGCACGGCTACGGGCAGCTCTACCCGGCGGGCACGATGTCGGCCTGGGTCACCGACAGCCCGAACCCGACGACCGGCCGCGAAGCGCCGCTGAGCTTCCGCTTCCACGTCGCGATGGCCGGGGTGCTCGGGCTGGGCGGCGACCTGCCTCGCTGGTCCGCCGCCGACCTGGCGGAAGCGGCGGAACTCGTCGCGCTGTACAAGGAGATCCGGCCGGTCGTGCAGCACGGCGAGCTGTACCGGCTGGCGGACCCGGCGACGTCGGCATTGACCGCCGTCCAGTACGTCCTGGACGGCGAGGTGGTCGTCTTCTTCTGGCGGCGTCCGACGGAGTTCGCCCGGCCGGTCACGCCACCGCGCCTGGCGGGACTGGATCCGTCCGCGCGGTACCGCGACTCCGGCGGCGTCGTGCACGACGGGGCGGTGCTGCTGAGCCACGGCCTCGACGTCGACCTGCCGGGAAGCGGTTACGCGAGTGCCGTCGTGCGGCTGACCAGGGTCTGATCACCCACGCCGATCGGCGTGACCGGGGCGGGTGAGGCCCGTTGACTTTCCCCCGGCCGCGGTGCCCGCCTTCGCCGCCTCGGCGCACAGTCCACTTCGGACCACCCGCACGAGCTGGCCGGCGCGCTCGCCGTCGAGACGTTGCGAAGTGCCTCAACCTGCTGCCGGTGAGCACGTGCAAGGCGAAGTCCACCGCGGGCCGGTCATCCCGATCGCCGGTTCGACGCGGCTGAATCGTCGGTGCCGTGAACTAGGCTGTCGGCGTGACCAAGATCGTGGTGACCCGATGGATTCCCGACGACGCGGTGAAGCTCCTCGCCGAGGCGGGCGACGTGGAGATGTCGCCCGCCGACCGGCCGTTGACGCCGGCCGAACTGCACGAGTTCGTCTCCGGCGCCTCGGCCGTCGTGGGGATGCTGCACGACCGGCTCGACGGCGCGCTGGCCGACGCCGCCGGCCCCGGGCTGAAGGTGGTCGCGAACGTCGCCGTCGGGTACGACAACGTCGACGTCCCGGCGCTGGCTTCGCGCGGGATCGTCGTCACGAACACGCCGGGCGTGCTCACCGACGCGACCGCCGATCTCGCGTTCGGCCTGCTGCTCGCCGTCACGCGCCGGATCGGCGAAGGGGAACGGCTGCTGCGCTCGCGCACGCCGTGGTCGTTCCACCTCGGGTTCCTGCTCGGCTCGGGCCTGCAGGGCAAGACGCTCGGCATCGTGGGGCTCGGCCAGATCGGCCGCGCGATGGCCCGCCGGGCCCAGGCGTTCGGGATGTCGATCGTCTACTCAGGACGGTCGAAGCAGGACTTCGACGCGGAGTACGTGTCGTTCGAGGAACTCCTGGCGCGGTCGGACGTCGTTTCGCTGCACTGCCCCTTGACGCCCGAGACCCGGCACCTCATCGATGCCGCCGCGTTGCGCGCCATGAAACCGAGTGCCTACCTGGTGAACACCACGCGCGGCCCGGTCGTCGACGAGGCCGCGCTGGCGGACGCCCTCGAAGCCGGCGAGATCGCCGGCGCGGCGCTGGACGTGTTCGAGAAGGAGCCCGACGTCGAACCGCGGCTGCTCGGCCGCGACGACGTCGT
Source organism: Amycolatopsis sp. NPDC049691 (assembly GCF_040675005.1). Classification (NCBI taxonomy): domain Bacteria; kingdom Bacillati; phylum Actinomycetota; class Actinomycetes; order Pseudonocardiales; family Pseudonocardiaceae; genus Amycolatopsis; species Amycolatopsis sp. NPDC049691. The sequence continues at coordinate 281,474 of NZ_JBFANX010000004.1, forward strand.
GCTGAGCCCGCACCTCGGGTCCGCCACGGTGGAAACGCGCACCGAGATGGCCGTGCTGGCCGCTCGCAACGTCGTCGAAGTGCTGGGCGGGCGGGCCCCGCTGACGGAGGTGAAGCCGTGACCCGGGTCGTCATCGCGCCCGACAAGTTCAAGGGCAGTCTCACCGCGGTCGAGGCCGCGGAGGCGATCGCGCTCGGCGTGCGCGACGCCTTGCCGGACGCCGAGGTCGTCACGTGCCCGGTCGCCGACGGCGGCGAAGGCACCCTCGACGTCCTCGAAGCCGCGGGCGCGCGGATCGTGCGGCTGACGGTCCGCGGTCCGCTCGAAGAGCAGGTCAAGGCTTCTTACGCGGTACTGGACGGCACCGCCTACATCGAGTCGGCGCGCGCGTGCGGTATCGAATTCGTCGAGCCCAGCCCGGAAACGGCGCTGGCCGCGCACACCTGGGGTGTCGGCGAACTGCTCATGGACGCGCTCGTGCACGGCGCTCGCCGGCTGGTGCTGACGGTCGGCGGCACGGCCAGCACCGACGGCGGCGCCGGGATGCTGGGCGCGCTCGGCGCCGGCGTGCTGGACGCGTTCGGCGCGCCGGTCGGCCTGGGCGGCGGCACGCTGAGGCGCGTCGCCTCGACGGAGCTGACACCGGTGCGGGAGCGGCTGGATGGGGTGAGTGTCGCCGTCGCGACCGACGTCACGAACCCGTTGCTCGGGCCGTCGGGGGCGGCGGCGGTGTTCGGGCCGCAGAAGGGCGCCGGGCCGTCGGAAGTCGCGTTGCTCGACGAAGCGCTCGGCCGGTGGGCGCACGCGCTCCAAGTGGGTGGGGCTCCGGACGTCTCGCGGGTGCCGGGCGCCGGGGCGGGCGGCGGGGTGGCCGCGGCGGCGATCGCGCTCGGGGCGAGCGTCGAGTCCGGGTTCGACCTCATCGCCGGGCTGACCGGGGTCGACCAGGCCCTGGACGGCGCCGATCTCGTCATCACCGGCGAGGGGTCGCTCGACGAGCAGAGCCTGAACGGCAAGGCGCCGGCCGGGATCGCGGACCGGGCGCGTCCGCGCGGGGTGCCGGTGCTGGCGCTGGCGGGGCGGATCCAGCTAGATCCCGCCGGGCTGGAGCGGCTGGGCGTGGTGGGGAGCAGCGCGTTGATCGACCACGCGCCGTCGCTGGAGTACGCGCGGGAGCACGCGGCGGAATTGCTGCGGGCTCGCGCGGAGGAGGTGGTGCGCACCTGGCGCGCCGGCTGAGCGATGACCCGAGCGGTGCGCGCCTGCCGACGGCCCGGTCCGGCGAACGGACCTTCCGCCACGCCGCGAAAGGCCCGTCCGCCGAGGTCAGCTCGTGTGCTGCGGCAGCACGGCGAAGGCGACTCCGCCGGCCTCGTCCTCCTGGACGTCGAGCACCTTGTCGTCGAGCAACGCCGCGGCCTGCGGTTCCAGGAAGACCTTCGGGCCTTCCTCGGCGCCGAGCACGCTGTCGCCCTCCGCGGGTTCGGGGGCGACGGACAGCGCGAGCTGCGCGCTCTCGCCGTCGGCGTTCTGCACCGCCAGGCGGAGCCCGGCGTCGCCCTCCCCCTGGCTGGTCAGTGCGGTGATCGCCTCGGCGGCGGCTTCGGTCACGGTCAGCATCTACGGCCTTCCCTTCGTCGCGGTCCGATGCACTGGAAGCCCCCACGCTAGGGGCGTCCGTTCGGACGTGCAGTCTGAGCGGATCAGCCCTGCCGCGCCTCACGGATGGCGTCCGCCACGGACCCGCCGGCGTAATCCGCTTGTTCGCGCGGATCCGAGTCGGCGTGCCGGCGCGGCACCTCGTCGTCCGGGGCCACCGGCTCGAAGTCCGGCGGCGCGTCTTCGACGGACTCGTCGAGCTCGTCCGCCGGGGTCACCGCGAGCGGGCGCTCGGGGACGGGTTCCGGCTCGGTGTCGGGCACCTCTTCGGCGAGGCGCTGGTCCATCGGCTCGCCCTCGCGGATCTCCCGGGGCGTCGTGCCGAAGCGGTTGGCGGCGCTCCAGTGCTCGGGCGGCTCCACCCCTTCTTCGAGGGGGTCCACGCGCAGCTCGTCCTCGTCCAGCGCTTCGCTGGGGTCCAAGCTTTCCGGTTCGGCCGCGTCACGGTCACTCACTGGTCTCTCCCGGCGCGTAGGCAATGGGCATCATCGGTGATGACCTACCCGGGGTCCCGAAGGCCGAAACTCCGGCGGTGTCGCCGGGATCACATTTCTTCAACTGGTTTAACACATTCACAAGTTTGTGAACGCAAGGTAGCTTGGCATCATGGCCACCACCAGGTGCGCACTGGAGCGCCGGCTCCTCGCCACCGACCCCGACCGCCACCACGAGCTGGGCACGCACGCGGCGTGGTACGTCGTGGCCGGCGTGGTGACGACCGGCATGCAGGCCGTACTGTTCCTGCTGCTGCGCGACGAGCTCGGCTCCCAGGTGGCGAACCTGGTCGCGATCGCGCTGACGACGGTCGGCAACACCGAGTTCCACCGCCGCGTGACCTTCTCCGGGCGGCGGAGCAACGCGGGCAAGCGGCACCTGCAGGACCTGCTGACGTTCGCCTTCTACGCCGGGTACGGCTCGGCGGTGCTGGCGATCCTGGACGCGGTGGTCGACCGGCCGACGTCCTGGGAGGAGACGGGCACGCTGCTGCTGGCCAGCCTGGTCGGCGGGTTCGTGCGGTTCGCGGTGCTGCGCTGGTGGGTGTTCGCGCACCGCACCGAAGGCGCCGCGGCGGTCCACACCGGCTAGCGTCTGGGGGCGTGGCCTCGGACGACATCACGCCCCATTCGGGCGGCAGCGAACCGGACTATCGCTTCACCCTGGCCAACGAGCGGACGTTCCTGGCGTGGTTGCGGACGGCGCTGGGGTTGCTGGCGGGCGGGGTCGCGGTGCACCAGCTGGTCCCGTCGCCCGCGGCGGCGAGCGCGGTACTGGCGGGGCTGTGCGTGGTGCTGGCGGCAGCGCTGGCGGCGACGGCCTATCCGCGGTGGCGGCGGGTGCAGATCGCGATGCGGGCCGGGGAGCCGTTGCCGCGAAGCCGGATGATCGTGGTCCTGACGGGCGGCCTGCTGGCCCTGATCGTGGCGGCGGCCGTGCTGCTGGTGGTGTCGTGAAGCCGGACGATCGCGGTCCTCACAGGCGCCCCGCCGGCCCTCATCGTGACGGCGGCCATGCAGTGAAGAAGGCGCGCGCCGGACGAGCGCGACCGGGTCCGATCGCGCCAAGGGCGCACCCGCGCACCAGCCCGCGACCACGGACCGCACTCACTCGGACCCCACCCGCTCGGGTTACCCGGGCCTCGGAGAACGCCGCTCCGGCCATTCGGCTCAGCCGCGCTTCATTCCGCTTCGCCGCCCGAATACCGCTTCCTCGCGATTATCACGACGTCAGAAGTACCGTCATCCACCTTCGGACCCCCGCGTGACCGGCCCCGGCGGCGCTCAAGCCGAGCGAACCGGGCTCGCCTGGCGGCGGACCGCCCTTGCCTCCGCCGCCTGCACCGTACTGCTCCTGCACTCCGCCGCCCAGCGCCATTGGGGTGTCTCCGTGGTCCCCGTCCTGCTCGCCGCCGCCACATCCGCCCTGCTCGCGGGCGTGGGCGTGCGGCGGGAACGCGCCCTGCGGACCGAACAGCCGGTGGCGATGAGCCCGCTCCTGCCCGCGGTCGCGTCGCTCGCCGTGACCGTGACTGCCGCTTCCGTGGCCGTCCTCCACTGACGGGTGAACTCGGCACATCCTGAAACCGATTAATCGCAATGTGCGCGGCCGGGTCGCGGGAACATCACGGTCGCTGCTGCTAACGGGGTATTGGTCGTTGAAATCTGGACTGATGGCCCGAGAGGTGCTTACGATTACCCAGCGTCGCACGGAGCGCAGGTCAAGCGGGGGAGCCCGAGAAGATCTGCAACCGGAAAGTCACGGAGAGTGGAGCCCCCCGGCAGCGACGGTCGAGGGTCGGCCGGGGAGACGACCATGACAGCACCGCCGAGGACCACCGAGCAATCCGCTTCCGACGTTCGCGATTATCGCACCCTGGAGTCATCTCCGAGGCCGAGCGGACGCCTGACGAAGGAGGACCTCGACCCTCTGGTCAAGGACGCCGGCGAGGGCAACCCCGCCGCGATCCACAACCTGCTCCAGATGATCGAGCCGGTCGTCGTGCGGTACTGCCGCGCGCGGATGGGCGGCCGCGACCTCTCCTACCTCTCGGCCGACGACGTCGCCCAGGAGGTCTGCCTCGCAGTCCTGAAGGCCCTTCCGGACTACCAGGACCGCGGCGGCTCCTTCCTGTACCTCGTCCACGCGATCGCCGCCAACAAGGTCGCCGACGCCTACCGCGCCGTCGCCCGTGACCGCTCCGAGCCCGTCCCCGAGCTCCCGGAGCGCCCGCTGGTCGCCGGCAACGAGCCCGAGTCCCACGCGCTGCACCTCGACCTCGGCGCCCGGCTCGGCCGGCTGCTCGCCTCGCTGCCGCGCGTGCAGCAGGAGATCCTGACCCTGCGCATCGCCGTCGGCTTCTCGGCGCAGGAGACCGCCGAAGCGCTCGGCATCTCCGCGGGCAACGTCCGCGTGACGCAGCACCGCGCCCTGACGCGGCTGCGCGCCATGATCAGCGACGAAGAGTTCTAGGCCACCCCAGCGGCGGGCGGGGAAACCTCTTTTACCCCCTGGAAGAGGTTTCCCCGCTCGCATCCAAGCCGTAGCCGCGGCGGGCGTTGTGCTCGAACACGTCCAGCCGCTCGGCGTCCGACAGCGAGCCGGTCAGCGCGATCGCCGCGTCCAGGACCACCTCGTACGACGCCGCCAGCTCGCAGACCGGCCAGTCCGAGCCGAACAGCAGCCGCGCCGGGCCGAAGACGTCCAGCACGTGGTCGACGTACCGGCGCAGGTGGCCGACCTCCCAGCCCGTCCAGTCCGCCTCCGTGACCAGCCCGGAGAGCTTGCAGACCACGTTCTCGTGCGCGGCCAGCGCCGCGACGCCCGACGCCCACGGCTCCCACTCCCCCGCCGCGATCGGCGGTTTCGCCGCGTGGTCCAGCACCAGCCGCAGCTCCGGCAGCCGCGCCGCCAGCGAGGCCGCCGCGGGCAGCTGCGGCGCGCGGACCAGCAGGTCGTACGCCAACCCCGCCGACGCCACCGCGTTCAGCCCGGCGACGACCTCCGGACGCAGCAGCCACTCGTCGTCCGGCTCGTTCTCCACCTGGTGCCGGATCCCCACCAAGGGGCCTTCGAACGCGGCCAGCCGATCCCCGACGTCCGGCGCCGCCAGGTCCACCCAGCCGACGACGCCCGCGACGACCGGCTCGGCGGCGGCGATCGACAGGAACTCCGCGGTCTCTTCCGCCGACGACACGGTCTGGACCAGCACGGTCGCGTGCACGCCGGCCGCCTTGGTCACCGCGCGCAGGTCGTCCACCGTGTACGGACGGCGGATCGGGTCCAGCTCCGCCCCCGCCATCCACGGGTACTCGCGCCGCGAGGGGTCCCAGAGGTGGTGGTGCGCGTCGATCATGAGACTCCTTCGGCGAGAACGACGTCGGGGCGCAGCAAGCCCGCATCGACCAGGTCGGTCCACAGCGCCGGCGGCACCGCGGCCCGCGCGCGCCGCGCGTTGACGCTGACCTGCGCAGGATCATGCGCGCCCACGACGACGGACGCCACCGCGGGATGCGCCATCGGCAGGGCCAGCGCCGCTTCCGGCAGCTCGACGCCGTGGCGCGCGCAGATCGCCGCGATCTTCCCGGCCCGCTCGACGAGTTCCGCCGGGGCCTCGGCGTAGTCGTAGAAGCGGCCCGGCTCGGCCGTCGCCAGGATGCCGCCGTTGAACGCACCGCCGGCGACGACGGCGACGCCGCGGTCGAGGCAGAGCGGCAGCAGCTCGTCGAGCGCCGGCTGGTCGAGCAGCGTGTAGCGCCCCGCCACCAGCAGCACGTCGAGATCGGTGCGGCGGACGAACTCCGCCAGCATCGGCGCCTGGTTCATCCCGGCGCCGAACGCGCGGATCACGCCCTGCTCGCGCAGTTCGCGCAACGCCGGGAAGGCGCCGCGCAGGGCTTCCTCGAAGTGGTCGTCGGGGTCGTGGACGTAGACGATGTCGACGCGGTCGAGCCCGAGCCGCGTCAAGCTGTCTTCGAAGGACCGCAGGACGCCGTCGCGGCTGAAGTCCCAGCGCCGCTTGTACGCGGCCGGGACGGCGAAGCCCTGGTCGTCGACACCACCGGCGCCGTCCGGGTTCGGCTCCAGCACGCGGCCGACCTTCGTGGACAGCACGTACTCGTCGCGGGGGAACGACCGCAGCGCCGCGCCGAGCCGGGTCTCGGAGAGGCCGAGGCCGTAGTGCGGTGCCGTGTCGAAGTAGCGGACGCCCTCGTCCCACGCGCGGCGCACGGTCGCGGCCGCGGTGTCGTCGCTGATCGCGTGGTAGAGGTTGCCGAGCTGCGCGCAGCCGAGCCCCAGCGGGGACAGGGAGAGTTCCAACGCCGTCACTCCTTTTCCGGCAGTTCCCAGACCAGCCCGATGCCGGTGTCGCCGCCGGAGTAGTCGTCTTCGACGGCCAGCAGCTCGGCCATCCTGGCCTGCCAGGGGACGTTCGCGGGGTGGTCCCGCAGGGCCGCCCGCATCGCCGCGTAGTCGTCGACTTCGACGACGTGGAAGAGGTCGAGACCGTTACGCCAGATCCGCCAGGTGCGCACCCCCGCTTCCCGCAGGGCGGTGTCCAGCTCGGGCGGGATCACGGCGTGGACGGACTCGTACTCGGCCTCCTTGCCGGGCTTGAGCCGCGTATGCAGGGCCACTCTTTGCGGTTCGCGTTGGTGGGTCATCACCACTCCTTGGCCGGGTCATGGCACGCTGGGGTCGAACACCGAAACATCCGAGGTCTGTTGCAGGGAGGGCGGACGCGATGCCCGTCACCGATGTCGCGATCGACAAGATCAAGGACATGATCATCTCCGGCGAGCTGGCGCCGGGCGACCGGCTGCCGAAGGAGGCCGAGCTGGCCCAGCGGCTCGGGCTCTCGCGCAGCTCCCTGCGGGAGGCCGTCAAGGCGTTGTGCCTGATCAGGGTGCTCGACGTCCGGCAGGGCGACGGCACGTACGTCACCAGCCTCGAGCCGAACCTGCTGCTCGACGCGATGACGTTCGTCGTCGACTTCCACCGCGACGACACCGTGCTCGACTTCCTCGCCGTGCGGCGGATCCTGGAGCCGGCCGCGACCGCGCTGGCCGCGCTGCACATGAGCGACGACGACATCACCGAGCTCGGCCAGCTGCTGGGCGAGCTGGAGGACTCCCCGACCGTCGAGGCGCTGGTCGCCAACGACCTGCAGTTCCACCGCAAGATCGCCGACGGCTCCGGCAACCCGGTGCTGTGCTCGCTGCTCGACAGCCTCTCCGGGCCGACCGCCCGGGCCCGCATCTGGCGCGGCCTCACCCAGGAGGGCGCGGTCGCGAAGACGCGGGAGCAGCACACGGCGATCTACGAGGCCATCGCCGCGCGCGAGCCCGAGCTGGCGCGCTCCTGGGCGACCGTGCACGTCGCGGGCGTCGAGCAGTGGCTGCGCAACGCCCTGGGCACCGCGGACGACCCGACGGTGCCCGATTCCGACGACGGGCCGGCCGCGGAAGCCTCCTGACAGTGATCCGATGATCACCGGCTGACCATCAGGTCTGGGGCTTTCCGCCCGCGTACCGGGCGATGATCAGCGCGACCAGGATGATGGCGCCGTAGATCGCGCCCTGCCACTCCGCCGTCACGTGCGCGTAGTTGAGCAGGCTCGACACCGACGACAGCAGCAGGACGCCGGTGAGGGCGCCGACCAGGGTGCCCTTGCCGCCGTCGAGCGAGACGCCGCCGATCACCGCCGCCGCGAACACCTGCAGGATCATGCCGGATCCCTGGTTCGCGCCCAAGGCCCCGACGTAACCGGTGTACGCGAGCCCGCCGATCGCCGCGAGGATTCCGGCGACGACGAACACCGCCCACGCGATCCGGTCGACGCGCACGCCCGCCGCTCGCGCGGCTTCGCGGTTGCCGCCGATCGCGTACAGCGCGCGGCCGACGCGGTGGTAGCGCAGCACCCAGCCGGCGATCGCGAACAGCACCGCCGCCAGCCACACCGACATCGGCAGCCCGGCGAACGTCGTCGTGGCCAGGTCGGTGAACGAGTCGGGCAGGTTGAACAGCGTCTTGCCCTTGGTCGAGCCGACCTGCACCCCGCGCAGCACGGTGAGCATCGCCAGCGTCACGATGAAGGCGTTCAGCTTCAGCTTCACGATCAGGAAGCCGTTGACGAACCCGACCAGCGCGCCGCACAGCGGGATGATCAGGAGCCCGATCGCCGCGGGCAGTTCGACGCCGAAGCCGGCCGACGCGGCCGGGATCACCACCATCGCCCCCAGCGCCGGCGCCAGGCCCATCGTGGATTCCAGCGACAGGTCGAACTTCCCGGTGATCAGCACCAACGACTCGCCGAGCACGACCAGCGACAGCGCCGCCGACGCGGTCAGGATGCTGACGATGTTGCTCCAGCCGACGAACGTGTCGTCGACCAGGCCGCCGATCACGAACACCACGACCAGAGCGGGCAGGAGCGCGAGTTCACGCAGCCAGACGGCCTTGCGTCGCCGGGGTGGCGCGGGCAGCTGCGTCGTGGGGGAGGTCATCACGTCGGTCACGAAAGCTCGACTCCTTCGATGTCGGCCACGAGGTCGCCGTCGGACCACCCGGCCTGGTGTTCGGCGACGACGGCCCCGGCGCGCAGCACCAGGACCCGGTCGCTCAGGCGCAGGTCGTCGAGCTCGTCGCTGACGATCAGCACCGCCTTGCCCTCGGCGCGCACCCGGTCGACGACCGCGAGCAGCGCCTCCTTCGACTTCACGTCCACCCCGGCCGTCGGGTTGATCAGCACCACGACCCGCGGATCGCCGATCAGCGCCCGCGCCAGCACGACTTTCTGCTGGTTGCCGCCGGAGAGGTCCGACACGGGCTGCTCGGCGCTCGCGGCCACGATGTCGTAGTCGGCGAGCGCCTGCGTGGCCTTCGCGCGCCGGGCGGAGGGGGACGCGATCCCGCCGCGGCCGATCCGGTCCAAAATGGACAGAGTGGCGTTGTCGGCGATCGAGTGCTCCAGGACCAGGCCTTCGTGGTGCCGGTCGCGCGGCACGCAGCCGATGCCGGCCCGGATCGCCGCCGGGATGTCGCCCGGTCGCAGCGGCTTCCCGTCGACGCGGATCGTGCCCGCCGACGGCGGCCGCAGGCCGTACACCGTCTCGGCGACCTGGTGCTTGCCGCTGGCGTTGCTGCCCGCGAGCCCGACGACTTCGCCGCGTCGCAGCCGGAAGGAGACGTCGCGGAAGCCGTCGCCGGAGAGCCCGTCCACCGAAAGGATTTCGGCGGCGTCCGCTTCCAGCGACTCCCGGGAAGCGGCGTCACGGACCGACAGGCCGCCGGGTTCGCCGGTCATCGCGTCCACCAGCTGGGCTTTCCCGACCTCGGACACCGGCGCGGTGAGCACGTGCTTCGCGTCGCGCAGCACCGTGACGGCCTGGCAGACCTCGTACACCTCGTGCAGGTGGTGCGAGATGAACAGGAACGTCACCCCGCCCGCCTGCATCTGGCGCATCCGCTCGAAGAGCCGCTCGATGGCCTGGCTGTCCAGCTGCGCGGTCGGCTCGTCGAGGACGATGAACCGGGCGCCGTAGGACAGCGCGCGGGCGATCTCGACGAACTGCCGGTCCTCGACCGACAGCTCGCCGGCCGGGGTGTCGACGTCGACGTGCACGTCCCACGAGTCGAGCAGCTCGCGGGCCTTGCGCCGCAACGACTTCCAGCCGATCGAGAACCCGCCGCCCGCCTGCCGGTTGAGGAACAGGTTTTCGGCGACGGTGAGCTGCGGGACGACCATCGCGTGCTGGTACACGCAGGCGACGCGCGCCTTCCAGTCGTCCTGTTTGGACAGTGGCGGGGCCGGCTCGCCGCCGAACTCGACGTGCCCGGTGTCCGTGGCGGACAGGCCGGTGAGGATGGAGACGAGCGTCGACTTGCCGGCCCCGTTGCGCCCGACGAGCGCGTGCGACTCGCCGGGGTGCACGGTGAGGCTGACGTCGTGCAGCGCCACGGTCGGGCCGTAGCGCTTTCCGACACCTACGGCGCTGACCACCGGGACGGCGGATTCGCCGGCGGGCAGCGCGGTCACAGGTTGTTCCCCCAGAGGGCCTTGTCGTCCACGTTGTCCTTGGTGATGACGGGCGCGGGCAGCTGGTCTTCGAGGATGCCGGGGCTGATCTCCACGACCGTGCTGCCGTGGTCGGTCGGCCCGGCCTTGAACGTCTCGCCCGCCATGGCCTTCTTCAGCCAGTACAGGCCGTACTTCGCGTACGCGTCGGCCGGCTGGGACACGGTGGCGTCCAGCTCGCCGGCGCGGATCGCGGCCAGTTCCTGGGGGATGCCGTCGTTGGACACGAGCACGATGTGCTTCGGGTCGCCGACCGGGAAGAACAGGTTCTTGCGCTTGAGGGCCTGCTCGGTCGGGGCCAGGTAGACGCCGCCGGCCTGCATGTAGACGCCCTTGATGTCCGGGTTGGCGGTCAGCATGCTGTCCAAACCGGAGGAAGCCTTGTCGGCCTTCCACTCGGCCGGGATCTCCAGCACCTGGATGCCCGGGTACTTCGACTTCATGCAGTCGCGGAAGGCTTCCGAGCGGTCGCGGCCGTTGACCGAAGCCAGGTCGCCCATGATCTGCACGACCTTGCCGGACTTGACCTTCTCGCCGATCGCGTCGCACGCCTTGGTGCCGTAGGCCTTGTTGTCGGCCCGTACGACCATGGCGACCTTGCCGCTCTCGGGAGCGACGTCGACGGCGACGACCGGCACGCCCTTGTTCTCCGCCTGCTTGAGCCCGGCGACGATGGCGGCCGAGTCCAGCGGCGTCACGACCAGGCCCTTCACGCCCTGGTTGAGGAAGGTGCCGATGTCGGTGATCAGCTTGGCCGGGTCGCTGTCGGCGTTGACCGTCGGGAGGACGTCGACGCCCTCCTCCTTGGCCATCTTGGGCACGTAGTTGTTGTAGGCCTGCCAGAACGGCGAGGTCAGCAGGGGCAGCGTGGCCCCGACCTTGCCGCCCGCGCCGCCGCCCGCCGCGGGCGCCGCCGCATTGTCCTTAGTGGACCCGCAGGCGGCCAGCACCAGACCGCAGACGGCGGCCGTGGCGGCCACCTGGATCACCCTATTGCGCACCGCATCCTCCTTGATGACAGCGGAAAGTCTTACTGGGGTTGCACCGGGCCGCGCGGGCGCAGGCCGTACATGCCGCCGTCGACCGCGAGCGCGGTGCCGGTGGTCGACGCGGAAAGGGGACTCGCGAGGTAGACGATCGCGTTCGCGACCTCGTCGGCGGTGACCAGCCGGCCCATCGGCTGGCGGGCCGCGAGGGCCGCGCGTTCGGCCGCGGGGTCGTCGGCGGCGTCGAGGAGCCGGCCCACCCACGGGGTGTCCGCCGTGCCCGGGCACACGCAGTTGACGCGGATCCGGTCGGGCAGGTGGTCGGTCGCCATGGCCAGGGTCAGCGAGAGCACCGCGCCCTTGGTGGCCGAGTAGAGCGCGCGGTTGGGCAGGCCCGCCCAGGCCGCGATGGAGCAGGTGTTGACGATCGCCGCGGACGGCGAGTTCTTCAGGTGCGGCAGCGCGGCCCGGGCGAGCCGGACCATGCCGACGACGTTGACGTCGAACACGCGGTGCCACTCGTCGTCGTCGTTGGCCGTGACGTCGCCCTGCGCACCGATCCCGGCGTTGTTGACCAGGATGTCGAGGCGACCGAAGCGTTCCATGACGGCGTCGATCGCGCTGCGCACTTCGTCGTCCGAGGAGACGTCGCAGCGGAAGCCGTCGTCTCCGGGTTTCAGGTCCAGCACGGCCACCTGCGCGCCGCGCTCGGCCAGCAGGTCCGCGGCCGCCTTGCCGATGCCCGAGGCGCCTCCGGTGACGGCGGCCACCAGGCCCTCGAATTCACTCACTTGCGGTCTCCGTCCACTCGGGACCGTCCGGGAAGCGGAACCGGCGCAGCGTGGCGTCGTGCATGCGCGCGGAGAACCCGGGTGCGGTCGGGGCGAGGTACCGGCCGCGCTCGACGACGGCCGGGTCGGTGAAGTGCTCGTGCAGGTGGTCGACCCACTCGATCGAGCGGTCCGCGTCGGTGCCGGACACCGCCACGAAGTCGAACATCGAGAGGTGCCGGACGAGTTCGCAGAGTCCGACGCCACCGGCGTGCGGGCACACCGGGACGCCGAACTTGGCCGCGAGCAACAGGATCGCCAGGTTCTCGTTGAACCCGCCGACGCGCGCGGCGTCCAGCTGCAGCACGGAGATGGCGTCCGCCTGCAACAGTTGCTTGAAGACCACGCGGTTCTGGACGTGCTCGCCGGTCGCGACGCGGATGGGCGCAAGCGCTTTCGCGATGGCCGCGTGGCCGAGGACGTCGTCCGGGGACGTCGGTTCCTCGATCCAGTACGGGTCGTACGGCGCGAGCGCGGTCATCCAGGTGACCGCGGCCGAGACGTCCCAGCGCTGGTTGGCGTCGACGGCGATCCGGACGTCGGGCCCGACCGTCTCGCGGGCCAGCTTCATCCGCCGGACGTCGTCGTCGAGGTTGCCGCCGACCTTCAGCTTGATCATCTCGAAGCCGTCGGCGACGGCCTGTTCGGCCAGCCGCACGAGCTTCGCGTCGGAGTACCCGAGCCAGCCGGGAGACGTGCTGTAGGCGCGGTAGCCGTGGGCTTCGAGCTGCTTCACGCGCTCGGCCCGACCGGGTTCCGCGCGCCGCAGGATCTCCAGCGCCTCGGCCTCGGTGAGCGCGTCGGACAGGTAGCGGAAGTCGACCAGCGACACCAGTTCTTCGGGGGTCATGCGCGCCGCGAACCGCCAGACGGGCAGGTTCGCGCGCCGCGCGGCGAGGTCCCACGCGGCGTTGACGATCGCGCCGACGGCCATGTGCGCGACGCCCTTTTCCGGACCCAGCCAGCGGAACTGCGAGTCGCCGACGAGCGTGCGGGACAGGTCGCCGAGGGCGGCCGCGTCCTCCGGGACGTCCCGGCCGACGACGTGCGGGGCGAGCGCGCGGATCGCCGCGGCCTGGACGTCGTTGCCGCGGCCGATGGTGAACGCGAGGCCGTAGCCGTCCGGGCCGCCGTCGGTGTGCAGCACGACGTAGGCGGCCGAGTAGTCCGGGTCGGGGTTCATCGCGTCCGAGCCGTCCAGCTCCTTCGACGTCGGGAACCGGACGTCGAGGACCTCCATGCCGGTGATCTTCGCCATCGTCAGGCCTGCCTCGCGACCTGGCACTGCCTGCCGAGCCCGTCGATCTCGAGCTCGATGACATCGCCGTCACGCAGGTAGGGCTTGGGGTCGGGCTGCCCGAGCGCGACGCCTTCGGGCGTGCCGGTGTTGATCAGGTCGCCCGGCCGCAGCACCATCACCTGGCTCAGGTGGTGGACGATCTCGGCCACGCTGAAGATCATGTCCTTGGTGGACGAGTCCTGCTTCTTCTCGCCGTTGACCCACAACCGCAGGCCGAGGTCCTGGGGGTCGGGCACCTCGCTCGCCGGGACCAGCGCCGGGCCGAGCGGGTTGAAGTTCTCGCACGACTTGCCCTTGTCCCACTGGGCGGTGCGGAACTGCAGCGCGCGCTCGGAGACGTCGTTCGAGACGACGTAACCGGCGACGTAGTCCAGGGCTTCGTCGACGCTCTCGAGGTAGCGCGCGGTCTTGCCGATGACGACGCCGAGTTCGACCTCCCAGTCGGTGCTCGTGGAGCCGCGCGGGATGAGGACGTCGTCGCCGGGGCCGACCACGACGTCCGGCGCCTTCATGAAGACGACCGGCTCGGTCGGCGGCGTCGCGCCGGTTTCCTCGGCGTGGCGGCGGTAGTTCATGCCGATGCAGACGACCTTGCCCGGCTGGGCGACGGGCGAACCGACCCGCAGTTCCCCGACGTCGGCCTTCGGCAGGTCCCCGGCGGCGAGCGCGGCGGCCGCGCGGGCGACGCCGTCCGCGGCGAGGAAACCGCCGTCGATGTCGGCGGTCAGCCCGCCCAGCTCGTAGGCCGTACCGTCGTCGGCACGCACGAACGGACGCTCACTCCCCGGCTCCCCGAGACGCACAAGCTGCACGGATTTTCCCTTCACCCGCCCGACCAGACATCCGATGTATATCGCAGCCCGTTCGCTCGATCTAGAGCTGACGCCCAATCGGCCGGAAAATTGATCGGATCAGTACCGGTTCAGTGCTCATTCGAGCACGCCGTGTCACCGATCACAGCCGGAATAGCGCAGGTCACCGCGTCGCTGGTCGGAATCAGGACCTACGGGAGGCACATGACCCCCACGGCGGAACGTACCGCGCCGAGCGGGCGGTCGCAGCTGAAGTTCGTCCTCGTCCTGGGCGGGCTCTCGGCGTTCGGGCCGCTGTCGATCGACATGTACCTGCCCGCGCTGCCGCGGATGGCGGCCGACCTGCACGCGGCGGACACGACGGTCCAGCTGACGCTCAGCGCGTTCATCGCGGGCCTGGCGCTGGGACAGCTGGTGGTCGGCCCGCTGTCGGACTCCCTCGGCCGCCGCCGTCCGCTGCTGGCGGGGCTCGTGCTGTACGTGGTGGGGTCGGTGCTGTGCGCGGTGAGCCCGGACGCGTGGCTGCTGGTCGCGGCGCGGCTGGTGCAGGCCCTCGGCGCGGCCGCAGGCATCGTGATCGCCCGCGCCACCGTGCGCGACCTGTTCTCCGGCACCGCGATGACCAAGTTCTTCTCGACGCTGATGCTCGTCAGCGGGCTGGCCCCGATCCTCGCGCCGCTGCTCGGCGGGCAGCTGCTGAACTGGACGTCCTGGCGCGGGGTGTTCGTGGTGCTGACGGCGTTCGGGACGCTGCTGCTGGCCGCGGTGGCGTTCTTCCTGCCCGAGCCGTCGGTTTCGCGGTCTCCCGCGCGGCTCGGGCAGGTGATGCGGACCTACGGGCGGCTGGCGCTCGACCGGTCGTTCGCCGGGTACGCACTGGCGTCCGGGCTGCTGTTCGCGGCGATGTTCGCCTACATCTCGGGGTCTTCGTTCGCGTTGCAGGGCGGGTACGGGCTGAGTCCGCAGGCGTACAGCGTCGTGTTCGGGGCCAACGGCGTCGGCATCGTGCTGGCGGGCCGGCTCAACAGGCGGCTCGTGGGACGGGTGTCCGAGCGGGTCCTGCTGCTTTCCGGGCTGCTGCAGGGGGTTCTCGGCGGGGCGCTTGTCCTGGTGTCCGCGTTGACCCGGGCTCCGCTGGCTTTCCTCTTGGTGTCGTTGTTCCTGCTCGTGTCGAGCGTCGGGCTGGTGACGCCGAACGCGAGTTCGCTGGCGCTGGCTTCGCACGCCCGGTCGGCGGGGGCGGCGTCGGCGTTGCTGGGCGTGCTGCAGTTCGTGGTGGGCGCCATGGCGACGCCGCTGGTCGGGCTCGGCGGGCCGGGGACGGCGGTGCCGATGGCCGCGACCATGGCGGGGTTCGCCGTGCTGGCGCTGCTGGCATTTCTGCTCCTGGCCCGCCCGGCGCGAGTCGTCGTGAATGGTCAGGACGGTTAGCACCGCCCTGGCCACTCACGACAGGAGGCGCTCGAGTTCGGCCGCGGCCGGTTCGTGGCCGGCGTCGGCGATCCGCTGCAGCTCCAGGAGGTCGCCCGCGGCGACCGCGCGGCGGGTCAGCAGCGCGCCGGCGTGGTCGCAGCCCTCGTCCAGCAGTTCGCTCAGCCCGTCGACGTCGCCGCGGGCGTCGGCGAGGTCGGCGAGCCGGTCGAGCGCCGTTTCGTTGCCCTCGTCGGCCAGCGCGCGCAGGATCTCGTAGTCCGCCATGCCGGGCATCCTGCAACCTTGCCCCTGGGGCAAGGTCAAGTGCGACGATGGCGGCGTGCTCACCATCGGACAGCTCGCCGCGTACGTCGGGGTGACGACCAAGGCGATCCGCGTCTACCACGCGAAGGGACTCCTCCCGGAGCCGCCGCGCGACGCGTCCGGCTACCGCCGCTACGGCGCGGCCGACGCCGTCGAGCTGATCAAGATCCGGACGCTGGCCGAGGCGGGCGTGCCGCTGGCGCGCATCCGCGACCTCCGTTCGGGTGACGGCCTCCTTCCGGCGCTCAAGCAGATCGACGACGACCTCGCCGCCCGCATCCGCGAGCTGCGAGCCACCCGGGAGAAGTTGCGGCGGCTCGCCGACGGCCGGCTGTCCGCATTGCCCGTGGACGTCGTGGACCACCTCGCGGGCTTGGCCGGTCTCGGGTTCAGCGAACGCTGGGTCGCGCTGCAGAACGACTTGTGGCTGCTGGTGTTCGCCACCCACCCCGAGACGGCTCGCGCGAACTTCCGGGACCAGTCGTCGATGCTGGCGGATCCGGCCCTGCTCGAACTGGTCCTCGAGTACGACCGGGTGCACGACCTCGACCCGCACGACCCCCGCGTCGACGCGCTGGCCGAGCGGCTCGTGTCGGCGACCCGGGCGCGCTACGGCGCCGCACTGCCTTCGTACGACCGGGATTCCGCGATCCCGGCATTGGTGCAGGGCGCGGTCAACGCGTCGTCACCCGCTTGGCGGCGGCTCGACGCGCTGCTCCGCGAACGCCTCAGCCGAGCGACGCCAGATCCGCCGTCTTGAGCTGTTCGGCCGTCACCTTCGCGCGGCCGTCCACCAAGGCTCCCAACGCATCCCCGTCGTCCCACATGTTCACGTTCATCGCCGCCGCGACTTCGCCGTCGCGCAGCCAGAACGCCGTGAACTCCCGGGACGCCAGGTCGCCGCGGACGACCAGCTCGTCCGAAGCCGGGTCCGCGAGACCGCGGTACTCGCACCCCAGGTCGTACTGGTCGGTGAAGAAGTACGGCGACTTGAGGAACGGCTCGTTCTCCCCCAGCAGGTTCTGCGCCACGTGCGTCCCCTGGTCCTTCGCGTTCGCCCAGTGCTCGACGCGGATGCGGCGCCCGTAGCGCGGGTGGAAGTGCGCCGCGATGTCGCCCACCGCGTACACGTCCGGGGCCGCCGTGCGCAGGCCCGCGTCCACCGCCACCCCGCCGTCGTCGGACAGTTCCAGGCCCGCCGCGTGGGCCAGCTCGACCCGGGGTGCCGCGCCGACCGCGATCAGGACCACGTCCGCCGTGAGCTCCTCGCCGTTGCCGAGCCGGACCCCGCGGACGCCGTCCGGGCCGCCCGTGATCTCCGCGACCTGCTCCCCCAAGCGGTAGTGCACCCCGTTCGCCACGTGCAGGTCCCGGAACACCCCGCCGATCATCTCGCCGACGACGTTCGCCAGCGGGACCGGTACCGGGTCCACGACCGTCACGTCCGCGTTGTGCGTCCTCGCCGCCGCCGCGGCCTCCGAGCCGAGCCAGCCGGCACCGACGATCACCACGCGCTCCGCTTCGGCGAACGCCGAGCGCAGCTTGAGCGAGTCGTCGAGGCTGCGCAGTGTGTACAGCCCGGGCAGGTCGCCGCCCGGGACGGGGAGCGAGCGCGGCCGGGAGCCGGTCGCCAGGACGAGGCGGTCGTAGCGGTGCTCGCCGCCGGCGTCGTCCAGCACCAGGCGGGCACCCAGCTCGATCCGGGTCGCCGTGACGCCGGGGGTGAACCGGATGTCCTTCTCCGCGTAGAACTTCTCCTCGTGCACCCAGTCGGGTTCGTCGCCGTTGCCGAGCAGGACGCCCTTCGACAGCGCCGGCAGCTCGTACGGCCGGTGCGGGTCGGACCCCATCAGCAGGACTTCGCCGGTGTAGCCGCGTTCGCGCAACGCACCCGCGGCGGACGCCCCGCCCAGGCCCGCACCGACGATGACGATCTTCCGCGGCTCCGACATCAGTGACCTCCCACGTCGACGAGACGGTGCGGACGGTACTCCCGAACGGGCGTCGCCACGACCGGGGGATACGCCGGAAATCCGCGAAGCGCAAGAGAAAACCCGCGAGTAGGCAGATCGGGTGAACCGGCGTCATAGCGCCTCCGCGCCGCGCTCCCCTCTTCGCACGGAGCACGACCACCAGCAGAAAGACCACCAGGAGAAGACGGAGGGCGGCGACCATGAGTCGGGGCGAATGGTCGGTCGGCTGCCGGGATCTGGCCGGCAGGCGCAGGGACGTGACGGTGTTCGTCAGCAACGACAAGGTGGTGCTGGTCGCGCCGCCGGGTGAAGCGGCCGTACTGGGCCCGCTCGACGTCGGACGGCTGCGCGCCGCCCTGCGCGACGCCGTCGTGGCGACCGCCGACGAGACGACCGAAACCTGACAACTACCGTTCCTACTTTCCAGTAGGTTAGAGTCGGTGCCCTACCGAAGGGACCGGCCATGACGACCTACTTCGTGACGGGCGCGACGGGCTTCATCGGGAAGCGCCTGGTCGCCCGCCTGCTGCGGCGGCCGGAGACGTCCGCCGTGTACGCCTTGGTCCGCGAGACCTCCCGCGAGCGCCTGACCGCCTTGGCCGCGGCCTGGCCCGGCGCGGAGAAGCTGCACCCGGTGGTCGGCGACCTCGCCGAACCGCGGCTCGGCGCCGACCCCGCCGTGCTCCCCCACCTCGACCACGTCGTCCACCTCGGCGCGCTCTACGACCTCACCGCCGGCGAAGAGGCCAACCGGCACGCCAACGTCGACGGCACGCGGCACCTGCTCGCCTTCGCCGCCGCGGCCGGGGCGGGGCTGGTGCACCACGTGTCCTCGATCGCCGTCGCGGGCGACCACGCCGGGCGGTTCACCGAGGCCGACTTCGACCTCGGGCAGCACTTCCCTTCGCCGTACCACGCGACGAAGTTCCAGGCCGAGAAGCTCGTCCGCGAGCAGTCCCTGCCCTTCCGCGTCTACCGGCCGTCGGCCGTCGTCGGCGACTCGCGCACCGGCGAGATGGACAAGGTCGACGGCCCGTACTTCTTCCTGCCCGCCATCTCGCGGCTGGCCGCCCTGCCCGCGCGGCTCCCGCTGGCCGCACCCGACCTGGGCGCGACGAACCTGGTGCCGGTCGACTACGTCGTCGAGGCGATGGAGTACCTGATGCACCAGGACGCGCCGTCCGGGGCGACCTACCACCTCGCCGCCGCGCGGCCGCAGTCGCTCAACTCCGTCTACAACGCCTTCGCGCGCGCGGCCGGCGGACCGCGGGTCCGGGCCGAACTGCCCGGTGTGGTGCGGCGCGTGGGCACCCGGCTCGCACACGCGGCGGCCGGCGGCGTCGACCGCGTGCCCGGCGGCCGGGCCACCCGCGCCGCCGTTCTGGACGAACTCGGCATCCCGCTGGACGTGCTGTCGCACCTCGGCATGGACGTCGTCTTCGACACCGCGCGGACGACGACCGCGTTGTTCGGCAGCGGGATCGAGCTGCCGGAGCTGCGGGACTACGCCGCGCCGCTCTACCGGTACTGGCAGGCCCACCTCGACCCCGACCGCGCCCGGCGCCGGCCCGGGCTGGCCGGTCGGACGGTGCTGATCACCGGCGCGTCGTCGGGGATCGGCCGGGCGTCGGCGCTCGCCGTGGCGCGCAAGGGCGCGAAGGTGATCCTCGTGGCGCGGCGGGAGTCGGAGCTGGCCGAGGTCCGCGACGAGATCACCGCGGCCGGCGGCGTCGCCGCGGCGTACCCGTGCGACCTCACCGACGGCGACGCCGTCGACGCGCTGGTCAAGGACGTCCTCGGCGAGCACGGCGCGGTCGACATGCTGGTGAACAACGCCGGCCGGTCGATCCGGCGCTCGGTCGCGCTGTCCACCGAACGCTTCCACGACTTCGAGCGCACGATGGCGATCAACTACTTCGGGCCGGTGCGGCTGATCCTCGGGTTCCTGCCGTCGATGGCGCGGCGGCGCTTCGGCCACGTCGTCAACGTGACGACCCAGGGCCTGCAGACCGACACCCCGCGCTTTTCGGCGTACCTGGCGTCGAAGGCCGCGCTGGAGGAGTTCGGGCTGACGGCCGGGCGCGAGACGCTCTCCGACGGCGTCACGTTCACGTCGGTGCGGATGCCGCTGGTGCGGACGCCGATGATCGCGCCGACCGGGTACCGCGGCATCCCGTCGAGCAGCCCGGAGCGTGCGGCCGCGCTCGTCGTGAAGGCCTTGGAGGAGCGGCCGGAGATCCTGAGCCTGCCCGAGGGCCGGGCCGCCGAGCTGGCGACGCTCGCCGCGCCGCGGGTCGCGCGGTTCGCCGCGCACCTGGCGTACTCGGCGATGCGGGAGTCCGCGCCCGAGGCCCGCGGGCTGCCCCGCCGGCCCGCGCCGGCGGCGGTCGCGGCGGCGATCACCCGCCTGATCTGGCGCCGTCGTGCTTGATCTCCGCGAATTCCGCCGAAACGCTGGATTTGACGACGACGGTACTTCTACCCTCGCGCGAGTCCCGTACACCGGTACGGGCGTGAACTGGGGAGTTCGAAATGCGCGAAACCAGCACTGGGGAACGGTTCGCCGCGGCCGACGAGACGGCCGCGATCGGCACGGCCAGGCACACCCTCGGCTGAGCCCGAGCGGGGCGGCCCCGGTGGTGCTGTGCATGCCGGGGCCGGGCCCGGCCGCTACCATCGCTTTCCGGGCGTGATCGGGGAGCGGAAGGCGGGCAGGCGTGGACGTGGCGAGTCCTGCGCGCGCCGCCGCACCGGAACCCGTGTCCGCCAAGACCGCGCGGCCCCTGCTGCGGTGGGGCCTCCACGCCGGCTGGGTCGTGCTGCTCGCCCTCGCCACCGAACTGCGCGTCGGCCGCTTCGGGTTCCACCCCTCCGACCAGGGCTTCATCCTCGCCCAGGCGTGGCGCGTGCTGCACGGCGAAGTCCCGCACGCCGACATCATCTCCGCGCGGCCGCTCGGGTCCGCCGTGCTGCACGTCGCCGACTTCGCGCTGCCGATGCCGCTGTTCTTCGGGTCCAGCTTCCTTTCGATGGTCGAGATCGTCGTCGCGACCATCGCGTTCGCCACGCTCGTCACACGCCGCCGCGTGCTGGAGTGGGGCCCGGGCATGACGGCGATGGTCGCGGCGGCGTCGCTGATCAACCTCAACGCCTTCCCGCTGATGGCCTGGCACACCGTCGACGGCATCGCGCTCACCGCGTGCGGGGCCTGGGCCCTCGACACCGGGCTCTCCAAGAACCACGCGCTCGCCCGCCGCGGCGGGCTCGTGCTGCTCGGCTGCGCGGTGTTCGTCAAGCAGAGCTTCGTGCTGGCCGCGGTGATCGGCGTGCTGTGGCTGCTGCTGCACCCGGCCACCCGGGCGGGCAGCCGGCGCGTGCTGCGGTTCGTCCTCGACCTCCTCGCGCTCGGCGCGCCCGGGCTGCTCTACGTCGCGTGGGTCAGCATCGGCGGCGGGTTCGCCGAGATGGTCGAGCAGCTGACCGGCGGCGTTCCCGCGTACGGCGAACGCCTGCTCGGGCTCTGGCTCGAAGACCCCGAGGCGCTCACCCGGGCGCCCGTGCGGGAACTGGCCTTCTTCGCCGCGATCGCCGTGGTGCTGCTGGCCGTCCGGCTGCCGGGTGACCGGCTCGGCGCGGCCGGGCGGATCGCGTCCTGGGTGCTGGTGCTCGCCGGTGCCGCCGCGGTGGTCTGGACGGTCGTCGACGGCCGGTTCACCGGCTCCTCGCGCTGGGCGGACGTCCTGTGGTGGATCGTCGCGGTCAGCGTGCCGGTCAACGCGGCCGTCGCGCGGAAGGTGCCGTGGGCCGGGCTGCTCGTGCTCGCCACCGGGTTCATGACCAGCCTGTCCTGGGGCAACGACACGCCGACGCTGCTCACCGGCACCCTCGCCCTGACGGCGTTGCTGCTGCTGAGCCACGTCGTCCCGCCGCGGCCGCGGCTGGCCCGCCGCTGGGTGACCGCGACGGCGGGCCTGACCGCGGTGGCGGTGTGCGGCTGGGTCGTCGTCGCCCGCCACGACCAGGCCGCCTACCTCGACCTCGGCCACGACCGGCTGACCGAGGACCTCGGCGACGTCACGCCGGCGATGGCCGGCATCCGCACCAACCCCTCGACGCACACGTTCGTCCGGCAGATCCGCGACTGCCTGGACCGCTTCCCGGCGGCGAAGACGGCGATCCTGCCGGACAGCCCGTTCGCCTACCCCGCGTTCGGCCTGCGCAACCCGTTCCCGCTCGAATGGCCGCTGCCGCTGGAGATCGTCGGCGACGCGCCCGAGCGCATGCTCGCGCGGGCCGACGAGCTGAACCGCGAAGGCGGCTACCTGGTGCTGTTCGAGACGGACTCGATCCGGCAGCTCGCGACGGGCGGCCCGGTGCCGGAGTCGATCCCGGCGGACACGCCGGTGTTCGACTACCTCGGCCTGGAGAAGGCGATCCAGGCCCGGCTCACGGGCCGCGCCGTCACGTGCGGGAGCTTCGTGGGCAAGTACGCGCCCTGAGCTCAGGAAGCCCGCCCGGTCTCGAGGAACGTGGTGAACGCGTCGATCAGGACCCGCGCGGTGTCCTCGCCCTCCTCGCCGGTGAAGAGCTCGCCGAACTCGACGCCCTCGGCGGCGATCTTTTCGGCGCGGGGAAACATGGCCCGCTCGTACGCGGCCAGCGCCGCCTCGACGTCGCCGGGGTGGGCCGCGAGGGCCTCGCCGAGCTCCGCACCGTCGAGCATGGCCAGGTTGGCGCCCTCGCCGTTGGCCGGCATGAGGTGGGCCGCGTCGCCGACGAGGGCCACCCCTGGCACCCGGTCCCACCAGCGCCCGATCGGCAGGGTGTGGTGCGGGCGCAGGACGGGTGCGGTGTCGCCGTCGGTGATCAGCGCCGTGAGCTCGGGCGCCCAGCCGTCGAACTCCGCCGCGACCCGGGCGGCGGCCGCGGCCGGGTCGGTGAAGTCGATGGCGTCGAACCACTCCAGCGGCCGGGTGAGCGACACGTAGGTGTGCAGCGTGTCGCCGCTTTCCCGGTGGGCGTGGATCCCCTTGTCCGGCGCGGGCACCATCAGCGAGCCGCCGCCGACCGCCCGCGCGGCGGCCGGGTGGCGGGTGTCGGCGTCGTAGAGGTAGATCTCGACGAAGGCTTCGCCGGTGTATTCGGGGGTGGCGTCGGTGAGCAGCGGCCGGATCTTCGACCAGGCGCCGTCCGCGCCGACCAGCAGGCTCGTGACGACCGTGGCGCCGTCGGCGAAGGTCACCTCGTGACGGCCGTCGGCGAGGGTGCGGGCGCCGGTGACTTTGTGTCCCCAGTGGACGGTGCCTGCCGGGAGCGAGTCCAGCAACAGCTGCCGCAGCTCGCCGCGCTGGACTTCGGGACGGCCTCCCGTGCCGTCGTCGGCCTTTTCGAACAGCAGCGCGCCGTCGGTGCCGAGGACCCGCATCGCCTGGCGGCCTTCCAGGATCAGCTCGCGGAACCCGGCCGTCAGGCCGGCGGCTTCGACGGCGAGCTGGCCGTTGTAGTCGTGGATGTCGAGCATCCCGCCCTGCGTCCGCGCCATCGGTGAGGCCTCGGCCTCGTAGACGGTGGCGGGGATGCCGTGGACGTGCAGGACGCGGGCCAGGGTGAGGCCGCCGAGGCCGGCGCCGATGATCGTGACGGTCATGGTTGTTCCTCCGGTTCGTTGCCGATGACCGAAGACTGGCGCGGGCCCCTGGTGCGGACCGCACACCGCACTGGCACGCCGCTGGCACCCGCTGTCAGTCGGCCAGCAGGTCGTCGGGGCTGCCGCTGACCAGGGCCGCCAGGACGTCGAGCGCGGCTTCCAGGGCCGGCACCGGCGGCGCGGACACGGCGAGCCGCACGGCGTTCGGCGCGTGGCCGGGCAGGACCGCGAAGGCCGCCGCCGGCAGCAGCGCGATGCCGTGCCGCGCGGCCGCCGCGACGAACGTCTCCGCCCGCCACTGCTCCGGCAGTTCCCACCAGCGGTGGTAGGACGCGGCGTCGCCGCGCAGGCCCGGCAGCTTTTCCCGCACCACAAGGGCCCGCGCGGCGGCGTCCCGGCGTTTCGCGGCTTCGACTTCGGCGAGGGTGCCGGTCGTGATCCACCGCGTCGCCGCTTCGACGGCGAACCGCGACGCGGCCCACGCGCCCGACCGCACCGAGGAAGCGAGCCGAGGGGTCCACGCCGGCGGCGCCACCAGGAATCCCGCCGTCAAGCCCGGTGCGACGCGCTTGGAGAGGCTGTCGACGAACACCGTCCGCTCCGGTGCGTACGCGGCGAACGGCCGGACGTCGTCGCGCAGGAACGTGTAGATGCCGTCCTCGATCACCGGCAGGTCCAGCCGTTTCACGACGTCCGCCAGCTCCTCGCGGCGGCGGGTGGGCATGGTCGTGCCGAGCGGGTTGTGCAGCGTCGGCTGGACGTACAACGCGCGGACCGGGCCGGCCGCGGCCAGCGCGGCCGGGACGAGACCGTGCTCGTCGGTCTCGATCGGCACGAGTTCGACGCCGAGGCGCGCGGCGAGGCCCTTCGCCACCGGGTAGGTCAGGGATTCGACGGCGAGCCGCTCCCCCACCGGCACGAACGCGGCGACCGCGGCGGCGATGGCCTGCCGCCCGCTGCCGGTGAAGAGCACGGTCGCGGGGTCCGGCCGCCAGTCGCCGCGGGCGAGCAGCGTGGCGGCGGCCTGCCGGGCGGCCGGCGTGCCCGCGGCGCCGATCGGGTGCAGGGCGGCGGTGAGGACGTCGTCCCGCAGCAGGGGTTGCAGCGCCTGGGCCAGCTTCGCGGATTCGCCGGGCAGGACGGCGAAGTTGAGTTCGAGGTCGACGCGCGCGTCCCCGGGTTCGGCGAGCGCGGGCTCGGGCGGCGGTTTCGCGGCCCGGACGAACGTCCCGCGCCCGACTTCGCCGACGGCCAGGCCCCGCCGGATCAGCTCCCCGTAGACACGGGCGGCGGTGGAGCCGGCGATCCCGCGCTGCCGCGCGAACCGCCGCTGCGGCGGGAGGCGGTCGCCGGGCCGCAGCCGGCCGGCTTCGATGTCGGCGGCGAGGGCGTCCGCGACGACGCGGTAGTCGTCCATGTCCACCTTTCCGCTTCCGATCGATCCTCCAGCATGATCCCAGCCCGCTAGATTGAGGACGGAGGTGCCATGACCGACAAGACCTGGGCCGAAGTCGACGACTACCTCACCGAGGCGCTGCTCCCGGCCGACCCCGTGCTCGACGCTGCGCTGGCCGATTCGGCCGCCGCCGGGTTGCCGCGGATCGCCGTCGCGCCCAACCAGGGCAAGCTGCTGAACCTGCTGGCCCGGCTGGCCGGCGCCCGCTCGATCCTGGAGATCGGCACGCTCGGCGGGTACAGCACGATCTGGCTGGCCCGCGCGCTGCCGTCCGGCGGCAAGCTGGTGACCTGCGAATACGAGCCGCGGCACGCCGAAGTCGCGCGGGCGAACCTGGCGCGCGCGGGCTTCGGCGAGGACGTCGTCGACATCCGCGTCGGCGCCGCGCTCGACACGCTGCCGACGCTGACCGGGCCGTTCGACTTCGTCTTCATCGACGCCGACAAGAGCAACCTCGCGAACTACGTGCGCGCGTCGCTGGAGCTGGCGCGGCCGGGCACGACGATCGTCGTCGACAACGTCGTCCGGCAGGGTGCGGTGGCCGACGCCGCGAGCACCGACCCGAACGTCCTCGGCGCGCGCGAGATGTTCGACGTCCTGGCCGCCGAGCCGCGGCTGGACGCGACCGCCGTGCAGACCGTGGGCGCCAAGGGGCACGACGGGTTCGTGCTGGCCCTGGTCCGCTGAGTCACCGCGGCGGCCGCACCACCGGGGGCGGCCCCACGGCGATCGGCCGGGCCGGCTGCCCCCGCAGTGCCGCGGCCGTGTACCCGCGCCAGACGTCGGCCGGGACGACGTCGCCGGTGAGCTTGGCGCCGGTCGCGTCCACGAGCCGGCGCTCGTCGTCGGAGCCGATCCAGACCGCCGTCGCCAGCTCGGGCGTGTAGCCGACGGCCCAGGCGTCCTGGAAGTCGGGGCTGTTGCCGTGCTCGGCCTCGCCGGTGCGCAGCGCGGCCCCGGTCCCGTCGGACAGCGTGCCGGTGACGCCCCGGGCGATGCGGCGGCTCTCGTCGCCGTCTTCGTCGAACGCCGGCCGCGCGGTGTCGGTGTGCTCCCAGACGACCGCGCCGCTTTCGTCCCGCACCTTCGCCACCAGGTGCGGGGTCGTGCGGCGGCCGTCCGCGGCGAACGTCGCGTAGGCACCCGCGAGGTCCAGTGGCCGCAGCGGATACCGGCCGATCGCGATACCCGCGCCGATCAGGAAGCCGTCCTTCTCGCGCATGGTCGGCGTGCCGTCGACGGTCTCCGGGATGCCCGCCTGCCGCGCGGTTTCGCTGAGCGCGTCGGGCCCGAGCTTCTTCGCCAGCGCGACGAACGGGCCGTCGGCGTGCGCCCGCATCGCCGTGCGCGGGGTGCACTTCGGGCCGCAGACCTCGGGGTACTTGAACTTCTCGCCGAGGAACTCCTGCTCCGCGGGCGCCGGGACCGGCACGTCCGGGCCGTAACCGCGGCGCAGCGCGGCGGCGAGCGTGAACGGGTAGAACGCCGAGCCCGCCGCGTGCGGGGTGCTCGCGTAGTCGCGGACGCCCTGGTCGCCGCCCTGGTAGGCGCGGACGGCACCGGTCTTCGGGTCGACGGAGACCAGCGCGCCGCGGAACTCCTTCGGTTCGCCCTTCAGCCTGTCCTGCAACGCTTTCTTCGCGGCGTCCTGCAGGCCGTGGTCCAGCGTCGTCTCGACGGTCATGTTGCCCTGCTGCAGCCGGCCGAGCGGGAAGCCGTCCTGTTCCAGTTCGGCGAGGACCTCCTGCTTGACGTGGAACTGGTCATAGGTGAGCCGGCCGGCGCGGGTTTCGGACGGCGACTGGATCTCGGCGCCGGGGTAGGCCATGGGTTCGCTCGCCTTCACGTATCCGCGCGTTTTGAGCTTGTCCCGGACGTACTCCCAGCGCCGGGCGGCGTGCGCGTCACCGGACGCGGCCGGGTCGTGCACCGAGGGCGACTGGATCATCCCGGCGAGGAAGGCCGCTTCGCTCCAGGTGATCGAGTCGTCGAGCTTCTTGCCGAAGTAGGCGTTCATCGCCGCGGCGGGCCCGAACGTGCCGCGGCCGAAGGAGATGATGTTGACGTAGCTTTCGAAGATCTGTTCCTTGCTCTGTTCCTGGGTGATCTTCGTGGCCAGCACGAGCTCGGCGAACTTGCGGCCAAGCGTGGCGTCGTCGTCGCCGGTGGACTTCTTGATGTACTGCTGGGTGATCCCGGACCCGCCGCCGACGCCGGTCAGGAACGCGCGGCCGATGCCGGTCGGGTCGAAGCCCTGGTTGTCCCAGAAGGTCGGGTCTTCGGTGGCGATGATGGCGTCGCGCAGCTTCGCGGGCACCTGCGCGTAGGGCACGAAGGTGCGGTCACCGTCGGCCGGGACGACCTTGAGCAGCTCGGAGCCGTCGGAGTAGGTGAGCACGACGGTCTTGTCGAGCCCGGCGAGCACCTCTTGCGGGCTGCGGACGTCGAGGACGAGGTAGGCGACCCAGAAGGCGATCAGCGGACCGCCGACGAGCGTGCCCACGGTCCAGTAGGCGATCCGCCGGAAACGCCGCCATCGCCGGCGGCGCGGGGTGTCCGGCTGCGCCGGGGTTTCGGCTGTCTCCTCGGTCGACAAGGTCACGAATGGATGACGGCCGAACGAGTGAGAAGGTTCTGTGGAGGACTACCGAGAGTTGTTCGAATCCTGTCAAGACGCGGTCAGCGTCGTCAGGAGAGGAACGCGCGCAGGAGGGACGCCGTGCCTTCGATGTGCTCGGCCATCGCCTGGCGGGCCGCGGGGGCGTCGCCCGCCAGTATCGCGTCGACGATCGCCTCGTGCTGGGCGTTCGAGTGCTCGAGGTTGGGCGGGAGCAGCGGGATGCGGTCGAGCAGCTGGTTGACGCGGGTGCGCGCGTCGGCCATCGCCGTGGTCAGGGAACCGGACGCCGTCACCTCCGCGATCGCCAGGTGCAGGCGGGAATCCTTGCGACGGTAGTCGGCGAGGTCCGCGCCGGCGGCTTCGGCGAGCGTGCCGGTGAGGTGGCGGCGGTCGGCCGGGCTCAGCGACCGGGCGGCGGCCATCTCCGCGGCGCCGGTTTCGAGGACGTACCGGAGGCACAGCGCGTCCTCGAGGCCGGCGGCGTCGATCTTGCCTTCGGGTTCGGGTGGGCCGGGGAGAGTGTCGTGCACGAACGTGCCGCCGTAACGGCCCCGCCGTGACTCCACGTAACCGGCGTCGGAGAGCGCGCGGATGGCTTCGCGGAGCGTGACGCGGCTGACTCCGAGGCGCTCGGCGAGCTCGCGCTCCGACGGCAGCCGCTCCCCCGCGCCGACCACGCCGAGGCGGATGGCCTGCAGCAGCCGCTCGACGGTCTCCTCGAAGGCGTTGCCCGCGCGAACCGGCCGGAACAGCGCTTCACCGGCATTCGCCACCGAGGTCGACTCCATCCCGCGAGTCTAGGCCGCGGCGCACCTTCGGAGTGGCTTCGGGCTCGCGCGGCGGTCACACTGTGTTCGCGGTGCGGAAAACCAGTGGAACCGGACGGCCAGGGTCGGCGACGATGGCACCACCGACACCGAACATCGACGCAGGGGGCGATCCGGTGCACTTCCTGATGGCGGAAGACCTGGTCCACGAGCGAGAGGACGAGCTGCGCCACGGCGTCCGCAACCGCCCGCCGGGCCGGGCGACGCCGAGCCGCAGCCCGGGAACGCGAAAGCAGCAGCTGGGCTGGCGCCTGGTCGAGGTGGGCCTGCGGCTGGCGGCGGAACCGGAGGACCGCCGCAACTGACGCCGCCGGCCTCAGCACTCGATGACGTTCACCGCCAAGCCGCCGCGGGCGGTTTCCTTGTACTTCACGCTCATGTCCGCGCCCGTCTCGCGCATCGTCTTGATCGCCTTGTCCAGCGTCACCACGTGGCTGCCGTCGCCGCGCATGGCCATCCGCGCCGCGTGGATCGCCTTCGACGCTCCCACCGCGTTGCGCTCGATGCACGGGATCTGGACCAGGCCGCCGACCGGGTCGCACGTCAGCCCCAGGTGGTGCTCCACGCCGATCTCCGCCGCGTTCTCCACCTGGGCCGGCGTGCCGCCCAGCACCTCCGTCAGCCCGGCCGCCGCCATCGCCGACGCCGAACCGACTTCGCCCTGGCAGCCGACCTCCGCGCCCGAGATCGAGCCCGTCTGCTTGAGGATCGAGCCGATCGCGCCCGCCGTGAGCAGGAAGGTCACGATCCCGTCGTCGGTCGAGTGCCGGATGAACCGCTGGTAGTAGTGCAGCACCGCCGGGATGATGCCCGCCGCGCCGTTGGTCGGGGCCGTGACGACCCGGCCGCCCGCCGCGTTCTCCTCGTTGACCGCCAGGGCGTACAGGCTCACCCAGTCCATCGCGTACAACGGGTCGTCCGCGCCGTCTTCGGCCAGCAGCTTCTCGTGCAGCGAACGGGCCCGCCGCGGCACCTTCAGCCCGCCCGGCAGGACGCCTTCGTGCGTGCAGCCGTTGCGGACGCACTCCGCCATGACCGCCCAGATGTCCAGCAGCCCCGACCGCACCTCTTCACGAGAACGCCAGGAAAGCTCGTTCGCCAGCATGATTTCGCTGATCGGCTTCCCCGTGGCCGCGCAGTGCCCCAGCAGGTCGGCGCCGGTGCGGAACGGGTACGGCACCGGGGTCGAGTCCTCGACGAACACCGTGTCCGTCTCGTACGACTCGTCGCGGACGAACCCGCCGCCGACCGAGTAGTACGTCCGTTCGCGCAGCAGCGAACCCGACGCGTCGAACGCGCGGAAGACCATGCCGTTCGGGTGCGCGGGCAACGACTTGCGGCGGTGCATGGTGAGGTCGGTGTCCTCGTCGAACGCGATCTCGTGCGTGCCGGCCAGCAGCAGCCGGCCGGATTCGCGGATCGCCGCGATGCGGGCCGGCACGGTGTCGGTGTCGATCTCTTCCGGACGTTCGCCCGACAGTCCGAGCAGGACGGCTTTGTCGCTGCCGTGCCCGAACCCGGTCGCGCCGAGCGAGCCGAACAGCTCGGCCTGGACGCGGGACACCGACGGCAGGTCGTCGCCGAGTCCGTCCACAAAGGTCAGTGCCGCCCGCATCGGCCCGACGGTGTGGGAACTCGACGGGCCGATGCCGATGGAAAACAGGTCGAAGACGCTGATCGCCATTGATCCGCCCCTTCCTATCGCGCCAGCAGGGAGCTGGCTTCTTGCGCGGCCGGGCCCTGGTCGGCGAGGTGCTGCAGGTTCTCCGGCAGCTCCTCTCCACGGTAACCCTTGGTCTGGGCGTAGAGCCGTCCCGCGCGGTAGGACGACCGGACCAGCGGTCCGGCCATGACGCCCGCGAAACCCATCGCCTCCGCCGCGCGAGAGTGCTCGACGAATTCCTCCGGCTTGACCCACCGGTCCACCGGGTGATGCCGAGCAGAGGGACGCAGATACTGCGTGATCGTCAGGATCTCGCACCCCGCGTCGACCAGATCTTGCATCGCCGGGGCGACCTCGTCCGGGGTCTCGCCCATGCCCAGGATCAGGTTCGACTTCGTCACCAGCCCGGCCTCACGCGCCTTCGTGATGACCTCCAGCGAGCGTGCGTACCGGAAACCCGGG
This sequence comes from Amycolatopsis sp. NPDC049691, assembly GCF_040675005.1. Lineage (NCBI taxonomy): Bacteria > Bacillati > Actinomycetota > Actinomycetes > Pseudonocardiales > Pseudonocardiaceae > Amycolatopsis > Amycolatopsis sp. NPDC049691. The sequence continues at coordinate 312,018 of NZ_JBFANX010000004.1, forward strand.
CGGATCCGCTTGAAGATCCGCGGCACCGTCTCCACGTTGTGGGCAAGGACCTCCGGCCGCGCCCCGAACACCTCGGCCAGCTGCTCAGGATCCGCGTTGAAGTCCGGAATCAACAGCTCGACCCCGGTACCCGGGTTCAACGCATGAATCTGCCGCACGGTCTCCGCATACAGCCACGCGCCACCATCCGGAAGATCGTCCCGGGCCACGCCGGTCACCGTGGAGTACCGCAAGCCCATGGCCTGCACGGACTCCGCGACCTTCCGCGGCTCGGTGCGATCCAACGCAGCAGGCTTACCCGTGTCGATCTGACAGAAATCGCACCGGCGCGTGCACTGATCCCCACCGATCAGGAACGTGGCCTCACGGTCTTCCCAGCACTCGTAAATGTTGGGACAACCGGCCTCTTCACACACCGTGTGCAAACCCTCGCGACGCACGAGACCCTTGAGTTCGGTGAACTCCGGCCCCATCCGCACCCGCGTCTTGATCCACGACGGCTTCTTCTCGATCGGCGTCTCACTGTTGCGAACCTCGAGACGCAGCAGCTTCCGGCCCTCGGGCAACGCGCTCATCGCGAAAGGTCCGCGTACAGCGGGTGCTTCTTGGCCAGCGTCTCGACGCGGTCACGCAGCTTCGACCGCAAGGCGTCGTCGAAGTCCGGCTTCAGGGCCTCGGCGATGACGTCGGCGACCTCGGCGAAGTCGTCCGCCCGGAAGCCGCGGGTGGCGAGCGCCGGCGTGCCGATCCGCAGGCCGGAGGTGATCATCGGCGGGCGCGGGTCGAACGGGACGGCGTTGCGGTTGACCGTGATGCCGACCTCGTGCAGCCGGTCCTCGGCCTGCTGACCGTCCAGAGTGGACTGGACGAGGTCGACGAGCACCAGGTGGACGTCGGTGCCGCCGGTCAGCACCCGAACACCGGCCGAGGCGCAGTCTTCCCGCGAGAGCCGCGACGCGAGGATCCGCGAGCCCTCCAGGGTGCGCTGCTGACGCTCCTTGAACTCCTCGCTCGCGGCGATCTTCAGCGCGACGGCCTTGGCCGCGATGACGTGCTCGAGCGGGCCACCCTGCTGGCCCGGGAACACCGCCGAGTTGATCTTCTTCGCCAGCTCCTCGCGGCACAGGATGAGCCCGCCGCGCGGGCCGCCGAGGGTCTTGTGCGTGGTCGTGGTGACGATGTCGGCGTGCGGCACCGGCGACGGGTGCAGCCCGGCCGCGACCAGCCCGGCGAAGTGCGCCATGTCCACCATCAGGCGGGCACCCACGAGATCCGCGATCCGGCGGAACTCGGCGAAGTCGAGCTGACGCGGGTAGGCCGACCAGCCGGCGATGATCAGCTTCGGCTGGTGCTCGACGGCGAGGCGCTCGATCTCGGCGAGGTCGACGATCCCGGTCTCTTTGTCGACGTGGTAGGCGACGACGTTGTACAGCTTGCCCGAGAAGTTGATCTTCATCCCGTGCGTCAGGTGACCGCCGTGCGCCAGGTCGAGGCCGAGGATCGTGTCGCCCGGCTTGAGCACGGCGAACATCGCCGCCGCGTTGGCCTGCGCGCCCGAGTGCGGCTGGACGTTGGCGTGCTCGGCGCCGAAGAGTGCCTTCGCGCGGTCGATGGCGAGTTGCTCGACGACGTCGACGTGCTCGCAGCCGCCGTAGTAGCGGCGGCCCGGGTAGCCCTCGGCGTACTTGTTGGTCAGCACCGAACCCTGCGCTTCGAGCACGCCCACCGGGGCGAAGTTCTCGGAGGCGATCATCTCCAGGGTCGACTGCTGGCGGGTCAGCTCGTCCGCGACGGCGGCGGCGACCTCGGGGTCGACGTCGGCGAGGTGGGCGTCGAAAGTCGGCATCAGTTCTCCTGGGTGTGCGCGGCGTACGCGGCGGCGTCGAGCAGGTCCGGCACGTCCCCGGTCAGACGCACCTTCAGGAGCCATCCTTCGGTGTACGGGTCGGAGTTGATGACCTCGGGGGTGTCCGATGTGGTGCCGTTCACCTCGACGACCTCGCCGGAGACCGGCGCGTACAGCTCGCTGACCGACTTGGTCGACTCGACCTCGCCGAACACCTCGCCGGCGGTGATCGTCGAGCCCGCGTCGGGCAGCTGGACGAACACGATGTCACCGAGCGACTCGGCGGCGAAGGCGGTGATGCCGACGGTGGCGATGCCGTCCTCGACCTTCAGCCACTCGTGTTCCTTCGTGTACTGCAGGTTCTCGGGGATGCTCACAGCTGGGAGTCCTTTACGCGCGGGAGTAGAAGGGCAGGGCGACGACCTCGACGGGCTCGATCCTGCCCCGGATGTCGACGGAGAGCTCGGTGCCGGGCTCGGCGTACGCCCGATCGACGTACGCCATGGCGATCGGGTACCCCAGCGTGGGCGACAGGGCACCGCTGGTGACCTCGCCGATCTCGGTGCCGTCCACCAGCAGCTGGTAGCCGTGCCGCGGGGCACGGCGACCCGACCCGCGAAGGCCGACGCGCACGCGTGGGACGTCGGCCTTGGACCGCTCTTCCAGAGCCGCGCGGCCGACGAAGTCGCCCGGCTTCTCGAACTTGACCACGCGGCCGAGCCCGGCTTCGAAGGGGCTCTGCTCGACGGTGAGTTCGTTGCCGTACAACGGCATCCCGGCTTCGAGGCGCAGCGTGTCACGGCAGGCGAGACCAGCCGGGACCAGGCCGTGCGGCTCGCCGGCTTCCAGCAGCAGGCGCCACAGCGCCGGGGCCTCGTCGGCGTCGACGAACAGCTCGAAGCCGTCCTCGCCGGTGTAGCCGGTGCGGGCCAGGAGGACGTCGTGGCCCTTCACCGAGGCCGGGACGCTGGCGTAGTACTTCAGCGCGTCCAGGTCGGCGTCGGTGACCGCGCCCAGGATCTCGACGGCCTTGGGGCCCTGGACGGCGATCAGCGCCGTGGTTTCGGACTTGTCGTCCACGACGGCGTCGAAGCCCGCGACCCGCTCGGCGAGGGCGTCCGCGACGACCTTCGCGTTGCCCGCGTTCGCGACGACCAGGTAGTGCTCGTCTTCCAGCCGGTAGACGACCAGGTCGTCCAGGACGCCGCCGTCGGCGTTGCAGATCATCGTGTACCGCGCCCGGCCCGGCTTGACCCCGGTCAGGTTGCCGACCAGCGCGAAGTCCAGGACGTCGGCCGCCTGCTTGCCGGTGACGTGGATCTCGGCCATGTGCGAGAGGTCGAACAGCCCGGCCGCCTCGCGGACGGCCTTGTGCTCGGCCAGCTCGCTGGCGTAGCGGACCGGCATGGACCAGCCGGCGAAGTCGGTGAACAGCGCACCGAGTCCCTTGTGGACTCCGTGCAGAGAGGTTTCGCGAGACACGGGTTCAGCCTTCGTAAGCGTTGAGGGGCGGGCAGGAGCACACGAGGTTACGGTCGCCGCGGGCGCCGTCGATGCGACGCACCGGGGGCCAGTACTTGTTCTTGCGCGAAACACCCGCCGGGTACACGGCCAGTTCCCGGTCGTAGCGCTTGTCCCACTCCCCGACCAGCGTCTCGGCCGTGTGCGGGGCCCCGCGCAGCGGCGACTCCTCGGCGCTCCACTTGCCGCCTGCGACCTCGTCGATCTCGGCGCGGATGGCGATCATCGCGTCGCAGAACCGGTCGATTTCGCCCAGGTCCTCGGACTCGGTCGGCTCGACCATCAGCGTGCCGGCGACCGGGAACGACATGGTCGGCGCGTGGAAGCCGTAGTCGATGAGCCGCTTGGCGACGTCGTCGACCGTCACGCCGGTCTCCTTGGTGATCTGGCGCAGGTCGAGGATGCACTCGTGCGCGACCAGGCCGTCCTGGCCGGTGTAGAGCACCGGGTAGTGCGGCGCGAGCCGCGAAGCCACGTAGTTCGCGGCCAGCACGGCGACCTTGGTGGCCGCGGTCAGGCCGGGTGCGCCCATCATCCGGACGTAGGCCCAGGAGATCGGCAGGATCGACGCCGAGCCGTAGGGCGCGCCGCTGATCGGGCCGACGCCGGTCTCGGGACCGGCCGCGTCGAGCAGCGGGTGGTTCGGCAGGTAGGGCGCGAGGTGCGCGCGCACCGCGACCGGGCCGACGCCGGGGCCGCCACCGCCGTGCGGGATGCAGAACGTCTTGTGCAGGTTCAGGTGCGAGACGTCGCCGCCGAACTCGCCCGGCTTGGCCAGCCCGAGCAGGGCGTTGAGGTTCGCGCCGTCGACGTACACCTGGCCGCCGCCGTCGTGCACGATCTTGGCGAGGGTGTCGATGTCGTGCTCGTACACGCCGTGCGTGGACGGGTAGGTGACCATGATCGCGGCGAGCGTGTCGCGGTGGGTGTCCACCTTGGACCGTAGGTCCTCGAGATCGACGTTGCCCTCGTCGGTGCACTTCACGACGACCACGCGCATCCCGGCGAGCACCGCGGAAGCGGCGTTGGTGCCGTGCGCGGACGACGGGATCAGGCAGACGTCACGGGCTTCGTCGCCGTTCGCGCGGTGGTAGGCGCGGATCGCGAGCAGGCCGGCGAGTTCGCCCTGGCTGCCCGCGTTCGGCTGCAGCGACACCTTGTCGTAGCCGGTGACCTCGGCCAGCCACCCGGCCAGCTGCCCGACCAGCTCGTGGTACCCGGCCGCGTCTTCGGCCGGGGCGAACGGGTGGATGCCGGCGAACTCGCGCCAGCTGATCGGCTCCATCTCCGTGGTGGCGTTGAGCTTCATCGTGCACGAGCCGAGCGGGATCATGCCGCGGTCGAGGGCGTAGTCCAGGTCGGACAGCTTGCGCAGGTAGCGCAGCATCGCCGTCTCGGAACGGTGGGTGCCGAAGACCTCGTGGCCCATGAAGCCGCTCTCGCGGGCCAGGCCGTTCGGCAGGGCGACGCCGTCCTGGACGTCGGCCTCGACGCCGAACGCCTTCAGCACCTTCGCGGTGATCGCGGGGGTGCTGACCTCGTCGAAGGCGACGCGGACGTGGTCGGCGTCGACGTGCCCGAGGTTGATCCCGGCCTCGCGGGCGGCCGCGTGGACCTCGGCGGCCTGGCCGGGCACCCGCGCGACGACGGTGTCGAAGAAGGACTCGTGCACGACCTCGACGCCGGTCTGCCGCAGGGCGTCGGCGAAGCCCGCGGCGAGGCCGTGGACGCGCTGGGCGATCTTCTTCAGGCCGTCCGGGCCGTGGTACACCGCGTACATCGCCGCGAGCACCGCGGGCAGGACCTGCGCGGTGCAGATGTTCGAGGTCGCCTTCTCGCGGCGGATGTGCTGCTCACGCGTCTGCAGCGCGAGGCGGTAGGCGGAATTGCCGTCGGCGTCGACCGAGACGCCGACCAGGCGCCCAGGCAGCGAGCGCTCCAGGCCGGACCGGACCGACATGTACCCGGCGTGCGGGCCGCCGTAGCCGAGCGGGACGCCGAAGCGCTGCGTCGACCCGGCGGCGACGTCGGCACCGAACTCGCCGGGCGAGGTGATCATGGTGAGCGCGAGGAGGTCGGCGGCGACGGTGAACAGCGCGCCCGCGGCCTTCGCCGACTCGGAAATCGCGTGGTAGAAGCCGCGGCCGCGCAGCACGCCGGACGCGCCGGGGTACTGGACGACGACACCGAAGAACTCGTCCGGCAGGCCGGTGAGCAGGTCGCGGACCTCGACCTCGATGCCGAGGGCCTCGACGCGCGTGCGCACGACGGCGATGGTCTGCGGCAGGCACTCGGCGTCGAGGACGACCTTGTTCGACTTCGACTTGGACGCCCGGCGCATCAGCGTCACGGCTTCGGCGACGGCGGTCGACTCGTCCAGCAGCGAGGCGTTCGCGGTGGCCAGGCCGGTCAGGTCGGCGACCATGGTCTGGAAGTTGAGGAGCGCTTCGAGGCGGCCCTGCGAGATCTCCGGCTGGTAGGGCGTGTAGGCGGTGTACCAGGCCGGGTTCTCGAGGACGTTGCGGCGGATCACGCCGGGCGTCACGGTGTCGGAGTAGCCGAGGCCGATCATCTGGGTCATCGGCCGGTTGCGCGCGGCGAGAGCGCGCAGCTCCGCGGTGGCGTCCTCTTCGGACGCGGCGGGCGGCAGGGTGAGTTCCTTCGTCGCGCGGATGGCGCTCGGGACGGCGGCGCCGACGAGGGCGTCCAGGCTGCCGTAACCGCATTCGGCCAGCATCTTCGCGCGCTCGGTCTCGGACGGGCCGATGTGGCGGGCGTCGAACTGCGTTGAAGTGATGGGGAGCTCCTCGGGCCGGGCACACGGGTGCGCTGGGAACTCCCCCTCTGTCATGGCACCTGAGAGTTTCACCGTGGGAGACACGGCTTTCACCTTGGGTGAGGCGCGGGTGCGCCTGCTTTCCAGAGTGGCCTCGCGCGAAGCGGTAACAGGTACCTGAGAGATTCTGGGGAGTTTGCTCCTTCGGTGCCCCACTGACTTCGTGAGGGCTCTCCCGCCCCGGCTCTACGGCCCGATCTGCAGTTGTGACGGTCACGGTACCTGCCGGGTTCGAGGTCCGTCTACTTCACCCGGGCAACGCCACATCAGTCTTCGAGCGGCACTCGACCGGCGACCCGGCGGACCACGTGGCCGGCCAGCGCCGGCGGGCGCCGGACCCGGCCCGAGGGCAGGACCAGGCGTTTCAGCGGCCCGCCCACCGGCACCGGCGGGTGCCCGGCGCCCAGCAGCACCTGCTCGACGATCTGCTCGGCGAGCCACGCCACCGAGTCGTTGAGCCGGTCCAGCGAGGGGTGGTCGCCGTCGAAGACGTCCTCGTCGGCGAGCGTCACCTCGAAGTACGAGCAGCCCGGCGGGACCGAGAGCGCCTCTTCGATCGCCCGCGCGCCGTCGAGGGGGTCGGCGAACCCGGCTTCGAGCAGCGGCTCGCGGTAGATCCGCGCCGCCCGTGCCCGCATGCGCGGCCCGTAGCGGACGACGACCGGGAGCCGTCCGGTCAGGTCCGGCACGGCCAGTCCGTGCAGCAGCATGATCGGCGGCACCGAGTGCACCAGCCGCGGCGCGGGCTCGGCCAGCTCGCGCGCGGTGACCCGGACGCGGTCGGCCATCGCGTCCGGGAGGCCGAAGTAGCGGAAGTCGACGTTGCCGAACCCGAGCCCGTCGGCGACCAGCGACGCCAGCAGCTCGCCGTACCCCCAGATCGGCGACAGCACCACGACCGGCGGCGCGGCGACCACCGGCGACGGCGCGGGCGGGCGCGTCGCCTCCTGCTCGGGCACCTGGATGACCAGCCGCGGCGGCTCGTGCCAGTCGTGCACCTCGGCGACCCGCCAGTAGAGGCCGAGCGGCCGCCACAGCTCGCCGAGGATGTCGTGCTCGATGATCCGGCGCACCTCGGCGTCGTCATGGGGGAAGTCCCGCGGCGGCACGATCCCGACGTAGTGGTGGTAGGTGACGCGGACCTCGTCGCCGCGGGTGGCCGACCGGATCCGCATCTCCCAGTCGATCGGCGACGCGGCGATGGCGTTGGCGACCTGCGTGCCGGGCGAGGAGTAGACGAGCGCGGTGGCCTGCCGGAGGAACTGCCCGGCCTGGTCGATGCCCTCCCGCAGCGCCTTCGCCGCCTGGGCGACGTGCACCGGGCTGGCGAGGCTCTCGGGCAGCACGCCGGCGACGCGCAGCAGTTCGGCCTCGCTCAGCCCGGTGACCTCGGCGAGCTGCGCCCAGTGGTCGAAGACGGTCACCTTCGGCGCGTGCCGGTGCTCGATCCAGCTGCGCAGGGTCGACGTCGGGACGCCGATCCGGCGGGCGGCCTCGTCGAGGGACAGGCCCCTCGCGCGGATGCCCGTCCGGACCGCTTCCGCCCACTCGCCGGCGCGCCAGTGCGTCACCTCACAAAGCTAACGAAACCCGCTAGCTTTGCGCAGGGACGAATCGCCCACGCCCGCCCGACGCTGTGACCATGACCACCACCATCATCGCCCTGACGCTCATCGTCGGCGTCGTGACCTTCGCCGCCGGGGCCTTCCTCGCCTCCGAGATCGCCGTTCGCGTGCTTCGCCGCCGCGAGAGGCTCGTGTCCGAAGAGCGCAAGAAGCTCAACGCCGCCTGGAGCTACCTGCGGGAGGTCTACGGCGTCAAGAAACCGACCAAGCGTTAGAGCGGGGTGACGTACGCGCCGGAGATGCCGCCGTCGACCAGGAACTGCGAGGCCGTGATGAAGCTGGCGTCGTCGCTGGCCAGGAACGCCACCGCCGCCGCGATCTCCTCGGGCTCGGCGAACCGGCCGACCGGGACGTGGACCAGGCGCCGCGCCGCGCGTTCCGGGTCCTTCGCGAACAGCTCCTTCAGCAGCGGCGTGTTCACCGGGCCCGGGCACAACGCGTTGACGCGGATGTTCTCCCGCGCGAACTGCACGCCCAGCTCCCGGCTCATCGCCAGCACGCCGCCCTTGGACGCGGTGTAGGAGATCTGCGACGTCGCCGCGCCCATCACCGCCACGAACGACGCCGTGTTGATGATCGACCCGCGACCCTGGCGCTGCATGTGCGGCAACACGGCCTTGCAGCAGTGGTACACCGACGTCAGGTTGACCCGCTGCACCCGCTCCCACGCCTCGATGCCGGTGGTCAGGATGGAGTCGTCCTCGGGCGGGGAAATCCCGGCGTTGTTGAACGCGACGTCGACCGAGCCGAACTGCTCGACCGTGCTGTGGAACAGGTTCTCGACCTGCTCGGCGTCGGTGACGTCGGTCTGGATGAACGCGCCGCCGATTTCGTCGGCCGCGGCCTTGCCCGAATCCGGCGTCAGGTCCCCGATCACGACCTTCGCGCCCTCGCTCGCCAGACGGCGGGCCGAGGCGAGCCCGATGCCGCTCGCGCCGCCGGTGATCACCGCGACGCGGCCTTCGAAACGCTGGACCATTACTCCTCCGTGCTGAGAAAGACGTTCTTGGTTTCGGTGAACGCCGCCGCGGCGTCGGGGCCCAGCTCGCGGCCGAGGCCGGACTGCTTGAAGCCGCCGAACGGCGTCCAGTAGCGCACCGAAGAGTGCGAGTTCACCGACAGGTTGCCGGCTTCGACGCCGCGCGCCACGCGGAACGCGCGGCCGGCGTCGCGGGTCCAGATCGACCCGGACAGGCCGTACTCGGTCGCGTTGGCCATCCGGATCGCGTCGGCCTCCTCCGCGAACGGCACGACGGCGACGACCGGGCCGAACACCTCCTCCGCCACGGCGGGGTGCCGCAGGTCGGGCGGGGTGAGGACGGTCGGCGGGAACCAGTAGCCCGGGCCGGCGGGCGCGCTGCCGCGGAACGCGACCGGGGCGTCGTCCGGCACGTAGGAAGCGACCTTCTCCCGGTGCGCGGCCGAGATCAGCGGGCCCATCTCGGTCTTCTCGTCGCCGGGGTCGCCGACGACGACGCCGTGCACCGCGGGTTCGAGCAGCTCCATGAAGCGGTCGTACGCGCTGGCCTGCACCAGGATCAGCGACCGCGCGCAGCAGTCCTGGCCGGCATTGTCGAAGACGCCGTAGGGCGCGGTCGCCGCGGCCTTCTCCAGGTCGGAGTCGGCGAAGACGATGTTCGCGTTCTTGCCGCCCAGCTCCAGCGTCACGCGCTTCACCTGGGCCGAGCAGCCGGCCATGATCTGCTTGCCGACCTCGGTGGAGCCGGTGAAGACGACCTTGCGCACACCCGGGTGGTCCACGAACCGTTGGCCGACAACGGATCCCTTGCCGGGCAGCACCTGGAAGACGTCCTCCGGGATGCCCGCCTCGCGCGCCAGCTCGGCCAGCCGGAGCGCGGTCAGCGGGGTCAGCTCGGCGGGCTTGAGGACGACGGTGTTGCCGGCGGCGAGCGCGGGCGCGAACCCCCAGCCGGCGATCGGCATCGGGAAGTTCCACGGCACGATCACGCCGACCACGCCCAGCGGCTCCTGGAACGTGACGTTGACGCCGCCCGGCACCGGGATCTGCCTGCCGATCAGGCGTTCCGGCGCGGCGGAGTAGTAGTTGAGGACGTCCCGGACGTTGCCCGCCTCCCAGCGGGCGTTGCCGATGGTGTGCCCGGAGTTCTCGACCTCCAGCCGCGCGAGGTTTTCGATGTCCGCCTCGACGGCGTCGGCGAAGCGGCGCAGCAGCCGCGCGCGGTCGCCGGGGGTGACGTCGCGCCAGGCCGGGAACGCCGCCTGGGCGCGGGCGATCGCCGCGTCGGTCTCCTCCGCGCTGGTCAGCGGGACGGTCCGGACCACCTCCTCGGTGGCCGGGTTCCGGACGTCGAAGGTGGTCATCTACTTCTCCTTGCTCGCTTCGACGAGAGCCTGGAACAGCCGGACGTCGTCGGTGTCCTGCTCGGGGTGCCACTGGACGCCGAGGGTGAACTCGCCCGGGATTTCGGCGGCCTCGACAGTGCCGTCGGCGGCCCAGCCGACCGGTTCCAGCCCGGCGCCGAGCCGGTCGATGGCCTGGTGGTGGTAGCAGAGCGTCTTGGTCTCGGGTCCGAGGATCGCCGCCGCGCGGCTGCCTTCGGCCAGGGTCACCGTGCCGCGGCCGAACGTCGCCGGGGCGGGCTGGTGCTCGGTGGAGCTCACACTTTCGGGTAGGTGTTGGACGAGGGTGCCGCCGAGGGCGACGCTCATCACCTGCAGGCCGCGGCACACGCCGAGCACCGGCTTGCCCCGGCGCCGGGCGGCTTCGAAGAGGCCGAACTCGAAGGCGTCCCGCTCCGGCCGGGTGTAGGTGGCCGGGTGCGGCTCGGCGCCGTAGCGCGCGGGTTCGACGTCGGCGCCGCCGGTGAGCACCAGCCCGTCCACTGTGGACACCAGCCGGTCGTACGCGTCGGACACCGGCGGCAGCAGGACCGGGATGCCGCCGGCCGCGACGACGCAGTCGACGTAGAACCGGTGCAGCAGCACGGCGTCGGTCTCCCAGACCCCGAACTTCGCGGGCTCGAGGTAGCTGGTGAGACCGATGACGGGGCTAGAGGCGCTCGAAGCCACGGATCAGCTCCCAGTCGGTGACGGCGGCGTTGTAGGCGTCGATCTCGATCTTCGCCGCGTTCAGGTAGTGGTCGACGACGTCGTCGCCGAAGGCCGCGCGCGCCAGGTCGCTGCCGTCCAGGGCCGCGGCGGCTTCGGGCAGCGTCGTCGGCACGGTGCGGCGATCGGAGCCGTAGGCGTTGCCGGTGAACGGTTCTTCCAGTTCCAGCTCGTTCTCGATGCCGTGCAGGCCGGCGGCGATGAGCGCGGCGACGGCCAGGTAGGGGTTGACGTCCCCGCCCGGCACGCGGTTTTCGACGCGCAGCGACTCGCCGTGCCCGACGACGCGCAGGGCGCAGGTGCGGTTGTCGGTGCCCCAGGCGATGGCCGTCGGCGCGAAGCTGCCGGGCACGAACCGCTTGTAGGAGTTGACGTTCGGCGCGAAGAAGTACGTCAGCTCGTGCAGCCCGGCGAGCTGGCCGGCGAGGAACTGCTCCATCAGCGTCGAGAAGCCGTGGTCGTGGTCCCCGGCCAGGACGGCGCGCCCTTCCGTGGAGCGCAGGCTGATGTGGATGTGGCAGGAGTTGCCCTCGCGCTCGTTGTACTTCGCCATGAAGGTGAGGCTCTTGCCCTCCTGCGCGGCGATCTCCTTGGCGCCGTTCTTGTAGACGCTGTGGTTGTCGCAGGTGCGCAGGGCATCGGTGTAGCGGAAGGCGATCTCCTGCTGACCGGGGTTGCACTCCCCCTTGGCGGACTCGGGGTAGAGCCCGGCACCGGCCATCTCGTTGCGGATGCGGCGCAGCAGCGGCTCGAGGCGCGCGGTGCCGAGCATCGAGTAGTCGACGTTGTACTGGTTGGCGGGCTTGAGGCCGTGGTAGCGCTTGTCCCAGGCGGCTTCGTAGGTGTCGTCGAAGACGATGAACTCCAGCTCGGTCCCGACGTAGGCGGCGAGCCCGCGTTCGGCGAGCCGGTCGAGCTGCCGGCGCAGGATCTGCCGCGGCGACATCGGCACGGGCCCGCCTTCGACGCGCTCGACGTCGGCGAGGACCAGCGCGGTGCCTTCGTGCCACGGGATTTCGCGCAGGGTCTCCAGATCCGGGCGCAGCACGAAGTCGCCGTAGCCGCTGTCCCACGAGGAGAGCGCGTAGCCGTCGACGGTGTTCATGTCGACGTCCACGGCGAGGAGGTAGTTGCAGGCCTCGGTGGCGTGGCCGACGACCTCGTCGAGGAAGTACTCCGCCGAGCAGCGCTTGCCCTGGAGCCTGCCCTGCATGTCCGTGATCGCGACGAGCACGGTGTCGATCGTGCCCGCGTCCACGCGCGCCCGGAGCTCGTCGAGGGTGAGCATGCCTCGCCTGCGTGCCATCAGCCGCCCCAAAGGTTTGATGCGAATCCTTTGCGGGTTCTTCCTACCCGGTCGTAGCGGCGCGGTCAACTAGAGCAAAGGTATCTTTTTGAGCCATTCGATTCGTGCTCTGACTCCCCCGGCGAGGTCGGCCACCTTGGCGCTCGGCATCCTGCGCCGGCTCCCGGCCCGCCGTTTCCACCACCGCTCCGGGTCCGGGTCGCCGGACTCGCGCCGCGGCTGCCTCCCCACTCCCTGGCATCGATCACCCCACCGCCTACCACCCCCGCTGCCCACCCGGCCTACGCTCGCCGCCGGTATGCGCGGTTTGCCCGGCTGAGAAGAGTCTGTGAATTCGTCCCGGCGGGAGGAATCCCGGGTACTCCCACGTTGTACGGGGCAGGAGAGGTGAGATCGATGACCACAGCATTCACGCAGCAGAACGCGATCGGACAGCAGCAGGCGCGGCCCCAGCTGCCGACCATGCCCACCGGCTGGCCGATCGGCTCCTACGAGTCCTACGAGCAGGCGCAGCGCGCGGTCGACCACCTCGCGGGCACGGACTTCCCGGTCACCGACGTCACGATCGTGGGCGTGGAGCCGATGCTCGTCGAGCGCGTCGCCGGCAAGCTGTCCTGGGGCAAGGTGCTGAGCAGCGCGGCGACCTCCGGCGCGATGTTCGGTCTGTTCCTGGGCCTGGTGCTCAGCCTGCTGAACCCGGGCGCGGGCCTGGTCCCGATCGTGATCGGCCTGGTCGCCGGGCTCGGGTTCAACCTGCTCTTCGGCGCGCTGGGCTACGCGGTGAACCGCAACAAGCGCGGGTTCATCTCCCAGAGCCAGCTGGTCGCCCGCCGCTACGACGTCCTTTCCCAGCCGCGCAACGCCGAAAAGGGCCGCGCGCTCCTGGCGGACCTCGCGGCGCGCAGCGCGTTCGGCCACTGACCCTGCTGTTCGTGAAGGCCGCCTCCGGGACTCCCGGGGGCGGCCTTCGCCGCGTCTGGGGTTCCGGGACCGGCGGCGCGCCGGCTCAGGTCCCCGAAGCCACCGCGGGAGCGTCCGGAACCCCCGCCGGATCCGGGGTCCCCGCCGGGCGACCCGCCCGCAGCAACTCGCCCCAGCGCGCCCGGTCGTACTCCGCCGGTGCCGTCGAAGCCAGGAACTCCCGCAGGATCGCCAAGAACCGCTCGGGGTCGGACCGGTGCGGGAAGTGTCCCGCGCCCTCGAACAGCACCAGCCTGCTGCCCGGCATCGCCCGGTGCGCGCGCAACGCGTGGCCGCTCGGCACGACCCGGTCCTCCGTGCCCCACACCAGCAGCGTCGGGATTCCCCCGGTCAGGTAGCAGCGGTCCAGCATGTTGACCACCTGCCCGCGCCAGTCGACGACCGAGCGCAGCGTCCGCAGGAACGCCGACCGGGTGCTCGGCTCCAGCAGCCGGACGTAGCGGGCCAGCACGTAGTCCAGGTCCGTGTCCTCGAACACCCGCAGCAGCCCGGCGAACCCGCGCAGCGCCGTCAGCGCCGGACGGCTGCCCAGCAGCGGCAGGGCCAGCCCCGCCCCCGGCGCCGCGGCCAGCCGCAGCAGCGGGTGCACGCTCGCCCCGACCCCGCCCGAGCCGACCAGCACCAGGCGTTCGCAGCGCTCCGGGAACTGGTAGGCGAACTGCATCGCGACGCCGCCGCCGAGCGAGTGCCCGATCACCGTCACCCGGTCGACGTCGAGCGTGGTCAGCAGGTCGCGCATCCCGCACGCGTAGGCCGCGACGGAGTAGTCCGCGCGCGGCTTGGCCGAAGCACCGTGCCCGAGCAGGTCGGGTGCGATCACCGTGTGGTCGGCCGCAAGCGAGGCCAGCAGCTCCAGCCACGTCGCCGAGTCGTCGCCGATGCCGTGCAGGAACAGCAGCGCGGGCCCGCTCCCGGCCATTCGGTAGGCGCGCTCGTACCCGTGGACCACCCGGGTCCGCGGGGCGAAGGTGTCCGGCACCCACCCAGCTCAGCACGCCCGCGTTCGCGGCACGTTTCGCCCACGTTGGGATCGGGTGAACGCCGGGAGCGGCCCCGAACCGGCTCCCGGCGTCCGTTCCCCCGTTACCTCGTCGGCGTCGGCGTCGCCGGGGCCGACGAGGAAGCCGGTGCGGTGGACGAGGTCGGCGGCGGGGCCGTCACCTTCGGGATCGCCGCGCTGAACGGCACGCCCGCGTCCTCGCGGCAGGCCGAGCGGTACCCGTTGTAGCCGTTGTAGTTGCCCTGGTCGTCGGTCACGCCCTGCTCGATCCGCGGCCGCGGGAACCGGTTGTCCGCGCCGATCTTCTCCTTGGTCCCGCTCGATCGTTCGCAGCCGTAGCGGGTCAGCGTGAGCGGACGGCCCTCCTCGTCGTAGAGGTAGACCTCGGTCAGCGGCTTGCCGTCGGCGTCGAACGCGTAGACGTTCTCGACCTCGTTGCCGCCGTAGGTCAGCTGCTCGTTGCCGTACCGGTCGGACGACTGGTAGTACGACGGCGAGCTCGAGTAGGAGTTGCGGTGCGAGATGAGGTCGACCGCCGCGCCGAAGCCGCCCAGGATGCCGCCGATGACGAACGCCGAGATCGGCACCGCGACCCACAGCAGCCGCCGGTCGCCGCGCAGCCGCGGGCCCGCCCACACGGCCGCGCCGCCCGCGACGAGCAGGAACGGCAGCAGCAGCACCGCGCTGCGCGACCGCAGCATGAGCAGCAGCCCGAACGCGACCAGCACGACGGCGCACACGACCCACCACGCCGGCTTCAGCGACGCGAGGTAGCTGATCGCCTTGCCGGAGTCCTCCTGCTGCCGCCCCTTGGCGAGCGCCTGCCTCAGCCAGGCCACTTCCGGCAGCGCCAGCACCGGCTCGACGCCGCCGCGCAGCAGCAGGATGAGGCTGACGAGGAAGACGGGCAGGAAGAGCACGGCGCCCAGCAGCGCGTCCGGCTCGACGCGCACCGCGGCGGCGAACGCGAACAGCGCGAGCGCCAGGGCGCTGAGCACCAGGCCCCAGAATGCGATCCGCGGCTTCGCGAGGCTCGGGGCCTTCGCGGTGGCGAGCACCTGCGTCGTCCCCTCGGCCGGCGCCGGGTACCCGCCGGACGCGCGCAGCTCGGCGGCGTAGCTCTCGGGCGTGCCGAGCCGTTCGATCAGGGCCTCGACGCGGGCGCCCTCCCCCAGCTCGGCTTCGAGCTCCGCCAGGTGCGGGCGGACGTCCTCGAGGATCTCTTCGATCTCGCTCGCGGGCAGGTCGGCGAGCGCGGTGCGGACCCGCGCCAGATACACCCGCACGGCGGTCGGCTTGTCGCTCATGCTGCCTCTCCCAAAAGCACGTTCATCGTCGACGCGAAGCTCTGCCAGGTCTTGCCCGACTCCGCGAGGCGGAGCCGGCCCGGCTCGTTCAGGCTGTAGTACTTGCGGTGCGGCCCCTCTTCGCTCGGCACCACGTACGAGGTGAGCAGGCCGGCCTTGTAGAGCCTGCGCAACGTCCCGTACACCGACGCGTCCCCCACCTCGTCCAGGCCGGCGCTCCTGAGTCTTCGCAGGACGTCGTACCCGTAGCCGTCTTCCTCGCGGAGCACCGCGAGCACGGCGAGATCGAGCACCCCTTTGAGCAGCTGACTGATCTCCACTGCACCCTCCAGTCTTACGCTTGGAAAGGTACCACGCATTGCACAGTAGTGCGCACGGCGGAGCGCCGAACGGGCGTGTCCAGCGCGGCCGCCTGGCACGAAGATGGGGAAATGGATCTGGTCAAGACCGACTTCGAGGTGCTCGACGAACGCTTCGCGCGCGTCAACGGCGACGAGTGGATGCAGCGCCTGCACACCGGCTGCCGCTGGACCGAGGGGCCGGCGTACTTCCCCGCCGGGCGCTACCTCGTGTTCAGCGACATCCCGAACGACCGGACGCTGCGCTGGGACGAGACGACCGGCGAGGTGGGCGTCTTCCGGCAGCCGTCGCAGTACTCGAACGGGCACACTGTCGACCGGCACGGACGGCTGATCAGCTGCGAGCAGGGCACCCGCCGCGTCACGCGGACCGAGCACGACGGCTCGATCACCGTGCTGGCGGCGGAGTTCGAGGGAAAGCGGTTCAACAGCCCGAACGACGTCGTCGAGCACTCGGACGGGTCGATCTGGTTCACCGACCCGAGTTACGGCATCGACAGCGACTACGAGGGGTACCGGGCGGAGAGCGAGATCGGCGCGTGCCACGTGTACCGCGTCGACCCGTCGGGCGAGGTGCGGATCGTCGCGGACGACTTCTCGCGGCCGAACGGGCTGGCGTTCTCCGCCGACGAGTCGCTGCTGTACATAGTGGACACCCGGCAGCAGCCCAGCCACATCCGGGTGTTTTCGGTGGGCGCGAGCGGGAAGCTCTCGGGCGGCGAGGTCTTCGGGACGTGCGACAACGGCGTGTTCGACGGCGTCCGCGTGGACAGCGAAGGCCAGGTCTGGGCGGCGGCCCACGACGGCCTGCACTGCTTCGCCGCGGACGGCACGCTGATCGGCAAGCTGCGGGTGCCGGAGATCTGCGCCAACTTCACGTTCGGCGGCGCGAGGGGGAACGACCTGTTCATCACGGCGTCGAGTTCGGTCTACACGCTGCGGGTGACGGTCACCGGGGCCCGCTACCCGCGCTAGCGCGGACCCGCTCCACCACCGCGCCGCGCCGCCAGGCCCGGCTGACCCGGACCAGCCAGGCCGCTTCGGCTTCGACGTCCGCGTCGGCTTCCCGCAGGTCGCCGGGCTCGCGGCGCGCCGGTTCGAAGCGGCGGCCTTCGCGGCCGGCTTCGATCGCCGCGGCCAGGGCCACTGCCTCGACCGTCGGCGCGAGGTCGGCTTCGCGGACTCCGGCGCGGCGGGCCGCCGTCTCGGCGCGGGCCGGGAGGTCCGGGTCGAAATGGGCCCGCAGCGCCAGGTGGCCGTCGCGGATCTCGATCACCCTGCGGTACAACGCGAATTCGGCGCCGCCCGCCAGTTCGCGGCCCGGGTCGAGCGCGATGCCCGGCACCGCGGCGCGCAACGCCGTCCACAGTGGCTCGATGCGGCGGTACGCGCGGTACGCCCGGACCCGGCCGAGCACCGACGACACCGCCGGCGACCACGCGGAGAGCGTCGCGCCGGCGGCGACGAACCCGATCGTCGCCGCGGCGAGCACCGACGACGGCAGGTCCTCGCGCGCGCCGATCCGCCCCGTTTCGGCGAGCAGGCGGACGTCGTCGACGTCCCAGAACGTCCACGCGAACGCCGCCACCACGCCGACCAGCAGCAGCCACAGCCCGGTGCGCAGCGCGCCGGGCTCCGCGTGCCACGCGCTGCGGGCGAACACCGCGATCAGCAGGCCGAGGCTGATCAGGCTGTAGAGGAGGAAGACGACTTTGTCGGCGAGGGCGAACGGCAGGCCGCCGGAAGAGAAGACCGTGTCGTTGCCGACGCGGTGCGGCTCGGAGAGCGTGAAGCACACCGCGAGCAGCACCATGGTGGCGCCGGTGAACAGCGCGTGCGGGGCGAGCCGCGCGCCTTCGCCGCGCCAGACGGACTGCGTGAACGCGACGGCGAACCCGATCGCACCCAGCTTGAGCTCGTCGCCGGCCAGGCTGAGCACCCATTCGGCGACCGGCCCGGGTCCGGCGAGGTTGGCCATCGCGGGCGTCAGCACGATGATGCCGGCGGCGATGCAGATGCCGAAGCCGGCGAGGAACCACATGGTCCGCACGGGCTGGCTGCGGCGCGCCTCGACCAGCTTGTACCCGAACCCGGCGAACCCCACCAGGCAGAGGTGGTAGGCGAGGGTTTCGATCACGGCGCCCGGCGGCGGCCCCGGCCGCCGAAGAGGGAGTCGAAGCGCCGCACGCCGTCCGGGACGTCGGCGCCGAGCGCGCGGGGTTCTTCGGGCCGCACGGCGCGCTGGGCGAGCAGGCTCGCGACGAGCTCGGCTTCGCGTTCTTCGACCTCGGTGTAGGTGGTGCGGCCGAGCACGCGCCGGACGAGCTCGGGCGAGAGGTTCGGCATGAGCTGCCGCCCGGCGGCGGCGTCGATGGCGACGCCGTCCGCGCCACCGTCGGCCCCGGTGTGGCCGCAGAGCAGGTGGCCGACCTCGTGGAGCAGGATGTGCCGCCGGTGCAGGGCGGTGGTGTTGGTGGGGTAGAGGATGTAGTCGGCGCGTTCGGTGCTCATGAGCAGCCCGCAGGGAGCGCCTTCGGGGGCGCTGACGGGCATGAGCTCGATGGGCCGGCCCCGGGTCGCGGCGAGGCTCGCGACGAAGGTCCCGGCATCGAAGGGTTCGGGCAGGGCTACGGAATCGGCGACTTCCCGGGCTCGCTTCCACAGAGCGCGCCCGGCGCGCCGCGACGGTTGCGCCACGTCAGCCCTCCCTCACGCCGCACCCCCACGGCCTCGCCGGTTCAACGCGGCGGGTGCGGAGGGGATACGCGAAGGGGGCGCGAATTTCGGCTGGGGTCTCGGAGCGGCGGCGGACCGGCGGCCAAGGGCAGCAGCGCTCGGCCGACGGCTTGCGGCAGGACCCGGCGGGCAACCGACGCGTACGCCCGGTCGGCGGCTCGCCGCAGCGCGGCGGCCAAGACCCGCGCCCGACCGACAACTCGCGGCAGCGCCCGGCCGCGGCCACTATCCCCACCTTCGGCCCCTGGCTCGGGTCGGCGGCCGGCGTCGTCACCTCAGGCCTCCCTCTTCGGTGTGCCGCGACCGGCCTCCCTTCGGGCGATCGCGTCGATCATGTCGCTGATCGTGTCCAAGCCGTCCGAGGACAGCGTCACCGCTCTCAGTGCCAGGTCCCGGACCCCCGCGTCGCGCAGTGCTCCCAGCAGCGCCAGCTCTTCCGCGATCTTCGTGCTCTGCTCGTCGTCGAAGAAGTATGCCGGGGGGACTCCGAAGAACTGGGCCAGTGCCTCCAGGTGCCGCTTCGTCGGGTTGTCGCGGCGGCCCGTGCGCAGCTGCCACAAGTACGTCGTCGAGAAGCTCTCGCCCGTTGCCTCGCGGCACGCCTTCGCGACCTCTTCGTTGCTGTACGGCTCCCGATCGGGCCTGCGGACCACGTGGAACAGCCGGTCGATCTTGTCGGCCAGCGTCGACTTTCCGGGCTCCTTGACCACGATGCACTCCCTCAGCTGCCAGGCACATTCATCCTAGCTGAAAGCTGAACACCATTTATCAACGCAAGTTGGCGCGCGGCCGGGGCTGGCAGCGTGGGCAGGAGAACGACGACCGGTTCATGAACGGCTCCCGCCGGATCGCCGTGCCGCAGCGGTGGCAGGGCATTCCCTCCTGGCCGTACGCGTCCAGCGAACGGTCGAAGTACCCCGACTGCCCGTTCACGTTCACGTACAGCGCGTCGAACGACGTGCCGCCCGCGCCCAGGGCCGCGTTCATCACGTCCGACGCCGCCGACAGCAGCTCGCGCCCCTTCGCGAGGGTCAGCTTCTCCGTCGGCCGGGCCCAGTGCAGGCGGGCGCGCCACAGCGCTTCGTCCGCGTAGATGTTGCCGATGCCCGACACCAGCGTCTGGTCCAGCAGCGCCCGCTTGACCTCGGTGCGCCGCGACCGCAGCGCGCGCACCGCAGCGTCGAGGTCGAACGCAGGGTCCATCGGGTCACGCGCGATGTGCGCGATCGTGTCCGGGAGCAGCACGTCGTCGCCGACGTCGTGCACGTCGTCGAGCGCCAGGCCGCCGAACGTGCGCTGGTCGACGAACCGCAGCTCCGGGCCGTCGTCGGCGAAGCGCAGCCGCACCCGCAGGTGCTTCTCGTCCGGCGCGCCCTCGGGCTGGACGAGCATCTGGCCGCTCATCCCCAGGTGAGCCAGCAGCGCCTCCTTGTCGGACAGCTCCAGCCACAGGTACTTGCCACGGCGCCGCGCCGCCTCGACGCGGCTGCCGATCAGCCTCTTCGTGAAGTCCTCCGCGCCCAGCGCGTGCCGGCGGATGGCGCGCGGGTGCAGGACCTCCGCCTCGCGGATGGTCCGGCCCGCGACGTGCGCCTGCAGGCCAAGGCGGACGACTTCGACCTCGGGGAGTTCGGGCATACGGCCATTGTGCCCGGGGGATACGACAGTTTTCGAAAAGGCACCTACGGCGCGGTGGGTCCGACGTCGGCCTTCGTCAGCGGAACGCGGGTCGTGCCGGACGCGAAGTACTCGTCGGCGCCGACGTCGTAAGCCCCGCTACGCGCCTGCAGGTCGAAGTCCTTCGCCGCGAACGGGTACGACCCCACGCCCGCGTCGATCGCCGGGCTGCCGGAAGCCAGCCGGTACAGCCCGGCGGCGTCCTTGACCAGCTTCGGGTCCACCGACCGCGACGGGATCCCCGCGGTGCCGCCGAAGGTGATGTTGCCTTCGTACTTGACCGTGGACCCGCTCGGCAGCGTCACGAGCGGCCCCGACGTCCCCTTGACGATGTTGTCCGCGACCACGCAGTCCTTCGGCTTGAAGTCGCCGCCGTCGCCGTCGATCACCGAAGAACTGCCCAGCACGGTGTTGTACGCGACCGTGACGCGGTCGGGGCGGTCGTGCAGCTTGCTCGTCGGCCCGCTGTCGGCTTCGTCGCCGGACCCGAACACGATCGCGCGGTCGCCGGAATTCGCCACGTAGTTGTCGACGATCTTGTGATCGTTCCCGTGGAACCGGATTCCCGAGCCGAACAGCACATTGCCTTCGACGGTGCTGCGGTTGCCGTGGCGCAGCACGATGTAGCCCTTGCTGTCGCGGATCGTGTTGTAGCGCACCACGTTGTCGGACGACTTGACCGAGATCGCTTCGCTGTCGCCGTCCGCCTTCTCGAACAGGTTGTTCTCGATCAGGGCGTTGGCCGTGTACGACTGGTGGTCGCTGAGCCCCAGCCGGATCGACTCGCCGCCGTTCGAGCCGCTGAACTGGTGGTTGTAGAAGTAGTTGTGGTGCACGTGGACGTGCTTCGCCATCGCGCCGGACGGCCCGAGGATCTGCAGGAACACGCCCTGGGTCGTGCGGTTCTGGAAGACGTTGCGGTCGACGACGGTGTCGTCGCCGCTGACCGTCACCCAGTTGCCGTCGGTCGTGAGCTGGAAGTCGTTGCGGGTCAAGCGGTTGTTCGACGCGCCGGCCGGGACGCTCAGCCGCGCGCTCCCCCGGAACTTGAACCCGCGCAGCACCACGTTCGAGACGCCGCTCGCGAAGGCGAACGTCTTCGAGCCGGTGATCGTGGCCTGGCCGGTGTGCTCCGCGGCGACCGTCACCGGCGCGGCGCTCGTGCCGGACCGCTTGATCGAAAGCGTCGAGCCCGCGGAGTAGGAGCCGTCGGCGAGCACGATCGTGTCGCCGGGGTTGGCCTTGTCCATGGCGGACTGCAGCGCCGAAAGCGACGTGACGCGGACCTGCGCGGCCGACGCCGCCGGTCCGGGTACGACGACGAGCGCCGCCGCGAGCAAGGGGACGAAGAACAAACGCATTCCGCCAAACCTCTCAGTCAAGAAACGAGCGCGGCGGATCGCCACACGCTACTGAGCGGTTCGGGAAATCGTCAACGGAGGTTCCCGGTGATCAGGACTCCGCGCCGTCCTTCTTCTCGGCTTCGAGCTCGGCGGACAGCGAACGCCACGCCGTCTCGGCGGCCTTCTGCTCGGCTTCCTTCTTCGTCGAGCCGGTGCCGTGGCCGAGGGGACGGCCGGCGACGAGCACCGTGGCCGTGAACTCCTTGCGGTGGTCCGGCCCGGTGTCCTCGACCTTGTACTCGGGCACGCCGAGGCCGGCCGACGCGGTCAGCTCCTGCAGGCTCGTCTTCCAGTCGAGCCCGGCACCGCGCAGCGGCGCTTCGGCGAGCAGGCCGTCGAAGAGGTGGTGCACGAGCTTGCGGGCGATCTCGATGCCGTGCTCGAGGTAGACCGCACCGATGACGGCTTCGAGGCCGTCGGCGAGGATGCTCGCCTTGTCCCGGCCGCCGGTGAGCTCTTCGCCCTTGCCGAGCAGCAGGTGTGCCCCGAGCCCGCCCTCGCCGAGCCCGCGGGCGACCCGCGCCAGCGCGTGCATGTTGACGACGCTGGCGCGGAGCTTCGCGAGCTGACCTTCGGGCAGGTCGGGGTGCGTGGTGTAGAGGTGGTCGGTGACGACCAGGCCGAGCACCGCGTCACCGAGGAACTCGAGCCGCTCGTTCGGCGGCAGACCCCCGTTTTCGTACGCGTACGAACGGTGGGTCAGCGACAGCCGGAGCAGCTCGGGGTCGAGTGTGACCCCGAGCGCTTCGAGCAACGGCGCCGGATCGGCGGGTGGTCCCCCGGGCGTCTTGCCCCCCATGTCGGCTACCCGATCAGGCGGGCTCGACGACCTGGCGGCCGTTGTGCTGGCCGCACGACGGGCACGCGACGTGCTGGAGCTTCGGCTGCTTGCAGGCGCGGTTGGAGCAGGGCACCAGCTGCACCGGAGCCGCCTTCCACTGGCTGCGGCGGGAGCGCGTGTTGGATCGCGACATCTTCCGCTTCGGGACGGCCACGAGTAGATCTCCTTATGACGGTCTGCTCGCGGTGCGAGCGAACTTTCCTCCGGAACGAGCTGGGGCGCTCGTCAGGCTTGCTCAGCTGGGCCCAGGCTTTTCGCCCGCGTTCTCGTCGAAGCGCTCGACCAGTGCGGCCCACCGAGGGTCTATCTTCTCATGCCCGTGTCCGGGCTCGAGATCGGCCCACTTGACGCCGCACTCCGTGCAGAGCCCGGCGCAGTCTTCGGTGCACAGCGGCGCCAGCGGGAGGGCCAGCACGATCGCGTCGCGCACGATGGGCTCGAGGTCGATCTTGTCGTCGACCAGCCGGGGGATCTCGTCCTCCTCGGTGGTCTCCTCCGTGGCCGACCCCGGGTAGGCGAACAGCTCCTGGACCTCGACCTCGACCTCCTCGGTGAGGGGGTCGAGGCAGCGGGCGCAGGTGCCCTTCGCCGTGGCCTTCGCGGTGCCGCTGACCAGCACGCCTTCGACGACGGACTCGAGCAGCAGGTCGAGTTCCAGCTCGGAGCCGGCTTCGATGGTGATGACGTCGGGGACGCCGAGCGGCGTCTCCACCGGCACGCTGCGCGTGAGGGCGCGGCTGAGGCCGGCGTGACGGCCGAGCTCACGGGTGTCGATCACCCACGGGCTGCGGTCGTCGAGCTGGGGGGTCTTGTTCTCGGACATCCAGTCCAGGGTACGCACCGGGTGCCACCCCTTTCGAGCTGGCACCCGGGCACGTCACGTGGCGGCTGAGAAGCTCGTCACACCTGATAGTCGTAGAGCGTCGGCCGCCCGCCCGAGCTCGGGAGGTTCGCCGGGGAGCGCAGGTGGTTGCGGCCGGAGTCCACCGTCCGCAGCGTCGTCGCCAGCAGCTCCGAGAACTCCGCCAGCTTGCCGTCCACGTACGCGTCGCAGTCCGCTCGCTGGCGGTCGGCCTCCGCGTGGGCTTCGTCCACGATGCGGGCCGACTCCGCGTGGGCCGCCTGGACGACCTCCGTCTGGGCCACCAGCCTCGCCTGCTCGGCGCGGCCGTCCTCGATCGCGCGGTCGTAGGCGTCGCGGCCGGCCTGGATCATGCGCTCGGACTCCGCCCGCGAGCGGTCCGTGAGGTTCTGGTACTCGGCCTGGCCCGCCGCCACCGTGCGGTCTGCCTGGTCGTGGGCGTCGGCGAGCATCTGCTCCGCCCGGGCGCGCGCGTCGGCCAGGATGCGCTCCGCCTCGTCCGTCGCCTCCGCGATCGTGCGCTCGGCCTCGGCGTTCGCCCCCGCGACCGTCTCCCCCGCCTCCTTGCGGGCGGCGTGGATCAGGTCGTCGCGCTTGTCGAGGACGTCCTGGGCGTCGTCGACCTCCGCGGGGAGCGCGTCCCGGACGTCGTCGAGGAGTTCGAGCACGTCGCCGCGGGGCACCACGCAGCTGGACGTCATCGGGACGCCGCGCGCCTCCTCGACGATGGTGACGAGCTCGTCGAGCGCCTCGAAAACCCGGTACACGGCAACTCCAATCCCCTGTCGCTGGGACCAGTCTGCCCGTTTTCCGCGCCGAACCGGTGAACGCCACCGGCACCGGGCGTGTCCTCCGCTACCGGGCGGCGAAGCCCGGGTCCGTGACGAGCGCGATCAGCTGCCGCTCGTCGAAGGTCGCGCCGTCCGCGAAGGGTGCGATGCCCGGACCGGCGGGAAGACCCAGCGCGGGCGCGTCGTCGGGGTAGAGCTTGCCGACGTCGTTGACGTCGACCGCGGTGCCGTCGGTCCGGTAGTGCACGGCGCTGCGCTCGGCGAGCACGACCGTGCTGCCGTCGGGCAGCTTGTCGCAGCGGTCCCGCTGGCGCACCGCGCACGCCTGGGCCACCGGGACCATGTTCCGCGAGACCGTCAGCTCGCCGATGAGGCCGAGGTTGAACGAGTGCCCCTTCCCGTCGTAGTCGAGGAAGGACACCGTCGCCGTCAGCTCGTCGGGGTGCAGCTCGCCGCCCACGCTGTAGAAGCCGCCGATGAGGATCTTGCGCGCACCGGCCAGCACCGTGGGCAGTGCCTCCTTCAGGTGATCGAGCGTTCGCTGCTCGAGGGCATTGCGCGGCGAGGGCTTCACGATGATCACCGGCGGCGGGTACGTCGCCGCCGGGGGCGCGGGCGGCGGGGGCGCGGGCGGCGGGGGCGACGGCCGCAGCGCCACGACCGCCGTGCCGGCGATCGCCAGCGTCACGACGACAGTCGCCACCGTCGCGCGGCGGTTGCGCACCCGCTTCGCCGCCTTCGTCACGACGGCGTCGGGGTCGAACCCCAGCGGCGGCTCGGCGAGCGTCACCTCGCGCAACCGCGTCTCCAAGTCGGTCATCACACGCTCCTCTCGGCGGCCTCGGGCCGCGTCAGAGCCGCGCGCAGGGCTTCGAGCCCGCGCGCGGCCTGGCTCCGGACGGTTCCTTCCGAGCAGCGCAGTACCTTCGCGACCTCGGCGACCGGGAGGTCGGCGCAGTAGCGGAGCACGACGGCGGCGCGCTGCTTCGGCGGAACCCCGGCGAGGGCGCGGAGCAGGTCACCGGAGATGCCGGCGTCGGCCGCATCGGGCCGCGGCTCTTCGGGGACGACCCCGTCGTGGCGCTCGTAGCGCCGCCACGGCCGTCGCCGCTCGTCGAGCCAGCAGCGGAGCAGGACCTGTCTCGCGTAGTTGTCGACGGGCCCCGTCCGGGCGACCTTCGGCCAGACCCGGTAGAGCTTGATGAGCGCGATTGAGAGAACACAGCGGCGCGAAGCGCCTCCGTTGAGGGTGGTGGTGGGGCAGGGCTGGACGAGGTCCTCGGCCAGGTGCCAGTCGCCGCACAGGAGGAACGCCGTCCGCCGCAGCGGCAGCGCCCGGTCCCTGGCGAACTCCCGGAACCCCGATTCGTCCCCAGCCCGCATCGCGCCTCCCCGTCCGATGTTCCCCCGGTACTCACGGACGGGAAAGCGCGGCGCGTTGCACGGGAACTCAGGAATTCGGGTCGATCCGCTTGAACGTGGCGTAGTGGTCGGGCGTGTAGGCCAGTTCGCCCGCCTTGCCGGAGATCACGCGGTCGTTCGTGCCGACGGTGAAGAGCTTGTAGTAGCCGGACGCGCAGGCCGGGAGCACGCCTTCGCGGTTCTCGTACGTCGTGCTGCTGGATGCCCCGCCGCGGACGTTGTCGACCACCGTGCGAGCGGCCGACGACAGCTGGGAGTAGCCGATCTTGGCCAGCCCCGACAGGTCGCCGCAGGCGTGCGTCGTGCCGCCGCCGGAGATGTCGATGACCTTGAAGGTCGCGTAGTGGTCGCCCGTGTAGAAGTACTCGCCGCCCGAGCCGGTCACGATGCGGCGCGTGCCGCGGTTGCTCGAACCGGGCGTCGGCACCGTGTACTCGTGGTAGTAGCCCGACGCGCACGACGGGAGGATGCCTTCGCGGTTGTCGAAGACGACCCCGTCGTTCTGCGGGTACGGGAACGGGCCGCCCTGCTGGATCAGGTTGTACGTCGTCGTCGCCTCGGCGGGCAGGGCCGAGAGCGTCGTGTGCGAGAACCCGGAGAGGTTGCCGCACGCGTTCTGCGCGGCGACCGCGGGTGAATTCGTCACCGCTTCGGCGGCGGTGACCCCCATGGACAGCGTGGCCAGGAGCGCGAAGACAATCGCGACCAGGCGTGATCGGTAGTTGGTCATTTTCGGACCGTAACCCGACGGAGTGATCGCCAGAAGACGAGAACGTGAACTCGGGCGGCAGCGGGCCGCAAGTCCCGACGAACGTAGGGGGCCGATCAGCGGCCGAGCTTCGGGAACTTCTCCGAGAGCCGCTCGTAGACCACCGGCGGGACCAGGTGCTCGATGTCGCCGCCGAGGGCCGCGACCTCCTTCACGAGCGAGCTGGACACGAACCCGTAGGCCGGGTTGTTCGCCATCAGCAGCGTCTCGACGCCGGTCAGCTCGCGGTTCATCTGGGCCATCTGCAGCTCGTAGTCGAAGTCGCTGACCGAGCGCAAGCCCTTGGCGACCGCCGCGATGTCGTTCTCGCGGCAGTAGTCGACCAGGAGGCCCTCCCACGAGTCGACGCGCACGTTCGGCAGCTTCGCGGTGATC
Organism: Amycolatopsis sp. NPDC049691; assembly: GCF_040675005.1. Lineage (NCBI taxonomy): Bacteria > Bacillati > Actinomycetota > Actinomycetes > Pseudonocardiales > Pseudonocardiaceae > Amycolatopsis > Amycolatopsis sp. NPDC049691. The sequence continues at coordinate 338,765 of NZ_JBFANX010000004.1, forward strand.
TCGCGCAGCATCTCGAGGCGCTCTTCGATCTCGAAGAGGCCCTTCTTGCTCTTGTTCACCCCCACCGCGACGACGACCTCGTCGAACAGCACGCTGGCCCGTTCGATGATGTCGAGGTGGCCGTTGGTGGCCGGATCGTAGGAACCGGGACAGACCGCACGCCGCATGGCGCGGACGCTACCGTGCCGGGCCCGGTGTGCGCCGCGTGGCTCACGCCACAGGCGTGTATTCGGCCCAGAAGACGGCCGTGTCGCCGTACTTCTTCTCGCGCGAAGGCGCGAAGCCGGCGGGCCACGCGGGCGCGCCGTCGCGGGCCGCGCGTTCGATGACCACCAGCGCCGACGAGCCCAGCCAGCCGCCCGCGGCCAGCGACGCCAGCACCTTGCCCAGCGCGGCCGCGTCGACGGCGTACGGCGGGTCCGCCAGTACCAGGTCGAACGGCGAAGGCGCGGGTGCCGCGACGACCGTCTCGACCTGCCCCGCCCGGACGGTGCCGCCCAGGCCCAGCGCCGCGACGTTGCCGCGCAGGACGTCCACCGCGCGCCGGTCGGCCTCCACGAACAGGGCGTCCGCCGCGCCGCGGGAGAGCGCTTCGAGCCCGAGCGCGCCCGAGCCGGCGTAGAGGTCGAGGACGTGGGCGCCGTCCACTTCGCCGGCCGTCTCCAGGGCGTTGAACAGCGCTTCCCGCACGCGCTCCGACGTCGGCCGGGTGCCCTTCGGCGGCACCTTCAGCCGCCGTCCGCCCGCCGTCCCGGCCACGATCCTGGTCACCCCCCGATTGTGGCGGCATGACACGGCGCACTGATGGCCGGGACATCGGTGTGCCCGCCGGAGCCAACGCGTAGAGTCGTTCTTCGCCCTCGGAGGCGATCCAGAGCTGTCAAGGAGCCATGCGTGTCGGAACCTCGGGTCAGACGGGCCGAGATCGCCATCGAACAAGCCCACGTCGATCGCGTGTACACCCGTCTGGACGAACTGCGCACCCAAGCCGAGGCGATGCGCACGAAGGGCTACGAGATCGGCCAGGGCGCCCAGCGCGAGGCGATCTTCGAGCAGGCGTCGATGCTGTTCGAGCGCGACATGATGGTCTACCACGCGAACCAGACGCTCCAGTCGCTCGACGCCGAGTACGAGGGGCTGGTCTTCGGTCGCCTCGACGACCGCGAGGGCGAACGCACCTACGTCGGACGGCTCGGCATCCGCGACGCCGAGTTCGACAACCTCGTCACGGACTGGCGCGCGCCGGCCGCGGCCGCGTTCTACCAGGCCACCGCCGAGGAGCCGATGGACGTCGTGCGGCGGCGCGTGATCCGCTGCTCGGGCCAGAACGTCCTCGACGTCGACGACGACGTCCTGATCGCCGACGCCGTCCCCGAGGACATGCGGATCGTCGGCGAAGGCGCGCTCATGGCCGCGCTGGGGCGCTCGCGCGGCGAGAAGATGCGCGACATCGTCGCGACCATCCAGAAGGAGCAGGACGAGGTCATCCGGGCGCCGTGGCGCGGGGTCACCGAGATCACCGGCGGTCCCGGCACCGGCAAGACCGCCGTCGCCCTGCACCGCGCGGCCTACCTGCTCTACCGCTACCGCCGCCAGCTGGGCGGCGCCGGCGTCCTGGTCATCGGGCCGTCGGGCGTCTTCACCAGCTACATCTCGCGTGTCCTCCCCTCGATGGGGGAGACGAACGTCGAACTGCGCGCGCTCGGCGAGGTCCTCGACGGGCTCGAGGCGACCCGGCAGGACGCGGCGCCGCTGGCCGCGATCAAGGGCTCGCTGCGGATGCGCAAGATCCTGCTGCGGGCGCTGCGCGACACGCCGCCGGGCGCGCCGGAGGAGATGCGGATCGTCTACCGCGGCGAGGTCCTCAAGCTGACCGCCCGGGAGCTGGAGAAGGTCCGCCGCAAGGCCCACACGCAGGGCGCGCCGCCGAACCGGTCGCGGATCCGGGCGGCGGAGCTGCTGCTCGACGCGCTGGCGGCGAAGGCCGAGGAGTACGCGAAGGCCGACGGCAAGCAGATCGACCGCGCCGAGCTGATCACCGACCTGGGCGAGCGGATCGACTTCCACCGGTTCCTGGTCGTGTGGTGGCCGGTGCTCTACCCGGCGCAGGTCCTCAAGTGGCTGGGCGAGGAGAAGCGGCTGGCGTCGGTGGCCAAGGGCGTGCTGAACCGGCAGGAGATCTCGCTGCTGGCGGCGGACCTCGCGGACCGCTCGCGGGGCTGGTCGATCGCGGACGTCGCGCTGCTCGACGAGCTGCGCGTGCTGATCGGGCCGCCGCCGAAGCGCAAGCGCCGCCAGGTGCTCGAGGCCGAGCCGGAGCGCTCCGGCGGGGCGCCGACGCGGCCGGAGCACTACGACGAGTACTCCCACGTCGTCGTCGACGAGTCGCAGGACCTCTCGCCGATGCAGTGGCGGATGGTCGGGCGGCGCGGCAAGTACGCGAGCTGGACCGTGGTCGGCGACCCCGTGCAGAGCTCGTGGCCGGACCCCGCGGAGGCGGCTTCCGCGCGCGACCAGGCGTTCGGCCTGAAGACGGCCCGGCGGCGGTTCACGCTGCGGACGAACTACCGGAACTCGGCGGAGATCTTCGACCTCGCGGCCAAGGTCGTGGCGGGGCACGCGGAGGCCGGCGAGCTGCCGGTGGCCGTGCGCAAGACCGGCGTCGAGCCGGAGGTCCGCCCGGTCGAGGCGGCGGGCCTGGCGGCCGCGACGCAGGCGGCGGTGAAGGAGCTGCTGGGCGCGGTCGAGGGCACGGTCGGCGTCATCACGGCGATGGACCGCGTGCCGGAGGTCGCCGCCTGGGTCTCGGGGCAGGCGGACGAGCGGCTCAAGGTCGTCGGCAGCCTGGACTCGAAGGGCCTGGAGTACGACGCGGTGGTGCTCGTCGAGCCGAACGATCTGATCGTGGAGTCGACGACCGGCCGCAGGGTGCTGTACGTGGCGCTGACCCGGGCGACGCAGCAGCTGATCGTGCTGGCGTCCGACCCCGGCTGGATCCCGGCCGCCTGACACGCTGAAGGGCCCCTTCGAGAGGCGGGATGCGGGGTTTCCCGCGCCCTCGAAGGAGCCCTTCAGACCCCCGGTGAAGAAACGTCTCGCGGACGGACGCCGTCCGAGGGCATGTCTAGTGGACAAAAGTTGTTCGGTGTCCGCGCGTCGGCACCGAACAACAACGCCGAACAACTCGTTATGAACAGGGCGGGGCGTAGTCGATGCCCGGCAGGCTCGCCGACCACTCGGTTTCCGTGATCCGGGGAGCCGCGACCGCGCAGATCCGTTCGGCCGCCCGGTCAGGATCGGTCTCCGCGAACCGTACCGTGCCGTCCGCGACGGCGCCCGCCAGCGTGTGGCCGTCAGGGGCGAACTGGACCGCGTAGACCCGGTCCGCTTCCTCCGGCAGCACCGCGTACGGCTCGGCGCGGGCGACGTCCCACAGCCGGACCGTGCGGTCGTAGCTGCCGGACGCCAGCACCTTCCCGTCGCCGCTGAAGGACACCGCCATGACGATGTCGGTGTGCCCGGCGAGGACCGCCGAAACCCGCGCGGCGGCGGGGTCGGCGACGGACCACAGGCGCACCACGCGGTCGGCGCCCGCGGTCGCCAGCGTGCGGCCGTCGGGGCTGAACGCGACCGAGAAGACCGTGTCGGTGTGCCCTTCGAGCTTGGCCAGGGGCCGCGGGGCTCGGGGCGCCGAGACGTCCCACAGCCGCGCGGTGTGGTCCCAGCTGCCGCTGGCCAGGGTCCGGCCGTCGGGGCTGAAGGCGAGCGTGTGGACGTCGTCGTCGTGGCCCTGCAGCTTCGCGATCTCGACCGGGTGCAGGCGGTCGGCGAGGTCCCAGAGCCGGACGGTGTGGCCGTCGCCCGCCGTGGCGAGGAGCCTGCCGTCCGGGCTGAACGCGACCGCGTCGATCTCGTCGTGCGGGCGGGAGAACACCGTCGGCGGCCCGGGGCGGGCCGGGTCGGTGATGTCCCGCAGCGTCATCGTGTGGTCCCAGCTGCCGGTGGCCAGCGTACGGCCGTCCGGGCTGATCGCGACGCCGCAGACCGCGTTGCCGAAGCCGCCGATCGTGGCGACCGTCCGCGGCGCGGCCGGGTCGGCGAGGTCGTGCAGCCGCACGACCTGGTCGTAACCGCCGGTCGCGAGCACCCCGCGGCCGAAGGCTTCGTGGCACGCCCGCGCCGTGTGGGCCGGGACGGCGGGGCCGGGCAGGTCCCAGAGCCGGGCGGACTGGTCGTCGCTGGCCGTGGCGAGCGTGCGCCCGTCGCGGCCGAACACCACGGACCCGACCGCGCCGATGTGCCCGGGCAGGGACTGCAGCTCACGCGGCTGCCGCGGGTCGGCGACGTCCCACAGCCGCGCGGTGCGGTCGAAGCCGGTCGTGGCGAGGGTGTGCCCGTCCGGACCGAACGCGACCGACCGGACGATCGCCTTGTGCGCGCCGAGCGACGCCAGCTGCGCCGGCGCGGCGGGATCGGTGACGTCCCACAGGCGCGCCGTCTGATCGGCCGAAGCCGTCGCGAGGGTGTGCCCGTCCCGGCTGAAGGCGACCGAGTGCACGACGTCGGTGTGCCCGGTCACGACACCGAGCGGGCGCCGCGCCCCGACGTCCCAGAGGCGGGCGGTCTTGTCGGCCGACGCGGAGGCCAGCAGCCGGCCGTCCGGGCTGAAGGCGAGGTTGTTGACGTACGACGTGTGCCCGGTCAGCTCCCCGGCCGGCCGCGGGTGGGCCGGGTCGGTGGTGTCGTACAGCCGCAGCGTGCCGGCGACGTCACCGGTCACCAGCAGCGGCGCGACCGGGCTGAAGGCGACCGCGTAGGACTTGCCCTCGTGCTGCTCGACGATCATCCCGGGCCCCGGCCGGGCGGGGTCGCGCACGTCCCAGACGCGGGCGGTGCCGTCGAAGCCCGCGGTCGCGACGGTGCGGCCGTCGGCGGAGAAGGCGACGTTGTTGACGTTGCCGGTGTGCCCGGTCAGCACGCCCAGCGGGACCGGGTGGTGCGGGTCCCGGACGTCCCACAGGCGCGCGGTCCCGTCCCAGCTCGCGGTGGCGAGGACCCGGCCGTCCGGGCGCAGGGCGACGGTGTTGACCCGGCCGGTGTGCCCGGTGACGCGCGTCGAATACGGCGTCGCGAACACGCCGAGCACGCTGCTGCGCGCTTCGGCACTCGGGTCGAGGCGGTACGCGGCGAGCGCGAGCTGCGCGGCCAGCGCGGGGTTGGTGGCCCGCATGGCCAGCGCCTGCCCGGCGACCTTCTGCGCGAGCGCGCTGTTGCGCTGGCCGGTGGCCGTGCTCTGGGCGTGCACGGCGTACGCGGTGGCCGCGACGGCGACCACCAGCAGCACGGCGAGCAGCGCGACGAGCTGCCGCAGCCGCCGGGTGCGACGGCGGTCGCGCTCCTGTTCGGCGTGCTCGACGGCGAGACTGGCGTCGAGGAACCGCCGTTCCCGCTGGGACAGCGCGGTGTCCTGGCGCGCGGCCCACTCCCGCGCGATGGCCAGCCGGGTGCCCCGGTGGAGCCAGCCGGGGTCCTCGCCGACGGCCTCCCAGGCGTCGGTCGCCTCGGTGAGCTGGCGGTGCACGCGCAGGCCCTCGCGGTCTTCGGTGAGCCACTCGCGCAGCCGCGGCCAGCCGCGGATGAGAGCCTCGTGCGTGATCTCGATGCCGGTGTCGTCGAGGGTGACCAGCCGCGCGGCGGCGAGGCCGTCGAGCACGACGGCGGTGTCCTCGTCGTCGGTGTCGAGCTCGCCGCGGCCGATCCGGCGCTTGGTGTCTTCGGTGCCTTCGCCGAGCGCGGTCATCCGGAGGAAGACCTGCCGGGCCAGCCGCTGCTGGCGCGGCGAGAGCCGCGCGAAAGTGCTTTCCGACGTCTGGGCGATGGCCCGCTCGATGCCGCCGGTCGACTCGTACCCGGCCAGGGTGAGCGTGGTGCCGCGGCGCCGCCGCCACGTTTCGAGGAGGGCGTGCGAGAGCAGCGGCAGGACGCCCGGCCGGCCCGCGGCGTCGGCGACGAGCCGGGAGACGAGCGCGGTCTCGACCCGGTACCCGGCGTCGACGGCGGGCCGCGAGATCGCCTGCCGCAGCTCCTCGGTGGTCATCGGGCCGACGAGGACCTGCGCGTCCTGCATGGCTTCGGCGAGGTCGGCGTGCCGCGCGCAGTGGGTGTAGAAGTCGGTGCGGATGCCCAGGACGACCCGGGTCCGGCTGCCGGGCTCGGTGGTCGCGGTGACGAGCGCGTCGAGGAACCGGGCGCGTTCCTGCTCGTCCTGGCAGAGGGTGAAGACCTCTTCGAACTGATCGACGACCAGCACGACGTCAGTGTCGTCCAGCTCGGCGAGCTGCCGAGCGGCGAGGCCGAGGTTGCGCGGGTGCGCGGCGAAGTCGTCGAGCAGCGCGCCGGGCGCGAGACCGAGCGCGGCCGCGAACTTCACGGCGCACTCCTGCAGCGGCCGGGCGCCCGGGGTCAGCAGGACGACCGGGTCCTTCACCGACGGCAGCAGGCCGGCCCGCAGCAGCGACGACTTCCCCGAACCGGACGCGCCGAGAACGGCGAGAAAACGTTGTCCCGAAAGCCGCGTGACGAGCTTTTCGACCAGCCGCTCGCGGCCGAAGAACCGGCTCGCGTCGGCGGGGGTGAATGCGGCCAGCCCGACGTACGGCGGCTTTTCCCCGGTTTCCGGCGCGGGCGGCGCGCCGGCTACCTCCGAACGCGCGTCGTCGGCGACGGCGTGCCAGCGCTCTTCCCATTCACCGGGTACTCCGCCGCAGGCCCGGACGTAGGCCAGCGTCACGGCCAGGCTGGGAAGTTTCCGCCCGCCGGCGGCCTCCGAAAGCGTCCCGGCCGAATAGTGCGCACGCCGGCCGAGCTCGCGGTACGTCGGATTCCCGGCGCTTTCCCGCAACCGCCGCAGATCGGCGGCGAATGCGGTCAGCGGGTCGTCCCCGGGATCCAAGGGTCGCTCCGGACGCGGCACCCCGTCCTCCCTGTTCCGGTTTCCGTCCCACGGTATCGGGTCGCGCGCCGGGCCGGGCCCGTTCGGGAAAACCGGCCGCCTTCAGGCGAAGACCCGCGCGGCGATCTCCGCGTCCAGCGGGCTCGTGTCCGCGCCCACGGGCGCGCCGGGCGACCACCAGCGGAAGCCGAGCCCTTCTTCGCCGAGACTGAGCCGGGGCGCGGCGGGGAGATCGGTCCGGTAGACGGCGAGCAGCTCCCGGCGCGCGGGCCGGGTCAGGGCGAACTCGGCCACCGCCGCGAAGGTCAGCGCCACCCCGCGGATGCCGGTCTCCTCGGCCAGTTCCCGGGCCGCCGCCCGCCGGCAGCTCTCCCCGGCCTCCCGCATGCCGCCGGGCAGCTCCCACTGCTGCCGCCGCCGGTCGAACATCATCAGGACGGCGCCGGCGTGGACGGCCACGACCAGGGAAGCCGGCATCGGGACCGCGGCGGCCGGCCGCGTGAGATCGCTTTCCGCGACCTGGCGCACGGCCAGCAGGACGTTGCCCGCTCGATCGCGGAGGGGAAGCTCGGCCATGCGTCATCTTCCCCGGTCCGTGAAGGCCGTCACAGCGGGCCGGGAAGCAAACGCGGCACCGGGGCGTTGACCCCGGTTGTGAGCTCACTGCCTGACGTGCCGCTGTCCGTGCTCGACCTGTCCCCCGTTTCGGAGGGGAACACCGTCGGCGAGACGCTGCGCAACACCCTGGACCTCGCCCGCCACGCGGAACGGCTGGGCTTCACCCGCTACTGGCTGGCCGAGCACCACAACATGCCCGGCATCGCCAGCTCGGCGACGGCCGTGCTGATCGGGCACGTCGCCGACGCGACCGAGCGGATCCGCGTCGGGTCGGGCGGGATCATGCTGCCCAACCACGCGCCGCTGGTCGTCGCCGAGCAGTTCGGCACCCTGGAGGCGTTCCACCCGGGCCGCATCGACCTGGGCATCGGCCGCGCGCCGGGCACCGACCAGCGGACGGCGCTGGCGCTGCGCGGCCCGGGCGGGCTGTCCGCGGAGAACTTCCCGGAGCACCTGCAGGAGCTGATCGGCTACTTCACCCATTCGGAGGCCCGCGGGGTCAACGCGGTGGTGGCCGAGGGCAACCAGCCGCCGGTGTGGCTGCTCGGTTCGAGCGGCTTCAGCGCGCAGCTGGCCGGGCGCCTCGGGCTGCCGTTCTCCTTCGCCCACCACTTCGCCGCCGAGAACACGATCCCGGCCGTGCAGCTGTACCGCGAGAACTTCCGGCCGGGGGTGCTCGACGAGCCGTACGTGATGCTCGGCGTGTCGGTCGTCGCCGCCGAGACCGACGAGCGCGCGCGGTTCCTCGCCGGGCCGTCCGGCCTGACGTTCCTGAGCCTGCGCCGCGGCCGCCCGATCGCGCTGCCGACCCCGGAGGAAGCGGCCGAGTACCCGTACACGGAGATGGACCGCGCGTTCCTGGCCGAGCGCTTCGGCTCGAGCATCATCGGCTCGCCGGAGACGGTCCACAAGGGACTCGAGCAGCTGCTGGCCGACACGGGCGCGAACGAGCTGATGGTCACGACGATGGTCCACGGGCACGCCGACCGGGTCCGCTCCTACGAGCTGCTGGCCGGCCTCAAGTCCTGACCCGCCGCACCGAAGGGCACCTGCACGCGCTGGAGGTGCCCTTCCGCGTGTCCGGGTGCTACAAAAGTGCCCTTCCGGCACTTCCGGCAGCCGGGTCGGTATTTTCTTTTCCATCTTTGACAACAAGATCCGGTCCGTTTGTCAGCGCCGGACAAGAAATGCGCGGTTACCAGCCCGTGACCGCGCGATCCCGCTCAAGTTCTTGTCTCCCAGCAGGGCCGTCGTTAGCGTACCGACCAGTAGGAAACGGCACGGTGTTCCCCGAGACCGTGAATGGCCGACATTTGTTACCCCGTTCGGACCATTTCCCCTTGCTCATCTCGGGCGTATTCGGCGTGCCGCCGGAACCGCTGGGGAGGCACACGAATGGCCGAACGGACGACGACGGCGTCGTTCCCCGGGGCCGCCGCGCTGCGGCAGACCGGGCGGCTCTACGGGCTCGGCCTCGACGTCGTCCGGCTGACGTTCCGCCGCCCGTTCCAGGCGCGTGAGCTGATCCAGCAGTTCTGGTTCATCGCGAGCGTGTCGATCCTGCCGACGGCCCTGGTCTCCGTCCCGTTCGGCGCGGTCATCGCGCTGCACATCGGGTCGCTGACGACGCAGATCGGCGCGCAGTCGTTCACCGGCGCGGCCAGCGTCCTCGCCATCATCCAGCAGGCCAGCCCGATCGTCACCGCGCTGCTCATCGCCGGCGCGGGCGGCAGCGCGATGTGCGCCGATCTCGGGTCGCGCACCATCCGCGAAGAGATCGACGCCATGGAGGTCCTCGGCGTCTCGCCCGTGCAGCGGCTGATCGTGCCGCGGGTGCTCGCCGCGATGGGGGTCGCCGTCTTCCTCAACGGCATGGTCAGTGTCGTCGGCGTGCTCGGCGGCTACTTCTTCAACGTGATCATGCAGCACGGCACACCCGGCGCGTACCTGGCGAGCTTCTCGGCCCTGGCCCAGCTGCCCGACCTGTGGATCAGCGAGATCAAGGCGGTCATCTTCGGGTTCGTCGCCGGCGTCGTGGCCGCCTACCGCGGGCTCAACCCCAAGGGCGGGCCGAAGGGGGTCGGCGACGCCGTCAACCAGTCCGTGGTCATCACGTTCCTGCTGCTGTTCGTGCTGAACCTGGTGCTCACCACCGTCTACCTGCAGCTCGTGCCGCCGAAGGGGAGCTGACATGGTGACGACCACCCCGGCCGCGAGGGTCCGCGAAGCCGTCGACCGCCGGTTCGGCTTCCTCGACGTCCTCGGCGACCAGATCCTCTTCTTCCTCCGCGCGATCGCCTGGATCCCGCGCGCGCTGCGCCGCTACCTGCGCGAGATCGTCCGGCTGCTGGCCGAAGTCAGCTTCGGCAGCGGCGCGCTCGCCGTCATCGGCGGCACGATCGGCGTGATGATCGGGATGACCGTGGCCACCGGCACGGTCGTCGGGCTGCAGGGCTACTCCGCGCTCAACCAGGTCGGGACGTCGGCGTTCGCCGGGTTCGTCTCCGCCTACTTCAACACGCGCGAGATCGCGCCGCTGGTGAGCGGCCTCGCCCTGTCCGCCACCGTCGGCTGCGGGTTCACCGCGCAGCTGGGCGCGATGCGGATCTCCGAGGAGATCGACGCCCTCGAGGTCATGGGCATCCCGAGCGTCCCGTACCTGGTGACGACGCGGGTGATCGCCGGTTTCCTCGCCGTCATCCCGCTCTACGCGATCGGGCTGCTGTCGAGCTACCTCGCCTCGCGGCAGATCACCGTCTGGTTCTTCGGGCAGTCCGCGGGCACCTACGACCACTACTTCCTGCTGTTCCTCCCGCCGGGCGACGTGCTGTGGTCGTTCGGGAAGGTGCTGGTGTTCAGCGTCGTCGTGGTGCTGGCCCACTGCTACTACGGCTTCCGCGCGAGCGGTGGCCCGGCGGGCGTGGGCGTCGCGGTCGGCCGCGCGGTGCGCACCGCGATCGTCGCGATCAGCGTGCTCGACTTCTTCCTGTCCCTGGCGATCTGGGGCGCGACGACCACCGTGCAGGTGGCCGGATGAGACGCGAAACCCGCCGCAAGGCCGGGATCCGCACCGCGGGCGTGCTGTTCCTGGTGGTGCTGGGCGTGCTCGTGACGCTCTCGATCAAGGTGTACGACAAGGACTTCGTCAGCACGGTCCCGGTGACGCTCAAGGCGAGCCGGATCGGCAACCAGCTGCAGGCGGGCGGCCAGGTCAAGGCCCGCGGCGTGCTCGTCGGCGAGATCCGCGAGGTCCGGGCGACACCGCAGGGCGCCGAGATAGCGCTTGCTCTGGAGCCGGACAAGGTGGACATGCTGCCGGGCAACGTTTCCGCGCTGCTGGTGCCGAAGACGCTGTTCGGCGAGCGGTACGTCCAGCTGTCCATTCCGGACGGTGTCCGTACCCCGCACCTGGTCGCCGGGTCCGTGATCGAGCAGGACCGCTCGGCGAACGCGATCGAGCTGGAACGCGTCTTCGACAACCTGCTGCCGCTGCTGAAAGCCGTCCAGCCGCAGAAGCTCGCGACGACGCTGACCGCGGTGTCGACGGCATTGCAGGGCCGCGGCGAGCAGATCGGCGAAACGCTTTCCACCGCCGCCGGCTACTTGACGGACTTCAACCCGCAGCTGCCGGCGTTCACCAAGGACGTCCAGGACCTCGCGTCGGTGTCCCGGCTCTACGGCGACATCGCCCCGGACCTCCTGGACGCGCTCACCGACTCCGCCGTCACGCTGAACACCGTGCGGGACAAGGCACCCGACCTCGCGACCGTCTACCAGGAGGTCTCGAGTTCTTCGGGTGAGGTCCGGGAGTTCCTGAACCGCAACAAGAACAACATCATCACCCTCTCCGCCGACAGCCGCTCGGCGCTGGAGGTCGCGGCGCGCTACTCCCCCAGCTTCCCGTGCACCATCAAGGCGATGGACGCGCTGCGCGGGCCGGTCGACGAGGCGCTCGGCAAGGGCACGAACCAGCCCGGCATGCACGCGCAGGTCACCGTCAGCCAGGCGCGCGGCAAGTACGTGCCCGGCAAGGACGACCCGATGTACCCCTCCGACGGCGGCGGCCCGCGCTGCTACCCCAGCGGCGTCGCCCCGACGACCGGCACCGCCGCGGTCGCGCCCGGCGCGCCGCAGCACCCGCTCGTGACCGGCACGCGCGACGACCTCGGCGTCGCGAACTCGCCCCAGGAACGGGAACTGCTCGCCACGATCCTGGCGCCGCAGCTGGGCGTGCCCACCGGGCAGGTCGCGGACTGGAGCAGCGTGCTGGTCGGCGCGCTCTACCGCGGCACGGAGGTGACGCTCAAGTGAGGAAGTTCGCCGCCCCGCTGGTCAAGAGCCTGATCTTCATCCTGGTCACGACGGCCGCGACCGTGCTGCTGGCCGTGTCCATCGCGAACACCGGCGTCGGCCGCACCGACCTCTACGGCGCCACGTTCACCGACGCGACCTCGTTGAACGTCGGCGACGACGTCCGGATCTCCGGCGTCCGGGTTGGCCAGGTCGAGGAGCTGGAGATCGCCGACCACAGTCTGGCGCACGTGAAGTTCTCCCTCGACGAAGGCCGGCAGCTGCCCGCCGACGTCGGCGCGGTCATCAAGTACCGCAACATGGTCGGGCAGCGCTACATCGCGCTCGAACGCGGCGCGGGCGGCAAGGGCACCCTCCCGGTCGGCGGGGAGATCCCGCTGAACCGCACGACGCCGGCACTGGACCTGACCGACCTCTTCAACGGCTTCAAGCCGCTGTTCCAGGCGCTCTCGCCCACCGACGTCAACCAGCTCTCCGGCGAGATCGTCCAGGTGCTGCAAGGCGAAGGCGGCACCGTCGAGGAGCTGCTGGCCCACACCGGCTCGCTCACCTCGACGCTGGCGAGCCGGGACCGGCTGATCGGCGACGTCATCACCAACCTCAACCACGTGCTCGGCACGGTGAACAGCAAGGGCACCGCGCTGACGACGCTGATCTCGACGCTGCGGGAGCTCGTCTCCGGCCTGGCCGCGGACCGCACGGCGATCGGCGACGCGATCGGCGGCCTCGGCGACCTCTCCACGGCCACCGCGGGCCTGCTCGGCGACGCGCGGACGCCGTTGAAGGACAGCATCACCGGGCTCGACGGCGTCACGAAGAACCTCGCCGACGACAAGACCCTGCCGGGCCTGGAACAGACGCTGACGACGCTGCCGGAGAAGCTGAACAGCCTGGGCCGGATCGCCTCCTACGGCTCGTGGATGAACTTCTACCTCTGCAGCTCCACCCTGCAGACCACGCCCCCGCGCGGAACGCCCGTCACGGCGGAGAGGTGCGGCTCGTGAAGTCCTTCAAGGAACGCAATCCGCTCGCCCTCGGCGTCGCCGGGAGCGTCGTCCTCGCCGCGCTGCTGACCGTGACGTTCAACTACGACAACCTGCCGGTCGTCGGCGGCGGCACCACCTACCGCGCCGAGTTCTCGGAAGCGGCCGGGCTGCAGGCCGACGACGAGGTCCGCGTCGCCGGCATCAAGGTCGGCGAGGTGCGCGACGTCGAGCTGGCCGACGACCACGTGCTCGTCACCTTCCGCGTCGAGAACGCGTGGGTCGGCGACCGGACGTCGGCGGAGATCCGGATCAAGACGTTGCTGGGCCGCAAGTTCCTCGCTCTCAAGCCGACCGGGGACGCCGTGCAGGACCCGGACCAGGCGATCCCGCGCACCCGGACCGTCACGCCCTACGACGTCACCGAGGCGTTCAACGGCCTCGCGAACACCGCGGGCTCGATCGACACCACGCAGCTCGCCGACAGCTTCACCGCGATCAGCGACACCTTCCGCAACGCCCCGGCCCACGTGCGCACCGCGCTCGACGGCCTGTCCGCGCTGTCGAAGACGGTGTCCTCCCGCGACGACCAGCTCGCCGACCTGCTGGCCAACGCGCGCAAGATCACGACGACGCTGGCGAACTCCAACGAGGACTTCGAGCAGCTGCTCTCCGACGGCAACCTGCTGCTGGGCGAGCTGGACCGGCGCCGCCAGGCCATCCACGACCTGCTGACCGGCGCGCAGGCGCTGGCCACGCAGCTCTCCGGGCTGGTCGCCGACAACACCGCGGCGCTCAAGCCCGCGTTGAGCCAGCTGAACACCGTCACCGACCTGCTGTCCCGCCAGAACGGCAACCTGGAGAAGAGCCTGGCCGCGGCCGGCCCGTACTTCCGGCTGGCGAACAACGCGCTCGGCAACGGCCGCTGGCTCGACGCCTACCTCTGCGGCCTGCTGCCCGAAAACCGTGACCCGTGCACGCCGCCGAAGCAGTTCGGAGCCCCGAAGTGAACGCCACCCGCACCTACCGGTTCCTCGCCGCGGCGGTCGTCACGGCGCTCGTCGTCGTGGCCGGGCTGTGGTGGGTCTTCTCCGGCACCGGCCTCGACCGCGCCACCGTGCTGTTCTCCCGCGCGGTCGGCGTCTACAGCGGCTCGGACGTCCGGCTGCTCGGCGTCCGGATCGGCCAGGTCGAGTCGGTGACCCCGCGCGGCGAGCAGGTCGAGGTGACGCTGACCTACGACGGCTCCGCGCCGATCGCCGCCGACACCGACGTCGTCGTCATCGCGCCCAGCGTCGTCGCCGACCGGTACGTCCAGTTCTCGAAGCCGGCGCGCGGCGGGCCGCGGCTGGTGAACGGCGCGACCATCGGCGTCGACCGCAGCGCGACCCCGGTCGAGCTGGACGAGCTGTACGCGAGCCTCGACACCCTCACCAAGGCGCTCGGCCCGGACGGCGCCAACAAGAACGGCGCACTGTCGGACCTGCTCACCACCGGCGCGAACAACCTGCGCGGCAACGGGACCGCGTTCAACGACTCCGTGCGGCAGCTGGCGGAGCTGGCCCGGACCCTGGCGGGCAACTCCGGCGACCTGTTCACCACCGTCCGGGAGCTGCAGCGGTTCACGTCCATGCTGGCCGCCAACGACGACCAGGTGGCCAAGGTCAACCAGCAGCTCTCGTCGGTGTCGGGCACGCTGTCGGCCAACCGCGACGAACTGGCTTCGGCCCTGCGCTCGCTCGGCACCGCGCTCGGCGACATCCAGGGGTTCCTCAAGGACAACCGGGCGCTCATCAAGTCCAATGTGGACAAGCTGGCGGTGACCACGCAGACGCTCGTCGACCAGCGCGCGTCCCTGGCCGAGTACCTCGAAACCGCGCCGCTGGCCGCGACCAACCTGCTCCAGACGATCGACCCCGCCACCGGGGCACTGCAGAGCCGCACCGACCTGCTCGACTACCTGCCGCTCCCGGTGACCGGATCCGTCTACACGAACGAGGCGGGCGGCCGATGAGACCACTGAGACGCGTCGCGGCACTGGCGGCAGGCTGCTGCCTGGTACTAACGGCTTGTTCCGGCGAGTTCAAGGGCGTCTACGACCTGCCGCTGCCCGGCGGCGCCGACGTCGGCGACCACCCGTACCACGTCACCGTCCAGTTCGCCGACGTCCTCGACCTGGTGCCGCAGGCCGCGGTCAAGGTCGGCGACGTGCCGGTCGGGCGCGTGGAGACCATCCGGCTCGGCTCGGACGGCTGGACCGCCGAGGCCGTCGTCGAGGTCAACGGCGACGTCGTGCTGCCCGCCGACGCCGTCGCGCGGCTGCGGCAGTCCAGCCTGCTGGGCGAGAAGTTCGTCGAGCTCGCGGCCCCCGAAGGAGAAGCGAAGGCGGGCGCGCGGCTGGCCGACAACGCCGTGATCCCGGTGTCGCGCACCAACCGCAACCCCGAGTTCGAAGAGGTCTTCGGCGCACTTTCCCTGCTGCTCAACGGCGGGGGCATCGGGCAGCTGCAGACCATCAACCGCGAGCTGTCCAAGGTCATGACCGGCAACGAGACGCAGATCCGCTCGTTCCTCTCCGGCGTCAACACCCTGGCCACCGACCTCGACGCGCACCGCCAGGACATCACCGCGGCCCTCGAAGGCGTCAACCGGCTCGCGACGACGCTCGCCGACCGCGACAAGCAGGTGTCCGGCGCGCTCACCGACCTGACGCCGGGCCTGCGCACGCTGACCGACCAGCGCACCCAGCTCGTGGCGATGCTGCAGTCGCTCGACGACCTCTCCGGCGTCGCCACCGACGTCATCCACAAGAGCAAGGACGACCTGGTCGCCGATCTCCGGGCGCTCGCCCCGATCCTGCACCGCCTCGCCGACGCCGGGGCGTCGCTGCCGAGGGCCCTGGAAATCCTGCCGTCCTTCCCGTACACCGACGCGGTGATCCCGGCGATCAAGGGCGACTACCTCAACGTCTACCTGTCGGTCATCCCGGCGCCCGGGGTGCCGCTGCCGCCGCCCGGCGAGGGCACCCCGCCCGGCCTGCCGGTCCTCCCGCTGCCGACGGGAGGTCAGTGATGCTCACCACCCGGGTCCGGGTCCAGGTCGTCGCGTTCGTCGTGATCTCGCTCGTCACGGTCGCGTTCGTCGGCGCGAACTACGCCGGGATCGACCGGCTCTTCGGCGGCAGCGGCTACACCGTGAAGCTGGAGCTCGCCGAGGGCGGCGGCATCTTCACGAACGGCGAGGTGACCTACCGCGGCGTCGCCGTCGGGCGGATCGGCGAGCTGCGGCTGACGCCGTCCGGGATGGAGGCCGACCTCGTCATCGACGGCTCGGCGCCGCCGATCCCGGCGAACGCCCAGGCCGTCGTGGCCAACCGGTCCGCGGTCGGCGAGCAGTACGTCGACCTGCAGCCGCGCACGTCCGACGGTCCGTACCTGGCCGGCGGCTCGGTCATCCCGCGGGAGAAGACGACGCTGCCGATGCCGGTGCAGCACCTGCTCGGCGACCTCGACTCGCTGACCGCGTCGGTGCCGACCGGCGACCTGCGCACGGTCGTCGACGAGCTGGACGACGCGCTGCGCGGCACCGGCCCGGACCTGCAGGTGCTGCTGGACACCGCGACGTCGTTCACGAAGGACGCGGCGGCCAACCTGCCGCAGACGACGAAGCTGATCGACGACGGCTCGACCGTGCTGCGGACCCAGCTGGACTCCTCGGCCGAATGGCGTTCGTTCACGAGCAACGCCAAGCTGTTCGCCGCGCAGCTGTCCTCTTCGGACGGTGACCTGCGGCGGCTGATCGCCACCGCGCCGCCCGCCGCGTCCGAGCTGGGCACCCTGCTGAAGGAGACCGACCCCGGGCTGCCGATCGTGCTGGCCAACCTGCTCACCACCGCGCAGGTGGTCCAGGCCCGCACCGGCGACCTGGAGCAGCTGCTGATCGCGACGCCGAAGGTGGTCGCGGCGACGTCGACGGCGTTCGACGGCGGCGACGGCAACCTCGGCATGGCGCTGACGTTCTACGACCCCGTCCCCTGCCGGGCCGGGTACGAAGGCACGCGGTTCCGGCCCAGCACGGACACCTCGCCGCTGCCGTTCAACACCGGCGCGTCGTGCACGCTCGAGAAGGGCGACGCGACTTCGGTGCGTGGCTCGCAGAACGCGGCCCACCTGCCGGTCCCCGCGCCGGCGGTGCCCGGCTCCGGCGTCCCGCTCACCGCGCCGGACGGCCTGACGGTGTCCCCGACCCTCGAGGAGATGCTGTGGCTGGGAAAGTGAAGTGGCCGCTGCGGGCGGCGGTGCTCGCCGTCGTCGTCACCGCCGCCTTCGCGGGCTGGTCGGGGTTCACCTGGTACCGCACCGCGCACAGCGCCGAGCTGACCTACGGCACCGCGCGCGACGAGGCGCTGACCGCCGGCCGCGAGCTGGTCGCGCGGCTGTGCACCCTCGACTACCACCAGCTCGACCAGGGGCTCGACCAGTGGCTCGACGCCTCGACCGGCCCGCTGCACGACCGGCTCGCCCACACCGACGACGCCACGAAGAAAACCCTCACCCAGGACGCCACGGTGTCCACCGGCAAGGTGCTGGACGCGGCGCTCAGCGAGCTGGACGAGCACGCCGGCACCGCGAAGCTGATCGCGTCGGTGGAGATCACCGCGCAGAAGGAAGGCGTCGCCCCGGCGACCAAGCGCAACCGGTTCGCCGCGGGGCTGACCCGGACCGAGGGCGGCTGGAAGCTCAGTGCGCTCGACGAGCTGCCGGTGGGGGCGAGATGAGCACCACTACCGAAGAAGCCGAAGTGACGACCGAAGAGGTCGCCGCCGAGGAGCCGCGGCGCCGCCAGTGGCTGCTGTCGCTGCTGGTCGCGGTCTCGGTGCTGTTCGCCGGGACCGGCGTGGCGTTCACCGTGGCGGCGCGGTCGGCGGCGGACGACCCGGCCGCGGCCAACCACGCCCTGACCGACGTCGGGGCCACCGCGGAGGTCACCTCGGCGGTGACGCTCGCGCTCAACCGGATCTTCTCCTACTCCTACGACCGGACCGACGTCACCGAGCAGGCCGCCGACGACGTCCTGCGCGGGGACGCCCGCACCACCTACGACCGGCTGTTCGCGCAGGTGAAGGAAAAGGCACCGGCCCAGAAACTGGTGCTGACGACGCGGGTGACGTCTTCCGCGGTGCAGGAGATCCGCGACGGCCACGCCCGGCTGCTCGTGTTCCTCGACCAATCGGCGACCCGCGCCGACAACAATTCCAGCAGTTCCGCCGCGGCCCAGCTTTCGGTGGCCGCGGAACGTGAGGGAAACACCTGGAAAATCACCGGGCTCACCCCTCGCTGACCCCGTTTTCCCCGCTGTTTCACACTGTGAAGGAGAGTCGGCATGCCTACTTTGTCGCGCACTCGGAAGAACGGCCGGAAATGGGCGCGCGCGGCCGCGGTCACGGCGGCCGCCGGCATCGCGATGAGCGTTGTCACCGCCGTTCCCGCCTCGGCCGACGTGGTCGAGATCCCGGTCGGCTACACGGTCACCGGCAGCACGGTCGTCAAGAAGACCGGCAGCGCGATGACCCTGGGCCCGGGCAACCTCGACGGCGCCCTGATCATCGACGACCAGACCGGCTCGGTCGGCCTGCGCGCCGACCTGACGCTGCCGCCGTCGCAGGCCAACATCTCGCTGGTGTCGGGCATCTTCAAGATCAAAGCGAAGGTCAAGATCACCCCGACGGGCCCGGCCACGGGCACCATCGCCGACGGCACGCTGACCACGCACGCCCAGGCGAACATGGAGATCTACGACATCTGGGCCGGCCTGCTGGTCCCGGTGTTCCCGCTGCCGACGGTGCCGGGCAGCTGCAAGGCGAGCAAGCCGCTCGACCTGGACCTGAGCGCCAAGGACGTCGACATCTTCGGCCCGAAGATCACGGTGACCGGCACGTACACGATCCCGGACTTCAAGAACTGCTTCATCGCCGACCTGGCACTGGGCGCGCTGGTGTCGGGCCCGGGCAACACGATTTCCCTGGACCTGGCGGCCAAGACCGAAGGCTGACCCGGTACGCGAAGAGGGGCTTCCCGGCGCGGGAAGCCCCTCTTTCGTAGCCGGTCAGCAGGGTGCGTTGGGGTCCGCCTTGAGCGCGACGGTGAACCGGTCGCCGGCGGAGAGGGAGAGGAACGGCCCGCAGAGACCCCAGCTCACCGGGTCGCCCTCGGTCACGTCGTTGGACCCCCAGGCGACGTAGTCCCCGTTGCTCTTGAGCGCGAAGTTGAAGGTCCACCCGGCCTCGATCGCGACGACGTCCGACTGCGCCGATTCGGGGACGTCGACCTGGTGGTTGTCGTTGCGGCCCCAGGCGATGACCCGGCCGTCCTTGAGCGCGAGGCTGTGCTGGTGACCGGCGGAAATCGCGGTGACGCCCGACTTGGCGTCGGCCGGGACGTCGGTCTGGCCGTGGTCGTCGGCGCCCCAGGCGAGCACCCCGCCGTTTTTGAGCGCCAGGCTGTGGTCGCCTCCGGCGGACACGGCGACGACACCGGAGGTCGCCGCGGCCGGGACGTCCGACCGCAGGCCCCAGCTGAGCACGCGCCCGCCCTTGAGGGCGAGGTTGTGCATGGCGCTGGTCGAGATGGCGGTGACGCCGGACTTCGCGTCGGCGGGCACGTCGGCCTGGCCGTACCAGTCGTTCCCCCAGGCCAGGACGCCGCCGTTCTTGAGCGCGAGCTCGTGGCCCCAGCCGGCGGCGATCGCGCTCACGCCCGACAGCGCGGCCTCGGGGACCTCGGTCTGCCCGAAGTTGTTGTCCCCCCACACCAGGACCTGGCCGCCCTTCAGGCCCATGGCGTCCATCCCGCCCATGGAGACGGCGCTGAGCCCGTCGGAAGCCTCCGGCGGCGGACCCATGATGTAGTTCGAGAAGCCCCATTCGACGACGCCGCCGGTGTCCGGCGCCTGTGCGGAAGCGGACGCGGCCGACACCACGGGCACGGCGGCCAGGGTGGCGGCGAGCAGCACGGAGGCCCGGCGGTGGGCGGTGCGGAAACGGGGGGCCACGGCATCCTCTTTCGCTGAATCGATTCCCGCGGTCACGGTGCGCGCGTGGTATCGATAGTAACGCGGACAACCACCGATCGGAACGCGTGCGAGTATTTGTCAAAATCGCACCAAGGTCATCACCGCACTACTCCGGAGTTGACAAGAACTCAGCGGGCCAATGGCCGGTGGAAACCGACCACGTGACATCCTTGTTGCGCAACCGACTGGCGAGTAACCTCATTTATCACAGCCACCTCGCGAGGGTTCGGGCTGCACCAGGGAAAACACCGGGGGAATTCGCGGTACCACTTTGGTCCGCAGGGCGCGTGGGCAACGCCCGCCCGAGACGTCAACTGGATGATCGAAGGAGATTGGCAGTCATGACCCGACTCAGGAACCTGTCCCTCAAGGCGGCCGCGACCGCCGCCACTGTCAGCGCGCTCGGCATGGTGCTGACCGGTGTGGCCTCGGCCGACACGACCTACAACGCCGGCGCGACCTACCGGTGCACCTTCCCCGGCATCCCCCAGCAGGACGTGGCCATCACCGCGTTCCTGACCGGCCCGGACTCGATCGCCGCCGGCGGCACCGCCGTGCCGACCAACGTCGGTGGCACCGCGACGATCTCCGCGGCCGTCCACTCGCTGCTCACCGCGGTGGGTTACGACGGTCTCCGCGGCACCGCCACCGTGCCGGTGACCGCCGCCCGCGGCACGGTCTCCGGCCCGGCGAGCGGCCTGAACATCCCTGAAACGATCTACCCGGCCGGCGGGCCGATCACCGTCAACATCAGCCAAGTGGCGACCTCGTCGGTCCCAACCTACACCGCGCCGGCCACCGCGGGCAGCGACACCCTGTCGCTCGGCACGCCGATCACCGCGGCCCTGCAGTTCCACAAGGCGTCCAACAACACCTGGGCGAACTGGAACATGAGCTGCACGCCGAAGACGACGAGCCCGGCGCAGAACCTCGCGTTCTCGCCGAACTTCGTCATCACGTGACCGAGCTGAACCAGCTTCACCGTAGGGATGGCCGGGGCCCCGGCCATCCCTACGGCTCGTTTCCCCGCGGCACGGACAGGAGCACGGCATGGCCCGACGGCTGACCCGGCGGACGGCGACCCGCGGCGCGCTCGCGCTGGTGTGCGCGGTGTCGGTGACCACCGGCGCGTTCACCGGGACGGGTTCGGCCGCGCCCGGGGCCGCCGCCGCGGACGTGGGCAAGGGCGGGCGCGAGGTCGCGAAGACGGTCGCGACGACCTGCGTCTTCGCCGACCCGGTGGGACCGCTGAAGCTCGACGTGAAGACCGAGGCCACGCTGCCCGCCTCGATGACCACGGGCAAGCCCGCCACGATCGACGGATTGGCCGTGTCGTTTCCGCTACCGCGCGCCGCCGCCCAGCAGCTGCTGGGTACCGCCACCACCCTCGAAGGCGGCCTGACCTTCCAGTTGCTGCTGGAGCAGGGCAAGGTCAAGGACACCCTCGCCGTCCCGCTGACCATCGCCGCGACGCCGCTCCCGGCCGACGGCGACCTGCTCCTGACGGCCAAGGGGAAGCTCGCGGCGTTCTCGCCCTCCACCGCCGGCCTGCTCAAGATCCGGTTGACCGCACCGAAGCTCGCGCTGGGCCCGACGGGCGCACCACCGGAACAGCCCGCCCAGCAGGTGGCGTGCACCGCCGACGCGGGCGAGGACCTCTCCTTCGGCTCGGTCGCGGTGCTGGCGGCCGCCGCACCGCCGTCCGGGAAACCGGCGCCGGGCAAGAAGACCACGCCGGCGCCTCAGCCGGGCGGCTCGCAGAAGCACTCCCTGCTGGACGAAGAGCCGCCGCCGGACGACACCGTCACGATGGTGCTGCCGCTGCAGCCGAACCAGGTCGACAACACGGCCACGATCACCAAGACCGGCGCCAAGATCCACAGCAAGCCGGCCGCGCTGGTCAACGGCGTCTGGTTCCGGATCACGACGCCCGACGGGTTCCCGATCCGGAGCGAGATCACCGGCGAGCTGGCGTTCGCGCCGGTGACGGTGTCCTACCTCGGCTACGGGTTCCTGCCGATCACCGCGACGGTCGAGTTCCTGCCGGTCGACTACCGAAGCGGCGCCACGATGATCCACTCGTTCGGCACCCTGTTCGACGGCATCCTCCGCAACCACCTCGACGTGGTGTCGCGGCTCAGCGACGTCAAGGTGAACGGCGTCCCGCTCGACGCCGGCCCGGACTGCGTCTCGGCGACGCCGATGCCGATCGACATGATCGGCGAGTACGACCCGTTCACCGGCGGCCTGATCGGCACCGACCCGGCGAACGCGGACCCGAAGTACCGCGGCTTCTCGTTGCCCCCGTTCAAGAACTGCGGCGCGGCGGAAAAGCTGAGTTCGCTGTTCACGGGCCAGAACTCGGGCCCGGGCAACCAAGCATCGGCGCGGCTGACGATCATCCAGCTGTGCACGGAGGCCGACCACCGCAACTGCCCGCCGGTGGCGCCGATCCCCGCTGAGGTCTACCGTGCGAGCCACTGACCCGGCGGACCGGTAGTCCCGGATCAGCACCGCAGAACCGGCCGCGCTCGACCCGGATGTGCTCGTCGACGACTCCCCTGCTCGGCCGCGGAGGCCAGGAGCACGGCCGCGCGGTGGCACGGCGCACCCGATACCGCCGAACTCCGGCCGCTCGTCGCACCGATGGTCCCGGCCCACCAGCTGGACCGGATCGAGCACCCTGCTCCCGGCGTCGCGCGATCGGGAGATCCACCACTCACCACCACGAGTACCCCGACTGGTCCGGCTGGGAAGTCCGCGACCCGGCGGAGGAGGAGCAGGAGGAACCGTGACCGGCTACCGTGGCGTCCACTGTGGACGCGAACCACCGGCCCGCGGCGAGGGCAGCAGCTCGCTCACCGGGTACCGCAACGGCAACGGCGCCGCGCCCGCGCGCAATGCCAGCTCCATCTCGAACCGCGCGGCCGGGTCGCGCAGGCTGTCGCCGAACGTTGCCTGCAGCTGGCGCATGCGGTAGCGGACCGTCTGGGGGTGGACGCCCAGGCGGTCGGCGATCTCCACCACGTTGCCCTGGCTGTCCAGCCAGGCCCGCAGCGTCTCCAGCAGGCGCTCCTGCTGCTTGCCCGTCATGTCCGCCAGCGGCGCGAACAGGCGGTGCCGGAGCGTGCCGACCAGGCCCGTGTCGGAGTTGACCAGCAGCGTCGCCAGGTGCTCCTCCGCGCGCAGCACCGGGCGCGGGGCCAGGACGCCGCGCTCGGCCAGGTGCAGCGCGTTGCGGGCCCAGCGCAACGAATCCGCCACCGACGCCAGCGGGACGCACGGGCCGATCGACAGCCGGCAGTCCGGCAGGGCCACCTGGAGCGTCGCCAGGCGGGCGCCGCCCAACTCGCCCGGGACCACCAGCTTCGGGTCCGGGGTGTCGAGCTCGGCGAGGATGTCGGCGTCGAGGCCCGCGTGGCGGCGGGCCGGGGCGACGCCGTCGGCCGGGCAGACCGCCACCGGGGTCGCGTCCGCCGGCACCGGCCAGCCGATCAGCTGGGCCAGCTCGGCGATCGCCTTCGGGGACGCCGGCGGCGTCTCCAGGATCAGGTGCAGCAGCTTGCGGCGCCACGTGTCGAGCGCTCCCGCCGTGCGCGCCTTCGCCTCCAGGTAGCCGTCGAGCGCGACCGAGGCGAGTTCGTCCATGAACGCCAGCATCGCGTCGGCCAGCTGGGACATCACCGCCGACGAAAGCCCGCTTCGCCGCCCGACGCGCATGATCCGCCGCCACGACACGCGCGCACCGACCCGGTACGCCGACTGCAGCGTGTCGAGGCTGCGGCCCTCGCGCATTTCGTTCTGCCCCAGGCGGTGGTGGACCTCGTGGGACTGTTCCTTCGAGACGGTCGGGTCGGCGATCTGCGCGACGAACAACGTGATCGCGTATTCGACGCCGGCGCGGATCGACTTGCCGTAGGGGCCGTCGAGCGGGCGCGCGTAGGCCGGGATCGTCGCGCGGATCTCGTCGACGATCTCGGCCGCGAGGCTGGCCAGCTCCGGCCGCAGGATGTCGGCGAGCTTGCGGGGCAGTGGGGCCGGTGGCGCAGCGTGTTCGAATCCGCGCTCCACCGACATCGCAGCTCCTTCGCTCCGCCCCGCCGACCCCGGCCCGCGCATGCGTGGCCGGGCACCCCGCACCTGAAGCGGGGTGACAACGGACACATCGAAAAGCTAGCGCCGAATGTGTCACCCGAATGAGAGGAAACCGATTTCTTGTCAGGTTCGTGACAAGTTCACCGGACGCGGCTGCGGGAAGCTGACAAGTGCCCCGCCGACTGCACGTTCGCCTGCATACGAACGGACGAACCTCCAACGAGCGCCGCGCTGCGCGGTTACGCGGGCATCTTGTATCGTGTGGTTGATACAAGCGAGGAGGTCCGCATGCCGTGGGACAACGTGCTCGGCGTCGCGCTCATCACCGGGCTGATCGGCCTGGCGATCCTGATCGTGCTCTGGCCGGGCGAAAAGCAGGGAAAGCGCTTGCTCGTGCGCTGGGGCGTACCGGACCCGGACGCCGGCGAGGTGATGCTCGCCGTCCGCTACCTGAAGCGACGGCGGTTCTGGTACCCGTGGCTGTTCCTCGCCCTGCCGCCGCTGGTCGACGACACCGGCCCGGGCTCGCTCTTCGCCACCCTGCTGCTGGGCGGCCTGATCGCCGAACTGCTGGCGCAGCGGCCGTCCCGCGGCCCGCGCCGGGAGGCGGACCTCGTCCCGCGGACGCTGCTGGGGATCGTCCCGGCCTGGATGCTGGTGCTCGGCGTGCTGGCCGTCGCCGGGGCGATCACGCACCTCGCGCTGACGGCGCAGTGGAAGCTGCTGGCGGTGGCCGCGGGCGCGGCGGTGATCTGCGCGGCGATCACCCTGCTCGCGGTGCGCCGCCCGGCGGTCGGCGGCCCCCGGGTCGACCTCGCGCTGCGCCGGCGCAGCACGCGGGTGGCGATCGGGCTGGGCATCGGCGCCTGCACGTCGATCGGCTGGCCGGGCGGCGACTTCGGCTCGCTCCTGGCGGTCGTGGCCGGGCTGGCCGCGTTCCTCGCCGTCACGGCCCCGGTGAAACGGCAGCCGGCCGTCGCGTGAAGATCGTCGTCGACACCGAGAACGGGCTGGCACCCTGGCGGCAGGTGCACGACCAGGTGGTCCACGCGGTCACGACGGGCGCGCTGGCGGAGGGCGCGCGCCTGCCGCCGATCCGCCAGCTGGCCCGCGACCTGGGACTGGCGTCCGGAACGGTGGCCCGCGCGTACCGCGAACTGGAGGCGGCGGGCTGGGTGACGACGGCCCGCGCCCGCGGCACGGTCGTGACGCTCCCCGAAGGCCGCCCGGCCCCGGCCGAGCTGCTTCTCAAGGCCGCGACGACCTACGCGACCCAAGCCCGGGAACTCGGCGCCGATCTGGACACGGCGATCAACGCCCTTCGCGCGGCGTGGCCGTGAGAAGCCGGCCCACCGCGGCCAGGACCGGTTCCAGGACCTCGACTTCGCGCGAAGTCCCCACGCACTCGGTGATCCCCGCGCCGACGACCTCGAACCCCGCCAAGGCATCCAGCTCCGCAACCAGGCGGTCGATCGTCCACCCGTCCGGCTCCGGGTAGTTCAGCCCTGGGAACTCGGCGACGTCCAGCACGTCCAGATCCACGTGCACGTACAGCTTTTCCACGCCGGTCAAGGCATCCGGTGACGTGACCGCGAGCCCGCGCACGACCGCCGCCCGCTCCTCCGGGTCGAACGCCCGCGTTCCGAGCAGCGCCACGCTCCCCGGGGTCAGCGCCGGGTCCGCCGCGAACTCCGGATCGCCCTCTCCGAACAACGACCGCAGCACCATCCCGTGGAACGCCCCCGACGGCGACGTCGAGGCCGTGTTCAGGTCCGCGTGCGCGTCGAACCACGCGACACCCAGGCCGGGCCCGTGGCGGTAGCGCGCCACGCCGATCGGGACCAGCTCGACGCCGCAGTCGCCGCCGATCGTCAGCACCGGGCCGCCCGGGGCCTCCAGGGCCGCCAGCTGGGCCGCGCGGTTCGGGCCGGTCAGCACCGCCCGGGACGCGATCCCGCCGTCCACTTCGGACAGTGCCTGGGTCTGCCGGACGTGGTGCACCGGCCTGCCGAGCACGTGCCCGGCCAGCTCCGCGAGCGCGAGGCAGCCGTCCGGCAGCTCCGCCGCCCGCGGTCCCACGGCGCCTTGGCGCTGCGGGACCGCGTTGATCAGCGTCATTCCAGGACGAGCAGGAGATCGCCGCCCTCGACCTGCTGGACGGAGGTGATCGCCAGCCGGCCCACCTTGCCGCCGGCGGACGCGGTGATCGACGCCTCCATCTTCATGGCCTCGATCGTCGCGACGGTCGCGCCGGCCTCGACCGTGTCGCCCTCGGCGACCTGCAGCGTGACGACGCCGGCGAACGGCGCCGCGACCTGCTTCGGGTTGCCCTTCTCCGCCTTCTCGGTCGCCGGGACGTCCGACGCGATCGACCGGTCGCGGATCTGGATCGGGCGCAGCTGCCCGTTGAGCGTCGACATCACCGTGCGGACGCCGCGCTCGTCGGCCTCGCCGATCGCCTCCAGCTCGATGAGCAGCCGGACCCCCGGCTCCAGGTCGACCGAGTACTCCTCGCCCGGCCGCAGCCCGTAGAAGAAGTCCTTGCTGGGCAGCACGGACGTGTCGCCGTAGGCCTCGCGGTGCGCCTCGAACTCCTTCGTGGGGCCGGGGAACAGGAGCCGGTTCAGCGTCCGGCGGGGTTCCGAGGCGAGCGCCGCACGGTCCTCTTCGGACAGTTCGGCGACCGGCTTCGCCGCCGCCCGGCCCTCCAGGGCCTTGGTGCGGAACGGCTCCGGCCAGCCGCCGGGCGGGTCGCCCAGCTCACCGCGCAGGAAGCCGATCACCGAGTCCGGGATGTCGAACTTGTTCGGCTCCGCCTCGAAGTCGGCCGGCGAGACGCCCGCGCCGACCAGGTGCAGCGCGAGGTCGCCGACGACCTTGGACGACGGCGTCACCTTCACCAGGTGGCCGAGGATCTTGTCGGCGGCCGCGTACATCGCCTCGATGTCCTCGAACCGGTCGCCCAGGCCCAGCGCGATGGCCTGCGTGCGCAGGTTCGACAGCTGCCCGCCGGGGATCTCGTGGTCGTAGACCCGGCCGGTCGGCGACGCCAGCCCGGCCTCGAAGGGCGCGTAGATCTTGCGCACGCTCTCCCAGTACGGCTCCAGGTCCCCGATCGCCCGCAGGTCCAGCCCGGTGGTCCGCGCCGAGTGGTCGGTGGCCGCCACGATCGAGGACAGCGACGGCTGGGAAGTCGTGCCCGCCATCGACGACACGGCGCCGTCGACGGCGTCCGCGCCCGCGTTGATCGCCGCGAGGTAGGTGGCCAGCTGGCCGCCCGCGGTGTCGTGGGTGTGGATGTGCACCGGCAGGTCGAACTCCTTGCGCAGCGCGGTGACCAGCTTGGTCGCCGCGGGCGCGCGCAGCAGCCCGGCCATGTCCTTGATCGCCAGGACGTGCGCCCCGGCGCCGACGATCTGCTCGGCCAGCTTGAGGTAGTAGTCGAGCGTGTAGAGCTTCTCGCCCGGGTCGGACAGGTCCGAGGTGTAGCAGAGCGCCACCTCGGCGACGGCCGTCCCGGTCTCGCGCACGGCTTCGATGGCCGGCCGCATCTGCTCGACGTCGTTGAGCGCGTCGAAGATGCGGAAGATGTCGATACCGGTCTTCGTGGCCTCGTCGACGAAGGCGGTGGTCACCTCGGTCGGGTACGGCGTGTACCCGACGGTGTTGCGCCCGCGCAGCAGCATCTGCAGGCAGATGTTCGGCACGGCCTCGCGCAGCGCGGCCAGCCGCTCCCACGGGTCCTCGGCGAGGAACCGCAGCGCGACGTCGTAGGTCGCGCCGCCCCAGCACTCCAGCGACAGCAGCTCCGGCAGCGTGTTCGCGACGACCGGCGCGACCGCGAGGAGGTCCTTCGTGCGGACACGGGTGGCGAGCAGCGACTGGTGCGCGTCGCGGAACGTCGTGTCCGTGACGCCGATGTGCGGCGACTTGCGCAGCCACTCCGCGAACCCGGCCGGGCCCAGCTCGACGAGCTTCTGCTTCGACCCCGGCGCCGGCTGGGCGTCCTTGGCCAGCTTCGGCAGCTTCAGCGTGGCGTCCGGCGTCTTCGGGCGCTCGCCGTTGGGCTTGTTGACCGTCTGGTCGGCGAGGTAGGTCAGCAGCCGCGTGCCGCGGTCGGCGGACTGGCGCGCGGTGAGCAGCTGCGGGCGCTCCTCGATGAACGACGTCGTGACGCGCCCGGCGCGGAAGTCCGGGTCGTCGAGCACCGCCTGCAGGAACGGGATGTTCGTCGCGACACCGCGGATCCGGAACTCGGCGACCGCGCGGCGCGCGCGCCCGACGGCGGTCTTGAAGTCCCGCCCGCGGCAGGTGAGCTTCACCAGCAGCGAGTCGAAGTGCGCGCTGATCTCGGTGCCGGAGAAGGCGGTGCCGCCGTCGAGCCGGATGCCCGAGCCGCCCGGCGAGCGGTAGGCGGAGATCATCCCGGTGTCCGGGCGGAAGCCGTTGGCCGGGTCCTCGGTGGTGATGCGGCACTGCAGGGCGGCGCCACGGAGGTAGATCTTGTCCTGGGCCAGCCCGAGGTCGGCGAGGGTCTCGCCGGAGGCGATCCGCAGCTGCGACTGCACGAGGTCGACGTCGGTGACCTCTTCGGTGACCGTGTGCTCGACCTGGATGCGCGGGTTCATCTCGATGAAGACGTGGTTGCCCTGCTTGTCGAGCAGGAACTCGACGGTGCCGGCGTTGCGGTAGCCGATCTGGCGGGCGAACTTGACGGCGTCGGCGCAGATGCGGTCGCGCAGCTCGGGGTCGAGGTTCGGCGCCGGGGCCAGCTCGACGACCTTCTGGTGGCGCCGCTGCACCGAGCAGTCGCGCTCGAAGAGGTGGATGACGTTGCCTTCGCCGTCGGCGAGGATCTGGACCTCGATGTGCCGCGGCTCGACGACGGCCTTCTCCAGGAAGACGGTCGGGTCGCCGAAGGCGGACTCGGCCTCGCGCGCGGCGGCCTCGATGGACTCGCGCAGCTGGGCGGGGTCCTCGACCCGGCGCATGCCGCGCCCGCCACCACCGGCGACGGCCTTGACGAACACCGGGAAGCCCAGCTCCTCGGCCGCCGCGACCAGCGCGTCGACGTCGCTGGACGGCTCGGACGACCCGAGCACCGGAACGCCGGCCTCGCGCGCGGCCTTGACCGCGCGGGCCTTGTTGCCGGTGAGCTCGAGGATGTCGGCGCTCGGCCCGACGAACGTGATGCCCGCTTCTTCGCACGCGCGCGCCAGGTCCGGGTTCTCCGAGAGGAAACCGTAACCGGGGTAGACGGCGTCGGCTCCCGCCTTCTTGGCGGCGGCGACGATCTCGTCGACCGAGAGGTAGGCACGCACGGGGTGACCGGGTTCGCCGATCTCGTACGCCTCGTCGGCCTTCAGCCGGTGCAGGGAGTTGCGGTCTTCGTGCGGAAACACGGCGACGGTCCCCGCGCCCAGTTCGTAGCCGGCGCGGAACGCCCGGATCGCGATCTCCCCGCGGTTGGCCACCAGCACCTTGCGGAACATGCCCGGTCCTTCCCATTTGGATCGGTAAGTCAACGCACGTTACCCGGTTCTTCCCGCTCTGCGGGAGTTCAGTCCCGGGTGATGGACATCATGCGCCGCTGGGGATTGGCCGGGTGGCCGTTCGGGCAGCTTGTCAGGATCCCGGTGGCGCGTAAAGCAGCCGGTTGGCCGTGCCGTCCGGGACACCCGTCAGCGCGTTCGCCGTCGCGGCCTGAACAAGCGCTTGGTCCACCTGGGCAGGGGTCGAATCCGGGTGCTGGGCCAGGTACAGCGCGGCCACGCCGGCCGCGAACGCCGCCGCCATCGAGGTGCCCGACTCGGGCCCCGCCCCGGTGCCGCCCGCGGTCGGGCCGGGGACCTCGACACCCGGCGCGTAGAGGTCGACGTCCTGGCCGAAGTTCGACGCCTTGTCCGGGTGGTCCTGGGCGTCGGTCGCCCCGACGGTCAGCGCTTCGGCGACCCGGCCCGGGGAGAAGCCGCTCGCGTCCGCCGTCTCGCTGCCCGCCGGGACGGCGACCGGGACGACGGCGGCGAGGCGCTTGACGGCGGCGTCGAGCCGGTCGTTCGGGACCCCGCCGATGCCGAGGACGGCGACGGCGGGCTGCTGGGCGTTCTGCGCGACCCAGTCGATGCCGGCGATGATCTGGTCGGTGGCGCCGCCGCCGTCCTTGTCGAGCACGCGCACCGGGACGATCTGCGCGCCCTTCGCGACGCCGTAGTCCTTGCCGGCGGCGATCCCGGCGAGGCGGGTGCCGTGGCCGTTGGGGTCGGAGGTGTCGGAGCCGCCGCTCAGGAAGTCCCGCCCGGGCGCGACGCGGCCCTGGAAGTCGGGGTGCTTCGCGTCGACGCCGCTGTCGATCACGTAGACGGAGACGCCCGCCGCATCGGTGGCGTAGCGGTAGGCGTGGTCGAGCCCGGCGCGCTGGTCGATCCGGTCGAGGCCCCAGCTGGGCGGGTCGGCCTGCACCCCACCGTCGGCGAGGGCGGGGCTCTGCCCGGCGAGCACGACCGCCACGGCGGCTGCCACTGTCGCTGTCTTCATGATCGTCGTCGTACCCCGGCGGTGCCGGGGCGACAACTCAGGGCCGTCGCTCGATCGGCTGATTCGCCCGGGCCAGCACGACGACGTCGGCGGCGAGCAGCACGAGCGCCACGACGGCGACGACCTGCCCCGCTTCGGTCAGCGACGAGTAGTCGGCCATGGCCGCGAAGGTCGGCGGCAGCACCGCGACCGGCCCGGCGAGCCCGGCGGCGAGCACCAGGGGCGTGACGGGCCGCAACACCACGGCGACCACGGGCACGACGACGGCCACCAGGGCCCCGAGCAGGAAGTAGGCGCCGTTGCGGCCGGCGCCGTCGGAGTCGTAGGCGGTGAGTTCGGCGAGCTGGAACACCCAGCCGGCGGCGGCCAGGATCCCCAGCGCGACGGCGGCCCAGGAGGCCCACCCGCGCACGGGCCCGGCGCGCGGCCCGCCGTTCCGGCGCAGCGCGACCAGGCCGCACCCACCGGCGACGGTCCAGGCGAGGTGCGCGAGCAGCGCGAAGGTGAAGCCGGCGTCGAGTTCGGTGTC
Source organism: Amycolatopsis sp. NPDC049691 (assembly GCF_040675005.1). NCBI lineage: Bacteria > Bacillati > Actinomycetota > Actinomycetes > Pseudonocardiales > Pseudonocardiaceae > Amycolatopsis > Amycolatopsis sp. NPDC049691. Next base: position 369,858 of record NZ_JBFANX010000004.1, read on the forward strand.
CGAGCCGGTGGACAGGGTGAGCGCTTCGCCGAGGAACCGCAGCAAGCCGAAGAGGGCGGCGAGGCCGGCCCCGACGAGCAGGGCGGGACCGGTCCGCGAGCGGGTCCGCGGGACGAGGCCGAGGATCCCGGCGAGGAGCGCACAGGCGGCGACGAGGCCGACGGAGTACTCCATGCCGGGGCGGTACTGGGCGAGGGGATAGCTGCCGTAGCGGTAGTTGAGGGGCAACCCGGCGACGGCGAAGACGGTACCGGCGATGGCGAGGATCCCGGCGAACCCACCAACGGGATCGACGCCACGGGTTCGAGTGGCCGGCACGGCTCCGGGCTCGGACGTGCGCCCCAATGTGGCCTTGGTTGCGTCAGACGCACCCAATGTGGCCTTCGGTGCGTCTGACGCACCGAAGGCCACATTGGGGCGCTTGGAGGCGGAGTGTCAGGCCAGGTAGGCCGACAGCCCACGGTGGCCCCGCCGCATCATCAGCGCGTGGTTCGCGCGGAAGAGCGGCCGGGCCACCGCGTCGAGCCGCCGCAGCAGCTCCTTGCGAGCCTGGACGTCCTGGGTGATCCGCAGGAGCGTGCCCGCGCCCGCCGCGCGGACCGCTCCCGCGAGCACCCCGTCCAGGTCGCCGCTCAACCGGACCCGCAGCAAGCCGGACCGTTCGTCCTGGTGCTCCCGGTGCATCCGGACGACCAGGCGGAACGGGAGGCGGGACCGGCAGACCAGCTCGGCGGTGTCGTCGTCCACCCGGCGCACCGCGCGGACGTCCGACCACCACCGCGGGTAGCCGGCGAGGTCGGTGACCGCGCCGAAGACCCGCTCGGGCGCGGTACCGGGCAGCAGCCAGTCGCTGCTGAACCGGTAGCGCGCGCCCGTCACGTCACACCTGGGCCGAGACCAGCTTCCGGCCGTCCACCGTGACGATGTCGACCGACTTGACGTCGTCGGGCGCGACCAGCGCGGACCCGTCGAGCGAGAAGCCCTGGCTCTCCCACTTCTCGGACACCTTCCAGCTGCCCGCGGTGACGGCTTGGCCTTCCTTGGTGACGACCTGCAGCAGGCACTGTTCACCGGCCTTGACGCCCTTCACGGCGACGTTGACCCGGACCCAGCCCTGGAACGGCGCCACCGACGCGGCCAGTTGCACGCCGGTCGTCGGATCGCGCCCTTCGACGCTCTTCGTGCCGGGCACGTCCTGAGCGGGAGCCGCGATACCGCCGCCGTTGTCCGGCGCCGTCTGCCGCCCCACCAGGATGCCGCCGCCGAGCGCGGCCACCACGAGCACGGCCGCCGCGACCAGGGCCAGGCCCCGGCGGGACGAACGGCCGGAACGGACCGGTGCGGCCTGTTCTTCCTCGCGCACCCGCCGCAGGGTCTTCTGCAGCAGCAGGTCCCCGCCTTCGGGCGGCCCGTCGAGGAACGCCTCGGGCGGCACCTCGTCGAGCGACTCGCGCAGGGCCACCAGCTCGTTCAGATCGAACCGGCACTGCGCACAGGTCTGCAGGTGCCGCCGCTCGAAGTCGGCCGCCTCGCTCGCGTCGAGCGCGCCGAGGGCGTACGCGCCGAGCTGCGTGTGACTCTCGTCGACCGAGTTCATCGCGCCACCTCCGTTCCGCTCGAAATCATCGCTGCTCTCAGTGCTCTCAGTGCGTAGTAAGACCGTGATTTCACGGTACCCGGCGCGACGCCCAGTGTTCTCGCCGCTTCGGCCACCGTCCGTCCCCGGTAGTAGATCTCCACCAGGACCTCTCGGTGTTCGTTCGACAGGCCGTCCATCGCGCCGAGCACCGTCATCGAGTCGACCACGCCCTGGGCGTGGTCGCGCTCGACGGCCGGCGTCGGCACGCCTTCGGCCGGTTCGGCCACCTCCTGTGGCCGCGCCGCCCGGGCACGTGCCCGGTCGGTGACCAGGTTGCGCGCGACGGTCAGCAACCAGCCGCGCACCGAGCCCTTCCCGTCGTTCTGCAGGTCGTCGGCGTGTTTCCACGCACGGACCAGCGTTTCCTGGACCACGTCCTCGGCTGCCGCCCGATCACCGGTCAGCCTCGTCGCGTAGGCCAGCAGGCTCCGGCCGTGTTCGGCGTACAGCTGCCGAATCAGGTCTTCGCCTTTGGCCTTCTTAGGCCGCCTGCCTCCGATCGCCACCCTCGTCCTCCCGACGGTGTTCTGAGTCGGCGAGGACAGTACTGCAACCCTCAGCGCCACCGGCGGTGCGTGCGTCGAGCGCAGCGCGACCATGGTGTTCATCGGCTGCCCGTCCTTCCTCGTTCTGCCCGGAATCCGTCGTGGGTCAGGACCCGGAGGCCCTGGCCGCGGTGATCTTGCTGCCGTCGGGGGCGATCGCGAACCAGGTGCCGTTGACCCCCTGGCCGTTCGCGTCGCCCAGTGCCTTGTCGCCCGAGAACTGGTACAGCGGCCAGCCGTTGAGCGTGAGCTGCTTGCTGCCGTCCTTCCGGGTCACCGTGCCGACCTGGGTCTCCTGGATGCCCTTGAGCATCGGCGTCGCCACCCCGGCGAGCGCCGGCGGCCAGGCCGTCGCGCATTCGCCGTCGCAGTTGGACGTCGGCGGCTGCGAGAGGTCCTTGTCGAACCGGTAGAGCGTCCGGCCGTCGGCGTCGGTGACCACCGCGCCGAGCCCGTTGACGGAGCCGACCGACAGCATCTTGTGCCCCGGCTGGCCGTGTTCCGGCCCCTGCGCCCCGGAGGCCATCTCGCTGCAGGCCGACAACGTGGCGACGGCGGCGAGCGCGAGGGCGCTGACGACGACCGGCCGGATACGGTTCATGGCGTTTCTCTCCTCGGTGAGGGCGGCACCGCCGTCCGGCGGACCTCGACACCTGGGAACACGGACGGTCGCCGGAAACGGTTCAGCGCGGTTTCGCCCGGTTCGGTGCCGGTTCGCCGCCGGATTGGTGTGCCCCGGTGATCGGCACGATCTTGTCGCCGTGCGGGCGGGTTCCTAAGCTGATCACGTCCGCACCGCCGCCCCGCTCGTCCCGGGAGCCGCCGTGTCCGCGAAACCCCTCGTGCTGGTGGCGCTGCTGGCCGCGGGCTGTTCGGCGGCCGCGCCGCCGCCCTCGTTCACCGCTTCGCTGACGTCACCGACCGACGTGGTGCTGACGTGGCCGGACGACGGCGAAGGCCACCGCGTCGAGTACGCGAACGACCCCGCCGGGCCGTGGACGACGCTGCGGTTCCTGCCACCGCACACGACGAGCTACCACCACCCGGACCTGATCCCGGAGACGCCGTTCTACTACCGGGAACAGCCGTTCGGCGGCCCGGTGTCCACGGACCTGCACACGGTGGTTTCGGGCGACACCGTGACGTTCACGTGGGCCGACCGCACGAGCGACGAAGCCGGCTTCCTGCTGGAGATCCGGCGTCCGGGCGCGCCGGACTTCGACCCGGTGGAAGTGACCGACCCGGACACGACGACGTGCGCGCTGTCACTCCTGCCCGGCGAAGAGAACTCGGCGTTCCGCGTCCGGGCACTGCACTACGGCCCGCTCTCCCCGGTGGTCCACCAGACCACCGGGAAGGAGCGGTAGCCGCTTCACTCGCCGGCGAGGACCGTCCGCAGGAACTCGCCCGTGTAGCTGCCCTCGACCTCGGCGACGTACTCCGGCGTGCCCTCGGCGACGACCGTGCCGCCGCCCGAGCCGCCTTCGGGGCCCATGTCGATGATCCAGTCGGAGGTCTTGATCACGTCGAGGTTGTGCTCGATCACGATCACCGTGTTGCCCTTGTCGACCAGGCCGTTGATCACGCCGATCAGCTTGCTGATGTCCTCGAAGTGCAGGCCGGTCGTCGGCTCGTCGAGGATGTACACCGTCTTGCCGGTCGAGCGCTTCTGCAGCTCGCTGGCCAGCTTGACGCGCTGCGCCTCACCGCCCGACAACGTCGGCGCCGGCTGGCCGAGGCGGACGTAGCCGAGGCCGACGTCCACCAGCGTCTGCAGGTGGCGGTGGATGGCCTTGATCGGCTCGAAGAACTCCGCGGCCTCCTCGATGGGCATGTCGAGCACGTCCGAGACGGTCTTGCCCTTGTAGTGCACCTCGAGGGTTTCCCGGTTGTACCGCGCGCCCTTGCAGACCTCGCAGGGGACGTAGACGTCCGGCAGGAAGTTCATCTCGATCTTGATCGTGCCGTCGCCGGCGCACGCCTCGCAGCGGCCGCCCTTGACGTTGAACGAGAACCGGCCCTGCTGGTAGCCGCGCACCTTCGCCTCGGTGGTCGCGGCGAACAGCTTGCGGACGTGGTCCCAGACGCCGGTGTAGGTGGCCGGGTTGGACCGCGGGGTCCGGCCGATCGGCGACTGGTCGACGCGCACCAGCTTGTCGACGTTGTTCAGGCCGTTCACGCGGGTGTGCCGGCCCGGCACCTGGCGGGCGCCGTTGAGCTTGTTCGCCAGCACCGTCGCGAGGATGTCGTTGACCAGCGTCGACTTGCCCGAGCCGGAGACGCCGGTGACCGAGACCAGGCAGCCGAGCGGGAACGAGACGTCCAGCCCGCGCAGGTTGTGCTCGCGCGCGCCGACGACGGTCAGCTGCCGCTTCTTGTCGATCGGCCGCCGGATCGCCGGCACCTCGATCTTCCGCCGGCCGGACAGGTACTGCCCGGTCAGCGATTCCTTGCTCTTCAGCAGCTTCTTGTACGGTCCACTGTGGACAATGTGACCGCCGTGCTCGCCCGCGCCCGGGCCGATGTCGACCACCCAGTCGCTGGAGCGGATGGTGTCTTCGTCGTGCTCGACGACGATCAGCGTGTTGCCCAGGTTCCGCAGCCGGGTCAGCGTCTCGATCAGGCGGTGGTTGTCGCGCTGGTGCAGGCCGATCGACGGCTCGTCCAGCACGTACAGCACGCCCACCAGACCGGAACCGATCTGCGTCGCGAGCCGGATCCGCTGCGCTTCACCACCCGAAAGTGTGGCGGACGCGCGGTCGAGCGAGAGGTACGTCAGGCCGACGTCGAGCAGGAAGCGCAGCCGGGCCTGGATCTCCTTCAGGACCGCGCCGGCGATCATCGCCTCGCGCTGGCCCAGCTCCAGCTCGTCGAGGAACTGCGACGCCTCGGCGATGGACAGCGCGCAGACCTCGGCGATGGACATGTCGCCGCGGGTCTTGTGCTGCAGCGTCACCGCGAGGATCTCCGGCTTGAGCCGGGTGCCCTGGCAGGCCGGGCACGGCACCTCGCGCATGTAGCCCTCGTACCGCTCGCGCATGTACTCGGACTCGGTCTGCTCCTGGCGTCGCTCGAGGAACGGGATCACGCCCTCGAAGGCCGCGTAGTACGAGCGCTGGCGGCCGTAGCGGTTCTTGTAGCGGACGTGCACCTGCTCGTCGACGCCGTGCAGCACCGCCTTCTGGGCGCGCGCCGGCAGCCGCCGCCACGGCGTGTCCATGCGGAAGCCGATGGTCTCCGACAGCGACTCGAGCAGGCGGATGAAGTAGTCCGCGCTCTGGCCGCCCGACCACGGCGCGATCGCGCCCTCGGCCAGGGACAGCTCGTCGTCCGGGACCACGAGCTCCGGGTCGACCTCCTTGCGGATGCCGATGCCGGTGCACTCGGGGCAGGCGCCGTAGGGCGAGTTGAAGGAGAACGAGCGCGGCTCGAGGTCCTCGATGGCCAGCGGGTGGCCGTTGGGGCAGGCCAGGTTCTCGGAGAAGCCGCGGATGCGGTGCGGGTCGCCCTCGGGGAGGTCGACGAACTCCAGCTCGATCAGCCCGTCGGCCAGGCGCAGCGCCGTCTCGACCGAGTCGGTGAGCCGCTGGCGCGACGCCGCCTTCACGGTCAGCCGGTCGATGACCACGCCGATCTGGTGCTTTTCCTGCTTCTTCAGCTTCGGCGGGTCGGTGAGCGCGTGGACCGTGCCGTCGACGACCACGCGCGCGTAGCCCTGCTGCTGCAGGTTCTCGAACAGGTCGACGTACTCGCCCTTGCGCCCGCGCACCACCGGCGCGAGCACCTGGAACCGGGTGCCCTCCTCCATGGCGAGCACCTGGTCGACGATCTGCTGCGGGGTCTGCTTGCTGATCGCCTCGCCGCACTTGGGGCAGTGGGCCTTGCCGGCGCGGGCGTAGAGCAGGCGCAGGTAGTCGTAGACCTCGGTGATCGTGCCCACGGTCGAGCGCGGGTTGCGCGAGGTCGACTTCTGGTCGATCGACACCGCGGGCGAGAGGCCCTCGATGAAGTCGACGTCCGGCTTGTCCATCTGCCCGAGGAACTGCCGGGCGTACGCCGAGAGCGACTCGACGTAGCGCCGCTGCCCCTCGGCGAAGATGGTGTCGAAGGCGAGGCTCGACTTCCCGGACCCGGACAGGCCGGTGAACACGATCAGGCTGTCGCGGGGCAGGTCGAGATCCACGCCGCGGAGGTTGTGCTCGCGGGCACCGCGAACAACGAGGCGATCAGCCACGCCAGGGTCCTCTCAATGTCTTCTTCAGCTGCGGTCGCTCACCCGGTTTCGAGATGCACGGGTGGCCGCGACCCATGCTACGAGCCACCACCGACAAAAACGGGTTCCGCGTCCTTGACCTGCGGTTCTTCGGGCTTTCGACGTCTGGTGAGCCACCGGTGGGCCGGGCGTTCGACCCCCGCGGTGACCGCCCAGCCGGCCAGCACGGCGGCGCCGACGACGACGGGGAGCCGCAGCCAGCCGGGGAAGCCGAGGTCGAGCAGGGCACGGGCCAGGATGTAGCCCAGTTCCTGGTGCACCAGGTAAAGACCATACGAGATGCCCGCGAGCCACGTGACGGCCGGGGCGATCCGCGCCAGTCCGGGGAACCGCCAGTCCGGGCCGCGGGCGGCCAGGCAGACCAGCAGGAGCAGCACGGCGAACCCGATCGTGGACGGCCAGCGCCGCGCGTCCTGCGGCAGCGCGACGTGGAACGGGAAGACCTGCAGGTCCTGCGCGGCCACGGCGGCGAGCACGAAAAGTGCGCCGTGCCACGTCTTCAGCCGGCCCTGCGCCCACAGCCAGATCGCGACGCCGATCGCGAAGACGTGCAGCCGGTGCAGGCCCAGGCCGTAGAAGAACGTCTCGACCAGCGGGCTCGCCGTCCCGGGCGGGAAGACGAGGAAGCGCAGCGCGAGCGGGACGAGGATGAGCGCCCAGAGCAGGGCGACGGTCAGCCGGTGGGTACGCCACGACCGCGGCCACAGCAGGGCGGCGCCGGTGAAGGCCAGCAGCTGCACCGGCAGCGTCCAGTAGGAGCCGTCGAGGTAGTAGAACGTCTCCGACCGGATGCCCCACTCCTGCACCATGCCGAGGTTGGCGACGAGGTCCAGCCAGGTCGGGATGTACCACGGCGACGGGTTCGTCGGTGGCCCCTGCGGTACGCCGAAGAGGAACCCGGTGACGCCGGGCGGGTAGGGCAGGCCGCTGAAGGAGATGGCGGCCCACCGCGTCACGACGTAGGTCAGCAGGACGGCGACCAGGTAGGCGGGCACGAGACGCGCGACACGGTTCCACAGCCACCGGCGCGGGTTGCCCTTGCGGAGGCTGGCGCAGACGAAGAAGGCGGAGATCACCAGCAGGATCGCGGCGCCGAACTGCGCGGTCACCCGGAAGGGGTACCCCGTCAGCTCGGGGTGGAGAAGGGCCCCCTGGTGGGTGACGTGCCCGAGGATGACCGCGAGGACGGCGACGACGCGGAGGAGGTCCCAGCTGATCCGGCGCGGCGTCGGGGAGGTGGGCACGGTCGTCCTGAGGTCGGCTGGGCTGGGGTCGCCGTGAGCCTACGTGTCCGCTCGCCGGAGCGCTTGTGCGGGTGGAACCGGTTGGAGCGAAACGACTACCGTGTGCCAGGTGAACATCGTGGAGACCTACACGGGGCACGTCGACCCGGGCGGCGACGCCACCCGGCGCACCCTGGACGCGCTGACCATCACCAAGCTGTCCGTCGGCCCGATGGACAACAACACGTACCTGCTGGTGTGCCGCGAGTCGAACGAGGCGCTGCTGATCGACGCGGCGAACGACCCGGAGCGCATTTCGGACCTGATCGGCCACGGCCCGGACCGGCCCGCGCTGCGGACGGTGGTGACCACGCACCAGCACCAGGACCACTGGCAGGCGCTGGGCGCGGTGGCGGGCGCGAACGGCGCCAACACGGCGGCGCACCCGTTGGACGCTCCGCCGTTGCCGGTGCCGCCGGACTTCTTGGTGGAGCACGGGGACACGCTGACGGTGGGACAGGTCACCCTTTCGGTGATCCACTTGAGGGGACACACGCCGGGGTCGATCGCGCTGCTGTATCGCGACCCTGCCGGGCACCCGCATCTGTTCACGGGGGATTCGCTGTTCCCGGGTGGGGTGGGGAAGACTTCTTCGCCGGAGAACTTCACGTCGTTGCTGGACGACGTGTCGTCGCGGATTTTCGACGAGCTGCCGGATGAGACTTGGTTCTACCCGGGTCACGGGGACGATTCGACGTTGGGCGCGGAGCGGCCGAAGCTGAAGGAATGGCGCGAGCGCGGCTGGTGAGCTGCGGATCTTCCCGAACGGGGTCGTCTCGTTGGCATCACGCCACGCTTGAGCGCCGACTCGGCGACCCCGTCTCTTGCAGACCTGGCGACGCCGGCCAAGACCGCGGCTGGTGACCTAGGCCGAAGGATCGTGGATCCACGCGACTTCGCCGGTTTCGGGAAGCCGCCCGAGCGCCGCGACCTCGGCCGCGATGCGGCGAAGGTGCTCGTCTCTGGTGCCCGGCCAAGGCCGGAACCCCGGATCCTGATCGACGAGATCACCGGGCACCGCCCCGCGGTCGCTGAGGTCGCCGATGACGGCCAGCAGCGCCGACGTCAACTGGTCGAAGGTGGCCCCCTTGCCCGCGAGAGCACCCGCTACCGCACCAACCGGCGAAAGCCCGACCCAGTCCTCCCGCGCGTAGTCCAGCAGGTAGTCCAGATCTTCCTGGTAGGAACTCATCAGTGGCTTCCGCCCGTCACGTGGAACCGCTTGACCTCGTCGAGGCCGTCCACCTTGTTGATGTCGATCGTGGGGCCTCCGGATTTGCTGAACGTACGATAGGTGACCGTGGACGGTGGGTCGCCGCTGATCTGCCAGGTCTCGATTTTACCTTTGGGAGTTTCGATGACCTTGTCGGGCTCTCCCAGCTTCGAGCGCACATTGTCAACTATGCCGTCGAGGTCTTGCCGGGACACCATTCGCACGCCCTTGCTGTCCTCGACGCCCGGGATATTCCCGTCTTCGCCGGAAATCGCGTCCCGTACCGCGTTCGCCCGATCGACCGGTGTTTTCGGACGGGCTTCATCAGGTACGTGATCGCCCCCGGCGTGCTCGCCCTTGGTGAGCAAACCCTTGGCGAGCTTGCCGGCGCCGAAGAGCAGCAGCCCGCCGGTGATCTTGCCGAGCGCGCGGTCCCCGTGTCCGTTGACCCAATCGTCCCAGGCCACCATCTCCTTGAAGGTCTCCACTGGATGTGTGACGTTGTGCGCCATCGCCGCCACGGTTTCGGCGGGATCGGTGATCGCGGTCCAGAGAGCTTCCCCGGCACCGGAAATCGTGTCCCAGATCCCGCCGAAGAAATTCGCGTCCGCCTGCGCACGAGAGTCCTGCGGCGCCAACGAGGCCTCGACCCGCAGTGCCTCGGCACAACGGTCGCCTGCTCCCGCCAGTTGCTGTCGCGCCCTGTTCAGGATATCTCGCGCCTCCTGGCGCTGCGCTTCACCCGGATCGGTGAAGGACGGAGGCTGCACGACCGTCGGGTCGCCACGTTGGGCGTTCGCCTGCGTTTGTGCTTGGGCCTCCGACACCGCCCGTTCATGGGCCGCCCTGGCTTGCCGGGTTGCCTCATCCCCCTGCTGCCACTTCGTGATCGCCTCGGACGCTTGTCCTTGCGCCCACGAGAGGGAAGCGGCGTAGCCATCGAGCACTTGGGCGGCGTTGTCGAGCGAGTCTGCAGCTTGCAGCCGGCGCGGCACCTCGGTCTGGTGTTCTTGGTGGAACTTGTCGGAAGCTTGTCCGGTCCAGCTTCCGGTGTCGATACGTTTCAGCGCGTCACCGACCGTCGCGGTCGTGTTCGCTCGCGCACTCAGGACGCGGGCGTTTTCGAACACCGCGGCCGGATCACCGGGCACCAGCGCCCGAGGGTCCGTTGTCTGGCCGAGCTCGGCCATCAGACGCCGCCCACCAACGGCGGATCCGGCGTGACGGCGTCCCAGCCGGGATCGGTCTTCAACGCTTCTGTGTTGCTTTGCTCGACCGCCCGATAGGCACTGGCCGCCTTCCCGAGCAGATCACCCAGGTCGCTCGCGCGGTCGACCAGGGCATCGATACCCACGCTCCACCGGCCGCACAGCTCCGCGAGGGCGTCGTGCACACCGGCGTGTCCATACAGCTCGGGCTCACCCGCACAGGCCTCGCAACTCGAAGCTGTCCTGGTCCTGCACCACTGCGCTCATGTTCTTCGACGCGCTTTCCAGCACATCCACATCGACGTGAAAGCCCGGACCCTCCACCTTTCGCCCCCTCGTTGTACACGGTCGTCTTCACTCCCCTACGGCACTGCCCGTCCCCGGGGCCTCAGCCCATACCCGCGCGACCACGTCCGGCGGCGCCATGCGAACCAGGATCGGGAACCGATGCCCGTCATCGGGATCGACCATCACACCGATGCCCGGCGGAACCAGTTCCAGGAAATCCGCACCCGTCGTGGCGAGGAAGTCACAATCGCCGACGTGTGCCGCCAGCCGTTCGAGCGTCGAGAACACGACCGTCCATCGGCCTCTCGAGCCGAGCTCGGTCACCAGCAGCGCGGGCTGGTCGGGTCGCTGCGCGTACACCGTCGCTCCGGCGAACGCCGTCGTGAAGTCGCTCGGACCACGGCTTCCGTCCCATACCTGTCGAGCGGTGATCGCGAGCGCGGCTTCGGCCTTCCCCGCGTCACGATTCACACCCAGCGCAGTACTTCCTGTAATCGACTGACGAAACCTCAAGCAGCCGCATAACGATAAGGGACTCCCGCGCAACTCCCGGACCAACCGGACGTCCTCAGCAGACCCAGCGCTGGGACTTCCACCGGTTCGCTCCGCCAGGAGGCCCACCATGTCCAGACCCGTCAGACGCGCACTCGTCGCCATCGCCCTGCTGGTCGCCGGCAGCGTTGCCGCCGCCGTGCCCGCTCAGGCCCAGTCCACCGCTCCGACCCTGACCAACATCCGGACCGGGAACAACCCCGGCTTCGACCGGGTCGTGCTCGACCTCTCCGCCGGGCACGTTCCCGGGACCCTCAGCTACCAGCTCACCGATGAGCTCACCGCCGACCCGAGCGGGGAAGTCGTTTGGCTCACCGGGCAGTACTTCGTCAACGTCTCCGTCTTCGCCGCCGCCGCGCACGATCAGAACGGGAACCCCACCTACACCGGGCCGCAGAAGTTCCGGACCCGGAACCTGAGCAACGTCATGGCCGTCGCCGTCACCGGGGACTTCGAATCGGCCCTCACGATCGGGCTCGGGGTGCGGTCGCGGACCGCGGTGAACGTCTTCACCCTCACCTCGCCCAACCGCGTCGTCATCGACGTGGCCCACTGACGGGGAGCGGGGGAGTCACCCGCGCTCGTGCGGGATCTTCTCCCCCGCCTCCACCGCGAACGGCAGGTGGTTGCCCGCCGGCGGGAGCGGACAGGTCGCGAAGTCCGTGAACGCGCACGGCAGGTTCACCGCCCGGTTGAAGTCCAGCGTCACCGCACCGTCGGCCGACGGCGGGGGCACCGGCAGCGACCGGTTCGCCGCGTACGTCGTCACCCCGCTCGTCTCGTCGGTGAACAGGATGCTGAAACCGCCGTCCTTGCCGTTGAACGCCGTCAACGTGTGCGACGAGCCGCCGTACTCGAACCGGACCACGCCCGGCGCCGTGTACACGTGGCTCAAGCCCTCCACCACCGCGCCGACCGTGGTGGGCCGCGGCGAGTCGAACGGCTCGAACCGGCCCGGCAGCACCCAGGACGGGGACGGCTCGTACGCCGGGACGCCGTGGAACGCGCGCAGCACCTCGGCCTTCGGGTCGTGCACGCGGATCAGGTACCCCGAGCGGCGGGCGACCTCGATCTCGACGTCGCCGGCCAGCACCCGCGTGCCCGCGCCGCTGTTGACCAGCTCGAACCGCTGAACACCGGTGACCGGGGCGCCGTCGAAGAGGAGCGAAGCGCCGGCCGGGTCGACGTACGCCGCGTCCGAGTCCTGCCACCAGCGGCCGGGAATGCCGGGGTACTCGCGCGGGGCGTCGGTCAGCCAGTCGAGGGACACCAGCGCCAGCCAGCCGTGCGGTGCCGCGAGGTCCTCTTCGCGCCGGGTCTTCCAGTCCTGCCACTCGCTCGTGAACGTGCTCATCGCGGGCCCCTTTTCCGTCGGCTACGACGGTGCCAACCCACCGCCGGGGCCGGTATTCCGCGTCCCAGTATCCGGACCGGTCCGCAGCCACGCGAGTTCGCGCTCACCACCGGCCGGGACGACGACGCGGCGGAACCCCCGTCCGTCCGGGAGCGCCGCGTGGAACCGGTCGGAGACGATGAGCAGCTCGTCCAGCTCCGGCGCCGCGGCCAGCGCCGCCTTCAGCACCTCGGCTTCGCACAGCCAGACCGCCAGCGCGACCGCGGCGCCGCCGAAGTTCGGCGGGCGCAGCACGACGTCGCCGTGGTCGGCCGCGAGGCGCAGCCGGAGCCTGCCGAACTCGTTGAGGTGGCGGTTGCGGCGCCGCAGCGCGTCGGCCAGCTCGACGGCGAACTCGCCCGCCACCCACGGCAGCGGCACGGTCGGCGGGATGACCAGCGTCGTGTTGTCCCCCTCGGGACGCCGGTACCACGTCGGCGTGCGGTACGGCACCGGGACGCGGTCGAACACCTCGTCCAGCACCCCGTCGAGGGTCGTGCCGAGGTGCACCGCGCGGGCGGTGCCGCCGCGGCTCGGGGCGACGATCCCGATCCGGACGACGGTCGCGGCCACCGGGACGGTGCGCATGGCCTCCTCAGTCCTCCCGGGGCTCGAAGGACCACTGCAGGCCGTAGCTCAGCCCCTGGTGCAGCTCGTGGAACTCGAGCCCCACCTCGCCGACCCGGTTGACCGTCAGCGCGTCCCCGGAGTCGACGCCGTCGTCGATGACCCGGCCCGGCACGCCGTTGAGCCGCCACACGCGCGACGGCGGTGCCTCGCGGTCGAACCGGACCCGCACCGAGAACTCCTCGCACCGGCGCAGGGGCGTCATGACGTAGTAGGGCCGCAGCGACGTGCGCCGCGGCGCGAACCGGATCCCGTAGTCGTGGCGCTGGCCCAGCCGCAACGGGCTGGGCAGCCGCATGACGAACTGCGCGTGGCTCACCGAAACCTGGCGCGCCTCGACGATTTCGCCGCCGAACAGGACGTCGGCGGTGATGTCCGGGACCGGGTCGCTGCCCGGCTCGGCGGGGACGCTGAACGAGAGCACGAGCTCGTCCAGCTCGTCGACCTCCGCGACGATCCGGCGTTCCTCCTGCAGGTCCGGCGGGTCGCGGTCGAGCCGCAGCATCACCTTCATCGACTCGACGTACCAGCCGGCCAGCGGGTGCGGGTCGCGCCCGGCCGGGGGCGCGCCGAGCAGTTCGTCGAGCCGGCGGAACGCGAGGTCGATCCGGCGGCGTGCGGTGCGCGGATCGCGGTCCAGGACGCTGGCCAGCCACGAGATCCGCCGGTCGAGGAACTCCCCAGCGGCCTCTTCGTGCAGGCCGAGCGCCGCGAGCGCGGCCAGCCGCAGGTCGGCGGGCAGCCGCCCGCACAGCTCGGTGAGCCGCAGGACGAGCTTCCGGCGGGCGGCGGCGGGCTGGTCGGCGGCGGTGATCTCGCACGCTTCCCGCAGGCACGGGCCGATCCGCTGGTGCAGGTCCGCCGCGTCGAGCCCGCGGCCGCGGCGCAGTTCGTTCAGCTCGCGCACGAACGGGAAGGAGTTCTCCGGCCGCATCCCACCCCCTCCCGTGCCCCGGTGGAATCGAACGACCACATTACCAAGCGCGATTCCGCGCCGATATGACAGATCATGGACACCGCATTCGCGGAATACCCGGCCGGCCGACCCCCCACGAGCCGGCCGGCCGGGCCGCCGCGGGTCAGTTCGCGCCGAAGATCAGCGCCCAGATCGAGTGGCTCTCCATCACACACCTCCTCATCGCTGCACCCAGGCCGAGACGGGGAGCGGAGCGGAGCCGTGCGACGCCGGCGCGTCCGGTTCCGCCGCGTTTCCGGTCGCCGTCAGGAATCCCAGGACGGCGCCGACCACGAACGCGGCGAAGACCGATTTCACCAGGGTCAAGATCCTGCAGTAGACGTTCACGGCAAAGCACTCCCCGACCTCGCTCGAAAATGGGAATCCGGCCGGTCGGCATCTTTTCTTTTCCGGCCGGAACCCAGGATCCCGCCGAGAGGGGGTGCGCTCAGATGCCCGTTGTCACGGGTGTTGTGTGCCGTTTGGCTCAGAACGGGCGAAGGCCCGCAGGACGCGCGGCTCGCGGATGAGGATCCGGCGGCGGCCGGTCTCGACGATCCCCCGTTCCCGCAGCACGCGCAACGCTCGTGCGACGGTACGCCGGGCGGCGCCGATCTGCGAGGCGATGTCCTCCTGCGAGAACGCGGCCTCGATGAGCACACCCTCCGCGACGCGCTTGCCGTGCTCCTCGGCCAGCCTGACCAGGACGACCGCGACGCGGCGGCTGACGTCGAAGGCGGCGGAGTCGACCCGGGCGGACTCGGCGCTGCGCAGCCGGGCCGCGACGGTCTTGATCGTCGCGATGGCGATTTCCGGCCGGGTGTGCAGGACGTCGACGAACTCCGCGCCGGTCAGCTGGAAGACGGTGCAGGGCTCGATCGCGCGCACCGACGCCGAGCGCGGCCGTCCGGTCACGGCGGCGAGGTCGCCGAGCACCTCGCCGGGACCGCGCAGGCCGAAGAGCACCTCACGGCCGTCCTCGACGATCGTCGAGACGCGCACCCAGCCGGAGACCAGCACGTGGACGTGGTCGGAGGGGTCGCCTTCCATGAGCACGACGTCGTTCGCCCGGAACCGGCGCCGGGTGCCCCGGCCGAGCAGGTAGTCGCGATCGGCATCGGCGAGGTAAGCGAGGAGCGCGCCCTCGCCCGTGTCGTCACGCCCGTTCATGGTTCCCCTCCGGAGGTTCACCGTAACCCGGCGTGGCGGCTCTCGGCGAGGGCCGGGACCGGTAGGGTCGCCGCGTGGACGTGGAGATCTTCACCGACGGCGCGTGCAGCGGGAACCCGGGACCGGGCGGCTGGGGCGCGGTCCTCCGCTACGGGCGGCACGAGCGCGAGCTGTACGGCGGCGAAGCCACCCCGACGACGAACAACCGGATGGAGCTGACGGCGCCGATCCGCGCGCTGGAGAGCCTGACCCGGCCGTCGCAGGTCCGGGTGTACACCGACAGCACGTACGTGCGCAACGGCATCATGCAGTGGCTGCCGCGGTGGAAGAAGAACGGCTGGCAGACGGCGGCGCGCGAGCCGGTGAAGAACGCGGACCTGTGGCAGCGCCTGGACGCGGCGGCCGGCGTGCACGAGGTCGAGTGGCTGTGGGTGAAGGGCCACGCGGGACACCCGGAGAACGAGCGCGCCGACCGGCTCGCGGTGCGCGGGGCCCAGGAGGCGCGGGAGACCGGGAAGCCGGTCAACGCGGGTTAGTCCTGAGTAGACAGTCGGAGTGGGAGGATTCCGCCATGACTTCGTGCCCGTGCGGTCTCGCCGAGTCCTACGCCGCCTGCTGCGGCCGGTTCCACGACGGCGGCCTCGCGGCGCCCACGGCCGAGCTGCTGATGCGCTCGCGGTTCAGCGCCTTCGCCGTCGGGGACACCGCCTACCTGCTGCGCACGTGGCACCCGGACACCCGCCCGCGGCGGCTGCAGCTGGACCCGGCGCAGGAGTGGACGCGGCTGGAGATCCTCGGCCGCACCGGCGGCGGCCTGCTGCACACCGAGGGGACGGTGGAGTTCCGGGCGCACTACCGCCACCACGGCCGCGAGGGGTTCCTGGAGGAGAACAGCGGCTTCCGCCGGGCGGACGGCCAGTGGGTCTACCTCGACGCGGAAGCCTGATGGGCACCGCCGTCGTCGGCGTGACCGGCGCTCTCCTCGGCGTGCTCATCGGCGGGCTCCTCCAGCACCTGCTCGCCGCGCGCACCCGCCGGTGGCAGCGGGAGGACGCGCTCGGCAAGCTGAAGCAGGCCGTTTACGCCGAGTACCTCCGTTCGATCAGCGCGAGCCACGGCCAGGCGATGGCCGGCGAGAGGACCCGCGCCGAGGACGCCCGCCTGCACGCCGCCACGGCCGAGATCGAGGTCCTGGCCGGCGCCGAGGTCGCCGGGGCGGCCCGGGCGCTCACGACCACCGTGCTCGACGTCCACTCGCGGATCGCCGCGGGCGGCGGCGTCGAGGAAGCGACCGTCGCCGCCGTCGACGAGAAGCGGCTCGCCGTGATCGCGCTCTTCAAGGCCGACCTCGAGATCGGGAGATAGCCCCACGCCGGGCCTGCGCCGTGCCAAACAAAGCGGTGATGGGAAAACTGACGCGGCGCGCCCGGGCGAAGGTGGACTACCTCGGCTTCATCGGCGCCCGGGAGTGGCCGCTCGCCGCGTCCGGCCTGGGCGTGGTGCTCGGGCTTGTCACCATCCTGCCGAGCGCCGTCGGGGTCGTGCTGTCCGTCGTCGCGCTCGCGCTCGGCGTCGCCACCTTCACCCGGGACGTCCGGTTGCTGCGGGCCGCCGGCTGACCCCAGAGAGTCCCCCGCCCTTCCCTGGGGGGCGTCCCCGTCCCAGTCTATCGGCGCACACCGACAAGCTCGCGCGAAACCGCGTTTCCCAGCCGAGCTGTCCACAATCGGGGGTGCCTGTGGACAGAACGGCGCTTGACGGCGGCAACCCGGAAGCGATCCCGCCCGTCCCGCTGTCTGAACGCCGGGCTTGTGAGGGGCATGAGCAGCGGCTCAACGGCCCGATCGTCGGCATGCGCGGGGACCCGCTCCCGGCCGCCGGCGCGCGGCCCGCGCCCATCCGGCTGCACCGCGCCCGGTTCTTCGACGCCGTCTGCTCGAACGAGCTCGGCACGCTCCGCATCACCCGCGCCGACACCGACGAGGAGTACGACCTGCGGCGGGCCGAGCTGACCGACACCGACGGCGCCCTGCGCGAGCTCGGCAGCAGCACGCTCGCCGACCTGATCGGCGTCTCGACGGTCGCCTTCACCACCGACGGCAAGCTCGTCACCGTGCGGCAGTCGTCGCTCAACGCCGTGAGCGGGTTGCTGCTCGCGCCGTCGGGCAGCGGGTCGCTCGAGCCGCAGGACCTGAGTACTCCCGGCAAGAACGCGCGCCGGTTCCTGCACACCGCGATCCGCGCCGGCATGGAACGCGAACTGTGCGAGGAGAGCGGGCTCACGCCCCAGGACGTCCGCGAGACGAAGGTCGTCGGCTTCGCGCGCTGGATGGAACGCGGTGCCAAGCCGGAGTTCTTCGGCGTGACCGAGCTGGCGGTCGACAGCACCGAGGTCGCCGCCCGCCGCCCGGCGGGCGGCGAACGCCTCTACAGCGCCGGGCTGACGCTCTTCGACGTCGACCTCCCGGCGATCGGCGCCGCACTGGCCGGCGGTGTCCCGCTCAGCGAGGCACTTCCGCAGCGGATCTGGGAGGACGGCTCACTGCCCCTCCTGCTGGCGTTGCGCGCCGCGGCGGCGTGGCAGGCGGCCCGGGTCTGACCGATTCGCCCCTGTTCTCCGGGTGACCGGGCCGCTACGATCGTCCGCAATTGTTAGGAAAGTTCCCTAACGATCGTCCCCCACGCCGCCGTGGTGCCTAGGAGGCGCGCTAGTGAGCTATCGGCAGAGAAGAACCCGGATCCTCGTGGCGGCGGCCGTGCTCGCCGTCGCCGTGAGCGGGGCGACCGTCCCGGCGGCCACCGGCCAGGAGCAGGCGAGAGCGACGGTCGCGGCCGCGGGCCCGGCCACCGCCGTCCCCGGCTTCCTGATCCAGACGTCGGCGCGGGTCGGCGACGACTCCGCGGTGTCGAAGCCGGGGTACGACACCTCCGGCTGGTACCCGGTCGGCCCGCGCTCGACCGTCTACGCCGGCCTGCTGGCCAACGGCAAGTACGCCGACCCGTTCTACTCGACGAACATGAAGAACGTGCCCACCGCGGACTTCCAGGTCCCCTGGTGGTACCGCACCGACCTCACGGTCGCCGACACCACCCAGCGCACCTACCTCGACTTCAGCGGCGTGCTGTCCAAGGCCGACGTCTGGGTCAACGGGACGCGCGTCGCCGACAAGACGCAGGTCACCGGCGCCTACACCCGCCACGACCTGGACATCACCGCGCTGGTGAAGGCCGGCACGAACAGCGTCGCGTTCAAGGTCTACCCCAACGACCCGAACAAGGACCTGTCGATGGGCTGGATCGACTGGGCGCAGACCCCGCCCGACCAGAACATGGGCATCGTGCGGGACGTCCTCGTCCGGCGCAGCGGCCCGGTGGCGCTGCGCGGCGGCCACGTCGTCACGAAGCTGACCGGCCTGTCCCACGCCGACCTGACGGTGAAGGCCGACGTCCGCAACGACTCCGCGGCCGCCGTGTCCACGACCGTCTCCGGCACGGTCGCCGGCAAGCCGATCAGCCAGACGGTCAGCCTGGCGGCGAAGGAGAAGAAGACCGTCACCTTCGACGTGGTCGGGATCGACAACCCGCAGGTCTGGTGGCCGGCCGGGATGGGCGGGCAGCCGCTCTACGACCTCGACCTGACCGCGAGCGTCGGCGGAACCGCGTCGGACACCTCGCACTCGAGCTTCGGCGTGCGCACGGTGACGGCGAACAAGAACTCGAGCGGCGGCCGGTCGTACACGATCAACGGGCGCCCGCTGCTGATCAAGGGCGGCGGCTACTCGCCGGACCTGTTCCTGCGCTGGAACGCCCAATACGCGGCCGACAAGCTCGCCTACGTCAAGGACCTCGGGCTCAACACCGTGCGCCTGGAAGGGCACATCGAGCCGGACGAGTTCTTCGACCTCGCCGACCGGATGGGCGTGCTGACGCTGCCCGGCTGGGAGTGCTGCGACAAGTGGGAAGGCCAGGTCAACGGCGACGAGAAGGGCGACCCCTGGACCGCCGCCGACTACCCGGTCGCGAAGGCGTCGATGACCGCGGAGGCCGAACGGCTGCGCGACCACCCGAGCGTCATCTCCTTCCTCATCGGCAGCGACTTCGCGCCCGACGCGACGATCGAGAAGAACTACCTCGACGCGTTGAGCGCCGCGGACTGGCCCACGCCGGTGGTCCCGGCCGCGTCGGCGAAGTCGTCGCCGCAGCTGGGGTCGTCCGGGATGAAGATGAACGGGCCGTACGACTACGTCCCACCGAACTACTGGTACGACAAGGCGCACAGCGACCTCGGCGGCGCGTGGAGCTTCAACTCCGAGACCAGCGCCGGGCCGGACATCCCGACGATGGACACGCTCAAGCGCATGATGTCGGCCAGTGAGCTGGACACGATGTGGAAGAGCCCGTCGACCGCGCAGTACCACCGGTCGTCGTCCTCGACGTTCGCCAACCTGAAGCTCTTCGGCGACGCGCTCACCGCCCGCTACGGCAAGCCGGCGAGCCTGGACGACTTCGTCCGCAAGGCGCAGCTGGCGCAGTACGAGAACGTCCGCGCCGAGTTCGAATCGCACTCGCGCAACTTCAGCGACAGCTCGAACCCGGCCACCGGGATCATCTACTGGATGCTCAACAGCGGCTGGACGTCGCTGCACTGGCAGCTGTTCGACGCCTACCTCGACCAGAACGGCTCGTACTTCGGCGCCAAGAAGGCGAACGAGCCGCTGCACATCCAGTACTCCTACGACACGAAGTCCGTCGTGGTGGTCAACCACAACCACGACGCGGCGTCGGGCCTCACCGCGTCGGTGAAGCTGTACAACCTGGACGGTACGGAGAAGTTCAACCAGTCCAAGGCCGTTTCGGTGGGCGGCGACGGCGCCAAGACGACCGCGCTGACCATCGGTTCGGTGAGCGGGCTGTCCACGACGTACCTGGCGAAGCTGGTGCTCACCGATTCGGCGGGCAAGGAGGTCAGCCGGAACGTGTACTGGCTGTCCACCAAGGCCGACACGCTGAACTGGGGCGCGAGCGACTGGTACTACACGCCGCAGTCGGCCTACGCGGACCTGTCCGGGCTGAACGGCCTGGCCCAGGTCTCGCCGGGGTCGACCGCGACCTCGACGGCCAACGCCGACGGGACCACGACGACCAAGGTGACGCTGACGAACCCGGCGTCCGGCAAGGTGCCGGCGTTCTTCGTCGACGCGCACGTCGTCGGCGCGGCGGGCGCGCCGGTGCTGCCGGTGCGGTGGACCGACAACCAGGTCAGCCTCTGGCCCGGCGAGTCGACGACGCTGACGGCGACGTACCGGACCGCGGACCTCAAGGGCGCCAAGCCGTCCGTGCGGATCGCGGGCTGGAACACCGGGACGAAGACGATCCCGGCGGACGGCACGGTCGACCCCGGTCCGGGCACCCCGGTGGACTACCAGGCCGAGGACGCCACGATCACGAACGGCGTCGCGGAGTCCAACCACCTCGGGTACACGGGCACCGGGTTCGTCAACTACGACAACGCGACCGGCAGCGCGGTGGAGTTCACCGTGACCGCGGCCGCGGCGGGCAGCGCGAACGTGGTCCTGCGGTTCGCCAACGGCACCACGACGAACCGGCCGATGGACATCGCGGTCAACGGCACGAAAGTGGCGTCCGGAGTGGCCTTCGGCGGCACCGGCAACTGGGACACGTGGCAGACGGTCACGATCCCGGTCACGCTGACCGCCGGCACGAACAAGATCAAGGCGACCGCGACGACCGCCAACGGCGGCCCGAACGTCGACAAGATCACCGTCTAGGTCCGAGCCGGGGCGGTCTCGCGGCCGCCCCGGCTCAGTCCCAGAGGAGGCGCTGCTCGCGGTCCGGGTCGCTGACCGTCGCGCTGACGTCGTCGAAGAGGCGCGTCACCCGGTCCGCGGTCGTGTAACGCGGCCAGCCCGGGTCGCCGGTCGCGATGAACCGGACCCACGCGTCGAACATCTCCGTGGCCACCGCCTGCATGCGCTCGGCCGGGAACCTCCGGCCGGCGAAGAGGAACCGCCAGTTCCTGTTGCGGATGTCGTCGAACACCAGCGGCAGGTCGAGCCCGTGCGCCGCGCCGAGTCCCTTGCCGCGCGGCGCGATCCGCCAGTCCAGCCGGTACATCCAGGCGTCCGGCTGCCGTTCGGCGAAGCGGATCGCCGGGATCCACCAGTCCCCCGCGGTCAGCGCGCGGTTGCGGACCTGGTCTTCGGGCCAATCGGGCAGAACCGAGGTGTAGGCCGCGACGGCCTTCTCGATCTCCTCGGGGGTCAGCATCGTCGAGCCGACGCCCAGCAGCTTCGCGCCACCCGATTGCAGCCAGCTGAACAGGTCCTCTTCGTCGGCCGTCGTCCCGATCAACAGCGGGACTTCACGGACACCGACCACCGGTCGCTGGGAAAGCAGTTCGTCGCCGACGACCACGCGGTAGGTCACCTTGGTCCCGGACACCGCCGAAACCCGTTGCTGCGCCTCGAGAATCCGCGTCACCGGCAGCGTCGCGAGGTCCGACGGCGCGGCGTCCAGTTCCCGGAGGACCGCCGAAGCGACCGCCGCGCCCTCGGCCGGGGTGTGCACGACCGAGCCGACGCCGGTGCCGCTCTGCACGATCGCCTGGTGCACGAGCCCCCGGGTGGCGGGCACGGCCAGCAACGTCCCGACCGTGCGGCCGCCGTTGGACTGCCCCGCCAGCGTGACGCGCCCCGGATCGCCCCCGAACGCGGCGGCGTTGTCGCGCACCCACTCGAGGGCGGCGACCTGGTCGCGCAGGGACAGGTTCGAATCGGCGACGCCGGGCAGGTGCAGCATCCCGAGGACGCCGAGCCGGTAGGCGACGGTCACGACCACGACACCTCGCCGCGCGTACGCGGACGCGTCGAACTGGTGGGGCGCGCCCATCACGCCACCGCCGCCGTGGATCCACACCAGCACCGGGTACGAACCGGGCGACGAGGGCGCGTAGACGTTCAGGTAGAGGCAGTCTTCATCGCCGGTGAAGCGACGGCCGGTCAGTTCGGGCTGCGGTGCCCGCGGGGCCCAGTCGGTCGCTTCCCGGACGCCACTCCACGGCGGCGCCGGCCGGGGCGCCCGGAACCGCAGCTCCCCCACCGGCGGCTCGGCGTAGGGCACGCCGAGGAACGTCCGGACTCCGTCGCGTTCGGACCCGCGCAGGGCGCCGGCCGCGGTCTCCACCGTCGTCACGCGGCCCAGCCTACGAACTTGGCGTGGAGCGCGCTCCAGCGTGTTGACTACCAGGCATGAGCGCAGCCGAAAACAAGCAACTGCTGAGAACCGCCTTCGACGCCTGGGCGACCGGCGACATCCGCCCCCTGCTCGCCGCGATGGCCGACGACGTCACCTGGACGGTGAGCGGGCACAACAGCTGGTCCGGCACCTTCGCCGGCAAGGAGTCCGTCCGCCGCGACCTGCTGGGCCCGCTCGGCGAGCAGTTCGAGGGCACCTACACCAGCACCGCGAGCCGGTTCGTGGCCGAAGACGACGTCGTCGTGGTCGAGACGCGGGGCAGCGTCGCCACCAAGACCGGCGCGCGGTACGACAACGAGTACTGCTTCGTCTTCCGCCTCGAGGACGGCCGGATCCGCGAGATCACCGAGTACATGGACACCCAGCTGGTCGCCGAAGTGCTCACCGAGCTGGCCCGGTGACGCCCGCCGCGGCCCCCGGGTGATGATTACCCCGTGCACATCGCGGCAGAGATAGTGGCCCTGGTCGTGACCGTCCTCGTCGTCAGCGCCGGAGCGCGGCGGCTGGACTGGTCCGCCCCGCTGTGCCTGATCGTCGTCGGCGTCGCCGCCTCCTACGTCCCCGGCGTGCCCGAGGTCCACCTCGACCCCGAGGTCGTGCTGCTCGGCCTGCTGCCCCCGCTGCTGTACTCGGCCGCCATCCAGACGTCGCTGGTCGACTTCCGGAAGAACCGCAGCGCGATCGGGCTGATGTCGGTCGGGCTCGTCGTGTTCACCACGCTCGGCGTCGGCGTGGTCGCGTGGGCCGTGATCCCCGGCCTCCCGCTGGCCGGCGGCATCGCGCTCGGCGCCGTCGTCGCGCCGCCGGACGCGGTCGCCGCCAGCGTCGTCGCCCGCCGCGTCGGGATGCCGCGCAAGCTGATCCGGCTGCTCGAAGGCGAGAGCCTGTTCAACGACGCCGCCGCGCTGGTCGCCCTCCGCACGGCCATCGCCGCGCTGGCCGGGTCGGTCAGCCTGTGGCAGGTCGGCGCCGACTTCTTCCGCGCGGCCATCGGCGGGGCCGTGGTCGGGCTCGTCGTCGGGTTCGCGGCGGCGTTCGTCCGCGCCCGGCTGAACGAGCCGGTGCTCGACACCGCGCTGTCGTTCGCCGTGCCGTTCATCGCCTACATCCCGGCGGAGGCGATCCACGGCTCGGGCGTGCTCGCTGTGGTCATCGCCGGGCTCATCCTCGGGCACAAGGCACCGCAGATCCTGTCCGGCTCGACCCGGCTGGCGTCCCGGCTCAACTGGCAGACCATCGCGTTCCTGCTGGAGAACATGGTCTTCCTGCTGATCGGCCTGCAGCTGCGGCGGATCCTCGCGGAGGTCGCCGAAAGCGGCCTGTCGCTGGCGCTGCTGACCTGGATCTGCGTGGCCGTGCTCGGCGCGACCATCCTCACCCGGGTGCTCTACCTGATCGGCATCGGCACGGTGAAGCGCCTCGAACGGCGCCTGCTGCCGGAGAAGCCGCGGGCGAAGATCTGGCCGTGGCGCTACTCGGCCGTGATCGCCTGGGCGGGCATGCGCGGCGTGGTCACGCTCGCCGCGGCGTTCGTGCTGCCGGCGGACACCCCGCAGCGGGCCGTGCTGGTGCTCGCGGCGTTCGTCGTCGTGGCCGGCACCCTGGCCGTGCAGGGCATGACCCTGCCGCCGCTGATCCGGAAGCTGCGCCTGCCGCGGCCGGACCCGGCGGAGGACGCGCTGCAGGAGGCGGCCGTCCTGCACGACATGACCCGCGCGGCGCTGGCCAGGCTCGAGGAGATCCGGACGGACGACGACCCGCCGGAGATCATCCAGCGCCTGCGCGACCGGCTGCAGCACCGCGCCGACTCGGCGTGGGAGCAGCTCGGCCGCCAGAGCGCGCTGGCCGAGACGCCGAGCGACGCCTACCGCCGCCTGCGCCTGGAACTGCTCGACGTCGAGCGCCGCCAGTTCCTCAAGGCCCGCGACAGCGGCAGCGCCGACGACGACGTCCTGCGCAAGGTCCTGGAGCGGCTCGACATCGAAGAGTCCATGCTGGACCGCGACGAGGAAGAACCCGACGTCGAAGGCCGCGAACTGCGCACCCCGGCCGCGACGGCGGGGTCGTGCAAGCACCTGGCCCACGAGTGGGCCGACAAGGACCCGAGCTCGCCGGACTCCTGCGCCGCCTGCCTCGAAGAGGGCACGACCTGGGTGCACCTGCGCATGTGCCTGAAGTGCGGCAACGTCGCCTGCTGCGACTCCTCGCCGCGGCGCCACGCCACGCGGCACTTCCACGAATCCCGGCATCCGGTCATGCGCAGCTTCGAGCCCGGCGAGACGTGGCGGTGGTGTTTCGTGGACAAACAACTCGGCTAATCTCCGCCTTCCTCCCCACCACCACCCTCAACCGAGGCGCTTCGCGCCGCTGTACCGTCGAAGCATGAGCACGCCCGAGCAGGAGATCGAGTACCGCCAGCACCGCTTCAGCCCGCCCCCGGGCGCGACGGAGATCTTCCTGGTGCGGCACGGCGAGTCGGCTCCCGCGCGGGGCGAGAACCCCTTCACCCTGGTCGAGGGCCAGGCCGACCCGGAGCTCGCGCCCGACGGCCGCGACCACGCCCGGCGCGTCGGCGACCGGCTGGCCGGCGAGCGGATCGACGCGATCTACGTGACGACGCTGCGGCGCACGGCCGAGACCGCCGCGCCGCTGGCGGAGAAGCTCGGGCTGACCCCGTCCGTCGAACGGGACCTACGCGAGATCCACCTGGGCGACTGGGAGAACGGCCTCTTCCGCAAGTACAGCGCCGACGGCCACCCGATCATCGAACGGCTCTGGGCCGAGCAGCGCTGGGACGTCATCCCGGGCGCGGAGTCCGACGAGGCGTTCGGCGCCCGGCTGCGCGGCGCGTTGACGCGGATCGCCGAGGCGCACCCCGATCAGCGCGTCGCCGTGTTCACCCACGGCGGCGTGATCGGCGAGGTGTTCGCGCAGGCCAGCCGCTCGATCGAGCGGTTCGCGTTCCTCGGCGCGGACAACGGCTCGATCTCGCACCTGGTGATCCACGGCGACAACTGGATCATCCGGCGCTTCAACGACACCGCCCACCTGGCTACGCCGCTCGGCTGAGCTTCCCCGCGGCGACGAACTGCACGGTCACCAGGATCGAGACGGCTTCCGCGGCGAGCAGCCCGATCAGCACGAGCACCTGCGTCAGCCCCGCTTCGCTCGGCCCCGCGCCGCCGAGCAGCACGCCGACGTAGGCGCCCGGGAGCGTCACGAGGCCGACCGTGCGGGTCTGGTCCAGCGCCGGGATCAGCGCGTGGCCCGCCGACGGGCGGCAGATCTCCAGCGCGGCCGGGCGGGGCAGGAAGCCGAGGGCGAGCGCGGCTTCGTACTCGCCGTGGCGGGCCTTGAGCTCGTCGAGCGCGCGCCGGGCGGCCTGCGACGTCGCGGTCATCGCGCCACCGATGACGATGCCGGCGATCGGCACCACGGCGATCGGCTTCGGCGGGACCACCCCGGCGCCGAGGACCAGCGCGAGCACCGGCGCGACGCCGGCCCCGATCGCCAGCGCCGTCCAGGGCAGGTTCGCCCAGCCGCCGGCGCGCCGGGCCGACGTCACCGCGGCGATGCCGAACATCAGCAGCACGAACAGGCCGGTCAGGGGCGCCGAGCGCAGCACGGCCGTGATCACGAACGACACGAGCGCCAGCTGCGCCACCGCCCGGACGGAGGCGATCAGCACGTCCCGGCCCCGGCCGAGCCCGCCGGCCCGGACGACCGCCGTCCCGGCGACGGCGAGCAGGACCAGCACCGCCACGAGGGCGGGCCCGAAGGTGATCGCGGCGTCGTTCACGCCGCTCATCGTGCCGTCAGACGGCGCAGGTGAACTGGCGACCCGCCTCGGCGACGGCCTTCTCGGCGACGACGACCCCGTCGACGACGATCCGGCAGCGCAGCTCGCCGGGGCCGGGGTTGCGCGCGGCGACGCTGTAGAACTCGGTGCGGCCGAGGGGGCCGACCCGGGTGAATGCGGCCGACCACGGCGTCGCCACCTCGGCGTGCTGGGTCAGCACCGAGCCGGCGCCGGAGTAGGTGACGTCCTGGGCGCCGTGCGCGCCGAGCAGCTCGTAGACGACGGAGTGGCTCACGGTGGCGACGGCGGCCGGCACGACCGGCGCGGCGACCGGCTCCACCTTGGCCGGCCCGCGGGCGGACCGCGGCACCACGAACGACGTCACCGCGAAGGCCGCGGCGAGCACCCCCAGCACGACCACGACGCTGCCGGCCGACCGGACGCGGCCCTGGTCACGGCCCGCGGTGTGAGCACCCATGAAGAGGTCTTCTCTCGTCGCGCGCACCCTCGCCGGGTGCGTCGACCTCTATCTCGCCGTGACCTCACCGCGCGTTAGCCGTTACCCGCTGGGTTTCACCCGAACGGGTGCCCTCCGGTTTTTGTCGGTGCCCGGGTGCATGATCGGGGGTGTGTACGAGGAGGCGGCACCACCCCGGCGGCTGGCGGGCGTGGCGCGCTGCGTGTGGCGATCGGCGACGGCGGGCCCCAAGCGGATCGTCCCCGACGGCTGCCTGGACCTGGTCGTCGGCGACGGCGGGGTGTTCATCGCGGGCCCGGACACGGCGGCGTGGTCGTCGGTGACCCGGCCCGGGGCGGTGGTGCGGGGAGTCCGGTTCAAGCCGGGGCACGCCCCGGCGGTACTGGGCGTGGCGGCCGACGAGCTGCGCGACCGGCGGGTGCCGTTGGGCGAGCTGTGGGGGCGGGACGGCGAGGTGCTGGCGGAGCGGCTGCTGGAGGGCGAGCTGTCGCCGGCGGAGGCGGTGGCGTCGCGGCTCGCCGCGGTGGAGGTGTCGCCGGCGGATCGGGCGGTGGCGGAGTTGATCGAGCGGCTGGACGCGGGAGCGGCGCGGGTCGCGGAGGCGGCGGCATTGCTGACGGGGCGCGGCCCGGCCGGGATCTCCGCCAAGCCCGGCGTCGGCGAGGCGGCGGCGCTTCTGGCGCGAGGCGAGGTCGACCCGGCCCGGATCGCCGCCAAGCTCGACCCCCGCGCCCTCGCCGAAGCCGCCGCGCTCCTGGCCCAAGCCGAGGTCGCCCCAGCCCCGGTCGCCGCCAAGCTCGACCCCCGCGCCCTCGCCGAAGCCGCCGCCCAGTTGACCCGGCACGAAGCCGATCCGGCCCGGATCGCCGCGAAGACCGGCCCGGGGGCGGCGATGCCGGCCCGGCGGGAAGCACCACCCAGCCGCACCGCGCGGGCGACCTCGCCCGATGTCGCGGCCGCGCGGGTCGAAGAGCCCTTCGGCGTGAGCGAGCGGCGGTTGCGGCGGCGCTTCGTCCAAGCCGTCGGGTACGGGCCGGCCACCTACCTGCGCGTCACCCGGTTTCAGCGGGCCGTCCGGCTCGCTCCGCACGTTGCCGGGCTCGCCGAACTCGCCGCCGCCGCCGGGTACTCCGACCAGGCGCACCTCAGCCGGGACTGCCGGGCCCTCACCGGGCTGACCCCGCGGAGCTACTTCCCTCGTCCCTCCACTGTGGACGTGGCGGAGCGTGATCGGCTCCGTTCGGCGTAACCCCGGCGGTCAACCGGAAGTGGGCCATCACTCGCGGAGGTAAGCGGACGGTAAACGACCACCAAGAGCGCTATTCTCCCCTCGACCGGTGATCAGGGAGGGCGTGTGGCCACCATCAGCGACGTCGCGGCGCGGGCCGGCGTCTCCACGGCGACCGTGTCGCGGGCGCTCAACGGGAAGTCCACTGTGGACCCCACCCTCGCCGCGCGCGTGCAGGAAGCCGCCGCCGAGCTGGGGTATCACCCGAACGGGCTGGCCCGGAACCTGCGCCGGCAGGAGACCGCGGTCCTCGCGCTCATCATCTCCGACGTCGAAAACCCGTTCTTCACGGCCATCGCGCGCGGCGTCGAGGACCTCGCGCAGCGGTCGGGCTACTCGGTGGTGCTCTGCAACTCCGACGAGAACGAGGACAAGGAGCGCCGCTACATCGAGGTCGCGCTGCAGGAGCGGGTCGCCGGGGTGGTGCTGTCGCCGACCGGCCGGTCGACGAACGTCGAGGGCCTGCGCCGCCAGGGCACGCCGCTGGTGGCGGTCGACCGCCCGCTGCCGGCCGAGACCGGCGACCAGGTCCTGGTGGACACGCGCCACGCGGCCGCCGAAGCGACCCGGCACCTGCAGGCGGGCGGCTACCGCCGCGTCGGCTGCCTGACCGGGCCGGCGGGCGTCCGCACGGCCGACGACCGCCTGGCCGGGTACGCCGACGTCGTCGGCGAAGCGAACGTCGTGTCCCGGCGGGCGGAGTACCGCGCCGAGGGTGCCCGGCTCGCGGCACTGGAGCTGCTGGACGAGCCGTCGCCGCCGGACGCGCTGCTGGTCGCGAACAGCACGATGGCGATCGGCGTGCTGGAGGCGCTGTCGTCGCGCGGGCTGCGGTCCGGGCGTGACGTCGGGATCGTCTCGTTCGACGACGCCCCGTGGACGACGCTCATCGACCCGCCCCTGACGGTGGTCGCCCAGCCGGCGTACGAGGTCGGCCGCGTGGCGGCCCAGCTCCTGCTGGCACGGATTTCCGACAGCAGCCGCGAGGCCACGACCACGACGCTCGAGGCGACGCTGATCGAGCGGAAGAGTTCGCGCCGCTGACGCCGTGCGCGGGGGCCGGAGCGACGTGCCCGGGGGGCCGGCTCGTGCCGGGCCCCCCAGGCACGCCCCACCCCCTGTGTCCCCCATGACCGGCGCGAACCCGCCGGATCCTGTGAGCACGGAGCGGAAATCGTTTACTCACACGGAACGTAAGGCCGCGCAAGCACACTGTCAAGCCTGGACATCGTCGCGCGATGCCGTCAGACTGACCGGAAGTTGCCTACTCAACGTGTTGAGTGATGTGCCGTAAGTGTCGATCTCTGGTGAATTCACCCACAGATAGGGCAAGAAACCGCACGAACCCGCACACCCGCGCTGTTTCGGGTTAGTCTGATTCCCATGTCTGTAGCGCTGGAGAACATCCTCGCCAAGGCGGGCCTGAAGGTCGACGCGAACGAGTTCCTCACGCTCGTCGAAGACGCGGCGCGCAGACTGTCCCCGCCGAACCCCGATCCCTCGCACTACTTCTCGGCCGATCAGCGCGCCGCGCTCACCGACGTCGGGCTGGACCTGTCGCCGCGCCGGGAAGGCGAACCGGACTTCCGCGCGCGCACCGTGGCCGCGCACGCCGTCCTCGCCGAAGGCGCGCTCAGCGTCAACGAGGCGGCCCGGGCCCTCGGCGTCGACGACAGCCGCATCCGGCACCGCCTCAAGGAAGGCAGGCTGACCGGCTGGAAGGACGGCGGCTGGCGGCTGCCCGCATGGCAGTTCGCCGGCTCGGGCGTGCTCCCCGGCCTCGAAGTCGTGCTCAAGGCCCTCCCCGACGACCAGCCCGCGCTGGTCGTCGCCGCGTTCATGAGCACACCGCAGCCGGACCTCGTCATCAACGAGCACCCCGCGACCCCGCGGCAGTGGCTCCTCTCCGGGGGTGACCCGGAGCACATCGCCCGCCTCATCGCCACGCTCGGCTCGCCGTTCTAGGCTGGAGCGTCCCCGAGCAAGATCACCGACAAGGACGGACCACCCCCGACCCATGGCCCGGCTACCGCTGCCGCCCGCCCGATCCGTCCTGGTCCGGCAGCTGAACCGTGCGAGTGACGTGGTCACGGTCCAGCCCGCGACCAGGCTGGTCCGCATCTTCACGGCGCACGGCAACCACCCCCAGCAGTGGAATTCGTTCCGCTACACCGGCCCGCTCCCGCACGGCCGGTTCGACCAGCAGTCGCCCGGCCGCGGCGGCGCGCCGGTCACCGACCCCGCGAACGGGGTCCTCTACTTCGGCCTCACGGTCCGCACGTCGGTCGCGGAGGTCTTCCAGACCAGCTCGACGGTCGACCGCCGCACGCGCGGGCCGCGCCTGGTGGTCGTCCGCCCGACGCGCACCCTGCGCCTGCTCGACCTGACCGGCCTGTGGCCGACGCGGGTGGGCGCGTCCCAGGAGATCTCGAGCGGGCCGAAGAAGCTGACGCAGGCGTGGGCGCGCGCGATCCGCGGCGCGTTCAGCGACCTGGACGGCCTCTGGTACCGCTCTTCGATGGATTCGGGCGACCCGGCGATCTGCCTGTGGGACCCGCCGGCGGGAGCGGCGCTGCCGATCGCGCCGGACGTGCTGCTGCCGCTGGACCACCCGGGCCTGGACGTCCCGCTCGGCCGGGTCTGCGAAGAGCTGAACTACACGCTGCTGAACTGAGCTTCCGGCAAGGGGATGATCACCCGGAGGTCAGCCGCAGTTCCCGCGCCATCTCCTCGGAGATTTCGCCGGCACGCGGACACGCCCGGAAGTGCACCATCCGCCGCGTCTCGAGCTCGAAGTTCACGCGGGCACGGTCACAGGTGCCGGCCCCACCACTCGAGGATCGCTTCGAAGCGCTGGACGCGGTGCCGGGGACGGCCGGAGCGGGACAGCTCGTGCCCCTCCCCCGGGAACAGCAGGAACTCCGCCGGCGCGCCCGCCCGCCGCAGCGCGACGAACATCCGCTGCGCCTGCTCCAGCGGGCAGCGCCAGTCCTGCTCCGAATGCACCACCGCGAACGGGATCTTGATCTGCGCGGCGTAGGAAAGCGGCGACTTCTCGCGCTGCACCTCCGGGGAAGCACCGATGTACGCGTCGACGAAGAAGTAGCCGATGTCGGAGCTGCCGACCATCGAGTCCCACGCGTTGACCGCGCGCTCGCTCCACGCCGCCTTGAAGCGGTCGCCGTGGTGGGCCGCCAGCCAGCTCGTCATGAACCCGCCGTACGAGCCGCCCATGATCCCGACGCGGGAGCTGTCCAGGTCCGGCCGTTCGAGGGCCTTGTCCAGCAGCGCCAGGACGTCGTCGACGTCGACCGTGCCGAACGCCTCGGTGATCGCGTGGCCGTGGGTCTGGCCGTAGCCCGCCGACCCGCGCGGGTTGCCGAGCACCACCGCGTACCCCGCCGCCGCGTACACCTGCGCCTCGTCGAACACCGCCCAGTCCTGCTGGGTGAACGGGCCGCCGTGCACCACGCGCAGCACCGGGTGCGGGCCCTCGCCCTCGGGCAGCACCAGCCAGCCGTGCACCGGGTAGCCGTCCGGTGCCGTGGTCTCCAGCTCGATCATCGGCCGGATGCCCTTGTCGCGCAACGGCTTCGAGTAGTCGGTGAGCACGCGCGGCTCGCCGTCGCCGAGCAGCACGACCTCACCCGAGGTCGACGGCGTCGCGATCACCGCCGCCAGCACCGCACCGTCGAGCGTGAACGACCGCAGCGCCGTGCGGTCCGCGTAGACCACCGGCAGCTCGGCCAGCGGGGCGTCCGCGGCGGCGAAGGGCACCGCACGCAGCTCCACCGCGCCGCGGTTGCGGACGGCCACCAGCACGTCGCCCTCGCGCGGCGCCGGCGGCCCCGCCGACGCTTCGCAGTCCACGGTTTCGATGTCGGTGAGCCGGCGCGCCTTGACCGGGCCGGCGCCGAACTCCGGCGTCGCCGCGTACAGCCCGGTCATCGCGGCTTCGCGGTGCTCGTCGAAGGACTGTCCGAAGTAGAACAGCGTGCCGTCGGCGCCGAACGCCGGGCGCTCCGAGAAACCCGTGCCCCGCACCAGGACTTCGGGCTCGCCGCCCGACGCGGGAATCGCGCAGACGTCGCGGAAGTCGCTCTCGGCCGCACCCCAGTCCGGCGGCGCGGTGAAGACCACGCGGGTGCCGTCCGGCGTCCAGACCGGGCCGGTCACGTCGTAGCCGTCGCCGGTCAGCGGCTCCGGGTCGGGCGCGTCCTCGTCGAGCGCGTCGACGACGAACAGCCGCTGCATCCGGTCGCGCAGGAAGCCGATGTCGTCGATGCGGTAGTCCATGCGCGTGATCCGGCGCGGCGCCTCGGCGGCCGGCTCCGGCGTCTCGCCGTCGGCGTCTTCGGTGCCGTAGCGGCCGGGTTCCGGCACGCGCGCGGTGAAGGCGATCCGCCGGGAGTCCGGTGCCCACACCGGCTCGCCCACGCCGAGGTGCAACGACGTCACGCGGCGCGCGTCACCACCGTCGGCCGGCATGACGTGCAGCTGCGGGCTTCCCTCCGCACCCTTGCCCTCCCCCGCGCGGAGGAACGCCACCCAGCGCCCGTCCGGGGAGATCGCGGGCGCCGAGTCGCGCGGACCGTGCGTCCACGCGGTCTCCCCGCCGTCGAGCGAGACGCGGCGCAGCGAACCGTGCGCGGCGTTCGTCTCGAGGTCGGGCCTCTTCAACGCGGTGAGCAGCAGGTTCCCGCGCAGCGCGGGACGACCGGGGACGACGAGGGCTTCGATGTCGGCAGGACGCACGTCCCCGACCGTACCGGAAATCCTTAGCGCTGCGAACGACCTTAAGTCGGAACTTACGCGGCGACCTGCTTGCGTTCGTCGCGCCGGGCCTTCGCCAGGCTCGCGACCGTGGTCACGGTCAGCACGACGATGATCACCCCGAGGGAGATCCAGTTGTTGATGTCCAGCCAGTCCGGCACGACGTGGTACTCGTGCAGCGCGTGCAGGAACAGCTTCGCGCCGATGAACGCGAGGATCACCGCGAGGCCGTAGGTGAGGTAGACCAGCTTCGTCACCAGGCCGCCGAGCAGGAAGTACAGCTGCCGCAGGCCCATCAGCGCGAACGCGTTGGCGGTGAAGACGAGGAACGCCTCCTGCGTGATGCCGAAGATCGCCGGGATCGAGTCGACCGCGAAGAGCAGGTCCGCCGAGCCGATGGCCACGATCACCAGCAGCATCGGCGTGATCATCCGCTTGCCGTTGATCTTCACCGTGTAGTGGTGGCCGTGGTAGTCGTCGGTCACCGGCGCGATCTTGCGGACCTGCCGGGTGACGGCGTTCTCGTGGTACTCCTCTTCCTCGCCCTTGCCGCGCAGCATGCTGATCGCCGTCCAGACGAGCACCGCGCCGAAGAGGAAGAACACCCAGACGAACTGCTCGATGAGCGCGGCGCCGATCGCGATGAAGACGCTGCGCATGGCCAGCGCGAGCAGGATGCCGACCAGCAGCACGCGGTGCTGATGGATGGCGGGCACCTTGAACGACGCCATGATGATCATGAAGATGAACAGGTTGTCGACACTCAGCGAGTACTCGGTGATGTACCCGGTGAAGAACTCGACGCCCGGGTCGTGCCCGGCGAAGAACCACACGCCGGCGCCGAAGAGGATCGCGCAGGAGATGTAGAAGATCACCCAGCGAGCGGCTTCCCCCGTGGTCACTTCGTGCGGCTTGCGATCGACGATGACCAGGTCCAGCGCGATCAGCGCGAGCAGGCCACCGATCGTGGCGATCCACAGCCACAGGGGGACAGTCATGGAACCAGAACCTCCGGATAGTGCGCATGAGCAACTAACCGGAGGTCTCTCCCGCCGGTGAACACCGGCCGACGGTGCCGGGGGCGCAGGGCCACCGTGCTGACGACACCGCCGCGAAGGAATACTCCCCTCACAGCGCGTCCAGTTTGCCGGTTCTCCCCTCCCGAGCGCCAGCCGGAATCGCGCACGTCACCGGGTTGGTCCTGTAATTTCGGTCACTTGGGTCCACCAGGCGGTCCCGGACGTGTGATCGACGTGAGCCGGTGAGGACACTCTCAGGAAACCTCAAATAGGTTTCTCCCGTGCCCCGACTTCCGCTCCCGCGCACTCGCGGAGCCCGCCTCACCGCGCTCGCCGCCGTCGTCGTGGTCCTGGCCGCCGGCGCGGTTTTCTGGATCACGCGGCCCGCGGCGCCGCCTCCGGTGCCCACGCAGGACGCCATGATCGACCTGCCCGCGGCCCCCGGCTCGACGGAGCAGGTCAAGATCGACACGACCACCTTTCTGCCCGCCACCGTGCCCGCGCCCGCGGTGCTGCTGGCGCACGGCTTCGGCGGGGACAAGACCAGCGTCGCCGACGACGCGCGCGAGCTGGCGCGCAAGGGCTTCGTCGTCATGACGTGGTCCGCGCGCGGGTTCGGCAAGAGCACCGGCAAGATCGGGCTCAACGACCCGGACGGCGAGGTCGCCGACGCGAGCCGCCTGATCGACCGGCTCGTCGCGCAGCACCAGGTGACGCTCGACGCGAACGGCGACCCGAAGGTGGCCGTCACCGGCGCGTCCTACGGCGGCGCGCTGTCGCTCCTGCTGGCCGGCACGGACAAGCGCGTCGACGCGATCGCCCCGGTGATCACCTACAACGACCTCGCGCAGGGCCTGATCCCGAACGCGGCCACGCCCGCGCCCACGACGGCGGGCACCCCGGCCGCCGGCGCGTTCGCCACCGACGGCGTGTTCAAGAAGAGCTGGGCCGGCATCTTCTTCTCGGCGGGCTCGGGCGCGGCGGCGAGCGGTTCGCCATCGGCCGAAGCCCCCGAAGCCGGCCAGGAGACCGACACCGGGTCGACCGGTGCCGGCGGGACCGCCGCCGCGGCCGCCGTTCCCGCCGCGCCCGCGGGTGCGGGCGGCGGGCGCCCGAGCGGGCCCGCCGACCCGTGCGGCCGGTTCACCGCCGCCGTCTGCCGCGCCTACACCGAGCTGGGCACGACCGGGCAGGCGAGCCAGGCGAGCGTCGACCTGCTGCGCCGCGTCTCCCCCGCGTCGGTGACCGGCAAGATCACCGTGCCGACGCTGCTGGTGCAGGGCGAGAGCGACACGCTGTTCGGCCTCGACCAGTCCGACGCCACCGCGCGGCAGATCACCGCGGCGGGCGGCAAGGTCAAGACGATCTGGTACACCGGCGGCCACGACGGCGGGAAGCCCGGGCCGCAGCTGCGCGCCAAGATCGGCGACTTCCTCTGGAGCGCGGTCAACGGCGGCGACCCCGGCACCGGGTTCAGCTACGACGTCCAGGGCACGTTGCGCGCCAACGGGACGCCGTCGGTCCGCACGGTCAACGCGGCCGCCTACCCCGGACTGACCGGCCCGGCCACCGAGCGGCGGATGCTGGCGCTGTCCGGTCCCGCGCAGCCGATCGTGCGCCCGGCCGGGGCGAACCCCTCGGCGGTGAGCGGGATCCCCGGGCTCAACGGCGTCGCGAGCAGCTCGTCGCGGCTGGGCGCGCTGTTCGGCAACGACCCGCCGGGCCAGGCCGCGCAGTTCACCACCGCGCCGGTGGACGGGCAGGTCGTCGTCAGCGGCTCGTCGACCGTGCGGCTGCAGGTCGCCGCGGACCCGGCGCACCCGCAGCCGGACGCGGTGCTGTTCGCGAAGCTCTACGACGTCGGCCAGGACGGCTCCCGGGTGCTGCCCGCCAACGCGATCGCGCCGTTCCGGGTGAGCGGGCTGCCCGCCGACGGTACGCCGGTCGAGGTCACCGTGACGCTGCCCGGCATCGTCCGGCCGATCGAGGGCGGGCACTCGCTGCGGCTGGTCGTCGGCACGACCGACCAGGCGTTCGCGAGCCCGGCCGCGCCCGCGGTGTTCCGGGTCGCGCTGGCCGGCGGCACCGCGTTGGCCGTGCCGGTCGTCCCCGGGACGTCGGTGGGTTCGCCGGCGCCGGTGGGGCAGCTGGTCGGCATCGGCGTGACGCTGGCGATCGGCCTGGCCGCGGTGCTCTTCGCGGCGCTTCGCCGCCGTCGGGCCACCGACGTCGACCCGGAGCTGGCCACGACCCCGCTGGTGATCGAGGGGCTGCGCAAGCAGTACGCGGGCGGGTTCGTCGCGGTGAAGGACCTCTCCTTCCGCGTCGAGCCGGGCCAGGTGCTGGGCCTGCTCGGGCCGAACGGCGCGGGCAAGACCACCACGCTGCGGATGCTGATGGGCCTGATCACGCCGTCCGCGGGCAGCATCCGCGTGTTCGGGCACAAGATCACCCCGGGCGCGCCGGTGCTGTCGCGGATCGGCTCGTTCGTCGAGGGGTCCGGGTTCCTGCCGCACCTGTCCGGCCGGGCGAACCTCGAGCTGTACTGGGCCGCGACCGGGCGTCCCGCGGAGAAGGCGCACTTCGCGGAGGCCCTGGAGATCGCCGGGCTCGGCTCGGCCGTCGAACGCCGGGTGCGGACCTACAGCCAGGGCATGCGGCAGCGGCTGGCGATCGCGCAGGCGATGCTCGGCCTGCCGGAGCTCATGGTGCTCGACGAGCCGACCAACGGGCTCGACCCGCCCCAGATCCACCAGATGCGCGAGGTGCTGAAGCGGTACGCCGCGACCGGCCGCACGGTGGTGGTGTCCAGCCACCTGCTGGCCGAGGTCGAGCAGACCTGCACGCACGTCGTGGTCATGCACCGCGGTTCGCTGGTCGCCGCGGGCGAGGTCGGCGAGCTGGCCGCGGCCGGCGGCGAGGCGACGTTCCGGGTCGACGACCCGGCCGCGGCCGCGGCGGCGCTCAAGGCGGTCGGCGGGGTCACTTCGGTGGACGTCGACGGCGACCTCGTGCACGCCAACCTCGACGGGCTGCCGCGCGCCGACGCGGTCGCCGCGCTGGTGCGCGCCGGCGTCGCGGTCGAGCAGGCCGGGCCGAGGCGCCGGTTGGAAGACGCGTTCCTGCAACTGGTCGGAGATGAATCATGAGCGAGGGTGTGCACACCGATCCGCACGCGCTCGACGAGCTGAGCGACGTCGCTTCGGCCGAACACGCCGGCGTCGGGGCGGACGGCGCCGTCGAGGGCTACAGCGCCCGGCGGACGCTGCGGCTCGGCGTCGAGCTGCGCCGCCAGCTCAAGCGGCGGCGCACGCAGTTCCTGCTCGGGTTCGTCGCGATCCTGCCGTTCATCCTGGTGATCGCGTTCCAGCTCGGGCAGTCGAACCCGAACCGGCGCAGCGGCGGGTTCGTCGACCTGGCCACGGCCTCGGCGCCGAACTTCGTCGTGCTGGCGCTGTTCGTGTCGGGGACGTTCCTGCTGCCGATGATCGTGGCGCTGTTCTTCGGCGACACGATCGCGAGCGAGGCGTCGTGGTCGAGCCTGAAGTACCTGCTGGCCGTGCCGGTGCCGCGGCAGCGGGTGCTGCGGCAGAAGGCGATCGTGTCCGGGCTGCTGTCGGCGTTCGCGCTCGTCCTGCTGCCGGTGATGTCGCTGGTCGTCGGGCTGATCTGGTACGGCGCGGGCGACGCGATCAGCCCGACCGGCGACGCGGTGTCCTTCGGCGACAGCCTGCTGGCCATCGCACTGTCCACTGTGTACATCATCCTGCAGCTGGCGTGGGTGGCCGGCCTGGCGCTGGCGCTGAGCGTGTCGACCGACGCCCCGCTGGGCGCGGTCGGCGGCGCGGTGCTGGTGGCGATCCTGTCGCAGATCCTGGACCAGATCACGGCGCTGGAAGGTCTCCGGAACTACCTGCCGACGCATTACGCGTTCTCGTGGATGGACCTGATCTCGACCGACGTCGACTGGACCAACCTCGCGAGCGGACTGCTCTCGGCGGTGATCTACGGGACGGTGTTCTTCCTCTACGCCGGGCGCCGGTTCGCTCAAAAAGACATCACCAGCTGACGCCCGCACCCGGCGTACGCTGCGGAAATGACCACCGTGGTGGAATGGCACCAGCCGCCCGCGCCGCTGGTGAAGACGCTCAACGTGGTGCTGCGCAGGGTCCTGCCCAGCCCGCTCGGCCGCCGGGTCGGCGAGTTCATGCTGCTCGCCTTCACCGGCCGCCGGACCGGCCGGCGCTACCGCTTCCCGGTGACCGCCCACCGCGACGCCGACGGCCTGTTCGCGCTGACGCCCGCGAAGTGGAAGGCGAACTTCCGGGGCGGCGCGGACGTCGACGTCACGCTCGCCGGCCGGACGACGCCGATGCGCGGCGTCCTGATCGAGGACGAGGCCGTGGTCGCGCGGACCTACCTGGACCGCATCACCGAGCTGGGCCTGCGCCGCGCCGGGCGCGAGATCGGCCTGAAGTTCCCGGCCGGCCGGCTGCCGACGCCGGCGGAGGTCACCGAACTGGCACGCCGCGAGCACTTCGGTGTCGTCCGGTTGAGCGGTAAAACCTGAGCGGTTACGGTCGGGCGCGTGCCGATCACCTTGGAGCACCACCACGACGTCGCCGTGCTGCGGATCGACCACGGCAAGGCCAACACGCTCGACACCTCCTCCTGCCGCGAACTCGTCCTCCGGCTGGAGGAAGCCGTCGACGCCCGCGCGGTGGTGCTCACCGGCACCGGCCGGATCTTCTCCGCGGGCGTGGACCTCAAGCGGCTCCACGACGGCGGCGCGTCCTACGTGTCGGAGTTCCTGCCGCTGCTGTCCGACGCGCTGCTGGCGGTGTTCGGCTGCCCGCGGCCGGTGGTCGCCGCGCTGAACGGGCCCGCGATCGCCGGCGGCGCCGTGCTCGCCGCGGCATGCGACCACCGCGTGCTCGGCGCGGGCACCATCGGCGTGACCGAGCTGCTCGTCGGGGTGCCGTTCCCGTTGGCGGCACTGGAAATCCTGCGGTGCGCCTACGGCACCGCGCCGCTGCCGTCGCTCACCTACTCGGGTTCGACGTACGGCGGCGAGGACGCCCTCGCCCGCGGCCTGGTCGACGAGCTGGCGGACGACGTCCTCGAGCGGGCGCTGGCCGTCGCGACCCGGCTCGGCGAGCTGCCCGCCGAGCCGTTCGCGCACACCAAGGCCCAGATCCGCCAGCCCTTCCACGAGCGGATCGCCGAGTACCGCCACTCCGACGACCCGGAGGTCGAGCGGCTGTGGCGGTCACCCGCGGCCCTCGCCGCCGTCAAGTCCTATGTGGACGGGGTGCTCGGCTAGGCCGCGCGGACGCCGCTTTCGGCGAGGGACTTGATGCCCTCGACCGTCTTCTGCATGTTGGCCTGCAGCTCGCCGAGCCGCATCGCGACGATTTCCTCTTCGTGCTCGGGCATCGAGCCGATGATCGTCGTCAGGTTGGACGGGCCGGGGCCGATCTGGGCCCACTGGCGCAGGATCGTGCCGTCACCGTCGGGGACGAGCTCGAACTTCCACGACGCGGCCGGGTTCGTCACGTCCATCACGGCCCACGCGAACAGCCGCTCGGGTTCGTAGCCGGTCACGGTCGAGACCGTCTCCCACTCTCCGGCGACCGGGTGGGAGTTGCGGCCGCGGAACTGCGCGCCCAGGCCGGGTTCGGCGCCGTCGACCCAGCCGCCGCCCTGGAACTCGGTCGAGAACCGGGCCGGCAGGTCGACGTCCAGCAGCCAGGACCAGACCTCGGCCGGCCGTGCGGCGATGCGGACTTCGACCTGCGTCGTAGGGCAGTCGGAAACCTTCATGGCGGACCCCTCGCTCGATGCCGGTGCCTACGGATTCGGACCGTAACGTGGCGCTGATCACCCGGACAACTCGCACGGTGCCCCCGGCTGCGCACGGAAGGAGACGCGCGCGCCACCCGACGAAAGTCGGAACCTGACCGATTCTGCGCCCGGACAGCCGATTGCCGACCGCGCCCGGTTCTGTGAGGGTCCCACGTGGGATCGAGCCGGGGAGGGTGCTCCATGCGCAGACTGTTCACTGCCGTGGCGGCCGTGCTGATGGTGGCGGGCCTGGCGCCCGCCGCGAGCGCGGCGACCGACATCGAGACCGCGCTGGCGCGGATCCCCGGGTTGACGGTCGTCAAAGAGGATCCGGCGCCGGCCGGGTACCGGTTCTTCGAGCTGACGTTCACCCAGCCCGCCGACCACCGCCACCCCGGCGCGGGCACGTTCGAGCAGCGGTTCACCCTGCTGCACCGCGACTTCGCCGCGCCGACGGTCGCCTTCACCAGCGGCTACAACGTCAGCACCGCGCCGAACCGGTCGGAGCCGACGCAGATCGTCGACGGCAACCAGCTTTCGATGGAGTACCGGTACTTCACGCCGTCGCGGCCCCAGCCGGAGAACTGGGCCAAGCAGCTGACGATCTGGCAGGCCGCCGCGGACGAACACCGCGCGGTGCAGGCGTTCAAGGCGATCTACCCGGGCAAGTGGCTGGCCACCGGCGGCAGCAAGGGCGGCATGACCGCGACGTACTTCCGGCGCTTCTTCCCCGACGACGTCGACGCGACGATCCCGTACGTCGCGCCGAACGACGTGATCGACCCGGTCGACGTCTACAACCGGTTCCTCTCCCGCGTTGGCAACGACCCGGGGTGCCGCGACGCGTTGAAGGCGATCCAGCGGGACGCGCTGAAGCGGCGTGACGAACTGGGCGCGATCGCCGCGGCGGACGCGGCTCGTCGTGGACTGACGTTCTCGATCGTGGGCTCGGCCGACAAGTCGCTCGAGATTTCGGTGATCGACTCGTACTTCGCGTTCTGGCAGTACCAGAAGCAGGCGGACTGCGCGACGGTGCCGGCGCCGGGCGCGCCCGCGGCCGACGTCTACGCCTGGTACGAGAAGGTCGAGAGCCTCAACACCTACTCCGACCAGGACCTGGCGCCGTACATCCCGTACTACTACCAGGCGGCGGTCCAGCTGGGCTCGCCCGAGGCCTACGACGGCTACCTGCGCGACCTGCTGCGCTACCCGGGCGCGGACCAGCCGAAGACGTTCGTGCCGGCGTCGATCCGGCTGCCGCGCTTCGACTACCTGGCGATGCCGGACATCGACTTCTGGGTGAAGTCCCGCGGCACGCGGCTGCTGTTCGTGTACGGCTCGAACGACCCGTGGGGCGCGGAGCCGTTCGAGCTGGGCTTCGGCAGCCGGGATTCGTACCGTTACTACGTGCCGGGCGGCAACCACGGGTCGAAGATCGCCCAGCTGCCCGCGGCCGACGCGGCAGCGGCGACGGCGACGGTCCGGCGCTGGGCCGGCCTGCCGCCCGCCACTGCCTTGTCGGCCCGCAGCGCCCCGGCCGGGTTCCCGGACTTCGACGCGGACCTCACCCTTTCGGAGCGGCCGCGGCTGTGAGTTTCGCCGGGCCGGGCGTAGTCTCACGGCACCGTTGCCGGCCCGGCCCGAGGAGGCGCGCATGCCTCGTCCCGTCCACTTCGAGATCCACGCGGGCGAACCCGAGCGCGCGGTGGCGTTCTATTCGGCGGTGTTCGGCTGGAAGTTCGAGCGCTGGGGCGAGGCGCCCTACTGGGTGATTTCGACGGGCGAGGGCAACGGCATCGACGGCGGCCTGGTCCCGCGCGTCGGCCCGCCACCGGCGGAGTCGGCCCCGGTGCACGGGTACGTGAACACGATCGCGGTAACGGACCTGGACGCGGCGCTCGAATCGGTGAGCGACGCGGGAGGGTCACTGGCGCTGCCGAAGAATCCGGTGCCGGGCGTGGGCTGGCTGGCGTACTGCACGGACACCGAGGGCAACATCTTCGGGATGCTGCAGCCGGACTCGGAAGCGCCGGCGCCGGAGTAGGAAGCGGCTGAGCGGCGCTGGGCTGGGCGCCGCGGCCGGCGGAAAGCGGGCACCCGTTCGGACCTGACCGAGTAGCCCCAGCGGCCCGGCTCGGTCGCCGGAAGCGCGCAACCCGTCTGCGCCAGGATCGCGGCTCGCTTGCCGGCAATCCGGCGGGCCACCCGCGCCGCGGCCCTCTCCTGCACCCTGGCCCTTCCGCCGCTCCCCCCGGCCCCGGCCCTCCCGCGCGGCCGGCTACTTGATGCCGGCCGCGTCCATGCCCCTCAGCTCCTTCTTCAGGTCCGAGATCTCGTCGCGCAGGCGGGCCGCCAGTTCGAACTGCAGGTCGCGGGCCGCCTGCATCATCTGGTCGGTCATCTGCTGGATCAGGTCCGCCAGCTGGGCGCGCGGCATCGCCGACACGTCCTTGTCCACCAGCATCCCCGAGCTGCGCACCCGGTCGCCCTGCTCCGGCTTCTTGCCGCGCGAGGAGTTGCGGCCCGAGCCGCCCACCGAGACCTGCTCGGTGTCCTCCGCCTCGCTGTACACGCGGTCGAGGATGTCCGCGATCTTCTTCCGCAGCGGCTGCGGGTCGACCCCGCGCTCCTTGTTGTAGGCGATCTGCTTCTCGCGGCGGCGGTCCGTCTCCTCGATCGCGTGCTGCATCGAGTCGGTGATCTTGTCCGCGTACATGTGGACTTCGCCCGAGACGTTTCGCGCCGCGCGGCCGATCGTCTGGATCAGCGACGTCCCGCTGCGGAGGAAGCCCTCCTTGTCGGCGTCGAGGATCGCGACCAGCGACACCTCCGGCAGGTCGAGACCCTCGCGCAGCAGGTTGATGCCGACCAGCACGTCGAAGTCGCCCGCCCGCAGCTGCCGCAGCAGCTCGACCCGCCGCAGCGTGTCGACCTCCGAGTGCAGGTAGCGCACCCGGATGCCCAGCTCCAGCAGGTAGTCGGTCAGGTCCTCGGCCATCTTCTTCGTCAGCGTGGTGACCAGGACGCGCTCGTCCTTGTCCGCGCGCTCGCGGATCTCGTGGACCAGGTCGTCGATCTGGCCCTCGGTCGGCTTCACGACCACCTTCGGGTCGACCAGGCCCGTCGGCCGGATGACCTGCTCGACGAACTCGCCGCCCGCCTGGCCCATCTCGTACGGCCCCGGCGTCGCCGACAGGTAGACCGTCTGCCCGATCCGGTCGGAGAACTCCTCCCAGGTCAGCGGCCGGTTGTCCACCGCGCTCGGCAGCCGGAAGCCGTACTCCACCAGGTTCCGCTTCCGGGACATGTCACCCTCGTACATGCCGCCGATCTGCGGGACCGTCTGGTGCGACTCGTCGATCACCAGCAGGAAGTCGTCCGGGAAGTAGTCGATCAGCGTCGCCGGCGCGGAACCCGGCCCGCGGCCGTCGATGTGCCGCGAGTAGTTCTCGATACCGGAGCAGAACCCGACCTGCCGCATCATTTCGATGTCGTAGGCCGTGCGCATCCGCAGCCGCTGCGCCTCCAGCAGCTTGCCCTGCTTCTCCAGCTCCGCCAGGCGCTCTTCGAGCTCCTTTTCGATGCCCTGGATCGCCTTTTCCATCCGCTCCGGGCCCGCGACGTAGTGCGTCGCCGGGAAGATCCGGACCTCGTCGACCTCCTTGACGATGTCCCCGGTCAGCGGGTGCAGGTAGTAGAGCTTCTCGACCTCGTCGCCGAAGAACTCGACGCGGATCGCCAGCTCCTCGTACGCCGGGATGATCTCCACCGTGTCGCCGCGCGCGCGGAACGTGCCGCGCGCGAACGCGATGTCGTTGCGCGTGTACTGCACGTCCACCAGCGCGCGCAGGAAGACGTCCCGGTCGAGCTGCATGCCGACCGAAAGCTTCGACGACCGGTCGAGGTAGGACTGCGGCGTGCCCAGGCCGTAGATGCAGGACACACTGGCGACCACGATGACGTCCCGCCGCGACAACAGGTTCATCGTCGCCGAGTGCCGCAGCCGCTCGACGTCGTCGTTGATCGACGAGTCCTTCTCGATGTAGGTGTCGGTCTGCGCGATGTACGCCTCGGGCTGGTAGTAGTCGTAGTAGCTGACGAAGTACTCGACCGCGTTGTGCGGGAACAGTTCGCGCAGTTCGTTCGCCAGCTGCGCGGCGAGGGTCTTGTTCGGCGCCATCACCAGCGTCGGCCGCTGGACGCGCTCGATCAGCCACGCCGTGGTCGCCGACTTGCCGGTACCGGTGGCGCCCAGCAGCACGACGTCCTTCTCGCCCGCCTTGATCCGGCGTTCGAGCTCGTCGATGGCCGCCGGCTGGTCACCGGCGGGCTGGTAGTCACTGACCACCTCGAAGCGGCCGCCGGTCCGCGGGATCTCCGAGACGGGCCGGAAGTCGGACTGGGCGAGCACGGGGTGTTCGGTTGCGAAAGCCACGTCGACCAGAGTACGACGGCCCACCGACAATTTCCGTCGGCCCTGGTCAGGACGGTCGGAACACCGTGACGGACGTGACTTCGCCGCCGGCCACGGCGCAGTGCAGGACGGCCCCGGGCACCGGGTCGTCCCCGAAGCACGAGACCAGCACCCGGTCCGGGCCGGTCGCCTGGACCTCGGTGCGCGGGAGGGCAGCCAGCACCTCGGCGACCTCCGCCGGGGGTGCCGCGAGGTAGGCCAGGACCACCTCGCGCGGGGCCGGGGGCGGCGGGATCGGCAGGCCGTGGCCTTCGAAGAGACGGTTCAGCTGGTCGGCGGCCGAAACGGCGCGGGGGAAGCCGGCGAACGCGGCCGTCTGGACGACGACTTCGCAGACTTCGGCCGGCGACAGCCCCGAGGCGAGG
The DNA here is from genome assembly GCF_040675005.1 of Amycolatopsis sp. NPDC049691. Classification (NCBI taxonomy): domain Bacteria; kingdom Bacillati; phylum Actinomycetota; class Actinomycetes; order Pseudonocardiales; family Pseudonocardiaceae; genus Amycolatopsis; species Amycolatopsis sp. NPDC049691. Next base: position 414,319 of record NZ_JBFANX010000004.1, read on the forward strand.
CCGGTGCGGAGGTGGACGCTCAGCGGCGGCCCCACCATCCCGGCCGCGACGATCGCGGCCAGGGTGGCGGCTTCGCGCGTCCGGCTGTCGAGCGCGGGACGTTCGTGCAGGTGGCCGTAGACGGTGCCGACGGCCAGCTCCCCCAGGGCCGGGATCGTGGCGAACAGCGCGTCGAGCCGTTTGGTGCCGTCTTCGACCAGCTCGGCGAAGTTCTCGCGGCCCCGGTCGTGCAGGTCGTCCATCGTCATCCCGGTCCCCCTTCAGCAGCTGCAGTCGCAACAGGAGCAGCAGTCGCAACACCCGTCACACCCGTCACAGCCGCCGCAGCCTCCGCAGTCGCAGCCGCCGGTCGTGTGGGGTTTCCCGCTCCACGGCCCAGGATAGGGATCGCGGCAGCAGAACTGGCAGGTGCAGCACATGTACGGCGTGAGGGCGCAGCCGAGGAAGAAGTTGCGCTTCTTGGGCGGGACGGCGAACTTCGGGTACCAGAGACCGCCGCCTTTGCCGTCGAGGGGCTCGGGGCCGGAGGAATCGCCGGGGCCTCCAGGACCGCCGGGACCACCGGGACCACCGCCGCCGGGCCCACCCGGACCTCCAGGGCCACCGCCGCCGGGCCCACCCGGGCCTCCTGGCCCGCGACCTCCGGGCCCACCCGGGCCGCCGGGCCCGCGGCCGCCCGGACCGGGAGCGCCGGGCGGGGGAACCGGCCCAGGCGGCGGAAACCCTTGCGGCCGCGGCGAAACACCCCACCCCGGCGGCTGGTGCGGATGCTGCTGCGGGGTCGGACCGGGCCCGATCCACCCCGGCGGCTGGTGCGGATGCTGTTGCGGAGTCGGCCCCGGCCCGATCCACCCCGGCGGCGGTTGCTGCCCGGCGAGGCCGTGCCCGAAGTCCGCGCCATGACCATGCGCCGCGCCATGGCCGAAGGCCCGTCGCACCGCCTGACGCAGCTCGTGCACCAACAACGCGTGCACCAGCTCCGGCTTCGCGAACTCGGCCTCCCGCAACGCCAGCTCCACCCCGAGCACCGCGTCGTCGCACAAGCGCCGCGCCTCGGGCCACGAAGTTCCCGTGACCCGCAACGGGTTCCACGCCCCCGCCGCCGCGTCCTCCGCGTAGTCCTCGACCGCGTCCAGCAAGTGGGCCACCCGCCCGAACAACCGGCCCGCCTCCGCCAGCGGCGCCACATTGCCCGGCCGCCCGGCCAGTTCCGCCGTCCGGGCGAACGCCGCCGACGTCGCCAGCTCCGCCGGTTCCGTCGCCAGCAACGCCGAATCCCCCAGGCCGACCGACCGCTCCAGCACCCCCTGCCGCGCGACCGCCTCCGTCAGCACCGACGTGTCGAACCCGACCCGGCCACCGGTACTGCTCCCCTGCGAAGCCCACCGAGCCGCGACCCGGCGCGCGGCCGAAGCCACCGAGCGGCGGCCGAACGCGCCGTCGCCGTCCTCGACGTGGTCGCCCACCTTCGCCGCCGCCAGCACCAACGACACCGCCGCCGCGAGCTGGGCTCCCTCGCCGCGCGCCACCGATGTCGAGCGCATGCCCCGCAGCGGGCACGGGCCCGCGTCGCGGCGCAGGTCGCCGCGCGCGGTCTGGGCCTCGACCAGCACCGAGATGATCAGCCCGTCGTAGTTGGTGACGACGCGGGCGAACTGCCCGTGCTCGTCGCGCAGCGTCAGGCACAACCCGCACAAGTGCGCCAGCCAGTCCGCGTGCAGGCCTTCGGACAGCCGGTGCCGGCACGGCCTGATGATCCCGAACATCCCCGGTTCCCCTCACTCACAGTCGGCGCACCTTAGCCCGAACGTGTGGCGCGCGCGGCGGGTATACGCGATTCGTGACCCGCCCGGCAGGATGAGCGCCATGGCCGCACTGCACCCCCCGAAGGTCGAGGTCTTCGACCCCGCCGCGCGCGCGAACATCGACCCGAAGGGCATCCGGCGGGAGGTCGAGGAGTACCGCGAGGAACCCTTCGGCCTGTACCTGGCCCGCCCGACGCCGGGTCGCGCCCAGTTCCACTACCTCGAGTCGTGGCTGGTGCCCCGGCTCGGCCTGCGGCTCACCGACTTCTGGTTCTCCCCCGGCCACGAACGCGACCAGGACTTCTACCTCGACGTCGTCCGCGTCCGCCGCGACGGCCCCCGCTGGATCGCCACCGACCTCTACGTCGACATCGTGCTCAAGGACAAGCTGTCGCTGCGGGTGATCGACACCGACGAGCTCCTCGAGGCCCACGCCGCCGGCCTGGTCACCGCCGAAGACGCGCGGTTCGCGCTGGAAACCACCTACGCGGCGGTCGAAGGGCTGGCCGCGCACGGCTACGACCTCACCGCCTGGCTGTCCACGAAGGACATCGCGCTCACCTGGCGCCGCCACCCCTAGGGGGCGCCGCATCCTCCGAACGATGGATGCGGGGTGGATCGTTCTGATGACGCGCCGCACCGCTCCGTCGCGGGATTCTCGAACCGTCGGAAACGGATCGAGAAGGGGGACGGCGGCATGCCGGTCATCGAGGTCGAGCACCTCCACAAGCGGTACGGGGACAAAGTCGCGGTCGACGACGTCTCGTTCGCCGTCGAGCGCGGGGAGATCTTCGGGATCCTCGGCCCGAACGGCGCGGGCAAGACCACGACCGTCGAGTGCCTGGAGGGCCTCCGCACACCCGACGGCGGCGAACTTTCGGTGCTGGGCCTCGACCCGCGCCGCGACCGCGCAGAGCTGCGCCAGCGCGTCGGCGTCCAGCTCCAGGAGGGCAGGCTGCAGGACAAGCTGCGGGTCGGCGAGCTGCTCGACCTCTACGCCGCCTTCTACCGGGCACCGGCGGATCCGGCCGACCTGCTGGCCACGCTCGGCCTGACCGAGCACCGGAACACCGCGTACAAGAAGCTCTCCGGCGGGCAGCAGCAACGGCTGTCCATCGCGCTCGCGCTGGTCGGGAGCCCGGAGCTGGCGGTGCTCGACGAGCTCACCACCGGCCTCGACCCGCAGGCCCGCCGCGACACGTGGGGGCTGATCGAGACCGTGCGCGACCGGGGCGTGACGATCCTGCTGGTCACGCACTTCATGGAGGAGGCCGAACGGCTCTGCGACCGGATCGCGGTGATCGACGCCGGCCGGGTCGTCGCCGTCGACTCGCCCGCCGGGCTGGTCGCCCGGGTCACCGACGAGCAGGTCGTGCGGTTCCGGCCGTCGGCGCCGCTGGACCCCGGTGTGCTCGAAGCACTGCCCGAGGTCCGCGCGGTCGAGCGGCGGGGAGACCGCCTCGTCGTCCGCGGCGGCGGGAACGTGCTCCACGCGGTGACGTCGCTGCTCGCGCGGCACGGCGTGCTCGCCGGTGACCTGCGCGTCGACCAGGCCGGCCTCGACGACGCCTTCGTCGCGCTCACCGGCCACCGGCCGGACTGAAGGGGGAAACCATGTCCGTCCTGACCAAGCTGACCGCCGCCGAAGCCAAGGTGTTCCTGCGCGACCCGGGCGCACCCGCGATCGTCGTCGGCATCCCGCTCGCCCTGCTGCTGGTGTTCGGGCTGATGCCGGGCGCGAACGAACCGGACCCGAAGTACGGCGGCCACAGCGCGCTGGCCACGGTGATCGCGCCGATGGCCGTCACGATCCTGCTGGCCATGCTGGCACTGACGCACTTCCCGAACGTCATGGGCACCTACCGGGAAAAGGGCCTGTTGAAGCGGCTTTCCGCGAGCCCGGTGCGGCCCGGCCTGCTGCTCGCCGCGCAGCTGCTGGTCAACCTGGCGGCCGCCGTCGTCGTGGTCCTGCTCATCGCCGGGGTCGGCGGGCTCGCGCTCGGCATCCCCTTGCCCGGCAACCCGGGTGGGTTCCTGCTTTCCCTCGTGCTCGGAGCGCTCGCGCTCTTCTCGGTCGGCCTGCTCGTGGCCGCGCTGGTGCCGACCGGACGGGCGGCAAGTGGCATCGGCAGCGCGGTGTTCTTCCCGATGCTGGCCCTCGGCGGGGTCTGGGTGCCGAAGGAGCGGCTGCCGGTCTTCCTCCAGCACGTCGCCGACGTCCTGCCGCTCGGGTCGACGCTCAACGCGCTGCGCGCCACCTGGGCCGGCGACGCCCCCGAGCTGCTGCAGCTCGGCGCCATGGCGGTGTTCGCCGTCGCCGGCACGACGATCGCAGCGCGGGTGTTCCGATGGGAGTGACGACCGCACCCGCCCCGGCCGTCGTCCGGCCGTTCGCGGTCAAGCCGGTGGCGGTGGTGACGGCGCTGATGGCGATCCCGTTGCTGTTGACGGCGAACCGCTACGGCTACTTCGGCGACGAGCTGTACTTCCTGGCCGCCGGACGCCACCTGGCGTGGGGTTATGTCGACCAGCCCCCGCTGCTTCCGTTGCTGGCCAAGGCGATGGACGCGCTCGGGCAGTCGCCGGTCGTGCTGCGGATCCCGGCGATGCTGGCCGTGCTCGCCGGGGTCGCGCTCACCGCGCTGATCGCCCGGGAGCTGGGCGGCGGCGCGAAGGCCCAGGCGATCGCGGCCGCCGCTTTCGCCGTCTCGACGGAGTTCCTGGCGGGCGGGCACTACCTGGCGACGTCCACTGTGGACCCGTTCCTCTGGACGCTGGTGCTGTGGCTGCTGGTCCGCTGGCTGCGCACCCGCGCCGACGGCCTGCTCGTCTGGACCGGCGTGGTGACGGCGGTGGCGCTGTACACGAAGTTCCTCATCGGCGGTTTCTGGCTCGCCGCCGGGGTCGCGATCCTCGTCTGCGGGCCCCGGGAACTGCTCCGGCGTCCGGCGTTGTGGGCCGGCGCGGCGATCGCCGTGGTGGCGCTGGTGCCGACGCTGCTCTGGCAGGCCGCGCACGGCTGGCCGCAGCTGGGCATGGGCGCCGCGATCTCGGCGGAGGTCGGCGGCACGTGGGGCGGCAGGCTGACGTTCCTGCCGACGGCGGTGCTCGTCGCCGGGCTGCCGGTCGGCGCGGTCCTGCTGGGCTACGGCCTGTGGCGGCTCCTGCGCAGCCGCGAACTCCGTTTCCTCGGCTGGACGACCGTGCTGCTGACCGTCGTGTTCATCGCCGTGAACGGGCGGTTCTACTACGTCGCCGGGATGTACCCGCTGTGCTGGGCGGTGGCCGCCGTCGCGCTCGAGCGCCGGGAGCCGGCGCGCTGGTGGCGGTGGGTCGCGACCTGGCCGTGCTACGCGCTGGCCGCGGTGCTCGTCGTGCCGATCGCGCTGCCGGTCTGGCCGCGGGCGTGGCTGACCGAGCACCCGTATCTGCCGAGCCCGCTGTTCGCCTTCGCCGAGATCGGCTGGCCGGAGGGCGCGCGCTCGGTGGCGGGCGCGTTCGCGCGGCTGCCCGACCGGGACCGGACCGCGGTGGTGACCGAGACGTACTGGGAGGCGAGCGCGCTCGACCGCTACGGCCGCGACCTCGGCCTTCCCGAGCCGGCCAGCGGAAACCGCGGCTACGCGACCCTGGTCGTGCCGCCGGAAAGCACGACCGGCGTGCTGTTCGTCGGCGCGGATCCGCGGCCGCTGCTCGGGCACTTCGCCGACCTGCGGCCGATCGGCGAGGTGGACACCGGTGCGGCGAAGCCGAGTTCCTTCGACGGGGTGCCGTTGTGGCTGGCGACCGGCCGCGTCGAGCCGTGGTCCGAGCTGTGGCCGAAGCTGGTGAACACGCACACATGAGCCCGGCGTCACCATCCGCGCGGTGGCGGCCGGCGCCCCCACGTAGGGTGCGGGAAGGACCGGCGCCGACCACGGACAGGAGCACGATGGACGCCGTAGCCACGGCACCCGACCAGGCGAAAGCCGACCTCGCCCCCTTCGCCCGGCTGCCGGTCGCGCTGCTGGCGCTGGGCACGGCCACCGCGTTGCTGCTGACGGCGGGCCGCTACGGCTACTTCGGCGACGAGCTGTACTTCCTCGCCGCCGGCAAGCACCTGGCCTGGGGCTACGCCGACCAGCCGCCGCTGGTTCCCTTCCTCGCGTGGGCGATGAACAGCCTGGCGCCCGGCTCGCTCGTCGTCTTCCGGCTGCCGGCGATCGCCGCGACCGCGGCCGGCGTCATCGTCACCGCGCTGATCGCGCGCGAGCTGGGTGGGCGGCGCAAGGCGCAGGCGCGGGCCGCGGCGGCGTACGCGATCTGCGGGCAGTTCGTCGGCAGCGGCCACTACCTGGCGACGTCGACGATCGACCCGCTGCTGTGGACGCTCGTGCTGTGGCTGCTGGTGCGCTGGGTCCGCACCCGCGATGACAAGCTGCTGGTGTGGCTCGGCGTCGTGACGGCGGTGGCGCTCAACGACAAGCTGCTCATCGGCGCGTTCTGGGTGGTGGCCGGGCTCGCGGTGCTCGCGTTCGGCCCGCGGGAGCTGCTGCGGCGGCCGAAACTCTGGCTGGGCGCGCTGATCGCCGCCGGTTCGCTGGTGCCGACGCTGCTGTGGCAGCGAGCGAACGGCTGGCCGCAGCTCGGGATGGGCGACGCGGTCGGCGCCGAGGTCGACGCGGCGGGTGGGCGCGGGAGCTTCGTCCCGCAACTGCTGGCCGGGGCCGGCTGGGTGATCGGCGCGCTCGGCGTCCTCTACGGCGTCGCCGTGCTGGTCGGGAGCAAACGGCTGCGGCCGTACCGGTTCCTCGGCTGGACGGCGCTGGGCGTCGTCGCGGTCTTCCTGGTCGCCAACGGGCGGTACTACTACGCGGCCGGGATGTTCGGCGTGCTGTGGGCCGCGGCGGCCGTGCACTTCGAGGCGCTCGAACCGTCCCGCTGGTGGCGGTGGGTGCCGACGTGGCCGGTGTTCGTGCTGTCGGCCCTGTTCAGTCTCCCGTTCACGCTGCCGGTCTGGCCGGCGCACTGGCTGGCCGACCACCCGGCCGCGCCGCGGCCCGCCTACGCGGCCGAGGAGATCGGCTGGCCGGACCTCGCCGACGACGTCGCCGAGCTGTACCGGACCGCGCCGCCGGGCACGGCGATCGTGACCGGCGGCTACTGGCAGGCGGGCGCGCTCGGCCGGTACGGGCCCGAGCGCGGGCTGCCCGAGGCGTACAGCCCGAGCCGCGGCTTCTGGTACTTCGGCCGTCCGGCCGACAACGCCGATACCGTGCTCTTCGTCGGCTACGACCCCTCGAAGCTCGCGAAGTACTTCGGGGATACGCGCATCGTCGGCCAGGTCGGCAACCGGCTCGGCGTCCGCAACGCGAGCGAACACATGCCCGTCTGGCAGCTCTCCGGCCGGACCGCGGGCTGGGCCGAGATCTGGCCTCGGCTCAAGGACATGAGAGCGTGAGCTTCCACGTCGACTGGAGCCGGTCGCTGTGGCCGCCGCTCTCGTCGCGGACCCCGAGCGGCTGGCAGCCGTGGCTGAACCGCGTCGAGCGGTACGTGCCGGGGCTGCTGCTCGGCGTCGCGACGCTGGTCAGCCTCGGCGTCGGCGGGCACGACGGCCGCTGGTGGGCGCTCACCGGCGCCCTGGTCGCCGCGGCCGCGCTCTGGGTGCTCGGCACGGTGGTCCTCGCGCCGGTGCGGCTCCGCGAGCAGCCCGCCTTCGCCCTGCTCACGTTCGTGGGCGTCGTCGGGCTGGGCAGCGTCCTCGAGGTCCGTGACGTCACGTACGTCATCTTCATGATCTACGCGTTCCTGGCCGCCATGCGGCTGCGGCCCACGTGGCTCGCCTTCACCGCACTGGCGGTGACCTCGCTGCTGATCAACACGCTCGGCAACGGCGGTCCCGTGCACGCCCTGCGGGAGCGGCCGGGCGTCTGGATCACGATCATCGTCGTGCAGACCGCGGCCATCGGGGGCGGCGGGCTGCTGTCGGCGGCGGTCGCCCGCCAGAACGAGGAACGCCGGCGGATGCTCGACGAGCTGGCCGCGGCCCAGGCGGAAAACGAAGGCCTGCAACGGCAGCTGCTCAGCCAGGCCCGCGAAGCGGGGATCCTCGACGAGCGGCAGCGGCTGGCGCAGGAGATCCACGACACCCTGGCGCAGGGTTTCACCGGCATCATCACGCAGCTCGAAGCCGCCGCACTGGCCAAGGACGAGCCGGCGGAATGGCAGCGCCACCTGGACTCCGCGACCGCGCTCGCCCGGGAGAACCTCACCGCCGCCCGGCGTTCGGTGCACGCCCTGCACCCCGAGCACCTGGACTCCGCGACGCTGCCCGAGGCGCTCGGCGGGGTCGCGGCGCGGTGGAGCGCGCGGACCGGCGTGCCCGCCGCGGTCACCACCACCGGCGTCCCGCGGCCGCTGCACCCGGAAATCGAGTCGACCGTCCTGCGCGTCACCCAGGAAGCTCTGTCCAATGTGGACAAGCACGCCGCGGCGGCCCGGGTCGGCCTCACCTTGTCCTACATGGACGACGAAGTGACCCTGGACGTCCGCGACGACGGCGCGGGGTTCGTCCCCGGACCCGGCCCCGGGTTCGGGCTGCCCGGGATGCGGCGCCGGGTCCAGCGGCTCGCCGGTACGCTGCACGTGGAGTCCGAACCCGGCGGCGGCACCGCGATCTCGGCCGTCCTGCCCGCCGTCCCCGCCCCGCCGGAGGCTTCCGCATGACGATCACCGTGCTCATCGCCGACGACCACCCCGTCGTCCGCGACGGCCTGCGCGGCATCTTCACCCACCGCGGCTTCGAGGTCGTCGGCGAGGCCGCGAACGGCGCCGAAGCCGTCGTGCTGGCCGAGCGGTTGCGCCCCGACGTCGTGCTGATGGACCTGCGGATGCCGGGCACCGACGGCGTCGCGGCGATCACCGAGCTGGCCCGGCTGGGCAACCCGGCGCGGGTCCTCGTGCTCACGACGTACGACACGGACTCCGACGTCCTGCCCGCCGTCGAGGCGGGCGCGACGGGCTACCTGTTGAAGGACGCCCCGCGCGAGGACCTGTTCCGCGCGGTCGAGGCCGCCGCCCGCGGCGAGGCGGTGCTCTCCCCCGCCGTCGCGAGCCGGCTGCTGGGCCGGATGCGCGAGCCGGCGCGGGAACCGCTGTCGCAGCGCGAACTCGAGGTGCTCACCCTGGTGGCCCGCGGCTCGACGAACAAGGAAGCGGCGAAGAAGCTGTTCATCAGCGAGGCGACGGTCAAGACGCACCTAATCCACGTCTACGCGAAGCTCGGCGTCAACGACCGCGCGGCCGCGGTGGCGGTCGCCTTCGAACGCGGGCTGCTCGGCTCCTAGGGTGTCCAGCCGGTGGTCGCGGCCCACTTCTCCGCGCGGGCGAAGACACCGTTGACGAACTCCTGCTTCTCGTCGGCGTAGGCGGCGACGTTGCCGTCCTCGGCGTGCGCATCGGCGAGGCGAAGCTTGACGTCGCGGTAGTCGTCGCGCTCGGCCGGGTTCGCGCGCAGGTAGTCGCGGAAGAGCAGCGCGAGCCGCCAGGCGGGCGTCTCCTCGGACCGGACGTGCAGGTTCACCGCGCGCTTCGGGTCGGCGCCGACATGCAGGCGCTTCGGCCACGTCCCGGTGCCGTCCTGGGCGTCGTCGCACCAGTCGCCGTCCAGCCGCGGGAACCCCGCGTCGGACAGCAGTTCCGCCAGCGTGTCGGCGTCGTCCAAAGTGGACACCGTGAGCTGCAGGTCGAGGACGTCCTTGGCGGGCAGGCCGGGTACGGCGGTCGAGCCGATGTGGTCGGCACGGCGCGCCAGCTCCCCCGCCGCGGCGCGGACCCGGGCGAGCACCCGTTCGCCCTGCGCGGGCCAGGTGAGGTCGTACTCGGCGATCTTCGGGGAGACCGGCGGGCGAGGCTTGCGGAGCCGGACGTTCGCCTCGAACGGCACCAGCCGGTCGGCCCACAGCGCGTCGACGTCGAGGAGCACGGCGTCTTCCGGACCACCGTTGTCCAGCCAGACGTCGGCGACGGCGCGGCGCTGCTCGTCGCTCGCCTGGGCGCGGATCCGGGCCCGCGCGTCGTCCTCGGCCATGCCGCGTGCCGTCACCAGCCGCCGGACCCGGACCTCGACGGGTGCGTCGACGACCACGACCAGGTGGTACGCCGCGGCGAGGCCGTTTTCGACCAGGAGCGGGATGTCGTGGACGATGACGGCGTCCGGCGCGGCGGCGGCCATCAGCTCGCCGGTGCGGGCGCCGACCAGCGGGTGCACGATCGCGTTCAGCCGGCGGCGCGACTCGTCGTCGGCGAACGCCTTGGCGGCGAGGGCGGGCCGGTCGAGCGAGCCGTCCGCGGCGAGGATCTCCTCGCCGAACTCCTCGGCGAGCCGGGCGAGCCCCTCGGTGCCGGGCGCGACCACCTCGCGGGCGATCCGGTCGGAGTCGATCAGCACGGCGCCGTGCTCGGCGAGCCGGTTCGCCACGGTCGACTTGCCTGCCCCGATGCCACCGGTCAACCCCACACGCAACATGCCGATCACCCTAGTCAGGCGTCTCGGGTGGGCCGTCCGTGCGCCCATTCGTGTGACAGCGGCGGTGGACCCGTAACACGGGTAATCGATTTCCGATGCCGGTGTCATGAAGGGGGAGCCATGAGGATGACGAAGATCGGCAGGCCGGTGGCGGCCGTGCTGTGCGCGGGCGGACTCGCGATGGCGGTGCCCGGCGTGGTGACGGCGTCGCCCGCGCCGCCGACGCCCTGCGTGTCCGGGGTGTACCGGGTGCAGGCCTGGCTCCGGCACACGCCGTCCGCGAAGCTGTACACGGTGGAGCGGACGTGGATCCCGTTCGGCACGGTGACCTGCGGCGGCCCGGCCGGACCCTCCTGAGGCACACGGACGGGTGAGCCGCAAGGCGAACGTGACGCGTGACTCAACCGATATCCGGACACGCCGTGTTGCTTACCCACGTCCACCGGCGCGATTGCGTACCGTGCGCGCGACAGGGTCGCCCACACGGAGGAACAATGGCGGACAGCAAGCACGTCGGGAGGCACCGGCTCGGCACGCCGGGCTTGGTGCACTGCGTACTTCACCGCCCCGTGGCCGAGGCGCTGGCGGACTACCGCCGAACGTGGCTGAGCACCCTGCTGGTCCCGGCGAAGCACAGCTTCGCGGGGTTGCGCCGCAAGGCCCGCGCGGCGGCTCTCGAGCGCATTTGGGTACCGGCGGTGGGCACGGCAACGGTGCGCCCGGCGACGGCTCGAGCGGCATAGCTGCCGGCTGGGCACGACTCGACGGGCTCCGCAGTTCTGCGGCCGGCTCGCTGCCGCCGCGCCGGAGGCCACCTGGCCGGCAAAGGGACTCCAGGCGGCCCGCGAACGTTTGCGCCCGCTCGGCTGCCGCAGCGCCGACTCGCCGGCACCGCTCGGCCGGGTCGCCAGCGCCGCCCCGCCGGCAACCCACCTCGAGCCGGCCTGTGTTCAGCCGGTGACCTCCTGGGTCTCGATCGCGATCTCCGACGACAGCGTCCGGTGGACCGGGCACTTGTCCGCGATCGCCATCAGCTTCGCGCGCTGGTCGTCGTCCAGGTCGCCCTCGAGGGTGATCTCGCGTGTGATCCGGCTCAGCATGCCGCGCTCCGTTTCGCACTTCGCGCAGTCCTCCGCGTGGATGCGGTCGTGGCGCAGGCGGATCGTCGCGCGGGTCAGCGGGATGCCCTTGCGGTTCGCGTACATCCGGAGCGTGATCGCCGTGCACGAACCCAGCGACGCCAGCAGCAGCTCGTACGGGTTCGGCCCGGCGTCCGCGCCCCCGACCGCGACCGGCTCGTCGACCAGCAGCTCGTGCGTCGCCGTCGTCACCTGCTGCGTGTAGGTGCCGTCGCCGCTCGCGGTGACGACCACCGTGCCGGGCTCGGGGTGCTCCATGCGGTCAGTCCTCCCAGGGTGATTCCTCGATGGTGGTCACGAAGTCCGTGCGCGTGAAGCCTGGCACGAACCGGGCCAGGACGTCGGCTTTGACGTTCCCGAACGTCGTGTCGGGCCGGTCACGGATGCCTTCGGTGAACGCGGCGAGGATGCGCCGCTTGAAGTCCGGCCGCGGGTGCGCGGCCACGACCGCCGCCCGCTCCTGCTCGGACAGGTCGTCGTAGCCGATGCCCAGGACGTCGTACTCGACTCCCGCCGTCACCAGTGCGACCTCGGGTTCCATGTGCTCGGGGATGCCCGGGGTGGTGTGCAGCGCGATGGCCGTCCAGGCGATCCGGGCGCGTTCGGCGTCGACGTCGTGGTCCAGCAGGAACCGCCGGGCCTCGTCGGCGCCGTCGAGTTCGAAGCGCCGGTCGGTGCGGTGGCCTTCGACGAGCCCGAGGTCGTGGAACAGCGCCGCGACGTAGAGCAGTTCGGCGTCGAAGGCGATGCCCCGGCGCCGGCCTTGGAGGGCGCCGAAGAGGTAGACGCGGGACGAGTGGTCGTACAGGAGCGGGCCGGCCGTGTCGCGGACGTACTCGGCGGCTTCTCGCGCGAGGGCGCTGTCGGGAACGTTCATGACGTCGACGATGCCCGGGTGCGCCGTGCTCGGACATGCGTCCGCCGGACGGGAACCCCGCACATCCGGACATGAGGCTTGTTCCCAAGACGGTCCGGATATCGTATCTTCTGCTGCGGGTGGGTCACCCGGACGTCGTCGTGGGCGAAGGGGGTGCGCCGTGGCCACCAGGCACCTGTCGATGCGCCCCGCCGAGCAGGGCACCCGCGAACGCTTCCTGGACGCGGCGCTGTCGGTGCTGTTCGACCGCGGCGTCTCGGGGCTGTCGGTGCGCGGGGTGGCCGAAGCGGCCGGCGCGTCGACGCTCTCGGTGTACGCCCGCTTCGGCGGCCGCGCGGGCCTGCTCGACGCGCTGTACGAACGCACGTTCGACTCGTTGCGGGAGCTGCTGGAGGGGCTGCCGCCGTCGAGCCCGGACGGTGTCGCGGACCTGCTGCACCTCGCGCTGGAGTACCGGCTGTTCGCTCTCGAAAGCCCCGTCCGCTACGCGCTGATGTTCGAGCGCCCGGTGCCGGGGTTCGACCCGGACCCGGCGCTGCGGTCGGCGGTCCTGCGGACGACGTTCACGTTGTTCATCGCCCGGGTCGAGCGGGTCTGCCCACCGGGCGCCGACGCCCGCGCCGCGGCGTACCAGCTGTGGACGGCGATGCACGGCCTGGTCGGGGCGGAGCTGATGCTGGCGTCGCGGACCCCGCTGCCGGACTGGTTCATCCCGCCGACCGACGAGGCGAACGAAGAGATGTACCGCCGTGGGGTCACCGCGATGATGACCGGCCTGGACCTGCGCAACCGCTGATCCCCCGAACACGAAAGAACCCCCGGTCCGAAGTGGACCGGGGGTTCGTTCGTCAGCTCAGAGCGCTAGTGCTCACGCACCGCCGGAGAGCTTCTCGCGGAGCGCCGCGAGCTGCTCGTCGGAGGCGAGGGTGCCGCCGCTGCTCTTCGTGTCGGTCGAGGTCGAGCCCGAGGTGTAGCTCTCCGAGCCACCCTCGACGCCGGTCGCCGCGTCGGCCGCGGCCTCCGCGTCGGCCTCGACGGCCTTCTGGACCTGCTTCATGTGGGCCTCGTAACGAGTGTGCGCCTCGGCGTACTGGCGCTCCCACTCCTCACGCTGCTTGTCGAAGCCTTCCTGCCACTCCTGGGTGTCCGGGTCGAAGCCTTCGGGGTAGATGTAGTTGCCCTCGGCGTCGTACTCGGCGGCCATGCCGTACTGGGTCGGGTCGAACTCGGTGTCCGGCGTGACACCCTCGTTCGCCTGCTTCAGCGACAGCGAGATGCGACGGCGCTCGAGGTCGATGTCGATGACCTTGACCATGACGTCGCCGTTGACCTGGACGACCTGCTCCGGGATCTCCACGTGGCGCTCGGCCAGCTCGGAGATGTGGACCAGGCCCTCGATGCCCTCTTCGACGCGCACGAACGCACCGAACGGAACCAGCTTGGTGACCTTGCCCGGCACGATCTGGCCGATCGCGTGGGTGCGGGCGAACTGGCGCCACGGGTCTTCCTGGGTCGCCTTCAGCGACAGCGAGACGCGCTCGCGGTCCATGTCGACGTCCAGGACCTCGACCGTGACCTCCTGGCCGACCTCGACGACCTCGGACGGGTGGTCGATGTGCTTCCAGGACAGCTCGGAGACGTGCACCAGGCCGTCGACGCCACCCAGGTCCACGAAGGCACCGAAGTTGACGATGGACGACACGACGCCCTTGCGGACCTGGCCCTTGGCGAGCGCGTTGAGGAACTCGCTGCGCACCTCGGACTGGGTCTGCTCCAGGTAGGCGCGGCGGGACAGGACCACGTTGTTGCGGTTCTTGTCCAGCTCGATGATCTTCGCCTCGAGCTCGCGGCCGACGTACGGCTGCAGGTCGCGGACGCGGCGCATCTCGACCAGGGACGCGGGGAGGAAGCCGCGCAGGCCGATGTCCAGGATGAGGCCGCCCTTGACGACCTCGATGACGGTGCCCTTGACGGGCTCGTCCTTCTCCTTGAGCTCCTCGATCGTGCCCCAGGCGCGCTCGTACTGCGCGCGCTTCTTGGACAGGATCAGACGGCCTTCCTTGTCCTCCTTCTGGAGAACGAGGGCTTCGACCTCATCGCCGACGGTGACAACCTCAGCCGGGTCGACATCGTGCTTGATGGAGAGCTCACGCGAGGGGATGACACCCTCGGTCTTGTAGCCGATGTCGAGCAGGACCTCGTCGCGGTCGACCTTGACGATGGTGCCCTCGACGATGTCGCCATCGTTGAAGTACTTGATCGTCTTGTCGATCGCCGCGAGGAAGTCTTCCTCCGACCCGATGTCGTTGATGGCGACCTGCTGGGGCCCGGTGGGGGCGGTCGGGGCGGTGGCGGTGTCGGTGGTCATTAGGCGGGTTGCTCCGGTGGATGGGAATCGAGGGTTGACAGTTGTCGACGCGATGGGCGGCATACGACGACCCTGCGAGCAAACGTCCACCAGTGAACGACCGCGGCATGACCCCGCATACGGTGCGCGACCCGAGTCCCAACCAGAAGCTGAGCGGAAGGCAGCGCGAACCCACTGCGCTAACACTTATCGTACGCGGCGGCCGCTAGGGGGCACAATCAGGGTCCCCCTCGATCGCTAAGGTCCTCGCGGAAGCAAACACGCAGCGGACCGGAGACCACCATCATGCCACCGGAGGAGCCGCCCGCGCCGGGGCGCCACGACGCGGCCGAGCACCGGCTGGGCACCGCGGCCGTCGCCTACCGCGAGGTCGGGGGCGCCGAAGCGGCCGCCGCGAACCTCGCCTGGTGGGACGCCGACGCCGACGACTACCAGGCCGAGCACGGCGGGTTCCTCGGCGACGCCGACTTCGTCTGGTGCCCGGAGGGCGTGCGCGAGGCGGACGCGCGGCTGCTCGGCGACGTCCGCGGGAAGCGCGTGCTGGAGGTCGGGTGCGGGCAGGCCGCCTGCGCGCGCTGGCTGACGGCCGAGGGCGCCCACGCCGTGGCGACCGACCTGTCCGCCGGCATGCTGCGCCACGCCCGCGACGGCAACGCCCGCACCGGGCTCGACGTCCCGCTGGTGCAGGCCAACGCCGAGTACCTGCCGCTGGCGTCCGGCAGCTTCGACGCGGCCTGCTCGGCGTTCGGCGCGATCCCGTTCGTGGCCTCGGTGGACGCCGTGTTCGCCGAGGTGCACCGGGTGCTGCGGCCGGGCGCGCCGTGGGTGTTCTCGGTGACCCACCCGATACGGTGGATCTTCCCGGACGACCCGGGCCCGCAGGGGCTCACCGTCACCCAGCCGTACTTCGACCGCACGCCGTACGTCGAGGTCGACGACGAAGGCACCGCCACCTACGTCGAGTACCACCACACCCTCGGCGACTACGTGCGCGCGCTGGCCGCGGCCGGGTTCACCCTGACCGACCTGGTCGAGCCCGAGTGGCCGGCGGGGCACACGCGGGTCTGGGGCCAGTGGAGCCCGCTGCGCGGCCGGCTCTTCCCTGGCACCGCGATCTTCCGCACGCACCGCTCGTGAACCCGCTCGAAGCCCAGCAGAACGCGCGGTTCGCCGCGCTCGACCCGCTCCTGCCGCCGATCGCGGCCCCGCCCGCGGCGAGCGAGCCGCTGGTGGTAGCCACCGGCAGCCTCCGCGCGGGCGGCCTGCTCACGCACGTCGTGCACGCGCCGGGGTCGTGGCCCGCGCTGTGGGGCCCCCTGGAGATCCGGGACCTGACGGCGGTGCCGGGCGACAGCGGCGCGGCGGGCCTGGCCGCGCTGCTCGGCGCGTGGCGCGACCGGTTGCGCGGGACGCGCCAGGAGCCGGACTCGGGCTGCACGGTGGCCTGGCCGAGCCGCGACGCCGAAGCGTCCGCGGTCCTGCTCGCCCACGGCTTCGCGCCGATGACGCACCTGGCGGTGCGCAAGCCCGGACCACCGGCCGAGGCGGGGCCGGCGCGGGTCACCGTCCGCCGCGCGGACGACGGCGACGTCGAGGCGCTGACCGAACTGCGCCTGGCGGAGTGGCGCTACACGTCGCTGGTCGGCACCGCCCGGGACCGGCCGGGCGCGCGGGCGCTGCTGCGCGCGGAGGTCGTCCGCTCGCTGCGCTTCAGCGGGCTGGTCTGGCTCGCCGAGGACGACGGCGTGCCGGTCGGCATGGCCGCGTGCGCGCTGGCCTCGCCCGCGCCGGGCGACAGCATCCACGGGCGGCTCCAGCCGGGCCGCTGGGGGTACGTCGACACGCTGTCGGTCGCGCCCGAGGCGCGCGGCGGCGGCGTGGGCCGGGCGCTGATGGCGACGGCCCACCGCGAGCTGCTGCGGCCGGACGCGCGCGGTACGTTCCTCTTCTACCACCCGGCGAACCCGCTCTCGCCGGTGTTCTGGCACCGGCAGGGCTATCGTCCACTGTGGACGATGTGGATCCGGCGACCCGCCTGGTCCTGACCGACGCACCAGGGGGCCCCATGGACATCGCCGAGCCGTTGCTCGCCGCCCACCGCGCGCGCTTCGCGGCGGTCGACGCACTGCTGCCGCCCGCCGCGCCGCCCGCCGACGGCGAACGCCTGGACGCGGCGACGGCGGCGGGTACGCAGGTCACCGGGGTCCTGCAGCGGCACCGGTTCGGCCCCGGCGACGTCCCGATGCTGTGGTCGGCCGCCGACACGTGGCAGCTGTTCCCGTACTTCGGCGATGCCGGCACGGAAGGCGCCGACCTGCTGCTGCGCGCGCTCAAGGGCCGGCTGGAGGCGGAGCCGACGGACGACGATTCGGCGTGCGTCGTGCTCTGGCCCAGCCGGGACGCCGAGGCCATCCGCGCCTTCCTCGACCACGGCCTGGTCCCGCTGTCGGCGGTCGGCGTGCGGACCGCTCCCCCGCCCGAAGCGGACCCGGCGGTCACCGTCCGCCGCGCCGGGCCGGCCGACTACGCCGCCGCGGTGGCGCTCGCCGAGGCGACCTTCGACTACACCGGCCTCGTCGCCTCGCCCCGCCGGCCCAACACCGCCGAGCTGCTCGGCCCCGGCCTGCGCGCGGCCCTCGCCGAGGCCGAACCGCCCGTCTGGCTGGCCGAAGAGGACGGCGAAGCCCGCGCGCTCGCGCACTGCGCGTGGGTGGATTCGGCGCCGGGGAACGAGGCCGCCGAACTGCTCCCGCCGGGCCGCTGGGGCTACGTGAACAACGTCGTGACCGCGCCCGGCGACCGCGGCAGCGGGTTCGGGCGGGCGCTGATGGCCCACGTGCACCGCGAGCTGCACCGGGGCGGCGCCACCCGGACGTACCTCTACTACAACCCGACCAACCCGCTGTCGTCGGTCTTCTGGCACCGGCAAGGTTATCGCCCACTGTGGACGAGCTGGGAGATCCGGCCGGCGTCGGCGCTGCGGTGAGTCACCCACGGGTGTGACGTGCGTCCGGTGATCTTGCCGCCCACCTCGCGGAGGACTAGCTTTTGAACTGACCGGTCAGTTCAAAACGCTGGAGTCCCTGTGCAGGTCCGAGCCGATCGCGTGTCCCTCGAAGGGCACCACGGCACCTTGTTACCGCCCACCTCGCTGACCGTCGGCGAGGGCGACCTGGCGATCGTGCACGGCGAGCCCGGCGTCGGCGTCACCGCGTTCGGCCTCGCGCTGGCCGGGCGGCTGAAGCCGACCACCGGCACCGTGCATGCCGAAGGCACCGACGCCGGCCTGCCCGAGCTCGTCGCGGTCGTCGACGCCCCCGGCGTCAGCGAGCCCGACGACGCGCTGCCCCTGCGCGTGGTCGTCGGCGAGGAGCTCGCGCTGGCCCACCGCCCGGCCGGCAAGGAAGACGTCGCCGCCTGGCTCGCCGCGCACGACGCCGCGCCGTTCGCCGGCACGCGGTTCGAGAACCTCGCCCCCACCCTGCGCACCCGGCTGCTCACGGAGCTGGCCGCCGAGCGCAAGGGCGTCCGGCTGCTCGTCCTCGACACGCCGGACCGGCACACCAGCGACGTCGGCAGCTGGGCGGACCTCGCGCGCGAGCAGGCCGGGCGCGGGCTGGCCGTCGTCGTCCTGACCGCGACGACGCCGCTGTCCGCGCTGCCGTTCACCCCCGCGCTCCTGGGTGCCGCCGAGCAGCCCGAGCCGCAGCACCACTCCCCCGAACCCGCCCCCACCGAAGAGCTCCCCGAGAGCACTGACGAGGTCTCCGAATGAACGCCTTCCGCATCGCGCGCAACGAGCTGCGCCGCCTGTCCGCCGGCACGATGCCGAAGCTCGCGCTGGTCGCGCTCGTGCTGGTGCCACTGCTCTACGCGTCCTTCTACCTCTACGCGAACTACGACCCCTACGGCCGGCTCGACAAGCTGCCGGCCGCCGTCTTCACCAGCGACACCGGGGCGAAGGACTCGAGCGGCCAGCAGCGCAACGTCGGCCGCGAGGTGACCGACGAGCTGGTCAAGTCCGGCACCTTCCAGTGGCACGAGGTGTCCGAACAGGAGGCGCGCGAAGGCGTCCGCAACGACAAGTACTCCTTCGCCATCGGCATCCCCAGCGGCTTCTCCGCGGCGCTGCTGTCGGTCGGCAACTTCCAGCCGCAGCAGGCGACGATCACGCTGACCACCAACGACGCCAACAACTACCTGTCGGGCACCATCGCCAAGCAGGTCGCCGAGCAGGTGCGCAAGACGATCGCGGAGAAGGTCGGCAGCGAGGCCGCGGACCGGTTCCTCGTCGGCTTCTCCACGATCTACGCCAAGATCCAGGAGGCCTCGACCGGCGCGGCGCAGCTCGCCGACGGCGCCACGCAGCTGAAGTCCGGTCAGCAGCAGCTGGCCGACGGCGCCGCGAAGCTCGCGGACGGCTCGTCGACGCTGGCCACCGGCCTGGGCACGCTGAAGAGCAGCACCGCTTCCCTGCCGTCCCAGACGCAGAAGCTGGCCGACGGCGCGTCGCAGGTGGCCGCCGGGGACCAGAAGGTGGCCGACGCGGCGTCGCTGGCCGCGACGGCGTCGTCGGACATCCAGGGCAAGCTCGACTCCTACCGCACCCAGCTCGTCACGGACCTGCGCAACGCCGGCGTGCCGGAGACGCAGGTCCAGGCGATCGTCGCGCGGGCCGACCAGCTGCGCTCCCCCGTCGACCAGGCGAACGGCAAGATCCAGCAGGCCAACGGCGACCTCGCGAAGCTGGCCGACGGCGCCCGGCAGGTGTCCGACGGCGCGGCCAAGCTCGCCGCCGCGTCGCCGCAGCTGACCAGCGGCATCGCGCAGGCGTCCGACGGCGCGAACCAGCTGCGTGACGGCGCTTCGCAGCTCAGCGACGGCGAGAAGACAGCAGTGAACGGAACGAACCAGCTCGCGGACGGCGCGGTGAAGCTGCGCGACGGGCTTTCGGCCGGCCTCAAGGAGATCCCGAACCCGGACGACCCGACCCGCAACGCGACGGCCAACACGATCGCGGACCCGGTGGCGGTGAACGCCAACGGCGAGGCGTCGGCGGGGACGTACGGCGCCGGGCTCGCGCCGTTCTTCATCTCGCTGGCCACGTGGATCGGCGCGTTCGTGCTGTTCCTGATCCTGCGGCCGCTTTCGACGCGGGCGCTGACCGCGGGCGCGGCACCGTTCCGGGTCGCGGTCGGCGGCTGGCTGTCCTCGGCGCTGCTGGGCGTCGCGCAGGTGATCGTGCTGTTCGGCGCGGTGACGTGGCTGGTCGGCATCCACATCGCGCACCCGCTGGGCGCGATCGGGTTCGCGGTGCTGGTGTCGCTGACGTTCACGTCGGTGGTGCACGCGCTCAACGCGTTCTTCGGCGCGGTCGGCAAGTTCCTCGGCCTGGTGCTGCTGGTGCTGCAGCTGGTCAGCGCGGGCGGCACGTTCCCGTGGCAGACGATCCCGGACGCGCTGTACCCGCTGCACGTGGTGCTGCCGATGGGCTACGCGATCGACGGCTTCCGCCACCTGTTCTACAGCGGGGCCACGGTGCAGATCCTGGGTGACATCGGGGTGCTGCTGGCCTACCTGGCGGGCGGGATCCTGGTGTCGACACTGGCGGCGCGCAAACGTCGCGTTTGGACGGTGTCCGCGCTCAAGCCCGAGCTGAGCCTGTGAGCGGCGGGACGAAGCAGAAGCTCTTCGAGGCCACGTTGCGGCTCTCGAAGAGCCGGGGCCTGGTCGGGCTGACGGTCGACGACATCGCGGCCGAGGCGGGCGTCGCGAAGGGCACGGTGTACTACAACTTCGGCTCGAAGGACGGCCTGGTCGACGGGCTCCTGAGGTACGGGGTGGACATGCTGGCCTCGCGCCTGCGGCTTGCGGTGTCCGAGGCGGACCCGCTGGACGTGATCGAGGCTCAGGTCGACACGACGCTGGAGTTCATCGCGGCCTACCCGGGGTTCTCGCAGATCCTGGTGAGCGAGCTGTGGCGGACACCGGGCCAGTGGCACGGAACGCTTTCCCTGCTGCGCGAGGAGATCATCTCGATCGTGAAGGAGCAGTTGTCGCGATTGGACGCGGCGGGGCGGCTGCCGGAGGGGGTGCAGATCCCGACGGCGGCGGCGGGGCTGTTCGGGACGATGCTGGTGGTGGCGTTGGACTGGCAGGTGTTCGGGCCACAGCGAACGCGAGACGAGGTGCGAGAAGCGGTGATGGTGCTGATCCGCGGCTTGGGCCGCAGGTAGCCGGGGCTCGCCCGCCCAGACACTCCCCCACCCAGACCCCTCCCCCCACCCCGATCCGAAGCCAGAACACGGACGGTGGTGCCGGGTCAAGGCACGCTTTCCCGCCTTGACGCGGTACCACCGTCCGTAGTCACAATCGGGCTTCGGGGTGGTCGGCGCACTCCACCGCCGACAGGCGGCACCGGCTTCGGGGCGACGGGCGCTCCGCAGCACCGGTAGGCCGCGCCGGCTTCGCGACAGCGGACGCTCCCCAACACCGGTAGATCGCACCGGCTCGCAACGGCAGTCGCGCCCCAACACCGGCAGACCGCAGGGCAGGCCAGAGGCGGCTACCGACTCCAGCCCGCGGGGGCGCCCCCCCGTCTTCCACTCTACCGGCCGGCACCGACAGTTTTCGGCGCTCAAGTCCCGCTCAGGGGCGGTCTTCCAGCCGTGCGCGGACCGCCGCCGCGTAGGTGTCGACCGCCGTCGCCGCGGCCGTCAGCTCGCACGGGCCGTCGATCAGCAGCCTCTTCGCCGGCACGTACGCCTGCTCCAGCTCCGGGTCACCGTCGAGCCCGTGTTCGCGCGCCAGCTCGTTGTCCGCCGCCAAACGAGCCCGGAGCTCCTCGCGGCGAGCCACCAACCCGTCGAGGACCGCCCGCTGGCGGCGGCCGTCCTCGACCGCCGGGGCCACCGCGTGCTCGTGGCCGTCGATGTGCTTCTCCACCCACTCCGCGTCGCCGTCGACCTCGGCCGAGCGCAGCTGCTTCAGCGCCGCGCGCAGCCGCTGGGCGCGGGCCGGCAGCATCGCGACGCCGGTGAACCGCGTCGCCACCCTCAGCTGGTACGCCTCGATCTCGGCCAGCTCCTCCACCGACTGCGTCAGTACGTCGAGCCGGCCCGCGAGGTCATCCGGTGCCGGCCGGGCGCCGAGCGTGCCCGCGCGGATCGCCGCGACCCCCGGCGAGGACTCCTCCCGGAAACCGAGCAGCAGGCGGATGCCGAGCTCGGCCGCGCGACCCGCGAGCGGCGCCAGTACCTCGCCGACGAGCCGGTCGGGTTCGGCCGAGTCGTCGATCGCGTCGACGACCAACGTGCGGCCCGCGACCCCGGTCGTGAGGCGGTCGGCGATGCGGTGGCGGACGGCGTCGGCGGTGCGGCCGGTCGCGTCGACGGCGAGGTCGACGCTGCCCGCCGGCGGCACCTGCCCGAGCGCCGGCGGCAGGCCGGGCACGCCCAGGGAGCGTTCGCGGTCGGCGAGCACGATCCCGAACCGCAGCGCCGCGGCCACCGGCGAACCGGCCTCGCCGGTGTCGACCACCCAGACCGTGCCGGGCTCGGCCTTGGCGAACCAGTCCACGACGCTCTGCACGAACGACACGTCGACGGCTTCGCCCACCGGGCGCGAAAAACTGGCGTCGACGGCCGGGCTGCCCGAGGTCCAGATGCTCAGCTGCGGCAGGTGCCCGAGCATGGTCTCGACCGGGATCATCCACGTGCCGGTGTCCTTGCCGACGACGACGCCGACGACGTGCCCGGTCGCCTCGTCGAGCACCGCGGTGCCGCCGAAGCCCGGGCCGAGCGGTTCGGCTTCGGCCGTGCGGAACAGCCGCACCCACTCGCCGCCGGGACCGCCGGGCTGTTCGGGGCCGCCGAGCCGGGCGTGGGTCCAGCGGCCGACCGAGCCCGGCGGGAAACCGAAGGCGCGGACGAGCTGGTGCTCGCCCAGCGGCATGCGGTGCAGCGGCGCGCGGAAGACGCGGGACTCGGGGCGGTCGAGGCGCAGCACGGCGAGATCGCCGCGGCCGCCGCCGTCGGAGGGCACCCAGCAGCCTTCGACGACGGTGGCCGAGCCGGGCAATGCCTCGGCCAGGCCGACGAAGTCGACGCTCAACGCGGACCGCGGCCCCCCGGCGGTTTCGACGACGTGCGCGCTCGTGAGGACGTGGTATTCGTCCAGCACCGTGCCCGCACCGCACACCCGGCCGAGTTCGTCGTGCAGCCGGACCCGCCAGCGTCGTCGCTCACGCTCGAACCCCATTCGGCGGACCCTACGCCGTGATCGCTCCCGGGTGGGCGCCGACCTCCCTACCCAGCGGTAATGGCTCACCCGAACGGAGTCCTCCGTTGGTAGGAACGCCGAACGGTGTTGTGTGCGGGTGAGTATTTCCGTCAGAGACGTCGGAAAAACCGTGCGCAGCTAGACGCGGCCGAACACCCAGCTGCCGGCCGCCGCGGGGTCGTCGCCGGCCCAGAACTCGTACCAGTGACCGGTGAACTCGTCGCGGGACAGGCGGCCGTCGCCATCGGTGTCCAGGAGCGCGAACACCTCGTCGGCGGGAGTGCCGCCCCACGCCTCGATCATGCGCCGGTACTCGGCCGCCGAGATCGCGCCGTCGCCGTTTTCGTCGACCGCTTCGAACATCGCCGCCGCCGTGCCGGTGACCGCGCCCGGCATCTTCGGCAGCTCGTCGACGACGGCGAGGACCTCGTCGAGGGTCACCTTGCCGTCGCGGTCGCGGTCGGACGCGTCGAGCAGCGTCGCCCACCAGCCCATCATGATCGCGGCGAGCTTCTCTCCTTCGGGCGTGCTCGCGTCGGTGCCTCTCACGTCGAGCCATCTCGCCGTGAGCGCGCGGAAGTCGGTCTCGGTCAGGTAGCTGTCGGCGTCGGCGTCCATCGCGCCGAATACGCCGGAGATCTTGCGTCGCTGGAAGTCACTGGCCATGAACGACAGCTTCGCCCCGGTGACCGGCACCCGACGACGGCCGCCCGAGTACACCCGCGCCACGACCCGGTGATCCGGGCCGTGGCGGAGCGTGACCTGCTTGAGGGGGTCCGGGTGGCGGAGCCCCCGGCCCGGGGCGAAGCCCCGGATGTCTCAGTGCGCGGCTTCGTTCCAGGACCGCCCGTAGCCGACCGAGACCTCCAGCGGCACCGCCAGCTCGTAGGCCGAGCCCATGCCGTCGCGCACGAGCTTCTCCAGCTGCTCGCGCTCGCCCTCGGCGACCTCGAGCACGAGTTCGTCGTGCACCTGCAGCAGGATCCGGCTCTTCAGCTTCGCCTCGACGAGCGCGCGGTGGACGTTCAGCATCGCCACCTTGATGATGTCCGCCGCACTGCCCTGGATCGGGGCGTTCAGCGCCATCCGCTCGGCCATCTCGCGGCGCTGGCGGTTGTCGCTGTTGAGGTCCGGCAGGTAGCGGCGGCGGCCGAAGATCGTCTCCGTGTACCCGCACTTCGCCGCTTCGCCGACGACGGAGTGGAGGTAGTCCCGTACGCCGCCGAAGCGGGCGAAGTACGCCTCCATCTGGGACTTCGCGTCCTCGGTGGAAATCCGCAGCTGCTGCGAAAGCCCGTACGCCGACAACCCGTACGCGAGCCCGTACGACATCGCCTTGACGCGGTAGCGCAGCTCCGGCGTGATCTCCTCCGGCGGCATCGAGAACGCCCGCGACGCGACGAACGTGTGCAGGTCCTCGCCGGAGTTGAACGCCTCGATCAGCCCCTCGTCCTGCGAGAGGTGGGCCATGATCCGCATTTCGATCTGGCTGTAGTCGGCGGTCATCAGCTCGGTGAAGCCCGCGCCGACGACGAACGCGTCGCGGATGCGGCGGCCTTCTTCGGTGCGGACCGGGATGTTCTGCAGGTTCGGCTCGGTCGACGACAGCCGCCCGGTGGCCGCGATCGTCTGCAGCAGCGTGGTGTGGATCCGCCCGTCGTCGGCGACGGACTTGATCAGGCCCTCGACGGTGGTGCGCAGCTTCGTCGCGTCCCGGTGCTCCAGCATGTGCTGCAGGAACGGGTGCTCGGTCTTCTCGAACAGGCCCTGCAGCGCCTCGGCGTCGGTGGTGTAACCGGTCTTCGTGCGCTTGGTCTTCGGCATGCCGAGCTCGTCGAACAGCACGACCTGCAGCTGCTTCGGCGAGCCGAGGTTGATCTGCTTGCCGATCACCTCGTACGCCGCCTCGGCGGCCTGCGTGACGCGCGAGAGGTAGTGCGCTTCGAGCGTGGTCAGCTGCTCGAGGTCGACGGCGACGCCGGCGATCTCCAGCTCGGTGATGACCTCCAGCAGCGGCAGCTCCAGCTCGGCGAGCAGCCGCGCGCCGCCGATCTGCTCGAGTTCCTTGTCGAGCGCGCCGGCCAGCTCGAAGATCGCGCGGGCCTTCACCAGCTCCTCGTCGATCTCCTTCTGCTCCAGGCCTTCGGCGCCGCCGTCGAGCAGGGACAGCTGCCCGTCGCCGCCGTCGGTCTCCGAGCGCAGCTCGCGGTGCAGGTAGCGCAGCGCGAGGTCGTCCAGCTCGAAGGTGCGCTGCCCGGGCCGCACGAGGTACGCGGCCAGCGCGGTGTCCATGGCGAGCCCGGCGAGCGCCCAGCCGCGGGCGCGGATCGCGTGCAGCGGGACCTTGAGGTCGTGGCCGGTCTTGCGGATCGCCGGGTCGGCGAACCACGCGGCGAGCGCGGCGTCGTCGGCCTGGTCCATCGCCGTGACGTCGACGTACGCGCCTTCGCCGTCGGCCGCGGCGAACGCGACCGCGCGCAGGTCGGACCGGACCGACGTGCCGACGGTGCGGAAGCTCAGCGCGACCGGCTCGCCCACCCCCGCGTGCGCCTCGATCCACGCCGCGAGCGCGCCGGGCGCGAGCGCGGACCCCGAGACCTCGAAGCCTTCGTCGGCCTCCGGCTCGGCGCTCTGCAGCGTCGCGAACAACCGGTCGCGCAGCACGCGGAACTCCAGCTCGTCGAACAGCGCGTGCACCGCTTCGCGGTCCCACGGGCGCAGCTCCAGCCCGGACGGCGCGACCTCCAGCTCGACGTCGCGGATCAGCTCGGTCAGCTGCCGGTTGAGCTGGACCGACGACAGGTGCGCCCGCAGCGCGTCGCCGACCTTGCCCTTGACCTCGTCGACGCGGTCGATGAGGTCGTCGAGCGAGCCGAACTGCCTGATCCACTTGGCCGCGGTCTTCTCGCCGACGCCGGGGATGCTCGGCAGGTTGTCCGACGGGTCGCCGCGCAGCGCGGCGAAGTCCGGGTACTGCCGCGGGGTGAGCCCGTACTTCTCCTCGACCGCGTCCGGGGTGAACCGGGTCATCTCCGAGACGCCGCGCTTCGGGTACAGCACGGTGACCTGCTCGGTGACCAGCTGCAGCGCGTCGCGGTCGCCCGTACAGATGAGGACGTCGAAGCCGTCGGCCGTCGCCTGCGTCGTGAGCGTGGCGATGATGTCGTCGGCCTCGAAGTTCTCCTTCACCAGCGACGGGATCCCGAGCACGTCGAGGACCTCCTTGACCAGGTCCACCTGGCCGCGGAACTCGTCCGGCGTCGTGCTGCGGTTCGCCTTGTAGTCGGCGTAGGTCTCCGAGCGGAACGTCTTGCGCGAGAGGTCGAACGCCACCGCCAGGTGGGTCGGCGCTTCGTCGCGCAGCAGGTTGATGAGCATCGAGGTGAAGCCGAAGACCGCGTTCGTGACCTGCCCGGTCTTCGTCTTGAAGTTCTCCGCGGGCAGCGCGAAGAACGCGCGGTAGGCCATCGAATGGCCGTCGATCAGCAGCAGCTTCGGCCGCTCGGCGAGGCTGGTGGTTCCTGTGGCGTTGGCAACGGTCGTCTTCTCACTCGGGCTCACGGGGCCGAGTCTAGGCTGAGGGTCCGACACTCTTACGTGTCGCATAGGAAGAGGAGCACTGCGTGACCGAACGCGCCGCAGACGTCGCGGTCGACAACTACGCCGGGATCGATCCGGCCGCCGCGGACCAGCAGCTGAACGACAAGGTCGGCATGAAGCTCCTCGAGGCCACCGCCGAACGCGTGGTCGGCACCATCCCGGTCGAGGGCAACCTCCAGCCGTACGGCCTGCTGCACGGCGGCGCCAACGCCGTGCTCGCCGAAGCGCTGGGCTCGACGGTCGCCGCGCTGAACGCGGGCCCGGACCGCGCCGCGATGGGTCTCGAGCTGTCCTGCACCCACCACCGGGCCGTCCGCTCGGGCACCGTCACCGGCGTCGCGACGCCGCTGCACGTGGGCCGGGGCACCATCACCGCGGAGATCGTGCTGACCGACGACGAGGGCAGGCGGACCTGCACCGCCCGGCTCACCTGCGTCGTCCGGGACCGCCCGCCGGGCGCCTGAGCGAGGTGGACCTCGACCTCGGCCAGGTGCGGGCGTTCGTCGTGACCGCGGAGCAGCGCCACTTCGGGCGGGCCGCCCAGGCGCTGTTCCTCACCCAGCAGGCTCTGTCGAAGCGGATCCGCAAGCTCGAGGACACGCTCTCGACGCCGTTGTTCCTGCGCACCAACCGCTCGGTCGAGCTGACCGCCGACGGCGAGCGCTTCCTCCCGCACGCGCGCGAGCTGGTGCGGGTGGCCGACGCCGCGGTGGCCGCGATGGGCGCCGACGACCGGCCGCTGCGCCTCGACGTCGTCGACTACCGGCTCTCCCCCATCGCCCTGCTCCGCCGGCTCGCCGCGCGGGAGCCGGGCTTGCGGATCGACCGGGTCGCCGGCGGCGGGTTCGCCAACGCCGTGGAGCCGCTGCTGTCCGGCGAGCTCGACGTCGCCGTCGGCCGGGTCAGCGGGATCGGCCGTCCGCTGCCCGACGAGCTGGAGCACCGGGTGGTCCGGCTGGAACCGCTGGTCGCGCTGCTCGCCCCGGAACACCCGCTGGCCCAGGAGGACATCCTGCGGCTCGACGACCTGCGCGCCGACGGGATCTGGCTGCCCGGCCTGCGCGGCCCCGCCGAGTGGCTGTCCTACCTCGAGGAGCTGTGCGCCCGGTTCGGCGTCCCGATCGACGACTCCGGCGTCAGCTTCGACCTGCGGCACACCCTGGAGCAGACGCGCTACGGCAAGCGGCGCGTCACCCTCGCCGGCGCGGACATGGAGCTCGCGCCCGACCTCAACCTCAAGGTGCTGCCGTTCGAGCCGTCGCCGCTGTTCCCGTGGTCGCTGGTCTGGCGGCGCGGGAAGGCGAGCCCGGCGCTGCGACGGCTGCTGGCGCTGGCCGGGCGCACCAGCCGTGAAGAGGACTGGTGCGCCTACGACCCGGAGCACGCCTGGCTGCCGGAGGACGACCTCAGGCTCGCAGCCGCCGCGCGAACCACGCGGTGAAGGCCGCGTCGACGGCCTTCGCTTCCGGGGTTCCCGGCGGGAACTCGTGCGCCATCCCGTCGACCGTGACCAGCTCGGTCCCCAGCTTCTCGCGCAGCGCTTCGGCCGGCTCGCGCACGGCGACGTCGTCGTCCGCCCCGGCGACCAGCAGCAGCGGCGCGGTCAGCTCCCCGGCCCGGCGCACGTAGTCGTAGTGGTCGGCGACGGCGCGGGACCGCGGCGTCCAGGG
Organism: Amycolatopsis sp. NPDC049691; assembly: GCF_040675005.1. NCBI lineage: Bacteria > Bacillati > Actinomycetota > Actinomycetes > Pseudonocardiales > Pseudonocardiaceae > Amycolatopsis > Amycolatopsis sp. NPDC049691. Next base: position 442,567 of record NZ_JBFANX010000004.1, read on the forward strand.
GTAGGTGACGTCGAAGAGCCGCTCGTTGCGGCCGATCACCGGCGCCAGCCGTACGACCGGGCTGACCACCGCGGCGGCTTCGACGCCACCGCGGGCCAGCACTTCCAGCGCCACCAGCGAGCCCGCCGAGCCACCGAAGACGCCGAGCGGTCCCACCGCGCCCGGCAGCCGGTCCCGCAGCTCGGCCAGCGCCGCGGGGAACTCCGCCGCCGCCTGCTCCGTGACCGGCTCGAAGACGTTGAGCACCGCGTCCTCGCTCGCCAGCCGGAACAGCTCCGCCGGACCGCCTTCGGGCAGCCGTGCCCCGGTCAGCGGCAGGCCGAAGTACACCCGCCAGGCCTGCAGCCCGGTCATCGGCACCGCTTCGGCGAAGGCCCGCTCGCTCGAGGGCTCCTCCATCAGGTGCCAGCCCGCCAGCACCGCCGCCGGCGCGGCCGGGTCCGCCGGCGCCAGCGCCACGAACGGCACCCCCGCCGCGACGCCCTCGACTGCTTCCCGCATCCCGTCTCTCCTTGTCTCTCGGCTGCCTCCAGCGAACAGCCGGGACGGGGTGCGGGTCCAACAGCCGTTCCGGCGGCCACGACAACCGCTGGTTGTGGCGGCCGGGTCCGGCGGGGCGGCCTTTCGGGCAGACCTGAGCGGGGGGCTGGTCCGATCGGCGGCGCGAACCGGACGTAAGGTGCATCCCTACGGCGGTGCCCGCTCGGCAGGACCCCCGCCAGGGTGAACAGCGGATCGGCGGGAAACCGGCCACGCACCGCCCGCCGAAATGGACGATGACATACCGCGGAAACACGGCTGTCACCCATTCGCATAACGAGCCCCGATACTTAGTATCGCTACGTGACCAGCGGCGGGCTGTAACGAAACGTCGTTCGCCTTTTCGTGCAATTCGTGTCGGTTGCGATCGTCACGATGTGGACACAGAGTAGTGAGGCCGCCTGTGCACATGACGGGCGAGAGGGATATCTTCCTGCCCTAACCTAGCCCCTGTGTCGGGGGCAACGCCTACCGGCGGCTGGTTGGTCATGGGAGGTAGTCGGTGTCAGGAGTGCGTTTTGGACGGGTTCTCGCCCTCGCAGCGGCGACGTCGCTCGCGCTGGCGGGCTGCGCCGGTGGCGGCTCGTCCAGCAACAGTGGTGACGGCAGCACGCTGAAGATCGGGTTCATGGGCGACCTGACCGGGGAGAACTCCGGGATCGTGATCCCGCCCAACAACGGCGCCAAGCTCGCCATCGACGAGTACAACGCCACGAACCCCAAGGTGAAGCTCGAGCTGAAGAACTACGACAGCCAGGGCAAGCCGGAGCAGGCCACCTCGCTGGTGCAGACCGCGATCGGGACGGACAAGATCACGGCCCTGATCGGCCCGGCGTTCTCCGGTGAGTCGAAGGCCGTCGGCGGCGTCCTCGAGCAGGGCAAGATCCCGAGCGTGTCGCCGTCGGCGACCAACCCGGGTCTGGCGAACAACGGCTGGAAGTACTGGCACCGCGTCGTCGCGAACGACAACGACCAGGGCCCGGCCATCGCGAACTTCCTCATCACGGCGAAGTCGCCGAAGAACGCGTACGTCATCTCGGACGACCAGGAGTACAGCGTCGGCCTGGCGGACGCCTTCGAGAAGACGTTCAAGGACAAGGGCATCACGACCGAGCGCGACAAGTTCGCCAAGGACGCGTCGGACTACTCGTCGACGGTCCAGAAGGTCAAGGCCGCGAACCCGGACGTCATCGCGTTCGGTGGCTACTACGCCCAGGGCGGCCGCCTGCTCAAGCAGCTCCGCGACGGTGGCGTGAAGGCGATCTTCGCGACCGGTGACGGTTCGCTCGACCCGCAGCTGGTCTCCGGTGCGGGTGCCGCGGCCGCCGAAGGCGCCGTCATCGGCTGCCCGTGCAACATCCCCGACGCGGGTGCCCAGAACGAGTTCGCCACCAAGTACAAGGCCAAGTTCAACGTCGACCCGGCGATCTACGCCACCGAGGGCTACGACGCCGCGACCGCCATCATCAACGCGGTCAAGGCCGGCAACACCACCGGTGAGAAGATCAACGACTTCCTGAAGACGGAAGACTTCAAGGGCGCGTCGAAGCAGGTCAAGTTCAAGGAGAACGGCGAGCCGCAGACCAACGCGATCTACGTCTACCAGGTCGTCGGCGGGGTCATCAAGAACCTCGGCGCGTCGACCGAGGCCAAGATCAACGGCTGACGGAATAGCGGAACACCTCACGGGAGCGGGGGCGCTGTGGACGGCCACAGCACCCCCGCTCCCCGCCAATGTGGCGACCATCCTCGCCCCGTCAGGTAAGGCAACTACGTCATGTTCCAAGATCTGCAGAGCCAGTTTCTGGGCAGCACCATCGGCGGCCTGGTAGCCGGCTCCATCTACGCCCTCATCGCCCTCGGCTACACGATGGTCTACGGCGTGCTGAGGCTCATCAACTTCGCGCACTCCGAAATCTTCATGATCGGGACGATGACGTCCCTGTTCATCCTCGTCACGATCGCGCCCACCGCGCCGTTCACGATCTTCTCGATGATCGGCATCCTGCTCCTGCTGATCGTCGCGTCCGCGCTGGTCTCCGGCGGCTCGGCGATCGTGCTCGAACAGCTCGCCTACCGGCCGCTGCGCAAGAAGGGCGCGACCCGCCTCGCCGCCCTCATCTCGGCGATCGGTGCCTCGCTGTTCCTGCAGGAGGCCTTCGGCCTCAAGATCATCCCCTGGCTCTTCGACAAGCCGGGCCGCGTCCAGCAGTCCGCACCGCGGTTCGTCCCGCACGAGGAGCTGTTCCGGATCGGCAACGGCGTCGTGCGCACCGACCACGTGTTCGTGATCATCGGCGCGGTCATCGTGATGGTGGTGCTGGACCAGCTGGTCAGCCGCACCCGGATCGGCCGCGGTATCCGCGCCACGGCGCAGGACCCCGAGGCCGCCGTGCTGATGGGTGTCAGCATCGACCGGATCGTGCGCATCACGTTCCTGCTCGGCGGGGCCATGGCCGGTGTCGCGGCCGCCCTGTTCGTCATGGAGTACGAGAACACCGACTACCGCATCGGCTTCCTTCTCGGCATCAAGGCGTTCACCGCCGCGGTGCTCGGCGGTATCGGCAACCTGCGCGGCGCTCTGCTCGGCGGGATCGTGCTCGGCCTGGTCGAGAACTGGAGCTCCATCTTCCTCGGCTCGGCCTGGAAGGACGTCACCGCGTTCGTCGTCCTGGTGCTGGTCCTGATGTTCCGGCCCACCGGCATCCTCGGTGAATCGCTGCAGCGGGCACGCGCATGAAGGGCGAAGAAGTGGCTACCAGCAACGGAAAGCCCGCGCGCGGCGGGTTCCACCCCATCGACGGGATGCGGGACTGGTGGGCGGACGCGCCCCACTGGCAGCGTTACGGCGTCTACATCGCCCTGATCGTGTTCGCGCTGATCCTGCCCGCTCCCTGGATCGGGTCGTTCATGTCGCCGGACTCGGACTGGACGACGGTGCTGATCTTCCCGGTCGGCACGTACATCCTGCTGTCCGTCGGTCTCAACATCGTCGTCGGTCACGCCGGCCTGCTGGACCTCGGCTTCGTCGCGTTCTTCGCGATCGGCGCCTACACGTGGGCGTCGATCGGCACGTCGTACGGGTGGTCGTACTGGCCGACGGTGGTGCTCGGCATCTTCCTGGCCTCGATCTCCGGGGTCATCCTCGGCGCGCCGACACTCCGGCTACGGGGTGACTACCTCGCGATCGTGACCCTCGGGTTCGGGGAGATCGTCCGGATCACCGCGAACAACACCGACGCCATCGGTGGGGCCCGCGGCATCACGAACGTCCCGCACCCGGAGCCGATCTTCGGGGTCGAGTTCTTCCTCGACCCGGCGCCGTACTACTACCTGATGCTGTTCGCGATCGTGCTCGTCATCGTGTTCTCGGTGCGGCTCAACAAGAGCCGCGTCGGGCGGGCGTGGGCGGCGATCCGCGAGGACGAGGACGCGGCCGAGCTGATGGGCGTGCCGACGTTCCGGTTCAAGCTGCTCGCCTTCGCGATCGGCGCGATGATCGGTGGCTTCGCCGGCACGATCTACGCCAGCAAGGCGGTGTTCATCGAGCCGAACAACTTCCCGTTCATCCTGTCCGCGACCATCCTGGCCGCGGTCGTGCTCGGTGGCTCCGGCAACCTGCCCGGCGTCATCCTCGGCGCGTTCGTGATCGCGTGGCTGCCGGAGCGGTTCCGATTCCTCTCCGAGTACCGGATCCTCATCTTCGGCTTCGTGCTGGTCCTGATGATGGCCCTGCGGCCGGAGGGGCTGCTGCCGTCCCGGCAGCGCAAGGCCGAACTACGGGAAGGAACCGGCGGCATGGGTGCCATGGGCGCCGAAGTGGCCGGACCGGACTCCGATGCGTCGGCGGAGGTCGCCAAGTGAACACCCTGCTCGAGTTCGACAACGTGACCATGCGCTTCGGCGGCGTGACCGCCCTGCGCGAGGTGAACATCAGCATCAACGAGGGCGAGATCTTCGCGCTCATCGGCCCGAACGGTGCCGGCAAGACCACGGTGTTCAACGTGGTCACCGGCGTCTACCAGCCGACCGAGGGCCAGGTCCGCTTCGACGGCGACCGCATCGACGGGATGAAGCGGTTCCGCGTCACCAAGCGCGGCATCGCCCGGACGTTCCAGAACATCCGGCTGTTCCACAACATGACGGCGCTGGAGAACGTCATGGTGGGCGTCGACGCGCACCACAAGACGGGCGCGATCGGCGCGACGCTCGGCCTGCCGTGGCACCGCAAGGAAGAGAAGCGGGGCCGCGAGATCGCCCGGGAGCTGCTCGACTTCGTCGGCATCGGGCGGGTGGAGCACAACGTCGCGAAGAACCTCTCCTACGGCGACCAGCGCCGGCTGGAGATCGCGCGGGCGCTGGCCACCGACCCGAAGCTCCTGCTGCTCGACGAGCCGGCCGCGGGCATGAACCCGGCGGAGAAGAACGCCCTGCAGGCGCTGATCCGCAAGATCCGGGACGACGGCCGCACGGTGCTGCTCATCGAGCACGACATGGGCCTGGTCATGCACATCAGCGACCGGCTGGCGGTGCTCGACTTCGGGCAGAAGATCGCAGAAGGGCTCCCGCACGAGGTGCAGAACAACCAGAAGGTGATCGAGGCGTACCTGGGGGTGTCCGAAGATGCTTCTTGAGGTGCAGGACATCAACGTCCACTACGGCAAGATCGCGGCCCTCAAGGGCATGAGCATCCAGGTCGACGAGGGTGAGATCGTCTCCCTCATCGGGGCCAACGGCGCCGGCAAGACCACGACGCTCAAGACGATCTCCGGGCTGCGGCCGCTGACCAGCGGCCGGATCCTGTTCAACGGCCAGGACATCTCGAAGACCCCGGGGCACAAGCGCGTGCTGCTCGGGATCGGCCAGTCGCCGGAAGGCCGGGGCGTGTTCCCCGGCATGACGGTGCAGGAGAACCTCCTGATGGGTGCCTACACCCGCAAGGACGACCTGAAGGCCGACCTCGACGAGGTTTACGAGCTGTTCCCCCGGCTGAACGAGCGTCGCACGCAGTTCGGCGGCACGATGTCCGGCGGCGAGCAGCAGATGATCGCCATCGGCCGCGCGCTGATGACGAAGCCGAAGGTGCTGCTGCTCGACGAGCCGTCGATGGGCCTGGCGCCGATGCTGATCGCGCAGATCTTCGACATCATCCGCGAGATCAACAAGCGCGGCACGACGGTGCTGCTGGTGGAGCAGAACGCCCAGCAGGCGCTGAAGCTGTCGGACCGGGCGTACGTACTGGAGACGGGCCGCGTGGTGCAAAGCGCGCCCGGGGCCGAGCTGCTCAACGACCCGAAGGTGCGGGCCGCCTACCTCGGTGGCGACCTGGGCGTCTGAGTTGCTTTGCGGGAGGGGCCCGGCTGTTCGCCGGGCCCCTTTCTCACAGCCTGATGTCGGTGCCGTTGGCGTTCTTCATGTCGGTGATGGTGGGCCCGCCGAAGGCTCTCATCGCGACCGGCTTCCGGTCCTTGGGGATGTCCCAGTAGAGGTCGAACTCGACGCGCACGCTGTGCCCGAGGTCGAACTGCGCGGGCTGGCGCTTGATCAGCATCGCCTGCTCGTCCGACGGGTGGGTGGCGCCCTGGTCGTCGACCAGGAGCTGGCGTTTCGAGTCGAAGAGGACGCTCGACGTGCCGGTGTTGGTGACGACGAGCCGCAGGCGCACGTACTGGCCCTTGGGGAGCATCTCGGCGTGGCTGCCGGTGATGCTGGGCAGCCCGGCGGCGAGGCCGATCAGGGTGAACTCGGTGTCGCCGTTCTTCGCGGGCGGCAGCTTGAGGGCGGTCTCGTCGGGCCGGACCTGCCGCGGCGGCAGCTCGTAGGTGGTGGGCGCGGGGGTGCTCGGAGCGGCTTCGCAGCCGGTCAGGAGCGCCAGAGCCACGACGGCCGGGAGCAGTTTCACGTCCGTGATTCTGCCCGCCGGCCGCCGGGTTCGGCTAGTTCCCGATGCTCTCGACGACGGCCTCGGCGACGGCCTTCATGGTGGTCCGGCGGTCCATGGCGGTGCGCTGGATCCAGCGGAAGGCATCGGGCTCGGTGAGGCCCTGCCGGCTCATCAGCAGGCCCTTGGCGCGGTCGATGACCTTGCGCGTCTCGAGCCGGTCGGTGAGCCCGGCGACCTCAGCCTCGAGGGCCTGCAGCTCGGAGAACCGGCTGACGGCGAGCTCGATGGCGGGCACCAGGTCCCGCTTGGCGAAGGGCTTGACGAGGTAGGCCATGGTCCCGGCGTCCCGGGCGCGTTCGACGAGGTCACGCTGGCTGAAGGCGGTGAGGATGACCACGGGGGCGATCCGGTCGCCGGTGATCTTGGCCGCGGCCTCGATGCCGTCGAGCTTGGGCATCTTGACGTCGAGGATGACGAGGTCGGGCTTCAGATCGGTGGCCAGCGAGATGGCCTGCTCGCCATCCCCGGCCTCCCCGACCACTTCGTAGCCCTCTTCACGCAGCATTTCGACGAGGTCCAGCCGGATGAGCGCCTCGTCCTCCGCGACGAGTACCCGACGCTGCGGCACGTTGGCCTCGGTAGCCTGATCGGTCACCGGGGTCCTCCTGAAGACTCGGCGGGACGGTGGGTCTCGCGGCTTCCCGCGAACCTGAAGCCTACCGGGAACGATCCAGAAGAAGAGATGGCGTTCACCACGAAGTGGCGGGCGCGACACCCGGGGCCGGTCACCGGGTGAGTTCGGTGATCCCGTAGGGTTACCGCGTCGAGCCCCCGTAGCCCAACTGGCAGAGGCAACGGATTCAAAACCCGTCCAGTGTGAGTTCGAATCTCACCGGGGGCACGATCCAGAACCCCACGGGCGCGCCCCTCGGGCGTCCCTTGCGGGTTCATCTGGTCGCCAATCCTCTCTGCTGTGCCCGCCACCTCGTTGACCTGGTCGGCGGGCAGGGTGATCGTCATTGTCGCATGCTCGCCCTCGTCGTGGACCTGGACGCTGAGCTGAACCACTTCGAAGAGGGTCCTCAACAGGTCCTCCGGCGCCTTCGCCAGGTTCACCGCCAGGTATGGCAGCGCGTCGAGGATCGAGAGGGCTTCAGCGCTCGGCTTGTCGGGCTCGGCTCCGGCCGACTCGTCGACGGCCGCCAGCTTCGCAACCAGATCCGCACGTTGGGTTTCGAGGTCGTTGTAGCGGCCCCTCAGGGCCTTGGTGAAGGCGTCGTCGGGGTCTCCGTTCATCGCTTGCTCGAGGACTGACTCCTGCTTCTTGACCAGGCCGTCCAGAGCCTTCTGCAGCTGGGCGCGCTGGGCCGCACGCTCGTCGGCCTCTCCGGTGTCCAGCCCGGCCAGTTGGGCATCGAGGATTGCCCGGCGATCCGTGCCGAAGACCCGGTCGGCGAAGAAGGCGGTGACGGCTTCGAGGAGTGCGTCTTCGCGCAGGTAGAGGGTCTTCGGGTGGCCCATGTACTTGTCGGGCCGTCCGCGGTTGTTGTTGCTCGGCCGACACAGGTAGTAGGGCCGGCCGTGGCGGATCTCCCCCACCATGCGACGGCCGCACGGGCAGTAGATCACGCCGCGGAACAGGTAGGTCCGCTTCGTCTGCGGATGTGAGTTCGGCTCGTTGCTCGCCCTGGAGCGCTCCTTGCTCCTGCGGCGGGCGATGAGCTCGTCGTACATCCACTTCGGGATCAGCGGTTCGTGGGCAGGCTCGGGCGACCATACCCACTTGACCGGGTCGTTGTGCTTGCCCTTGCGGGACCGGGTGGCCCGGCGGTTGTAGACCTGGTAGCCGGTGTACTTCGGGTTCCGGAGGATGTCGTTGACGCTCGACCTGCTCCAGCAGCCCCGGGCCCGGCGGCTGTCCGGCGGGCTCGGTGGCGGATGCTTGACGAGGTCTTGGTTGAGCAGGTCCGCGATGGTGTCGGTGCCCAGGTGGTCGTAGTAGGCCCAGGAAGCGATCTGCGTGACCGTCTCACCGCAGGGGCCGTCCGGCTCGAGGCGAGACTTGGTGAATCCCTTCGCGGCTTTCGCCGGGTTGGGGTGCCGGAAGATCTTGGCTTTGTAGCCGTAGCAGGGCTTGCCGATGTTCCAGCCCTCGCGGACGTGAGTGCAGGTTCCGCCCCAGGACTGTTCGAGAGTGTTCAGAACCTCGTACTCGGCGACGGACTGGTTGATCCGGCGTTGCAGGATCCGCTGGGCCCGGCTGCCCGAGACGCTGATGGTCTCGTTCGCAGCGAACAGCGAGACCTCGTACCGCTCGAGGTCTCGCTCGACCGAGAGTCCCTCGTAGGCCCGGCGCGCGACTCGCGCGATGCTCTCGCAGATGACGACGTCGAACCGGCGGTTCGGTCTCGCCGCTTCGGCGAGGAGGTCCGCGATGCCGCCGTCGCGGGCGATGGGGATGTCGAAGCGGTCGTAGTGATCGCCGCGACCGCGGCGGTCGAGTTCCATCCGGCCGGACTCGACGTCGTAGAAGTGCGCGACGATGACCCAGGATTCGGGCAAGCCGGTCTTGCTGTTCCCCAACTGGCGCAGGATCGACTGCCGGGGATCCTGTTGCTCCTCTGTGGAGGTTCGCCCCAGGAACGCGACACGGACTTCGTCGCGCAGGAGGGCCAGGGGCATGCCCAGGGGCGAGACAGCGTGGTCGGAGAGTCCCGATGGTCCCGAGACCCCAGCAGGGCGGTCTCGTTGGCCGTAGGCAAAGCCGGGAGCCGGCGGGTTGATGATCACACGTTCGAATGAAGTCATGGAGAGTCAGGCATCCTCGACGGATTGAGCGGCCGACGCGTCGGCGGCCCACCGGAGGAGATCTGCCGATGCGTGAGCAAGCCGGGTACGCAAGTTGTGCGCGCTTGCCCCGTGAACGAGCTCAACGCGACCAGAGAAAGAACAATCATCGCCACGCGAGCGATTCTGATCGTAACACCATTCAGAACCGATCTGCCGGGGCGTCATGCCCGCAGCCGGAACCAGATCGGCGCTCTTCTTCTCTGTCGAGACAGCCATTTCGCTCACCGAGACCCTGCGAGACCCAAGGCCGAGACGGCGAGACTTCTTGTCTCGCCGTCTCGACATCAACCACCAAGAGGTGCTCTCAGCGAGACAAGCAGAACTGCTGAAGAAACAATTCACTATCGCCTACACGATTGCCTCAATGAATTACCCCGGATGCTTGCCCTGCGTTATGGGCGGCCGGCCAGCAGCGTGCTTACCAGCGCGCTCGTCTCCTGGTCGAGCTCCACGTCCAGAGAGGCAGCCAAGGCGGTGAGCTTGTCGGCGGTCCGGCGGACTGCGGCGAGATTGCCCGCCCGGTACTCGATCCGGAGCAGGTCTCGGTAGAGGATCTCGCTCACCGGCTCGGCTTGGAGGCCACGCATCGCCGCGCGGCGTGCGGCTAGCAGATCGCCCGCCTTCTGGTGCACCTCGGCGAGGGTGTGGGCGACATCGACGATCGCGTCGGTCATCTCCCGCTGGAGCCACGAGCTCCATGCGTACCTGCCGGGCGAGACGTTGCTGAAGGGTGTCCCCTTGACCAGGTCCAGTGCATGCTGCAGGTCCGAGAACACGGCATCTCGCCCGCCGAGACCGCGGCGCGCGAGGTCTCGGAAGGTTTGCCAGTCGGTGGTGAACGAGGCGGACATCCGGTAGCCGCCGTGGCGAGCGTCGACGTTCGGGACGTACAGCTCGCCGTCCTCGTCGCGGCCGAGCCAGGTCCGGAGCCGCGAGATGTAGCCCTGGCGGGTAGCCGCTGACCACGGTTGGGCGTCCGTGCCGAGCTGACGGGAGATCTCGTCGGCCGTCACGCCGGGATGCAGGGCCAGGAATGCGGCCAGCTCGGTCAGGCGGTTCAGCTTCTTGCCCTCGACAGCTTGCGGGTCCGCTCCATGCAGGCGGACCGGGCCCAACACCTGCAGAGAGGGCAGCGCTACAGCCTGGACCGGTTCCGGTACTCCACTCTCGTCGAGCGGAACGTTGTAGTAGCCCTCGGCTGGGACCTGCACCGGGGCATCAGCCTCGGCAAGCGCCGCGACGAGTTCGTCGACCTGGGTCGGCGTGAGCCTCTGCAGCTCGACCTCTTCACCCAGCGCGTCTACGGCGGCGCGCTGATCGCCGATCTCGAGGTGCCATGCACTCGGCATACGGACGTCGCCGCAAGCCGCCACGACGGCGTCGAGCCCATCGGGCGGGAGCCGTTGCGCGATGTCCTCGCTCAAGGGAATGACCGACAGCACCACGTGAGGCCGGCCGCCCTCGGGCTCCAGCGAGTCGATGGCTTCGTCCCAACCTGGCGCGAACCGCAATCGGCCCGGGTGGCGTTCGGCCGACGTCTTCCCGGCACCTACCAACGTGATCTGCGTGCGCGCCGCCCATGGCGCCGCCACGAGGTCCCAGGCCATCGCGAGGACGACGGCCTCGACTGCGTAGCCGTTTCCGCCGAGGGTGAGGACGCCGGCTTCGCGCAGGTCGATTAGCACGAGGTCGCGGCGGGCGGTGTGCCCGAGCGACACCAGCGTCGGGTACGGCGGTGATTCGCCGCCGCCGTCAAGGCCCGCCGACGGATCCAACCGCCACTCGGCCGTACCGGCCTTGACGAACGGTTCGAGCGGCTTGCTCCCCTTGACCAACTGGAGCCTGATCCCGTCGGCTCCGACCTTGACCGCCTGCAGGTTCGGCAGCTGTTCGCCCGCATTTCGGGCGAGGGTTCGCAGCGCTTGGTCAAGCTCGTCGACGGTGGCGGGCCGTGCGGCGGCGTGGAGGACGTTCTCGAATTTGCCTGGCGGCTTGTTTCGGATGCGGTAGCCGGGACGCCGGCGTTGCTGTGCGCGTCGTCGCCGGGTCGCCAGCAGGGTCAGCAGGCCCGCGGCAAGCAGGCCACCGATGCCGGCCAGCACGACCGATGCGCTGTCGTCGGTGTCAGCGGATGGCGTGGCCACGCTCGAGGGATGACCTGGCGTGGACGGGGTTCGGACGCTGGGCGGGGGCTTCGCCGGCTGGGCAGGCGGGGTCGGAGGTTGCGGTTCGGGAGGCTGGCAGGATTCCGGAGCACGGAGGAACGCCGCGGCGGCCGGCGCTCCACCGCCACCGACGGCGGGCTTTGGCAGGCGGGGGATGCGCAGGACATCGCCTGGGCGGATCGTGTCGGGGTCGTCCAGCTGGTATCCGCCGGGCTGGAGCCGACCGCGGCTGAGGTCGAAAATCTCGCGGTAGCGTCCAGCGTCGCCGAGTTCCTCGCGAGCGATCTGAGACAGCGTCTGGCCGGGGCGGACGACGATCTCTTCGCAGTCGGTGTGGTCGTCGTGCGGCAGCTGCAAAACCCAGCCCGGCCGCAGAAGACCCGGGTTCTGGAGGGACCGGCCGTCGGGCTGGAGGACGCCGCGGTTGAGGTCGAAGACCTCCCGGTAGCGCAATGGATTGCCGAGGTCTCCGGCGGCGATCTTCGTCAGGTTGTCGCCGGGGACGACGACGTGTGTGGGCTGGCCTTCGTCGCCGCTCGGCGCTTGAGCTGCTTCGGCAGCCGTGCCAGTCAGCATGACCAGCAGCAAGGCCGCGGCGATGCGCTGGGCCCAACCGAAGCCGGGCAGGCGAGGAACGGTCGTCCCGCGGAGGCGAGCGAACACCTCCACGACGATCGCGGCGGCCAGCTGCAGCCACGCGACGAGGCCCGCGGCAACCAAGAGCAGCAGGAAAAGCCGGCCGTTGTCCTCGCTCGTCAGCCACGCGACTGCCTCGCCAGCCGTGGGTACGTGGTCAGGCAGATAGGCGGACCGCCACTGCCACAGCGCTACGGGCGGAGCCAAGATGATCATGACGAGGGTGGCGACGCCCAGGAACAGCCTTGCCGTTCGCATCGCGTTCCTCCTATCCCGCGGAGACCACGACGGCCGCGCCGGTGCCGTGGACGGTGAAGGCGGGGATGCCGATCGAGCCGAGGAAGACGGTGGGCCTCGTGATCGTCGTCTCGACGATCAGACGCCGGCCGTCCCACCGCGCGGTTCCGCCGGCACCGGACGCGGTGAGGTAGCGCTGGGCCTCGGCCACCGCCAGCTGAGGATCAACGTCGGCATCGGTCCCCTCGGCCAATGCACGGGCGCGCAGTGCCTGGCCGCCGGCACGTGCTGCTTCCTCGGCGATCGATGTTGCCTGGGAGTAGGCCTCGCCTTTGCGAGTGGCGTCGACGGCGAACCCGACGCCGACCAGCACCGCAACGCTCAACCCGAGGATCAGCACCGACGCTGATCCGCGGTCTCCGCGCAGCGACCTCATGATCGGGCGCCGTACCGGTCGATCGGCGAGCGGAACTCGGATCGAAGGGTCTTCGAGCCGCCGATCTCCGGAGCCAAGTCGACGAGGGGCACGACGCAGGTCACGGTCGCGACGACGTATCCGGTCTCTCCGAGCGACTTGGCGAAGTCGCGGGTGTCCACGGCCACGTTCAGGCTGCTGCACGCCAACCTCTGCTCGGCCAGCACCGCGCGGGCACGCCGGTCCGCCGTGACCGCAGCCGCCTGGCCGTCGCGAGCGATCGACGCCGCTCGGGCTGCGGAGCGGGCTGCTTCGTCGATAGCCGAGTCGGCGACGAGCACCCGCAGGCCGACCAGGCCTAGCCCGAGGATCAGGAAGAGCGCGACGACGCCGACGACCGCCTCGATGGTGACGTCGCCCCGCTCGGACGGCTTCACGGCCGCAGCTCCTCGATCGGGCCGGACGAAGTCTGGCTGATCGAGAACTGCGCGAACGGCACCAGCGACACGGCTTCACCGGTGACCGTCACCGAGACGTTGCGGCCGTCGATCTCGGCATGCGCGGCGACGTCGTTCAGCCACGAGCTGGTGGCCCTGGTGACGTAGCCGACCGCAGCAGAAGCGGCGGCCGCAGTGTTGACCGGCGGGAGCCGAGCCGCGTGGACGCCGTCGCGGGCGGCTTCGAGCGCGACGCCGCGGCCGAGCAGCACGACGGCGACCTGGAGGATCGCCCAGGTGACCAGCAGGATGGCGCTGAAGATGATGGCCGCGGCGACGTTGTCGTCGCCGCGCTCGCCCGCCAGCATCAGTGGCCGCCGATCAGCGGGAGCTTGCCGTTGACGAAGGCCGTGATGCCAGCGCCGATCAGCGTGGCGACGGTGATGCCGAGCGCCGCGTAGAACGCCTTGGTGATGTTCTCGTCGCCGCGTTCACCTTCCTCGGCGAACTCGCTCAGGCGTGTCTGGAGGTAGAGCCACCAGAACGTGATCTTGCCGTGCATGATCTTCTCCTCTCTTAAGTGTGGAGCATCAGGTAGAGGCCGGGGAACGCGAGGAAGGCGATGAACGCCAGACCGAGCAAGGCGACGGGCATGTCCATGCGGTCTGAGCGGACTGACGAGCCGGTCTTGCGGTCGGCGAGCTGCTTCTCGTCCAGGGCCGCAGCCTTGGCGCGGAGGGTGCCGACGATGCTGGCGCCGTCCTGCCCGGCGCTGGCGATGATGTGCCCGATGTCCTTCAGCTCGCGGACGCCGGTCTCCTCGGCCAGCTCGGTGAAACCGTCCCAGGGCATCCGGCCGCGCAGGGTGGCTTCGTCGATGGCCAGCTTGATCCGCCGGAACGCCCAACCCTCGCCGAGCGTGGCCGGGTAGCGCGATGCCTCGACCGGGCCGCGGTCGCCGAGCCGTCCCAGTGCGACGAGCCGACAATAGGCCGCCAGTGCGCCGGCGAACGCCGCCCGGGCGTGCTTGACCTCGCTGTTGAGCACGATCACCGGCAGCTGCCAGCCGAGGAGCGCGCACCCCACGGACGCTGCGCCGGTCAGCACGATCGGCGGTGCCGCGCCGACCAGCGCCAGAACGATGGTCAGGACCGGGATCCACAAGGCACCGATGAGCAGGAAGCCGACCCGCTGAACCACAAAGGACTCCCGAGACTGCCCGACCAACGCCAGATCAGCGGGTTTCGCGATGAGCTTCATCCGGTCCGCCCGCGCGACGAGACCATGGCGTAGCCCCTGCGGCGTCCCGTGAAGGACGTCGGCGAGCCGTGGCCGCGTCGGCGCGAAGGCCGCCACGACCAACGTCACGCCGATCGCCGCCGCGATCGCCAGGACTATCAGCGCCGCCACGGGGCTCATGGCCGTTCCCGAGGAAGGAACCGTGCAGCCGGGGGCTCGACACCGAGCCGGCGCAGCCACACCACCGCAACGCCGACAACACCCAGCACCACCGCGAGCACCAGCTGACCGCCGACCGAGCTGTACACCGACGTATAGCTGTCGCTGCCGAAGGCGGCGAACCCGACGAACATCACGGCCCAGAGCCCCAGCAGGATCCGGGCCGCGGACCGCCTTCGGGCCCGTTCTGTCTCCGCGTCCCGGCGGGCCGCGACGTCAGCGGCGATCTGGCGGGCCAAGGTGGTCAGGAGTTCGGCGGTGCCGGTCCCCTGCCGGTGGGCGACGCAGAGGCCAGCCGCGGCCGCGTCGCCGATCTGGTCATCGAAGTCGTCGGCGAACTGCAGGAGAGCGTCATCGACGTCCCAAGTGCGCAGCCGCTGCCCCAGCGTGGTGACCTCGGCGTTGATCGCGGGCCGCGGGCGGCGCGTCGTGAGCGGAGCCCTGCAGCGCGCCGACGAGGCCGGCGTTGCCCGCGCGCAGCACGTCTGCAATGCGTCGCAGCCAGTCCTCGAGCGCCTCCAACCTTTCGATCCGCTCAGTGGCGACCTTGACTGCGCCGAACAGCCACGGCAGGAAGACGCCGGCTGCGGCGATGGCGAGTCCGGCGACCGGCCAGCCGCTGACCAGCCAGACGAGCGCGCCTGCACCGCAGGCCACCGCCCAGCGCGCGGAGCTGCGCCGCCGGGCCGACCACCAGCTGAGGAGCCGCCGGCCGCGCCGGAACGCCGGCATATCGTTCGGCTCGAGCCCGTGGATGCCGAGGACGGCAAGAGTAAGGCCCAGGCCTGCACCCGCGCCGGCCAGCGTCAGGATGAACTCGGTCATCGCGCGCTCCGCTCGGTCAGCCAGCCGCCGTCGCCGCTGCTCGTGAGCCAGGTGCGGTCGAAGCCGCCGCGCTCGTAGTCCTCGATGTCGGTCGGCAGGTTCCCCGTCGGCACGGGACGCCGGCCGTCCGCCGAGGCGAAGAGGTAGGTCCGGGCCGGGCGTCCGTACTCCCCCGGTTCGATGGCGACGACTTCGGCGACGTGGCGATCGAGACGACCGGGCTCGTGCACCAAGTCGACGTGGACGATCAGGTCGATGGTGTTCGCGACCACTTCGTACGCGAATTCGGGCGTCCAGCCCGCGTTCGTCTCCAGGCACAGCAGCACCATGCGGTGAATGGCCTGCGCGGCACTGCGCGCGTGCAAGGTGGACAGCGACCCGGCACCGCCGGCGGCGAGCGCGTTGAGCATCGGGACGATCTCGCCTCCGCGGACCTCGCCGACGACCGTGCGCGCGGTGTGCATCCGCAGCGATTGCCACACCAGCCGCGGAAGGTCGACACCACCGATCGGTCGGCCGTTCTCCCAGCGCTCGGTGTTGCCCTCCCGCTCCTCGAACGCGACCACCGCGGGGAACCGGTCCCGGTGACGGTGTAGGCCGAGCTCGAACTCGGTCTCCAGCGTCGCGAAGCGCTCGGTGGGCGGAACCTCCCAGCACAGTGCGCGCAGCAGCGTCGTCTTCCCGGCCTTCTGCCGGCCGCAGATAACGATGTTCTTCTCCGCCCGGACGGCCGCCCGCAGGAGCGCCAGCTGGGCGGTCGAGAGCATGCCGCGCTGCCGCAGCGCTTCCAGGCCCGCGGTCGGCAGGCGGTGCCGGCGGATCGAGACGTGCGGCCGGTCGGTGACGCCGATCGCCGCTGACAGCCGTTCCCCGCCCGGGAGCTCCATATTGAGCAGAGGGCGGGCGTCGTTGATCGTGTGCTCGGTGCGGCCCATCCGGGCGGCAATCCGCTGCAGCCACTGGACAACAGCTTGATCGGTCGCGGCGATCCGGGGTGCCCTGCCGACGCGGCCGTCGTGGTAGGACAGCCACACCGGGTCGCTGCCGATGATGTCGATGTTCTCGACCTCGTCGTCGGCCAGCAGCGCCTCGAGCCGGCCAAGGCCGAACATCTCCGCCAGCACCGCCGACCTGACTGCCTGCTCCTGCTCGAAGTCGAGGAACGGTCGCCCGAAGCCAGCCCACTCCTTGATCACCGTCGCGAGGACGTCGTCGAGCAGGATCTCCGCGACTGCCCGCTCATCCCGTTCTCCCGACGCGATCTGCTGCTGAACCAGCGGCGCCAGACGCTGCTGTACTCGGTCGACGATCTCGTCGATGTCCGCGAACGCGGCGGCGTCAACGGACATGGCCGTTCACCACCGGCGGCGGCTTCCGCAGCCAGCTCATGCGCTCCATCGCGCGGCGGCCGATTTCGTCCGTGGCCTTCCGCGCCTGAGTCAGCAGCGGCGACGTCTCAAACTTCCGGCCCGGCCGGTGGCGGTCGGTGAACTGCGCGGCGCTGGCGGGGTCCCAGGGCAGGGTGCCGGCGATGGTCAGGCCGAGTTCCCTGCCGATCTCGCCGGCCGGATAGCGCTGGTGGGTCCGCGGCTCGGGATCGGCGAGCAGGACTACGAGCCCTTCGTTGTCGAAGACTCCGTGCTCCTCGCGGACGACATCCACGGCTTTCGCGAAAGTCTGCAGCGAGCCGCGGCAGTTGCGCACCACCGCTACGACCAGGTCTGCCTCCGACAGCACCGCGGCCGGCGTGGCCCGG
Organism: Amycolatopsis sp. NPDC049691; assembly: GCF_040675005.1. Classification (NCBI taxonomy): domain Bacteria; kingdom Bacillati; phylum Actinomycetota; class Actinomycetes; order Pseudonocardiales; family Pseudonocardiaceae; genus Amycolatopsis; species Amycolatopsis sp. NPDC049691. The sequence continues at coordinate 459,770 of NZ_JBFANX010000004.1, forward strand.
CTGCGGAACCGACCGCAGTCGGCCAGAACGTCGACCGTCTCCAAGTCCAAAAACAGCGACGTCAGCCGCCGCCAATCCAGGCTCTCGGCCTCCCTCAGTGCATTGACGCCAGGGAGGAGGTGGTGGCGGCCAGTGCCGTCCGGCAGGACGAGCAGCTGACTGGACATCGCCCGGTGCAGCGGCATGGCCCGCGCCTGAAGCATCAGTTCGAACACGCCAGTCCGCCCGTGGCGGCCGTCCGGGTCGAACACGCTCAACGCGCGGCCACCGGTCGGGTCGCACTCGGCGACCACCGCGTGCCGCGGCCAGACCCACGTCATCGCCATCGCCGCAGTCGTGACGCCGGGACTGCCGTTCACCGAGATGAAGGAGATCAGCACGTCGATCACCGGTCCTTCGGCAGCACGACGATCGCGACACCGCCGGCCGACGCGCGAGAGGCCAACCCGACGCCGTTCGCTTCCGGCACGACGACGTCCACCACCTGCGTCGAGGTGGCGTCGCGGTCGCTCACGCTGATCACCGCGCCGCGGACGGGCGGCCACGCCTCGGCACCAGCGGGTACGAGAAGGATCGGCTGGCGGGGTTGCAACGGCGCCGCGGGCAGCTGTCCGGGCTTGACCGGCACACCGATCAACTGCTGCCCGGCACCAGGCACCGCGGCAGCATCCGACACCACGTCGGGCGTCACGATCTCACCCGGCTGCAAGTCGGTCGGTGACGTCCGGCCGACCACGTCGAACCGCCGGTCCCACGGCAACGGCCGGACACCGGGGTCAGGCCGGACCTGGACTTCGCGCAGCGCCTCGGCGGGGATGATCTCGCCGTATCGGACCGGCCGGGCCACGCCGACCGCGGCCACCGCCTCGTCGGTCGCGCGGAAGACCCACACCACGCCCGCGGCCGAGAGCGCGGACAGCACCACACCGAAGAGAACAAGCAGCTTGGAGCGGCGACGCCGGGGCGGCCGGAGCGGAACCGGCGCCGGCGGCGGGACGTCAGGGACTCCACGCAACTGCTGTACCCGCGTCGTCATCGCGGCCCCCGGGTGTTCAGCGTGCGGATCTCGCGAACAGGCAGGCGCGCCGACGAGGTCAACGCCAAGGTCCGGAACGCGCTCTGCCCGCCGCCGGACCAGCGGATCTCCCAGCGGCTCGTGGCGTTGATCCCTGCCACGCCTCCGGCGACGAGCCGTTGATAGACGTGACCACAGGTTGGCGAGGGCTGGCCGGCCTGCTCGTCGCTGAACTCCGTGCCGGGCCCGGTGCAGCTGGTGGTTGCGCCGTCGCCCATGGACCAGTCGATCTTCGCCAAGGTCGCCGTGGCGGTCACGGTGATCGAACCCGCGCTCGCGGTCCGCGTGATCGGACCGACGGTGGCTTCGCGACGGGCGGTCCACATCCACACCGGGAAGCCGATGGTCGCACCGTGCGGGGAGTCCGCCGGGGGCGCGAGCCGGATGTCCGGAGCCGACAACCCCATCGCCGAGATGGCTTGTTCGGCCAGCTCGGCCGGTGATACTTGCGGCACGGCGACGGGCTGCCCGTTCGGCGTGAACACCACCCGCGGCCAGCCCTGCAGTGCTCCGCCGCCCTGGCAGATCAGCAGTTTCAACGAGCCTTCGGATGGCGAATGGCCACCCCACAGCGGGTCGCCCGCGGGCGGCGGTGTCCACGGCTGGTCGACGCACGCGAACTGCGGCCCGGATGTGCGGCCACCAGCTTGCTGAGCCGGTCCCGAGCCGTGTTGCGGAGAGCCCACGGATCCTGGGCGTCCTGGGTCGGTGGCCTCGACCCAGCACATCCCGCGGGTGCCGACCGACTTGCATCCTCCCAGGCCCGTCTGGCCGTACGCCGCAGGCAGGGCGGCGGCGACCAGGCCGACGGCCAGGAGGCAGCTTCCTTTCAGCATGGTTTCTCCAGGCGTGGTTGGACTTGCTGGACCAGCCAGCGGTCGGGGTTCGGGTAGCGGACGACCTGGGCCTCGAACTCGTACCGCCGTGGCTGGTCGGGGTTGTCGAGGTTCCGGCCGGGCTCGCCGGCCTTGTCGCTCACGAGGTGCTCGTCGGTGGCATCAAGACAGTCGGTGACGACCACGCGTGGCGGCTCGCCCAGGGACACCGAGGTCACCTTCGGCGCCCGCCTATACCGGCCGACGGTATGTGCCGGCACGGAGGCGAGGTTGGCGACCTCGTTCACGTAGTCGGTCAGCGCCGGGTCGGCCATGGCCTTCGCCAGCTCCGGCCGCCAGTCTTTCTCGCGGGGAGCACGACCAGCCTGTTCGCTGATCTGCCAGTAGAGCTCGTAGGCAGCCAACGCGGCCTGAGAGGCTTCATCCTCGGGCCGGACGGGCTTCGAACCCGACGGCAGTGACACCCCGGAAGGCAGGGCGCTCGGCGCCTGTCCTCGCGTTTCTCCCGTGCAACTCACCAATCCCGCCGAAACGAGAATGAGCCCCGCGACCGAGAACCAGCTTTGCATCATTGTTCTACCTCCCTGACGAACCGTTGATCAGGTTCATCAAACCGGGCAAGCGAGACGACACGAGACAACACAGTTCTATTCACTCGAATGTGTGCTTCACTCCGGCCCGTAGTAGCCGGGGGCACAGCCGACGCCACCGTTCCACCAGGCGCCGGTGACACGCCATCTGATCACCGGCTGAAGATCGGTGACACCTGGTCCCACGCAGTAGTGGTAGATGTTGCCCCAGATGTCCTGGACGTCGAGCATGACGGTAGAACCTGTACCACCGTCGCAATGCCGGTATTCGCCCCAGCCCTGGTAGCCGCAAGAATCCCTGAGGTCGTAGCTGGCAGCAGCATCCGCGACCGGCGTCAACGCCGCGCCAAGCAAGGCGACCATGACAGAACCCGTGGCAGTAATCCGAGCCGCCTGGCGAAGAGAATTCAAATTCGGCATTCTGGCCTCCAAACCGATCCATGTTCCTGCTATGAATCCGGTCTACAGGCCGTGGTGCCACGCCCTGCAAACGGCGCATGACACGGACTTCCAAGTACGCATGGAAGTTCTGACGAAATTCATTCCGCCGCGTCCCGGCCAGCGTGTCGAGATCATCGGACCAACCGGCGTTGCACGTGGTGACTTGGCATCAGCAATCCGGGCGTTTCACTCGTCCAGGTGGCGGGTAGTGAAGTCGCTGCGAAGATCTGTGGTGTGGACGTCGAACCTCCCACCGAGAAGACGGCGAGGAGGGGATCACGATGAACTGGAGCCAGCTCGTCGTGCCGGTGACCAGCGGCGTGACCGTCACTCTGATTGTGGCGATCGTCCGGTCGTTGTGGCGACGCACCCGGTTGCCGACCGGGCTCTCCCAGCGGATGACCCGCCGGAACTACCTCGCCGAGATGCTCGTCGTCGCCAAGAACGACCAGGTCGATCGTCTCGACGCATTGGTCCCGAATCTCCTGCCCGCGGGCGTCTCCAAGGTGTTGGCCAAGATCCAGGAATCGTGGTCGCAGATCAACAGCCGTCGAGGGGTGCGAGTGATCACCCGCGCCGAACCGAAGTCTCTGACGGCCGGAGCCGAGCTTCTCGGTGCCGATATCGAGGTCCGCGTGTCCCGCACGCTCACCTCTGACCACCTTTCGTACCACGTGTTCTCCGGTTCGGAGCACCACACGGTGCTCAACCGGCGCAGGGGCGGGAAGGACCGGCCCGAGCGGCTGGACGAGATCTCGGCTGCCAAGGTGTTCCGAAGCCACTTCGACGAGATCTGGGGCAAGTCGGAGCCCTTGGAGTCGGTTCTGGCCAGTGAAGTCCTGGGCGGCACGTCCGATGACGCCTGGCCGCACCTCGCCGACCGGATCCGGGAACTGCGGACCACCTACCAGCTGTCTCCCAAAGCCGAAGACGCGGTGCTGCGGCACCTTGCGTTCCGGCACCGCGCGCCGGTCATCTTCATCACTGGGCTGCCAGGCGCCGGCAAGTCGCTGGTCCGGCGCGCCCTGGCCGAGGAACTCCGGCGGTGGAGGCTGCAGGTGGACGAGCTGAGCGACTACGTCTACGCGTTCGAAGACTTCCTGCACTCGCTGATGCTGCTGGGCGACGGTCGCGGCACTGGTTTCAGCGCCCAACTCGGCGGCGCATTCCAAGTGGAGCGTGAGGAAAACCTTCGCCCCGCGCTCCACGCGCTCGGCCACCGCGTGTGGGAGAACCGGCGCAGCAGCCCGATCACGCTCGTCGAATTCGCCCGGGCCGACACCATCGGAGCACTCCAGGTCTTCGGCGACGAAGTCTTGGCTGCCTCCCAGGTCATCCACGTCCGAGCCCATGACGCGGTGCGCGCCGCGCGGCTGGCCAAGCGAGGCGAGCCGCCGAGGATCTCGGTGGCCGGCCAGTCGATCAACCTGATCGTTTCCGACGAGCACCGGCTGCCCAGCAATGCCGCAGAAGCCCTCTACCGCAAGGACGACTTCGCGCTACTCAAGGCTCAGAAGACCGTTTCCGGCCGGGTTCACCTCATCGACAACGACACCGAAGGGAGGGCGCACATCGACGAACAGCTGACCGCGTTCGTCGAAGCCGTCGTGCGGCCATACCGAGGGCTCGCCGCGTAGCGTCGGGACCTACCCTCCGATTTTCGTGTCCCAGTCGATGCGGTGCTGGGTCAGCCACGCAGCCGTGTTGCGCGGGCCGCTCTTGAGCCGCTTGGAGATCGCCATGTCGCGGATGAGCCGCTTGACGGGCCCCGGTGTAGCCGTGCTGCCCATCCTGGCGCTGGTCGCCACCAACCGCTCGACTCGCTCCCGGCGCTGCGCTTCGTAGGCACGGAACGCCGCCGCCGGTTCACGGAGGTCGCGCAGGCATTTGGCCAGGACGACGGCGTCCTCCATGGCCATCGACGCGCCGTGACCGGCGTTCGGCGCCGCAGCATGGGCGGCGTCGCCGATGACGACCATCCGGCCGGCGTGCCACCTCGGCGTCGAGGCGATGTCGTAGCCGTTGCTCGCGCGGATCTGCTCCGACGCCTCGACGATCGCCGCCGCCGGAGACCGGTCACGGCGGAGCAACGCCGTCGCCTGCCGCTTCCACTCCTCGAGCGACGTCGCCGCGAGCTCCGCCTTCGACAGCTCCGGACGCGGCAAGTTCACGAACCACCACGTCTCGCCGTCCGGCGCGGTCGTGTAGGCGAAGAACACGCGCTTGCCGTAGATCATCCGGTACACGCCCTGCACCGGATCGACCGGCGCTTGCCGGGCATAGCCGCAGAGCACCACCGTTCCGGTGTACCGCGGCTCGGGTGCCTCCGGGTCGATGAGGACACGGGTCGCCGAGTGGATACCGTCGGCGCCGATCAGCAGGTCGCCTTCCTGGCGGGAGCCGTCCGCGAAGATCGCCGCCACGCCGTGCTCGATGTCGGTGTCGACGTCGTCAAGCCGCTCGCCGTGCTCGATCGTGATCCCGCGCCGGGTGGCTTCCTCGTGCAGCACCCGGTAGAGCTCGGCCCGCTTGATGGTGTGCGGCCCGTACCCACCGCCTGCCGAGCCGCCGCCGATGGGCGATTCGCCGAGCTTCTTGCCCGAGCCGCTCCAGAACAACGCGCGGTCAGCTGGGAAGGACGCCTGCAGCACCGGCTTGTCGGCGTCGATCGCGTGCAGGGCGTCGAAGCCGTTGTTCATGATCGTCATGAAGGCGCCGACGTCGTCGGCGCCCGTCTCGTGAGCCTCGTAGACGACGGAGTCGATGCCCGCCTTCTGCAGGGCCATGGCCGTCACCGGCCCTGCGATACCTCCGCCGATGATCAGCGCTTTGGTCATCCCGCTCCCCTCATCTCCAGGCCCCGAGCCAGTCGCACCAGCTCGCGAACGTCAGCGTCCAGTCCGTCGCCTTCCGGCAACGCGACCGGCACCGCCTTCGCGGGGACAGATTCACCAGCCGCGTGCGCGGCGAGCGCCTCCTGCAGACGGCTCGGGAGATCGGCGGAAGCGTCGGTCCGCGCCAGGTACGGGCTGATCCGCACCAAGCCGTCGCGGCATTCGACGACCCGGCGGTAGTACCGGCGGTGTGTTCCTCGTAGCCGAAGCGCATCTCGCCACGGCGCAGCCGGAACCCGGTCCAGTGCGTCATCGGGAAACTCCGAATGCAGCACCGTCCACAGTGGCGCGAGCTGCCGGTACCCGCGGCGGTGACGCCACCAGACTCGCACCGCGCCCACCCTGGTCATCAAGGCGGGATAGCTGACTCCAGCCAGGAACAGCAGGACACCTGGCATGAGCAGGACGGTGACGGCGATGGCGCCCACCACCGTCCCGGCGGATCCGGCGCGATCAGCGACCCCGACGTTGTAAACCAACCCCAGCACGATCGCGGGCACGAAGACGCAGTTCGCCAAGACGATCGCGACCAGGCCGACGGCGGCGATCCGCAGCCCTCGCGCCAGCCTGCCGCCTGCTTCGCGCGCGTACCGCCAAGCCCAGACCGCTGCCGTCGCAAAGCCGACCGCCATGAAGACATCGGCCGCGATGAAGAAGACCGCCACGCTGGGTACCGACTGGTCGTTGGTGCGAGCCGAGACCGGTGTTGCCAGCGCGGCAACGAGGAGCACGACTTCGGCTCCCAGCAGCAGGGCGGCGTACCAGCCGGCGCGTCGCCGGGCGGTCGCGCGCTCCCGCGCCGAGAACAGGAAGAAGCACACGAGGCTGTACACGCCGACCAGCAGGAGACCGTGCTGGATCAGCCGCGAGATCATCGGCGGCAGGCCCAACGCATGAGCGCCCTTGTCGGCCGCGGCACCGAACGGGAACGCAACGGCCAGGCAGGCCACCAGCGCCGTCACACTGCGAAGCGCGGTGTTCCTCGGGTTCCGCGCCAACCTCCCGGCCAGCCAGAGCAGGAGGACACCCGACACGATCCCGTAGGCGAGAACAAGAGGCGTCACAGCCACCCCAGACGGCCTTCGAGCGCGGCCCCCATTTCCTGGGCGGCCTCGCTCGATCTTCCGCTGACGCCGACTTGGTCCAGGACCGACGCCCACTCGAGGATGATCGTTGCCGTCGTCTCGGCCTCGCGCTCCTGGTCGGTGTCATACGAGGTACGCCGAAGCGCCCGGCGAACGGCGTCCGGCTCGAGATCCGGGTAGCGCTGACGCAGGCTCTCCGGCGACATGTCCGGGTACAGCCCGGCCAGGAGCTCGTCATCACACGGATCACTCTCGTGACCGGCCAGCAAGTGGCCCAGCTCGTGCAGGATGATGTGGTTCTGGTGCGGCCTGCTGGTTTCGCGCTGGTACAGGATGTAGTCCGCCGGGCGGGTGCTGATCCAAACGCCGAAGGGGCCGGGCACCGGGATGGAGTGGGCCAGCAGCTTGATCGGCTTGCCGCGGCGCTCACCGACGCGTCGGCACAGCTCGACGACGTCCAGCGGAGGCCGGATCTCCAGCTCCTTCAGCAGCCGCCGGCACCGGCGGCGCAGCAGCCGCTCGTTCACCGCTCCCCTCGCTCCCGCGCTGCCTGCTGGTCGCGGTAGACGACGTCGAGCAGGTCCATGACGAGCTGACGGCGATCCGGAGTCAGCTCACCGGCCCGCATCGCGATCCGCTGCGCTTCCTGGTCACCGGCGTTCGCCTTGACGCGTTCCTGTTCTGCGGCCAGCTCGCGGAGCTGCCGGTCGACGCGGTCGGTCACGCCGTCGTCGAAGAAGTAGTTGACCGGCACCCCGAAGAACTTGGCCAGCCCCTCGACGTGCTTGATCGTCGGGTTGTCCCGCTTCCGCTTGCGCAGCTGCCAGATGTACGTGCCGGAGATCTTCGTGCCGGCGACCGTGATCGAGTCCGCGGCGAAGTCGTTGCTGTACTCCTCGCCCTCCGGCGATTTCGTGACGGCGAACAGGTGGTTCAGCTTGTCCGCGAAGTCACGCCCGCGTTCGGCCATCACCCCTCCTCAGCTCCCCTCGACGGTACCGCCGACCAGGCGTCTTAACTGAAATTAAGACCCAATCAAGTGAATGCCCGTTCGATAGTTGAGACGTGACCTGCGGAAACTTAAGATCAACAGCCTGGGGTGATCGAACCGGGGAGGGAACGATGACTCGACCGAGCACACAAGCGATCACCGCCGAGGACGCCGAGCGCCTGCGGAAGCTGCACGACGCGAAGCAGCTCTTCGGCGGCGACTGGATGACGGCGATCCTGCTGGCATTGAAGAGCGGCCCGAAGCACTACACCGAACTCCTCGACTTGGTCGGCTCACTCAACGCCGCCGCGGCGGCGAACAGCTGGTCCGGCCGGCCGCGGGTCCTCCATGCCAGCGTGCTGACACGCACGTTGAAGACGATGACGGCCGACCGCTTGATCGTCCGCGACCAGGAAGCAGGCGTGTTCCCACCGTCGGTCATCTACTCGCTGGCCCCGGCGACGCGGGAAGCGCTCGAAGCCATGCAGCCGCTCGCCGACTGGGTAAGCGAGCACGCGGACATCGTCGACCAGGCGCGGCACCGCCGGAGCCAGGACTCGGAAGGCGCCCGTCGCTCAGCCTGACCCGAGCTGGGCCAGCGTGCCGCACACGAAAGCGACGACGATCATGGACGGCCCCATCGGCACCTGCCCCTCCCGGAACGAGTACCTGCGGAGCAGCACGCCGGCCAAGCCCGCCACCGCGGTGAGGACGTACGTCGCGAGGAAGCCGCCCAGGACCCAGGACCAGCCGAACCAGCCCAGCAAAATGCCGACGCTCGGAGCGAGTTTGACGTCCCCGGGGCCCGGCTGACCGGTAACCAGGTAGGACAGCAGCAGCGCCGCGCCCCAAAACACACCGCCGGCGAGGGCGCGCAGGCCGCCTCCGACGTCATCGCCGAGCAAGGCGGCAACGATTGCGGCGACAACGGTTGCGCCGAGAAGCGGGAGGCTGAGCAAGTCCGGGATGCGATGCTCGGCGGCGTCGACAGCCGCCGCAGGGACGCCCAGTACGGCGAATGCAGCGCCAAAGGCCATCGCGGCCGGCACCCAGAGCGCCACGACCGCTCCCGCGGCCGCGACGACAACGACCACAGCAGCAACCCACAGGCTCGACAGCTTGAAGTTCATCAACCGGCGCAGCAGGCACACGGTCACCGGCGTGAGCGCCAGGCCCACTGCCAATCCGACGGCCAGACGAAGCATCCCCGTCATCCGGCACCACCCCGCGATCCCCGCACCCGAGGTGATCATCGTAGGAACGGCAGAGCTCGGCCGCCACACGGTGATCATCAAGGCCGCCGAGCGGGCTTACGAGGTGCTGGCGCAGGCTGCCGACTTCCGACGGGAGCCGGGAAGGCCGTCCGGCGCCCCGATGACTTCCTCATCGAGGACGTGGAGTTCGAACCTGGCGGTGTCGTAGCCGCCGGCCTCCCAGGCGAGGTCACTGTCGCCGATGCGCCACTCGCAGCCGGTGGCTCGCTCCCTCAGCAACCACGCCACTTCGACCTCCCGGACCCGCGACCTCGAACGACGTGAACCTACCACGCGACTAGAACATGCGTTCGATTAACCGCGCGCCTGGTCAGGCTTCCGTGAGGCACCCCAGGAACGCGCCCCAAGCAGCCGGGTCGACTGAAAGCTGCCCATCGGACGGCGCCTTCGAGTCACGCACGCCGACGTCGTCACCGAGGCGAACCTCGACACAATCCGCGGTCTCGGAGCTCCAGCTCGACTTGAACCAGCCGGTCGAGTTCGTCATTTCTCCGCCTCCATCAGCTCACCCTTCACCTTCACGATGAGTTCGAGGCTCGCCTCCGCGCTCATCGCCTTCCTACGCGCTACCTCGGCCTTCCGCCGATGCACCGCGATGTCTTCCTCGGCGTAGAGCATCAGACCGCCGCGATGCAGCTCGAGATTGATGATCGACGGCGCCTGAGCCGAGTCGAACAGGATGAACGAGCCAGTGAGGACCGGCGTCCACCCGGCCTCGAACGGCACGATCTGCACATTGACGTTGGGCAGCTCGATCATCTCCGAGAGATATGTCAGCTGCTCGACCCAGACGTCACGACCGCCGATGACATGCCTGATTGCCGCTTCACCCAGCAACACATCAAGGGTTGCCGGCGCCTTGCGGGTGATGAGGTCGCGTCGGCCGATCCGGATCGCCACGCGTTCGTCGATTTCGTCGGCGGGCACTTCCGCGTCGACCATGATCGCGCGGATGACCGCGCTGGTCTGGAGAACGCCGGGGATCAACAGCGGAGCCAGGTGCGTGACGGTCGTCGCCGTCCGCTCCGCGGCCAGCAGCGCGTTCATTTGCTGCCGCCGCTCCACCACCGTCACGGCATGCCAACGTCCGCCCTGCCCCACATTGGCGGCCAGCGCCATCAACTCGGCGCCAGCGTCATCTCCGATACCGAGCGCTTCGACGATCGATGCCACGTCGTCCGGCTTGGGGTTGCGCTCGCCGGTTTCCCAGCGCGAGATCAGCCCGGAATCCGACTCCTTGCGACCGATGAGCACGGCCAGCTTCCTCAGCGAAACTCCACGCGACTCGCGCGCCTCCTTCAGCGCGTCGCCGAGGTTCATCGGCGCCTCGCGGTGCTACCAGCCATGCAGCACATGCTAGTGCAGGTGGAGCCGATCGCTGAGCTCACCCGATTAGGTCATTGCGCAGCCGCGCTACCAGCGCTGACACTTGCTACCAACATTCGGTAGCACCGTCAGCGCCCAGCTCCTGGCCCTGACAGCCTAACGGGGAGACGCACATGCGAGGACACCACTGGCACGGAACACCGCTGATCGTCCCCGCACGAACTCCGGCAGGCTCGGCGACGCAGGTCACATTCGGCCTGATCGACACGACCGACGGACCTGTCCGTGCCATCCGGGTCGGCGCCGAGGGACCGCCTGCGTACCTGCCCCGGCAGGCGATGGCGGAACTGGTCAGCCACGCCCAGGCGATGCTGATCCTCGATCTGCCGGGTGACCGGAGATGACCGGCCTCAGAACCGGCTGAGCAGCGAGATGACAGCCGCCCCTGATCAGCCCGGTCGGTGTGCTTGCCCCCGACCCAGCGCACCGGCCGGGTGTTCAACGTTCCTTTCGATCCAGCCCGACCGCGGAGATTTCACGATGGCTACCGCACCTGCAAGACACCGCACGCCCCCACGCCTGCTTTGGGTCACCGAGGCATCGACCGGTACCAACCACCTCGTCACGGAGGCTGCTTTCGTCGACGGAATGCGAGACCTCGGTTCCTACCGCGGGATCTGCGGCGCCCAGTTCTCAGCTGCGCCGATGATCGCGGCTCCGCGCTGCGCCTGCCCGGCCTGCCGCGGGCGTCTTGCCGTCGATCAACGCTCCTGCCGGAACAACCGGCGTGGCGCCTCGTGGTGGCGACGACTGCGGCGGCGTGATCCCCGGAGGCACAATGACCGATTCTGATCGTTGGGACGAAGCTGTCCTGGCTTGGGAGCGATCCAGCGCGGCCATCGACGAGTCCCGGCGCCGCGGTTGGGAGTGGCGTGGCGCTCCCGCCGGTTCGACCAAACCCGAGACGCTGGTCGGCCACCGGACGACCGATGCCCATCACGACGTCGTGCGCATCGAAGTGCTGGAGACTCCGCCGCGTGCGATCGGGGCTCGTTTCGCCCTGGGTGACTGGGGAAAGGACGGAGCACTCCCGCTGCGAGGACCTCTCGACGGCCCACCGGAAGATGTCCTGCGCCAAGTGATGGGCTGGTCCGACGATGTGGCGCAATGAACTATCCCGGGGTGGTGGAGCACGGTGGCGTCAACCACGATCACCTGGCCTTCCGAAACCGATCTGTCCATTGCGGAGCACCCGGACTATGTCCACCTCTGCCGGGTTCTCGTCGGGCTGCGCAGACTCTCCAATAGGGACAGACCCGCTGCCAGGCCCGGCGCTGACATGACCCGCGACACCCAGAACCTCGTCGACGTTCTCGAAGCGACACAATTGCGAATCTCCTTGCTTGTCATCCAGCTTCGAGACGGCACCGCAACGCCGGACGAGCACCACAAGCTGGCCGACGAGATCGGCGAACTACCCGATCTGCTCCGCTCCCACGGCGATGACATCGATGCCGGGATCATCCCGGCAGCCCGCGACATGGAACGAGAATGCGCATGACCAAGGCAAGCCCCTGCCTTCCGGCTCTGCTCGCCCTGAGTGCTTCTCTGCGTGGTGCTCGCACCGCAGAAGGACTTGGGCTGCGCAGGCTGGCACACAAGCTCGGGGTATCAGCGCAAGCCTTATCCCTTTGGGAGACCGGAAAGCGCGCACCGGCGATCGAGGACGTGGCGCACGTCCTCGGATTCCTCCGGGTGAGTCCGGAGGAATACGACCGCGTCATGCGGCTCCGGCGGCATCTCGAAGACCCGATTTCCATCGAAGCCCTCGGCGCGGGCTCGACCAGTCACCGACGAGCCTTGGAGGAGCTCGCGGTCCGCACCTTCGAATGGGCGCCGCACGTGGTCCCTGAACCACTGCAGACGACCGAGTACATCCGGGCAATTGCGCAGGATCGCGCTGCGGCGCCGGACGACCTCGACCAGGCGATCTTCGAACACCAAGTCCGGCAGCTCGATCAGGGCTGGACCGGCCACCGCACCGTTCTGGTCGGCGCTGCGGCCTTGGCCCCGGCGATCGAACCGCAGCTTCAAGCTCTTCGGGCAGCATCCAACTTTCCCGGCCTGGCAATCAGGATCGTTCCTCCGGCCGTTGCGAAGACGATCGATGCCTTCACGATCTACGAAGGCCAGGGCAGTGCCTTCACCGTCGCACTGCGACACCAGGACAACATCATCTTCGTCAGCGAACCCGACGCAGTCCAGGGCTACCGGTCGACGTTCAAGGCTCTCGAACGCGGATCAGTCACCTGCGCCGACTTCCGGCCGGGACCGTCATGCGAAACGCCTTGAGGCGCAGGCTCGCTGCGGCTGCACTACGCCGCTGAAGCCAGAAGGCCGCGCAGGCGTTGCAGTGCCGCCCGGCCTGCCGAGCCAACCCGGGTCAAGCCGCTGCGGTCGGCAGCGCGGATTGCTCTCTGCAGCTGATGAGGCAACCGACGTCGTTCGGCAGTCGTGATGGCCGCGGTGAGGGCGTCTTCGGCACCGGTGCGCTCGCCGCCGGCAGCCAATATCTCTCCAGTAGTGACGCGTTCGATGACCTGCCACTGCGGCGCTGTCGGCTCTCCGGGGTCGGCGCCTTCGAGGGCACGAAGCGCATCGCCGGGGCGGTTGAGGGAGAGCAACCCGCGGGCATGGATTTCGCGGAGGGTAAAGGGATTGAGCAGCATTCCCCGGCCGGTCCCGGAGTCGAGCAGCCTGCGGCAGGCGTCGATCGCGTGGATGAACCGGTCCGGCATGGCGGTCTCCCCCGCTGCCCGAGCAAGCAGTGCGAACGCCGATCCCCGTCCACCCGCGTCGGTGGATACGGCGACGGCGTGTTCGAGGCGGGCGACAGCGGCGGGGAGTCGTCCGGCCTTGCGGAGTTCGTTGCCGTGCATCCGCAACGTGTCGGCGAGGAAATGGTCGTCGCCGAGATGGCGGGCCAGGACGAGGGCTTTGCCGGTCCAGGCCGCGGCGCCGGTCAGTCGCTCCTCGGGCAGCACAGTGCCGAGCGACACGCCGAGGGCCAGGCGGGCGGAGGCCAGCAGGTGGAGGGTGTCGCGCTCGATGCGGCCGTCGGCGGCCCGGGCTTCGAGCCGGGCGACCAGCGGCCACAGCTCGTTGACCGCTTCGACGGCCCGGCCGGACCGGCGGGCGACCTCGGCCAGCCGGACGACACTGTCGCCGAACTGCACGAGCGCGGCGAAGTCGGCGCCGTCGGGATCGGTGACACCCAGGACGTGGAAGGGCAGGCCGAGGGCGCTGGCGATGTGCTGGCGCCCGCCGACATCGCCGGGTGTCCGCCTGCGCGTCTCGATCATCGCGATGTACGACTTGTCGTAGCCAAGCACGGCGGCCAGCGCCTCCTGGCTGAGATGGTTCGCAGCCCGGTAGGCGCGAAGGATGATCGCGAGGTCACGGGAGGCCAAGGCTTCCGCGGCGGCCGGGTCGGACCACATCCACACCGCCGGGGCCAGACGCGGCGGCCGTGCCGAGAGCGTCGTAGTGCCGGCCTGGCAGGTCGGGCACACCGGCATGCGAGCGTGGCGGCTGAGTGCGGCGCCGCAGCGTTCGCAGCCGGCCATGGGCCCGCTACCTCGCCGTCGCCGAGGTGCGGAGACGGTCGAACCAGGTGGCGACCGAGCGCTTGTACCCCTCCGGCATCCGCAGCCCAGGCACCTCGTGCTCGGCGAACTCGGCGATCCAGCTGTGCTCGTGGCTCAGGACCGGGGCCGCCGTGGACGTGGTGGTGCAGCCGTAGGTCACGATGAACACGTCCTTGTTCGCGACGGCGATGTGGTACATCCAGGCGTCGAGGATCTCGGCGACATCGACGGGCAGCCCGGTTTCCTCGGTGATTTCCCGCGCCACGGTCTGCTCAGGTGTCTCGCCGGGCTCGATCCGACCGCCCGGCAACTCCCACTCGTCGCGCTCGTTATGGACCAGCAGAACCCGGTCGTTCCGGACCAGCACACCCTTGATCGACACCGGGTATCCGGACTCCGCCACCAGCACCAGCTCCCCTGCCGACCGACACAACGCGTCACCGACCGTAGCAGCGCAACGGCGTCGCCGGTGCACCTCCGAGGTTGACGATCTGTCAGTGGACGGCGCCCGCGACCACCCGGTCTGCTGAGCAAGCCGAACGAGATGAGCCGAGAGGAGACACCGGGATGCTCGCCACCGTGCTGTCGGACTGCCACGTCGACGTGGCCGCGGTCGGCGGCGCCGGCGAGCTGGCCGCGGTCCTGGCGCAGCGCGGCGTCGCGTTGTTCGACGGCGTGCGCAGCGAACAGCAACTGCTGCAGCTGGCGGCCCGGCTCGGCCGGATCGTGCCGCACCGGGACAGCAACCCCTCGGGAATCACCGTCCTGGCCGACCGCCGCGACGTCCGGCCACGGCCCGGGCAGGCCGGGTTCAGCCAGCAGCCCCTGGCGCCGCACACCGACTGCTCCGACCGGCTGGAGCCGCCGGGGCTGGTGCTGGCGGCGTGTGTGCGCCCTGCCGAGCGCGGCGGCGACTACGTCCTCGTCGACGGCCAAGCCGTCCACGGCGAGCTGGCCGACACCGCTCCCGACGCGCTCGCCGACCTCTCCACGCGCCGCGGGGCCTACTACGGAGGCTCGGCCGGAATCGTCGGCAACGTCTTCGAACCCGGCCCCGGCCATCTGGTCGGGATGCGGCTGCGGCGCGACGAGCTGGCACGCTTCGCACCGCACACCCAGCGGTGGCTCCCGGTACTCGGACAGGCCATCCACCGCCACGCGGTCTCGGTCCCCGCGGCCGCCGGCTGTGGCTACGTGGTCAACAACCGGAGGTGGCTGCACGGCCGCACCGCCTTCACCGGACACCGGACGGTGTGCCGGGTCCACCTCGACCCCCACCCCGGCTGGCGGATCCCCGCCGGCTTCACCGACTCCCGGGCAGCGCAATGACCGCCCTTCGTTGGGTGTCCGATCCGCAGGACATCGCCGGCGCACTCCAGCGCGGCAAGTGGATCATCGTCCCCTGGGAACGCCTCGGCCCGGACAACGACCTCCCGCACTGGCAAGCCGCCTTGCAGGAACTGTGCGAGGACTCCGACATCGATCCGCTCTTCATCGACATCTGCCGCCGCAGCCTCACCGTCGTCGTCAACGCAGCCCTGTCCGTCCCAGCCGCCGAGCAAATCCACGCCTCGATCGCCGCAGTCGAGTACAGCCGATCCGTCGGCCATCCGACCGGCTAACCCCGTGCTTAGGAGCCATCCGTGTTCGAGCTCATCGCCGCTAAGGATCTTGATCAGAGTGGACTTGCCGGCTCCGTTGCCGCCGAGCAGCGCGTGGATCTCGCCGGCGCTCAGGACGAAGTCCACGCCGTCGAGCGCCCGGGTGGCGCCGAAGCTCTTGACGACTCCGGTACCGGAGACGACGACGTTGCCAGGAGGCACAGTGCTCTCCTTCTCCATTGAGGACGCGCTGTGTTCGGGCGCTCAATATGACTCGCGACACCTTGACTGTCAACACTCGGCAGTCGGCACTCGAGAGTTGACTCTGCGAGTACCGTCAGTCAGGAGTCGGCCGTTGACTGTCGGCAACTAGACTGACGACTGTCGAGAGGAGACGCCTTGTCCGTCGAACCGCTGCCGACGATGGACCGCAGCACGCTGCGGGAGCGCGTGCTGCACGCGCTGCGTTCGGCGATCATGTCCGGCGCGTACCGGCCGGGCGACCACCTCGGCGAGGTCGAGCTTGCCGAACGGCTGGGCGTCAGCCGCGGGACCGTGCGCGAGGCGTTGCGGCACCTGCAGCAGGAAGGCCTCGTCCAGGCCGGGATGCGCGGCATGCTGCGGGTCAACTCGCTGTCGGAAAGCGAGATCCAGGGGCTGTTCCGGGTGCGGGCCGCCCTCGAGGGGCTCGCGGTCACGGAGATCATCGGCGGGCCCAGCCGGGAGAAAGCGGTCGCCGCGCTTCGCGAAGCGATCAAGTCGCTCGCCGACGCCGGTGACGACTTCGCCGCGCGGGTGGAGGCCGACCTCGGCTTCCACCTGAAACTGTGCGAGCTGTCCGGCAACGCGATGCTCGTGGAGTCGTGGCGCCACCTGGAAGGACGCATCCGGATCACGATCATGAACCGGGGTCCCGAAGGCGCGCCCAGCATGATGACGCCGACGCGGCACTCCCCCATCATCGACGCCATCGACGAGGGTGACCTCGACAAAGCCCTCGAGGTCGTGCACGAGCACATGACCGCCGCGGCCGACCACTTCAGCGGCGCCGCCGGCAGCTGAGGCGTCAGCCGACCGCTTGACAGATCCCGGCGCGCGGCTGCATGGTGAACGCCATCTGTTGAGTGTTGACAGTCAACTCTCGACCTTGGACCGACAGATCACTGGAGATCTCATGTCCGGACAACGAAGCCAGCCGGGAGCCGAGCCGACCCGCGCCGCACTCGAGGGCACGCCGGCGCGGCGGCGGGTCGCACTCGGCTCGTCGGTGGGCGCGACGATCGAGACCTACGACTTCATCGGCTTCGGCACCGCCGCGGCCCTCTACTTCAACGACGCCTTCTTCCCGTCCAGCAATCCCCTGTCCGGCACCCTGCTGTCGTTCGCCACGCTCGGGGTCGGCTTCGCGGTGCGCCCGCTCGGCGGGATCATCGGCGGGCACCTCGGCGACCGGATCGGGCGCAAACCCGTCCTCGTCGGCTCGCTGCTGGTGATGGGCATCGCGACGGTCCTGATCGGCGCCCTGCCCACCTACTCCCAGGTCGGCGTCTGGGCCGGGATCCTCCTGGTGATCGTGCGCGTCGTGCAGGGACTGGCGTTCGGCGCCGAATGGGGCGGCGCGATCCTGATGACCTTCGAACACGCCCCGTGGCGCAAACGCGGCCTCTACACCGGGCTCACCCAGGCCGGTTTCCCAGTCGGCCTGCTCCTGGCGAACACGGCGTTCCTTGTCAGCGTGCCGCTCGGCGACCAGTGGGCGTGGCGGGTCCCGTTCCTGCTCAGCGCCGTGCTGATCGTGGTCGGCATCGTGATCCGGCTCAAGGTCGAGGAGTCGCCCGCGTTCGAGGAGCTCAAGTCCGAGGGCGAGGTCGCGAAGAACCCGCTGCTGGAGGTGCTACGCACGGACTGGCGCAACGTCCTCAAGGCGTTCTGCCTGCGGATCACCGAAACCGCCGGCTACGCCCTGTCGGTCACGTTCGTGCTGTCGTACCTTTCCACTCAGAAGCTCGCGGACCGCTCCGTCACGCTGTTCGCGCTGATGCTCGCCGCCGGGCTCGGTGTCGCGGCGACGACGCTGTGGGGCGCGCTCACCGACCGCGTCGGCCGCCGCCCGGTCTACCTGCTGGGCACGGCGATCACCCTGGCCTGGGGCATTCCCCTCTTCCTCGTGCTGAACACCGGCAGCGCCATCGCGGTCGTGCTCGCATTCGTCGTCAGCTACGCGGTGTGCCAGAACAGCCTCGCCGGCGTGCAGGGCGCCTGGTTCTCCGAACTGTTCCACGCCCGGACCCGCACCAGCGGCGCCTCGCTGTCCTACCAGCTGTCCGCCGTCGTCTCCGGCTTCACCCCGCTGATCGCGACCGCTCTGTTCAGCAGCGTCGGCTGGCTCGGCCCGGCCCTGCTGTTCAGCGCCTACGGCCTGCTCGGCCTCGTCGCCACGCTGCTGACCCGGGAGACCTGGGGCCCGGCCGAACGCGCCGAGGTCGACGCGCTCGAACGCTCCCTCACTCCCACCCCCAGCCCGATCGGCTGAAACCGTTGCACCCCAAGGAGAAGCTCATGACCTCGGTCAGTCCCCTGTCCGCCCCGGCGCGCACAGGCGACCGCGGCGAACTCGTCGCGCGCCTGCGTGCCGCCGCCACGCGGATCCGCCGGTCCGCGCTCACCATGGGTGAGGTGCAGGGCCAGGGCTACATCGGCCAGGCACTGGGTGTCGCCGACGTCCTCGCCGTGTTCTACGCCCGCGGTGACGGCGAACTGCGGCTGCGCCCCGAAGACCCGGACTGGGACGGCCGCGACCGGTTCCTGCTGTCGATCGGCCACTACGCCATCGCGCTCTACGCCGCCCTCGCCGAAGCCGGCACGATCCCGCTCGAGGAGCTCGAAACCTACGGCGCCGACGAGTCGCGGTTGCCGATGTCCGGCATGGCTTCCTACACGCCCGGCATGGAAATCTCCGGTGGTTCCCTCGGCCACGGCCTCGGCGTCGCGTGCGGAATGGGACTCGCCTTGCGCCACCGGGGAAATCCCGCCCGCGTGATCAACCTGCTCTCCGACGGCGAACTCGACGAAGGCTCGACGTGGGAGGCCGCGATGGCGTGCGCCCACCACGAACTCGGCAACGTCACGGCGGTCGTCGACGTCAACGGCCTCCAGGCCGACGGACCCACCCCCGGCGTGCTCCGCACCGAGCCGGTGACCGATAAGTGGCGCGCGTTCGGCTGGCACGCCGTGCGCGTCGACGGCAACGACATCCCGGCCCTGCTCGACGGCCTCGACGAGATCCGCACCCACACCGCTGGCCCGTCAGTGCTGATCTGCGACACCCGCATCGGCCGCGGCGTGCCGTTCCTGGAAAACCGGGAAAAGGCGCACTTCATGCCCGTGGCCGAGCACGAATGGCAAGCCGCCCGCGACCAGCTCGAAGGAGCCCACCTGTGACCACCGCTCCGACCAAGCGCCTGACGACCTCGGCGATGATCGCCTCCTTCGCCGACCCCGGCCAGCGCACCAGCCCGGCCCCGTTCGGGCACGCGCTCAGCCGCCTCGCCGACGAGCGCCCGGAGGTCGTCGGGCTGTCGGCCGACCTGGCCAAGTACACCGACATGCACGTCTTCCGCGACGCGCACCCGGACCGTTTCTTCCAGATGGGCATGGCCGAACAGGCCATGCTCGGTGCGGCCGCCGGCATGGCCGAAGCCGGGCTCGTCCCGTTCGCGTCCACCTACTCGGTCTTCGCGACGCGGCGCGCGTACGACTTCTTGTGCCTCGACATCGTCGAGCCCGGGCTCAACGTCAACGTCGTCGGCGCCCTGCCCGGCCTGACCACCGGCTACGGCCCCAGCCACCAGGCCACCGAAGACCTCGCGATCCTGCGCGCCTGCCCCGGCCTGACGATCGTCGACCCGTGCGATTCGGTCGACATCGAACAGGCCGTTCCGGCATTGGCCGCGCACCCCGGCCCGACCTACCTGCGCCTGCTGCGCGGCAAGGTCCCCACCGTGCTCGACGAGTACGACTACCGGTTCGAGCTCGGCAAGGCCGCCGAACTCCGCGGCGGCCGCGACGTCCTGTTCGTCTCCACCGGGCTGATGACCATGCGCGCATTACAAGCCGCGGCCCGGCTGGAAGCCGACCACATCGACGCCGCCGTGCTGCACGTGCCCACCATCAAACCGCTGGACACCGAGACCGTCCTCGCCCAGCTCCGCACCGACCGGCTCGTCGTGACCTGCGAAAACCACACCGTGATCGGCGGGCTGTCCGAAGCCGTCGCCGCCACCGCCGCCTACGGCCGCACCGGAACCCGGATCATCACCGCCGCGCTGCCCGACGAGTTCCTCGCCGCCGGCGCACTGCCCACCCTGCACAACCGGTACGGGCTGTCCACCGACTCGCTCTGCGCACGCGTCAAAGCCGAACTCTGACTGGAGAAACGACATGTCCGTCACCGCCAAGACCGCCATCGTCACCGGCGCCGCCTCCCGCCGCGGGATCGGCCGGGCGACCGCGCACACCCTCGCCGGCGCGGGCTGGAACGTCGCCGTCCTCGACCTCGACGAAGTGGGCGCCAAGAGCGCGGCCGAGGAGATCGCCGCCGATCACGGGGTGCACGCGCTCGGGCTGGGCTGCGACGTCACCGACGACACCTCGGTGGCCGCCGCGCTCGACACCATCACCGCGAACGCCCACCCGATCGGCGCCTTGGTCAACAACGCCGGCATCACCTCGCCCACCCCGTTCCTGGAAGTGGACGGCGCCGAGTGGGACCGCATCTTCGCGGTGAACGTCCGCGGCGCGTACAACATCACCCACGCCGTCGCACCCGGCATGGCCGAACGCGGCTTCGGCCGCATCGTGTTCCTGTCCTCCGTCTCCGCCGAACGCGGCGGCGGCGTGTTCGGCGGCGTCGCCTACTCCGCGGCCAAAGCAGCGCAGCTCGGCTTCGCCCGCGCCCTGGCCCGCGAACTCGGCCCGCACGGCGTCACCGTCAACAGCGTCGCCCCCGGCCTCATCGACACCGACATCACCGGCGGCCTGCTCGAAGGCGAGCGGAAAGCCGCCCTGCTGGCCGGCATCCCGGTCGGCCGCAACGGCCGCACCGCCGACGTCGCCGACCTGATCACCTACCTGTGCCGGGAAGAATCCAGCTACATCACCGGCGCCACCTACGACGTCAACGGAGGCTCGCACATTCACTAGTGCCGGGGATGTTGCTTCGCTCACCCGGCCTGCTCACATTCGACGAAGCTTCCGGAAGCCGTGAGTGAGAAACAGGGGCAGCCAAGCAACACCGCCACGCCAGCCGCTCGGCCCGACGCGGCAGCCGCCGTCCCAGGGGCAAGGTGAATTTCTGCATGCGACCTCAGACTTCCAGACCGGCGGGACGGCGGTCGATGATCTGGTCGAGGTATTCGGACATGCCGTACAGGACGGTTCCGTCAGGTAGCGACCACTGCGCCAGCCCCTCGACGATCCGGGTGACCTGCAGGTCGCCGCCCTCGTCACGGCGCCTGTTGCGCAGTGGCAGCTTCGAGATCACCTTGCCCAGGATGGTCCATTCCCTGCCGCCGGCTTCCAGCGTCACGGTGATGCCGACCTGTTCGTCGGCGTGGTCTCGCTCCGTCGAGATCCGCAGCAAGTCGACCGGAACGACTTCGGTGCCGTTCCAGACGAAACCACCTCGGACGGCCGAACCGTCCGGGCGGCCGAACCAGGCGCCCATGAAGCCGAAGCCGTCCGTGCACCCGTGGATCCACCGGTAGAACCACGGCGCCTGCCAAGAGCGAGGGCCCCATGAGTGGTCGCGCAGGCCAGGGCCGGTGACCTCGGTGGCCTTCCCGTCGATGCGGACGTGGCCGTGTGCGGAGATCAGTTGCTCGTAGTGGTTGGGCGCGAACGAACCTTCGCCGGTGTCGAAGGAGTGATCGAACGCGGGCGCCGCGCCGGTGATCATGAGCTCGATGGAGCACGGAACCTGTTTGCTGTTCCGGAAGGCGGCACCAGGGTCGGCCAGCTGGGAAGGATCTTCCAGGAGGAAGACCTGGCCGTCGAAGCTGATGTCGATGTGCTGAAAGGGCTTTCGCACAACGAAGCGAAGGCCGGCTGCGTCGAACGCCTCGTTGGACGCGATCTCGGGACGGTGGAACGCGAACGCGACCTTGCCGCCGGGCAGGTACAGGCAGACGGTCATCTCGCCGTGGCCCTCGTTGGGCCGGTTGGCCAAGCGGAGGAAGCCGCCGATTCCGGCGGCAGGGTCGTGGAAGAAGAAGTACATCGACTCGTTGAAGGTGACTTCCGAGCCGACGGGGTGGGTGTAGTCGTCTTCGGAACGCACTTCGTCTCCTGGTGGGTCAGACGAGTTCGAGGGACTCGTCGAGCAAGCTCTTGACGGTGGACTCGAGGTCGACGATCGCCACGGCGCCGTGGTCGCCGAGCCCGCCGCCTCGTCGCCGGAGCACCACGCCCTGCAGCAGCGTCGCCGCCTTCCAGTGGGTGAAAGCCCGGTAGTACGGCAGCTCGGAGACGTTCAGCCCCGTGGCGGCCGAGTACGCGTCCACCAGCCGGTCCCGGTGCTGGAACCCGCCGACCCGGGTCGGACTCGGCATGGCGATGGCCGGCTCCTTCGGGCCCTTCCAATCGTCCACCAGCCACGCGAGGTCGGCGAGCGGGTCGCCGAGCGTGCAGAGCTCCCAGTCGAGGACAGCGGTCACGCGGCCGCGCTCGACCAGCAGGTTCGGCAGCCGGAAGTCACCGTGGGCGATCGAGGTCCGCTGCTGGCGAGGGATCCGCCTGACCAGCCGTCGATGGCACTCGGTCCACTCGGCCGCGGCCTCGCTCAGCTCGCCCCACAGCACCCAGTTGCGCTCGGTGCGACGGATCTGCCGCTCGAGGTAGCCGTCCGGACGGCCGAGCTCACCAAGACCGACGTCGGCCGGTGTGAGGCTGTGCAGCGTGACGAGCACGTCGGCGACGTGCTCGCTCAGGCCGAGCCGCTCCTCCGGCGACAGTTCGGCCGCGTCTTTCTCGGTTTCCAGCACCGCTCCCGGCGCGCGTTCCATCAGGTAGGAGGGTCCTTCTATTCCGGCCTCGTCGCGGCCGGTCGCCACCACGGCGGGCACCGGGACCGGCGACTCCGCGAGCGCTCGCAGGATCCGGGCTTCCCGGTGGACGTCGTGTGCCGCGCGGTCGTGGGCACCGGCCGGCGGCCGGCGCAGGATCCATTCCCGGCCGTCGCGGTCTCGCACCAAGCAGGTCACGTTGGACTGACCGGCGCCGATCCGGTGTACCTCGACCGGCGGGGACAACTCAGGCACTCGGCCGGCCAACCAGCCGGCCACCGAACCGTCCTGTGCCGTGGTCATCCCTGCACCCGGGCCTCGAGCACGCGCCGCCCGGAACGCAGCGAGACGAACGGCACCGTGAGGTCGGGTGCCGCGTTCCCGGTGCAGCACGAGAAGTGGTGGCCGAGTGGTGCGCAGAGGCACTGGCAACGCTCGCCCGGGAGGATCGGCGGAGTGGCGGTCATGGGGTGGCCTCCAGGTTCGGAGACGGCTGCTGGACGGCGGCACCGCGCTCGAGCAGACCGTCGACGTCGGAGATCCCCCAGTCGGTGAGGACTTGACGGGTGTCCTGGCCAGGCGAAGGGGGCGGCGTTCCGAGCCGGTTCGCAGTGCGCGAGAAGCGCGGAGCCGGAGCGGGCTGCAGCCGGCCATCCGTCTCGACCACCGTCCCGCGAGCTGCGAGGTGCGGATCGTCCTTGGCCTCGGCCAGGCTGAGCACCGGCGCGACGCACGCGTCCGAGCCTTCGAACACCGCCGTCCACTCGACGAGCGTGCGCGCGGCGAACGTCTGGGCGATGCGCTCGCGCAGCGCCGGCCAGCCGGCTCGATCGTGCTGCGCGGCCGGGTCCTCGTTCAGGCCCAGTTTGTCGAGCAGTTCGGCGTAGAACTTCGCCTCGATGGCGCCGACCGACATGTGGCGGCCGTCCTTGGTCTCGTAGACCCGGTAGAAGGGCGCGCCGCCGTCGAGGAGGTTCACTCCCCGCTCGTCCACCCAGGTGCCCGTCGCGAGCATCGCGTGCGTGCCGGCCAGCAGGTGCGCTGTGCCGTCGACGATTGCCGCGTCGACCACCTGGCCTCGGCCGCCGAGCCGTGCCTCAAGCAGCGCGGCGAGCACGCCGATCACCAGATAGGTGCCGCCTCCGCCGAAGTCGCCGACCAGGTTGAGGGGGATCTGCGGCGGGCCGCCGGCCTCGCCGATGGCGTGCAGGGCGCCGGTCAGCGCGATGTAGTTCAGGTCGTGCCCGGACTCCGACGCCCGCGGGCCGGTCTGCCCCCAGCCGGTCATCCGGCCGTAGACCAGGCGCTCGTTGCGCGCGAAGCAGGCGTCCGGGCCGAGGCCCAGCCGTTCGGCGACGCCTGGGCGGAAGCCTTCGATGAGGATGTCCGCCTTCGCCACGAGGTCGAGCGTGATCGCGACCGCCTCCGGCGCCTTGAGGTCGAGCAGCACGGACTTCTTGCCACGATTGAGGATGTCGTCCTCCGGGCAGCCCGGGAACACGGTGCCGCCGCCGGGGCGGTCGATCCGGATCACCTCCGCCCCGAGGTCGGCCAGCGTCATGCCGGCGAACGGCCCGGGCCCGATACCCGCCAGCTCGATCACCCGGCATCCGGTCAGTGGTCCCGACGTCATCGTCGTTGGCCTCCTCGTTCGATGTTCAGGGCAGCACTGCCGCGAAACGCCAGTCAAGGACGTCCCGCACGGGCTCGCCGTCCGCGGTGACCCGCGACCGGAGATGCGCGAGACCGGCACCGGACGGCAGTGGCTCGACCTGCTCGACCTCGACGGTGCTGCGCAGGGTGTCGCCTTCGCGGACGGGGCCGACGTGATCGCAGCTGCGCCAGCCGGTCACGGCCGCGATGGTCGGCAGGGCTCGCGTGACCTGGGCCAGGGCCAGCCCGATCGTGTGGCCGCCGTAGACGAGGCGTTCGCCGCCGGCGGCGGCCGCGTCGTGATGGACCTTCGCGACGTTGAGGGTCAGCCGGGCCAGCTCGGGCCCGCTCGAGACGACGTCTCCCCCGCCGACCTCCCACACCTGTCCCGGCCGCAGGTCGGCGAATCGCGGTCCGTCGACGCGGTCGGCGATCCGGTCCAGCCGCCAGCCACGCACCGATTCGGACAACGCCCCCGGTCCCGGTACGACGCCGATCCGGTCCAGGTCGTCCGCGTGCCCGGTCACCGCGTCTTCGTGCCGCAGCGGCAGCATCGCGCAGCGCCAGAAGTCCAAGACGGGACGGCCTTCCTGGTCGCTCGTCGTGATCCTGAGCGCCGCGAGCCCCGTCGGCCGGCGACCGGGCCGGGCGCTGTTCTGCTTGAGGCCCGCCACCTCGGTCACCGTCCGCAGGGTGTCCCCCAGCTCCGGCTGCCGGCGTAGCACCAGGCCCCGGTAGAAGAGGTTGGCCTTCACGTGGTGCGTCGCCACCGTCGACTGGCCGATCGCGACGTCCCAGACGAGTGCCGGCGGCGCGATCGACCGGCCGGCGACCTCATGGGCCAGCGCCTGGTCGAGCGCGAGCGGCATCCGGCCACCCACGATCGCCCGGTGCGCGCTCGCGAGCCCGGCAGTCAAGGTCAGACCGGGCGCGTTCCGGAACACCTGGCCGACTTCCAGCTCGTCGAAGAAGGGACCTTCCGCCACGGTCGTCGTCATCACGAACCCACCCGGGCCAGGACACGCCGGGCTTCGACGGCGAGTGCCTCGTCGATCATCCGCCCGTCGACTTCGACCGCGCCGGCTCCCCTGGCGTGCGCGTCCGAGAGCGCGTCGACGACGCGCTGAGCGCGGTCGACCTGCTCGGAGGATGGCGTGAAGGCAGTTACGACGTCGTCGATCTGCCGGGGGTGGATGACCCACTTCCCGTCGAAGCCGAGTGCGGCAGCCCTCGCGACAGCGTCCTTGAAGCCGGGATCGGTGTCGGTGCCGAGGTAAGGGCCGTCGACTGCCGCGATCCCGGCGGATCGCGCAGCCACGAGCACCTGGTGTTGCGCGGGCAGCCAAGCGTCGAGCCCGGCGTCGCCGAGGCGGCCGAGCGAAGCCGCCAAGTCGGCGTAGCCGAGGATGAGGGCGTCGAGCCGGTTCGACGCTCCGACGATCTCGGCGAGGTTGGCGAGCCCGGCCGCGGATTCGATGAGTGCCTGCACCGCCAGCGGTTCGTCACGCCCTTCTGCGGACTCGGCGCCGTCGAGCAGCCGATCGGCGAATGCGAGATCGCCCGCGCTCTCGACCTTGGGCACGATGATCGACCGCACTGCCGGGCCGGCGCTCGCGCATGCCTCGATGTCGGCGTGGCACCACGGGGTCCGCGGTGCGTTCACGCGGACGGTCAGCCGCTTTTCGGTGGCGGGGATGATCGAGAGCCGTTCGACGAGTACCTCTCGCGCGGACGGCTTCTGCGCGGGAGGGACCGCGTCCTCGAGGTCGAAGACCACCTCATCGGCGCCGCAGGCCAACGCCTTGTCGACCTTGTACGGGTCCGAAGCGGGCACCGACAGGCAGCACCGGCGCACTGCGTAACGTGCCTCAGCCGACATCCGGCCTCCTTCTTTTAATCTATATTAGACTATAAACTGACTGTGTCACACAGTCGGAGCGAGGAGCAACA
Source organism: Amycolatopsis sp. NPDC049691 (assembly GCF_040675005.1). Lineage (NCBI taxonomy): Bacteria > Bacillati > Actinomycetota > Actinomycetes > Pseudonocardiales > Pseudonocardiaceae > Amycolatopsis > Amycolatopsis sp. NPDC049691. The sequence continues at coordinate 486,194 of NZ_JBFANX010000004.1, forward strand.
GGTGAGCAGCATTTCCGCGGAAGAGCAGGCCGTCGTCGACGTCGTCCGCGAGTTCGTCGACCGCGAAGTGCGACCGGTCGCCCGCGAGCTGGAACACGCGAACGAATATCCCGAGAAGCTCATCGAGCAGATGAAGGTGCTCGGCATCTTCGGCCTGGCCATCCCCGAGCCGTACGGCGAAGCACCGGTGTCCACCCCCTGCTACGTGGGTGTCACCACCGAGCTCGCCCGCGGCTGGATGAGCCTCGCCGGCGCGATGGGCGGCCACACCGTGGTGTCGAAGCTGCTGCTCGTGTTCGGCACCGAGGAGCAGAAGCAGAAATACCTCCCCCGGATGGCGACCGGCGAGGTCCGCGCGACGATGGCGCTCACCGAGCCCGGCGGCGGTTCCGATCTCCAGGCGATGACGACGACCGCGCGTCCGGACGGCAACGGGTACCGCGTCAACGGCTCGAAGACCTGGATCAGCAACGCGCGGCGCTCGCAGCTGATCGCACTGCTCTGCAAGACCGATCCGAAGGCCAGCCCGCGCCACACCGGGATCAGCGTCCTCCTGGTCGAGCACGGTGAAGGCCTCACCGTTTCCCGCGACCTACCGAAGCTGGGCTACAAGGGTGTCGAGAGCTGCGAGCTGGCCTTCGACGACCTCTACGTTCCGGGTGACGCGCTCCTGGGCGGCACACCGGGTCAGGGATTCACCCAGATGATGAAGGGCCTGGAGATCGGCCGCATCCAGGTCGCCTCGCGAGCGCTCGGCGTCGGGCAGGCCGCGTTCGACGACGCGCTGCGCTACGCCCAGGAGCGGGAGAGCTTCGGCAAGCCGATCTGGAAGCACCAGTCGATCGGCAACTACCTCGCCGACATGGCGACGAAGCTGACGGCCGCGCGCCAGCTCGTGCTGCACGCCGCGGAGCGCTACGACGCAGGTCAACGGTGTGACATGGAGGCCGGCATGGCGAAACTGTTCGCTTCGGAAACCGCGATGGAGATTGCGCTGAACGCCGTCCGGATCCACGGCGGGTACGGCTACTCGACGGAGTTCGACGCCGAGCGGTACTTCCGCGACGCGCCGCTGATGATCGTCGGCGAGGGTACGAACGAGATCCAGCGCAATGTCATCGCCGGCCAGCTCGTCTCCCGTGGCGGGCTGAGCTACTGAGCCGTGCCCGCCGCGCCGTTCCGACCGTGCGCGCGGGCCGGGGCGATATAATCGATTCGTGGCTAGAAAACCTGCGCAGAGCTCCGCCCCGGAGCCGACCGGTGGCTCGAAGTCCGCTCGCACCCGTGAGCGGATCCTCGATGCCGCCGCGCACGTCCTGAGCAGGAAGGGGTACGCGGGGACCCGGCTCACCGACGTCGCCGACCAAGCGCAGCTGCAGGCCCCGGCGATCTACTACTACTTCCCGTCCCGTGAAGACCTGATCGAAGAGGTCATGTGGACGGGGATCGCGCAAATGCGCGAGCACCTCACCGCGGCGCTGGCCGAGCTCCCCGAAGACACCGATCCCATGGCGAAGCTCGATGCCGCGGTGGAGGCGCACCTCCGCCACGAGCTCGAGATCTCCGACTACGCGACGGCGTCGATCCGCAACGCCGGCCAGGTCCCGGAGGACCTGCGGATCCGCTACTCGGCCGAGGCGACCGAGTACGGCGACATCTGGCGGAAGCTGGTCCAGGAGATCGCCGACGCGGGCCTGCTCCGGGCCGATTTGGACGCGCGGGTGGCCAGGATGATGATCCTGGGCGCGCTCAGCTGGGCGGCGGAGTGGTGGAACCCCCGCCGTGGGACCCTCGATCAGGTGGTCAAGACCGCCCAGTCGATGGCTCGGCACGGGCTCGGCACGCCGGAAGCCGTCGCCGACGCTGTCTCGCCACCTGCGCGCAAGACCCGCGCTAAGAAATCTGCAGTTACGGCTCGCTGACGCAAGCCCGCAGCAGCCGGCTGCGGCTCGGCGAAAACCCGCCGATCAGGTTGTCGCCATGAGGCGGCGCTTCTCGGCGAAGGCAAGAGCGTCCTCCCAGGACGTGCGCTTCATGATCTGGCCCCGGTACTTCATGATCACCGTTTGCCCGTTGATCGTCAGCGCCCCGACCAGGCGATCCCCTTCGCGGTAGAGCGCCACGCACCGGCCGTCGCGCTCCAAGTCGCCGTCGACGACGCGGATCTCGTCGGCCTGCGGCGAGCCGACGAACTGGATCCGGCTGTCGTACCAGTCCGACCAGAAGTAGGGCACCGTCTGGTACGGCTTCGCCGCGGACGGGTCCAGGGCGTTGCGCGCCGCGAACGCGCCCTGCTCGGCCGCGCTCGTCCAGTGCTCCAGCCGCATCAGGCGACCGAACAGCGGGTTGTGCCACCGAGCGACGTCCCCGGCCGCGTAGACGCCGTCCACTCCCGTGTACAGGTACTCGTCGCACACGATGCCGTTGTCCAACTGCAGGCCCGATCCCTCCAGCCATTCGACGGCGGGCGTCGCCCCGACGCCGACGACCACCAGGTCCGCGGGCAGCCGGGTGCCGTCGGACAGGACGACCTGCTCGACCCGTCCGTCTCCTTCGAGTGCCGCGACGCCGGTGCCGCAGCGCAGCTCGGTGCCGTTGAGCTGGTGCAGGGACGCGCAGGCGCTGCCCATGACCTCTCCCACGGCCCGCACCAGTGGCGTGGGGAGCGCTTCGACCACCGTGACGTCGAGGCCGCGCTTCCGGGCGCCCGAGGCGATCTCGGAGCCGATGAACCCCGCCCCGATCACGACGGTCCGCGCACCTCGGTCCAGCGCTTCCCGTACGGCGATCGCGTCGTCCACCGTTCGGAGGGTGTGGACTCCGTCGAGGTGGCCGGTCCCCGGCAGCGTCCGCGCCGTGGCGCCCGTGGCGATCACCGCGGCGTCGTACGGCACCGCCTGGTCGCCGACCATGACCGCGCGGGCCGACGTGTCGAGCGCGGTGGCCGGATCGCCCAGGAGGAGCCGCACGCCGAGCTCGTCCCGCAGCGTGTCCTCGGTGCGGAACGTCGTCGGCTCGGGAAGGGCGCCCGGCTCCAGCTCCTCGAGGTAGGCCTTCGACAGCGGCGGCCGGTCGTACGGCAGGTGCCGCTCCGCGCCGATGAGGGTGATCTCGCCCTCGAACCCCGTCTTGCGCGCCGCCTCCACCGCACGCAGACCGGCGAGGGAGGCTCCCACCACGACCAGCTTGTTCCTGGACATCAAGCACCCCTTCCGGTTCAGCGCTCGATGCGCAGGGCTTCGGTCGGACAGCCGGCGACGGCTTCCTCCACTTCGGACAACTGGTCGTCCGCAATGACCTCCAGCTTCAGCTCCAGCTCCCCCGCGTCGTTCACCTCGAACACGTCGGGGGCGAGGGACTCGCAGATGCCCAGACCGGTGCACTTGTTCCAGTCGACCACGATCTTCACGGTGTTCTCCTTTCTCCGGTCACCGGGTGGCTTCGACCGGGTACTGCCGGGCGATCTGCTCGACGACGAGCTTCGCCGTTTCGGCGCACGCCGTGGTGCCGCCGTTGGCGTACTCCTTGACCCCGTCACCGACGTTCCACAGGTTCGGGATCGGAGTGGTGTGCGGCAGGTCGAACCCGGCGACCGCGCGCTGCGGCGGCCACTCGTCCCGCGTGACGACGGTGGACAGGATCCGGGCGCTGTCGAACCCCGGGATCTCCTCGCGGAGGTCGGCCAGGAGCAACTCGGTTTCGGCTGCCTCGTCGAAATATCCGACCGATGGCTTCGGCACCGCGGTGCCGACGTAGAGATGCCAGCCCTCGGGGGCCATTTCGGGACAGACGTCGGTGAAGTTCGCGACGTAGCAGAGCCGCCGGGTTTTGGCGAAGCTCAGCATGCCGGGGGCCTCGACGAGCCGTTCCCGGCTGGCGAAGTTCACGGTGATCATCGACGTCGGCCGGTCGCCTCGCCGGACGGCTTCGAGGTAGTCGGCGGGAAGGTCGTCCGCGCCGAGCAGGCCGACTGTCGCGGCCGGTCCGGCGTCGCTCACGGCGACCCTGGTGGTGACCTCGACCGTCTCGCCGCCGCGCTCGATGACCGCGCCGGTCACCCGGCCGTCGGAGACGGTCAGCGACCGCACCGCGCTGGACATCCAGATCTCGCCGCCGCCGGCCGTGATGTTCTCGGCGAGGGAGTTCCAGATCCCGATGGTGCCCTCGGGGCAGAAGCCGAACTTCTTGAACGCGCTCTTGCGGGTGAAGTACGTCAGGAACACCTTGGCCGGAAGGTCTTCCGAACCGACGGCGAAGACCGACCCGCACATGTTGCGGAAGATGCCGTGCACGGCCTCGTTCTTCGTGTACTTCGAGACCCACTCCGCGGTCGTCATCTGGTCTTCCGGCAGGCCGTCGTCCTTGCGGGCGGCACCGAGGCCGCTCACCAGCTTGGCGCCCTGCTTGGTCAGCTTCGACAGCAGGAAGCCCCAGCCGCCGCCGGTGACGTCGACGTCCTTTCCACCGATCCGGTAGAGAATCGGCGGCGACGGACGCCGGACGTCGAACTTCGCGCCGACCTCTTCGAAGGTCTCCTGCGTGATGCCGTCGAGCTCGATGACGATCGCGCCGTTGTTCACCTTGAAGCCGTCGATGTCCCGGGTGGACGCTCGGCCGCCGACGTGCTCGAGGCGCTCGACCACCAGGGTGCGGTACCCGAGGTGGGTGAGCCGCGCGGCCGTGAACAGCCCGCCGGCTCCGGCACCGACGACCAGTACGTCGAAGTCGTGGTTGCTCATCTCGTGCCTTTCAGCCGACGGGGTTGGTGCCGGGAACGGAGCCGGTCATGTCCGTGATCTCCGGCCAGCGCTCGGCGACCTGCGCGATCGTCGGCACCTCACCGAAGGTGACGCCCTTGGACTGGAACAGCTGGACGCGCTGCACCTGACCGCCGCCCACGACGAACACCGAGCCGCTGTCGGCGCACTCGTCGCTCAGCAGGTGGCCGACGACGGGCGCGACGTGTGCCGGGGCCAGCTTCGCCAGCAACTCGGCCGGCGCGACGTCTTCGGTCATCCGAGTAGCGGCCATCGGGGCGACAGCATTGGCGGAGATGTTGTGCTTGCGTCCTTCGATCGCCAACGTGTTGATCAGGCCGACGAGGCCGTTCTTCGCGGCGCCGTAGTTCGCCTGGCCGAAGTTGCCGTACAGACCCGTGGTCGAGGTGGCCACGACGATCCGGCCGTGCCCCTGTTCGCGGAAGTGCGGCCACGCGGCCTTCGTCACGTGGTAGCCGCCGAAGAGGTGCACTCGGAGGACGCTTTCCCAATCGTCGGTGGCCATCTTGTGGAAGGCGCGGTCACGCAGGATGCCCGCGTTGTTCACGACCCCGTGCACGGCTCCGAAGACATCGAGAGCGGACTGCACGATCGCGGCCGCGCCGTCTTCGGTGGCGACGCTGTCGTAGTTCGCCACGGCCTGACCGCCGGCCTCGCGGATTTCCGCGACGACACCGTCCGCCATGGACTGACCGCTGCCGCTGCCGTCCCGTGCGCCGCCGAGGTCGTTGACGACGACCTTCGCGCCCGCCTCGGCGAGCAGCAGCGCGTACTCGCGGCCGAGACCGCCACCCGCTCCCGTGATGATGACGACCCGGTCTTGCACTCCGGACATGAGATCTTCCTCCTGGGACGGCGGTCAGTACGAGCTGGGCAGGCCGAGGCTGTGCTGGGCCACGAAGTTGAGCACCATTTCGCGGCTCACCGGAGCCGTGCGCATCAGCCTGGTCACGAACCACAGGTCCGCGAGGCCGTACTCGCGCGCGAGCCCGTTGCCGCCGTGCGTCTGGATGGCCTGGTCCAGTGCCTTGAGCGCGGCGTCCGCCGCGACGAACTTGGCGATATTGGACGCCTCCGCGGCGTTCTGCCCCGCGTCGAACAACTCGGCCGCACGGGTCGTGGCCAGGCGGGCCATCTCGACGCCGATGTGCGCCTCCGCCAGCGGGTGCGAGATGCCCTGGTGCGCACCGATCGGTACCGACCAGACTTGGCGCTCCCGCGCGTAGTCCGCCGCCTTCCCGACTGCGTAGCGGCCGACGCCGTTGCACAGCGCGGCGGCCAGGATGCGTTCCGGGTTGAGTCCCGCGAAGACCTGCCGCAGGCCTTTCCCGGATTCTCCGATCAGTGCCTCCGGTCCGACGTGGACGTTGTCGAGGAAGACGGTGAACTGCTTGTCCGGCGACACGAGCGCGGTCTCGATCGGCTGCAGCGTCAAGCCCGGCGAATCGGTCGGCACCACGAACAACGACAGCGGACTGCGTCCGGGCGCCTGCTTCTCGCCGTCGCGGACGACCATCAGCAGCGCTTCGCACTCGTCGGCGGCCGAGATGTAGTACTTCCCGCCCGAGATCGTCCAGCCGCCGGCATCGCGGCGCGCGGTGGTCGTGACGTTGTGGCTGTTCGAGCCGGCATCCGGCTCGGTCAGCGCGAAAGCCATCCGCCGTGCACCGGAGGCGATGCCGGGCAGCCAGTCGCTCTTCATCTCGGGCGACGCGTGGGCGGCCAGGATGGAGCCGCAGATCGCCGGCGAGATGACCGCGATGAGCATCGGCATGCCGTGCGCGGCGAGTTCCTCGACCACGACCACCAGCTCCGACAGGCCGGCACCGCCGCCGCCGTACTCTTCCGGCAGGTGCACGCCGAGCAGGCCGGCCTCCCCCAGTTCCTTCCACAGCTCGCCGATGTTTTCGCCGCTGCGTGCACGCTCGGCGAAGTACTCGTGCCCGTACTTGGCCGCGATCTTCGCGACGCTTTCCCGGACGAGCCGGATGTCGTCGTTGTCGATGACCAGACCGGTCATGTTCACCGTCCTTCGAAGTTCGGCCGCGTCTTGTGCACGAAAGCATCGATCGCGCCGGCCGTGTCCTGGGTGGCCGCGGTCCGGGCCAGGGCCTCGGTCTCCGCGTGGAGCTGCTCGGGCAAGCCGGCTGCCCACGAATCACGCAGCAGCCGCCTGATTTCGCCGTACGCTCGCGTGGGCCCGTTGGCGAGTCGCTGTGTGACCTCGGCCGTGCGCGCTTCGAGCTGGTCCGCGGGCACCACTTCGGACACGAGCCCCCAGTCGAGCGCTTCACGCGCATCCAGCACGCGCTCGCCGAAGTAGAGCTCGCTCGCCCGGCGAAGTCCGACCAGGCGGGGCAGGAACCAGGAGTTCCCGCCGTCGCCCGACAGCCCGAGCGCCGCGAAGCCGGTCGCGAACTTCGTGTTCTCGGCGGCCAGCGCGACGTCCGCGACGTAGAGCAGGCCGAGGCCGCCACCGGCGACTGCGCCGTGCACGCTCGCGATGACCGGCGTATCGATCTCGCTCAGGAGACGGAGCGCGGTGTGGTAGCTCCTCGTCATCCGGCGCAGCACACCGGGCAGATCGTCCCGCGCCGTATCGGCGAAGGCCCCGATGTCACCGCCGACGGTGAACGCCGGTCCGTGGCCCGAGATCACCAGCGCACGGAGGGTGGTGTCGGCCGCCGCCCGCTGAGCCACCTCCATGAGTTCGGGCGGCATCGCCTCGTTGATCGCGTTGCGCGCCTTCGGGCGGTTGAGGCGCAGCATCCCGACGCCGTCGGTCACGGAGTACTCGACCGTGCGGAACTCGTCGGTGGAGCCGTTCAGGGCCTGGTGCCAGCGTTCGCTGTCGGTGAGCTGGACGAGACCGCGGATCCGGTCCCCGTCGAAGGTCAGGACGTGCTGGAAGTCGGCGTGCAGGACGCCTCCGCTCGCCTTCGCGTTCCCCGTGTAGGTCCCGATGACGAGCAGGCTGTCGCCGTCCACCGCGTGAAAGCTCGCCGGCTCGGCGCGGGCGACGAAGTGCCGGGCGATCCCGCCCCAGAACTCGCGGCGCATCGCGTCGGCACCGCGGTAGGTGCCGCCCAGGTCCATCGGCAGGCCGGCGGTCGTGCGGCCGACGAAGTCGGGGTGCAGCAGCGACGCGAGCTGCTCGCGGTCCCCGCGGGCCAGGGCGTCGTACAGCGACGCGGCCAGCTTCTCCCGGCCGGTCACCCGCTCGGCTTCGGTGCGCTCCACTGCGCCTCCCTCGGTTTCGAATTTAATATAGATAAAAATTCGTGGTCAGTCCAGCTCGGAACCGACCACCGAGACGAAGGACACGCAGTTGCCCGGCCGCCCGCCGAGATTGTGTGTCAACGCCCGCCGCAGATCGCTCAGCTGCCTCTCACCGGCCTCGCCGCGGAACTGGAGCCAGCACTCGTAGAGCATCCGCAGGCCGCTCGCCCCCACCGGGTGCCCGAAGGACTTGAGACCGCCGTCGGGGTTGACCGGCAACCGGCCGTCGAGCTGGAACGCACCGTCGAGCATGTCCTTCCAGGCACTCCCCCGCTCGGCGAAACCGAGGTCCTCCATGAGAACCAGCTCGGTGGGCGTGAAGCAGTCGTGCACCTCGGCGAACGAGATCTCGTGCCGCGGATCTGTGACGCCTGCCTGGGCGAAGGCGTCCTGCGCGCTCCGCACGACCTCGGGGAAGGTGGTGTAGTTGTAGCCGGAGTCGGACGCGCCCATGCCGGGGCCGGCGGCCAGTGACAGGCCCTTCACGTAGATCGGCCGGTCGGTGTACCGGAGCGCGTCTTCGGCGCGCACGATCACGGCCGCCGCGGCGCCGTCGGAGACACCGGAGCAGTCGAACACCCCGAGCCGCCCGGCCACCTTGGGTGCCTTCTCGACCTTCTCCTTCGTGACCCCGCCCTGGAACTGGGCTCGCGGGTTGAGCGCGCCGTTCGCGTGGTTCTTCCAGGCGACGTGGGTCATCGCGGCCCGCATGTCGGCCGGGTCGACGCCGTAGCGGGCGCAGTACGCCGGGTCCAGCAACGAGAACGCAGCCGGCGCGGTCAGGCTCAGCTCGGGCGCGGTGCCGTCCCCCGGCGGATCGGACCGCAGCAGCCCCGAAAAGCCCGAGTCCTTCAGCTTCTCGACACCGACCGCCATGACGACGTCGTAGGCGCCGGACGCTACCGCGTAGCAGGCGTTGCGAAATGCCTCCGAGCCCGTGGCACAGTAGTTCTCCACCCGGGTGACCGGCTTGTAGTCCAACGCGAGCGCCTTGCTCAGCGTCAGACCGGACTGACCCGAGCCGAGGGTGCCCAGCCAGTAGGCGTCGACGTCTTCGCGAGCGAGCCCACCGGCTGCGGAGACGGCTTCCCCGGTCGCGTCGACGAGCAGGTCCTCGGCGGAGGCCGACCAGTGCTCGCCGAACCGCGTGCACCCCATCCCGACGATGGCTACGCGGTCGCGGATTCCCTTGCTGCTCATGCCAGTCGCGCCTTCCAGAAGTAGTTGTGGACGTTCTGCGCGGTGAACAGCTTGCGGAAGGTCAGGCTCACCCTCGTGCCGACGGCGAGGTCGTCCGGCAAGGCGTCGGCGACCTCGAGGGTGTACCGGCCGCCGCCGTCGAAGTCGACCACCGCGTCGATCACCGGCGGGGACGGCGAGAAGGCCAGGCGGTCCACCGTGTAAGTCGCGACTGTCCCCCGGGCTGTGGCCATGGGCACTGCCGCCATCTCGTCCGTGCGCCCGCACTGCTTGCAGACCCGCTGCGGCGGCAGGTGGGTGAACCCGCACTCCCGGCACCGGGAGCCGGTGAACGCGAACTTCCAGTCGCCCGTGCGTCGCGAGGGCGGGCCGGCGGGACGTTCGGGCTCGGGCCGACGGGGCGGTTCCCGTTCGACAAGACCGCGCCAGCTCAGGTAGGTCACGTACGGGACGTCGATGCCGTCCTCGATCTCGGCGCTGACCGGGCGAGTCTGCCGTTTCCGGGCGAGGGCATCGGTTGCGCGGAGCAGGATCGCGTCGCACCCGTCGGCGGCGGAGACGACGAGGATCGTGTGCCCCGGTTCGGCGCGGTCGAGCGCATCGGCCAGGCCGAGCCCGAGGTCCGCGGCACCCGCGTGGCCGATCGGGGACGTCGTGGTCGAGACGGCTCCGGAAAGGGCCTTGGGGGCTTGCTTGAGCACTCCGCTGTTCGGCGAGACCACCACCACGTGGTCGGCCTGTGTGAGACCGGCCTCGGCCAGCGTCTCCTGGGCGACTTCGCGGACCAGCGGCAAGTAGGCCTCGAGGCCGAAGCGTTCCTCCCACTGCTCGGCGGACGGCGCCCCGGGCAACCGCCACCGGTCAAGCAGCTCCAGGGTCGAGGACCGCTCCGCGAGGATCTCCGCGATCGCGTGGTCGGAGTCGCCGAACAAGAACGCGGCGGCGCCGTCACCACCGGCACGTTCATCCGCGGAGCCGGGCCGGCCCACGCGGACGTCGGCGAAGACGGCCATGCCACGTCCGGCTGCGGCGGCTCGCCAGGCGGCGACGGCCGACCTCGCCGACCCGGCCACGTCGGCCGCGAGGATGCCGGTGGGCAACCCGAGGCCCGCGTGGACCGCGGCGGCGTTCGTCTTGTCGAAGTAGGCCGGCGAGGTGGTCGCGAAGTAGAGGGCCGCCGGGGCGGGCAGGTCGGCGTTCAGCACAGCCGCTCCCGCGGCGACCGCCATGGTGGTGCTGTCCTCGTCGAAGGAGGCGACCACCCGCGCGCCCTTGCCCGGCGGGGTGCCGAGCAGGCTGCCCAGCTCAGCGCGCTGCAGGCGATAGCGCGGCAGGTAGCTCGCGTAGCCGAGGATCCCTGGTGCAGACATCGCTCTCGCTTCCCGGCCGGTCAGGCCGTTTCGATCAGGGCGGCCATGCCCTGGCCACCGCCGATGCACATCGTCTCCAGGGCGAGCCGGCCGCCGCGGCGGCGCAGCTCGTGGAGCATCGTGGTCAGGATGCGGACCCCGGTGGCGCCGATCGGGTGCCCGAGGGAGATGCCGGAGCCGTTGACGTTGAGGCGGTCCGCGACCTCGTCCTCTTTGACGTTCCAGCCCTTCAGCACCGCCAGTACCTGGCAGGCGAATGCCTCGTTGACCTCGATCAGGTCCAGGTCGTCGAAGGTGACGCCGGTGCGGTCGAACAGCTTGCGCACCGCGGGAACAGGCCCGATGCCCATCGTGGCCGGTTCGCAGCCCGCCGCGGCCCAGCCTCGGAGGAAGCCGAGCGGCTCGAGGCCGAGTTCGCCGAGCTTGTCCTCGGCGACGACCAGGCACGCGGCCGCGGCGTCGTTCTGCTGGCTCGAATTCCCGGCCGTGACCGTGCCCGACGGCATGAGGGTGCGCAGCCGACCCAGGGTCTCCGGCGTCGAGTCCGCGCGGACGCCTTCGTCGCGGCCGAAGCGCACCGGCTCGCCTCGGCGTTGCGGGACGTCGACGGGCACGACCTCATCGTCGAACCGGCCGGACTCCCAAGCCGCGGCGGCGCGCTGGTGACTGCGTGCCGCGAACGCGTCGGCCTCGTCGCGCGTGATGCTGTACTCCCGCGCGAGGTTCTCGGCGGTCTCGATCATCCCGCTGATCTTCCCGAACCGGTCTTCCGGCTGGGACCGTTCGCGGCCGCGGTCGAGCCGGTCGTAGAGAGACACGGTGCCGGCGCGGCTGCCCCATCGCGAGGTCGTCGAGTAGTACTCGATGTTGCTCATGCTCTCGGCGCCGCCGGCGACCACGACGTCGGCGGCGCCGGTCTGCACCATCATCGCCGCGGTGACGACCGCCTGCAGCCCGCCGCCGCAACGGCGATCGGTCTGGAAGCCGGGCACCTCGACCGGCAGTCCGGCGCGCAGGGCCGCCCACCGTCCGATGCAGGGCGCCTCGGAGTTCGCGTAGGACTGCGCGAAGGAGACGTCGTCGATGCGGGCCGGGTCGATCCCAGAGCGCTCGACGACGGCCTTGATCACCAGCGCGGCGAGTTCCTCGGCGGGTAGCGGCCGCAGCGCGCCGCCGAAGGTTCCGACCGGGGTGCGCAGCGGGGTGACCAGTGCGGCTCGTCTCATACCAGGACTCCAGCGTTGTCGATCGCGGCCTCGAGCGCGGGCCGCTGGTCGGGGTGGGCGATCGCGAGCATCCGCTCCTGGCGGACCTTCAGCGGTTGACCGCGCAAGTCGGCGACTCCGTACTCGGTCACGACGAACCCGGCGTCGCACCGGGCGGTGCTGACGGGCCCGGACAGCCGGCCCACGATCTTGCTCGCGCCACCGGCCACCGCGGGCAGGGCGACGATCGGCTTGCCACCGAACGACCGGGCCGCGCCGCGGAGGAAGTCGACGGCGCCGCCGACCGCGCCGACGTACTGCCCGCCGGCGACCTCAGCGTTGATCTGCCCGGTCAGATCGACTTCGACCGCCGAGTTGATCGCGACCAGGCGGTCCTGGGCGGCGAGCACGGACGGGTCGTGGGTGTACCGGGTTCCGCGCAGCTGGATCGACGGATTGCCGTCGGCGAACTGGAAAAGCCGCCGCGAGCCCATCAGCAGACCAGTGACGGAACGGCCGCGGTCGACGCTCTTGCGGGCATTGGTGATCACCCCGGCTGCCATCAGGTCGGCCGCGGCGTCGTTGAGGAGCCCGGAGTGGACACCGAGATCAGTGCGGTCGGCGAGCTGGGCGAGCACGGCCTCCGGCAGCGCGCCGATGCCGAACTGGAGGGTCGAGCCGTCGTCGATCAACCCGGCGACGCGTTCGGCGATCCGCCGGGTCTGCTCGGGTACCTCGCGGGCAGGCAGTTCCGCCGGTGGCCGCGAGGTGGGGACGACGACGTCGAAGTCGGCGGCGGTCGGCATCCAGTCGCCCGGCGTGCGCGGGACCTGGTCGTTGACCTCGGCGATCACCACGCGGGCGCCGGGGATGGCCGCGCTCACGTAGTCGTCGGCCATGCCGAGGCTGTACCGGCCGTCCGCGTCCGCCGGGGCGACCTGCAGCAGCACGACGTCCGCGCGCAGCGAACCATCGGACAGCAGTTGCGGCAGCGTCGAATAGTGGCTCGGGACCACGTCGAGCACGCCGGCCGAATACAGCTTCTTGTTCCCGCCACTGCCGCAGTACGAGACGAACTCCACGACGTCGCCGTGTTCCGGCCGCACCGTCCGGCTCGCGGGAATGCCCAGGAAGCAGCGAAACCCGCCGATGGCCGCTCGCTGCGCCATCAGCGCCTCGGTCAGGGTGAGCGGCTCTCCGCAGGCCTGTCCCCACACCACCGTGTCGCCCGGACGTACGTACCGGCTGAGGTCCAGTTCCGCCGGATCGGTGACCGTGACCGGCATCAGGGCCGGGCGCTCTCGCGCCAGCGATCGGCCGACGGGTCCAGCAGCTGCTGGAGGTGCCCTTCGGGCAGCCACACGATCGTCTCGAGCTCAAGGGCGTCGAGGAAGCGGACGCGTCCGGTGCGCACGTCTTCCAGGCGCAGCCGGGGGCCGTTCGCGGCCGTGTCCACGCGCACGTCGACCTCGGCGAACTCGCTTCCGACGACGCCCGGCGCGGCCGGGCCGCGGATCGCGCCCGTCTCGGCGTTGTCCGGCATGGTGTCTCCTTTCGCCGTCAGATGAGGAAGGCCATGGTGGGGATCGGCTGGTCGCTGTTGACCAGCAGGACCTTCTTGTAGGCCAGCCGGATCTCGTCGTCGACCACACGCAGCCGGTACGTCGTGCGGCCGGCCCAGATCTCCGTTCCCTGGGTCCGCGACTCGACCAGGACGAAGTTGGCTCCGACGACCGTGTCGGCGCCGTCCTCTTCCAGGATCTCGACGTTGGAGATCACCCGTCGCAGGTTCGACGGCGGCGACTGCGAATACCGCTTGCCGGTGCGCAGTTGCTTGAGGCGGGTGGCGATCCGGTTGCGGTTGTCGAAGATCACCGAGACCTGCGTCGAGGGGTCGACGGCGTCGTCACCGGCGGGCACCCAGTAGAGGGCGTCGTCGGTCCACAGCGCTTCCCAGGCGTCGTAGTCGTGCTCGTCGGCGTAACGGGCCTCGCGGTAGAGGAATTGCTCGATCTGCCGGATGTCCAAAGTGGTCGCCGCGGTCACTTGTCCGCCTCCATCAGCGTTCGGTAGTGCGACCAGAAGCCGCGCATGCCGGTCTCGTCGGTCGCGGTGCCGATCTTCAGCCCGCGCTCGTCGATCTGTTGGCGGTGCAGGCCGCGGCGCAGGTCCAGCCATTCCGGTTGCAGCATCGCGACGCCGCGCTGGTTGCGCTCGTACATCTCGGTGTCGTCCGCCAGCAGCATCCCGGCGGGCCCGACCGAACCGATCGACTGGGACACCATGCGCTTGTTCAGCTCCGGTGCGCCCTTGAGCTGCACGGCGGTGGAGTGCTGGATGCACTCGTCGGCGGACAGGGGCTGGATCACGAACACCTGGATCTCGGCGATGAACAGATTCGGGAAGATCATGACGTGCGGCGCGCCCTCGATGAGGATCTCCTCGGCGGCATCGCCGTGCTTTTCGCGCATGGCCGCGACATAGTCCGGGACGCGCGCCTCGGTGGTGCCGAACCAGCGCATCGGCTCGCCGAACTTCCGGAACTCGGGACGCAGGTCGTTCTCGCTGTGACCGTTGCCGAGATCGCGGGTCACCGCCGTCGACTGGTCGCTGTAGAGCGCGCCGATGGGGCTGCCGGTGACGCTGAAGATCGAACCGTGGACGAACTGCGGGTGGTAGCCGTCGGTCTCGTTCTCCGCGAGCAGCTTCCAGTTCGCACGCGTGCGGTGCTTGAGCCAACCCGCGCTCAGCTCGACCTCGCCCTCGGGCGACAGCCGAGCAAGACGGTCCAGCTCGCCGGCCGCCGGGCCGAGGTGTTCGGTCAGCGTCGGACCGTCCTCGGCGAAGCTGCCGAACACGAAGCCCTGGTAGGACTCGACCCGCGGGACGCGGCCCATGCCGAGTTCCAGCTTTCCCTTGCCGCCGTAGCCCTTGTTGTACGGATAGCCCAGCAGCTCGCCGGTGTTGCGGTAGGTCCAGCCGTGGTACGGGCAGCGGAACGAGCTCGAGTTGCCGTGCGCGTCTTCGCACACCAGGTTCGCCCGGTGCGCGCAGCGGTTCAGCAAGAGGTGGACTTCGCCGTGGCGATCCCGCGTCATGACGATGTCCTGCGGCCCGATGCTCTTGCGCACGTAGTCGCCCGCCTCCGGCACCTCGCTCACGTGCCCGACGTAGACCCAGGACCGGTACCAGATCCGCGCCAGCTCCTCGGCGAAGATCCGCGGATCCGTGTACAGCGATCCGTGCACCCGGTCGGGCTGGATGAGTGACGCGTAGTCGGGTCGCGCATCCGGTGCGGCCGTGTTCGGCACCGTCGCGGTCATGGGGTCGCCTCCACTTTGTCTGTCCGGTTCTTTCGTCCGTCGGCGGCGGCCAGCTGCGCCTGCGCCCACTTGACGAGCCGGAACTTCTGGACCTTGCCGGTCGGCGTGGTCGGCAGCTCCTCGGCGGTCAGGAAGAGCACGTGCTTCGGCACTTTGAACCGCGCGAGCTTCTCCTTGCACAGGGCGATCACGGCGGTGTCGGTGATCTCGGCGCCGGGCGCTCGCACGATGCACACGCAGCCGGCGTCGCCCCATCGCTCGTCCGGCACGCCGATCGCGAAGACCTGACTCACGCCGTCGTGCCGGCTGAGCAGCTCTTCGATCTCCTTGGGCATGACGAGTTCGCCGCCGCTCTTGTAGAGCTCCTTGCTCCGCCCGGTGACCTCGACGTAGCCGTCCTCGCGGACCCGGCCGAGATCACCCGACCGCACACACCCGCTCACCATCGCCTTCGCGGTCTCGTCGGGCTTTCGCCAGAAGCCGAGCATGTGGGTCGGCCCGTGGGACGCAAGCTCCCCTTCGGTGTGGGGTGGGAGGTCCTGACCGGTCTCGGGGTCGATGGTCTTGTACTGCGTGATCGCGTCAGTTCCCTCGACGCCCGCGGCTCCGGCCAGCTTGGGCCGTCCGACGGTCTTCGAGGCGAAGAACAGGTCGTCCTCCGGGAGGCTGAGGGTCATCGCCCCGCCGCACTCGGTCATGCCGTAACCCGTGACCAGCTCGGTGGCGCCCAGCTCGTCGCGGACCCGCTCCCAGAGCCAGACCGGCGCCGGCGCCGCGCCGGACAGGATGGCGTTCAGCGACGAGAGGTCGAAGTCGTTGCGACGGGGATGTTCCAGCAGGGCGACGGTCATCGTGGGGACGCACAGGATGTCGGTCGCGCGATGGCGCTCGATGCCCTCGAGGTACCGGACGGGGTCGAACGCGGTCTGCGGGATGATCGCGCCACCGACGACCATCGCCGCGAGCAGTCCTTCGACGTAGCCGAACATGTGGTAGCAGGGCAGGGAGAACAGGATGCGCCGGCCGTCCTCGAACGCCCGCGTCAGCGCGGAGGCGTACGCCGTGCGCTGGACGGCGTCGTGGGTCACCAGGACGCCCTTGGGCGCGCCGGTCGTCCCCGAGGTGTAGAGGATGTCGCCGACGTCGTCGGGAACCGACGAGGAGACAGCCGCGCCCGGCTGGGACTCGCCGAGTTCGGCAAGACCCTCGACTGTGTGGACACCGTCGCGGTCCGGGCCGCCGGTCGGCAGCACGACCACGTGCCGCAGGTCCGGCAGGGTGCCGGTGGTCCCCCGCTCCCAGCCCGGGGCGATGGCGTCCAGCATCCCCAGGTAATCGAGATCGCCGAACTCGGACATCGTGATCAGCACCGAACACCCGGACTGCGCCAGGACGTAGGCGAGCTCTTCCTGCCGATACAGGTAGTTGAACGGGATCGCCACCGCGCCCGCCGCGGCGATCGCGAACTTCAGCGGGACGAACTCCAGGTGGTTGGCCATCAGCAAGCCGACCCGGTCGCCCTGCCGCACGCCCAGCACGGCAAGGCCGTCGGCCAGCCGGGTCGCCCACGTCGCGGCTTCGCGGTAGCTGACGGTGCGCTGGTCGGTGATGACGAAGGGCCTGTCGGCGTACTTGTCGGCGCAGTGCGCCAGCCAGCCGTCCAGCGTGCGGGGCGTCCAGGTCGCGAAGCGGGATCGGAGCACGGAGCGCCGCTGCTCGATGTCCGAGCTCATGCGCACCTCCTCGGCTACTTAATCAATATTAGATTAACTGAAGGGTGGCGACCGGACAACCGTGCCCGGTGCCGGGTGGATCACGTCAGCGGCGGCAGCTCGCCTGCGGTCACCGCGTCCAGGAGCTTGAACTTCCGGACCTTCCCGGTCGGCGTGACCGGAAGCGCATCGATGAGGAACCAGTGCTGGGGCACCTTGAACGACGACAGCCGTGCGCGGCAATGGCGTTCGAGAACGTCGCGAATCCCCACCGCATCACTCGATCGGAGGTGCACGACAGCGCCGACGGTCTCGCCCCATTTTTCGTCGGGCACCCCGATCGCGGCAACCTCGATCACCGCCGGGTGCTCGGCGAGGCAGGATTCGATCTCGGCCGGCGCGATGTTCTCACCGCCCCGGATGATCAGCTCCTTCAGGCGCCCGGTCAGGGTGATCATGCCTCGCTCGTCCATCGCCCCGAGATCTCCCGTGTGCACCCAGCCGTCCGCGTCGACGGTGCGGGCCGTCGCTTCCGGGTCGTGGAGGTACTCGAGCAGCTGCTGGTAGCCGCGGGCGCAGATCTCCCCCGCCAGGCCCAGCGGCTGCACGGCACCCGAAGCGGGATCGATGATCTTGCACTCCACCTGGGGCAGCGGGCGGCCGACGGTGCGCACGAGGTCGTCGTGCGAATCGGTGCGCCGCGTCATCGTGAGCACCGGCGCCAGCTCGGTCTGCCCAAACAGGTTGTGGACGGAGGCGCCGAACAGCTGCTCCGCGGCCTCGATCAGCGCCCGCGGCACGGTGGCCGCGCCGCCCATGACCGTCTTGAGCGCCGGCGGATCACCCTGTTCCCGCGCCAGCTCGGTGATCGCCCCGAGCACGGTCGGCACGTAGAACAGGAGGTTGACCCCTTCGCGCCGCATCGCCTCCAGTGCGGACGCCGGCTCGAACCGCTCGGCGAGGTAGACGCAGCCGCCGAGCCACAGCGGCCCGAGGGTGCCGATCACGCACGCCGCGGTGTGGAACATCGGCAACGGGTTGAAGGCGACGGCGCCGGGTTCTGCGTCGGCGGTCTCCAGCGTCAGCTTCGCGACGTTCACCAGCGAGCGGTGCCGCAGTAGCACGCCCTTGGGCACACCCGTGGTGCCCGACGTGTACTGCAGCATCACCGGGTCGTCCGGCCCGACGTCCGGCAGCTCGGCCTGCAGGTCGGCGGCTGCCAGCCACGCGTCCCATCCGGACAGGTTGACGACAACGCGCAGCCCGCGGCAGTCCGGCCGCACGGAGTCGACGACGGCGGCGAGGTGGTAGTCGCGGCTGCGCTCCGCGTGGATCAGCACGGCAGCGCCGGAGTGGTTCAGCGCGTAGGCCAGCTCGTGCACCCGGAGCACCGGGTTGAGCGCGACGAGCGTGACACCGGCGAGGGCTGCGCCGTACTGCACGATCGGCCATTCGACGACGTTCGGCGCCCACATCGCCACGTACTCGCCGGGCCGGACCACGCCGAGCAGCGCCCTGGCGACACGCTGCGCCTCCGCGTACAGCTCACTGTAGGTGTAGCGCTTGAGCTCGCCACTGCCGTGCGCGGTGCCGACCAACGCCGGCGCGGAGCCGTGCTCGTCGGCGCGTGCCGCGAGCAGGCTTCCCACGGAGTGCTCCACCAGCGGAACGCTGTCGTCCAGCGGCCACCTCGACATTCCCTCCGCGACGAACTGCGCCGCGGGTTCGGCAGACCGAGAGATCGTCATGGCTCCAACCTCCGTTGGTTGTCCGGCCGTGGGCGCTCGACGGCGCACCTGACACCAGCACGCTACCTAATCTAGATTCAAAAAACACCCTATGGGTGGGGTTAACAGCGAGATCCCGGAGACAGAATTTAGTTCACAGTAAATTACTCGCCGCGGAACACCGCTGGCCGGCGCTCGTGGAACGCAGCGACACCCTCAGCGAAGTCGGCGGTGTCGAACAACGACGCCTGCAACTCGACCTCGCGCTCGAGCACGTCCTGGGGCGCGGCAGGCCAGGCCGCGTACATCGCCTTGATCCCGGCGAGCGCCAGCGGCGGGCCTTCGGCGACCCGCCGCGCGTCCGCGAGTGCGCTTTCCAGGGCTTTGCCGGGCTCCGCCACCGCGTCGGCCAGCCCCAGCCGCAGAGCGTCATCGGCGGGCAGACGTCGTGGTAGCAGCATCAGCTGGCGCGCGACGGCCAGACCGACCCGGGCCGGCAGGGACGCGAAGATGCCCATGTCGCCGGCCAGCCCGACCCCGGTGAACGCGGTGCTGAACACCGCGTCGGAGGCGGCGACCACCCGGTCGCAGGCGATGGCCAGGGCCGTCCCGGCGCCGAACGCGTAGCCCTCGACCGCGGCGACGACGGGCTTGGGGCCGTTCCAGATGGCCCGGATGACGCGCTGGGCGGCCTGGGCGCGCGGCCTCGTCTCCTCGGGTGACTGACGGCGCATCGTCGAAATGTCGCCGCCCGAGCAGAAGGTTCCGCCGGCCCCGGTCAGGACGATCGCGCGGACACCGCGGTCGGCCATCGAGGCCTCTAGCGCTTCGGCGAGCACGATCCGGAGCTCGAGGTCGATGGCGTTGCGCCGACTGGGCCGGTTCAAGGTGACGATCCGGACGGTTTCATCGTCTTCGGTGAGCACGCAAGGTTCCATGCCGGGCACCTACTTCCCGGTGAACCGGGGTGGCCGCCGCTCCAGGACGGCGGCCAGCCCTTCCCGTGAGTCGGCGGTGCCGGACAGCTCGGCGACCACCCGGGCCTCCTCCGGCAACCGGGTTTCCAGTGCAGCGCCCACTCCGTTCCAGACCAGCCGCTTCGTCGCCGCGATCGCCCTGGGCGCGCTCTCGGCGAGCGAACGAGCCAGGCCCAGGGCTTCTTCCTCGAGACTCTCGTCCGGCACGACCTTGGTCAGCAACCCGATCTCCAGCGCGTCGGCGGCGCTCAACGTGGGGTTCGTCAGCAGGATCTCCATGGCCTTCCGCAGGCCGACCAGCTGGGCCAGGGTCACCGAGACGCCGGCGTCCGGGGCCATGCCGACCCGTACGGCGCCGGACATGAACTTCGCGGACTCCGCCGCGACGACGAAGTCGGCGGCGCAGACCAGCCCGAATCCCCCGCCTCCGGCGGCATATCCGTGCACGGCGGCGACGACCGGGGCGGTCAGCTGGTTCAGCGCGGCGACCGCGATCTGCAGCCAGGCGGTCGCTTCCCGGAGGTAGTCGGGGAGCTGCTCGCCCTTGCTCGCGAACGTCCGCACGTCTCCGCCGGCACAGAAGTGCGGGCCCTCTCCCGAGATCACGACCACCCGCACGCGGGGTTCGCCGTGACAGCGGAGGATCGCCTCGTGGAGCGCGCGGAGGAACTCCACGTTCATCCCGTTGGACGCCTCGGGCCGGTTGAGCCGGATCCTCGCCACGCCGTCGTCGGCGAGGTCGAGGAGAACCGGTCCCGAGTCGATCAGCTTGTCCGTCATGTCAGGCTCGCTCCTTCCGGGTGAATCCGTCGATCCCGGCCGCGGCCGCGGTGCCGCCGCCGATGTGCTGGACGACCGTCTCCCGCTCCCACGCGAGCCCCTGGTTCAGCGGCATCCGCAGGCCGTCGCGCACCAGGCGCTTGATCTTGACCAGGACGTCACGGTCCTTCTTCGCGATCGAGGCGACGAACTCGGCGACGCCGACTTCGAAGTCATCGGGGGTGAAGCTGCGGTAGGCCAGCCCCCACGCCTCGGCCTGGGCGCCGGACATGCGGTCGCCGCTGAGGATGTGGCCGAGCGCCCGCTGGTGGCCGACGAGCCTCGGGAGCCGCTGCGAGCCACCCCCACCGGGCACCTGGCCGAAGTTCGCGTGGTTGTCCGCGATCTTCGCGTCGGCGCGGACGAGGACGACGTCGCACGCCTGCATCAGCTCGAACCCGCCCGCCATCGCGTAGCCCTCGACCGCGGCCACCACGGGCACGGGCAGGTCGGCGATGGCCGAACACGCCCGCCCGAAGTTCTCGAACAGCGGCACCAGCGCTTCCGGGCCCTCGGCGCGCAGCCGCTGGACTTCATGGAAGTCGCCGCCGACCGAGAAGTTCCCGCCGGCCCCGCGGACGAGGATCACTCGCACGTCTTCGGCGAGCCGGGTGAACGCCTCTCCGAGTTGGCGGCCGAGCTCGACCGTGATGGCGTTCATGGCGTCGGCCCGGTCGAGCACGACCAGTCCGACGTCGCCGTCCTTGGTCGCGGTCACGACCGTGTCTTCCGCCGGGGCCATGTGATCACCTGTTCCGGAACGTGGGTTTCCGGCATTCGCGCAGTGCTCGGTAGGCCTCCGCCATGTCTTCCGTGCGCGATGCCAGGATCTGGTTGCGGTTCTCGATTTCGGTCGCCGCGGTGAAGGACGACGCGTCGACGCCGGCGTGCAGGACCTGCTTCGTCAGCCGCACGCCGAACGGGCTGTTCGCCGCGATCTCCGCTGCCAGTTCCAGCGCGACGGCCAGGACATCCGGTCCGGCGCAGAGGCGGTTGGCCAGGCCGATGCGATACGCCTCTTCACCGCGGACCTGCCGGCCGGTGAACATGATCTCCGCGGCCAGGCCCATGCCCACCGTCCGCGGCAGCGTCCACGACAGGCCGAGATCCGCACCGGAGAGGCCCACCCGGACGAACGCGGCGCCGAACGACGTCTCCGCGGTGACGACCCGCAGATCGGCTGCGAGTGCGAGCGACATCCCGGCGCCGACGGCGGGCCCGGTCACCGCGGCGATGACCGGCACGGGATGGTCGACCAGGCGCTGACACGTCGCCGCCCAACTTTCCTGTGCACTCAGCAGCTCGGGCAAGCCCGCGGACCAGGTCGCACCGAGTGCGTCGAGGTCGAACCCGGCGCAGAACCCGCGCCCGGCTCCGCTGAGCACGATGACCCGGACCCGGAGGTCCTCGGCCGCGGCGTCGAGGGCTTGGCGCAGCCGGGAGAGCAGATCCGGGTCCAGCGCGTTCAGCCGGTCCGGGCGGTTTAGCCGCAGCTCGAAGACGTGCGGTGCGGGTTCGCTGACCAGCAGCGGCCCGTCAGTCTGGAGGTCGAGGGTCACATCAACCGACCGCCGCCCACTTCGAGCACAGCGCCCGTCATGTAGCTCGACAGCTCGGAAGCCAGGAACAGCACGGCACCGGCGACCTCGGCCGGTTCGCCCGCCCGCTTCATCGGGATCGCGGCCTCCCGCTCGGCGAAGACGTCCGGCGGCATCGCCTCGGTCATGGCGGTGCGGATCAGGCCCGGCTGGACGGCGTTGATCCGGACGCCCTTGTGGGCGACTTCCTTCGCGGCTGCCTTGGTCAAGCCGACGATTCCCGCCTTCGCGGCGCTGTAGTTGGTCTGCCCGGGGTTGCCGGACTTGCCCGACAGCGACGAGATGTTGACGATCGAGCCGTGGCCGGCGTCGCGCATCACCGCCGACGCGGCCCGGACGCCGAGCCACGTGCCCCTGAGGTGGACGTTGACCACCTCGTCGAAGTCGTCGGCCGACATCTTGCGCAACGACGCGTCGCGGGTGATTCCGGCGTTGTTGACGTGGACGTCGAGCCCGCCGAACTCCTCGACCGCTTCCCGGACCACCCGGTCGACGGCTTGCTCGTCGGTGACGTCGCAGGTCAGGGCGAGGACGTCGCCGCCGAGGTCGGCAGCCGCCTGCTTCACCCGGTCGCCGTCCAGGTCGACCAGGGCGACCTTGGCCCCGTGCTCCCGCAGGACCGTGGCGATGGCCAAGCCGATCCCCTGCCCGGCGCCGGTCACGATCGCGGCCTTGCCCTCGACGAGCCCGCTCATGCGAGGTACCGCACGATCGACTCGACCACGCACGCCGGCTTCGCGCCGCCCTCGATCTCGATGGTGGTGGCGACCACGGCCTGGACCGCGCCCTCCAACTGCTCGACCTCCACGAGCTTCGACGTCGCCCGCAGCTTGGCCCCGACTGGCACCGGTGCCGGCAGCCGTACTTTGTTGAGCCCGTAGTTGACCGCCATCCGCACGCCGTCGACCCGGTAGATCTGGTGCTGGAAGGTCGGCAGCAGCGACAGCGTCAGCAGGCCGTGGGCGATGGTGCCGCCGAACGGTCCCCCGGCCGCCCGGGCCGGGTCCACGTGGATCCACTGGTGATCGCCGGTCGCGTCGGCGAAGGCGTCGATCCGCTCCTGGTCCACGACCAGCCAGTCGCTCGAGCCGAGCTCCTCGCCGGCCGCCGCGGCCAGCTCGCCGATGTCGCTGAAGATCCTCATTGAACGCTCCCGACCACTGGCCAACTTTTCGAATTGAACATAAATTAGATAAGCTCAGGTCGTCAACCTGACCCCCGGCGTGAGGAGCGATCGACATGGATCTGGGGCTGAGCGGCGCACGCGTCCTCGTGACCGGAGGCGCCTCCAATATCGGGCGCGGCATCGTCCACGGCTTCGCGGCCGAGGGCGCCCGGCTGGTGATCTGCGACATCGACGAGACGCAAGCCCTCAAGGTCAGCGCGGAGGCGCTGGAGAAGGGTGCGGCAGCGGCGGAGATCGCCATCGAGGACCTGACCCGGGACGGCGCCGGCGAGCGCGCCGTGGATCAGCTGGCCGAACGCTGGGGCGGCATCGACGTCCTGGTCAACAACGCCGGCTGGAGCGAGCCGGGTTTCATCGCCGAGGACACCAGCCGGGCGAAGTGGCAGCGCACGATCGAGGTGAACCTCTACTCGGCGATCAGCTGCACGCAGGCCGCCCTCCAACACATGCGAGAGGCCGGCCGAGGCGGCATCGTCTACATCTCAAGCGATGCCGCGTTCGGCGAGATCCGCCAAGGCGTCTACGGCACCACGAAGGCGGGTCTCATCGCCTTGGCCCGGACCGTCGCGAAGGAGCACGGCCGGCACGGCATCCGCTCGAACGTCGTGTGTCCCGGCCTCGTGCTGCCGGAGAGCGCCGACGCCGTCGGAAGCACCAGCCTCTGGGCAGCGGGGCGGGACTCGATCTTCACCGAGAAGCAGATCGAGTCGCTCACCAAGGGAGTCCCGCTGCGACGGCTGACCGAGGCCGCGGACATCGCCAACGCCGTGGCCTGGGTTTCGTCCGAGACCGCCGCCCGCCAGGTGACGGGCCAGGTGATCTCAGTCAGCGGCGGGTACTCGATGCCGTGATGGCCGGGCGCAACCGAAAACGGGACAGCGAGCCGGCGAAGTCGTCGGCGACCCGGGAGCGGATCCTTGCCGCGGCCGCGAAGGTCCTGAGCCGCAAGGGCTATTCGGAGACGAGGCTGACCGACATCGCCGAGGTCGCCGAGCTGCGCGCTCCCGCGGTCTACTACTACTTCGACTCCCGCGAGGCGCTGATCGCCGAAGTGATGGCCGTGGGGCAGAGCCGGCTGCGCGATCACGTCGAGACAGCCCTCGCCGCGCTGCCGGCCGACCTGGACCCGATGGACCGCATCTGCGCGGCGGTCCGGGCACATCTCCAGGTCGAGCTCCAGCTTTCCGACTTCGCGACGGCCGTCACGCGCAACATGGGACAGCTGCCGGACGACGTCCGCGGGCGGCTCCGGCAGGAAAGCGGCGAGTACGTCATGTTGTGGCGCGGACTGCTCGAAGCGGCCCGCGCCGCCGGAGCCGTGCGAAACGACCTCGATCTGCGGGCCGCGCGCATGCTCATCATGGGCGCGTTGAACTGGACCCCTGAGTGGTGGAACCCCGAACAGGGCAGCCTGGCCGGCGTGGTGGCGACCGCACAGAGCCTGGTGCGCAACGGCCTGGGGTATCCCGCGTCTCATCCCGTCCCACAGTTTTGAATGTATGTTAAATTCGAGACAACCCGAGGACGTCCCAACGAAGGAGACACCCATGCCCGAGGCCTACATCGTCGATGCCGTCCGGACCCCCATCGGCCGGCGCAGGGGCGGCTTCTCGGACACACACCCCGCGGACCTCGGCGCCCACGTGATCCGGACCCTCGTCGAACGCGGCGACTTCGACCCGGCCGCCATCGAGGACGTCGTGTACGGCTGCCTCGATGCCATCGGTTCGCAGGCCGGTGACATCGCACGTACTTGCGCTCTCGCGGCGGGACTGCCGGAATCGGTGCCCGGCGTGACGATCGACCGCCAGTGCGGCTCGTCCCAGCAAGCCGTGCACTTCGCCGCCCAAGCCGTGATGAGCGGAACCTCCGATCTCGTGCTGGCCGGCGGCGTGCAGAAGATGACGCAGTTCCCGATCCTCAGCTCGTTCACCGCCGGCGAGCCGTTCGGGGCCACGGACCCGTGGACCGGCTCGAAGGGCTGGGAGGCGCGCTACGGCAACCAGGAGATCTCGCAGTTCAACTCCGCCGAGACGATCGCGCGGGAATGGGACTTCTCCCGCGAGGACCTCGAGCGCTTCGCCCTGGAGAGCCACCGACGCGCCATCCAGGCCCGCGAAGAGGGACGCTTCGCCGCCGAGATCACGCCCTTCGAGGACGTCAAGCACGACGAGGGACCGCGCGCCGACACCACACTGGAGAAGATGGCCGAGCTCAAGACGCTCGTCCCGGGCGGCCGGCTGACCGCCGCCGTCTCCAGCCAGATCTCGGACGCCTCGGCGGCCCTGCTCATCGCCTCCGAAGAGGCGGTGAAGCAGCACGGCTTCAAGCCCCGGGCCCGCATCCACCACCTGTCCGTCCTCGGCTCCGACCCGGTGAACCTGCTGACCGCCCCGCTGCCCGCGACTCGCCGCGCACTCGAGAAGACCGGACTGGGCGTCGACGACATCGACCTGTTCGAGGTCAACGAGGCCTTCGCGAGCGTGGTCCTGGCCTGGCAGAAGCACATCGGCGCAGACCCCGCCAAAGTCAACGTCAACGGCGGGGCGATCGCGCTCGGCCATCCGCTCGGCGCGTCCGGCGCGCGCATCATGATCACCCTCCTGCACGAGCTGGAGCGCACCGGCGGCCGCTACGGCCTGCAGACCATGTGCGAAGGCGGCGGGCAGGCGAACGTCACCATCATCGAACGGCTGGGCTGAAGGCATGGAACGTGACCTCTACGACGACGTCCATGAGCAGTACCGGGAAGCGGTGCGGGAGTTCCTCCAGCGCGAGGTGGTCCCGCACCACGGCCGCTGGGAAGCCGAGCGCTGGATCGACCGGTCGGTGTATGTCGAGGCGGCGAAGCAGGGCATCTACGGCCTGCAGATCCCCGAAGAGTACGGCGGCGCGGGCGAGCAGGACTACCGGTTCCGGTTCGTCGTCGCCGAGGAGATCGCCAAGGTGCACGCGCTGTCCTTCGCGCTCACGGTGTCCCTGCAGGACGACCTCGTCCTGCACTACCTGCTGGACCTGACCACCGACGAGCAGAAGCAGCGCTGGCTCCCCGGCTTCGCGTCCGGCGAACTCATCGGCGCGCTGGCCATGACCGAGCCGGGCACGGGCAGCGATCTTCGCGGGATCAGGACCACCGCCCGGCGCGACGGTGACGACTGGATCCTTTCGGGCCAGAAGACGTTCATCAGCAGCGGGATCATGGCCGACGTCGTGATCGTCGCCGCGCGCACCGACGAATCGGCCGGTTCCAAGGGCTACAGCCTCTTCGTCGTCGAGAACGGAATGCCCGGCTTCGAGCGCGGTCGCAAACTGGAGAAGATCGGCCTGCCCGCCCAGGACACCGCCGAGCTGTACTTCGAGGACGTCCGGTTGCCGCAGGCGAACCTCCTGGGCACCGAGGGCCGCGGCCTGCAGCACCTGATGAGTCACCTGCCACGCGAACGGCTCGGGGTGTCGATCAAGGCCATCGCGAACTGCCAGGTGCTGTTCGAGGAGACCCGCCGCTACTGCTTCGACCGGAAGGCTTTCGGGCAGCCGATCGGCGACTTCCAGGCCGTGCGATTCGAGCTGGCGGAGCTCGCCACGGAGATCGACATCGTCCAGGCCTACGTCGACAAGTCGGTCCGCGCCTTCAATGCCGGCAAGCTGACGGCGGTGGACGCGGCGAAAGGCAAGTGGTACGTCAGCGAGCTGCAGAAGCGCGTGGTGGATCAGTGCCTCCAGCTACACGGCGGCTACGGCTACATGACCGAATACCCGATCGCCCGGGCGTTCGTCGACACCCGCATCCAGACGATCTACGGCGGGACCACGGCGATCATGAAGGAGATCATCGGCCGCGATCTGGCCTCTTGAGACGGCGGGGCCGGCCGGGCGGGATCCCCGGCCGGTCCCGTTTCCACCGGATCACCCGGTGACCAGCACCGCCTTGCCGATGATCTTCCCCGCCGCCAGGTCGCGCAGCGCTTCGGCACCGCGCGCGAGCGGGTAGGTCGCGGTCACCGGCGGCCGGAGCCCGCCCGCGACCAGCTTCGCCAACGCGTCGGCCGTTTCCCGCAACGCCGCCGGCTTGGTCCGGAGGAACTCGCCCCAGCCGGCGCCGACCACGCTGACGTTGCGCAGCAGCAGCCTGTTGACCTTCACCACCGGGATGGCACCGCCCGCGAAGCCGAGCACGACGAGCCTGCCCTCCGGAGCCAGGACTCGCACAGCGTCGTCGAACACGGCGCCGCCGACCGGGTCCACGACGACGTCGACCCCGGAACCGCCAGTCAGTTCCCTGACCCGACCGGGCCAGCCTTCGGCGAGCGGCACCACGGCGTCGGCGCCCAGACCGCGTAGGAACTCTTCGGTCCCGCTCCGCCGGACTCCGGCCAGTACTCGCGCACCCAACGCCTTCGCGATCTGGATCGCCGCCGAGCCGACGCCGCCGGCCGAACCGAGCACGAGCACCCTCTCCTCCGCCAGCAGCCCGGCTCGGCGCGTCAGTGCGAAGTGGACAGTCTGGTGGTTGGCCAGCATCGCCGCGCCCTGCGCGAAGTCCAGCTCCGGCGGCATCGGCAGCACCCGCGCCGACGGCACGGCGAGCCGCTCGGCGTAACCGCCAACTCCGGGCACAGCGAGAACTGCCTGGCCCACGGCGAATTCGGCGTCCGGTGGCGCGCTCACCACCACTCCGGCGACTTCGCTACCCGGGACGAACGGCGGCTGCACGGCTGCCTGGTACTGACCGCGCGTCATGAGCAGGTCCGGGTAGCAGACGCCGGCGGCACGGACGTCAAGGACGATCCGGGCGTCCCCACCGGGATCGTCCACCTCGGACCATTCGAGCCCGTCCGGCCCCGTGAGATCCCGTTGCACCAGAGCCTTCATCGACTACCTCCCATTGTGAACGTCACAGGCGCCCACACGCATAATCTAATCGATGTTAAAGTCGTTGCGTACGCACGACAACAGACAAGGGCAGGCGAATGGCCGCTGATTCCATCGAGCAGCCGGAGGATTGGACCACCCCGGGGGCGCATGCCGTCGCACCAGGGGTACACCGCATCCCGCTGCCGCTTCCCCTCGCCGGACTGTCCACCGTCAACGCCTATCTGCTCGAGGGGCCGGACGGCCTGGTCCTGATCGACCCCGGCTGGGCCGGTCCGGCCAACGAACAGGCCGTCGTGTCCGCTCTGGCCGGCCTCGGCCACCGCCTCGACGAGGTGCGCACCTGCCTGGCGACGCACCACCACTGGGACCATTACACGCAGGCGTTCGCGTGGCGGGAGCCCCTGGGCGCCGAACTGTTCATCGGGAAGGACGAGCGGTACAGCATCGAGAGCTTCGGCGGAACCAGCCGGTTCCCGAAGCATCCGGCGCTCCTGGCGCGTTGCGGGGCCGAGGAGCTGGCGAAGCGCGTTCGCGAGGACGACATGCCCGAGCACGAGGCTCGTACGCCGTACGGCCCACCGGACGGCTGGCTCGAGGACGGTGATCGGATCCCCCTGGGCCGGGGCGAGCTCGAAGTCGTCGCCACCCCCGGGCACACCAGGGGTCACGTGGTCTACGTCCACACCGACGCCGGCCTGCTGTTCGCCGGCGACCACGTCCTCCCCACCATCACGCCCTCCCTGGGCTTCGAGATCGCGCCCGAAGCCACTCCCCTGCGCTCGTTCATCTCCTCATTGAAACTGCTGCTGAGGCGGCCGGACACGGTCCTGCTGCCGGCGCACGGCCCGGTCCGGTCCAGCACGCACGAACGCGTGCGCGAGATCCTGGACCACCACCGCGAACGCCTTGACGAGGTGAACGACCTCCTCGCGGCCGGAGCGACCAACGCGTACGAAGTCGCCCGGCGGCTGCCGTGGACCCGGCACCGGCGGCAGCTCGACCACCTCCAGCTGGACCACCAGCTGTCAGCGGTCATGGAGATCGAGGCGCACCTGGACGTCCTGGCGCTCCTGGGACGGGTCACCGTGGACGAAACGCACGCCGCCCGGCGGTACCGAGCCGCTTGACCCGGACCCCTCCGCCACCGGCCGTGCCGGGCCGCCAGGGCCGTTAGGATCGGCTCGTGGCCAAAAAACCGGCAAGTGCCGAAGCTCCGTCCGGCGCCAAGTCGGCACGCACACGTCAACGCATCCTGGACGCTGCGGCGCACGTGCTCAGCCGGAAGGGGTTCGCCGGCACGCGCCTGACCGACGTCGCCGAGGTCGCCCAGCTGCAGGCGCCGGCCATCTACTACTACTTCCCGTCACGCGAAGAGCTCATCGAAGAGGTCATGTGGTCGGGCATCGCCAACATGACCGACCACGTGCAGCAGCAGCTCGACGCCCTGCCCGCGGACGCCGGCCCCCTGGACCGGATCGAGATCGCAGTGGAAACCCACCTCCGATACCAGCTGGAGACGTCCGACTACACGACCGCGGCGATCCGCAACGCCGGCCAGCTCCCGGACGACATGCGAGCACGGTACGAGGCCGAAGCCAACCGATACGGCGACGTCTGGCGGCGGCTCTTCGACGATGCCCGGCGCGAGGGCGCCCTGCGCCCCGAGCTCGACGCGCGGGCCGCGCGGATGCTGGTCCTCGGCGCGCTCAACTGGGCAGCGGAGTGGTGGAACCCCCGTCGAGAGACCCTCGACCAGGTGATCCGCACCGCGAAGTCGATAGTGCGCTCCGGCCTGGCCGTCCCCGAGGCCGCGGAAGCCGAGAGCTCGCGCAGAACCACTCGGTCGCGAGCGCGCAAACCGGCCAAGGTCACTGACTGAGGCTCTTCGTCCTGCAGGTTTCGTGCCCGGGCTCATCAGGGTCGTGCCGGCGCGCGACAATGGAGCGGACGTCCCGGCGGCGAGGTCCGGAGTAAGGCGAAGGGAAGGCAGTGGCTGGATCGGGCAGTGCGCCGAGGGTGCGTCTCACCGCGGCGCAGCGGCGCGAGCAACTCGCCGAGGTCGCCGCCAGACGGTTCCAGGAAATCGGCTTTCATCGGGTCACGCTCGCCGAAGTCGCCGCGGAAGCCGGCGTCACGGCACCGGCCCTCTACCGCCACTTCCGTAACAAGCAGGGCCTGCTCGCCGGGGCGATATCCACCGGCCTGGACGCGGTCGAGCAGACCCTGGAGCGGATGAGTGACAACTCCCTCGAGGAGATCGTCACCGCTGTCGCCCAGCTCATGCGGGACCGCGACTACCTCTGGCCGCTCGTCCAGCGCGAAGCGCGCTTCCTGGTCCCCGAGCTGCGGGCCCAGACCTCCCGGCAGATCGACCGGGTCATTTCGACGTTCACGGAGAAGCTGCGCGAGCGCCGGCCCGGTCTGTCCCTGGAGGACTCCCGGATGCTCGTCACGGCAGCGACGTCCGCTCTCTCGGCTCCGGCCCTCCCCCATTCCGTGCCCCGCACTTTCGCCGGCGGGGAGGTGGCCGCGGCAGCCAACGCGATCCTTCTCACGAATCTCCCCGAGAACGGTCCCGTCGCAGACCCGGAACCGGCCACGGGGGCGGACGAGACCGGTTCCCGGCAGGCAGAGCTGCTCGATTCGGCGATCACGCTCTTCGCCGAGCGCGGCTACGGTGCGGTGAGTCTCGACGACATCGGGGCGGCGATCGGGATTGCCGGGCCCAGCATCTATCACCATTTCGAGACCAAGGCCGACCTTCTCGGTGCGGCCTTCGAACGAGCTGTCGACCGGCTCGGCCAGGAACGCGCCCAGCATCCCTTGGCCGCCGAAGACCGGTTGGAGCAGCGGGTCGGCCAGTACATCGACTTCTGCCTGCGCAACCGGAAGCTGGTGGGGCTGTACGTGTCGGAGACACTCCACCTCCCGGACGAGGCGGCGAACCGCATCAGGAAAATCCTGCGCGAGCACGTATCGGAATGGACGACGGTCCTCGAGCGTGAAGCGGACGGCCTCGATCCGCGGGCTGCCCGTGTCCGCGCCTCGGTGGCACTGACCGTGATCGACGACCTGGTCCGCCTGGGCCCTTTCCACCGTCGGCCACTCATCGGGGCGGAACTTCGCGCCTTGGCCCTGGCCATCCTCGGCCCGCAGCGCACATCAGCCCCGACGTGAGTCACGGCCGCAGTTTGAGCGCTTCGGTCGGGCACCCCGCTACAGCGGCTTCGACGTCGGCCTCCTGCCCTTGCGGAACGGTCCAGGACATCACCGCGAGCTCACCGCTTTCGTCGACCTCGAACACGTCAGGAGCCAGGGACTCACAAATCCCCAGGCCCGTGCACTTGGCGCGATCCAGCTCGATTTCCATTTCTCCTCCTCAGAAGAATCGCCGGATCGCCCGCATCTTCGCGGGCGTGTACGGGGGGTACAGCAATGCGATGTCCGGACGGGCCGGTTTGGCCACCACGGCCTTCTTGTGACTGAATGCCTCGAAGCCCCACTTGCCGTGGTAACTCCCCATTCCACTGTCGCCGACCCCACCGAACGGCAGCTGTGGCGTCATGCAGTGGAACGCGAGGTGGTTGATCACCACCCCGCCCGAGCTCGTCCCGCCGAGCACAGCTCCCCGCTCACCCTTGTCACCGCTGAACAGGTAGATCGCGAGCGGCTTCGGCCGGGCGTTGACGAACGCGATGGCGTCGGAGACCGACGAGGTCGTCAGCACCGGCAGTACCGGGCCGAAGATCTCCTCGCTCATCAGCGGCGACCCCGGATCGGGGTCGACGACGACAGTCGGCTCGATGCTCAGCTCGCCGGCGTCGGCCCGGCCTCCCAGAACGACCTCACCGCCGGCACCGTCGATCAGCCCGCGCAGCCGGCCGAACTGGCGCTCGTTCACGATCCTCATGCCCGGTGAGGAGCCCTGCCGGAAGGTGCTCACCGCCGCGCGCAGCAGGTCGAGGAACTGATCGCGCACGGAATGTTCGACCAGCACGTAGTCCGGGGCGATACACGTCTGCCCTGAGTTCAGCAGCTTCATCCAGGCGATCCGGCGGGCAGCGACTTCGATGTCGGCCTTCGCGGTCACGATGACCGGGCTCTTGCCTCCGAGCTCGAGGGTGACGGGTGTGAGGTGCTTCGCGGCAGCCGCCATGACTTTTTTGCCGATCTCCGTCCCGCCGGTGAAGAAAGCGTGGTCCAGCCCCTCGGCGAGCAAGCTCTGCGTCACGTCCGCGTCACCCTCGACCACAGCGACGGTGTCCGGGTCGAGGTACCTGGGCAGCTGCTCGGCAAGCAGCGCCGACGTCCGGGGTGCGTGCTCCGACGGCTTGACGACCGCGCAGTTACCGGCCGCCAGCGCACCGACCAGAGGTCCGAGAGTGAGGTAGACCGGGTAGTTCCAGGGCCCGATCACGAGAACCACACCCAGCGGCTCGAACTGGTACCAGCCGCGCCCGGGCATCACTGTGAGCGGAACGGACGTACGCCGGCGCTTGGCCCAGCGGCCCAGCTTCCGGCGCGCGAAGGCCGCCTCCGCCTTCGTGGAGGCGATGTCGCCGATGAACGCCTCCGCGGCCGACCGGCCGAGGTCCTCGGCGAGAGCCGCGGCGATCGCCTCCTCCTGTTCGGTCAGCAACCGCTCGAGCCCGGCCAGCTGGGTCTTGCGCCAGGCCAACGGGCGCGTCCGGCCAGTCGCGAACGTGGTGCGCAGCCGCTGCGCGATCTCCGCCACCGATGCGGCTTTTCCGGTATCCACGCTCATGGTCACGCGCCCTCCGTACTGGTGGCGAACTGGTGTTTGAGCTGCCGCTTGAGCAGCTTGCCCGTCGGTGTGCGCGGGAGTTCGTCCACGAACGAGACGCTCCGCGGTGTCTTGTAGTGGGCGATTCGCTCACGCACGAACCCGATCAGCTCCTGAGCGACGTCATCACCGGCCGGCACCCCCACCGCCAGCTGGACGACGGCCTTCACCCGCTCCCCCATCTCCGGATCGGGTACTCCGATGACCGCGACGTCACCGACCTTGGGGTGCAGTGCGAGCGTGTCTTCGATCTCGCGCGGGTAGATGTTGACCCCGCCGGAAATGATCATGAAGTCCTTGCGGTCGGCGAGGAACAAGAATCCTTCCTCGTCTACGTGGCCGACGTCGCCGACGGTGGTCCAGGCTGGATGATCGGGGTGCTGGGCTTCCTTCGTCCGGCCCGGATCGTTGTGGTACTCGAACGGCAGTTCTTCACGTTCGAAGTAGACGAGCCCCGGTTCCCCGGTCGGCACCTCGCGCCCGGATTCGTCGCAGATGCGGATCGTTCCGAGGGCGCTGCGGCCGACCGACCCGGGCTTGGCGAGCCACTGGTCGCTGTCGATGAACGTCATGCCGTTCGCCTCGGTGGAGCCGTAGTACTCGTGGATGATCGGCCCCCACCAGCCGATCATCTCCCGCTTCACCTGTGGCGGACAGGGCGCCGCCGCGTGCACTGCGAGCTTGAGCGCCGAGAGGTCGAAACCCGCCCGCACTTCCGGCGGGAGTTTCAGCATGCGCACGAACATCGTGGGCACCACCTGGGTCACGGTGACCGAGTACCGTTCGGCCGCCCGCAGAAACTCTTCCGGTTCGAACCGCTCCATCATGACGACCATGGCGCCGAGCGAGTGCATGACACCGCACCAGCGCAACGGTGCGGCGTGATAAACGGGTGCCGGCGACAGGTAGACGTCGTCGCTGGCGATTCCGTACACACTCCGGAGCATGCCCACGATGGGGTCGCCCGGCTCTTCGACCGAACGCTGCGGAAGGGGAGGCTTGATTCCTTTCGGCTTTCCCGTGGTGCCCGAGGAATAGAGCATGTCCGCTCCGCGCGGTTGCTCCTGCAGGCGAGGACCGGCTCCCGCCAATGCTTCCTCGTAGTCCTGGTATCCGGCTATCGGCCCCCCGAAAGCGATCCGCCGGACGACTCCGGGCGTGCGACCGGCCACCTGCTCTGCCAGCTCCCGCAAGGCCCCGGACGCGAACAGTGCCCGGGCGCCGCTGTCGTCGATGATGTAGGCGACCTCATCCGGCGCCAGGTGCCGGTTGATCGCCGTGACGTACAGCCCCGACCTCATCGCGGCCCAATAGACGTCGAAGCACTCGACCCGGTTGTCCGAGAGGAACGCGACGACGTCGCCCCGGCGGAGACCGGCGTCGGCGAGCACCCTCGCCAACCGTGCCGAGTTCTCCTCGAGCTCGCCGTAGGTCCGGATGAACCCCGTCTCCGCGACGACAACTGCCGGCTTGTCCGGATTCTTCCGCGCATGCGTTCCGGGATACATGTTCTCCTCCATGGGGCTCCGAGGCCACTGCCGGGCTCTCGTCGAGTTGACCTACGTCGCGGGTTCAGCAGAAGGAACCGGTCGTGATGAGGTCACGGAGTCTCTTCACGCTTCGGTTCTGCAGCTGCTTCACGGCTCCGGAAGTGCGGTTCATCTCGGCTGACGTTTCATCAATGCTGTGTTCCTCGAAGAATCGCAGGGTGAGGCACCGTGCCTGGTCGGCGTCGAGTTCGGCGATGCGGGTCCGGAGAAGCCGGCGCACGTGTGCCGACCAGGCCAGGTCCGCGGGGTCCGGCGACATGGCCACGGCCCGGGTGTCGTCGTAGGGGTCGGCGCTGGTGGTGCAGTGGCGCCTTCGCGCGCACTTCAGCTCGTCCCTCAACAGGTTCCGGGCGATCGTGAACAGCCACGCCCGGATCGGCCGATCACGGGCCACGTAGGTGCGGATGGCACTCAGCGCACGCACGAAGGTCTCACTGGCCAGGTCCTCGGACAGCTCGGGGTCCCGGGTGCGGACCCGCAAGTACCCGTAGACCGCGCCGTAATAGCTGCGGTAGATGTCGGCGAAGCTCCCCTGCTGGACCGCACCGCCCACCACCTCCGCGCCGGGCCCGGCCGGCACCGCGTCAGAGTGTCCCAAAGTCGCTCACCTTCCACGTCCCACCGGCGCGCTCGGCGACGATCTTCAACTGCCCACCGCCCGTGCTGGGTGTCGCGGTCCCTTCGCGGACCGCCCGCTGGTCGAGGAAGGCCAGCAGCTCCGCGCGATCTCCTTGCAGGGAGACGACGCCGATGGTGCGGACGGTGGTCTGCAGCGTGAGTTTCTGTTGCGCGGCCTGCGTCTTCAACTGTCCGTACAGCGCCTGGTACTGCTCGACGGCCCGCCCGGTCAGCCACGAGTTCATGGCTCGTTCGGTCTTGGGCAGATCGGTGTAGGTGTAAGAAAAGACCTGTTCGACCGCCTGGGTGGCCTGGCCGATGACCTCGGTGCTGCCGGCGGCGTCGGACAGGGCGGTGTTCGACAACGGACTGGTGCTCAGCGCGGTGTTCGTCTTCCACGTGAACCACGCCGTCGCGCCGGCACAGACGACCAGCACGACAAGCGACGCGACGAGCTTGGTCACCAGCTTCGATCGGCGAGGAGGGGCCGTGTCCAGCGGCTCTTCGACCGTCGGCTCGCCGTCGATCTCGTCGACAGCCACGGCCGAGCCGGTGTCGTTCCTCGGCACCGGAGAAGGTTTGCGGATGCCGGCGGTGGAGTTGGCGCGTCCTCGTGTCGGCGCAAGGGCGACGTTCTGGCGGCTGGGGTCGGGCATTCCCTGTTCCTTCCTCGCGACGGCTAGACGCCGATGACGACCGGCTGGAGGCCGGAGAGCTTCCAGCCGCCGTCCGTGCTGGTGACGTTCGCCAGGTACCGATTGCGCTTGGTCGTCGGTTGCTGGCCTTCGACCGCGGTGGTGATCTCGACGACGGCCATCACCGTGGCGGTTCCGGCCGGTCCGTCGAGGTCGGTCACGGCCGCGGTGAGCACCTTGGCCGACGTTGACGTCTTGGCGCCTTCTATCGCCTTCGCACTCGTCTCCCGGCTCGCCTTGACGTCGTCGAGCAGCTTGCCGGTCGCAGCGTTCTGCCAGGCGTCGAGGCCTTTCTTCGAATCGTGGAAGTCGAGGGTGTTGAACGCCGAGATCGCGGGAATCGCCGAGGCGAGCACGGTCTCGCGAAGTCGCGAGGTATCCGCGGCAGCGCTGTTGGTCTCGCTCCACCAACGCCACCCCGTCGCACCCGCCGCGATCACGGCGGCGGTGGCCAGCAGGACCACCAGTGTCGTGACGCTGCGGAGACCGCCCTGGAAACTGCCGGTCACCGATGCCCTGGCACGAGCGGTCAGCGCTCGGAGGCCGGACACGGCTTTGTGATCCATGATTTCTCCCTTCACCGGTTCGGCGATCGGCCCCGAAGTCATCGCCCGGTCAGCCACAACAGGCCGGGGAGCGTCTGCGGCCGGCTCGTACCGGCCGCCGACAACACTCCCGGCAGTGCACCCGACAGAGCCGAGGTGCCCGGCGATGCCGCGGCGACCGGCGCTCCCGGGAACGGCCCGTTGGCCGAGCCGCGGACGTTGGTCGGGCTTCCTGGAGGTTCGGCGCAGTAGGCGTTGACGTTCGTCGCGATCGGCGTGTCGTCCGCGCCGCTGCGCCGCGCTGTGCCCTCGTACCCCTTTACGCAGGGCATGGGGTCGAAGAAGTTCAGCGCCAGACCGAAGGCGACCTTCCCGTCCGGTCGCAGGACCGTGTCCGTGATGGTGCTCAGCATCGGCAGCCCGACGAGCAACTGCTTGAGATTCGCCGAACGCGGCTCGAGGACCTGGGAAGTCGTCAGGAGGTTTGCGAGGACACTGCTCAGACCGCTTCCCGACTCCGCGAGCAACGAGGAGACCTCTCCGGCGGCGGCCGGGGCCGAGTCCAGTGTGGCGCGAAGGTGAGGGTCCGCTGTGCGCAGAGCAGCCGAGAGGTTCTTGAGGTTGGCGCTGAACCCGGTGATGTCCGCGGACGCGGCGTTCTGCGTGGCCAGGACCTGCTGTGCGTCCTCGATCAGGTTCGTGGTCTGGGGCAGGTGTTGGTTTGCTTCATCCACCAGGGAGTCGGCGGACGTCAAGAGCCGCGCCAGGTCGGGACCGGAGTCGGCGAACCCCTTGCCGAGTTCGTCGATCAGTGTCTCCAATGACTGCTGGGGAACGCTGGCGACCAGGTTGTTGACGTTGTAGAGCAGCGAGTCCAGCGCGGGCGGCACCTTGGTGTTCTTGGCCGCGATCGATGCACCGTCCGCGAGGTCAGGCCCGCCGGAGCCGCGCGGCAGCAGGTTGACGTACTGCTCGCCGACCGCCGAGCGGTTGGCGACGACGACGTCCACGTCGCCGGGCACCTTGGGCCCGTCGGGGTTGATGTCGAGCAGCACCTCTGTGCCCTGCCCACCCAGTCTGACGTCGGTGACCTTGCCGACCGTCACTCCGCGGTAAGTGACGTCCGCGTCGGGAAAGATGCCGCCGGTGTCGTCCATCTGTACGCTGACGCGAATTCCGTGTGCTCCGAACAGCTTGTCGATGCCGGCGTACCGGAACCCGGTGTAGGCGACACCGGCGAGCGCGATGAGCACGAAGGCGATCACTTGGATCCTCGTCCTGCGGGAAATCACGGTCGTCGACCTCCGAGCAGCGAGTTGAGCAGACCGTTGACGCCGCCGGCAGGATTCTGCGCGGCTGGTGGCGCGGGCACCGGCGGAGATCCGGGCAGACCGGCAACGGGTACCTGCGGCGTCCGACCGGTCGTCCCCGTCGTGTTCGGCAACTTGACCGGCAGGCCGAGGAGGTTGATCAGCGGGTTGTCGGTCGTGGTCAGGCTGTTGAGAATGTCTTTGATGTCGAGGTTCAGGGTCGCGTTCAGGTTGCCGTAGTCGCCGTGGAAGACCGACAACCCGTAGTCGGTGAACGGAAAGGTGCCGAGGACCTGCAACGACTCCGGTACCCCGCTGCCGGCCTCGGCGAGCTTCTGCAGCGTCGGGGTCAGCGAGCGCAGATCCTGCACGAGGTCGTCCTTGCTCTTTCCGAGCGTGTCGGTCGCGACCTCGGAAAGGTGGTCGAGGGCGGTCAGCATGTCGACGAGCTGTCCTCGCTGGTCGACCAGGACCTGCACCCCGGGCTGGATGTTGACCAGGGCGTTGTCGATCTGTTTGTGCTGACCGGCCAAGCTGCCGCTCAAGGTGGCCAGGCCGTCGATCGACTTGCGGATGTTTTCCTTCTGCGAGTCGAGCTCGGCGGTCAGGCTCGCGAGCTTGCCGAGGACACCTCGGGCGGCATCCTCGTTGCCCGAGAGGGCCGTGTTCAGTTCTTTCGCGATCGAGTGGACCTGCTGCACGCCACCGCCGTTGAGCAACAACGACAGCGTCCCGAGGATTTCCTCGACCTCGGGGTTGCGCGCAGTCCGGTTGAGCGGGATCGTCGCGCCTGGCGCCAACCGGCCGGTCGGGCGCTGATCGGCCGGAGCCGCGAGCTCCACAAACTTCTCCCCCAGCAGGCTGGTCTGCGTCAGCCGCGCACCGGCGTTCCCGGGGAGGCGGACGTCTCCGTTGAGCTTGACGGTCACCCGCGCGGTCCAGTCCGGCGACAAGGCGACCTGAGTGACCTTGCCGACGGGCACGTCGTTGACCCGGACGCCGTTGTTGGGGACGAGGTCGAGGGCGTTCGCCAGTTCGACGGTGACCTCGTAGGGATGGTCGCCCAGATCGGCTCCACCGGGTAGGGGAAGGTCGTAGACGCTGCCGGAGCACGCGCTCAGGAGGAGGGTGCCGGTGAGCACCACGGCCAGCAGCCAGCGGGATCGACGCATCAGTTCCCTCCCGGCTTTGAGGGCAGCCCGGCCATCGGGAACAGCGCGGGGACACTGCCGTCCTGAAGACCTGCCAGGATCTGTGCCGGAGTCGGCAGTTTGACGGCGCCGTCAAGGACAGGTTGCGCCTGGCCACAGGTCTTGGCGATCGTGTCGGACATCAGTGTGCTGAAGGTGTTCTTCAGCAGTTTGCACACCGCGAGCACGGGCGGGTTGGCGAGCTCGTTGAGCGACAGCCGGGCGGTCAGGCCACCCGTCGACTGGTCATAGAGGTCGACGTAGTTCGATACGCCGATCGGTGCGACATCGAGGATCTCGGCAAGAGAACCACGCTGGTCGACGAGCGTCTGCGTCACCTGTTGCAGACTGCCGACGTTGCCCTTGATCCGGTCGCGATTGTCCCGCACGAACTTCGTCAGCTCCGACAGTGACGCCGACAGCTGAGCCAGCGCGGCATCGAGGTTGTCGCCCTGCCCGGCGAGGTAGCCGCTCACATCGTTGAGCCGGGAGGCGAAGGACCGAATCTGGTCGTCGCTGTCGTGCAGGGTTTTGGTGAACTTGTTCAGGTTGTCGACCGTGCCGAAGAGGTCGTCCTGATGGCTCGTGAGCGTCTCCGCCAGCTTGGCCAGGTCACCCATGGTCTGGTGCAGCTTCTCCCCGTTTCCGTCGAGCACCTTGGCGCCGGTGTTGATCAGGTTGGACAGGTCGCCGTTCTTGTTGGCACCGTCGGGGCCGAGTGCCTTGCTGACCTGCTCCAAGCTCGAGTACAGCTCGTCGAGTTCCACCGGGACGTTCGTTCGCTGCTGGGGAATCACGGTGCCGCTGACGGCTTGTGGTCCTCCGGTGAACACCGGCGTCAGCTCGACGTAGCGGTCGGAGACCAGGGTCGGGGTGACGATGACGGCGCGGACTCCCGCGGGTACGGCCACCGACCGGTCAACGGACAGGACGACTTCGACGTTGCCGTGCCCGGGCGTCACCTGGTCGACTTTTCCGACGTCGACGCCGAGGACCGTCACCTTCGACCCGGGGTAGACCCCGATCGCTTGGGTGAAGTAGGCGGTGAGCTTGGTGGCGCCGTCGTCACGCAACAGCCACCACAGCGCGCCGGCGACCACGAGCGCAACCACGCACACGACGGCTATCACCCGGGTCAGCCGACCGTGTCCCCATCGCAGAATTGCCATCACTTGCTCCCTTGCGGGGTGGTGACCGCGCTGCTGTCGCCCAGGCAACCGGATCCGTTGACAGCCAGGAACCCGAGGTCGACGGTCGGCGGCAGGAGCCCGCAGACGTAGGCGTCGAACCAGTGCCCGTTGCCGACGAGGTTCGTGAACAGCCGGATGTAGGGTGCGAGACCGGCGATGCTGGCCCCGAGCTTTTCCTTGTTGTCGGCGAGCAGCCGCGTCACCTTGCCGAGGTTGTCGAGCGCGGGCTGGATCTGGGCCTGGTTGTCCTTGACCAGTCCGCTGATCTGCGTGGCGAAGGCTTGCGCCGAGCTGAGGAGGTGGCCGATCGCCTGTTCCCGGTTCTGCAGCTCCTGCAGCAGCAGGTTCCCGTCGTTCAGCAGCTTCCGGACGTCATCGTTCCGGTCGGCGACGACCTTCGAGATCTGCGCGGTGTTCTGCAGTAGCTTCCCGAGCTCGGCATCACGGGAGGAAACCGTCTGCGACAGCTGGGAAAGTCCGTCCAGGCTCTGGCGCAGGTATGCCGGCGCGCCTTTGAACGCGTCATCGAGCGTCTTGAGGCTCTGCGCGAGCCGGCCCGTGTCGAGTCCCTGCACGGTGCGGGTCGTCTCGCTCAGTGCGCTGGTCACGTCCAGCGGCGACGAGGTCCGCTGCACCGGGATCACGTCGTCCGGGTCGAGTGCTTGGGACCCGGCAGGCAGGACCGACAGGTATTTCTGGCCGAGCAGGTTCTTGATTTCGATCGACACCCTGCTCTGGTCTCCGATCCAGGCACCTTTCGCCTTGAAGTGGACCGAGACGTGGTCGTTCTCGAGCCCGACGTCGGTCACCTTGCCGACCTTGATGCCCGACACCCTGACCTCGTCGCCCGGCTTGATACCGCTGCTCGTGGTGAAGTCGGCCAGGTACGTCGTGCCGCCACCGATCACCGGCAGGTCATCCGAGCGGTACGCGGTGACCAGCAGCGCCGCGATGGTCGCCACGCTCACGACACCGATGGTCACCGGGTTGCGGTCCAGAAAGGACTTCATCACTTGCACCTCGCTGGTTCCTGCGACGCCGGGACCGGAATCACCGGGATGTTCTGGCTGACCCCGAGTGCGCCGACTGTGCCGTTGAGGTTGCACAGGTAGAAGGCGAACCACGACCCGTACGAGGCTGCTCGGGTGATCGTCGCAGCCTTCTTCGGGTAGAAGTCGAGGAAGTGCTGGATCGTCGCCGAGCTGTCGTCCAGGCCCTTCGCGAGTGAGCCGAGGCCGGCGATGTCCTGCCGCAGCGGCTCGCGTCCGTCGGCCAGCAGGCTCTGCACGGTGTCGGCAAGGCCGCCGAGGCCGCCGATGGCGTCTCCGATCGGCTTCCTGTCCGCTGCCAGCCCGCTGACCAGCTGCTGCAGTGTGCTGATCAGGCTGCTCAGCTGTCCGTCGTGCCCGTTGACCTCGTCGAGGACGGTGTTCAGATTCGTGATCACCTGGCCGATCGCGCGGTCTTTCTCCGCGACGCTCGTCGTAAGCGACCCGGTGTGTTGCAGCAGCTCGTCGATGGAACCGCCTTCGCCCTGCAGCACCTGGATGATCTCGCCGGTCAGCTGGTTGACCTCGGCCGGCTGCAGGCCCTGGAAGAGCGGCTGGAAACCGTTGAACAAGACGGTCAGGTTCAACGCCGGCTTGGTGCGTTCGAGCGGGATGGTCGCCCCCTTCGGCAGGGCGGGCCCACCGGGCTGCGGCTGGCCGTCCAGCTCGATGAAACGCTGGTTGACCAGGTTCCGGTACCGGATGACCGCGGTCACCGACGCGGGCAGGGGGATCCCCGAGTCGACGGTGAACGACACCTTCGCCTGCTGGCGCTCGGCGAATTCGATCGAGTCGACCTCGCCGACCTTGACGCCTGCGATGCGGATGTCGTCGCCGGCGTTGAGTGCGGTCACGTCGCTGAAGACCGCGGCGTAGTCGGATTTCGAACCCAGTGTGCTGTTCGAGATCGCGAAGGCCAGTGCCGCCGTCGCGACGATGGTGACCGCGAAGAACACGATCAGTTTGACGATGGGCGTAACGAGTCCCCTCACGACGCGCTCACCTCCGCACCGCGGTACACCGGCCCCACCAGGTACGAGCTCCAGTCGGGCACGGATTCCGGTGCCATCCCGCCCGACGCGCCGGCGAGTCCCCGGATCAGCGCGCGGTCGGCCGGTGAGTTGGGTACCGAGGCCGTCGTGGAGCCCGGACTGCTCCCGCCGCCGACGGGAATCGGAAGTGCGCCGTCGAGGAGTGAGCCGAGGCCTTGCGACGGGTCGGCCGGGGCGGGAGGTTGCTTGCTGCCGTCACGCAGCGGCCCGTCGGCGGGGTACTGCGAGGTTCGTCCGGGTGAGACGTACGGGTAGCACCGCGGGCCCCGGTCGTCGTCGAATCGTGGCTCATCTCGTCCAGGAACGTATTTGCCCCGCGTGGTTCCGACGGAGATCGAGACGTGCAGCTGATGCGGGTCGGCCTGTCCCTTGCCGAATGCCCGGTCGATTCGCGGCGCGAGGGAGGACAGCTGCCGGAAAAGGCACGGGAACTCGGGCGAGTAGCGGGCGAGGATGCCGAGGTTCCCGGCCAACGAGGCGCTCAGGGAGATCAGGTTGCTCTTGTTCACTTCCAGGAAGGACGAGAGGTCCGCGGCACCGGTGCGCACCGTGCCGAAGATCGCCGCGAGGTGTTCGCGGTAGCCGGCCAGCGTCCCGGTCGTAGTCGTCAAGGTGTCCAGAGCATCGACGAGGTCCGGAGCGGCCTTCTGGTAGGTCTGCAGCAGCTTCGGGAGCATTTGGAGGTCGTTCTTCAAAGCTGGGATCGAGGGCTCGATGCCGTCCAGGTACGTGTCCAGGGACACGATTGTCGTGCCGATGTTTTCGCCGCCGGCCGTCGTCAGTGCCTGGGCGATCGACGTCAGCGCCATTGACAGCTTTTCGGGTTTGATCGCGGTCAGTACCGGCATCAGGTTGTCGAGGATCTCGTTGAGCTCGACGGCCTGAGAACTGTGGTCCTGCGGGATCGTCGTGCCGTCGGCGATGCCCCGGCCACCGGCCGTCGGCGGATCGACGAGGTTCACGTAGCGCTCCCCGAACAGGGTCTTGGGCAGCAGCCGCGCGGAGACGCCCTGAGGAATCTCCGCGGCGAGCCCGGGCACCAGGCCGAGGTCGACGACGGCGCCGTCCCCGCGGGTGCTGATCTGCTTGACCGTGCCGACGAAGACGCCCTTGTACTTCACGTCGGAGTTCTTCTCCAGCTGGTTGCCCACGCGGTCGATGAGCAACCGGACTCCGACGAATTCGGTGAACCTGCCCTGGTAGATCGAGACCGTCAGCCAGATGAAGCCGGCGACGACGAGCAGGTAGCTCAGTCCGACGACCCGGGTGCGCGCGACTTTCGACCGGGTCATCCTGCGATCCTCACCGTCGTGGTGGTGCCCCAGATCGCGAGGCTGAGGAAGAAGTCCATGACG
Source organism: Amycolatopsis sp. NPDC049691 (assembly GCF_040675005.1). Taxonomy (NCBI): domain Bacteria; kingdom Bacillati; phylum Actinomycetota; class Actinomycetes; order Pseudonocardiales; family Pseudonocardiaceae; genus Amycolatopsis; species Amycolatopsis sp. NPDC049691. The sequence continues at coordinate 529,601 of NZ_JBFANX010000004.1, forward strand.
ACGATCGCCACGATCGATCCCCGGACGGCCCGGCCCACGGCCACGCCGACGCCGGCGGGTCCACCCGAAGCGTGGTAACCGTAGTAGCAGTGCGAGAGGACGACGACCACGCTGAAGACAAGGACCTTCCCGAACGAGTAGAGCACGTCGCCAGGGGGCAGGAAAAGACTGAAGTAGTGGTCGTACGTCCCACCCGACTGCCCGTAGAAGTAGACGGTGATGGCCCGGGACGCCACGAACGACGACAGCAGCCCCAGTACATAGAGCGGCACGACGGCCGCGAACGCGGCAAGCAGCCGGGTCGTGACGAGGTACGGCACGCTCGGCACCCCCATGACCTCGAGCGCGTCGATCTCTTCCGAGATCCGCATGGCCCCCAGCTGTGCGGTGAATCCGCACCCGACGGTCGCCGACAGGGCCAGCGCCGAGATCAGGGGTGCCGCCTCACGCGTGTTGAAGAACGCCGAGATGAACCCGGAGAACGCCGCGGCACCGATCTGGTTCAGTGCCGCGTATCCCTGGAGCCCGACGACGGTCCCGACGAAGATGGTCATCCCGACCATCACCCCGACGGTGCCGCCGATCACAGCGAGCGCGCCGCTGCCGAAACTGACCTCACCGAGGAGGCGGACCGTTTCCTTCAGGTACCGTCGAACGGTGCGCGGCGTCCACGCGATCGATTTCGCGTAGAACGTCATCTGCGCGCCGTAGTCGTCGAGCAATTCGATGGGGCGGCGCGACATCTTGCGCGCCATGGTCGACACGCTCATGTCAGCTTCCCTTGGCCGGAACGATTTGCAGGTAGAGCGCGGTCAGCACGAAGTTGACCAGGAAGAGCAGCAGGAACGTGATCACCACCGACTGGTTCACCACGTCTCCGACCCCTTTGGGGCCGCCTTTCGGATTCATGCCCCGGTACGCGGCCACCAGCGCCGCGATCGCTCCGAAGAGGACAGCCTTGATTTCGCTGATCCACAGATCCGGCAACTGGGCCAGGGCGTTGAAGCTCGCCAGGTAGGCACCTGGGGTGCCGCCCTGCAGCAGGACGTTGAACGTGTAGCCCCCGAGCACACCGACCACGCTGACCAGACCGTTGAGCGCGACGGCCACCACCACCGCGGCGAAGAATCGCGGCACGACCAGGCGCTGGATCGGCGATACTCCCAATACCTTCATCGCGTCGATCTCCTCGCGGATCGTGCGCGAGCCGAGATCGGCGCACACGGCCGAGCCGCCGGCGCCCGCGATCAGCAAGGCCGTGACCACGGGCGCCGCCTGCTGCACGATGCCCAGCACGGCTGCGGCACCGGTGAACGACTGCGCGCCCAACTGAGTGGTCAGCGTTCCGAGCTGCAGGGCGATGATCGCGCCGAACGGCACCGCGACCATGAGCGACGGCAAGAGCGTCACGCTCGCGATGAACCAGGTCTGGTGGATGAACTCCCGCAACTGGAACGGCCGACGCGGCAGGAACCGCAGCACCTCGAGCGCGAACGCGAAGAAATGCCCCAGCTGCCGGAGCGCGGCGACGCCGGGAATCGGCACTTTGTTCTGCGCTGTACTCACCGCAGGTCTCCTTGCGCGGGTTGGTACGCCGTCGCATTCGCGGTGAAGACGGCGGCGTGCCGCGCCGGACCCGACCTGGAAACGCCGTAGTGGCGTTGCTCCTCCGGCGAGAGCGACTCGATGATGCTCTGCTGCGCGGCGTCCGGCAGCCGGTGCATGATCTCCATGACCCGGTCCTTGCGACGGACCGCGCCCATCCGGGTCGGCACGCCCGGCGTCGGCTGCATCTGCGGCGGCACGCCGGAGATGTCCTCGACCCCGCCCGCGTGGTGGCCGGCGTCGAACATCGCCTGCTCGGCCGCCATCTGGGCGCTGTCCTTCTCCTCGGACATGCCGATCGGGCCCTGCATCTT